>NZ_JAYJLO010000043.1:0-350 GCF_051948935.1 Bacillus sp. Brlt_9 | reverse complement strand
GGAATATATTTTTTCTTCTTGACATTTCGAAAGAGATGTTTATAATGATAAAAGTCTGGTAATGATGGCAGAGAGGTCACACCCGTTCCCATACCGAACACGGAAGTTAAGCTCTCTAGCGCCGATGGTAGTTGGGACCTTGTCCCTGTGAGAGTAGGACGTTGCCAGGCTAATATTATTCCGCAGTAGCTCAGTGGTAGAGCTATCGGCTGTTAACCGATCGGTCGTAGGTTCGAGTCCTACCTGCGGAGCCATTATGCTTCCATAGCTCAGCTGGTAGAGCACTTCCATGGTAAGGAAGAGGTCACCGGTTCAAGCCCGGTTGGAAGCTTGGGAAGAGTTTTGAAATT
>NZ_JAYJLO010000042.1:0-354 GCF_051948935.1 Bacillus sp. Brlt_9 | reverse complement strand
GTCTTGCCTATCAGAAGAAATTGGAAAAAGAGAAATTAAAGCCTAAAGAAGAACAGAAAGAGATTACATGTAATTTGTTTTCAGAACCTAATTTTGAAAAACCTTATGTAGATTACAACTTTCTAGATGCACTATTTAAGGCTATGATTCAAAATGATTATCGAGCTTTGCCTACGCAATGTAGCCAGTCAATCATGAAAGGTTTGTTCCAAAATTGGAAATCTTTCTTTGCTAGTTTAAAAGACTATAAAAAGAATCCAAACAAATATGCTGGAATGCCTAGGATTCCAAAGTATATCCGTTCTTCTGAAAAAGAGATTCTGTATACAAACCAAGATTGCATCATTAAAAACA
>NZ_JAYJLO010000041.1:0-354 GCF_051948935.1 Bacillus sp. Brlt_9 | reverse complement strand
TTCTTGCCTATCAGAAGAAATTGGAAAAAGAGAAAGTAAAGCCTAAAGAAGAACAGAAAGAGATTACATGTAATTTGTTTTCAGAACCTAATTTTGAAAAACCTTATGTAGATTACAACTTTCTTGATGCACTATTTAAGGCTATGATTCAAAAGGATTATCGAGCTTTGCCTACGCAATGTAGCCAGTCAATCATGAAAGGTTTGTTCCAAAATTGGAAATCTTTTTTTGCTAGTTTAAAAGACTATAAAAAGAATCCAAACAAATATGCTGGAACGCCTAGGATTCCAAAGTATATTCGTTCTTCTGAAAAAGAGATTCTGTATACAAACCAAGATTGCATCATTAAAAACG
>NZ_JAYJLO010000040.1:0-401 GCF_051948935.1 Bacillus sp. Brlt_9 | reverse complement strand
GGAATTAAAAAATGAAGAATTTGAATTAGATGTAGAGTTTTTAGACTTGGATGAAGTAAGTGCAATTCCAGAAACAACGGCAAGTAGTGGTTCATCAGGATGTTCAGCATCGTCAACATGTGGATCATCGTCATGCTGCGGTTCATGCTAAAAAAATAGAAAATGGAGGAAGAGAAAATGAAAGAACAAAAAGAATTAAAAGAATTAAAAAATGAAGAATTTGAATTAGATGTAGAGTTTTTAGACTTGGATGAAGTAAGCGCAATTCCAGAAACAACGGCAAGTAGTGGTTCATCAGGATGTTCAGCATCGTCAACATGTGGATCATCGTCGTGCTGCGGTTCATGCTAAAAAAATAGAAAATGGGGGAAGAGAAAATGAAAGAACAAAAAGAATTAAAA
>NZ_JAYJLO010000039.1:0-427 GCF_051948935.1 Bacillus sp. Brlt_9 | reverse complement strand
TTTTGTTTTTTCCGCGCGGTCGTGGCGGAACGGCAGACGCGCTAGGTTGAGGGCCTAGTGGGGGAAACCCCGTGGAGGTTCAAGTCCTCTCGGCCGCATCAAAAAATCTTTTGAAAAAGTACTTGCATTAAAAAATGAAGTATGATAAGATAATTGAGTCGCCAAAATACAACGACGAAAAAACATCATGAATAAGCGCCCGTAGCTCAATTGGATAGAGCGTTTGACTACGGATCAAGAGGTTAGGGGTTCGACTCCTCTCGGGCGCGCCATAACGGGAAGTGGCTCAGCTTGGTAGAGCACCTGGTTTGGGACCAGGGGGTCGCAGGTTCAAATCCTGTCTTCCCGACCACGCGGGTGTAGTTTAGTGGTAAAACAAGAGCCTTCCAAGCTCTGGTCGAGAGTTCGATTCTCTTCACCCGCTTTT
>NZ_JAYJLO010000038.1:0-440 GCF_051948935.1 Bacillus sp. Brlt_9 | reverse complement strand
TGGAGCAAGAAGAATCAGAGGAAGAGCCAGAACTGAAGCAAGAAGAATCAGAGGAAGAGCCAGAACTGGAGCAAGAAGAATCAGAGGAAGAGCCAGAACTGGAGCAAGAAGAATCAGAGGAAGAGCCAGAACTGGAGCAAGAAGAACCAGAAGAAGAATCAGAAGAAGAGCCAGAACTGGAGCAAGAAGAACCAGAAGAAGAGCCAGAACTGGAGCAGGAAGAATCAGAGGAAGAGCCAGAACTAGAGCAAGAAGAACCAGAAGAAGAGCCAGAACTGGAGCAGGAAGAATCAGAAGAAGAGCCAGAACTGGAGCAGGAAGAATCAGAAGAAGAGCCAGAACTGGAGCAGGAAGAATCAGAAGAAGAGCCAGAACTGGAACAGGAAGAACCAGAAGAAGAGCCAGAACTGGAGCAGGAGGACTCAGAGGAAGAACCAGAG
>NZ_JAYJLO010000037.1:0-441 GCF_051948935.1 Bacillus sp. Brlt_9 | reverse complement strand
TATGGAGGATTAGCTCAGCTGGGAGAGCACCTGCCTTACAAGCAGGGGGTCGGCGGTTCGATCCCGTCATCCTCCACCATATATGTCGGAGGGGTAGCGAAGTGGCTAAACGCGGCGGACTGTAAATCCGCTCCTTCGGGTTCGGCAGTTCGAATCTGCCCCCCTCCACCATTCTTAATTAATGGGCTATAGCCAAGCGGTAAGGCAACGGACTTTGACTCCGTCATGCGCTGGTTCGAATCCAGCTAGCCCAGCCATTAAGAGCCATTAGCTCAGTTGGTAGAGCATCTGACTTTTAATCAGAGGGTCGAAGGTTCGAGTCCTTCATGGCTCACCATTTTAACAAAATATGCGGGTGTGGCGGAATTGGCAGACGCACTAGACTTAGGATCTAGCGCCTTTGGCGTGGGGGTTCGACTCCCTTCACCCGCACTTTTAATA
>NZ_JAYJLO010000036.1:0-456 GCF_051948935.1 Bacillus sp. Brlt_9 | reverse complement strand
CAACGAATTGGAAATATGCGTTTACCGACTTAGCGGCGTACGATGGGGAAGGAAAAGCGTACAAGTATGAAGTGAAAGAACAACCAGTAGATGGATATCAAACAGAAGTGAACGGTTATAACATCACAAATACGAAAGTAGGCCAAACCAAGGTAGAGGGAACGAAGACGTGGAAGGATAACAATTCACCGGAACGTCCGAAAACAATCAAGGTAGATTTAATCCAAAATGGTCAAGTCATCGCAACACAAGAAGTAAGCGAAGCAACAAATTGGAAATACGCATTTACCGACTTAGCGGCATACGATGGAGAAGGAAAAGCATACAAGTATGAAGTGGAAGAAAAGCCGGTAGATGGATATCAAACAGAAGTGAACGGTTATGACATTACGAATACAAAAGTAGGCGAAACAAAAGTAGAAGGAACAAAAACATGGAACGATAATAATGCACCAG
>NZ_JAYJLO010000035.1:0-484 GCF_051948935.1 Bacillus sp. Brlt_9 | reverse complement strand
CGCTGACTCGTATGCAAGATTCTTCAAAAAACAAAACACCCCGGTTTAAATCGAAAAACAATAAAGTCCAATCCTATACAACGAAACATACAAATAGAAACATTGCGATTATAGATAATAAATTGAAGTTACCGAAACTTGGTCTTGTCAAATTTGTCAAAAGTCGTGAGGTAGAAGGACGAATTTTGAGTGCTACTGTCAGAAGGAATCCAAGTGGAAAATATTTTGTCTCGATTCTTGCTGAAGCAGAAGTACAAGAATTGCCAAAGACCGATTCCGCTGTTGGTATAGATGTTGGTGTGAAAAACTTTGCTATTCTTTCAACGGGTGAGGTATTCGGTAATCCAAAATGGGCTCGGGTATTAGAAAAGAAACTCGCTCATGCCCAGCGTATTCTATCTAGACGTACAAAAGGCGGAGCGAATTGGAATAAACAGCGAATGAAAGTCGCTCGTATTCATGAACGAATCAAAAATGCAAGAAC
>NZ_JAYJLO010000034.1:0-489 GCF_051948935.1 Bacillus sp. Brlt_9 | reverse complement strand
AGCTGACTCGTATGCAAGATTCTTCAAAAAACAAAACAAAGCACCTCGGTTTAAATCGAAAAACAATAAAGTCCAATCCTATACAACGAAACACACAAATGGAAACATTGCGATTATAGATAATAAATTGAAGTTACCGAAACTTGGTCTTGTCAAATTTGTCAAAAGTCGTGAGATAGAAGGACGACTTTTGAGTGCTACTGTCAGAAGGAATCCAAGTGGAAAATATTTTGTCTCGATTCTTGCTGAAGCAGAAGTACAAGAATTGCCGAAGACCGATTCCACTGTTGGTATAGATGTTGGTGTGAAAAACTTTGCTATTCTTTCAACAGGTGAGGTATTCGGTAATCCAAAATGGGCTCGGGTATTAGAAAAGAAACTCGCTCATGCCCAGCGTATTCTATCTAGACGTACAAAAGGCGGAGCGAATTGGCATAAACAGCGAATGAAAGTCGCTCGTATTCATGAACGAATCAAAAATGCAAGAAT
>NZ_JAYJLO010000033.1:0-765 GCF_051948935.1 Bacillus sp. Brlt_9 | reverse complement strand
CGTTATATGAGTATTGATTTAGGGATTGATAACCTTGCAACCATCGTAACAAACACAGGTATGAAACCTGTCCTTGTTAAGGGCAAACATGTCAAAAGCATAAATCAATATTACAACAAA
This sequence comes from Bacillus sp. Brlt_9, assembly GCF_051948935.1. Lineage (NCBI taxonomy): Bacteria > Bacillati > Bacillota > Bacilli > Caryophanales > Bacillaceae > Bacillus > Bacillus sp. Brlt_9. Next base: position 645 of record NZ_JAYJLO010000033.1, on the reverse strand, counting down.
ATGAAGAGTCATTTTACAAGCATTCTTAGAAATCGAAAACAAACGAATGAAGGACCTTTTACTTCTAAAAGGATAGAAAAACTTCATCAAAAACGTTACTTGAAAATAAAAGACGTCTTCCATAAAGTTAGTCACCATATCGTAAAACTAGCTCAAGAAGAAGAAGTTTGTAAAATCGTTATTGGTCAAAACAAAAGTTGGAAACAAGAAACGAATATGGGAAAAAGAAATAACCAATCGTTTTGTCATATCCCGCATAATTTACTGATTCAAATGATTACATACAAAGCACATGCTGTAGGCATTCAAGTTGTTGTAACTGAAGAATCATATACATCGAAAGCAAGTTTTCTGGATAACGACTTCATTCCAACGTATGGAGAAAATGACCAAAATACAACTTTTTCAGGAAAACGAATAAAGCGCGGCATATATCGTTCAGCAAATAAAACTTTAATTCATGCAGATGTAAATGCTGCGGCTAACATTTTACGAAAAGTAATCCCAAATGCATGGACAAATGGGATAGAGGGGTTAGGCGTGAAACAGCTCGCTAATGTGTTAACTCCCCTGACGTTAATCGTCCGTTAGGTCGAAACGTTAGAAACCCCCACTTCAAGCTTTGCTAAGTGGGGGAGTGTTCAT
>NZ_JAYJLO010000032.1:0-1227 GCF_051948935.1 Bacillus sp. Brlt_9 | reverse complement strand
TTTTAGTTTGGTTAAGTTAGAAAGGGCGCACGGTGGATGCCTTGACACTAGGAGTCGATGAAGGACGGGACTAACGCCGATATGCTTCGGGGAGCTGTAAGTAAGCTTTGATCCGAAGATTTCCGAATGGGGAAACCCACCATACGTAATGGTATGGTATCCTTATCTGAATACATAGGGTAAGGAAGACAGACCCAGGGAACTGAAACATCTAAGTACCTGGAGGAAGAGAAAGCAAATGCGATTTCCTGAGTAGCGGCGAGCGAAACGGAACATAGCCCAAACCAAGAGGCTTGCCTCTTGGGGTTGTAGGACATTCTATACGGAGTTACAAAGGAACGAGGTAGACGAAGCGACCTGGAAAGGTCCGTCGTAGAGGGTAACAACCCCGTAGTCGAAACTTCGTTCTCTCTTGAATGTATCCTGAGTACGGCGGAACACGTGAAATTCCGTCGGAATCTGGGAGGACCATCTCCCAAGGCTAAATACTCCCTAGTGATCGATAGTGAACCAGTACCGTGAGGGAAAGGTGAAAAGCACCCCGGAAGGGGAGTGAAAGAGATCCTGAAACCGTGTGCCTACAAATAGTCAGAGCCCGTTAATGGGTGATGGCGTGCCTTTTGTAGAATGAACCGGCGAGTTACGATCCCGTGCGAGGTTAAGCTGAAGAGGCGGAGCCGCAGCGAAAGCGAGTCTGAATAGGGCGTTTAGTACGTGGTCGTAGACCCGAAACCAGGTGATCTACCCATGTCCAGGGTGAAGTTCAGGTAACACTGAATGGAGGCCCGAACCCACGCACGTTGAAAAGTGCGGGGATGAGGTGTGGGTAGCGGAGAAATTCCAATCGAACCTGGAGATAGCTGGTTCTCCCCGAAATAGCTTTAGGGCTAGCCTTAAGTGTAAGAGTCTTGGAGGTAGAGCACTGATTGGACTAGGGGTCCTCATCGGATTACCGAATTCAGTCAAACTCCGAATGCCAATGACTTATCCTTAGGAGTCAGACTGCGAGTGATAAGATCCGTAGTCAAAAGGGAAACAGCCCAGACCGCCAGCTAAGGTCCCAAAGTGTGTATTAAGTGGAAAAGGATGTGGAGTTGCTTAGACAACTAGGATGTTGGCTTAGAAGCAGCCACCATTTAAAGAGTGCGTAATAGCTCACTAGTCGAGTGACTCTGCGCCGAAAATGTACCGGGGCTAAATACACCACCGAAGCTGCGGATTGATACC
>NZ_JAYJLO010000030.1:0-1581 GCF_051948935.1 Bacillus sp. Brlt_9 | reverse complement strand
AAACCTAAGTCGATTCGACTTAGGTTTTTTTGTGTTTATTTTTATATATGAAATGTCATAATCCATACATTTAGTAATTTTAAAGAGGGAAGAGAATGAAATAGAGATAGTTTCAAATGAATGTTGGATGATAATTGGGTAAAGAGGTATAAAGTAATAAGTTTGAATATTAGCTGAAGGTAAGGATTACCTTTTATATGAATTGAGTTGTAGCATAACTAAAAATATTTTACTTTTTATATGAAAGCGGTATGTGGAAAATAGCTATCCATTTGTTTTTTACATACCATTTTTCCAGTTTCAAAGGATTTCACATAAGAAAAAACCTATAATTAAGATAGTTAACATATATTTTTTGATGGGTGTGGGGGATTATGAAAGAAATATGCATGTTATTAGTGGCTGTTATACTATGGGGGACAGCCATTGCACCAACAAAGTGGGCACTAGAATCTATTCAACCATTTACTTTGTTATTTATTCGCCTTTTCTTCGCGGGTGGGATCTGTTTACTATTCTCATTTAAAGAATTAAAAAGATCGGTTGTACATAAACAAGTACCATGGAGAAGGATGAGTTTACTATCTTTTACTGGTGTAGCTGGTTACTTTATGTTCACATCCTACGGTATTTCCTTAACAAGTGGATTGCATGTTAGTATTATTGATGCTGCTTTACCTTTAGTTACAATTCTTTTTTCGGCGTTCTTTTTGAAAGAAAAAATTCAGTTTAATTATTGGGTCGGTATTGTACTCGGGGCTGTTGGAGTACTTCTTATTACAATCCCATCTAATAACGGAGATCAAGAAGTATCTTTAATAGGAGATACCCTTATTTTATTAAGTACTTTCTTATTTGCTTTCTATACAGTATTGCTAAAAAGGCCAAAACAAGAACAGTATCTATCAAACAAGGTTTTTACAACATTAACTTTAATTATTGGAGCTGTTATTCTATTACCATTTGCAATGGCAGAAACTTTTTACTATGGTTTCCCAAAAGTTGAAACATGGAAGGTAGGGCTAAGTGTAATATATCTTGTTATTGGGGCAACAATTTTAGCGTATTGGTTTTGGAATAGAGCATTAGAGACAGTCTCGGCATCAGTAAGTGGATTATATTTAAATGCGTTACCGTTAATAAGTATTGCTGCTTCCATTATTCTATTAAATGAATCTTTAACATGGAGAATAGTAATAGGTGGTAGCTTAGTTTTATTTGGAGTGATATGGGCAGATAAACGTAAGTTAATTGATGTATTTATGTCAGGCGATCGAAAAATTAAAGAGAATGAAGAATGTTAAAGTTTATAAGAGTATGTATATAATATTTAATGAAAAGGATGCCTTGTGTAATAGGATGTCCTTTTCTTTATTTCGTTGAAATAGAAAAAGAGGAAACTAATAATGAAAATACCTTTGAAATTATTTTTATTATTAATTGAATAAAAAGTGTTGACGATTGTAGGTTAGAAGTGTAATATAGAACAAGTCGCCGATGACATTAACGTCGAAAGCGATAAACGAAATGAAAAACTTAGTTGACATTAACTAACGAAGATGTTAACATAAGGAAGTCGCA
>NZ_JAYJLO010000029.1:0-1676 GCF_051948935.1 Bacillus sp. Brlt_9 | reverse complement strand
CGTCAGCTCCACATGTCACCATGCTTCCACCTCGAACCTATCAACCTGATCATCTTTCAGGGATCTTACTAGCTTACGCTATGGGAAATCTCATCTTGAGGGGGGCTTCATGCTTAGATGCTTTCAGCACTTATCCCTTCCGCACATAGCTACCCAGCTATGCCCTTGGCAGAACAACTGGTACACCAGCGGTGCGTCCATCCCGGTCCTCTCGTACTAAGGACAGCTCCTCTCAAATTTCCTACGCCCACGACGGATAGGGACCGAACTGTCTCACGACGTTCTGAACCCAGCTCGCGTACCGCTTTAATGGGCGAACAGCCCAACCCTTGGGACCGACTACAGCCCCAGGATGCGATGAGCCGACATCGAGGTGCCAAACCTCCCCGTCGATGTGGACTCTTGGGGGAGATAAGCCTGTTATCCCCGGGGTAGCTTTTATCCGTTGAGCGATGGCCCTTCCATGCGGAACCACCGGATCACTAAGCCCGACTTTCGTCCCTGCTCGACTTGTAGGTCTCGCAGTCAAGCTCCCTTATGCCTTTGCACTCTACGAATGATTTCCAACCATTCTGAGGGAACCTTTGGGCGCCTCCGTTACACTTTAGGAGGCGACCGCCCCAGTCAAACTGCCCACCTGACACTGTCTCCCGGGTCGATAAGACCCGTAGGTTAGAATTTCAATACAGTCAGGGCGGTATCCCACCAGCGCCTCCACCGAAGCTAGCGCTCCGGTTTCAATGGCTCCCGCCTATCCTGTACAAACTGTACCAAAATTCAATATCAGGCTACAGTAAAGCTCCACGGGGTCTTTCCGTCCTGTCGCGGGTAACCTGCATCTTCACAGGTACTATAATTTCACCGAGTCTCTGGTTGAGACAGTGCCCAAATCGTTACACCTTTCGTGCGGGTCGGAACTTACCCGACAAGGAATTTCGCTACCTTAGGACCGTTATAGTTACGGCCGCCGTTTACTGGGGCTTCAGTTCAGAGCTTCGCTTACGCTAACCCCTCTCCTTAACCTTCCAGCACCGGGCAGGTGTCACCCCCTATACTTCGCCTTACGGCTTCGCAGAGAGCTGTGTTTTTGCTAAACAGTCGCTTGGGCCTATTCACTGCGGCTTTCCGTTAAGAAAGCACCCCTTCTCCCGAAGTTACGGGGTCATTTTGCCGAGTTCCTTAACCAGAGTTCTCTCGCACACCTTAGGATTCTCTCCTCGCCTACCTGTGTCGGTTTGCGGTACAGGCACCTTTTATCTCGCTAGAAGCTTTTCTTGGCAGCGGGGAATCAAAGACTTCGCTCCATAAGGAGCTTCCCCATCACAGCTCAGCCTTTACGATAAGCGGATTTGCCTACTTATCAGCCTAACTGCTTGGACGTGCACAACCAATCGCACGCTTCTTCTATCCTTCTGCGTCCCTCCATTGCTCAAACGATAAAGAGGTGGTACAGGAATATCAACCTGTTGTCCATCGCCTACGCCTGTCGGCCTCGGCTTAGGTCCTGACTAACCCTGAGCGGACGAGCCTTCCTCAGGAAACCTTAGGCATTCGGTGGACGGGATTCTCACCCGTCTTTCGCTACTCATACCGGCATTCTCACTTCTAAGCACTCCACCAGTCCTTACGGTCTGACTTCACTGTCCTTAGAACGCTCCCCTACCACTGATACCATT
>NZ_JAYJLO010000028.1:0-2198 GCF_051948935.1 Bacillus sp. Brlt_9 | reverse complement strand
GTTTTAAACTTCTAATCAGCCTCAAGTAAGTAATCCTTATTCTTTTGATCCCCTCATATTCATTTTCTTTCATTATTTTTGATCTGTAGTTTAAGATTTTCTATTTTATTTTTTGTAGAAGCGATCTGTCGGTATGTTAAAATAGTGCAGTTGTTTTTTGAGTACTTGAATATAAGAAGATTTAATTTTGAAAAAGGAGATAATATGAAAAAGATAGGTGTAATTACTATAGTAGTTTTAGTCCTTCTAGCAATTACTTATATGTTAGTCGGTAATTATTTTTATAATTATGCGTTGAATGCGAAACAAGAGAAAGAGTTTTTAGAGGATAATCCCCACTTAGTGGAAACAGTGAATGCATCGGGAGGTATGTTCGCTACAAATGAAGAAAAGGATGCGAACTTTGTATCAAATCATAAACCTAATACACGAAACATAAATTCTTTCGATAAGTTGAAATTAACAGGTTATGAATATATGAATGAACAATCTAGCCATAAATGGGCGATTGTAGTTCATGGATATGATAGTAAGGCATCGAAGATGACGAAGTATATCCGGAATTTTTATGAACAAGGCTATAATGTTATAGCGCCAGATCTTCGTGGGCACGGAAATAGTGAAGGCGATTATATAGGGATGGGCTGGCACGATCGTAAAGATATTTTGATTTGGATTCAACAAATTGTAAAGAAAGACCCTAATGCTGAAATAGCACTCTTTGGTGTTTCCATGGGCGGGGCAACTGTAATGATGACTTCAGGTGAAGAGCTACCTTCTAACGTTAAAGTTATTATTGAAGATTGTGGATACTCAACTGTTATTGATGAATTTACTTATCAACTAAAAGATTTATTCCGCTTGCCAAAGTTTCCTGTTATGAATGCAGCGAATACGGTTACTAAATTGAGAGCTGGGTACGATTTAGAAGAAGCTTCAGCTGTAAAACAAGTAGCAAAAAGTAAAACACCTATGCTATTTATTCATGGGGATGCTGATACATTTGTTCCTTATGAGATGTTAGATGAAGTATATAATGCTGCAAAAGTAGAAAAAGAGAAATTAATTGTTCCAGGTGCTGGACATGGAGAAGCGGAGAAAGTAGATTCAAATAAATATTGGAATACTGTATGGAAGTTCGTAGGGAAGTATATTCCGGCGTAATTAAAGTTGTTTCATGTTTATATACGATAATCAGAGGGATAATAGTTTATTCTTTTGATTATCGCTTTTTTATTAATATAGGTATCTACTGTATGAAGGGGATAGAGCAAAAACTTTTGGATTCCTTAATCTTAGTGCTACAATGATTGAAAACTACATGTTAACGAGGTGTTTCTATGAAAATTGAAGTGTGGTCAGATTTTGTATGCCCGTTTTGCTACATTGGGAAACGTAGATTAGAGATGGCTTTAGAGAAGTTTCCGCATAAGAAGGACGTTGAAGTTGAGTTTAAAAGTTTTGAATTAGACCAAAATGCTCCAATCTATTCTGGAACAAGTATTAATGAGGTACTTGCATCAAAGTATGGGATTAGTATTGAAGAGGCTAAGCGTAATAACGTACAACTAGGAAATCATGCAGCGAGTATGGGTTTAAGTTTTAACTTTGATGAGATGAAGCCGACGAACACTTTTGATGCACATCGTCTTGCGAAGTTTGCAAAGGATCAAGGGAAAGAAAAAGAGATTACGGAAAATCTACTTTTTGCATATTTCACAGAATCGAGAAATTTAAGTGATGTGGATACGCTTGTTACCATTGCTGAAGCTTCAGGTTTAGATAAGCAAGAAGCTTTACGTGTTATTCATGATAAAAGCGCATATGCAAATGATGTTAGAATTGATGAAGCGATTGCTCAGCAATATCAAATTTCGGGAGTACCTTATTTTATTATTAATCAAAAGTATGCTATTTCAGGTGCACAACCACTTGAAACTTTTATTGGTGCACTTCAGCAAGTGTGGGAAGAAGAGAATCCAACAACTAAGTTACAAGAGCTTTCTTCAGAAGGTGGAAGCGATATGTCTTGTACGGATGAAAGTTGTTCAGTACCTTCAAAAGAACAATAGTCTTTATTATGGAATAGCAACCCATAGAGTATTTTATGGGTTGCTTATCTATTCTTATAGAAGAGGTATGTAAATAAGGTTTTAAAAAAATGAAGTTTTTTATAAAAACGTATTGACGATTACTAC
>NZ_JAYJLO010000027.1:0-4987 GCF_051948935.1 Bacillus sp. Brlt_9 | reverse complement strand
AATAAAGCGTGAACTTTTCGTGAAATCGTTATTAATTATAGCTTCATTTTGTTTTTTATATCGATAAGTTCGCAACTATAGGTATGATAGCCTTCAGCGATAGCGCATTCTTTTATTATTTCATTCATTGGTATTATATATAGTTACTTCTATTCTCTTAATAATAGCTACAGGTTCATTCTGACTATCGGTTAGTTGTTGGTAGTGGTTCATTTTCTAATTCATAAAAAATATTGCCGAAGCATGTTACTGTTTTTATGTCATCAATTATTAACTGTGCGAGATGATTAGGGGAATTACCGAATTGCCAAGCTGTAATAGATTCTGGTTTTTCACTATTTCCATTAGACCGTATTGAAATAAGTCATACTAGAGGTGAAAGAGATAAAAAAACCGATACTTCAACTTGAATATCGGTTCAATAATATGTGACATATACGAATCTATAGTAATACGAAGAGTGTAAATAAGATAGCCAGCAAAATACGATAATATGCAAAAGGTTTTAAACCTATCTTCTCTAAAAGCTTTAGGAATGTTACTACTGCTAACATTGCGACTATAAAAGAAGTGATGAATCCTACCGCAAACATAGGGATATCATCGACACTTAAGTACGTCCAGCTTTTTAATAAGTCTAAGCCTGTAGCCCCAACCATTACAGGGAGGGCAATGAGAAATGAGAACTCAGATGCAGTCTTATAATTTACTTTTGCTAATAGACCTCCAGAGATAGTAGAGCCGGCTCTGGAGAAGCCGGGGTATACTGCTAAACATTGAAATAATCCAATTGTTAATGCTTGACGGTATGTTAAATCATCCAGTGAATAGGAGGTTGCTTCTTGCTTTTTTACTTCTGCAAAGATCATAAGAATTGCCCCTGCTACAAGTCCAATCACAACAGTGTATGGCTGAAATAAGTAAGTTTTAATAACATCATGTAGTAGCAAACCAGCAACTACTGCTGGAAATACGCCAAGAAATACATGGAACGCGTTGAATTTTTTCTCTTTCCGTAGAAGAGGCTTAATATTACATAAAGAAACGAGACGTTTATGATATAAAATTGCAATAGCTAAAATTGCGCCTAGCTGAATAACAATTTCAAACGTTTTTGCTCTTTCTCCTTCAAATCCTAATAAATGCCCGACTAATATAAGGTGACCAGTAGAAGAGATAGGTAAAAATTCAGCTAACCCCTCTACAATCCCAAGTATGAAGGCAGTAATGATATCGCTCATAATTTCACTCCTATAAATTAATGAATGTCTACTCTCTTAAAATAGAATAGTGTTGCAATAAATCCGAAAATCGTTGTTGCTGCAATGATTATATAAGAATACTCTGGTGGATATGTGGGTTGTAATTCGTTATTTGCGATATCTAAAGTGGCGGTCCACGGAAATAAATCTTTATGCTTGGAATTTACGAGCATAAGATTAGTCATTGTAATAATGACTGTTAATATAATAGGCGGTACATAGCTCTTCATTACAAGAGTTAATAGCACAATAGGTGAAGACAATAGAAAGAGAAGTCCGCCACAGGTTAAAAATCTTAGGAAAGAACCTAAAAGTAAAGCAGTGTTAAAACCAGGGAAGTTTCCCAATAGCCCTAATATTAAAGTAAGCGACCAAGCAACTAAAGTTAGCATCATGATCCAAAGGAAAAGAATGATGAACTTACTTATAATAAAACTAATGCGTGACACGGGGATAGTTAGTAAATTTTTTAATGTGTCTTCTGCATATTCACGGGTAAACAGATAAGCAACTACTACTCCATATAAGGGGAACCCTATAACTAAAGTCGTGTATAAGTTAACTTCAGTGAATAATTGATGGAACAAAATAGTCGGAGTTGGCTGTTTTGTTTTTATATGTATATAAGAAGCTACTACGACTAAAAAAGGCGCGACACCAGCCCCAATAATACTAATTAAAAACATATTAGAGCGTTTTAGTTTTAATAGTTCTGTATAGAGTAGGTTAACCAATTGTTCCACCTCCAACTAGCTTGGTGAAATAATCTTCTAACCTGTCTTCGCTCATCATCATTTTTAATACTTCAATATCATTTAGAACAAACGTTCTGTTTATATATCCTTGTTGCCCGAAATGAGAGTAAATGCGAATATTCCCTTCATCATGTACCTCATAATCGAAAATTTGAAATTGATTTTCTAATAGCATCGCAGCCTTATTGTCATTGTTCACCTGAAATTCTATGTATTTACGGTTTGCTTTGCGTAGCGTATTAAGAGAAACTTCTTCTAGTAACTTTCCTTCGTGAATAATTCCGATACGATCGACTAACTGCTCTACCTCGGCTAATATGTGACTAGAAATGAGTATCGTTATATTCCTTTCTTGAGCTAAAGAATGAATAAGTTTTCGCATTTCTTTAATCCCGATGGGGTCTAGCCCGTTAGTTGGTTCATCTAATATGAGTAGTTCGGGATAATGGAGAAGGGCGCGTGCAATTCCTAAACGCTGCTTCATTCCTAAAGAATACTTCCCAACTAATTTTTTTGTTTCGTGTTGCAATCCTACTATTTCTAATGCTTCTTCAATAGCATTCTTTTTATGAATTCCAATTATCTTTGTATTAACTAATAAGTTTTCTTTTGCAGTTAAGTTTTCATAAAACCCTGGAACCTCAACGATAGAACCAATTCTTCTTAAAATATCTTTTTGGTTTTGAAATAAGTTCTCTCCGAATATTTCAATATTTCCACTTGTAGGCTTTATAAGGCTGAGTAACATACGAATGGTTGTAGTTTTACCTGCACCGTTACGTCCTATGAATCCGTAAATTTCTCCTTGTTGAACGTTAATATTTAGATTATCTACCGATTTTTGTGTGCCGTATGCTTTAGTAAGGTTAGTCGTTTTTATAATTGTATTTATAGGGGACACCTACTTTCTATAAGTTCTTACTTACATGATAAAAAGGAAGGCTTAACTGCATATTAATCATTTCTTAACTATTTCTTAAAAGCATTGTGTTTTGGAATGGAAAAGCAAAAAGTAGTTCGTTCCCATGGAATACTTTCAACCCATATATGTCCATGCTGCTTCTCAACTAGTGCTTTTACAATGGCAAGTCCTAGGCCGCTACCGCCATAGGAGGAATTTCTTGATTGTTCGCTTCGGTACATTCGCTCAAATATGTTTTGTAAGTCATGTTTTGGAATACCCGGGCCTTTGTCCCAAATAAGAAGTTCATAGTCTGCATCAGTTTCTATTAGTTCGATTCCTAATGTTTTCCCATCCTTTCCGTAATAAATAGCATTTTTTATTAAATTATTCATAATTCGCATAAGGCTAAGGTGGTCTGCGATGATAGGGCAAGTAGATTCTGGGATTAGAACTTGTAGCTCAATATTATGTTTTGAGAGTTCAGGTAAAAATTCAATTAAAATTTCTCTGGTAACTTCAGAAAAGTCGAGTTGTTCTTCTTTTATTGGAAATTCATTGGCGTCTAGCTTTGCTATATTGAATATGTCATCAACTAGGTGTTTTAAGTTATTTGATTTTATATAAAGTACTTTAAGATATTCTTGCTTTTCTATTTCAGAAGCAGCAACCCCATCTTTTAAAGCATCGATATAGCCAATAATGGAGGTGAGTGGTGTTCGAATGTCGTGCGAGATACTAGACAAAAGTTGTTTTCTAGATTCCTCAGACCTTTTTGCTTCAATCCGAACCTTTTCTAATTCAGCTATTAGTTCATTTATTGAAAAAACGATATTATGTAATGAACGATCATTGCTTGTAAATAATCTCGTTTGTAAATTACCTTTTAGTACACGGCTTAATTTAGTATCTATTGATTTGCGATGCTGAATGAATTGTATTCTTGAAAAGAAGAGATGTAGTGTAATTAAGATAAGGATAATAAATAAAGACATTTGTATGCTTGGAACCATTTGTATATTTAAAAACCCACAAATGATAAGTTGTAATGAAATAAGGAATAGCGTTTTATCAGTCTTCAAGTTTTTCACCTACAAACTTATAACCAATGCCCCATACGGTTTGAATAAATTTAGGATTGGAAGGATCGATTTCTATTTTCTTTCTAAGTTTTCGAATATGTACCATAACGGTATTATCATCTTCTATATAATTATCGTCCCATACATTTCGGAAGAGCTGAGTTTTAGTAAATACTTGCCCTGGGTTTGAGGTAAAGAATTTTAATAGTTCCAGTTCTTTTCCGGTTAAGTTAATTTCCTCTTTATTTGTATGAACTGTATATGTATTTAAATCGATAGTTAGCCCTTTAAAGGTTAGGGTTGTTTTCTCTTGTACATTAATGTTACTTCCAAGAACTAAAAAACGTCGCATAAGAGCTTTTACTCGTGCAACCACCTCATGAATGCTGAAAGGTTTTGTAATGTAATCATCAGCACCAATGCTTAGACCTAAAATTTTATCAACTTCGTGATCTTTAGCAGTCAGCATTAATATAGGTACGTTAGTTTTATCTCTAAGCTTTCTGCATACTTCGATACCATCTACTTTCGGCATCATAAGGTCTAATATAACGAGGTTATAGTTGTTTTGATTAAATAACTGTAAGGCTTCATCTCCATTAATCGCAGTATCTACCATATATAATTCTCGCTCTAAATATATTTTTAATAAATTTCGGATTTCTTTATCATCGTCTGCTATAAGGATACGTATATCTTTCATATCTTCACCTGCTTCTAATAGATTTACAACAACAACCTAATTATATACTAGTATTTGTTAAAATTAGGTTGCTAGTTTTATTGGAGGAAAAGTTTTGCACGTATTAAGTCTAGAGTTCAAAATGACTCGAATATGTTTTGAAAGAATAAATTAAAGAGAAGCAAAAGGTGGTTTCCGGTAATGACTCTTTGTAGAGGCATATCTAGCTAAAAGAGCATAAAAATATTAAATTGAATATCTTTATAAAAAGGTGTTGACGATTTCACCTTAGAGGTGTAATATAA
>NZ_JAYJLO010000026.1:0-8334 GCF_051948935.1 Bacillus sp. Brlt_9 | reverse complement strand
CGCGACTTCCTTATGTTAACATCTTCATCTTTCAATGTCAACTAAGTTTTTCATTTCGTTTGCCGCGTTCTGCGTTATTGCATCGGCGACTTGTTCTATATTACACCCCTATACCCTAATCGTCAATACCTTTTACCTTTTTATTTTATAAATTATAAAATGTATTGTCCGTCTCTAAAAATTAATAAAATGGTACAGTTACTTTCATAATCGACACTCTACACTTTCTTACCACTTATACCTTTCTAAAGAATGAATATCAAGCCAAACAAATATATATTAAAAGTAGCATCTTTTATTGCGAATACATTCCAGCTACATTCCCAATTATCTTCTACTACTTCTCTCTAGGAGTTATAAATACGCCATACATTTACTAAAAACCTAATTAACTTAGGAGGCGTTATGAAATGCATGTTAATAAGAAGATCATTTATGTATCCCATGATGCCCATTTCCACGGAGCACAGCTGCTTTCTTTACATACCATTAAAGCTCTTAAAGAAAACTTTCATTACTCCGTCGCAATTATTTCGATTGGAACGGGCACTTTAATCCGCGATTTCCAAAAGTATGGTCCTGTTTATTGCCTAGAGAAAGACTACCCAACGGAAGGAAATGTCGAATTATTAATAAAGAAGTTAGTATCACAAGGTTATACCATCGCCATATGTAGTACCGTTATAAGTGGTGATATAGTTGCATCACTAGCTAAACACAATATAGAAGTTATTTCATTAATACATGAACTGCCGCATTTAATACAGCAGTACTCTGCCGAGGGAAAAGCTAGAAACATTGCCGAGTTTGCTTACAAAATTGTCTTCCCTTCACAGTACGTGTATGAAAAATTCCGTACAATCACCCAATTAGATCATCAAAAATGCCACATCCTCCCTCAAGGCTTGTTTAACCACAATCTTTATAAGAACAATATTGCAAAAGCTAGAAACGAATTAAGAAAAAAACACAACCTGCCTCTAGATAGCAAAATCATTTTGGGAGTAGGTTTCGCTGATCATCGAAAAGGAATAGATTTATTCTCACTTATTGCTTACTCCGTAAGAAAGGTTCATAAGAATATTCATTTTATCTGGGTCGGAAGAACAGATGTTTCTTTTTTTAACACGCTATCCCAAAGATATACAGCACATTTCACATTAGTGGAGCCTACTCCAGATATCGGTTTATATAACGCCGGGGCTGATTTATATTTATTAACTTCAAGAGAAGATCCTTTTCCAAACGTTGTTTTAGAAGCATTAGATATAAAGGTTCCTGTTATTGGGTTTAAAAATGCTGGAGGTTTTGGAGATGTTGTTACGGAACAAACTGGCGCATTAGTAGACTATTTAAACTTACCGATGATGCTGGAAAGAATATATGAATTTATTGGAGATGAAGATTTACGATTACAAAAAGGTAGCTTTGGCCAAAAACTTATTGAAAAAGATTTCAATTTCCTTCATTACATTTATCAATTGTTAAGCCTGGTTGAGCATAATTATAAAAAAATAAGCGTAATCTTACCGAACTATAATTACGAAAAATACTTACCTGACCGAGTTAAATCAATATTAAACCAAACCTATCCTCTTTACGAACTCATTTTCCTAGACGATGCTTCTACTGACAATAGTGTATCTACATTTGAACAGCTGCTCTCAAACGAAAATAAATCCCACCTAAAAGTTCAACAAATTATTAATGATAAAAACTCTGGTTCTGTATTTAAACAATGGATAAAAGGTGTCTCTGCAGCAACTGGTGATTATATTTGGATTGCAGAGGCCGATGACTTATGTGATCAGACATTTTTAGAAGAAGTAATGCAAGGGTTTCATATAAATAGTGATGTCACCTTAAGCTATACACAATCAAAACAAATAGATGAACAAGGAAATATCCTAGCCAATCATTATTTAGATTACACAAATGATATTGATAAAGAAAAATGGAAGAGTTCTTATTTTAGAAAAGGGACAGATGAAATACAAGATACGTTACTTATCAAAAACACGATTCCTAATGTCTCAAGTGTAGTTTTTAAAAACATAGCTATACAAACTACAGCAAAACAATTAGAAAAGTTTAAAGTAGCTGGCGATTGGTTTTTCTATGTTTCTATTCTGAAAGAGGGAAATATTTATTTCAATCCAAAACCGCTAAACTATCATAGACGACATACAAATAGCGTAACGAGAACAGAAGATTCATATTCCCATTACAGTGAAGTTGTACAAATGCAGAATTTCATTACAGAAACCTTTACTATCGACGACATTTCAAAAAAGAAAATGTACACATATAGAAAGTACCTTAAAGCATATTTGAAGGTTTAATTATATATTTCCCTTACCATCAGTATCTCTTATAAGACGTTACCATCATTAAAGGGGGTTACTCTTTGAAAGAATTTATAGAAGCAAATAAAGATTTGATTTCTCAGATGGCACATAACTACAATGTAACTGCAAGTATCCATCCAGAGGATCATATCTTTCAATTCCTTGTCACGAATCCAGTCTTTCCGTCAAAAAAAGAAGCGATAGATTATTATTTTAAGGATGGAAGAAAATCAGCAGAGACACTCTTAGATTTAATCACTTCCTTCTCTCCTCCTATAGAAACTCCCATTCAATTATTAGAATTCGCATCTGGATATGGCTGCATAACACGTCATTTATTAAATCTACAAACGAACTTAAGTATAACTACTTGTGATATACATGAAGAGGCTATTACTTTTATTGAAAGTACATTAAATACTGCTTCTATCTTATCTCATCCCGAACCAGAACAAGTAAAATTAGCCTCGTCTACGTATAATATCGTTTTTTGTTTATCCTTTTTTTCTCATATGCCTGACACGACTTGGTTTCGTTGGCTTCAAACATTGTATAATGCTGTTTCCCCTGGCGGATTATTCATTTTCACAACTCATGGATATCAAAGTAAAAAGTACTTTGGCTTTCCCGATTTAAATGAACAGGGGTATTGGTTTCTTCCCTCTAGTGAACAACTGGATTTAGATGTTTATCAATACGGGCAAACGATCGTTAGCCCCTCTTACGTATGTGACAAAATTAAATTATTACCTTATAACCCTATTATAAAAAAATACACTGAAGGTTTTTGGTGGGAGCATCAAGACCTTTGGGTAATACAAAAAGAAATAAAATAATAAACCATGCTCTACTTATACAGAAGTAGGGCATGGTTTATTATTTTTTACTATATAAGAACTCTTCAATCCATAGCTTATTTAATCTAATACCACTTTTGAAATCTATTTTCGGTTCCCAATTACATTCTTGTCTTACTCTATCTATATTTAAGATGATTTTTTGAACATTTTCTTGTTTTTGTTTATAACAGATAAAATCCACTTTTCTTTCCGTTAACTTCTCCAATTCTACTATAATTCGTTTTAAAGAAAGGCCTTTGCCGCTCCCTATGTTATACACACATGATTTCAGGCGATTTAATTGTGATAGTTGTATAGTGATTTCAACTAAATCATCGATATAAATATAATCTCGAATAATCTCTTGTGGATTCCCATATATATTAATCTTTTCATTACTGAGATGTTGATACAAAAAATAATTGATTGCACCAACTTTCTTTAAAGGGTTTTGATATTTTCCATATGGATTAGAATATCTACATACAACATAGTCAATTCCGTATTTTTTCTTATAAAAGTACAAATAATTTTCAAGCGACACTTTTGTTATTCCATAAGGAGAAAGTGGTTTTAATGGATGTTCCTCAGCAATAGGTAAATATTCAGGCTCACCATACACGGTGCCCCCAGAAGATGCTAATACAATTCTTTTAATAGGAAAATTTTTAACACTTTCCATGAAATTAAGAAAAAAAAAGCTACTGTTTATATCTCCGAAAACATCTTCAATTGAAGTTGCTACATTAGACGTTGCAGCTAAATAAATAATCATATCCACATTCACTAAAGCTTTATATATATCTTCAACATTCGCTAAATCACCTTTAATAAATTCAACCTCACTTATAATATTTTGAGGGAAATTATTTATATGTCTGGAAAAGATTTTTACATTTTGCCCTTGATTCAATAAACCTAATGCGAGGTTAATACCAATAAAACTATTTCCACCTACTATTAAATAATTATTCTTCCTCATAATATCCTCTCTAGTAATAAGATTTTTACTTATCACACCTAGAAATACAAATAAATGAACTTGGTCACTCCTATTATTCATTGTCTTATAATTGTATGCCCCTTATAAATTTTCATTATCTTTATTTTATATTTTCCTTTTAGAAGCACTACCTTATTAAGCTGACCACAAAAAAACACTCATAATATTTACTCATTCCCATGAATATATTGGATTAGTAAATGCCTCCCCCTCTCCATATATAAAATTCTCAAAAAGGAGCACTACATGTATGAAGAATGTAAATCAAGGGCTTTTAAATCATGTAATCCTACATAAAGATCGAATCCCACATTTCCATAAAGACTTTCCACTTATACTATTTTGGAGCCATAGAAGCGGATGCACTACTTTAGCTAATTGGTTCTTTTTTCAAATTGGATTGTTTAATGAAGCAAAGCAATACCATGACTTCATTCATTACTATGAATTCTGGGTGTATAAAAACAACACTAACTACATACCAGAGTTACAAAATGGACTTCTATCAGCAAAAAAAGATGTTTGTAAACTCGTGCGGAATCCCTATACAAGGGCTGTCAGCTCATTTTTATTACTTGCTGACAATCCATATGCAATTCCTCAATGGGAAAGTATCCGCCATTATTTGTATAATGACAAATATAGTAGCCAGGGAATATCCTTTAAACAATTTTTATATTACGTTCGAGCATTAGGTCCAAATTCCCTCGCAATGGACATACATTTTAGCCAACAATACGTTTCAGGTGAAGAAAAATTCATCCAATACTATATTCCTTTAGAAGATTTTAATACACAAATCACCAAATTAGAACATACGTACGATTTAATTAAATCCAATTTAGCGCTACTTACAAATTCAGATCATCATCGTGCTCATAAAATGCTTTATACAGGAAGCTATGCAGAGCTCAGCATTACGGATGCTACCTTTCCTCGCTTTCCAACATATGAAAGTTTTTATGATGAAGAAACAATGGCGTTAGTTACAGAAATATATGCACAAGACTTTGAAATGTACCCGTACACAAAAGGGATACTTTAAATCGATACACTCTTCAATGAATAAAAGCGAATGTGTCGCATAGCATAAAGTGAAACTTTAATTAGCGTGGGGTTCTCCCCCCGCTAATTATTTCCTTCTACCAATCTTACTTTTATGGATTCCCTTATTTTCACCCACTCTCATTGATTTCGCTGATTGTTGACGTATGTGTCGCATGCATTTTTTACACAGGAGTGATGTCATGTGGAAGGTAATTTGAAGCACAATAATGGATATTGCGTTATTTGCGAGAAGGAAGCTACATTTATAGAGCATAATGATTGGCTTAGAGATCACTACTTATGTTCTACATGCCACTCTATACCAAGGCAGCGAGCTTTAATACATGTTTTAAATACATTTTTTCCAAAATGGGGTTCCTATCATATCCACGAATCTTCTCCAGGAGGGATTACAACTCAACTACTAATAAAAAACTGCAAAAACTATACATATTCTCAATACTTTAAAAACCACCCTCTCGGCCAATACTTTCAAGGAATTAGATGCGAGAACTTAGAAGACATGACTTTCCAAAATGAATCTTTTGATTTATTCATTACTCAAGATGTCTTTGAACATGTAATGGAGCCAAACAAAGCCTTTAAAGAAATAGAGCGTGTATTAAAGCCTGGCGGCGCTCATGTGTTTACTGTACCTTGGTATCACACACTCCCAAAGACTTTGCAAAGAGCAAGAATCAATAAGGATGGCATTGAATATATTGAAGAGCCAATTTATCACGGAAATCCTATTGATGAGAATGGGTCTTTAGTAACATTTGATTGGGGCCAAGATATGATTGAATATATTTATACACATGCAAATATGTATACTATTGTTTATTTACAAAAGGATAGATCACTGGGGTTAGATGCTGAGTTTCTACATGTTTTTATTAGTAAAAAACACGAAAATGATTTTTAGGTACTATATAATTTGGAGGTTAACAAATGAATAACTTTAAATTAGGAAGTGATTTCGATAACCTTGTTAGCCCGCTTTCTGATGTTGAACTTCTAAATCTATTTATACAAAGTTGCTCACAAACAAAGATAAACGGCATCCCAGTACCTATGTTCCCCCCTGAAGAAATTCAACAACAGTTTGTAGGCGCCTCCTATGAACATGCTCTTTATGAAGCATATTTGTTTTATATCCTCGTAAAAACATATGCTCATAATTTAGGCGTTCCCTTGAATAAAGAACGGAAAATTTTAGACTTTGGTTGCGGATGGGGAAGAATTATACGCTTCTTTTTCAAAGATGTTCGCCATAAAAATTTACTTGGTATTGATGTAGATCCTGTAATGATTAATCTTTGTAACGAAACGTTAGGAAGAGGCAAATATAAAACAGCTCCCCCACAACCTCCTGTAGAATTTATTAATGACAATTCATTAGACATCATATTCGCTTATTCTGTATTCTCACATTTATCCGAAGAAACTGCAGAAAATTGGATAAAGGAATTTTCAAGAATTCTTCGTCCAGGTGGAATCTTCATCGCCACAACACAAGCACGCTATTTTCTCGATTTCTGTCAACAATTCAAGGAACACCCTGAATTAATTAAAACAGGGTGGCATAAAACTTTATCTCAAGCTTTTCCAGATATAAATCGTGCCATCTCGGATTATGAAAGCGGAAATTTTGTCCACAGCGCTACGGGAGCTGGAGACGTTAGAAATAGTAGCTTCTACGGAGAAACTGTTATACCTAGAAATTATATTAAAAATCACTATGAGAAGTACTTAAAGCTAAGGGACTTTTTTGATGATGCAAACCGATTACCTCAAGCTCTATTTGTTCTCCAAAAAGATTAACTCTTTTCGCTCATTGTATAATGAAGATCATTTTGTATCTCAGCCGTATATATTAAATCATCAAAGCTTTCCATATCAGGCAAACTGGACAAAAGAATTCATTATGTAGCATAAACAAAGTAAGTAAGTAAATAACATATCGCGCGCTTTAAACCGGCTCCCAAAATCAAAAGTAACTTCCCACCACTGGAACTACGAAGAACATAAGGGGGATATACCTTGAAAATAATCGCTTTTTACTTACCACAGTTTCATCAAATAAAAGAAAATGACCAATGGTGGGGTAAAGGTTTTACTGAATGGACAAATACGAAAAGTGCACGACCTTTATTTTCAGGACATTATCAACCTAGAGAACCTTATCAAGATTTTTATTATGACTTAACCACCCCATCCGTAAGAAAATGGCAAGCAGAAATCGCCAAAGCACATGGCATATATGGCTTTTGTTATTACCATTACTGGTTTAAAGGCAAGAGGCTATTGGAGACACCCTTTAACGAGGTACTTAAGATGAAGGAACCAGATTTTCCATTTTGCCTTTCTTGGGCAAATGAACCGTGGACAAAAACTTGGGATGGTCTTGATAGTCACATATTAATGCCTCAAAATTACGGAGGGTTATCGGATTGGAAAGAACACTTTGAGTATTTATTACAAGCTTTCCAAGATGAGAGATATATCCGTATAGATGATAAACCGCTATTCATTATTTATCGTCCTGGGCATATCCCTGATTGTGAACAAATGCTTAATTACTGGAATTTACTCGCACAAGAAAACGGTTTGAAAGGTATATACTTTGTAGAAACATTAAACAGCTTTCCACTTCCTAATATAAATGGATTTGATGCTAGCATTCAATTTGAGCCTTTTTATACAATCGCTCATGATAGCTCTTCAGACATAAATAAGACAATATATGAGTCTGATAAACAAATAAACGCTTGGGATTATGATAAAGTGTGGATGTATATATTAAAACGATCTCTTCCAGAGAAAAAAACATTTCCCGGTGCCTTTGTGGACTGGGACAACACAGCACGCCGCAAGGACTTAAATAGCAGCATTTTTGTAGGCTCTACTCCTGAAAAGTTCACAATATACTTAAGCAAGCAAATTCACCGTACGTTCTCCCTTTATAATAGTGAGTTTTTATTTATTAATGCGTGGAATGAATGGGCAGAAGGCACTTACTTAGAACCAGATAAAAAACATGGATTCGCCTATTTAGAAGGAGTTAAACAGGCAATTAACAGAGGTATGAAAACAT
>NZ_JAYJLO010000025.1:0-14761 GCF_051948935.1 Bacillus sp. Brlt_9 | reverse complement strand
CATCTAAAAATAAAAATTGACGTTTCACGTTGTTTGTTTCGTTTAGTTTTCAAAGTTCAACATCGCGTTTCAGCGACTTTTATAATTTAACATTTCGCGTTAAATCTGTCAACAACTTTTTTCTTTCGTTCCTGACGACGCTTATTAATTTAACATATTAATCATTCGTTCGTCAACACTTTTTAAAAAAATGCCAAAATAAATTTATCTTGGCATGATATAAAGCTTAATAACCACTAATGCAGCAACACCAGGTAGGCCTAATAAACTTGTGATTGTTGCGGTTCCCAAGTTAATTGGAATATGAAAATCAAAATATGTTCCTATAACATTTACGATAAAAAGTAATGCTACTCCCAAAGTAACATGAAAAAGCGCTTTTCCTATAAAACGTAATGGCTTAGAAGAAACACCAAAAACAAGGAAAATAAAAACCAATGTAAGAATACCGACAATAATAATTGTAGAATTCATTTTTTCCTCCTTATGAATGACCTATACACACTTATTTGTATGGGACAAGAAGATAAAAAAGAACATGTATCATATAACTCCAGTCGTTTTGTCTTATTCACCTTTATTCGGTAACACTTTCTTCATAACAACCATTACTTGTTCTTTCCAAACGAAGTAACTGCTAAAGATAAAATAAAAAGGTTCTGCTTTTTCAGCAGAACCTTTTACCATTGTTCCATTTTTACAGGACGACGTTTTGCTTCTTTTAACAAGAAGAAATATTTCGCCTCTGCTATCTTTAAAGAACAAAGCACATCTTGAGATGGTTCAACGCTTTGTTCCACCATTCTCTTCTGACGTAACCACTCATTCTTTACCTTTTCTAATAGTACAATTAGCTTATCATCATACTCTTTACGCAATTTACCCTTTTTTTGAAAGAACATTTTTGTTTCTCCTCTTATACTTCTCTACGACCTTCTAACGCTTTCGACAGTGTCACTTCATCTGCATATTCTAAATCTCCACCAACTGGCAGACCATGTGCAATACGAGTTACTTTAATACCTGTCGGCTTTAAGAGGCGGGATATATACATTGCTGTAGCTTCCCCTTCAATATTAGGATTTGTTGCTAATATTACTTCTTGTACCGTTTCGTCATGTAGTCGCTTTAAAAGTTGCGGGATATTAATGTCTTCTGGTCCAATTCCCTCCATTGGAGAAATAGCACCACGTAACACATGATATACACCTTGATACTCTTTCATTTTTTCCATTGCGATTACATCTTTCGGTTCCTGCACAACACAAACAACCGATTGATCTCGATGTGAATCGTTACAAATATAACAAGGGTCACGGTCAGTAATATGCCCGCATACAGAACAATATGCTAAGTCTCGCTTCGCATTTACAAGTGCTTTTGCAAAACCTAACACATCGTCTTCTTTCATATCTAATACGAAAAATGCCAATCGAACCGCTGTTTTCGGTCCGATTCCTGGCAATTTCATAAAACTATCAATTAGTTTTGATATTGGTTCTGGATAATGCATATATCAATATCCTCCTAGAACATTCCACCCGGTAAGTTTAAGCCTTTTGTAAATTTACCCATTGTAGAGTTTGAAAGTTCATCAGCTTTTTTAAGTGCATCGTTCGTTGCAGCTAAAACTAAGTCTTGTAACATTTCGATATCTTCTGGATCTACAACTTCTTCTTTCACTTTCACTTCAAGAATTTGCTTATGACCATTTGCAATAACTGTGATCATACCGCCACCAGCTGTACCTTCAACTGTTTTTTCACCAAGTTCTTCTTGCGCTTTTGCCATATCCTTTTGCATCTTTTGCATTTGTTTCATCATGTTATTCATATTTCCCATTCCGCCACGCATCATAATTAATTCCTCCTAATTATTATTACTCTTTTATTTCAATAAGTTCTTGCCCTACTAATTTTACTGCCTCTTCTATAAGAGGATCCTCTTTTTTCTCTGGGCTTTCTTCAGAAGCTCCGCCTTCACGCTGTAAAAAATCTTCACGGATTTTACCCCATTCACTTTTTGGAATGGCAATCATATTTAATCTTTTACTTAGCAATTCAAATAAAGCCTGTTCCACTGTGTCCATAGCTTCTCGGTTCTCGCTCGCCATTTTACAGTGAATCTCATATTGAAACGCTAAAACGTAAGTATCATCCGAAGCCGCTACCGGTTCGCTATTTTCTAATAAAACAGCAAACGCCACTTTGTTGTATGCTTTGAGTCTTCCTAACAACTCACCCCACACAGCTTTTAATTGTTCTAAATCTTGACGCTTTGCTTGCTTTAATACTTCATTTACGCGTCCGACAGGAATCTTCATACTACCTGTCCGTACTGGCTTTGGTGCTGCACGTGTCTCTCTTACTTCCTGCTGCACACCAGCCGGCACACCATTCTTTTTAACTTGTTCTAACTCTTTCTCCAATTGCTGCATCCTGTTCATAATTGCTTGTAAACGATCTGCACCGTTTGCTTGCATCATAAACTGTTGACACAGTTGTACCATAACAACTTCTAAGAAAATTCGCGGATGATTTGTCCACTTCATTTCCTGTTGTCCCTTACTAAGGGTATGAATGATTTCATAGATTACTTCCGGTTGCATTTCTTCACTTAACATACGGAATTGCTCATCTACCATCACTCGTTCCAACATATGTTCCAGTTGTGGTGAAGTTTGATATAAAAGCATATCGCGATAATAGTAAATGAAATCTTCCATAAAGCGAACTGGATCTTTCCCTTTAGCCATCATCTCATCTATAATACGCAATGCTCTTGATACATCATTTTCACGTATACATTCTACTAAGTTACCTAAGTATTGCTGAGAAACAGAACCTGTTACAGCTAATACATCTTCGGTCGTAACTGTTTCATCACTATAAGATATTGCCTGATCAATAAGACTAAGCGCATCACGCATACCACCTTCAGCGGCACGTGCAACAATTTGTAACGCCTCATCTTCTACTTGCGTACCTTCATTAGTCACAACCGTCGATAATCTCTCAACAATATCATTTACTGATATCTTTCGAAATTCGAAACGTTGGCAACGCGAAATAATCGTAGGTGGTATCTTATGTGGTTCTGTTGTCGCTAAAATAAAGATGACATGTCCTGGTGGCTCTTCTAACGTTTTTAAAAGCGCATTGAAGGCACCCATAGAAAGCATGTGAACCTCATCAATAATGTATACTTTATATTCTACAGCACTTGGAGCATATTTTACTTTATCTCTAATATCTCGAATTTCATCTACACCGTTATTTGAAGCCGCATCAATTTCTAATACATCCGAAATAGATCCTTGTGTAATCCCCAAACAAGAAGGACATTCATTACAAGGTTCAGCTACCGGAGCGTGTTCACAGTTGATTGCTTTTGCAAATACTTTTGCAATGGTCGTTTTTCCTGTTCCCCTCGGCCCAGAAAATAAATAAGCATGTGAAACTTTCTCTTGAAGAAGGGCATTTTGCAACGTTTTTGTCACGTGCTTTTGACCGACTACATCTTCAAATTTTTGCGGTCTCCATGTTCGGTATAACGCTTGGTATGACACGAAAATACGGCCTCCCTCAAAGGTTATTATCTCATTTATTATAACCCATTCTGTTTATAGATTCCAAAAGTTATTTTCCATACAAAAAACTCACCTTAGTATTAAGGTGAGTTTTGTATACATATATAACTGCCGTGCACCTTCTGTCGATTACGTACCATAAGCGTTACTCAAGCAGTTAGCTCGGTTCAGGCACTCCTGCGGCACACGAGAAGACCCGCTTATTGCTGCTTCCTTCCGGACCTGACAAGGTTCACGGGGTCCCGTTGCGCAGGACCCAAACGTCAACACCACTTACTTAAGGCAGACCTTACAGCAACATAACCTCGAGAAGGGATTCGGCCTCGCTAGAGCGGATTGCGAGTATAGGGCACCGCTACCTCCCCGCTTAGCACGGCAAAGTTAAAACCAATATTCGGTTGCCTTCATTAAAGGCACTATCAGTATAACTTGTTTTTTTATAAAATGCAAATACGTTAATTCTCTTTGCTTTTCTCTAATTTCTTGATCTCTTTTCTTTTTTTACGAAGCTCTCTAAAAAAGTTTGTTAACAAAGTACCGCACTCTTCTTCTAATACACCAGCTGTTACTTCACATTGATGATTAAAACGTTCATCCGTTAAAAGATTCATCAATGTCCCTGCACATCCACCTTTCGGATCACTTGCACCATATACAACTCGCTTCACTCGTGATAAAACAATTCCACCCGCACACATCGGACAAGGTTCTAATGTTACATATAATGTCGCATCTTCTAAACGCCATGTCCCTAATTTTTTGCACGCCTCATCAATAGCTAACAACTCAGCGTGAGCTATTGATCTTTGCTCAGTTTCCCTTAAATTATGAGCAATACTAATTACTTCACCATCCAACACTATAACTGCTCCAATTGGTACCTCTTGTATTGCCTCTGCTTTTTTAGCCTCTTCTATTGCTAACTGCATAAAATAAATATCCTGATCGTGTTCCATAACATAGTCCTTTCATTACAAATAAAGTATACTTATTTCCATTTACTACACATGGGATAACTTTTACAAATTCAATCCACCCTAAGAAAAAAGAGAGGGGATTACATATGAAAAACACTGCCTTACTCATTATCGATATGATTAATGATTTTCAATTTTCACACGGACCTATCCTAGCCAAAAAATGCGAAATTATAACAACCCCTATTTTACAATTAAAGAAAACAATGAAATCCTTCGGCTACCCCATAATTTATATTAATGACCATTATCAACTTTGGAGATCTGATATTGACCAACTAATTACTCATTGTACAAATGAGTATAGTAAAAATATAATTCATAAGATTGCTCCAAATTCTGATGATTATATTTTCATTAAACCACATTACTCTGCTTTTTATGAAACACCTTTAAATTCTTTATTAGGCTATTTAAAAATAGAAAATCTCATATTAACAGGAGTCGCCGGAAATATATGTATCCTCTTTACAGCTAACGATGCTCATATGAGAAATTATACACTGTATGTACCAGAGGACTGTATTGCCTCTAATCATGATCAGGATAACTTGCATGCTTTAAAAATAATGAAAGCCACATTAAAAGCAAATATAAGACCATCATCTCAAATAAAATTTAATTAATACATATATCTATTTTCTAACTTTTTATAGCAAATTAACCCGCTCGCTTCCCTCTTGTGCTACAATAATTCTGTTTTGTGTTTTTAGTAGTCACGGTAAATCACTGATTGAAAGGAGGAAACAGCGTGACCGGAGTACCATTTATCACGGTTGAAGGACCAATTGGTGTTGGAAAGACTTCACTTGCGAAGGAAATTTCAACTCACATGCAACTCCACTTATTGAAAGAGATTGTTGATGAAAACCCCTTTTTAGGAAAGTTCTATGAAGACATCGACGAATGGAGTTTTCAAACAGAGATGTTCTTTCTTTGTAATAGATACAAACAATTAGAAGATATTAACATAAAGTATTTGAATCAAAGGAAGCCAGTAGTAGCGGATTATCATATATTTAAAAATGTAATTTTCGCATCCCGTACATTAAAAGATTCTCAATATGACAAGTACATGCAAATCTACCGTATCCTTACACAAGATATGCCAGTACCAAACGTTATCGTGTATTTAACAGCCAGCCTAGAAACATTACAAAAGCGAATCGCAATGCGCGGAAGAGAATTCGAAAAAAATATGGATCCAAATTACTTACTACAGCTCACAAAAGATTATGAAACAGCTATGGATGCCTTTAAAAAGGATCATCCAGATATCCCAGTATTGAAATTTAACGGAGACGATATGGATTTTATAAAAAATCCTGACGATTTAAACGTCATCCTATCTGCCCTTCAAAATACTCTCTTAAAGGAGTCGAAATAATAATGAATTTAAGGCAAAAATATGACATTCCAAATGACGCAGTAATCACTATCGCTGGAACAGTAGGTGTTGGTAAATCTACTATGACAACTGCATTAGCTAACGCTTTAGGTTATCGTACATCATTTGAAAAAGTAGATTCGAATCCGTATTTGGACAAGTTCTATGCTGATTTCACACGCTGGAGCTTCCACTTGCAAGTATACTTTTTAGCAGAACGATTTAAAGAACAAAAAAGAATTTTTGAATACGGTGGCGGTTTTGTTCAAGATCGCTCTATCTATGAAGACACTGGCATTTTTGCAAAAATGCATCATGAAAAAGGAACAATGACAGAAACGGATTATGAAACATACAAAGGTTTATTTGACGCTATGGTCATGACTCCTTACTTCCCTCATCCGGATTTACTAATTTACTTAGAAGGTTCTTTCGATGATATCATTGATCGTATACAAGAACGTGGACGTCCGATGGAACAGCAAACACCAATTGAGTATTGGAAAGAGATGCATGGGCGTTACGAAAACTGGATTAATAACTTTAATTCATGTCCTGTTTTACGATTAAACATTAATGAATACGATATTTTAAAAGATGGCGATTCTATTGAACCAATCATTAAAAAAATTGGCCATTTTTTAAAACAAACACGTAAACTTGTAAAATAAAAAACCCGTGCATATGCACGGGTTTTTCTATTAAATTACTTCTTCTTTGTTGGAGCAATAATTTCACTCTCAGGTTTTCCAGCGTTAATACGCTGACGAACAGTACTTGTACTAATATCGTATGCTTCAGCAATCTCTTTAACAGTCATTTCTTTTCCGTTAATTACTGCTGTCAATACTTTACCTGTACGTTTTGGAGCTGCTTCTTTCTTTACAGCTTCCTTTTTAACTTTTTTTGGTGCCTCTACTTTTGTCGCAGTTTGCTTTACATCACAAGTGCAACCACAAAGTTTACGGAATGTATCATCGCTAATAATGCGTGATACATTTGCACCACTGTTTAAAATTCTATTGTTCTTACAGACAGGACATTGTACATAATATAAAGTTTTTCCATCTAAAGGAAACGTTTGTATAATAAGATCCATGTTGACTCCTTTCATATCTATGAAGATAATCATCGGAATATGAGTGTGTAATAAGGACAAGATCGCCTTACACCATACTTTATGATTGGTTTTAAAATAAAAACTCGTTACGTGTTGGTAACGAGTTCTCCAATCTCCACTTATATGCGCTGTTGTCAATTATATCTGGAGGAGGTAGAGGGATTCGAACCCCCGCGCGACTCTCGCCGCCTGTCGGTTTTCAAGACCGATCCCTTCAGCCAGACTTGGGTATACCTCCATATTGACATCAAATATAATATCAAAAGAAAAACAGTTAGTCAACCCTACTAAAATAAATTATGAGGAAAGGAAAATTTTACTTTTCCCCTCCTACATTATAGTACTGACAACGCTCATAATTACCAATCACTCATACCGATGAATGTTTATAAATTTACTTAATAACTGTTTTTCCTCCCATATAAGGGCGAAGAACTTCTGGAATTATAATTGTACCATCTTCTTGTTGGTAGTTCTCTAAAATAGCTGCCACCGTACGTCCAATTGCAAGACCAGATCCATTTAATGTATGAACATGTTCTGGTTTGCCGTTTGGCTCACGACGGAAACGGATATTTGCACGTCTCGCTTGGAAAGCTTCAAAATTACTACAAGAAGAAATTTCACGATATGTGCCATAGCTTGGAATCCATACTTCGATATCGTATTTCTTCGCTGCTGTAAATCCTAAATCGCCTGTGCACATGCTCATAACGCGATATGGCAACTCTAATAATTGTAACACGCGTTCTGCATCATTTGTTAGTTTTTCTAACTCTTCATAAGAATCTTCTGGTTTTACGAACTTTACAAGCTCTACTTTATTGAACTGATGCTGACGAATTAAACCACGTGTATCGCGTCCAGCTGAACCTGCTTCAGAACGGAAACAAGAGCTAAATGCAGCATATCTTATAGGCAATTGTTCTTTATTTAAGATTTCATCACGGTGCATATTCGTTACAGGTACTTCAGCTGTTGGAATTAAGAAGTAATCTTCACTTTCAATACGGAATGCATCTTCTTCAAATTTCGGAAGTTGTCCTGTTCCTGTCATACTTGCACGGTTTACCATATACGGAGGTAATACTTCCTCATATCCATGCTCATCAGTATGAAGATCAAGCATAAAGCTAATTAAAGCACGCTCTAATCTTGCGCCAGCACCTTTGTAGAATACGAAGCGGCTTCCTGTTACTTTCCCAGCACGCTCAAAGTCTAGAATTCCTAAATCTGTAGCAAGATCCCAATGTGGTTTTGGTTCAAAAGCAAATTCTTTCACTTCTCCCCAAGTACGTGCTACTACATTATCATCCTCTGTTTCCCCAACTGGAGCAGATTCGTGAGGAATATTTGGAATAGATAACATTAATCTTTCTAAATCTTCTTCAACTGTGCGAAGTTCATTATCAAGATCTTTTACTTTTTCTCCAACTTCACGCATTTCTAGAATTAGAGCTTCTGCATCTTTCTTTTCGCGCTTCAATACAGAGATTTGTTGAGATACTTCGTTACGTTTACTTTTTAGTTCCTCTGTTTGAACAAGTAGTTCTCTTCTTCTCGTATCCAACTCTTCAAAGCGACCAAAATCAGTTAAATCTTCGCCTCTATGCTGTAACTTTGCTTTTACTTCTTCAAAATTTGTACGTAAAAATTTAATATCAAGCATTATATACTCCTCCTTTTATTTTATAAAACACAAAAAACTCCCGTCCCTATATAAAGGGACGGGAGTTAACCCGCGTTGCCACCCTAGTTGAAAGCATTGCCGCCTTCCTCTCAAGTAGAAATAACGGCTCTTCACCGGGAATGTTTACTAATCATAAAGATATTCCACATTCCATTCCAGGATGGATTCACAAACTGTTTCTATCGATTTCCACCAACCATCGACTCTCTATAAGAAACGGCATTTGTTACTACTTCCTATCAACACGCTTATTTTATAAAATTGTTACCATCAATTTACTATAATCTTATACAAGTTGCAAGTTACTTATACAACTTTTTTCATTTTCGCTTCTTTTACCATTTCTACAAAGTATGCCGTTACACGATGATCATCCGTTAATTCCGGATGGAATGAAGCAGCTAAAAACTGATTTTGTTTTACCGCTACCATTCGGTCACCATGTGTAGAAAGTACTTCAACATCATCTGCCACATTTACAACATACGGGGCACGAATAAATACGCCAACAAAATCTTCTCCCACACCTTTAATAGAAAGGGCAGCTTCAAAGCTATCTTTTTGTCGTCCGAACGCATTGCGCTCAACTGTAATATTCATAGCACCAATATGTGCTTCTTCATAGCCAATAAGTGTTTTTGCAAGAAGAATCATTCCTGCACATGTACCAAACATTGGTTTACCAGACTTCGCGAATGTACGAAGTGGCTCCATGAAAGCATACTTATCAATAAGACGGCGCATTGTTGTACTTTCACCGCCTGGTAAAATAAGACCATCAATTTCTTCAAGTTGTTCTATACGCTTTACAACAACAGCTTCTGCACCACTTGCTTCAACTGATTTCACATGCTCACGAACTGCACCTTGAAGACCTAGTACACCGATTTTCACCATTTTAAAGTTCTCCTTCAATTACCATCCACGCTCTTGCATGCGTTGTTCTGGTAATAACGTTGAAATTTCGATACCTTTCATCGCATTACCTAATCCTTTAGAAAGGCTTGCAATTAGTTCGTAATCCTCATAATGAGTTGTCGCTTCAACGATTGCACGTGCAAATTTCGCTGGATTCTCTGATTTGAAGATACCAGATCCTACAAATACACCATCCGCACCAAGTTGCATCATTAACGCTGCATCTGCTGGTGTTGCTACACCACCTGCTGCGAAGTTTACAACTGGTAAACGACCAAGGCGTTTAATTTCAAGTAGTACTTCATAAGGAGCACCAGTATTTTTTGCATATGTCATTAACTCATCTTCACGTAGACTTGCAACTTGACGGATTTCTGCATTGACTTGGCGCATATGACGCACTGCCTCTACAATGTTTCCTGTTCCTGGTTCACCTTTTGTACGAAGCATAGATGCACCTTCTGCAATACGACGTGCAGCTTCTCCAATATCACGGCAACCACATACAAACGGAACTGTGTAATCACGTTTATTTAAATGGTATACTTCATCAGCAGGAGTTAATACTTCACTCTCATCGATATAGTCTACCCCTAATGATTCTAACACACGTGCTTCTACAAGGTGACCGATACGGCATTTTGCCATAACCGGAATTGACACTGCACCCATAACTTCTTCAACGATTGTTGGGTCTGCCATACGAGAAACGCCACCTGCTGCACGAATATCTGCTGGTACACGCTCTAATGCCATAACGGCAACTGCGCCTGCCTCTTCTGCAATTTTTGCTTGTTCAGCGTTAATTACGTCCATAATAACGCCGCCTTTTTGCATTTCTGCCATTCCACGTTTTACACGTTCTGTCCCTGTTACATTTGTCATGTTACAAAAACCCCCCTAGGTGAATTGCTTTTCCCCGTTAAAGGCGAAAATTAAGAATACTCTTACATTCTACCACTAACTATCAGATGCTTGTCTACTACTTTTTCATAAAGTCGGTATGAAAAATAGGAATAAGAAAAAGCCCCTACAATGAGGAGCTTTTAAAACCAACCTTTTACTGTATCAACAGCACTATTCCATATACCACTAAAGAAAGAACCGATTCCGCGCATAGAACGAGTAAACCAATTCGCTTCTTCTACTGCAGATGTTGTTACAAGGTCTATTTGTAATGACTTACCAGATAAAAATCCAGGGTCATTTGTATCTTTTGGTGTGATTACCATTTTGCCAAGTGCAGCTCCCTTTTTAATAGGTGCTTCTTGTCCCTTACTTGCTTCTTTTAATTCTGTTTTATAAACATCCTTACTTCCCTTTGGCACTGGAAGTGAAACAGCTTGTTTTGTTTGAACTGCTACATCTTTATCTGTAGCATTTTCCACTCGAACTGTTTCTTGTCCTTTTACTGAAGAACCTTTTTTATACATTTGCTTCATTTCAAAGTTATCAAATCCATAATCATATAACTTCTTTGTCTCATCAAAACGAGCTTGACGAGAATTTGTTTTAATAACTACAGAAATAAAACGCATTCCGTTTCTTTCAACTGTACCAGTGAAACAATCTCCTGCTTCTGGAGTTGATCCTGTTTTCAAGCCATCTACACCATCATATGATTTAGATAAACCTTTTAACATCCAGTTCCAGTTTAACATTTGAAACTTCTCTTTTTCCGGACGAAATACTTTGCTAGGAATTTTTGCTGTATCTAATACTTTCGGATAATCTTGAAGTAGATGTTGTGCTAAAGTTGCAACATCCTTCGCAGACATTTTATTTTCCTCATCTGGTGTTGTACCAGCAGGATGCATTCCCTTTAAATCTTTATTCGTTAAACCTGTAGAATTGACAAATTTATAATTTTTTAATCCTAATTCTTTCGCCTTATCATTCATCATTTTTACGAAATCTACTTCTTTACCTGCAATTGCTTCTGCTAATGCAATTGTTGCACCATTTGCAGAGAAAATTGCCATTGCTTCATATAATTCTTTTACTGTATAAGTGCCACCATTTTCTAATGCAACATTTGATAAGGAAGCATCTTGCGAAACTTTATACGCATATTCAGAAACCTTAATTTTTTGATCCCACTTAAGTTTTCCTTTATCCACTGCTTCATGAACTAAATATTCACTCATCATTTTTGTCATACTAGCAATTGACAATAATTCATCCGCATTCTTTTGATATAAAATTTTCCCAGAATTCGCTTCAACTAAAATTGCTGCACCTGCTTCAATGTTTAAAGCAGATCCTGTTTCTGCTGATGCATTGCTGTATGGTAACAACATACTACAAGCTAGTGTAAGCATTGTTACTAGCGCAATGAACCTTTTGCAAAACATACCTTTCACTTTTGCTACCCCCAATATCTATGTACTCACATAACCGTTATTCTAACATAATCAAAAAAAAATAGACAGAGATATCAAATCTCCGTCTATTTGTATATAAGACATTATAATGAGTAGTTTGGAGCCTCTTTTGTAATTTGTACGTGATGAGGATGGCTTTCACGTAAACCAGCACCTGACATACGAATGAATTGTGCATTCTCACGTAAGAATTCTAAATCTTGTGCTCCGCAATATCCCATACCTGCACGTAATCCACCAACTAATTGGTGAACTGTATCTGCTAAAGGTCCTTTATATGGTACTCGTCCCTCGATACCTTCTGGAACAAGTTTTTTATTTCCTTCTTGGAAGTAACGATCTTTACTTCCTTTTTCCATCGCTCCGACAGAACCCATACCACGGTATACTTTAAATTGACGACCTTGGTAAATTTCAGTTTCACCAGGGCTTTCAGCAACACCAGCAAACATACTACCTAACATAACAACGTGTGCCCCTGCTGCTAAAGCTTTAACCATGTCACCAGAATACTTAACACCACCGTCAGCAATAACTGGAATGCCGTGTTTACGAGCTTCTGTTGCACAATCATAAACCGCTGTTAATTGTGGTACACCAACGCCAGCTACAACACGTGTTGTACAAATAGAACCTGGTCCAATACCAACTTTAACTACGTTTGCGCCCGCTTCAATTAATGCCTTTGTTGCTTCAGCAGTAGCAACATTTCCGGCGATAATATTTAGTGAAGGATACTTTGCACGAACTTCTTTTACTTTATCAATAACACCTTGAGAATGTCCGTGAGCTGTATCAAGTACGATTGCATCTACGCTAGCTTTTACTAATGCGTCGATACGAGTCATAGCATCAGCCGTTACACCAACCGCTGCTCCAACTAATAAACGTCCTTGCTTATCCTTTGCGGAATTTGGGAATTCAATTACTTTCTCGATATCTTTTATTGTAATAAGCCCTTGTAATACACCGTTGTTATCAACAAGAGGGAGTTTTTCAATTTTATACTTTTGTAGGATCTTTTCAGCTTCACCTAGCGTTGTACCAACTGGAGCTGTAATTAGCTGTTCTTTTGTCATTACGTCGGAAATTTTGATTGAGTAGTCTTGAATAAAACGCATATCACGGTTTGTAATAATACCAACTAATTTTCGTTCGTCTAAATTATTTACAACCGGTACACCTGAGATACGGTATTTTCCCATAAGATGCTCTGCATCATACACTTGATGTTCTGGAGTTAAAAAGAAAGGATCTGAGATAACGCCACTTTCAGAACGTTTTACTTTATCAACTTGCTCTGCTTGTTGTTCAATAGACATGTTTTTATGAATAATTCCTAAACCGCCTTGACGAGCCATTGCAATAGCCATATCCGCTTCTGTTACTGTATCCATTCCTGCACTAATTAACGGGATGTTTAACTGTAAGCTTTCAGATAAAACTGTTTTAACACTTACTTCTCTTGGTAGTACATCTGACTTTGCTGGTACAAGTAATACGTCATCAAAAGTCAAACCTTCTTTAACAAATTTAGATTCCCACATAATTGTTCCCCCCATGATACCAGAAATTATTATTAGTAGCTTATCAATTGGTTAAAATACTGTCAAGGACGTATATATATGTTAGAATTTTTAGACAATAAAAGGAGCGTAATATATGCATCAATCACATCGTACTTGGCAGCAATTAAGTTTCTTCTTTTCATCTCAAAATGTACAACGTTATCTTGCCCGTTGTTATGAAAAATCCTCCATACAAGATGCTGAAAAAAAAAGTTTTGAAAACTGTTATCCCTTTATTTATTACTTAGAACACGGGAAAAACTATTATGAATTATATAAGGTAGCCCCCTTTTCAATCCAGCCAATGTTATTGTTTTATGGAATGAGCCAACTTTTTAAAGCCTGCTTACTAACTATTGATCCTAACTATCCAGAATCCACTACTGTTTTAGCTCATGGTGTTACGACACGTAAACGAAAAAAACAAGGATATCAATTTTTAGAGGATGAGGTGAAGGTACAAAAAAATGGATTATTTACTCATGTTGCAGAACAGCTGTTTCACATGAAACACTTGGAATCAGAGAAGTTTAACATGCTAGATTTAATGGGGAATATTCCTGAATTACAAAACCTATTTCGCTATAGTCAACGAGGTGCTACTTTATATAAAATCGATTCGGTAAATACAAATGAACTTTCCTTTTCGGTCGGTATACTAGATCGCCTCCATATGACTACAGAAAGGTTTTCACGTTACATTGAATCAACTTGTAAGCATTTATCCATGCAACATGTCCCTGGGAAAATGAGTGAATCAAATTTGCTTTTTACGGCTCCTATCCAGTCGTGGAATCCTGTGTATAGCACGCCCTTATACTACGAGTATCTTGCTGATACTTATTACTTACCACTTACAACTGACCCTAGAAATCCTAAACCTGTATTACCTGAACTTCTTGTTCATTATTTATTGCTCTACAATTTAAGTATGATTTCTAGATACGAAACAGATTGGTGGTATGATTTACTTGGAAGCTATGGTTCTGAAGATTACCCATTTATTTATCAATTCCTTACTATTTCTGCTCAAAAAATCCCTTACTACATTTCAGCCTTTTTACTTGCAGAATCGAACCTATTTCATGGGAAATAAAAAAACACAAGTCAAAAGACTTGTGTTTTTAG
>NZ_JAYJLO010000024.1:0-16862 GCF_051948935.1 Bacillus sp. Brlt_9 | reverse complement strand
TGGAATTGCGCTTACTTCATCCAAGTCTAAAAACTCTACATCTAGTTCAAATTCTTCATTTTTTAACTCTTTTAATTCTTTTTGTTCCTTCATTTCCTCACCTCCTTTCAAATACTTTGTTTCATAAAATTCCCCTGACTCCCTTACTTTTATAATGCTTTTCACCATATATACTTATTTCTCATACGCGTTAACATAAAGAAAATTAGCCATATGCAAGAAAATAGAGCGATAAAATAGATTAATATTTCATGTCCACTTCTTACCAATCCGTAAAACACTTGACTATTAACCTCTGTTACCCAATATGTCGGCAAGATTTTCGCAATAGCTTGTAGCCCTTCAGGCATAATTGCTATCGGCCATAACGTTCCACCTAATATAGTGAGTAATAGTGCAACTATAATTACAAGTAATCGTCCTGTTGAAGATTTTGCTGTTTGTTTTCTCAATATTAACCCTAGTCCTATTACTAAAATGATTAATAGCCCATACACTAGTAGTAATAAAGACAACTCTCTCATAGAAATAATGAAATTAATTTTGAAAAAATATATTATTAATATAATCATTAACACCAATTGAGCAATAGTAACAAAGGTAATTGCTCCTACTACCTGTAAGTAATAACTAAATTTGTTTTTAGCCGTTAGCAAAATACGTTCCGTTGTTGGGTCTGTCTGATTTCTTGAAAACAACAATGTATTTATCATTGATAAAAATACCGTCACAGATACAATCATGTTAAATGTACTTGTTAATATAGAAGCATACTGACTTTCCAAATTACTTAATTCGATTTTAGATGTCGGAAATTCTTTATACACACTCGTTTTTTCTTTTTCCGAATAATCAGTCTTGTAATTGTAGTATTCTGTTAGGCTTTTTAGCTTTTTCATCTCATTAATATTCATTGATTTATTTTCTGCATAGATTGTTAAATTGAGATGGGATATTTTTTGATACTGTGCAGTAACTAAAAATGTAAATATAATAGGTAACAAAATTAACAATAAAAAAGTCCATTTTCTTTTAATAGTTCGTTTCATATATAGCTTAAAGATTTGCACATTCTGTAACTCCTTTCTCTTTAATAAAAGTTGTTCCTATACTTTTTATCAGTAAGAAATGAGTTAATATAATCCTTAATTTACCAAATTTCTTTCAGTTAATTTATGCAATACTTGTTCTAGATCAGAAGGCATATAAATAATTTTTTGGATTTCTGATCCAAATCTCTCTTTAATACTATGAATCAGTGATGTATCAGTTTCCTCAATACCTATACAATGTTCTTCAGTGTATGCTATTTTGTACCCTTTTAATTTTTCTGTATAGCACTTAACATTCTCATGTAGCTCTAATTCAATAATTGGTTGATCTGCATATTTTTGGATAACATCTTCCAGTCTCCCTTCACACACCAATTTTCCATTATGAATTATCCCCACATGTGAACAAATCTTCTTAACCTCCTCTGTATTACTAGCTATATAAATAATGGTAACTCTTGTTTTATTTAACTCTACAATCCTATTTAAAATATATTTACTAGCTTGAGGATCTAATCCAAATGTTGGTTCGTCTAAAATAACAACATCGGGATTATGAACAATGCCACATGCAATATTTAATCTTTGTTTCATATCAATCGAAAGATCACCTGAACGTTGATTTCTTTCATCCCATAACTCAAACAATTCGAGTGCATATTTGACTTGTTTTTTTAAATTTTGTTCTTTTAAGCCATAGAGTTTGCCAAAGGATAATACATTTTCATAAACAGATAAATCATACATAAATGCTAAATTTTGCGGGACATAACCTATACGTCGTTTCGTGCTAGGGTTAGGTATCTCATTAAACCATTGCAGTTTTCCGCTTTCTGCTTTCTCTAAGCCTAGCATGACTCTTACTAATGTAGATTTACCTGAACCAGATTTTCCGAGTAATCCATATATTTGTTTATCCTCTATTGAAAGAGATAAACCATTCAAAATAGGTTGCATTTTATTATAACTAAAATAAATTAACCCCCCTCTAAATGCATTTCGCATTTAAGTACCTCCTAATTTTTCTTGTTACCTTTAACTTACATTTAGTCTAACATTACTTAAATTAGTCTTTGCTTTTTTATCATAAATTACATATATGATGTAATAACTGTTTACTTCAAATACAGAAAAGTGTACGTAAGTGTTATGTGACGCACTCAAATCGGTCCTATTTCATACGTGACAACTTGAATTAAGTCTTTTATCTATAAGTATCTAAATTTCATAAGAATCCTAATTTATAACAGAAAGGCTGTCCCAAAAGGTCATTGAATAAAGACCTTTTGGGACAGCCCCCTTTTTAATTTCAGTTAAAAACAAAAACCCCTACAATTAGGGGTTTAAACCATCTTTTTCTCGGATTCTTCTCTAAAAAAGCTCTTCATCGCATGGAATACATCTGCTTTTTGCTTTAAAATATAATATCTGAAATTCTCATCTTTAATGTTTTTATAGGCTGACATGAGGGTGCTATGGCGGTTGTACTGGTTTACCTCCCCATACCCAAACATGTTACACTTCTTCATCAACTCTTCAACAAGTTTTACACATCTAGCATTATCTGATGTTAAATTATCACCGTCTGAAAAATGGAATGGATAAATATTATAGCGGTCTGGTGAGTATTTATTATCAATTAGCTCGAGTGCTTTCTTGTATACTGAAGAGCAAATCGTTCCACCACTTTCTCCTTTTGAGAAAAACTCTTCTTCTGTAACGACTTTTGCCTCCGTATGATGGGCAATAAACTCAATATCTACTGTTTCATACTTCGTTCGTAGAAATCGCGTCATCCAGAAAAAGAAGCTACGTGCCATATATTTCTCCCATATTCCCATCGATCCACTCGTATCCATCATCGCTAATACAACAGCTTTTGAATCTGGCTTTAACACTTCATTCCAAGTACGGAACTTTAAGTCTTCTTGGTGAATCGGATGAAAAGATGCTTTACCACGCATTGCATTTCGTTTATATGCAGATATCATCGTTCGTTTCTTATCGATGTTGCCCCATAACCCAGTTTTTCTAATATCATTAAATTCAATATGTTCAATCCGATTTTCATCCATTTCTTTTCTCTTTAAATTAGGCAGCTCTAACTCTTTGAAAAACGCTTGCTCTAATTCTAGAATAGAGACTTCAGCTTCATAATAATCTTCTCCAGCCGCATCCCCTGCTCCTTGCCCTTTTCCTGGTCCTTTTTGCTTTTGACCACCTGATCCATCTCTCGCAACGACATCACCAACTTTGCTATCACCATTTCCTTGCCCAACGTGTTTGTTTTTATCATAATTGTACCTAATCTTATATTCATCTAAAGAACGAATCGGTATTTTCACAACATCCTTACCATTAGACATAACAATACTTTCTTCTGTTACAAGATCGGGTAAATTATTCTTAATTGCCTCTTGCACTTTCTCTTGATGGCGTTGTTGGTCGTCATATCCTTTGCGATGGAGGGACCAGTTTTCCTGTGAAATCGTATAATTTGGTTGATTTTCTTCACCCATTTCTTTCCCTCCTTACTGTAATTGTCTTCCTATATGAACAGCAAGCTAGAAATTTTGTTTTATACTGTGCAAGCTAGAATGAAAGGTAACTGCCCATCGAAATTCATCCCATAAACATATATAACGTTTTTCATATAATACTCCGAGCATCCTAAACAAAATTTTGCCACTCACATACTAGAAAAGAAAATTCAGCCGTTGATAAGAAAGAAACACAATGCATAGTTGCACACATTTACACTTTGCAACATATTGTATTGTGTTGGCTTTTTTCGTATGAATGGTTGGTTACTCTATCATATGCATATTGTAAAAATAATTGACAATAAATTCATGAAATTGCATCTTAATTTATTACATTTGGACAAGGTATGACACTTTACACATATGAACGGATAATAAAACGCTGTCCCGCAAAATACAAGAGACAGCGTTTTGTTATCAAACTATCGGTTTAGCAGACTACCTACATAGCGTAGTAATTCATTCGCAGATGAAGAATTGTAGCCGTGCTCATCAATTAAGCGCGCAACAACATCATTAATTTTCTTAAGCTGATTTTCGTCTGGTGTTTTCGTTGATGTTGTAATTTTCACTATATCTTTTAAATCAGCAAATAGTTTTTTCTGAATCGCTTCGCGAAGACGCTCATGTGAATTATAATCAAAGCGTTTTCCTTTACGCGCATAAGCAGAGATGCGAATTAAAATTTCTTCACGGAATGCTTTCTTAGCATTTTCTGAAATTCCAATTTGCTCCTCAATTGAGCGCATTAGCTTTTCATCTGGACTCATTTCTTCACCTGTTAATGGGTCACGTAATTTCGATTTATTGCAATATGCTTCAACGTTATCCAAGTAATTATCCATAAGTGTCTTCGCTGATTCTTCATATGAATACACGAATGCTTTTTGTACTTCTTTCTTCGCAATTTCATCATATTCTTTTCTTGCTAATGAAATGAAATTCATATAACGCTCACGGTCCTCATTACTAATGGATGGATGCTGATCTAATCCATCTTTTAAAGAACGAAGTACATCTAATGCATTAATAGATGGTACTTCTTTTCTAATAATTGTCGAAGAAATTCGGTTAATTACATAACGAGGATCGATACCGCTCATGCCTTCATCTTGATATTCACGTTGCAGCTCCTCTACATCAATTACATTATAACCTTCTACCGTTTCTCCATCATATAAACGCATCTTTTTAATTAAATCAATATCCGGACGCTTCGGATCTTTTAAACGAGTTAAAATCGTAAACATTGCTGCAACGCGAAGTGTGTGTGGTGCAATGTGAACATTGGATACATCACTTTCACGAATCATTTTTTCATAAATATGTTCTTCTTCACTCACTCGTAAATTGTATGGAACAGGCATTACAATAATTCTTGAGTGTAATGCTTCATTTTTCTTGTTTGCTATGAAAGAACGATACTCCGTTTCATTCGTATGCGCTACAATTAATTCATCTGCTGAAATAAGCGCAAATCTTCCCGCTTTGAAGTTTCCTTCTTGCGTAAGCGATAACAAATGCCATAAAAACTTCTCGTCACATTTCAACATCTCTTGGAATTCCATCATCCCACGGTTTGCCTTATTTAATTCTCCATCAAAGCGATACGCTCGTGGATCTGATTCAGAACCATATTCTGCGATAGTTGAAAAGTCCAGACTACCTGTTAAATCGGCAATATCTTGTGATTTAGGATCAGACGGGCTAAATGTACCAATTCCTGTACGGCGATCTTCCGAGAAGAAAATACGCTCTACAACTACATCCTCAATTCTTGAACCATATTCTTGTTCTAGACGCATCACATTGAGTGGCGATAAATTCCCTTCAATTCTAACTCCATACTCATCAAAGAAATCATCCCGTAAATGGTGCGGAATTAAATGAAGCGGATCTTCGTGCATTGGGCA
The DNA here is from genome assembly GCF_051948935.1 of Bacillus sp. Brlt_9. Lineage (NCBI taxonomy): Bacteria > Bacillati > Bacillota > Bacilli > Caryophanales > Bacillaceae > Bacillus > Bacillus sp. Brlt_9. The sequence goes on along the minus strand of NZ_JAYJLO010000024.1, from coordinate 11,354 downwards.
TCCTTTAATTGCAAAAATTGCTCCTCGATCTGTTCGTGAATATGTTTCTAACCCTCGTTTCAACATCGTAACTAATGTTGATTTCCCTCCACTAACAGGACCCATTAATAATAAAATACGTTTTCTAACATCTAATCGTTTTGCAGATGGATGAAAATATTCCTCTACAAGACGTTCTAAAGCATCCTCTAATCCAAATAGCTGATTACTAAAAAAGTTATACTTTCTTCTACCATCTACTTCTTCAATTCCAGCATCTTTTATCATATTGTAAATGCGAGAGTGTGCTGTTTGAGCCACCCATGGTCTTTCCTTCACAAGCTCTAAATACTCCGCAAACGTACCTTCCCATTGTAAACGTTCTTCTGCTTCTCGATGCTGTTCAATTTTTTTTAGAATATCCATTATAGCTCCTCCCCCATCTCCTTGTTCAATCGGATTATTATAAAAGGTATGCTAGGATGTCCTCAAACATTCTTTAAATCAAAATGAAATATACAGTAGTGCTATAAAATTCTCTCCAAAATTCAAAGAAAATTCTGTATAATATAGGTATTAAAGTTTTTACACCGCTATTCATTTTAAATAAATTCTTTTCTTCCAAGAACATTACATACATTTCGATTCATATTGAAGATTCGTAAACTGAAAAAATAGGAGGGATATTAGTATGAAATTATTATTAATTTTAGGTGTATCACTCACATTTCTTACAGCTATTTTTACATCTGGTTACAATGATAAACCCGGTACAAATAAAAAGTGATGTGCTTCTAAGCACATCACTTTTTTTATCAATTATTTATAATACATATTTTCCACACCATCTTTTGATAAAGGTCGGCTATAATAATAACCTTGTACAAACTTCACATTCTTTTCCTTCAAAAATTGTATTTGTTCCGCTTTTTCTACGCCTTCTGCAATTACATTCAATTCCAAAGTATGAGCTAAATGAATGATTGCAGCTGTAATATTCGTATCGCGTTCATCTACATGTATACCTTCCATAAAAGAACGATCGATTTTCAATGTATCAATTGGATACGTTTTTAAATAACTTAAAGATGAATATCCCGTTCCAAAATCATCTAAATGAATCTTTAAATTTTGTTCTTTCAATTGCAGTAATACTCTTTTCGATATGTCCTTATGCATAAGGGCTCCTTCTGTAACCTCTATCGCTAATAGATGGGCTGGTACATTGTACTTATGTAAAGCTCGTGTAATCATCTCTATTAATGTAATAGAGCGAAAGTGTCTGGCTGAAATATTAACTGCAATCGTGACAACTTCATATCCTTTATTTAACCATTCACGTATTTGCTTACAAACTTCATTTACTACCCATTCATCAAGCTTAATGATAAAACCTGTTCTTTCTGCCAGCGGAATAAATTGATTAGGAGAGACAAATCCTAGTTCTTTATTTTCCCACCTTATTAAAGCTTCCATGCTAGCTATTTTTTTCTTTTCAATATTAATTTGCGGCTGATAATATAAGAAAAATTCATTCTTTTCTATAGCACGATGTAATTGGTTTTCTATTATAAATCTTTGTTCACGCTCACAATCTAATCCACTGCAATAAAAATGATAATGCCCTTTTCCTTTTTCTTTCGCTTTTTCCAAAGCAGCATCAACTCTTTGGAATAATATTTTTTCATCTTCCCCATCTGTTGGAGCCATTACAATCCCAATTGACGCACTTAAATACACGTCCTCTTCCTCGATTACAAAATGTTCACTAATGTTTTTTAATATGCTTTTTGCAACTACCTCTACACGTTCTTTCGTTATATTTTCTATTAACATAACAAATTGATCATCGTGTTCTCTAAATAAGTGCATATCGTTTATTTGGATACTGCTTAAACATTCTGTCACTTTTTGTAATACTTTATCTCCTTCTTTATGACCAAAAGTATCATTAATAAGATGGAATTCATCTAAATCTATAAAGATAAACGCAAAATCTATCTTATCATTTAATAAATCATCTAACTTATTTGTACATGAAATTCTATTCATTAATCCTGTTAACTGGTCATAATAAGCTAAATATTCCGTTCTCATCTCGTTTAATACTTGCCTTGTAACATCCCTCGTAACAATATAAACCCCAACAATTTCACCGTTCACAATAATTGGAATAGTTCTCAAAGAAATATAGAGCTCGTATCCTTCTTTATGAACATATTTCTTTGAAACAATTTGCTTTGCTTTTCCTTGCATAGATCCTTTAAATATAATTTGAAAATCTTTTTCATATTCTTTATTAATAAATTCAAAGATAAATTTATTATTTAATTCTTCATATCGATATCCAAATATTTCATACGTTGCTGGATTCGCATATGTAATTCTACCTATAGAATCTATAGATAGAATGGAGTCATTATTATATTCTAGTAATGACTTAAACAACATTTGTTTTTCCTCTATCTCTGCCTTTTCCTCAACCTGAGCTGTAATATCTCTTGTAATACAAATAATAAACTGACATACTCCTTCTTCATCAAATACAGGATTAAGTGAAGACTCATAATGTACATTACCAGTTGGTAAACTAACTACATCACAAAAGGTATGTGCTTTCGCTTCGCTCGCTACTTTTGCATATTGCACTTGCAATATTTCCGCCGTATCTTCTGGCAATACTTCACCGAACGTTTTTCCATAACACTCTTCGCTTAGCTTCGCATAATCCATCCCTATCTTATTTACATAAATATATTTAAAGGTTTCATCATCCATAACTTTCACAATAAATACTAAATCTTGAATAGCATGTAATAACCCTCTTCTTATTAACTCCATATCTATCATACTTAAAAAGGTATTTTGATTACTATATCGTTCCTTCATATTTATCTCAACCCGTCTGATCAATTTTTATTCATATATCCCCATTCTATATGAATATGTACCCTTTTTTAAATGTATGATTACATATTTATTTTTATTTTTATTTTTAGAAAAAAAGTCGCCATATGGCGACTTTTAATAAACAATTTCTAAATCTAATCCTGGATAATTTTGTTGACGAAAGGCTTCATAAATTAAGATAGCTGCTGTATTAGATAAATTTAATGAACGCACTTTATCAGTCATTGGAATACGTAAACAGTGATCGAAGTTTTCTTCGATTACATTAGCTGGTAAGCCGTTTGTTTCTCTTCCAAATACAAAGTAGTAATCCTTCTCACGTTTACTATAATCAAACGCTGTATGAGCTTTCTCGCCATACTTTGTTAAGTAGAAGAACTCACCATCTTTATTTTTCTCATAAAACTCTTCAATTGAATCATAATACGTAATTTTCACGTGCTGCCAATAATCTAATCCTGCACGCTTTAACATTTTATCATCCGTTGAAAATCCAAGCGGTCTAATCAAATGTAATTCTGTTCCAGTTGCTGCACAAGTACGAGCAATATTCCCTGTATTTGCTGGAATTTCTGGTTGATATAAAACAACATGTACTCCCACGCGATATTCACCTCTGTTTTTTGTCTACTACGTATTATACCACTTGAGCGAAAAATCTCTACCCATTAATAATATGAAAGAATTTATATTTCATTTGTGGTGTATATTTACTAGAATCTTCATAGTTCCAATAACGCCGACGGCTATTCGCTGAATGTGCATTTACAAGTGGCATACCATCTGCGTCTTTTGCTACTACAATCGTCGTATGATTCCACCTACCATCATCCTCGAAATCATAAGCGATGACATCACCAAGAATAAGGTCCTCAGGCCTTTCTACAGCTTCAGCTCGAAGTCCTGTTGTAGCACCTGACAAATACCAATAAAAAGAGTGTGCGACAGCCCAGCTCCAACTCCACTGATTCTCCCTTTGCCACCATCCTTTACGAATATTAGGATATCCGTTCATTGGTACTTCTCCAGTATGAAGACATTGAGAAATAAAATTTGTACAGTTATCAGGAAAATTACGATATACAGGGTTTCGATCATCCCACCAACGCTCTGCATATTTCACTGCCTCTAAACGATTGTACTGATAAGAACCGTACTTCTCTTTTGTAACTTCCCTTTCTAATGTCTCACTCATTCCAACTGCTTCTGGCACTTCAATAACATAATCACCTATTACCCGGCTATTATTTAAACAAACTCTTCGTTTTAGTTGTTCCTCTTCGATATAAAATAATTCTTTATGCTTAATTAAATATTTACAATGTATTTGATAATCAATTTCTTGATGATTGCTATTATTTAATTGCCTCATGAAAGAAACATCTGCAGTCGCTTTCACTATCTCTGCATTACGCTTTTGAAACAATTCTTTCTTTCTCTGTGCTATTTGTAATAAATCTTCAGCGATACCATCTACATTTGTTCGTTTCTCCGTTATATATGCTAAAAATTGTTGTACTTGCTTTTCAATATTTATTTTTACAACCATTTCGTCTCCCTCCCATATTACAATATGAAAAAGGGAGATATTATCTACTCTTTTTTCTGCACTAACAATTCAAGTCCGCGATTCATTTCATGAAGAACCTCTTCATCTTTCTCACGTTGCATTGCTTTTTCAATGGCTTCGCCCACGCCATCTCCACCAATTTTTCCAAGTGCCCATGCTGCTGTTCCGCGAAGTACTGGTCTTGGATCGTCTTTCATAACACCGATTAAATCAGGAATTGCTGATGCCTCTTTAAAATGCGCAAGTGCCAAAATCGCATTTCGTTGCAACGGCTTTTTACCTCTCCATGAACCAGACATAATCCCATATTTCTCTTTGAAATCACGATTGCTAATTGTTAAAAGTGGTGTTAATAACGGCTTAACCAACTCAGGATCTGGTTCCATCTCAGGATGATTATGAAAATCCATTCCTTTATTTTTCGGACAAACAGTCTGACATGTATCACATCCATAAATACGATTTCCTATTTTGTCGCGGTATTCTTCAGGCAAAAATCCTTTCGTCTGTGTTAAAAATGCAATACATTTCTTCGAATCTAACTGTCCTCCTTGTATTAAAGCACCTGTAGGACAAATATCAATACATTTTGTACAGCTCCCGCATTGATCTTCTATCGGTTGATCTGGTGGGAATGGAACGTTTGTAATCATTTCTCCTAAATACACATAAGAACCAAATTCAGGTGTAATAATAGCGCAATTTTTACCGCTCCATCCAATACCGGCACGCTCCGAAACAGCTCGGTCACTTAATTCACCCGTATCAACCATTGACTTAACTTCTATATCTGGAAGTTTTTCGATTAAATATGCTTCTAATTTTTGCAAACGATCTCGTAAAACAAGATGATAATCTTGCCCCCAAGAAGCTCGACAAAAAATCCCACGGCGTTCTCCGCGCTTACTTAATGGTGCATTTTTTAATTTTGAAGGATACGCTAATGCAATCGCAATAATTGATTTTGCAACCGGTAGTAGAAGCTGTGGGTTCGTTCTTTTTTCTATATCAGACTCTTCAAATCCAGATTGATAATTTAATTGTTGCTGCTGGATTAACCGCTGCTTTAATTCTTCAAATGGTGAAGCGCTAGCAAAGCCTATTTTATCTATACCAATCGTTTTACTATACGCAATTACATCTTGCTTTAATTGTTCAAAATCCATTCCTAATCGCCTCCTCAGATGAATTCATCCCTTATGTAACGTCTATATTAGTTAGCAATTCACTTTTGGAATACTATTCTTTACTTCTATTTTCGCATACAATTATCTTTTTCAAACATTAAAAAACGCAATGCCTCGTTTATCTCAGAAACGAAACACTGCGTTGATCACAATTTATAGAAAAACATTTAATAAAATTTGGAGCGGGTGAAGAGAATCGAACTCTCGACCAGAGCTTGGAAGGCTCTTGTTTTACCACTAAACTACACCCGCAAATATGAAATAAATATAAGATATTAGAATAACTTATGTAAAGTAGTATAGCATGTACAAAAAACGGAAGCAAGAATTTTATCGAAAAAAGTCGAAAAAGTGATGAGTAGCTCATCACTTTTTCAATTCTTTATCAATCGCCTTCTTCATACTATCGAAATCAGGGTTTGCAAGATTTCCGTTTATATATACTGAAGGAGCACCTTGAACTTTTAATTTTTGAGCACGATCTGAATCTTTACGTACTTTTTCTTTTATTTCTTTGCTGTGTAAATCTTTCTTAAATTGTTCTACATCAACTTTCGGAAGCTTCTCTTTCACAATGTTAAGAAGTAATTCTTCTGTAATCCATTCTTCCGTATCTTTCTTTTGACTTTGATAAATCTCATCATAGAAAGTCCAGAATGAATCTTTATCTTGTTTATAAATTGCTTCACCAGCTGCTGCACCTAAATCAGAGTCTTTTCCGATAAATGGGAAGTTAATAAAGTATAACTGCACTTTGCCTTTATCAATATACTCTTCTTTTAATCGTGGTAATACTGTTACATCCCAAGTACGACAAGCAGGACATTTGAAGTCTCCAAATTCAACTACCTTAACTGGGGCATCATCTTTCCCTAAAGATTGTTGTGTGGAATAAGCAAACATCTCATTCCCTTTATCTTTTTTGTCATTTATGATGCTATACACAATCGTCCCGATTACAATCAATACTGCGATAGAAAAAACTACGCCAAGAGCCATAAGTTTGTTCGATTTCATATACATTCCTCTTTAAATTCATATTCTGTATACAGCATTGTACACAATACACATAATATCAATACTTACATATGTCACGCAATGAACACGCTCACATAAATTACAAAAATACAACAATTGTGACGATATTGTGTCACAATTTGTCACAATTTATTCAAAAAAAAAAAGCTCCTATGTAGGAACCTCCTTTAGCTTACTGCTTTTTCACGCGCATTATTTAACATCGACTGCTCTGTTTTTATATCATGACGAATAACTAATTTCTCACTAACCGCTTGCACATACTCATCATGATTGATATAGCCTTCTTTCTCCATCAATCTCAAAACTACATTCCGTCTCTCAACTGCTTTATCGTAATTTTGTGCAGGTGAGTAATAAGCAGGTGCCTTTACTACAGCAGCCATCATTGCACTTTCAGCCAACGTTAATTGGCTCACCTTCTTACCGAAGTAAAGATTGGCTGCTTTTTCAATTCCCCATGCTCCTTCTCCGTAATAAATATTACTTACATACAATTTTAAAATTTCATCCTTCGTAAATGTGCGTTCAATCTTTTTCGTATAGAAAATCTCTTTCCACTTACGAGAAAATGTACGTTCATTCGTTAAAAAAGCATTTTTGGATAACTGCTGTGTAATTGTGCTTCCGCCTTGCACAACACCACCAGCTTTTATATTCTCAACAGACGCCCTAATAATCGCTATATAATCTAAACCGTTATGATGATAAAATCTTTTATCCTCTGTCGCAATAAATGCATGTGTTAATGATTCTGGCACCTCTAATTTAGCCGGTACATGTAATTTACTAATATCACTTTGCTCGATCATGACATTTCCAACGAATAATAATGTAAAACTTAACAATAATAATAAAATAATGGCTTTATAAAAAAACTTAGTCATTGGATTTAATGCAACTTTTTGGTGATAGTTCACCCTAGATAATACTCGTTCTTTCATCTTGAACACCTCTTTTCCACACAGCGTATAACTCTTACTTTAAGAATACCTTGTTGTAAAAAAATATCCCATCGATTTCTCTTACACGTACCTTACATCATTGTAAGGTATAAAATGAAACTTTAATCAGGCCGCACCAAGCGAGCTGCACATAAATAGCGGGGTAAAAAAGTATTGTATCACAGTCTTTTTTTATCTACTATTCATCTGAAATATTGAATATACATTATGCTACAGCACGAATAACCAATTACAGAGTAAACCTTAAGGCTCCTCTATTAAAACACCCTATTTTCATTATATCATCTACAAATATATATATTTGTAAGTATCTAGTAATCTAAATGTGCATAATATATCATACATTATACAGAACAAACGTTCTAAAAATCAATACTAGCACTATTATTATTTTGACCTTTTTCTTAAACAGTATACAAAAAAGAGTAGTGATTTGATTGTATCTCAAATCGGCTACTCTTTTCTTTACAATCTGCCTATTAAATTATACGGCTGCACTTCCCAAGTTTCATACGGAATAAAATGTGTTGCTCTCATCGCGTCAAGCGTTCTGGATTTCATATGAGGACGCGTTATGTACTCATCTATGTTCTCTTCATTTAAAGCAACAAATTTAGCCTCTTGTATTTCTTCAGGCTGAATTTGTATTTCACCGCTCACGTATGCCACTTTAAAAACAACAGCTAGAATGTGCATGGAAGCATTATAATAAACTCCTGTAATGCCAATAGGCTTCACAGTTAACCCTGTTTCCTCAAGCATTTCCCTACAAACTGCTTGATCGAGCGCTTCCCCTTCTTCCACCTGTCCTCCTGGCAACTCCCACGTATCCGATCTCCAATGTACTTTAGCTAATAACACTTCATCTTTTTCATTTGTTAAATAACCTGCTACAGCAACGATATGTTTTGGTGTTTTATGTTCCATGTTAAGCCTCCTAGCAATAATGAATATTTCACATATCCCTATAAGCATATTCCCTGTCTACCACAAAATACCTTTACTAATTCACCCTCTTAATTAACTTCATGAAAAAAGCCCCTATCCGTTAAACGAACAGGGGCTTCTATCGTATTATTCTCCTAAGTCTACGTTGTGGTAAACTTGTTGCACATCTTCTAAATCCTCTAATGCATCAACCATTTTTTCAAATTGTACTTGAGCATCTTCAGGAAGTTCTACATCACTTTGTGCAAGCATTGTTAATTCTGCAACTGTGAATTCTTCAACACCAGCATCTTTAAGTGCAGATTGTACAGAATGGAATTGATCAGGTTCAGCATATACGATAACAGCATCTTCTTCTTCAAGAATGTCACGTGCATCTACATCTGCTTCCATTAAAATTTCAAGCACTTCATCTGATGTTTTACCTTCAAGACCGATAACAGCTGTCGCATCAAACATGTAAGCTACAGAACCGTTTACACCCATGTTACCACTGTTTTTGCTAAATGCAGCTCGTACATCTGCTGCAGTACGGTTTACGTTATTTGTAAGTGTATCTACAATTACCATAGATCCATTTGGTCCGAATCCTTCATAACGAAGCTCGTCATAATTTTCTTCTGAACCGCCTTTTGCTTTTTCAACTGCACGATCAATAATTGTTCTTGGCACATTGTATGTTTTCGCGCGTTCTAATACAACTCTAAGCGCTTGGTTTGATTCTGGATCTGGCTCGCCTTGTTTTGCCGCCACATAAATTTCACGTCCAAATTTCGCGTATATACGGCTTGTATTTGCATCTTTTGATGCTTTTTTATCCTTAATATTATTCCATTTACGACCCATACTTTCCACTCTCTTTCCCGTTTTAAATCTACATAAAAATATTAATATGAAATATAATGTGTATTCAACACATTTTTAAAAGAAATATAAAAAGTTCATTTTTGATTCATATTACAGACATAATATAAATCACTATCATTTTGTTCTTTCGACAAGTTATATTATACATGAATTTCTACATTTATTACGAATTTTAAAAGCACATAGCACAATTTAACAAAAAAACTTTAACATTTCTGTTAGAGTTTTTTTATATCGCCGATACTGATTTCCATAATATCCCTATAATTACTTTCTATTGTTGTATAATAAAAATAGGAAAAAATTTAAAGGGAATATGGGGGGAGAATTATGACACATTCAAATGAGAAAAAAGTACATGGTCTTAAAGGGGTAGGAGAAAAGCTAAACCCAACTATCTATCAAGTGAGATTTATGAAATTAGATGCACCAATTCAATTTGAGTCGTTTCCTGAATTAAAGGAATTAAGGGACTGGTTAAGTACTTCAACGCACATGTGGGCGTGCCACTCAACTATGTACAAGTACAACAAAGAAGAGTTTAAAAAGAGGTTTTTAGAAATTACAAACTTAACCGTTGATAATGTACTAATATCTACTGGTGCTGCCGGATTTAACTTCATGTCACCAGGGTGGAGAAATTCGCTCTAGAGTGCCTGAGGGGAATATTGTATATACAATATTCTGCTGATGTTTTATAGAAAAATAGAACTAAAAAGATAAAAATGAATATTCGTATTTATCCTTTTAGTGTTTTCACTTCAAAGTTGATAAGTGCCAATACATAATCCCTTACCTGTTAATGAAGGATAACTATTTCTTTCTCAACTTCCTCTGTTTGACATTCATCATTTAACTGTAAATTTTCTTTATAGTTAGCTTGTGAAATCAACGTAAATACAAGTGAAGCGAACTGTTCTGGCACCTTACAAATTTTGTTCAATCTGAATTAAATCAGAGCATTTGTCTTTTTTGTGCTTATTTCGTCGTGTAATGAAAACACAAAAAAACTCTATACAATTAGTATAGAGTTTTTTACGCCGTTCTTGATACCGATGGTCGGGGTCGAACCGACACTCCCGAAGGAACACGATTTTGAGTCGTGCGCGTCTGCCAATTCCGCCACATCGGCACAAAAGAAAAGGCGGCAACCGGATTTGAACCGGTGATAAAGGTTTTGCAGACCTCTGCCTTACCACTTGGCTATGCCGCCATATAAAATTTTATTGGAGCGGAAGACGGGATTCGAACCCGCGACCCCAACCTTGGCAAGGTTGTATTCTACCACTGAACTACTTCCGCAAAAATGGCTGGGCTAGCTGGATTCGAACCAGCGCATGACGGAGTCAAAGTCCGTTGCCTTACCGCTTGGCTATAGCCCATCGATTTCTTACTTAATTATATGTAAGTATCCATTAGATTATTTGTAATTTTTAAAATAAAAATGGGGCGACTGATGGGAATCGAACCCACGAATGCCGGAGCCACAATCCGGTGCGTTAACCACTTCGCCACAACCGCCATGTTGTATAAATATATTTGGCAGGGGCAGTAGGAATCGAACCCACACTGGAGGTTTTGGAGACCTCAGTTCTACCTTTAAACTATGCCCCTATGTAAATGGTGGAGGGGGGCAGATTCGAACTGCCGAACCCGAAGGAGCGGATTTACAGTCCGCCGCGTTTAGCCACTTCGCTACCCCTCCGAAACTTACATGGTGCCGGCTAGAGGACTTGAACCCCCAACCTACTGATTACAAGTCAGTTGCTCTACCAATTGAGCTAAGCCGGCGTATACTATTAATATAAATGGTGGCTCGGGACGGAATCGAACCGCCGACACGAGGATTTTCAGTCCTCTGCTCTACCGACTGAGCTACCGAGCCTTATT
>NZ_JAYJLO010000023.1:0-17546 GCF_051948935.1 Bacillus sp. Brlt_9 | reverse complement strand
ATATAAAGAAAAGAACGAAACATGTTGTTTCGTATTTTTTTATTTGTTTTAACAAAAAACTAATAAAGACAGTCAAACTATCCTTAGGAAACCTCCTAAGGACTTTTTTATATATTCAAAACCTGTATAATAAAGAGCAGAGAACATTGTGAGTAAAGTAGGTGAAGTCTGTGAGTAAATATGAAATAACAACAAAATCATCTGAGGAAACACAAAGATTATCAGAAAAACTAGGTGAACTTCTAGAGGCGCAAGATGTAATTATTTTAGAAGGAGATCTAGGGGCTGGTAAGACGACTTTTACAAAAGGACTAGCAAAAGGTCTTGGAGTAAAAAGAGTTGTAAATAGCCCTACCTTTAATATTATTAAAGAATATAAAGGAAGATTACCGCTATATCATATGGACGTGTATCGCTTAGCAGAAAGTGAAGAGGACTTAGGGTTTGATGAGTATTTCTACGGTGAAGGAATTACGGTAGTAGAATGGGCTCATTTAATAGAAGCATATTTACCAAATGAGAAATTACAAATTAGTTTATTCCATGCTGGAGATGATACAAGAAACATTGTACTCGAGCCAGTTGGAAATCGCTATATTAGATTATGTGAGGAGCTATTACAAGATGAAAGTACTAGCAATTGATACTTCAAATTACGTAATGGGTGTATCCCTTATTGAAGAAGGAAACGTAATTGGGGAAATCATTACAAACTTAACAAAAAACCATTCTGTACGTCTTATGCCAGCTGTAGAACAACTGTTAAAAGAATGCGGTGTAAAACCGAAAGAATTAACGAAAATAGTTGTAGCTGCTGGACCAGGATCATATACAGGTGTTCGCATAGGTGTGACAGCTGCCAAAACATTGGCTTGGTCGCTTCAAATACCAATTGTAGGTGTATCAAGTTTAGAAGTAGTGGCTGCAAACGGAGCGAATTTTGATGGGTTAATCTGTCCTTTATTCGATGGAAGACGCGGACAAATTTATACGGGGCTATATACATATGAAGGAGAGAAGTTAACTTCTATAGAAGAAGACCGAATTATCCTTATTGTAGACTGGTTGCAAATGTTAAAAGATAAAGGAAAGCCTGTTTTATTTCTTGGTAACGATGTTAAATTGCACAAAGAAACGATTATCGAACATTTAGGTGATCAAGCTGTATTTGCTCCTTTCACTAAAAATAATCCAAGACCAAGTGAGTTAGCGTTCTTAGGATTGCAAAAAGAAGAACAAGATGTACATTCATTTGTTCCTAGTTACCTTCGTTTAGCTGAAGCTGAAACAAAGTGGTTAGAAAGTCAAAACAAGTAGGGGTTTGCAGAGGATGGATATGATATTTAGAAAGATGGAACTCGATGATATCGCTCAAATTGTAGCTATTGAAGAAGTATCTTTTTCAACTCCTTGGACTGCAGATGCCTTTCACCGTGAGTTAACGATGAATGAACATGCACATTATGTTGTGCTAGAAAAAGATGGTCGTGTAATTGGGTATTGTGGATTGTGGATAATTATTGATGAATCACATATAACAAATATAGCTATTTTGCCAGAATACAGAGGTCAAAAGCTAGGGGATGCTTTATTGAAAGAAGTTATTTCCGAAGCGAAAACTCTAGGCGTAAAAACGATGACACTGGAAGTACGTGTATCAAATGAAGTAGCAAAACAGTTATACAGAAAATACGGATTTCAAAATGGTGGAATTCGTAAACGATACTATGCAGACAATCAGGAAGATGGTCTCGTAATGTGGGTGAATATATAATGGAAAAAAATACGATTATACTTGGTATAGAAACAAGTTGTGATGAAACAGCAGTAGCGGTTGTTAAAAATGGAACGGAAATTGTTGCGAATGTCGTTGCATCACAAATTGAAAGTCATAAACGTTTTGGCGGAGTTGTACCAGAAATTGCATCTCGTCATCATGTAGAAGAAATTACAGTTGTGTTAGAAGAAGCTTTAAAAGAAGCCAATATCACATTTGATGATATTGATGCAATTGCTGTAACAGAAGGACCTGGTTTAGTAGGAGCACTTTTAATAGGGGTAAACGCAGCGAAAGCAGTGGCATTTGCACATGATATCCCTCTAGTTGGTGTACATCATATCGCTGGCCATATTTATGCGAACCGTTTAGTAAAAGAAGTTCAATTCCCACTGCTATCACTTGTTGTATCTGGTGGACATACAGAGCTTGTTTATATGAAAGAACATGGTTCATTTGAAGTAATTGGTGAAACGAGAGATGATGCAGCAGGAGAGGCGTATGATAAAGTAGCTCGTACGTTATCTATGCCATATCCAGGTGGTCCTCATATTGATCGCCTTGCACATGAAGGAGAACCGACAATCGATTTGCCTCGTGCATGGCTAGAACCGGATTCGTATGATTTCAGTTTCAGTGGATTGAAATCAGCAGTTATCAACACTGTGCATAACGCAAAACAGCGTGGAATAGAAATTGCACCGGAAGATTTAGCAGCAAGTTTCCAAGAGAGTGTAATTGACGTATTAGTAACGAAAGCTTCTCGTGCAGCGGATGCTTATAACGTAAAGCAAGTGCTTCTTGCTGGTGGAGTGGCTGCAAATAAAGGGCTTCGTGCGCGTTTAGAAGCAGAATTTGCACAAAAAGAAAATATGGAGCTAATTATTCCTCCTTTATCTTTATGCACAGATAATGCAGCAATGATTGCAGCGGCAGGTACAATTGCATATGAACAAGGAAAACGCGCTACATTAGCTTTAAATGCGAATCCAGGATTAGATATTGAAGCATAGTTATACACAAAATTAACCACAGCTTGTGGATAAAATCCATATTATCTGTTGATAATGTGGGTTTTATTGTGTATATAAAATGTTGATAACTTTTTGATTAATTGTGGATAATGTGGAAAAGTTATTTTGAGGTTTATTTTATAAAGGTGGATATGTGTATAAACTTGTGGATAAAACAGGCGAAGTCTGACCTTTAAATCTATCCTTTTTCGGGAAATAAAAACGAAGAAGATATCTCTAAAAAACATTTTGGAATATGCTCTTATTATAAGAGGGGCTAATGTTGTCAAACCTTGTCGGTAAATCGGTATCTCGTGTCGAATTGTTTATGCAATAGAGGTTTAACACAGCTAGAAGATAAAAAGAATGTCCCATCGTCAAAAATCCCGACTGATGAGACATCCTTCTTATTCATACTCCTATAAATGCAATTCTTCCCATTCTGCCATACAAGCATCAAGTTGCTCTTGTAGTGTTTGCTTTTTCGTTGTAATTTCACTAGCCTTTTCATAATCTGCATATATTTCTGGTAAGCAAAGTTGATCTTCTAACGTAGCAATTTCTTCTTCAAATTGTACAATATTTTGTTCTAGTTCCTCGATTTTTCGAGTACGTTGACGCTCTAACTTTTTGCGCTCTTTTTCTTCAAGATAATTTAATTTTTCTGGAGCTACAGTTTTTTGAACAGGTGCCTGATTTTCTTGCTGTTCTTGTTGTTCAAATTCAGCACGTTCAATCATCTCATTTTTCTTTTCAACGTAGTAATCGTAGTCACCTAAATATTCCTGCGCACCTTCTGTTGATAACTCAACAACGGTCGTCGTTACACGATTAATAAAGTAGCGGTCATGTGAGACAAATAAAAGAGTACCCGGATAATCAATTAAAGCATTCTCCAAGATTTCTTTACTATTTAAATCAAGGTGGTTCGTAGGCTCATCGAGAATTAATAAATTCGATTTTTGCATCATAAGTTTTGCAAGAGCTAACCGAGCCTTTTGTCCACCACTAAGAGAAGATACTGGTTTTAGTACATCGTCTCCTGTGAATAAGAAATTACCTAGTATTGTGCGAATTTCTTTTTCAGGCTGCAATGGATATTCATCCCATAATTCATTTAAAACTCGCTTAGAAGATGTTAAGTTAGCTTGTTCCTGATCATAATAACCAATAGATACATTGGATCCGAAAGAAACATCACCATGTAATAGTGGTAACTTATTCACAATGGATTTCAACAATGTGGATTTCCCAATTCCATTTGGACCAACTAAAGCAACACTATCCCCACGAGTTAAGCGCATTGTTACATGTTCAATAATCGGATCCTTATCATAGCCAATAGTTGCATCCTTTACTTGTAAAACATCATTTCCACTTTGTTTTTCGATATCGAAATGGAAGGAAGCCGACTTAGAGTCACCTAATGGTCTTGTTAATAGTTCCATACGGTCTAATTGTTTACGACGGCTTTGCGCACGTTTTGTTGTAGATGCACGAGCTATATTTTTTTGAACGAAGTCCTCAAGCTTAGCGATTTCATCTTGTTGTTTTTCATAACGTTTCATTTCTTGCTCGTATAGTGCTGATTTTAAATCTAAATATTTACTGTAGTTACCAACAAATCGTCTGCTTTCTTTATTCGAAATTTCATATACTTGTGTAACGAGTTTATCTAAGAAATAACGGTCATGGGAAACGATTAGTATTGCGCCAGGATAGCCTTGTAAATATTGTTCAAGCCATGTTAATGTTTCGATATCTAAATGGTTTGTAGGCTCGTCCAAAATAAGTAAGTCTGGTTTCGTTAATAATAATTTACCGAGAGCTAATCGTGTTTTTTGTCCACCACTTAATGTGGAAATTGTCGTCTGGTGCGTTTCAACTGGGAAGCCAAGACCACTTAAAATCGAACGGATATCTGCTTCGTACTGATAGCCACCTTGATCTTTATAATCTAATTGTAATTGGTCATAGTCAGCTAATAATCGTTCATATATAGCCTCGTTTGAAAAGTTTTCTTCTTTTCCCATCTCTTGCTCTAGCCTTCGAAGTTTTGTCTCCATTTGCTGCAAGTGTGTAAAGACGGTTAACATTTCATCCCAAATTGTTAAAGACGTTTCTAACCCGGTATTTTGAGCTAAATATCCGATTGAGACATCTTTCGGTTTTATAATTTCGCCACCATCATGAGATAACTCACCAGCTATTATTTTTAATAATGTAGATTTTCCGGCTCCATTTCGTCCGACTAATGCGATACGATCTTTCGTTTGAACTTCCAATTTTATGTTTGCAAGAATCGTTTCTGCACCGTATAATTTCGAAAGCGCGTTTACTTGTAATAAAATCAATGTTTTCACCTCAAATAATTTCTTAACTTTGCCATGTTTATATTTCTCAATCATACTAAAAATAGTGTATAGTTTAAAATACAGAGAGAATACTTCTTCTTTCTATTATACAAGGAATTTAATAAGTGCTAAACTTCTGTATTTGATTAAAGCATATGAATAAAGATAGGAAGAGAGGAGAGGTTATATGGATCAGCAGAAAATTCCACAAGCCACTGCTAAGAGATTGCCTCTATACTATCGATTTATCCAAAATTTATCTCTATCTGGTAAGCAACGTGTTTCATCAGCCGAATTAAGTGAAGCGGTAAAAGTTGATTCCGCAACGATTCGAAGAGATTTCTCATACTTTGGAGCGTTAGGGAAAAAAGGATATGGATATAACGTAAATTATTTATTATCATTTTTCCGTGAAACACTCGACCAAGATGATATAACACGTGTAGCACTTATTGGAGTAGGTAATTTAGGGACCGCTTTCTTACATTATAATTTCACGAAAAACAATAATACAAAAATTGAAATGGCGTTTGACGTTAGTGAAGAGAAAGTTGGAACAGAAATCGGGGGTATTCCTGTATATCATTTAGATGAATTAGAAGAACGTCTATCAACTGATATACAAGTGGCAATATTAACAGTACCAGCTACAGTAGCACAATCTGTAGCAGATAGATTAGCTGAAACTAGTGTGCATGGTATTTTAAATTTCACACCAGCACGCTTAAATGTGTCAGACAATATAAGAATTCATCATATTGATTTAGCAGTAGAGTTACAAACACTTGTTTACTTTTTGAAGAATTATCCACAATAAAACGCAGAGGTCGCTTCCTCTGCGTTTTATTATTGTTTTTTCTTTGTGAATTTAACTAAGATAAGGCGAAGTGCCAAATTAAAATCAATTGTTGCCATAACTGCAAATAGTATTGTCCACATATTCCAAATTGTATCTGTTACGTTTGTAATGGCGAAGCGGGTAAAGATACATCCTAGAAGGAAGTACAATGCAGCCATGAACAATGGTGAGTTTCTCATAAAAATCCTCCGATAAAGCCTTGCATTTTTTCAGCTTCTTTAATCATTTCTTGAATTTGTTCATTGCTCATTAAAACTTGAGCAACTGCAACTAATGTATTCATTGCAACATGAGCTGCGATAGGGACGATAATACGCTTCGTTTTTACATATAAAAAGGCGAATACGAGTCCCATAGAAGTGTATACCAATAAGTGAGTGAAATCAAAATGAATTGCTGCGAATACGAGAGAACTAATAATAGCAGCAATAAAGAAGTTGAACTTCTTATAAAGTGTACCAAATAAAATTTTTCTAAATACGATTTCTTCCAAAATAGGTCCTATTATAGATATAACAATAAGGAACCAAGGTGTCGTTCTTGCGATATCCATAAGTCTTGCTGTATTTTCAGATCCAGGTTTAATTCCTAATAAACGCATTTCTATCATACCGGCAATACTTTGCGAGAAAAATGCTAAGAAGAACCCGATAAAAATCCAACCGATCGTAGCTGGAACCGAAGAGCGCATTGTATCTAAACGTCTGTCACGAATATCTGTTCTAAGTAACCAAAGTACGATACATAATGCAATAAAGAAGCTAATGATTGCCCAGTGGCCAGTTATGAGTTGGAATTTCTCCTCCCTAGTAAATCCCCTGTTATCATAAAGTCCAGTTTTCAGGAGAAGCGGTAATCCAGCAATGGATGATAACTGCATTAAAATGTATGTAACGATAACCCACCAATATTGTTTTTTCAAATGGTTTAACCATCCTTTCTAACTCTAGTGTATGAGATAAGGTAGGATAACATGTACATATGCTACCTACGATATAAACCTCACGTAAATTATGTTTTTTTCGTAAATCCTTATTTGAAATTATAATAGAAGACAGGAGAAAGTTGTGTGTGTAGCGAAAACAACTTAGGGTGTCCTTTCATATTGTAACATACGAGTAGTGGAAACAACGATTCATATGGTAAAGGTAGAAGAAGATAGACTCTATATAGAAAAGTGTATAGCTGAATTTGCGAAAAAATTATGATTTTTTTACTTGCAAAAGAAATTGAGATTATTTATTATTATAAGTGTGTTAGCACTCGGGTGACTTGAGTGCTAATAAATAAAATTTACATAACAAAATGAGGAGGTTATTGTTCATGCTAAAGCCATTAGGTGATCGCGTTGTAATTGAGCTTGTTCAAGCAGAAGAAAAAACAGCAAGTGGTATTGTATTGCCAGACACTGCAAAAGAAAAACCACAAGAGGGTAAAGTTATTGCAGTAGGTACTGGTCGAGTGCTTGAAAATGGTGAGCGTGTTGCTTTAGAGGTAGCAGCAGGTGATCTTATCATCTTCTCAAAATATGCAGGTACTGAAGTGAAATACGAAGGTACTGACTACTTGATTTTACGTGAAAGTGACATTCTAGCAGTTATCGGTTAATTATATAAATCTTAAAAAATCCAAGGGGGTCAATTATTATGGCAAAAGATATTAAATTTAGTGAAGAAGCACGTCGTTCGATGCTTCGCGGTGTCGACACTCTTGCAAACGCAGTAAAAGTAACGCTTGGACCAAAAGGTCGTAACGTTGTACTTGAGAAAAAATTCGGTTCACCACTTATTACAAATGATGGTGTAACAATCGCAAAAGAAATCGAATTAGAAGATGCATTCGAAAACATGGGTGCGAAATTAGTAGCAGAAGTTGCTAGCAAAACAAATGATGTAGCTGGTGACGGAACAACAACTGCAACTGTATTAGCGCAAGCTATGATTCGTGAAGGTCTTAAAAACGTAACAGCTGGTGCGAACCCAATGGGTCTTCGTAAAGGTATCGAAAAAGCTGTTACTGCTGCAATTGAAGAATTAAAAACGATTTCTAAACCAATCGAAGGTAAATCTTCTATCGCACAAGTAGCTGCTATTTCTGCAGCTGACGAAGAAGTAGGTCAATTAATCGCTGAAGCAATGGAGCGCGTTGGTAACGACGGCGTTATTACTTTAGAAGAATCTAAAGGATTCACAACAGAATTAGACGTAGTAGAAGGTATGCAATTTGATCGTGGATATGCATCTCCTTACATGATTACTGATTCTGACAAAATGGAAGCGGTTCTTGATAACCCATACATCTTAATTACTGATAAAAAGATTTCTAACATCCAAGAAATCTTACCAGTATTAGAGCAAGTGGTACAACAAGGTAAACCACTTCTTATCATCGCTGAAGACGTAGAAGGCGAAGCATTAGCTACATTAGTAGTGAACAAACTTCGTGGTACATTCAATGTAGTAGCTGTTAAAGCTCCTGGATTTGGTGACCGTCGTAAAGCAATGCTAGAAGATATCGCAATCTTAACTGGTGGCGAAGTAATCACTGAAGAATTAGGCCGTGACTTAAAATCTGCTACAATTGAATCTTTAGGACGCGCTGGTAAAGTTGTTGTAACGAAAGAAAACACAACTGTAGTTGAAGGTATCGGAAATACACAACAAATCGAAGCTCGCATCGGTCAAATCCGTGCGCAATTAGAAGAAACTACTTCTGAATTCGATCGTGAAAAATTACAAGAGCGTCTTGCAAAACTTGCAGGTGGCGTAGCAGTAATTAAAGTAGGTGCAGCAACTGAAACTGAGTTAAAAGAGCGCAAACTTCGCATTGAAGATGCACTTAACTCAACTCGTGCAGCAGTAGAAGAAGGTATCGTTGCAGGTGGTGGTACTTCACTTATGAACGTATACACGAAAGTAGCTTCTATCGTAGCTGAAGGCGACGAAGCAACAGGTATCAACATCGTACTTCGCGCGCTAGAAGAGCCAGTTCGTCAAATCGCAATCAACGCTGGTCTAGAAGGATCTGTAGTTGTAGAGCGTCTAAAAGGCGAAAAAGTAGGCGTTGGTTTCAACGCAGCTACTGGCGAGTGGGTTAACATGCTTGAAACTGGTATCGTAGATCCAGCTAAAGTAACTCGCTCTGCACTTCAAAACGCAGCATCTGTTGCAGCTATGTTCTTAACAACTGAAGCTGTAGTAGCTGACAAGCCAGAACCAAATGCACCAGCAATGCCTGACATGGGCGGCATGGGCATGGGCGGTATGGGCGGAATGATGTAATAAGCATCACTCTGTGAAGCTGTGCAATGTATAAATAGTTAATTAGAAGAAGGCTACTTCCTTGATGAGAGGAGGTAGTCTTTTTTGTGTTTTTAAAATTTGCATAAAAGGAATTTCTTGAAGACCGTAAGTTTGGGAATATAACGAGGGTAAATATCAAAATTATGAGGTTCTATTAGGCAGTTTTATTAATTACTGTCACGATAATGACATTTTGAATGTTGAAGAAGTTAAAACTCTTTATGTGAAAAGCTATGTACGTTATTCCAAGATAAAAGTAATACAGCTAAAACAATAAATACGAAGTTACAGTGTATTTGGGCATTTACGTGGAATAAATCATCCTGAAAAAGTGAAAATGAAACGAAACCTCAAATGTTTAATGTGTTTAGGGAATTTGATAAGATTGCAGAAGAACTAATGCACGCTGCTGAAAAGTTTCGTAATGCTGATGAACGTTATGATGGTAATTTAGTTGATAGAAGTTTATCTAATGAAAAGATAGAAGCAGGAGCAATGGGCGACAAACCCTCTGAAAAATCTATGCTGAGAAAAATTTGGGATGGTATATACGTTGGCTCTGGGCAAGTTATTGGGGAGATTGTAGAAGGATTTAATTCATTAGACGATACAGTAACAAAGGAAAATATTAAGTATGCTATAGGTCACCCTATAGAGACAGTTTCTACCGCTTGGAATACTGTTTCGGATTCATTTATGAATGATTTTTGGCATGGTGATGCGGAAAGTCGTACGAAATGGAGAACAAGTATTTTTATGGGACTTGGCTTGGGCTGGCTTGGTGATAAAGGAATAAGTAGAGTAGGGAAAGTAACTACATTAGGGACAAAAGCAGAACAGAGTATTTCTCATTTTTCAAATAAATTACAAATGAGAGACCCCTTTGCTTATGCGGGTGATTTTAGAGATGTTCCAAAAACTTCTTTTAATTCTTTAGAAGAAGCACGAAATACATTTATGTTTGCTAATCCTGGTAATTTAAATACACCTAGATTCCAAGAATACATTAGCCAAGTAGAAGAAATTACAAATAGGAAAATCCCTGAAAACCAAAAGGAATTACTACAGGAATCTTTAAAAAATAATGGTTATGAACGACTAAGTAAAGAAGAAGTAGCAGCGAGAAGAGAAGAATTTAATAGACTGCGAGAAGATTTAATTAAAGAATGGGAACTTAAGACAGAGCAAAAATGGCCTACTTATGAAGAAGAAATCCTTTCAAGAAGGGGTAGAGTACTAAGAAGAGTTGATAGACCGTATGATGCACATCATTTGGTAGAAAATGCATATGGCGGGGAACATGAATGGTGGAATATACATCCAGCTAGATATCCTGATGAACATCAAGGTGGAATCCATGCAAAAGATACAATTTCAAGGGAAATCTTTAAATGATAAATAATGGAGGTAAATAAGCAATGTTTAATTTTTTGAAAAAGCATATTGTAGCAGACGAAGGCATTAAATCTAATCAAACCCCTATTCTTTACCCTTTACCAAAAGAAGAGATAGCAGAAGCAGAGGATTTATTAAAAATGCAGTTCCCTAAAGAACTAAAACGTTTCTATGAAGAAATTGGTTATGGATTTTTAAACACCAACAGAAATTTAATCAATAGATTTATGGACCCAATTTCAGTTGCGGATTTTCGTTTAAGACAGGATATTTATGAACATAATCCAAACTTAGATGATACAGACGATGAAGAATCATTGGTGTTTTTCGAAATTACGGAAATTAGTTTTTTAACAATTAAATTTAAAGAAGAAAATGAATTAGGACAGTGTCCCATTTACTCTGAGAACATAAAAATAGCGGATTCTTTAGAAGAATTTTTAATTAAAATGGATGAAAACCCTGATTATTATATTTAATCTTATTAATAATTGCTTTAAGACTTAGGACTTGAAAAATAGCTAATCGTGAATAACAAAAAGCTTATGTATAACTTGCATAGGCTTTTATATTGTCTATTAACTCTTTTGTTTGAGTTGTATTTATGTCAGCGTAAGAGCTAGAACAGGTCGATGAAATTTTTTATACGGATAGGTAAAAAATAGGAACAAACTGATGATACGACTTTAGCTGTAGTAGCTGACAAGCCAGAACCAAATGCACCAGCAATGCCTGACATGGGCGGCATGGGTGGAATGATGTAATTCCGTTCGCCCCGAAAACATCCACTTCTATATAGAAGTGGATGTTTTTTTATGTTTTTGAGAGGAAGAATTTAATTTCTGTAGAATTTTGTCGCTTTCTCTCTTGACCATATTGATACTTCATTGTTAGAATCTAGGAAGATAATATAAAACGATCCTTCATATATCCTCAAAGATAAGGTTTGAGAGTCTCTACCGGGTTACCGTAAACAACCTGACTATGAAGGCAGTGTGTCTTATATTTATAAAGAGCGGAGACTATCTTTCTTTATAAAGCCAGACCCCTGCCTTTTCTTTGTTATGAGACTGGAGGCGGAGGACTGGCTTTTTTTATTATATTAGTAATGCTTTTTGCCAAATTGGTGAAAATATTTATATACGAGAACTAACGTTGGGGTGATTATTTTGAAGAAGCAGCATGATACAATTATCGTTTTAGATTTTGGGAGTCAGTACAATCAGTTAATAGCACGTCGAATTCGTGAGTTCGGTGTATACAGTGAACTTCATCCACATACAATTACTGCAGAAGAAATTAAAGCAATGAATCCAAAAGGGATTATCTTCTCTGGTGGACCAAATAGTGTATACGGTGAAGGCGCATTACATTGTGATGAAAAAATCTTTGAACTAGGATTACCGATCTTCGGTATTTGTTACGGTATGCAGCTTATGACACAACACTTCGGTGGTAAAGTAGAACGTGCAAACCACCGTGAGTACGGAAAAGCTGTTCTTAAAGTAGAGAACGAATCAAAATTATATGCAAACCTTCCAGAAGAGCAAGTTGTATGGATGAGCCATGGAGACTTAGTAACTGGTTTACCTGAAGGATTCGTAGTAGATGCAACAAGTGAGTCTTGTCCAATTGCTGGTATGAGCAATGAAGACAAAAACTTATACGGTGTACAATTCCACCCAGAAGTACGTCACTCTGAGCACGGTAACGATTTAATTAAAAACTTCGTATTCGGCGTATGTGGTTGTTCTGAAGGATGGAACATGGAGAACTTTATCGAAGTAGAATTAGAGAAAATCCGTGAAACTGTTGGAGACAAAAAAGTACTATGCGCACTTAGTGGCGGTGTAGACTCTTCTGTTGTGGCAGTGTTAATTCATAAAGCAATCGGCGATCAATTAACTTGTATCTTCGTTGACCACGGTTTACTTCGTAAAGGCGAAGCAGAAGGCGTTATGAAAACATTCAGCGAAGGCTTCCATATGAACGTTATTAAAGTGGATGCAAAAGAACGCTTCATGAACAAGTTAAAAGGTGTAGAAGATCCAGAACAAAAACGTAAAATCATCGGTAACGAATTCATTTACGTATTTGATGATGAAGCTTCTAAATTACAAGGAATGGACTTCTTAGCACAAGGTACACTTTACACAGATATCGTTGAGAGTGGTACGGCAACTGCACAAACAATTAAATCTCACCATAATGTTGGTGGACTTCCAGAAGACATGCAGTTCAAATTAATTGAGCCTTTAAACACGTTATTTAAAGATGAAGTACGTGTATTAGGATCTGAACTAGGAATTCCTGATGAAATCGTATGGCGTCAACCATTCCCAGGCCCGGGTCTTGGTATTCGTGTATTAGGTGAAATCACAGAAGAGAAATTAGAAATTGTTCGTGAATCTGATGCGATTTTACGTGAAGAAATCATTAAAGCAGGCTTAGACCGCGAAATCTGGCAATACTTCACTGCGCTTCCTGGTATGCGTAGCGTAGGTGTTATGGGTGACGAGCGTACTTACGATTACACAGTAGGTATCCGCGCAGTAACATCTATCGACGGTATGACAGCTGATTGGGCACGTATCCCTTGGGACGTATTAGAAAAAATCTCTGTACGTATCGTAAACGAAGTAAAACACGTTAACCGTATCGTGTATGATGTAACGAGTAAGCCACCAGCAACGATTGAGTGGGAATAGTATTATAAAAAAAGATCCATCTATTGCACATGCATAGATGGATCTTTTGTGTTTTTAAGCTTAATACGAACGAAAATATAAAAGTTTATAAAAATGTTCGTTTTTTAATTGACAAAAACACATTCAAGAGTTAATATGAGTATGTAATTCAAACGAAAAGTGAATATTATGCCGTCGTATAATATCGGGGATATGGCCCGAAAGTTTCTACCTAGCTACCGTAAATGGCTTGACTACGAGGCGTTTTTATAAAGGTGAGGGGAATCTTATCTTTATTCATAGAACGCTTCCATGTATATGCAATGGAAGCCTTTTTTATTTTTAATAGATAAAAGAGGGCTAGGGAGATTACGGCGAGTAATCATATAACGGGGGAAACGTAAGATGAAACGCTATTTTCAGTTTGATGAACTCGGCACAAATTATAAAACAGAGTTCATAGCAGGTTTAACGACATTCTTATCTATGGCTTATGTACTATTTGTCAATCCTGCTACGCTGTCACTTGGAAATGTTAAAGGGTTACCAGCAGGTACAGGGATGGATCCAGGTGCAGTATTCGTTGCTACAGCATTAGCAGCGGCGATTGGTTCGTTGATTATGGGGATATTCGCAAAGTATCCAATTGCTTTAGCGCCGGGTATGGGAATTAACGCGTTCTTTGCTTATACAGCAGTGTTAACGATGGGTATTCCGTGGCAAACAGCAATTGCTGGAACATTAATGTCAGGTATTATCTTTATTATTCTTACAGCTTCAGGTATTCGTGAAAAAATCATTAATGCAATTCCATCAGAGTTGAAGTTTGCAGTAGCGGCAGGTATCGGATTGTTCATTGCATTCCTTGGATTCCAAAACGCCGGAGTTATCGTGAAAAATGATGCTGTTCTTGTTGGGTTGGGGGATTTAACAAAGGGCACAACGTTACTAGCAATCTTCGGGGTTGTTACGACAATCATCTTCATGATTAAGAAAATAAATGGTGCAGTTTTCTACGGCATGATTCTTACAGCCATCTTAGGAGTAGCAACAGGATTAATTGATACTCCGAAAGCTGTAGTGGGAGCAATACCGAGTCTAGAACCAACGTTCGGTGCGGCGTTAACGCACTTTGGAGATATTTTCACTGTTGAAATGGCGATTGTTATTATAACGTTCTTCTTTATCGATTTCTTTGATACAGCAGGTACACTTGTAGCAGTTGCGAATCAAGCGGGATTAATGAAGAACAATAAATTACCACGTGCAGGAAAAGCGTTATTCGCAGATGCGATTGCAACTGTAATCGGTGCGATCTTAGGTACATCAACAACAACGTCTTATATTGAATCTTCTGCTGGGGTAGCAGCGGGTGGCCGTTCTGGATTTACAGCAGTTGTAACAGCAGGATTCTTCTTATTGGCACTATTCTTCTCGCCATTATTAAGTGTTGTAACACCAGCTGTAACAGCGCCAGCGTTAATTATTGTAGGAATCTTAATGGTTTCATCTTTAGGCGAAATTGATTGGAAGAAATTCGAGATTGCAGTACCAGCATTCTTTACAATCATTTCAATGCCACTTACGTATAGTATTGCGACAGGGATTGCAATCGGGTTTATCTTCTATCCAATTACAATGGTAGTAAGTGGTCGTCGTAAAGAGATTCATCCAATTATGTATGTTATGGGAGTTTTATTCGTACTATATTTCATCTACGTTCGTAAATAAAAGGGGTTTTTGAAAGGTCTAGACTTAAGGGGAGTCTAGACCTTTTTTGCGTCTTCAGAAAATCTTAAGGATTTCCGAGCGTTTTTCTTCAGAAGTTTTCCTATAATAGAAGTTAGGGATTAAAAAAGTGATGGGGGAGATATTGTGGCAAATGAAACAATACTTGTCGTAGATGATGAAAAAGAAATTCGAAATCTAATTACAATCTATTTAAAGAATGAAGGATATAAAGTATTGCAAGCGGGAGATGGAGAAGAAGGGTTACGTTTACTAGAAGAAAATGAAGTGCATTTAGTCGTATTAGATATTATGATGCCGAAAGTAGATGGTATTCATATGTGTATGAAAGTAAGAGAATCGAAAGAAATGCCAATTATTATGCTTTCTGCGAAAACGCAAGATATGGATAAAATTTTAGGGTTAACAACAGGTGCAGATGATTATGTAACGAAACCATTTAACCCGTTAGAGTTAATCGCCAGAATTAAATCTCAGTTACGTCGTTATATGAAAATGAATGGTTTCGCTATTCAAAATGAGGACGAGTTAGAAATTGGAGAGATGAAAATAAACATCTCAACCCATAAAGTCATTGTGGATGGAGAAGAAGTGAAACTGACGCCAAGGGAATTTTCGATTTTAGAATTACTAGCTCGTAATCCGGGTATGGTCTTTAGTGCGGAACAAATTTATGAAAAGGTTTGGAACGAAAGGTCTTTTCAGTCGGATAACACGGTAATGGTCCATATTAGGAAAGTGCGTGAAAAGATTGAAGAGAATCCAAGGAAGCCAATATATATAAAAACAGTATGGGGAGTGGGGTATAAGATTGAAAAAGATATTTAATCCATTTACTTATGTTAGGAAATTTCGAGAGTTAATCGGAAAGCTAGTGAAGAGTGTGAAACGGAGTGTGCGGATTCAACTTATTACTGCGTTCACTGCTTGTGCGTTATTAGGACTTTTGTCAGCGAAGGCAGCAGCGCCGTTTTTTGAGAATGCGAATCGAGAGGCGACGATCGATTATCGGACTGGTATGGAACAAATTAACCAACAAGCACAAAGTGTGGCAAATAGTTCAGTTCATGAAAATAAATTAGAAGCTATATCAAGTATGATTGAAATAGAGAATCAAAATTTAGAACGAGACTCTAGAGCTTTAAAAGTATTGGTTACTGACGAGAGTGGTAAAGTTTTATATAAAACGAAGCAGGCACAAGAAGAACAAATTGATTTGCATAATACAATTCGTAATGCATCATCGTTTGCGATTAATTATATGAATGGTAGAAAAGAATTTGAAAGTACGAGAAAAGAATTTATAGCCTTTGCGCCTATTACAATAGAAGATAAGAATTTATACATGTTTGTTAGTGGGATTCCAGAAGGTGAAGTAATATATGATACGCAAGAAGGACCATTCCCATTTTTAATTGGTGTACTCGTATTCATTTTCTCTTTCTTCTATATAACAAAGAGAAAGATGAAGCAAATTGAAGCGATGGCAGAAGGTGTAAAGGAAATAGAAAAAGGTAATTTAGCGTACCGTATTGAGAAGAAAGGTGAAGACGAGATTGCGTCTTTAACTGAGAATATTAATAATATGGCAGAAGAGCTTATGAATAATATAGAAAAGGAACGTAAATTAGAGAAGCAAAAGAACGAACTTATTACGAATGTATCTCACGATTTACGTACACCACTTACTTCTATTATGGGTTACTTACGATTACTTCGAGATTCTAAATATGAAAATAAAGAACAACATGATGAGTATACGAGAATTGCTTTTGCAAAGTCGGAGCAGTTAAAGAATTTAATAGAAGATTTATTTGAGTATACGAAGTTAACAAATGAGCAAGTTATATTAGAAAAACAAGAGGTTTGTATAAATGAGTTACTCGAGCAATTAATAGAAGAGTTAGTACCGCAAGCAGAAGAGCATGGACTTACGTTTGTTAAGAAGTTTCCTGAGGAACGTGCCTATGCAGCGGTTGATTCGGAAAAGATGGTCCGTGTATTTGATAATTTATTAATGAACGCGATTAAGTATAGTAAAGATGATGGGGAGATAAAAGTTTCTCTTCAAAGGCAGCGCCGGGATATACAAATTGTAATTGCGAATCATAGTGAAGAGTTTACGAGAGAAGAGTTAGGGAGTTTGTTTGAACGCTTCTATAAGAAAGATCAATCTAGAAGTAGAGTAACAGAAGGGTCGGGACTTGGATTAGCGATTGCGAAAAGTATTGTTGAATTGCAAGGTGGTAGTATTCGAGCAGAATATGGGGATGGTATTATTCAATTTATCGTCTCGTTACCAATTATAGAAAAATAATAAACGAATAGAATGATATATGATAAAAAGGCTTATTTTAAAATAAATAAGCCTTTTTATATTTTTTTAGAAAAACATGTTGACGGTTGTAGG
>NZ_JAYJLO010000022.1:0-20611 GCF_051948935.1 Bacillus sp. Brlt_9 | reverse complement strand
CGAAATACTTATCTTCTTTTCAAAGACAAATGTTATTGTACCATAATGACCAATAAAAAACAACTGCCAATTAGCAGAAGTTAAAATGGCGGTCCCGACCGGGGTCGAACCGGCGATCTCCTGCGTGACAGGCAGGCATGTTAACCACTACACCACGGGACCATTTAATCTTTAAGTTAATTTCATTTTAATTTTCATTATAATATTATGGTGGAGGATGACGGGATCGAACCGCCGACCCCCTGCTTGTAAGGCAGGTGCTCTCCCAGCTGAGCTAATCCTCCGAAGTGGTGACCCGTACGGGATTCGAACCCGTGTTACCGCCGTGAAAGGGCGGTGTCTTAACCACTTGACCAACGGGCCAATATGAATGGCAGAGAAGAAGGGATTCGAACCCTCGCACCGCGTTCGCGATCTACTCCCTTAGCAGGGGAGCCCCTTGAGCCACTTGGGTACTTCTCTGTATGGCTCCGCAGGTAGGACTCGAACCTACGACCGATCGGTTAACAGCCGATAGCTCTACCACTGAGCTACTGCGGAATAATGAAGACAATTTGTATCTTATAAAAATTCTCATCGTAAGTCAAGAAGTTTTTTACAACATCTTGTACAAACGTGACATGTTTATAATATACTGGATTGCGTTTTCACTGTCAAGATGTTTTCTTTAACAGAATTAGTTTCCCTTTACACTTTCCGCAGACATATCTTTTCGTATTTATTTGACGTCTTCTTACATATTGAAGCAAACACTCCATACATTCATACATATAAACCTTTTTTTCATTCTCTTCATTCATCATTCGTTTACAAAAGCGTGGCGCACCAACTGCCTTTAATATTTCACGAAAATCCTTATCCCTGTGCTTATACCCTCTTCCTGTAATATGTAAGTGATAATGGCAAAGTTCATGTTTAACGATTCCAACTAATTCTTCTTTCCCATACATTTCGTAATATCGATAATTCAGTTCAATATTGTGTGTATTCAATAGATAACGCCCACCAGTTGTACGCAACCTACTATTAAACATCGCCTTATGTAAAAACGGCATTCCGAAATATTGCATTGATACTTCTTCCACCAGCCGCTGTATTTCTTGCTCATCCATTTTCATTCCTCCTAAACAAAAAAATATTTTTACACTTTTCTCCTCTCTTATACATATATTAAATAGTACATATACCCATCCTCATTCAAGAAGCGTGGTTTCTAAAAACATAGCAGAAATAGAAATCCACTCACCAACCTCTCATCAATAGTAGCTTACATTTTTGAGAGTAGGATTAAACAAGGAGGGATTCCTATGCCTACATGGCTCAAAAAACAAATGCAACGCGCATATTTCGAAAAAAACCGGTATCAAATTAAATTACTAAATGAATGCTGGTTTTATTATAGCAAAATACATCAAAGCTCATAATTCATTACACGTTTTCCCCTATTAAAAAAAGAGCAGTTTCATCTGCTCTCTTTTTTTACTATTCAATCGGCAACATAGATAGTGCAACGCGACCTTTTTTCGTATCAATATCATCTACCCATACTTTAACGATTTGTCCGACAGATACAATATCTAACGGATGCTTCACGTATTGTTTGCTTAGTTTAGAAATATGTACTAAACCATCTTGTTTTACACCTACATCGACAAAAGCACCAAAATCAACAACGTTACGAACTGTCCCTTCCAGTTCCATACCACGTTTTAAATCTTCTAATTTCAAAATCCCTTTTTTCAGAAGCGGTTTAGGTAACTCATCCCTCATATCTCGCTCTGGACTAATAAGTGCATCTATAATATCAACTAATGTAGGCTCTCCAACTCCGGTTTCTTGCGACAACTTAGAAATCTCCACTTCTTCTAAGCTCTTTTGTAATTGTGATTGCCCTACGTCACTTTTTGATAACCCTAGATTCTTCAATAACAATTCAACATTTTTATATTGTTCTGGATGAATACCCGTTCGGTCTAACGGATTTGCCCCTTCTAATATACGTAAGAAACCTATACATTGTTCATATGTCTTTGCACCTAGACGTGGTATTTTCTTTAAGTCTGTTCTTTTTGTAAATTTCCCTTCTTCTTCACGCTTTGCTACAATATTTTTCGCAACAGTTTTCGATAAACCCGAAACATATTGCAATAACGCAACTGAAGCTGTATTTACATTCACACCAACTTGGTTAACTGCCGTCTCTACTACAAACGTTAACGATTCATTCAATCTCTTTTGAGATACATCATGTTGGTATTGTCCAACCCCAACTGATTTAGGGTCAATCTTTACAAGTTCCGCAAGTGGATCTTGCAGACGTCTTCCGATAGAAACCGCACTTCTTTCTTCAACCTGTAAATCCGGGAATTCCTCACGGGCCAAATCAGAAGCCGAATACACACTCGCACCAGCTTCATTCACAATAATATAGAAGACTTCTCGTTTCACATTTTGTAATACATCAACTATAAATTCTTCCGATTCTCTAGAAGCTGTACCATTCCCAATCGCAATCATTTCAACTTGATATTTATCTATAATAGAAAGAACTTTCGTTTTTGCATCTTCATATTTACGCACTGGTGGATGCGGATAAATAACATCAATATATAGAACTTTCCCCGTATCGTCTACAATAGCTAATTTACAACCCGTTCTATATGCAGGGTCTACAGCTAACACAACCTTTCCTTTCATTGGAGGTTGTAATAACAAATTACGTAAGTTCTCAGAGAAAATATGTATTGCTTGTTCCTCAGCTGTTTCTGTTAATTCTTTTCGAATCTCTCTTTCAATAGACGATTGAATTAATCGTTTATAACCATCCTCAATTGCTAACTTTACATACTGTGCACTTTTTGAATCGTTATCACGAATAACTTTCTTATATAAGAAAGTTACTATTTCATCTACTGGTGGAACAACAGAAACTCTCAATATATCTTCTTTCTCACCGCGATTCATCGCTAATACACGATGCGGTACCACTTTCTGCAACGGTTCTTCATAGCTGTAATACATTTCATATATATTCTTTTCATCTTTCTCTTCATCTTTTACAACCGAAGACATAACACCTTTTCTAAAAGTAACATTCCGAATCCAACTACGATACGACGCTTCATCTGAAATGATTTCTGCAATAATGTCTTGAGCACCTTGTAACGCTTCTTCTGCAGATTGCACTTCTTTCTCGGCGTTAATAAACTCCATTGCCTTCTGATTTGGATCTTCTTTCTTATATAGCAATAACCATTCAGCTAACGGCTCTAGTCCTTTTTCTTTCGCAATCGTTGCTTTCGTTCTTCTTTTCTCTTTATATGGACGATATAAATCTTCTACTTCTTGCAACTTTGCAGCTTTAACAATTTGCTGACGTAATTCTCCTGTTAGTTTCCCCTTCTCATCAATAAGACGAATAACCTCTTCTTTCCTATCTTCAAGCTGCATCATATATTGCCATCTCTCTAAAATCGTACGAATTTGCACTTCATCTAAAGAGCCTGTCCATTCTTTTCGGTAACGAGCAATAAATGGAACTGTGTTACCTTCTTCTGTTAATTGAATAACATGACGAACTTGCTTTTCGGTAAAGCCTAATTCCTTCACTAACATTTTCATTAACGCTTGTCGATTATCTACCATTTCCATATACAACCGTAACCTCCTCTATAATAAAAAAAAGTTGCCCTGTAAAGAGAGCAACTTAAACTGCCGATTTAAAAATCTATTAGTCCTAAACTAATTTGTAGCGCTTCATCTACACGAATCATCATCACTTCATCTAAATGAGTGATTTTGTCCGTTAAGCGCTGCTTATCGATTGTTCGAATCTGCTCAAGTAAAATAACAGAATCTCTCTCAAAACCGTACTTTTTCGCATCAATTTCCACATGAGTGGGTAATTTAGCTTTTTGAATCTGTGCAGTAATAGCCGCTACAATCACCGTTGGACTAAAACGATTTCCGATGTCATTTTGAATGACAAGAACCGGACGAACGCCTCCTTGCTCAGAACCAACAACTGGGGAAAGGTCTGCAAAATACACGTCGCCGCGTTTTACAATCAAAATATTACCCCCCGCTAACTAAGCGTTCTACTGTATGAGCTGCTTCATACTCTGCTAAGAAAGCTTCAGATGCAATACCAAGATTAATTTTTCCCATTTCAATGTACCCACGTCGCATTGATTCATGTTGGTAGCGTTTCTTCGTCTTATGTTGACGCAATAACAGTTGTGTTGCCTGGCAAATTAGTTCATGGCGATTCTTATTCTCTTGTTTTCCAATTCCGTCCAATTCCGTTACCATTTGCTTTGGCAACCGAACCACGATTTCAGTAGTTACACTTGATTCGGACACAAAAATACACCTCCACCGTCAACTACACACCCAAATATATATATGACACCTATTGTAATAATACCATTGTATGGAGCCTGTTGCAAAGACTTCCTTATTCCTTGCTTATGTTTTCCAATTCACAAACAAAACATTCATATTCTTTTATTTTTTATCTCATTACAACAAGAAACGGAAGAGTTTCTGCACTAAATTCACGTTAAATCATGTTAAAAGTAATGATAAGTAAAAAGCTTCTCGTCAAAAAACGAACTTATTCTTAACCGATGAACAGTCCTCTCAAATGACAAGAAGCAAATCATACTACCTTCTATATATTGTTCAAATAATTGATTACTTCTACAACCTTACCATTTCGAATAAATATTCTCGGCACACGGAAGCTTATCGTTGCAATAATTTCATAATTAATAGTCCCGGAATATTCAGCAACCTCAGTAGCACTAATATACTCATCACCTTGTCTTCCAATGAGTGTAACTTTCGTACCAAGAGGTACTTCACAAGGAAGGTGTATCATGAATTGATCCATCGTTACTCGCCCTACAATCGGTACCCTTTTACCATTTACAAGCACTTCAAATCCTTGTAATCTTCTAAGCCACCCATCTGCATACCCAATTGCAACGGTCGCAATCCATTCTTCCGTTTTCGTTCGATAAGTGACGTTATAACTAATCCCATCCCCTTTAATCACCTGTTTAATATGTGCAACTTTCGTATGCAGTGATAGCGCCGGCTCTAATTGAAACGGTAAAAAAGGGCGTATTTCTACAGACGGGGATAACCCATACATCGCAATGCCAATTCGTACTGCATTAAATGTAATCCCTTGAAAACGTAGCGTTGCAGCACTATTAGCTGTATGAACAAACTTAGGATCCACTCCGAATTCTTTCAACCAACTTAACTGCTCCAAAAATGTGTTATATTGCTTATCGAAGTAAGAAGTCTCCACCTCATCCGCTGTTGCAAAATGTGTATAAACTCCTTCTAATTCTAAAAACGGTGCACCTTCTAAACTATTTAAAAACTCTTTTAATTCTTTACGTTCGCGTATCCCAATTCTCCCCATGCCACTATCGAAATTAATATGGTACTTCATTGTAGACGAACCATCCCAAAGTTTGATTGCTTCATCCACCCATTCTTTTTGAAAAACAGTTAACGCCACATCATTTTCAGCAGCTACATTGACATCACGAGGCGGAGAAGGACCTAACACTAAAATTGGCACAGTAATACCAGCCCTTCGAAGCACTAAAGCTTCATCTAAAAAGGCAACCGCTAACCTTGTCGCCCCTGCTTCTAATGCCGTTTTAGCTACCGGTACATAATCGTGTCCATATGCATTAGCTTTAACTACAGCAAAAATCTCTACATCACTTGGAATGAAATTTTTAATGTGTGTAATATTGTTATAGATCGCATCTAAATCCACTTCCACCCAAGTGTCACGGTAAAATGGTGCTTCTTCCATAAATACACTTCCTTATACACGATATGCGAAGCTTATTCTTTTATATGCTTCTTTTATGAAATCCACCCTTCAAACTAAGAAAAGACGTGGTGCACATATATCACCACGTCTAAGAAGTTTACTTTACTTGCTTCTCTGTAACTGAACGAGCAACCATTAATAGCTCCTTCGGCTCTAAACCTTTAGACACGAGCATATATTCTACTCCGTTATGC
Organism: Bacillus sp. Brlt_9; assembly: GCF_051948935.1. NCBI lineage: Bacteria > Bacillati > Bacillota > Bacilli > Caryophanales > Bacillaceae > Bacillus > Bacillus sp. Brlt_9. Next base: position 14,554 of record NZ_JAYJLO010000022.1, on the reverse strand, counting down.
GACCATGTTAAAGAGTCTTTCGTCAACGCACCAATTGTAAAGCCGAGATCAACCAATTCTCCGCTCACACTGATCGCTGACGAAGCTTCTGCAACTTTTGCCTTTTCTTGTATTAAAGTAAAGGATTTCTTACTTCCAGTGTATGTGAGTATCGCACGCTTGCCACTGTCTGTCTTCAACTCTTTTTCATCTTTCAAAACCATACCTTGCGGCGTATCACGCGGATACAAAATAGCAAATGGTTTGTCTTCTTTCGCTGTCGTTTGAACATCCACTTGCGCTCTAGACATATTTTGTTTCGTATCAAATGCACCTTTATCAAATTTCGCATCAAATTTCACTTTTGAGAAATCTACTTTCACAAGAACATTTTGATCATTATCCATTAACTTCACCGAAACTGGTGTTAAATCACTTTTCTTCAACGTAATCTCTTGTTTCGGCAACATGTTTTGATGTTGATAGTTTGTTTTTGTTTTAAAAATATAATACTTATCTGTTTTTTCAAAAGTAAGGTTTTTCTTATCCTGCAAAATATCTCTCACAAGGGATTCATATAAGTAAGCCTGGCTACTATTTTGCGGCCAATCACTTTGGAAACGGAAACTCTTGTTAAGCGCTGGAGTTAATACAAATACTCCTTCTTCATTTCTTAAAATAATTTGGCTTTGATCTTTTTTCGCATTTTGCAAATTCACACGATAAAAAGAAGGTTCTTTATGCCATATTTCTACCTTATACTCCTGAGGCTCATTTCCTGTTTTAATAGATAATTTCGCTTCAGCTTGATAACTTTTCATCCCTTTTACTTTCGCCTCTAAATCTCTCACAACATCATCTTGTTTCTTTTCCATACAACCGGCCAACACAAAAACGGTTAACAAACCGACAAGAACTAAAAACAGACGCCTTTTCATCACTTCAGCCCCTTTGCCCCTATAAATGAATGGAAGATGTGCCTTCCTTATCGCTACCACAAATATATGAGACAAAGATATAAAATATGCAGACTAGCGTGACGAGCTTTCTAAAACAACTTGAGCAACAGCAAATTCCCTACTATGACTAATTGATAAATGAACAATATGATCTGTACTTGCAATAAGAATCGGCTTACCTCTATCATCATTTCTTACTTCAATATCTAAAAAACTTACTTCTTTCCCGATACCAGTCCCTACCGCTTTTGAATACGCCTCTTTTGCTGCAAATCTTCCGGCCACAAACTCCGTAAGGCGACTTCCCTTCAGCTCCTTAGCAACATTACGTTCGCTTTCAGTTAAAATACGTTCCATAAATTTAAGCTTTCCATCTAGCATTTTTTCAATTCGATTCAGTTCAATAATATCGATTCCAATCCCTACAATCATTTCAAAATCCCCTTCTTCTATTTAGCTTTCTTTTTTCATATTGTAAGAATAACAGAGAATCTTTCTGATGCAAAAGGAGTGATACTCACAACATGCTAATACCATCTGCCCGCATTTCCTTACAACCAATCGTCATCACTTTACTTCTCATACAATTAGTCATGTTTATGTTAGGCGACTTTTTTCTCTTTCCACTGGCAGCCTATAATGAATATATCGCTAAAGGAGAATGGTGGCGTCTCATAACTTCCTTACTTGTACATGTAGACTTACAACATTTTCTTTCTAATAGTATTTGTTTATTTGTGCTTGGCTCTTCTATTGAAAAACAACTAGGGCACCTTTCTTTCATCATTATTTTTTTCCTTTCTGGCATTCTTGGAAATATTTCTTCTTATCTTATTATGCCTCTTGAATATATTCATGCCGGAGCATCTGGCGGTATTTTCGGATTGCTAGGTGCACAATTATTTCTACTATATAGTCGATATCGTTCTTCCAACCCAAGAGACATCGCTATTTTTTCAATTATGATATGTATATTACTACTTTTCACTTTCTTCAATCCCTCTGCTAACCCTATCAGCCATTTAACAGGATTGATCATTGGTGGTATTTGCACTCCTTTATTAATAAAGTGAACCTTTAATCAACCCTTACCAATCGGGGTTTTATGGGCAAAAAAACTCGATGGTGCAGAGCTCATTTAATATAAAAGCTCGCACCATCGACAATTTCCACATCTGTTTGTTCACTTAAATCTCTCATGAGTTGAAATAAAGACTCATCCTTCTTCTTCGCTTCAATCATACAATCAATTTGCGGAACACTCCCCTTTATCTTTTTTAAAAAAGATAAAAAAGTATCTACATCAATAAAGTCCGCATGTGCTCTCGGGTCTTTTCCCTCTCTAGGGCTAGAAATGTGCATTTTCACTGGTAACAAAGATGATTCCCACGTATGTACAACACGGGCCCAATCTTCATGCCAATCTTCTCGATCATGATTCATCATGTGGTGATGCAAATCGAACACGACTGGAATATCTAATTTCTCACCTAAATACAATGTTTCTTCTAAAGAAAATGTCGTGTCATCATTTTCTAATATAATCATCTCTTGTATACCTCTCGGAACACTCGACCAATTTTCTATAAAGCGTTCTAATGCGAGCTCCTTATCTTTATAACCTCCACCCACATGTAATACACATCGTTGCTTATGTTCAATCCCCATACCTTTTAATAATTTTTTATGCATTTGTAATGTCTTTACAGATTGTTTAAAAATACTCTCCTCAGGTGAATTGAGTACAACAAAATGATCTGGATGAAAATCAATACGCATATTCATTCGAATAGCGTAATCACCTAGTACTTTTAAATTTTCTTTTAAGGGGCGAATATAGTTCCAGTCTAACAACTCTTCATGATTTGCTAAAGGAATCAACTTGGAACTTAGCCGGAAGAACTCTATGTCATGTCCTCTATTATGCTTTAATAGCCGCAAACAGTTTTCCAAATTCGAATTAGCAATTCTTTCAAGTTTGCGAATCGCTGCTTCTCGATCATCTATTTTTTGAAACTGCGCGTACGTCATCGTTTGAGATGGAGATGCGTTTTTCAAATGTACACTCATTGCGACATACCCAAGCCTTACAAGCATGTAACACCTCATTTCTACACAAGTTATTATATAGTATGTACAATTACAGAAATAAAAAAAGAGAATGCCAGCAAAGGGCATTCTCTTTTTTATTATTAAGCTTGTGGACGGCTATGATGTTTTCTTTCGCCGCGTCCATTTGAAGATCCAGGGCGACCTTCACCTTTACGCCCACGGCTACCGCCATCACGGTTACGATCACGGTTACCACCATCACGATTGCGATCACGGTTACGGCCATCGCCACCGCCGCGTCCATCACGGTTACGATCACGATTACGACCATCGCCACCGCCGCGTCCGTCACGACTACGATTACGGTTACCATCACGGTATCCACCTCCGTTACCGCCGCGTTTTTTAGAACCGCCACCTCTTGAAACAACTGGTGGTTCTGATGTTAAAGCGATTGGAGTTGTATCTGGCTCTTTTGTCATCATTTTTAAAGCAGCAGCTACTACTGTTACAGAGTCGTTCTCTTCTAACATTTCTTCTGCAATACGCTTGTAGTATGATAAGTTATCATTTTCAATTGTGCTTTGAAGTTTTTCAGCGATTAAACGTTGTTGACCTTCTAGTGCCTCGTCAAGTGTCGGTGCATCCATACGGTCCATTTTACGTTTTGTTGTACGCTCGATATTTTTTAATTGTCCTGATTCACGTGGCGTTACAAATAGCATTGCAATACCTTTTTTACCTGCACGACCAGTACGGCCGATACGGTGAACGTATGATTCTGGGTCTTGTGGAATATCGAAGTTATATACGTGTGTTACGCCTGAAATATCAAGACCACGTGCAGCAACGTCTGTTGCAACAAGAACTTCGATAGAACCTTCTTTAAATTTACGTAGTACAGACATACGTTTCGCCTGTGTTAAATCACCATGGATTCCTTCTGCAGCATAACCACGTAAGTTTAATGCTTCTGATAATTCATCAACACGACGCTTTGTGCGACCGAATACGATTGCAAGTTCTGGAGATTGAATATCTAGTAAGCGTGTTAATACGTCAAACTTTTTCTTTTCTTGCACTTCTAAATAGAACTGCTGAATGTTTGGCATTGTTACTTCTTTTGCTTTTACTTTAATGTGTTGAGGCTCAGTCATGAAACGCTCAGCAATACGACGGATTGGATCTGGCATTGTTGCTGAGAATAATAATGTTTGATGCGTTTCTGGCACATCTGTTAAAATTGCTTCAATGTCTTCAATGAAGCCCATGTTTAACATTTCATCCGCTTCGTCAAGAACAACTGTCTCTACGTTTTGCAGGCGAAGTGTTTTACGGTTAATATGATCTAAAATACGACCCGGCGTACCAACAATAATGTGTGGGTGTTTTTTTAGAGCACGAATTTGGCGGTTAATATCTTGACCACCGTAAATTGGTAAAATACGAACGCGTTTATGTTTACCAATTTTGTATAGCTCTTCTCCAACTTGGATTGCTAATTCACGCGTTGGCGCGATAACAATACCTTGTACTGATTCTTTATTTGTATCCACTTTGTCTAATAGTGGTAATCCGAATGCTGCCGTTTTCCCTGTACCTGTTTGTGCTTGCCCAATAATATCTTTACCTTGCAATGCATGAGGAATTGTTTCAGCTTGAATCGGCGTAGCCTCTTCAAAGCCCATACTTTCAACAGATTGCAGTAAAGACTCACTTAATCCTAATTCTCGAAATGTTGTCAATGTTACTTCTCCTTTTCTATCCTATACTTATCATTTAAAAAAAGGCGTTTTCCGAATTTGCGGAAAAGCCCTTTTCCTGAATGCTCACGTATATAAACGGGCGTATATTCTTCGCGAAAATACTTCTAAACGTTATTACACTTTATCAATTATAAGTTTTGTATGTGTAAAAAGCAAACCCAACTGTTACCTTATTTTCATATTCAGAGTTTTTTTCTTCACTTTTATTTTTTTATATTTACTGTAAGCGCTTATTATAAGTTTCTTCTATTTCCGTAGCTATCATCCCTATTTATATACTCCAATTATTTCAACATCGTAATTACTTCTTCCAATTTCATCCCGCGAGATGCTTTTATTAATACAACATCTTTCGCATCGACTACTGCTTGCAACTCTTTTACTAACTCTTCTTTATTATCATGCGCCTTTACACGTTCATTAGGGAAATTAATTTTTGCGCCTTCAGCAATTTGAGCCCCTAATTTACCATATGTGAACACGTATGAGATTTTTGCTGGATCGATTAATTTACCTACTTCATAATGAAACTGCACTTCTTGATTTCCAAGCTCTAACATATCCCCAAGCACAACAATCTTTTTAGCAAATCCATCTAAACCATTCATTAAGTGGAATGCTGCTTCCATAGCCGTCGGACTTGCATTATAAGCATCGTTGATAATTGTTAATCCACTGTTTGTTTTTACAATTTCCATACGCATGCCTGTCATTTGAAGCGTTACTAAACCTTCTTTCATCTCTTCCCACGTTACACCAAAATGTTTCGCAATTGCCATAGAAGCAAGCGTATTATACACATTGTGTTTCCCTAATACTGGTAGATAGAATGAAATGTTTTCTTCTCTATTCATTTTAAAGTGTGTCCCAGTTGCTTGTAACGTTACAGTCGTTGGATAGTAATCATTTGCTCTAGCATCACCAAACGTAACTGTTTCAGCTATTAAATTCATTTCAGGAACACGATTCGTTAATAACGGCTCATCTCCGTTATATACGAACACTCCACCTTCTTGTAATCCTGTCACAATTTCTAATTTCGCTTCAGCAATTGCCTCACGAGATCCTAAGTCCATTAAATGCGCCTCACCAATGTTCGTAATGATAGCTGCATTTGGACGGGCTAACTTAGATAGGAATTCAATTTCCCCGCGGCTTGACATTCCCATTTCTAATACAGCTACTTCTGTATTTTCTTCTAAGTTTAAAATAGTAAGAGGTAGCCCGATATGATTATTGAAGTTTCCTTCTGTTTTTTGAACTTTGAATTTCGTCGCAAGAAGACTTGTTACAATATCTTTTGTAGATGTTTTACCGTTACTACCTGTCACACCAATAACTTTAACATCCAATTGATCGCGATAGTTTTTCGCTAACATTTGCAATGCTGATAGTGTGTCTTCTACAAAAATAACTGGAAGATTCTCAGGCGGATTCGCTACATCTTTCATCCATAACGTCGCTACTGCTCCATTTTCAACAGCTTTATCTACAAAAGCATGTCCATCGAAACGTTCACCTTGAATCGGAACATATAGATTTCCTTTTTCAATTTTTCTCGTATCAATAGACACTCCTTGTATAGTAATTCCCTCATATTGCTCTGCTAATCCCGTGCCATTTATCATCTGTTCTACTTGTTTTAACGTTCGCTTTATCATGAAAACACTCCTTACATAGAGGAAGCACTATTCCTGCGAATAGTGCCTCCTCCTTTTTTGTTAGATTGTATATTTAATTTTTTGTTTTTCTTCGTGACGATCAATTGCTAAACGAATTAGCTCTTCAATTAATTCTGGATACGGCAATCCAGTATGTTGCCATAGTAGAGGGAACATACTAAACGGCGTAAATCCTGGCATCGTATTCACTTCGTTTATATATACTTCTCCATCTTTCGTTAAGAAGAAATCAGCTCTTGTTAAGCCAGCACCGTCTAACGATTGGAATGCAATAATCGCATCTCGCTTAATAACGTTAGATTCTTCTTCTGTCATTTCAGCTGGGATAATTAACGCTGTATCACCATCGATGTATTTCGATTTATAATCATAGAAGTCTTTTTTCGGTACGATTTCACCTACAACTGAACATTTCGGCTCATCATTACCTAGTACACCAACTTCTACTTCACGTCCAACGATATTTTCTTCCACAATAATTTTACGATCAAATTGGAACGCCTCTTCAAATGCATTCTCAAGTTCTTCACGATTTTTACACTTATTAATACCAACACTTGAACCAAGGTTTGCTGGTTTTACGAAGCAAGGATATCCTAAAACTTCTTCTACTTTTTCATATGCTGTTTCACGATCTTTTTCCCATGCACTACGAATGAATGATGCATATTTTGCTTGTTTCAATCCAGCTTCTGCAAAGATGTTTTTCATAACAACTTTATCCATACCAGCTGCAGATGCTAAAACACCATTTCCAACATAAGGAATGTTCATTAATTCTAATAATCCTTGAACCGTTCCATCTTCACCATTTGGTCCATGTAGTAATGGGAAAATAACGTCGATAGCATTTTCCTCAGAAGCTACAGATGGAATAATTTCTGTGCTTAATGATAACGGAGAAATCGCATTTTCTGCACCACTCATTTTTAGAACTTCAACATCCGTTACTTCACCTTCAATACGCTCACCACGAACCCATTGACCTTGTTCTGTAATATAAATTGGATGAATCTCGAATTTATCTTGATTTAATGCTTTAATAGCAGCAAGAGCCGTTTGTAGCGAAACTTGATGCTCAGCTGATTTTCCACCATATAATAAACCTAATTTAATTTTTGTCACTGAAATCACCCTAACCAATTGTTTTCATTTTTCTATTTTAGCACTTTTTATAAAAATAGGTAGTTCCTATTTGAAATAAAATGTAACTTCCACAAATAATTAAATGACACCACTTATTGGTTTTCTATACTTTTTCCACTTAACTTTCTTCATAAATATATAAAATTGCAATCCAATCTAGTTATGTACCTAAAATATGTAGAAATCCCCTTTTTGTGTATGTCATCTGCTTATTAAGAAGATTGTTTGGTCAGTGTGCCTTTCTGTTTTTGTTCAACGAGACGATCTAAAGAAACATATACAATACCTGCAACTACACAGCCTACAGCTAAAATTGTAAATAAAAAGTGACCAAGTAATCGATCTAATAAAAAACCTCCAAGAAGTGGACCGAATGCACTTCCTGTAATCCACTGCAAACTTGCAGCTCCCATATAAGTCCCTCTCAAATGCTCCGGAGCTAAATTCGCTACAAACGTCATCTGTACAGGTGACATAATCATCTCACCTAACGTATATACGGCATACACAAACAACAACGTTATTAAAATAATTGTAGCATTTGCATCAAATTCTCCAAACCACTTCGGTAACCATCCTATAAAGAACAAACCAATCCCGAACAAACATGCACCATATAACATCGTCTTTCCGACAGGCTTATCTGTGGCCCATTTTGAAATTTGAAATTGGAACAACACAACTAATAGTCCGTTTAGCGCCATTAAGTATGGGTATGGATTGTTAGTTCCAAAAATACCTTTCATTTCATTATCAAAGTGTAGTGGCAACATACCTTCTGTTTGAGAAAATCCCATCGAAATAATAATACCTGCTAATAAATAAATCATTAGTGCCTTATCTCGCAATACAATTTTCCACACTGCTCCTGATTCCTTTTCTTTATCCTCTTCTTTATTCGTACTCTTTGGCATCGTCTCTTGAATAAGAATGAATACAAGTAATGCATAAAATAACATCGTAGACGAGGCAATAATAAACACAAGGTTCTTCGACAACATAACTACTGAAGCACCCATTATCGGACCAATTGCAGCACCTATATTGTGCCCCATTCGTAGCAAACCATATGCTTCTGTTCTTTTTTCTGGCGTTGTTACATCCGCAACCATCGCTGATGCAGCTGGATGAAATAGCGAATTACTTAATCCTAAAAAAATAGATAAAATTGCATAAGGAATAAATCCTTCTATAAATAAAAAACCGAGCATGAATACTGCATTACTCGTCATCGAAAATATCATAATCGGCTTTCTTCCATATATATCAGCAATTCTTCCCCCTATAATTGATCCAAAACTTGCTGCAATTGGAGAAAGCGCCATAATAACTCCAACTTGTAATAATGAATCTACCTTATCTTTTAAATATAACGCAAAAAAAGGCATCAACATCATCATTGCAATTCCATTTAACGTCTCGCCAATAAACCGAATCCATACGTTACGGTCCATCTCCTTTAACTCACGCCACGTATTTTTCATCATTCCCCTCCTTTTGTTCGCCAACAATTATCTTATAATACATTCAGAAAAATGTAAATTTTCAAAATAAAATCCACCCTAACAGAATTAGGATGGATTTTTCTACTTATAAATTTGCTGCATCGTCTTCGGCTTTACTATTATTTAAAACACTATGTTTTCGGCTATATAAGAAGTAAACCGCAATACCGATAACCATCCATATACCAAAACTAATCCAAGCTGTTCCGGATAATTGAAGCATTAAGTATAAACAAAAAATTACCGTTAACGCTGGTAAAAATGGTACAAGCGGCGCCTTAAATGCTCTTGGTAAATCCGGATGAGTTCTTCTCATTACAATAACAGCAACAGCTACAAGCGCAAAGGCTGATAAAGTCCCCATATTTACAAGATGCGCTAACACATTTAAATCTATTAATCCTGAAATAAGTGCTGCAATAATTCCCGTTGTCCACGTATTTAAAAACGGTGTTTTAAATTTCGGGTGAACTTTAGCAAGACGCTTCGGCAATAATCCATCTCTACTCATTGCATACGAAACACGTACTTGCCCATACATCATAACTAACATTACTGTCGTAATCCCTGTAATTGCTCCTACCGAAATTACTCCAGCCAAACCATCTTGTCCAATAAATTGAAGTGCAAAAGCAACTGGATCTGATATATTTAGCTGTCCGTATGGAACAATTCCTGTCAAAATAAGTGAAACAACAATATAAAGAACCGTACAAATTAATAAAGATGCAATAATGCCAATTGGTAAATCACGTTGCGGGCGTTTCACTTCTTCTGCTGCCGTCGAAACTGCATCAAACCCTATGAATGCGAAGAACACTGTAGCAGCCCCAGCCATTACACCATCTAAACCAAACGGCATAAAAGGTGTCCAGTTTTCAGGTTTCACATAATTAAAACCAGCAAAGATAAAAATAAGAACGACTGCTATTTTAATAAACACCATAATATTATTTACACGTGCACTTTCACGAACACCTCTAGATAAAAGAACTGTCATCACTAAAATAATGAGAACTGCAGGTAAATCAATTATTCCACCCTTTCCTGTTCCTGGGGCTGAGGAGAGAATGGTCGGAATATGGATTCCAAATCCCTTTAATAAAGATTGGAAATACGCGGACCAACCGTTTGCCACAGCAGATGTAGCAAGTAAATACTCCAGCATTAAGTCCCATCCAATTAAAAATGCGAATACTTCTCCCATCGTCGCATATGTGTACGTATACACACTGCCGGAGACAGGAACCGAAGAAGCAAATTCAGCATAACAAAATGCAGCAAAGGCACAAGCTAACGCAGCTATCGCAAATGATAATATAATAGCTGGTCCAGAATGTTTTGCCGCTACCACGCCCGTTAGAACAAAAATACCTGTCCCAACAATCGCCCCAATTCCAAGCATCGTTAAATCCAATGCGCCCAATGTTCTTGCTAATGTCTTTTGTTTACTCTCTTGCATTAACTTTGCAATAGGCTTCTTTTGAAAAATTTGCTTCATAGCTTGCTCCTCCAAGTTTTAAATTTTCTGAAAATTTTTAATTCGCTTTTTTATTTTACTCATAGCACTTTTCCTAGTCAATACTTTTGTCGAAATAAGTAGAAATTCTTATGAATATGCATTCTCTTTATCCTTCTTTCCATATATCTTTCTATAACTTTTTTTGGTATTATTATACATGTCGATTCCAAAAAAAGAGGCATGCTCACTTATTGAGCATGCCTCTTTTTACTTATTTCACAGTATACGAACCCTCTTCAATCCAGCTATACATATATTTTTCATCTTCTGTTTCATGTGCTTGTTTTACAATACGAAGCGGACGGAAGGTGTCTATCATAACAGCTAGTTCAAGTGTTTCTTTCTTCCCTATACTTCCCTCCGTTTTCCCAGGATGCGGCCCATGAGGAATTCCGCTCGGATGAAGTGTAATAGAACCTTCTTCCACACCTTTCCGGCTCATAAAGTTTCCTTCTACATAGTACAGCACTTCATCACTATTCACGTTACTATGATAATATGGTGCCGGAATAGATTCTGGATGATAGTCGTATAAACGTGGTACGAAAGAGCAAATAACAAAATTGTGTCCCTCGAATGTTTGATGTACTGGAGGTGGCTGATGAATACGGCCTGTAATTGGTTCAAAGTCCTCTATATTAAAGACCCATGGATATAAATAACCATCCCATCCAACAACATCTAACGGATGGTGCCCTAAAACATGCTTATGCATATATCCTCTCGACTTTGTCATTACAACAAACTCACCTTTGTCATCATACGTCTCTAATTTTTCAGGGCCACGAATATCCCTCTCACAAAACGGACTATGCTCTAACAATTGTCCGTATTCATTACGATAGCGACGCGGCGTTGTAATTTGGCTATTTGCCTCTACAACAAGAAACTTAGTCTCTCCTTCATCAGGAATAACACGATAGATCGTTCCAATTGGAATCGTTATATAATCACCTTTTCTATAGTGAATCGTCCCAAACATCGTTTCAATTTTTCCTGTTCCGTAATGAACAAACAACATTTCATCTCCATCACCATTACGGTAGAAATAATCCATTTTTTCTGTTGGACTCACTACTCCAATTAACAAATCTTCATTTCCAAGTATGAAGTTTCTACCACTTATTGCATCACCATTTTTTTTATTCTCTTTCGTGCGGAAGTGGCGATGAGCAAGAGCTACATCTTCTTCATACTGCAACTGACAAGAATGCGATAATGCCGAATGCGATACTTCGGTTGGCATATAATGATGATACAAAATAGATTGTGTACCAGAAAAACCTTTCGTTCCCATTACTTGTTCGCGATAAAGCGACCCATCTTTTTTACGGAATTGTACATGTCGTTTATGAGGTAGCTCCCCCATGTGACGATAAAACATGCCCATCACCTGCTTCCATTTCTTTTTTGACCGTATTACGTAATGTACCTAAACCAGTAATCGTAAGCTCTACAACATCTCCATCTTGCAGCCACTCTTCCGTACCCAGTTCTAAAATACAACCTGTTCCTACTGTCCCAGAACCAATCACATCGCCTGGATATAACGTAACGTCTTCTGAAGCACGTTCAATCATTTCAGCGAATGTATAATAAATATCTTGGAAGTTCCCCTTTGATAATAACTTCCCATTTACATGAGCAGTCATCTCTAACTCATAACGGTCACCGTTACGATAAACATCTAATTCCTCTTTCGTAACAAGGTGCGCTCCTAATGAAGTTGCAAAATCTTTTCCTTTCGCCGGACCTAGTCCTACCTTCATTTCTGTTGCTTGTAAATCCCTCGCACTCCAGTCATTCATAATACAATAACCAAAAATGTAGTCCTGTGCTTGCTCACGAGAAATATTGCGTCCTTCTTTCCCAATTACGCAAGCAATCTCTAGCTCATAATCAAGTTTTTTAGATTTTTTCGGACCAATTACAAAATCATTCGGACCAATTACAGCACGATGGTTCGTAAAATAAAAAACCGGTATATCGTACCATTCAGGTACAACATCTAGCCCTCTTCGGCCACGGGCTGTTTTTACATGCTGTTCAAACGCGTAAAAATCCCGAATACTACTCGGATTAGGAATTGCCGCCGCTAATTGTACTTCCTCTAAGGAATATATACCCTTTTCCGGATTCTTAATATTACGTAACACTTCTACATACTCATCCGCTTTCTCTAAAAAGGCGAACATAGAAGAAGGTAATTTCCCACCACTAGCAAGATTCATATCAATTACTTTGTCACCTTCAAGCCATCCAGCTCGCATTTCTTTTGAAGGAAGACGGAATGTAACGAATTTCATCCTGATTCCTCCCTATGAAAATGAAATTTCCACCAACAAAAGAATTTTTGCTGGTGGATATAAATTTTATAAATTTCCGCGACGCTCTTGTTCTCTTTCAATCGATTCGAATAATGCTTTAAAGTTTCCTTCTCCAAATCCGCGAGAACCTTTACGTTGAATGATTTCAATAAATAGCGTTGGGCGATCTACAATTGGTTTCGTAAAGATTTGTAGTAAATAACCTTCATCATCGCGATCTACTAAAATCTTTAATTCTTTTAACCTATCAATTTCCTCATCAATTTTTCCAACTCGTGCACTTAACTCATCATAATAAGTATCTGGTGTATCTAAAAACTCCACGCCATTTTCACGAAGCGCTTCTACCGTTTTAACGATATCATTTGTTAATAAAGCAAGATGTTGTACACCTGCTCCATTGTAGAACTCTAGATATTCTTGAATTTGTGATTTTCGCTTTCCATCTGCTGGCTCGTTAATAGGGAACTTAATACGACTTCCATTTGTCATAACTTTCGACATTAACGCTGAATACTCTGTACTAATATCATCATCATCAAAATGGATCATTTGTTTAAAGCCCATAACATTCTCGTAATAACTAACCCACTCTTCCATTTTTTCAACATTACCAACTACATGGTCTACAGCAATTAAACCTGACTCTTCAAACGGAATATGGAATTCAGCCTTTTGGAATCCTGGCATAAATGTTCCTTTATAATTTTTACGCTCTACAAGCGTGTGAATTGTATCACCATACGTACCAATAACTGCTTTTTTCAATGTACCGTTCTCGTCTGTTAACTCTACAGGTGGCGCAATCGCGACGGCACCACGTTTCACTGCTTCCGAGTATGCTTTGTCAACATCGTCAACAAGTAATGCCACATCTTTCACACCATCACCATGAGTCTTTACAAACTCTGCAATACGATTGTCGCTACTTAAAGCTCCAGACACAACGAAACGCATATTTTTTTGCACAAGAACATAAGATACTTTTTCACGGTTACCAGTTTCTAATCCAGAGTAAGCCACAATTTTGAATCCGAATGCTCTCGCAAGGTAATAACTTGATTGCTTTGCATTTCCTACGTAAAATTCCAAATGATCTACATCACGTACTGGAAAAAAGTCCTCCATTTGTGCAGCTAGCGTATCCATAGATTTTTGTTTCATAAAATCCTCATCCCCCTGTAAATAGATTAAATGGTTCATACTTAAAACCAACCGAAAACGCTTCCAACATCAATTAATAGAAATTAGTTAGCAAGCTAACAAATTCTGACTTTTAAAATTTTCTATCTTTTCTGTCAAATTCCTCTTTTTTTCTTACATATAAAATTCGACTTTTTTCTCTTTAAAATAAAGGGAGGCTATTCATACTTGGAGGGATATATAGAAGAAAACAAAAAAGACCCCAACATATTAACTGCTTACTAATATGCTAGAGTCTTTATTTTTTTTGAATAATTGTATTTATATGTCTCATACTAATACGTTTGCAAGAAATAGAATCAATGATGTTAATACTACCGCTCCACCTAATGATCCTAATAAATCTGTTTTTGTTACTTGTAATACTTGTTCACTGTTCATATTCCTCATTCTCCTTTCATTTTGTATGATTT
>NZ_JAYJLO010000021.1:0-22293 GCF_051948935.1 Bacillus sp. Brlt_9 | reverse complement strand
CTACTCTTTCATCCATTTCTGGAAGCGGATATTCACTATCGGGTTTTTTCTTTTTTTTTACTAAGCTAATCAGTAAAGAAATGATGATAAAAGCTCCTGCAAATATACCGACATTTGTTAGAGCTTCTTTTGTAGTATCAGCATCCAGGTAAATAAATAGGGCTCCGGCCACTATTAATACCAAATAAGCTAATGTGTATTCTCCAAATAATTTTTTCATTTTGATTCCTCCCCAGTTTTTACTACTTGAAATAGATCTTCGACCTTACATTCAAAATACTCGCATAGGTTCAATGCTAATTCTAAACTTGGGTTGTATTTATTCTTCTCAATGGCAATCAGTGATTGTCTGGTGATGTTAACAGCAGAAGCGAGTTGTTCTTGCGTAATATCTCTAAGAACGCGGAATTGTTTTACTTTATTCGTAACCAATTAAGCATTCTCCTTTCTTTTTTCTTTCTTAAACACAGTATAACCAATTTCAGGGAGTATGTAAACATACCTTTACAAAAAGTTTAGGAAACTTTACAAAAAGTATAGTTTTAGTTACGTAAAGTAAATGTAACTTTACGTAAAAAAACTGTAAAAATTTTTAATGGCAGAAAACAACAAAAGTAAATAATATCTGAAAATAAAATTTTTAACAAAAATATAGAATTTTCTAAAGAAATGTAAGAAAATATGAATAAGCTTTGTTTTTTTATCGACTTTTTTCACCTATATAAAAAAGGATGTTCGAGGGGGATTCGAATTGTTAGACGAGGCATTGTCGCAAAAAAAAGAGAAAAATATCAAAGAAGATATGGAATTCTTAAAAGGTAATATGGATCAAATTAATGAAATTGGATTAATAAAAGAATTCCTGTCAATTGAAGAAAACAATATTTTATTTAAGAAAATGGTTGATAATCCGACTGTAGAAAATGTAACAAAGCTGAATGATAGTTTTAAATCGTTTTATGTTGAATGGAGGATTTTAAAATATCTTGCCGGCTTTATCAAAAGGTTTTCAATAGACTATGACAAGAGATATAAAAAACGGAAACAACGATTCCCATTGCTCTTTGATAAGCCTGTAAATGCAGAGGATGGTGAAACAAGCACAACCATTGGAGATTTATTGCCTTCAGATGAAAATACACCCCTAGAAATTTTACTTCGTAAAGACAATAGAAATTGTTTAATATCACAGGTACGGGATGAAAAGTTAGAATTAGCACTTATGCAACTAACATATAAAGAGCTAGAAATACTAAGCGCTTACTACATAGAGAACCGTACCCACAAAGAAATTGCGGCATACTTTGAGCAAACAGAACAAAACATATCGCATTTACACCGGAGAGCCTTGAAAAAACTAAGAGAGGATTTATCTACTTAATCTAGATAAAGGTGTTGGGTTTTAAGATGGCAAAAAACTTTGATAAGGATACTGAGTATTTTTTGAAAAAAATCGAGCCGATAATAAAAAATCATCTTGTGCAGACGGACGTGAATGAGAGGGATGATCTGTCGCAAGATATTAAATTCAAAGTATTAGACAAAATCCAATTAATCAAACAAGAAGAAGCGCCCGATTTTTTTAACTATGTAAAAATGCGGATTAATGATGAAGATTAGGGATGTTAAAAAACACTCAAAGTAGAGTGTTTTTTGCCGTTTCACGAACTTAATATTTTATTAATTATATTAAGTTCAAGGGTTCGGACCAATAAAATCAGTTCTATAGATTTGAAGGTTATTTCAATTTAACATATAATACTCTTATTGTAAGTTAAACTTAACATTTTAATTCTGATTTTGGTCAGTGGAGGAGTTGTTACATATGGCAAGAGAAAAAGGGAAAATGCAGCCGTTACGAAATAAGGAACAAATTGAACAAATGAAATCTTGGTTAATGATGAACAAGGGGTACAAATACTATATGTTATTCACTTTAGGAATTAATACCGGTTTACGTATCTCTGATTTATTACAACTAAAAGTTTCAGATGTACGTAACAAAACTTATATTTCTATCATTATCCAAAAAACAAATAAAGAGCTGGATCTTGTTTTAGCACCGTATATTCGCGAGGAACTTGAAAAATATGTTGAGGGTAAAGAAGATAAAGAATATCTCTTTACATCCCGTGTAGGAGTAAATAAGCCAATTTCACGCGTAATGGCTAGTATGGTGATTAAAGAAGCGGCTGATACGTTAGGACTGGAAAAGGTCAATACTCATACAATGCGTAAAACCTTCGGATATTGGTATTACAAGCAAAATAGAGATGTGTATTTCTTAATGAACTTGTTTGGCCATCAAACGCAAACACAAACATTGCAGTATATAGGAATTGAACTTGAAGAGATCGCAAAGACAATGCAAAATTTCGCTTTATAGAAAAGAGAAGACTAGTTAAAGGGTTTGCTAGAAAATTAGATAAAGAAAGAAAATTAAAGAGGGAATTTGAATTTCCGATTTATATCGCGTCTGTGTTACAATAATCAACAAAGATAAAGATAAGAAAAAGCTAGAAAAAGCTAGATTTATAACGAAAAAACAGTAAAGTACATATAAGAAGACAAAAAAAAGAATCGATGCGTCAACATCCATTCTTTGTGACTCCCAACAAACCAACAAGAAGAATCACCGGCAAAAGTGAAAATATGTTGTTTAGGGATTAATTAACTAATTTAATTTAACTAGTACTATAATAACTAGTTATTAGCTATTTTTCAAGTATTTAATAAAATCCTTTTTTGGATATAAAATTCTTGTTGGAATGCTGGGAGTCACACCAATCTTCGAAGTTGTCTTTTAAACAGGAGAGGTGTGACTTTTTTGGTGAACACAAAAAATATAGATACGTATCGGTTTTTATCTTTGATTTGCGAAGATAGTGAGGAAGTCGTTGAGATTTCCGTTTACTCTGATCCAGCCAAGGTAAAATATCCAAAGCATTTTTCATTTAAGTTGAGTGAATTAAATAAAGAACTCCATCATTGGACAGGCACATATAAAAGAAAAAATGATGGTAAAGAACTTCCGTATTACTTCAAAACGAATAATACAACCAATAAAGAGGGTGTATTCTTTGTTGTAAATGGTGGAGGTACTAAGAAAGAAGAAATTGATAAAATAAGAGCATTCTTTATCGATGTGGACTTTGCAAAAGAGAAAATTGCTTGTACATCTGAAGAAGAAGCTAAACATAAACAAGCTGAGTACTTAAAGACCAATAAATATGTAACAGTTGAAGTCGAATGTACAAAGGCGAAGAAATGGTATGTAAAGACAAGAAAAACAAACGAAGAAATTCAGGGGAGTAAAGATAACTTCCTTGCTACATATAAAGAAGAACTTAAAGATAGTCTAATCGTTGAGACATTTTCAGGCTTTCATATTTACTGGCTTGTAAGTGATTGCTCGATAGAAATGTTTGAAAAAGTGGAATCCGCGCTAATTGGTAAATTCGGCTCTGATCCACAAGTGAAAAACCGTTCTAGGATTCTTAGAATACCAGGATTCTTGCATCAAAAATATGAAGAGCCGTTCTTAATTACTGTTATTCAATGGTCTGAGCGTAGATTTACTGTTGCTGAATTCACTTCAGAATTAGGGATTAACCTAGAGAAGAAGAGACAAGAAAAAGGCTATGTAAAAACTACAGAACAAGAAGAAGTTGCATATAACTCAAAGGTAACGCGTGGCGTGAGTAAGGTTGAACATTCAGGAAGAACAGCTTCAATTGTGTTCCACTCTCCGCAGCCGGTGAAAGAGAAATGCACCAGGGCAAAAGCGATAGAAGAAATTCTAAGCCGTCCTTTAACGGATTTTGTGAAAGAGCCAGTAATGATACAAGATACGGCAATTCATTGTCCGTTTCATAATGACAGTAACCCTTCAGCTAGTGTATTTAGGTCTAGAAAGGGCGAAGAAGCGTTTTATTGTCATTCCTGTAACATTGGGGCTCGAAATGCAATAGGACTGTATATGGCTAAAACAGGAGCTAAATATACAGAGGCTATCAATAAACTTGCAAGAATGATCGGAATTAAGATTGTAAGGACCGAATGGGAACAAGATATGTTAGAAATCTATCAATCTAATCGTGAATTTTTAGAGGATGATATAGAGACATATTACCCAAGTATTCATAAGTTTATCTCTAAGTACGCAAGAGTTTCATATCTTCGACACTTCAATGATAAGGGTGGAGTTAAGATATTAAGTGAGGACATCTCATATAAGGGGCATAACGTGTTCTTTGTCTCTATTAGATACCTAAAGGGTGAGTTAAATAAAAAGAGTACTAGAACGGTTCATAGCACTGTATTATTACTTTGTTTATTAGGATTTCTGGAAAGAGTGCCAGATAAAGAAGTTCCGGAAGAGATGCGCAATCGGGCTAAAACAGAAACAGAGATACTGAAGAAAGAATTGAAAGCGCAAGGAGAAGAGGGCGAAAATAGATCCAAAGGTGTACGTGATATTAATTTCTACATAATTAAGAGTTGGTCTGATGATGCTTATGAAATGGAATCTATAGCAGCAGAATTAATTGAAAAAGGATTCTCCATAAGTGTTCATTTGAACAAAACGGGTCTAACAAAGCTAATGGGAGTAGAAGTTGCTAATAGAGTGTTTCCTGATAACAGGAAAGTAGCGAAGCAATATAGCGCTCTAGAAGAAAAAATAATAGAGTTGGTTGAAAAAGAAATTGGTGAATATGGTTTTTGTGTAATAGAAAATATCATATCTCAAAGAGTTCGATACCAACAAGATACGGTTCGTGTAAAAGCTACAAAAGAACAAAAAGAAGATATATTTAAACGAAGTTTGAATGATATTCTAGGTGAATCCTACAAAGTTGTACGTGTTAGAAATAAGGAAAAGAAGAAAATGTTTGGTTTTGATAAAGAATCCTACAAAGTTATTCGGGTAATTATACCTAAATAAAAGCTTTGCACTTATAAAGTGCAAAGCTTTTTTAATGTGGGCCCCAATTTCGAGAAAAAAACATCCTTCGCGCCTACTCTCCCAAGGGTTACAGCGTTTTTGTTCTTTTGAAGTACGATAAAAGAGTATTATATAGTTTATTCCTTTTATTGTACTTCAAAAGAACAAATGTGTCCTCGTGCTTACTCCCCCAAGGGATTAGAGAGTTTTTTTTACCTATTTTGGGGCCCACTTTTTTATAGATTCTTTTGCTATTAAGGATTTACTAGTTCCTTGTATATTTTGGTTCTACTACTTTTTATAGGTTAGTGTGTTACAAAAAAAGTGGCACCTAGTAAAATCCGAAAAACGTTGGGGGACAAGGGTTTCAAGGCAAAGTTATAAGGGGATCAATAAAAGAGATATAGGAGTTAGTTAATAGATTAGTAATATTCTTTTATTGATCCCCCCGTTACTTTTGGCTGTATCCGTTGGGGGACAAGGACTTTAGAGATTTGGATGTACCCACTTTTTAGTGTTAATTAGTTATAGTTTATTTAGTTAATGCGGAGTTTGTTCTTTATAGTGAATTAATTGATATAGGGATATTAGTTACTTACTTAGATTAATGTTGCATATTTATGTATGGGGATTGGGTACTATTAACTATGTGGTAATTGAAATTTTAAAGAAAAAGATAATAGCTTTTAGATAGTGGAGAAAGATAATTAGGGGGTTTATTGGGGGAATGTAGTGGTTTTATGTTTTACTAGCAAAAATAAAAGTTATAAGTGATAAATGACGTTCCAGATTTAATTATAGGAGATTTTAGGTAGAATCATAATACGAAAGGTCATTAACAAATAAAAAGCGAATACAGGGGATTCTGAGAGGTTTGAGACTATCATTAAAATAAAAGGTAAAAACAATAGATTGATATGTTATTAGGTGGTTTGTCGAT
Organism: Bacillus sp. Brlt_9; assembly: GCF_051948935.1. NCBI lineage: Bacteria > Bacillati > Bacillota > Bacilli > Caryophanales > Bacillaceae > Bacillus > Bacillus sp. Brlt_9. The sequence continues at coordinate 16,408 of NZ_JAYJLO010000021.1, read as the reverse complement.
GCATAACGAAAATTAGGGAAGGAGTCCAGGCTTCGCCAATTCTCTTAAAAGTAAAAGGGAATCTAGTTGAACCTTGCTGTATTTTCGTAGTTATCGAAAAGGGGGGAATAGGGATATTTTTTATATAAGAAACCTTTTGTAAACACTGAAAACAAAGGGTTTTTCGTACTTACCGAAATTGATAACTAGGAAAAAGGTAACACCTAAAATCCTTTTAAATCAACGTTTATAGGCTGTGCACTTAAAAAGTGTCTCAAAAAAGTAACACCTATAAATTGTAAATACCGGTAAGTTGGAATGGCCATAAATTTTATGTGGAATGGAAGAGATTTTTTTTTTGTGATTAATACCTACATAAGTGAGGTGCTAATTATGGATTTTACAAAAATACCGATAGAAGAATCATCAAGTGAACAGCTGTTAGAATTTGCGATAGAAACTATATTTGCTACAGGTCCAGTGAACGAAAAGAAAACGGACAAGCTAGAATTAGCAAATCAAATGAGGAATGCGGATTTTGATGTTATTAAACGTTCCATCAAGTATGAAAGAAAAAATGGCGAATTCAACATTGAATTACCGTTTTTAAATCAAAGGCGCGATCCGCATTTTAAAGAGGGATTGTTTGCGAAAACATCCGATATGGTTCCAGTAGTAGGGCATTTTGTTCAATGCGACAGTGAGGTCGTGAAGCGCCCTCTTGGGCTTGTAGAAATCGTGCACCGCGGTTTTAATTTTTCGCCGAATCCATCTGATTTACGCTTTCCGAAATACGAACGCCAATATGAGAATCGCGATTACTTTTATTTCGATTACGAGAAAAAGGAGTATGTAGGCGTGATTCCGGAAGAATTAGAGCAAGCAAAATGGAGATTAGCAAAAGGCGTGGAAGATGGCCCGGACTTAAAAAAAAAGGTAGAAGAGTATTTGCTTCGAGAAGAAATTCTTTTAAAAATAGAAAAAAAGGTGATTCCATTAGGGATTTCCTATCAAAAAAAGTTAAGAGAGTTTTATAATGTGAAGCACTATAACAGTGTGGAAAGTATCGAAAGATACCTAGAAATTTATAAGAAATTCCTGGGATCGCATATGATACTAGGATTAAAATTACATTTATTTTTCTCGACAATTAAATTCAGCGAATACGAGCGATTGATACTAGAAGCGAATAGACTTGAGAGTCAAATTATAGAAATAGAAAACCTTTTGAAAGAACTAAAGATATCGATTCAAGATCAGTATGAAAAATATGAATCGATGAACATATTAGAACTTCACATCGATTCAGCTGAAGGAGTTATCAGCAAACATTTAGTAAACAAAATTTCGCAAGAATTAGATACGTTTAAAACCATTCGGGATGATGGCCGAAAAGAAGAAGATTTCACGGGTTACATTGGTTACAGCTCTGATTTACTGGAAGTGTATCCGAATATTGCTCAATTTGAAAAAAGACATTTTTTCAGAGAAGCGAATGGTGAACAACATAGTTATTACAAACAAAAAGAAGCTGAAGATAAGCTATTAAAGTTGTATCAAAAAAGACAAGGTATATAAAGAATTAATTATTTGTAAAAAAATTGTCAATATTTCACTTTCCATATATTGGTTGATTATGTTAAGATAGATTAGTAATTTTAAATATACCAATTTAAAGGGGATTGAGATATGTTTAAGAAATTAGTAGTAGCGGGTCTAGCATTCGCAGCAGTAACAAGTACTCAAGTTATTACAGCAAACGCAGCTCCAGTAGAAGCACAAGCACAAGCGCAAAAACAGGCTGAAATTGCACAGAGAGCATCTGTACCATTCCAACCTAATGCTTGTATAACAGTAAAAAAAGTTTTAGTATCACCGAATAATACTACAGACTGGTGGGTTGTAGAAACTATGAGTGGTAGTAAGTTAACGTTAGATCAATCTATCCAAGTAGGAGGATGGTTCAAAACAATTAAAGCTGGTTCGGAAGTAGAAGTTATGACATCTCCTACAATGAATATTATCTATGGTTGGAGAATCCTTTAATAATAAAAGTAGGTAAAAAAGAGTAGCGATTGCTACTCTTTTTTTGTTTGTCTATTTATGTGGAAAATTGTGTCTATTTTCTTAATTTTGGTAAAGATCAATAGGCATATCCAATATATGGATGTACAATGAGACTTGAGTTTCTTAAAAATCCAAAAAACGAGAGGGGCTTTACTATGTTAAAAGTAGGGAAATTTGTTTTAGCAGGAGCTTTAGCGTTTACAGGTTTAGCAGGAGCGTCATTTATTAATACACCTTCAGCACAAGCAGCTGAGGATCCTCCAGCATCCGTTTATCTTAGTAAGGGTGAAATAGGGGTAAATAGTAATAGAATTATAGGTAAGGGGCAATACGGTCGATTTATAATGGAAGTTGGGACAAAACAGGTAACAGGAGCTACAGCTACAGTTATGAAAGAAACTGGTTGGTTTGATGAAGAAGTAGCAACACTTGATAGAACCATAGATGATTGGTATAGAGGGAATTATGGAGCAACAACAAATGTTTGGTTAGATAAAGGAGCCGAATATTACATTAAATTTAGTGTGCCTGATTATAACGGTAGTGGTTCAGCGCGCTTATATAATTACAACTTCCCGTTTAATATTTAATAAAAAAACAATCATTTTTGATTGTGATGAAATAGTAACCCTTTCGGTAAACCCGGAAGGGTTTTTTATAGTATTTCCGCTGAATTGTTATATTACGTCCTATAATATAAAAGCGAAAAAATCTATTAAATTCTGCATACAGCTGTGGTGGCGTATGTAGTACACGATTAATCCTAGCCGGATTAAAAAGAAAACGTAAAGGAGGAATTGGATTTACCACACGGGAATCTGATGTATCAAATCAAAACAAAAACAATTCAAGGAGGAAAAGAAATGCAAAGAGGCTACGGATAACACAACAAAATAACAGAAAGGAAAACGGAAAAGGCACTAGCTTTTAAAACGTAAATAAAAAGAGCTCTAAGGATCCCAGCAGCGGTACAGAGACACGGAAGAGAAAGCGACTAAACACAAACCCAAAGGAGGAGAAACACCAGGACAAACAGACAAAAGTAATACCCGTTTAACAGGCACACTGAATTTTTAGGATACGTTCTCGAAGAGAACTAGGCCACGATATTACAGACGTCAACTAAGACTCTGTACGAAAATGAGTTTGGAACAAACTTGCTTTAGAAAAAAAATTCAGGTCAGTGGTTGGTTTTTTCACGCAAAAAAAAGCGGAATCAACGCTATTTTTTTTTGCGCGATTTTTGGGGTTTAAGCTAAAAAAACCAGTAATATCAAGGCTTAGCCTTGTTATTATTGGTTTTTTTCGGTTTCAAGAAAAAGGGAAAGAGCGGTAGCGAATTTTCATTTTTCGTAGAAGCCGACGTTCCGTAACGGAGTCTCTATTAAAACGTTGATTTATCAACGTTTTAATAGAGGTGGAGTGCAGGGACGAAAAACACTCGCAAAGCGTGTGTTTTCAACGGTTTACCCTCTCTACCTCTCGGAGAATCGCTTGGCGATTTGGAGCGGAGGTAGAGAGGGGGATAAAGAAGGGTCTGGGAAGAATTGGGGGAGAAAATCACCCCCAACCTTCCCAGCCGGGTAGAACCCGACCCTTGCTGTGCAAGGGTTGAGCATAGCTCAACAACGGGATCTACCCGGCTCGCCCAAAAGGCGAGAACGGGCGATTTTTTTCTGAAATAAATCGGAAAATTTCTACCGGAAGAAATTTTGCTGATTATAATTAGAAAAAATTTCGCGAAATGGGGTGAGCAATTTGGAGGAAAAAGATATTGAAAAAATCGAACGATTTCTTTCAAAACAGGCGGATTATAAAACGACTTCAGGATATACAGGTAATAAAAAGACCGTAAAAGAACAAAAAGAAGCGAAACAACAAAATAGAAAGTACACGGCCAAGCAACGTCAAACGGATGATTTAAGTCGTAAAAAAAGAGCAACTTATGGTAAGTTACAGCACGAAATTGATGGGCTGTTTCAAAAGTATTCAAAGGTATCTCGAAAAGAAGATGGCAAAGAAACAAAAAATAATGTAAAAAAAGGCTTAAAAGCCGAAGGGATTTGGAGTGCAGAAACGTACAAACACTACTTAAAAAAATCAAAGACGTTTTTGAAGTATTGTGTACGTGAACACGATGTTAAAAATCTACGTGATATAAAGCCTGGTATGGTAGTTAGCTTTATAGAGCGACATATCGCCGATAACAGCTCGCCAAAGACAATCGGAGCATATATGTCAGCCATTAAAAAGATGGGCGAATTCGGGGTAAATGAGGGCTTAAAATCGTTTAATAAACTAGCTTCAGCACGAGCCCAGGAATTAGTACCGGAATATAACTCTGACGAGTATCGAAGAGGGAAAAAAGGTGGCTATACGATTAAGGATGTTCAAGTTTTAGCTAAAAAAGCGGAAGAAAATTTTTCACCGTTACATCGTGCAGCCGTTGAAGTATTCGGATTTTCCGGTCCTCGTATGGATGAATTTTTGAAAATCAAATGGCAAAACCTAGATTTTGAAAATAATAGGATTTATCTCACTGATCCGAATATGACTAAGGGAAGTAGACCGCGCTTTGTTCCGGTTAATCCAAAAACGATGCAATTGCTTGGTCAAATACGTGATTTAAACCTTCATAAAGACGAAAATGAGCGCATATGGGGAAGTCGTATGGATGCGGATGATGTAAGAGCCTTTATTAAAGAGTGTGCGCGACAAGGCAATACAAAGTACAGCGGTGTTCACGATTTTAGAAGAAGTACTGTACAATTTCACCAAAGAAAGATGGAAAAAGAGTTAAAACAAGGATTAACCGATAAAGAGAAACTAGTAAATCAAATAATGGACCACGTTAACGTAGATCCCCGCTTAAATCCAATCATAGAAAAGAAGTTTCCAAAGAGAGATAAGAACGGCAAAATTATATACAAACAAAAGAGAGACGGAACTCGTTATCCTGTGTTGGTAAATAAAGATGAGAACGGGAATATAGTAAGACAGCACAAGTATGTAAAAGAAGAATTGATGGAAAAACGGATTGATTACATAAAAAATCTATACTTGTCGCAAGTACTTGGCCATAACAGAACTGATATAACAGCGGTATATAAGAAATAGTGAACGAATCATATAAAAAGAGTGTAGAATCGTGAGATTGTACACTCTTTTTATATGCCAGCAACCGAAGCGCGGTAGTTAATAATTTCACTTACCGTATTTAAAGTATAAAAAAATATATTGACCATTTACTTGAAGGGTTTAGGCGATATATCGTTTAATTAGTAGAAAGAGGTGATAACGTGAGCGATAACTATAGCGATAACCAAAGCGATATATCCGTCCATAATCGTGTAAAAACAAAAGACATAGCGAAGAACTTGAAGAAACCGGAGTCAACCATACGTAAGTATAGCCAAGACTTGGAGAAACACGGTTATCAATTTACAAAAGATCCGAACGGTGCCCGATACTTTGCTCCTGAAGATGAAGCCGCTATGCTTGAATATATCCGATTTAGAGAAGAAGTAAAAATGAGTGTAGACTTAGCGGCTAGGGCTGTGGTGCAACGACGTATCGAGGCGACAAGTAACTTATCACCTGATAATACCAACGTTTCAGACGGTATTCAGGCGACAGATACCCAACAAGCGATACGATATATATCGGAACAAATTGCAAATTTGCCATCAAAAGAACAGATTAATTATCTTATGGATACGACTGAAAAAATCTTTGAACAGAACATTGAGATTCATAAAATTTATCAAGAGCGTGAAAAAGATAAAGACAAGCTGATCGAAGAGATGCAAAAGCAACTACAAAAAGAACGAGAAGAATCAAAACAACAGATGCTTGATCTATATCAAAAGATGGAATCCAAAATTGATAGCATTTCGAATGAGAAAAAAGGCTTTTTCGGAAGACTGTTTAAGTAGTTGTATACTTAAAAGGTCCGAAAGGGCCTTTTTTATTTGGTAAAACATTAAATAAACATTAAATAACATTAAATAAACATTAAAAATAATCCCTTGGGTGTTGTTCTGTTTTGGATGTTGTTGTATACTAGCAATACTTACATTAAATAAACATTAAATAAACATTAAAAACATTAAATGTTAATGTTATTTACTGTAGTAATGGAAACTTACTTATCAAAATTTAGGAGGAATCTTATTATGGCAAAAAGTTATTACATTGGAATGGAAGCTTCGAACGGTTATGTAAAGGCAACAAGTAATGTTGCAAATGGTGAAGTTGATACATACTTAAATACACTAAGACCTGTATCAGAAGCTGAATATGAAAATCAAGATTCAGAAGCAAAGGCTGAAGTGTTTAAATTTCAAACGGGAGTAGAGAAACCAAAGTACTTTAAAGTGGGACAAACTCTTACTTCGGATGAACAAATTTACTTTTCAGATGATGATAAAGGAAAATATACAAGTTTAGATTGGCTTGCAGCGAATATGATCGCTATTTATCGCCAATTAGAAGAGGAACAATTCTCTGGTGCGCCTATTTATGTTGTTACAGGGTTACCAACTAATCATAGTCGTGATGAACAATTGAAAGAAGAAATGCAAAAAGCGTTAACTAAGACTTTCGTAATCAATGATAGAAGTATTCGAGTAAATGATGTAACAATCGTTCCGCAGGGGGATGCTTCATTCTATAATGATTTTTTAACTGATGCAGGGGAGCTTAACGAAGAATTCTTAAAAGAAACAGCAAGCGAAGACGAAGATCAGCAGTCTACTATATTGTACTTTGACCTTGGATTTGGTACTTGTGATATCAAAACAGTAGTTGATTACACGGTGATTCCTAATAAATCAAAAGAATTACCAGGGATGGAAGCGCAATGGGTGAAAGCGATGGATAGTGCTGTCGCGAAAAATCCGGCATTTGCAAGCGTTGAAATCTTGGGTGTTGAGAAACAACTTAGACAAGGCGGTACTTTAAAAATTAATAATGAAAAAGCTGATGTTACGGATGAAAGAAATGAAATCCTTAACCAATATGCAAGACAGTTAATTGGTGCGATCACAAAAGCACCATTTAAAGGGATGCTAATCACTCAGTGTCGCTTTGTAGGTGGCGGAACGATGATTATGAAGGAATATATCTCAAACTTCTTAAAAGAAAAATTTGAAAGTAATCCAGAGCATATTAAGACGTTTAAATTCCTTCCGAACAGTCAAGCAACAAATGCTCGTGGTTTCTATAAAGTTTGTGTGAAAAAATACAAAAACTAAATGTTAATTAATGAAGACCTAAGGCGTTTAGGTCTTCCTTCCTAGTATAGAAAGGGTGATCTAGATGGCGAAAGGTAGTGTTGGTAAAACTAAGAATGAAAAAAATAAGGATAGAGCGTTTTACACGTTAACGCTTAGCACAAAAAATCCTGATGATATAAAGAAAATTGAGTATTTAAGAGACCGTTCTACTACGGAGGTTTTGAAAAAGGGTATTGATATGCAAATGGAGGAAGAAAACCAAAGTAAAGTGAATGAACAAATCCTTCAGTTGCTACAAAATGCCTCCGGTTCAAATCAGCTTATTATTCAACTTTTAACTCAATTATTGGTATCGGCAAACGGGAATAATGGTCAACAAATGCAATTAAATCACGTAAAAGTGGATGATGTAGTTGCTCAATTAAATCAAATTGCAAATATTCCTCAACAAAATAATGAGCAAGCGGCTACTACTGAAGTTAAAGAAGTAGTTGTTGAAAAGGTTGAGAATACGGAAGAACCAAAACAAGAAGTGAAAGAAGTAACTAGTAAAGAGGATCAAAAGAGAATCGAAATAGCTAAACAAAAAGCGGAAGATGCTATGAAAAAGCTTCCGTTTTAAATAAAAAGCACCCCTTTTCCGAGGGGTGCTTTTTTGGAAACTTACTTATATCAAAGTCGCGTTGGAAAGCTCGTTATGACATAAGAAATGATAGATTTATTATACAACAATACATCTTTGATTACAAAGTGCTACTGAACAGGGGTGGAATATTTCCAACCCTGTTTTATTTATTTTTGTCTTCGTTTAATGCTTTAATTTCGTTGGCGTGTTCTTGGCGCATACGATCAAGTGCAGCGCTCGATTCCTTATGTATCCGCTCGATTTCCTTCTCGTGTTCTTTCTGTAGCTTATCGGCTTCCTTAGCGTGTTCTTCGCGGATTCGCGTGATGTCTTTGCTATGTTCTTCACGGATTCTAGCTATTTCTACGCGCATTCGTTCCTCAAGTGTATTCCTGATTTTATCTTCTTTATCGCTTTGTTTATCGAGTAAATCTTGAACGCGGCGCTCGTGCTTCGCTTGAAGTTCTTCCCTTAAATCGAGTAGGGCCTGTTGTTTATCAAAGTCTTTTTCTTTTAAAGATTCTTTTAAAGCGGAGATTTTCTCTAGAAACTCTCCCTCTTTTTCTTTCGTTTTCTGTAGTTCTTTATTTTCTGTTCGTAATTCCATTAATTCTTCAGTAAGAGAAAGGATATTTGTATCCTTCGATTGAATGATTTGGTCTTTATCGCTTATACGCCCTTCAATTGTTTCTTCGAATGCTTTATATTTATCGAGTTCTTTTTGTAGGCGTTTTACCTCTTTCTCTTGTTCTTTAAGTTTTTCTTCTGATTCAGTTTTCACTTTATTTGTTTTAACAACTTGTTCTTCGTACCGTCTTTCAGAATCTATTGCTTTGTTTTGTTCGTTTAGAACGTTTTCTTCAGTTGCTTCGGCCATTGATGTAAAAAGAGTAACGATCTTATCAGTATAAGCGCGTAACGTCTTTAAATTTTCGCCCTGAGAGCTGTTCTCTTCGAGTTTTAGGCGTTCGTAGGACTTACGCCATATGCTAATTAATTCGGCTTGTGAGACGTCTAATTGCTTGGCTAAATCGGCAATTGTGGACAGGTCTTCTTCAAAATAACGTACTGTGGTTTGCTTAACTTTTTTTTCTTCAGACATAAAAGCACCTCTTTGTTATTTGTGTTATCTTTATAATATATATGTAAACTTTGTAATACAACATTATATTACTCTAGTATTCTATGTATTCTTATTGTAATACCCACTTAAAATATCAGATCTTTTCTTTACTGTTGGTATAAATAAGAATATTATAAAAATATTGTCAGATTAAAAATCGTTATATAAGGGAGAATGAAAAATGAAAATATGGAAGCTGAAGAAATATGAACGAGATATCGTTGAAATCATTAATCTTGTACCAAAAAATCCTGGAAATGTAGCTTTCTTTGATGAATTAAAAAATAAGGTTATGTTTAATAAACCTTTAGAACGAGACGAATTTGCTACGTTGTATTATGCAGCTGTTTTGGTATTCAATGTTTCACTCAAAAAAGGTCCGGATATTGTTATTGCTCCAATGTTTGCGTTGCAAGCAACTGAAAAATTAGATGAGCTGATTTACAAAACGAAAACCTATCAGCAAATCATTCAAAACCTTGCTATTACGCTGGCTTTGACTAAACCTAATGGGAAAGAGTTTTGTGAAGGGTCTAAAAAATTTACAGCTGAAGAATATAAAGAAAGACAACAAGAAATTGAATCAGATCTAGCGGAAATGCAGGGTATTGCTTCAAAATATATCGAAGGTATCGAAGGTGCAGAAGTAGAAGTGCAGCACCAACATTAATATCAACATTTAAAAAATAAAAAGAACACTATATATAGTGTTCTTTTTTATATGGGCTAATTTCTTCAGTGAAAAGAAATATATGGAGTGAAGAAAAAATGCGAATTAGGAAACAATAATAAAAATATGAATTAGAGTACGGTGAAACAGGTGTAACACATAATTTTTGCCATTTTGTAACGGATTTATTATTATTGATAATAAATGTGTTACAATACGTTAACAGGAGGTGTAGGTAGTGGACTTTTATAGCTATTTGTTAAAGCGATACGGTTATGATGAGCCAATTTTCTCATCAGATTTATCAAAAGAATTGAGAATGAACAAGAATACACTACGACAATATTTAAAAAGATTGACTGATAATAATAAAATTGAAAGATATGAATACAAACAGGGGATATACTTTATTCCGAGTAAAAATAGTATGAATTCAATTTTCAATAAACCAGTTATTAGTGTTAATAAAATTATTAAAAAGAAGTATGTGTTCAAGGGTGAGAAACGAATTGGATTCGAAACTGGGTTAAGCTTTGCAAATGATATAAGATTAACTACTCAAGTTCCTAGTACAGTAGAGATTGTCACTGAAGTAGAGAGTCAACCTAAGAGAACTGTAGTGTTTAATAAAAGGGAAGTTGCTTTACGCAAAGCAAAAACCGAGATAAATGATTATAATTATAAAATTCTACAGATCCTAGAATTGTTGGTTGACTTCGATAGAGTTAGTGATTTATCTCTTGAGGAAGCTAAGCCGAAGATAGCGGATTACGTAATGGATGTACAAATTGAGGCTACAGAGCTTGCTCAGTACGTGCAATTGTATAAACAAACGGATAAATTCTATGGGAGTGGATTATACAATGAGATTACACGAAGACAAGGAACTTTTTGCTAGAACCGTTATGGTTGTAGCAGACGAAATGGGTATTCCAGAAAAACAAGTAGAAAAAGACTATTATGTTTCGTTCTTACTTAAAAAGATAATTGATAGGATTCCACATATTGTATTCAAAGGGGGGACATCTCTATCAAAGTGTTTTGGTGTGATTCATCGTTTTTCTGAAGATATTGATATCACTTATAGTGAGGAAAAGACACCGAATAGAAAAGAAAAGAAGAAACTGAAGGAAGAGATTATAGAAGCTATTAAAGATGCTGGTTTGACATTGCTTAATGGTGATAAAATTATGTCGGGCCACGATTTAATTAAATACGAGGTTGATTACGAGTCGGCTACTGAGGGTTATGGTGAAGAGTTAAGAGGTCACTTATTGGTTGAAACTTCAGCACGATATTTGCCGTTTCCTTGTGATGATCAATTAGCAAGTAATTATATTGCTGAATATTTCGCTATGAATGAGCGATTTGATGTAATTAAAGAATATGAACTAGAACCTTATCCGGTAAAAGTTCAAGGGGTAGAGCGAACTTTTATTGATAAGGTTTTTGCTATTGCGGATTACGTCGAAAAGCAAGAAACAAACAGAAATTCAAGGCATTTGTATGATTTACATATGATTTGGAATGAGTATGGCAATGGTTTTCGAACAAGGGAGGATTTCAAAGAATTAATTGAATCCATAATTGTAGAACGCAGAAAATCGGCTCATATCAACATTTCGGCGAATGAAGGTTACGAACTGTTGAAGAAGATGGATGAAATTATGATACTTGAGTCTTATCGTGAAGACTATGAATTTACTACTCTTGCATTAGTACATAAAGAAAAGATTCCATATAATACTGTAATTGAAACGCTTCGTGAAATAATGGGAAGTGGTTTGATTCCGAGTGTTATAAAAATCGATATAGAAGCATAAATAAAAGAACAGAATTACTTCTGTTCTTTTTTACGTGTGAAAAAATAGTAAAACCACCAAATAAAATAATCTTGGTGGTTTTGCTATCGTACGGTTTTAAGTTTCTTTTGATTATTAAAGTATCTTTGCATTTCAGGACTATTCGGGAATATCTCTTCAGCTTTATAAGAATGAAAGTCTACTGGCTTGATCGCTTTTCGTGGTTTTAAGCTCTCTTCGCCTCGCATTACTTTAAGTACGTGTTGAACGGTTGTAGGAAGTTCTTTGATTTTTGTTTGATTCATAATACTAGCACCTCACTATCTAAAGTCGCTATGGGAGACATATATAACTTTTATTCATTATATACCTTTTTAGTGATGATTGCTTGCATTATCCCTCTACTTTGCAACAACTACATAATTTAACACCATAGGTCGCTTCTAAAGACTTCTGAAGTTGCTTTAATTCTTTGGAATACTCAATAGTAACGTTTTGGTACATTGCTCTTTCGTTCTCTTGTTCGCAACACTCAATACACTTAGACATTTTCAGTAAATCAATCTTCATTTGATTATATTTTTGTATATCTTTCTCAAGTACATTTTTGCTCATACATACATCCCCCTTAAAATCCCCTTTTTCATATTAGGTGAAAGAATTAGGGGAAAACGCAAAGGATTTATATTTTTTTAGAATTTATTTTAGTTTTATCTGATTCTTTTCACCTATTAAGTAATAAAGCAAGATATAGAAAATGGGTTCCCCCCTTACCGAGATACAACTTTCTATATCTTGCTTTTTTAAAAATAGGGAGGGATCTGTATGGTACGTTTGGTTGGAAAACTTGTAAATAACCCTGAGATTATTCAATTGCATTTGGAGGCATTACAAAGAAAAAAATCATATCAAAGTATTATTTCTGAATTAAAAAATCAAAAGAGATTTGAAGAAAATAATCTAAGTATACATCATTGCTATGAGTACATTACAGTTGATTATGATTCGAATGATGTCGTGAGCCGTGTTATTTCGCTTTCTACGCCTAATAATGACGTTATAGTAGATTATATCGAGTCGAAGAGTATTAAGGCTGTGACGGAGGTGTTTAACGGCTTTATCGTACAAAATAATGTTACTAAAGGTATACGTGTACAAAATGGGGAAGTAGAACCGGTTTTTACGCGGGGGATCAGAGAAACAGATTTAGAATTCAAGCTAAATGTACCAATTGACCAGGACTTTGATCCCGAAAATGGCATTCGCGCGAATTCCCTAATTGATTTTTGTATCCACGATCAATACGGCATAAAATATAACCACTGTGGTCGTCGGTGCGGTGATGGTACTGATGCAATTGATGGTGGTGGGGAACTAATAAATAAGATAGATGGCTGCTGTAGAAATCACGATAGTTGCTATGGATCAGATAGAAATAATAGATGCTGTGATAAAGAACTTGTGAATTGTGTTTATCAAAATAGAAATGAAGATTATAGTACTTATTTACAAATTCTTGCTTGTTTTGGCTGGGCCATACCATTGTGCAAATAAAAAAGACTTGGTAGATACCAAGTCTTTTATGCTTTTTGTTCCGATTGAATCCCAAGAAGTTCTTCGATTTTTTGCTTGTTTGCACCAATAATGGTGTATTTTTCTCCGTCAACTTCGATGATAGAGGTTGGTGTATATATAAAACCATTTTCACGAAACTCCTTTTGAGCCTCTGTGTCGTTTGTTACATCTTTTACAAGATAATTAGCACCTAATCTATCTAGGTATTCTTTAAATTCGGTACACGGAGCGCAACCTTGCATTGAATATACTGTCATTGAATATGGCATTACAAATCCCCCTTAAAAAATTGTCTATATAGTACAAGGTGAAAGAGAAATCCTAAAAAACAAATAAATTCAAAAAAATTTTTAATTTTTATTTGTTTTTTTCGATTTTCGTTTCACCTATATAGTTATAAGCAACTTTTTATGGTGGCATAGCCAAGCGGCAAGGCATAGGTCTGCAAAACCTTGAGCGCCGGTTCGACTCCGGCTGCCACCTTTTAAAACAAGATATCGTGGCGATATAGCTAATCAGGAAATGCAAAAGGTCCGCAAAACCTTGACTGTCGGTTCGACTCCGGCTATCGCCTTTGCCATTCAATACATTACCCCGAAAAAAGGTGCTCCTATAATAGGAGCACCTTTTTTTATTTCTTCTTTTTCTTTTTTCGCTTTTTGAGAGTAAGGTGCAGTATTAGGTAAGTAGTTATAGCAATCGGAAATCCTAGATTACTGATTAAGTTTTCATAATCGTTAAGATCCATTCCCCTCACCCGCCATCTTGTGTAAATGGATAACCCCTTTACCTTGACCTTTTGAACTATGTCCTGCGAGTTCAATTGCGTTTAAAGATAGACATAAATCAATAATTTCTCGGTTGTACTCAATGTTATTTGCTTTGTAGTAGCTTAATAGCAATGCAATTGCTCCGCTTGCGTGAGGTGCTGCCATTGATGTTCCAGAAAGTGTTTCATAGGTATTATTTTGATAAGTAGAAAATATCAAATCACCTGGAGCTAAATAATCAATTGTATTATTTGTATTGCTGAATGGTGCGATCCTGAATTCTTCATCACTTGCGCCAATTTGAATGACTTCTTCGTAGTATCCAGGATAAGACTTTTCGTCTGTTTCTTCATTTCCATCACCTTCATTACCGGCTGCTGTAACAACAAAAATATTGTGTTGAGTAGCGTGTTCAATTGCTTTTCGTAATTCTTCGCTCTCTTTTTTACTGCCTAGTGATAAGTTGATGATGTCGATTTTTTCTCCGTTTTTCCCTCTCCAACTTAATGCAAGATTAATTCCTCGGATTAACGTTTGAAAGTTACTACCGCCGTTCGCATTTATTACTTTAATGATAATTAGATTTGCTTCAGGTGCGATACCGATTTTGTGGTAATCGTTTGTTGCTGCTATGATTCCTGCAACGTGAGTTCCGTGGCCGTAGTAATCTGTTGCTACGTTAGGGGAGCTATTATCATCTGTGGTTAGGTTGTAAACGTCGATAATATTTCGATTTAATTCCTCGTGAAAGTCGCAACCAGAATCGATTACAGCGATATTTACTCCTTGCCCTTTATAGCCTTCTTCCCAATATGCTTCTGCATTGATAACACCTATTCCGTAATTTCGTTTTTCGTAAGTTCCTTTTAATACCTTCGGTACAATGACCTCGTTATTCATTTGAAAAACCTCCTTTTCTATTTAGGTGAAAAGAAGGTGTTAGAAATGAAAAAACTCAAAACAAATTTAAAAAATATTTTATTCATTTGTTTTCTTCGATATTTTCTCCACCTTATAAGACAAGCGGTGAATAACTGCAAAATCAAAGGGAGGTCGTTTTAAATGGCTGAATTACAACTTAAAACATTAAAAAAAGAAGAAAACGGATTTCAAGACACGTTAAAAGCTGCGAAAGAAAATAAAGATTTCGCTACATTAACAAAAGCTCGCAAAGATGCTGGCTATCAAGTAGAGGAAACTCCGGAAGTTCACCAAATCCAATCTCCGGATAACCTTACACTAGCAACAGTGGTTTCTTACAAACTTAAAAAGGATAACAAAGAAGTAGGTAACCTTGCATATTACAAGTACACAAACGAAGAAGGTGCAATTTCTGATTTACATATCGAAGGAAACAAATTTGAACTATCTTTCTTAGAAGATGGAAAAATCAAATCTGCTCCTGTAGAAGTAAATCCGGAATTAACTGAAGATGTTCAGGCAGCTCTTAGCCGTAACACTTGTATCTCTATCGTAACTATGATCTGTGGTCGTGGTGTACTAGGTTCAGCTGCTGCTTGTGTTGAGTTCTGTATCACAACTGGCCCAGGATTCGTAGTATGTAGCGCATTATGCGGAATCTTACTTGGTGGCGGTTGCTTCTTAGGTGCAGCAACAGTATGTAGCAAAATCGGTTCTTAATAAATAAACAATAAAAGGAGACTAACAATTATGAACTTAAAAGACATTCAGACTTTAGAATTTGGTAAAAATAATCCAAAATTTGCTGAGGTTTTAAACAAAGCAAAAGGAAATAAATCATTTAAAGAATTAGTGGAACAACGTAAGCAACAAGGCTATACAGTTGATGAAGAACAAACTTATGTTAAACAATATGACTTCAAAGATGGCAACGAAGACGTTACAATCTACGTAGCTTCTCACAACATCCTTAAAGATGGTAAAGAAGTTGGGGAAGTAACATTCTTATCTCATCCAAAAGAAGAATCTGCTTATTCTAACGTTGCATTAGCAAACGGTAAAGCAGAAGTTAAATTCGAAAAAGATGGGAAGATTGAAGATCAAATTTTTGAGCAAAATGAAGTTGGAGCTTTCATTTCAAATGCTCAATGCCGTGCTTTAGTAAGTGCTATTTGTAGTGCTGGTATGGGAGCTTCAATTGGTAGCTGTGTTGCGGGCTGTGTAGTAATGGGTCCTGCGCAACCAGTATGTTCGTTAATTTGCGGTGCTTTAGTAGCAATGGGCTGCTTCAGTGGCGCAGGTGCAGTTTGTGCTTTTGTAAAATAATAAAAAAAGGGAAGCAAACGAGGGGTTGCTTCCCTTTTTTGTAAAAAATATACTTGCACGCAATTCCCCTACTGTTATATAATTAGGTCATAAAACAGAACATATGTTCAGGGGGAATCAATAAGAATTTATAGTTTTTTTACAATGTTTAATCCAAACAACATTGTGAAAAATAAAACGCCTACTACATAGTACAGGACGTAATGAACAGGAATTGTACTATGGTTGTTAAAATAAAGTATCGCTAATACCACAGCAGCGATCAAATGAGAAAGCCCGAAAATTTGAGCCATAAACTTTAAACTTAATTTTT
>NZ_JAYJLO010000020.1:0-42121 GCF_051948935.1 Bacillus sp. Brlt_9 | reverse complement strand
TCCTTGTTCGTTGTAGATTGTAAATTCTGCGTTCGGTAATTTTGTATTCCCATCCGCTACATCTACTTTCGTTATTTCTAACTCACCTTCTACCTTCTTATCTTGAACGATATGTTTAATAATTTCTCCATTCTCTTTTATTTCAAATGCGAACGTCTCTTCATTTATTACATATCCATTCGGTGCTATTGTTTCTTTATACGTGTATTTTCCGTATGGTAGTTTAAATTTCGCTACACCTTTTTCATCCGTTTTCCCTTTTACTACTTCTTTTCCTTGTTCGTTGTAGATTGTAAATTCTGCGTTCGGCAGTTTCGTATTTCCATCCGCTACATCTACTTTCGTTATTTCTAATTCACCTTTTATATTTTCATTTTTCCACTCTAATAGAGCAGTTTCACCAGTTTTCACTTCAATTTTTTTAACACTTCCATCTAACACATATCCAGCTGGCGCTTGAATTTCTTTGACGCCATATATACCGATTGGAAGATTACCTAACTCCGCAATCCCCTTATCATTAGTCGTAACATTTTGTTTAAAGTTTTCATTAGAAACTTCAAACACCGCCCCTTTTAATAATTCCTTTTTTTCTCCTAATTTCATAATCTTTAAAGAGCCTACTGATTCCCAATTTACAACTAAATCTGTACTGATTTTCTCACTATTTCTTTGTAACAATACCGTTGTATTTTGAACTTTTTCTGATCCTTTAAAAGCTATTGCTTGTAAATTTGTTAAAGTAGACTTCACTTTCATTTTAAAATTACCACTACTCGTATCTTTCGGGATTAAGATTTTGAATTTTTCGCCAATTAATAACGTACTTTTCTCTTCTCCATTTTCATTTACAATTCGAAGTCCTTTAGGAGCATTTTCAGGAAGAATTGTATAAGAGCCAGAAACCGCATTTGTTTGCACTACATAAAATCCTGTTTCTAAATAATCACCTTTTTGTGTAGCAGTTTGTGAATCTACAGGATTAACTTTAAAGAATACATCTTGTGATCCAGTTTCTTTTTTTGAATCCTCTACTAAACGCTCCATAAGATTATGTACTCGTTCATTTTTTGCCACTAAATCTTCTACCGTTAATTCATTTGCTGCAATCCATACTGCTAATTGTGTAGCATAATGCGCTTCTTCCGTTGTCGCTACACCTAATTCAGATGGACTTTTTTGAGGGTATCCATTTAATAAAACACGATATACGGCATCAGATGTTTTCCCCATTTCAGGCAAATCATCTCCATTTGGAGAACGCAAATCAGGTGTTAAACAATACGCAATACTACCCGAAGCCGTTTTAATTATTTCTGTCTTTATTTCACGATGTTTCGAATTACTATAACTCCAATCCATTTTATATGTTTCTCTGTTCATTACTTCTGCCTTTACTTGTGGCATTGCAATTCCTAATAAAATAATAAGAGCACTTAAAAAACTAAACCATTTCCCTACCATCTTTCGTTTCATTCTCTCCACCACCATATATAAATTTCTACATGAAGCAATCTTACTGTTTCATTGTACTTATAGTGAAAAAAAGAGAATAGGTGGTTTTTTTGTAGTATCTTGTCGAATTATTGAGAAAGTTTCAAAGTAATAAGCAACATTACAATTGTTTGTTCTCCTGCTACTATTGACAAATGAATGTTACATATTTAAAATTTTTAAAAATAATAAAAAGGCACTTTATAAGTGCCTTTTTTACTTACCAGAAACAAATTTCAAACGAATACATGTTACTTATCTTTTTCTTTTATCTCCATCAACAGCTCAATAATTTTCTCATTTTGCTCCACTTGTTTCTCGGAATTTTGATAGATGACACGAATCCATCCTAATACAAAAACAACTGCAACTATCGGCAATAGTGCAAGTATTATACCGAATATCGAGAAATTAAACATCATTTACCCATCACCTCGCTACATACAAATTCTCCACCTTTCTACTAAAACCTGCAAAATTTTACAAACAAAAAAGAACCTATCAAACGATAGATTCTTCCTTTGCTAACTGAGCAGAACGTCCTCTCGTAATCGAGAAAATCGCACAAAGCAGTGCTAATATAATAAAGCCGCCACCTACCCAAGCATTATATATAACAGATGATTTCTCAATAACAACTCCGCCTATTGTTGAACCGAGCGCAATTCCTAAGTGAAGTGCAGAGTTATTTAAACTTTGCTGAATACCAGCTGATTCTGGTGCAATTTCAATTAAATAATTTTGTTGTGCTGGCGAAATAGCCCAGCTCAGCATACTCCAAAGTCCCATCATAATAATGAACAGTGGGAATGAGAATGTCATCATTGGCAACATAAAAATTGCACATGCAAATACAATAATGATGGAAATAATACTTTTCTTCGATCCCCATTTATCAGCAAGCAAGCCCCCAAGGCCTCCTCCAAGTACCGCTGCAATTCCGAAAATGAAGTAAAATACACTAATCCAATTCGCTTCTACGTGCATCACATCTTTTAAAAATGGTGTTAAATATGCATATAATGTTAAATGACCCGTTAAAAATAAGAATGATGTTAACTGTGCACTGACAATTTTTTTATCTTTTAACGTAGCAATTTGCTCTCTTATCGATAACACTGATGTCGGTGGTACTTTCGTTAAGAATAATGAAATACATGCGATTGCCATCACTGTTAAGATCGAAATAAGTACAAATGGTGCACGCCATCCATATGCATTTCCGAGTACAAGGCCGAGTGGTACTCCAAGTACAAGTGAGCCACTAATCCCCATAAAAATGATTCCAATTGCACGCGCACGAAAATGCGGTTCTACAACGCTAGAAGCAAGTGTTACTGAAAGTGCAATAATAAGCGAACCACTCGCCGCACAAACAACCCTTGAGAACATTAACATCCCGTAATTCACACTAAATGCCGAAATAATATTTCCGATTAAGAAAATTGATAATGCCCCAATATACAATTTCTTTCTTTCAAACTTCCCTGTTAACGCTAATAAAACCGGACCTGATAAAGCAAATACTACTGAAAATATTGTTATAAGCTGACCAGCTGCACTAATAGATACTCCTAAATCATTGGCAACTAAATCGAGCGTTCCTCCTATAATTAGCTCAACCGTTCCGACTACAAAAGCCGCGATAGCTAAAATATACACACGAAAATTCAAGTCTTTCCCCACGCTTTCTATTTTGGTTACTACGACTATAGTAACCAAAATAGAAGTTGAACACAAGTACAATTTTTTTACAGTAAAAAAGGTAGGCGTATTATACGCCTACCCTTCAATCATGACACTTCAGTTTTATTCTTCTTATTTAAATACCAATATACCGGCAGTCCAGTAAAGACAATTCCAATTGATAAGAAACAACTTACCGGATCATTGATAATTGCACTACCAATTACAAAGAGCGAACCTAAAATCGCAACGATTGGTACGATTGGGAATAACGGTACACTGTATGCACGCTCTTTATTCTTATTACGTTTTCTTAAAATGAAGACACCAATAAACGTCATTACGTAGAAAATATAAATAATGAATACGGAAATCTCAGATAGCTTATTCGGATCACTAATAATCATTAAAATAATTCCTAAAATGATTTCAACAGTAATCGCATTTGCTGGTGTTTTAAATCTTGGACTTTCCTTTGCAATAAACTTAGCAAATGGAAGTTGTCCACGCTCTGCCATCGACATCGGGATACGTGGGAACGTTAAAATCTTTCCATTTAAACAACCGAAAATAGAAACGATAATACCGATACTAATAATTTTCCCGCCATATTCTCCAAGTAACATGCCCGCAGCTGTCGCTGTGGCATTTTCTCCAAGTTCTACAATTTGCGTTGCTGGTAATACATTTAATAACGCTAAGTTAATTAGTACGTAAGCAGCTGTTACAATTAAAATCCCAACTGTCATGGCTTTCGGTAATAACTTTGTTGGATTCTTCATTTCTCCGCCAATCGAAGCAAGTAGAATCCAGCCGTCATAAGCAAATAACGTTGCTAAAATTGCCATCCCGATACTTTGATTTTCTGATATCGGCACAACTACGTTAAAGATATCGCTATTTCCTTTCCAAAAACCTAGCATGACGATTAATACGATCGGAATCATTTTCCCGATTGTCGTAACTGTTTGGACGATACCTCCGTATTTTGTTCCCATACTATTTACAACGCCAAGGAACACAACTGTTCCAATTGCAATTGGTAAATTCCATACTTTATCTAAATAGAAGAAGTTAATCATTAAAGAACTAAAGTACAATCCTAATGTTCCAATAATAGCTGGTCCATAAACAATCGTTTGCATCCAGCCTGATAAATATCCCCAAAAACTTCCGTAAATCTCCTCTAAATACGTATACAACCCACCATTTTTCGGGATTTGCGCTCCAATTTCAGCTACTGTTAAACCACTTGCTAGCGTCAACAGACCACCAATTACCCAAGCAAGAATGGCCATATTAGAACTCCCTGAGTAATCTAATACGCTCCCTGGTTTCATAAACACACCAGATCCAATAATCGTTCCTACTACGATAGAAAGTGCTACCGTTAAACCAATTTTGTTCTTCTCATCATGATGATGCATGCTGCGTATCCTGGTTTAAAATTCTTATAAAAATCTATAAATTGTTGGCGAACCAAGTCAAATGCCAACTACCGAAAAGGAATCTCACCTTTTTCCTGTCCGTAAGGGTTGTGACCTTTTCATCCACCTATTGTGAAAGAATGACGGCAGGTTCCTGTTAGGAACGATCTGTCCTTGCATACTACCATTCATCCAAGTCAGTAGTATGCAAGAGGTTATAAGAAATAAACCAGTACCCCCCTTCTCATTTAAATTTTAAATACGAATTGTTGATTGCTCATATAAACAGTTTTATGAAGAATGCTCCACAATTTCCAATTGTGATATTCTTTCCACGTTTGAATTGTTTGTAACCATTTTTTATATACTTTTTGCGTATTCTTTTTACTTTCTTCCATGGAAGCAACAAGAATACGCAGTTTTGTTGTAATTTGGTTTTTTAATAATAATATAATCTCTTGTGGTACTTGTTCTTGCAATTCTAATCCACGTCTTGCGATCGCAAATGCGGCTGCTTCATGAACGCTAATACCGAAATTTTTACTGTATTTTAATTTTCCAATCACACTTGTATAAGCGGGGTTTACTGTTTTAACAGAAAATCCGT
Organism: Bacillus sp. Brlt_9; assembly: GCF_051948935.1. Taxonomy (NCBI): domain Bacteria; kingdom Bacillati; phylum Bacillota; class Bacilli; order Caryophanales; family Bacillaceae; genus Bacillus; species Bacillus sp. Brlt_9. The sequence continues at coordinate 36,907 of NZ_JAYJLO010000020.1, read as the reverse complement.
TACGAAGAGACATACGAATTAAACTGTTCAACATCTTTTTATACGTAAATTGATGGAAATTACGATTACTGTATTTATCAGTATCATGAGATTGTTGAAACTTTAAATCTTCTAAAACAATTCCACCTACATTGTTTTCCAATAACCATGTTTTAATTTGTTGTACGATTTGTCCAATTATCGTTGCGCGTTTGTTTGTTGAAAACGTATTCAGATTGTGTAGATAAAAAATTTTTGAACCTTTAAAATTACCTTGTTTTGTACATAAACTAACTGCAATGCGGTCCGGATTTACATCAATTCCTGCAATTACATCTGATTGTGGTGTTTCCTTGAAATCTAGTACACGACCTATTTCTGTTTCATCAAACGTAATATTTACATAAAATTCATTTTGTTTACGAATGATTTCTACACTATATTTTTGATGCTCTATAATCGGTTTTCCTTTTGGATTTACACCGATTTGCTTTCCCATAACGACATTTGTGATTTGATGATAAAAATGATATGGAATGATAATCGGAACTTTGATTCGGGGGCTTTTTGTTTTTCCATTTGTTCGTCCTAATGGATTTGCAATTTCTAACCATCCTTGCCCGCAATCATCAACTGTAATGCGCATGTTCAAATTCCCTTTTTTACTTTTATCTCCGCGAGAATATAATTGTCGTGTCCTCAAATCTTTCCATTCTTGATTGGATATCTTATTTTTCATTCTTTCATAGAAATTTTTCCGCCCACCAAAAATAATAGGAGGTAATGTTTTATTTTTAATATGTTTTGCATACGTTTCAATTCTTTGTTCTAATTTTTGTTTTCGTTTTCTTAAACCAATTAAACAAGTTTCTAATGAAACTTGTTTAGGTCTTTTTTTGCCGCGTTCATAATCATCTATTTTTTGTAACGTCTTTTCTAACTTTTTTTGATTGTTTTCTAGGTAAACAGGAAGAAGTTCTTTTTGAGAGAAAAGGATCGTTTGCGCTTGTAAAATCGCATCTTCACAAAAACGTTTACTTAACAAATATTTAGGTTGTAGTTTTTTTATCAATTCTTTCTCGTTTTCGCCCTCAATCAAACGATTAAAACTATATCGTTTTGCACTTTCGAACGTACGGATCAAAGTAATTAAATCTTCCGTTTGTTCTTTTGTAATAGAATTGATTTTACAAGTACGTGTTGTTTTCATCCTTTTCCCCCCTTTTCATCACCTGAAAATATTATAGGTTGAATTCTGTAAAATATAAAACCTGTAATTGTAAATTTTTATAGTTTTTTATAGATTCTTATTTACTGTTATTACCTCCTTCCAATTCTAGTGTGATGCAAAAATGAAATAAAAAAACACTCCTCCCTAAAAAAGGGACGAGTGTTGTATTCGTGGTTCCACCCTTGTTTCAATTCGCAAAGTGACACACTTCACCAATTTCTCAAGTCTAAATAACGGTTTTTACCGGCAAGCAATTATTAGATGTTCGTTCACTGCTGCAGTTCAGAGGTGGTAATCCATTTTTCCGTATTAGGAAGCTCACAGCCAAAGGCCTCCCTCTCTGAGAATCGTAAAAAATTGATCGTGTCCTCATCATCACTTCTTGATGTCGAATTTTATAGTTATTGTTCATTATATTGAATTGTTAGAAAAAATCAATATATTTTTTTATATAACATACGAAATATTTCTCTTCTTATATTATAACAGAAGTTACGTCACTTCTCTAATTACCTAAAAATGGTATAATCCATACAGGAGGTGCATCAATAATGATTGCTGTTTTTTGTATCATCGCTACATTTCTTTCTGTTCTATTCGCTATCATGTTCAGGCACAAGTATCCTGGTTATAGCATTTTAGCGGTAGCTATTATACCGGCTGTTTCCTTCTATGTATTAGGTAAATATCAATATACAGAAGTATTTATCGGTTTTGCAATCTTCTACTGCGTCTTTGGATACATACTAACTATGAAAAAAATTTTATTAAATCATTAAAAGGGACCGATTTCTACTTATAGAAATCGGTCCTCGCACGTACCTTCCGGTTGCCCACACGAAAGATACATAATTCGATTATTTATCTTCTTTTTTCATAAAAAACTTGTGATGCGGAATATCGACATTCAATGCCTCTAATTGTTTCTTTTCATTGTCTAAAATCGCTTTTACTTTTGTTTTTGTTGCCTCATCTAATCCCGCAAAGATGTCTTCATGCTTCTCTTTCTCTGGAAGTTTCACACCTAGTTTTGTTAATTCTTCTTTTGCTTGCTCATGCGTTAATTCGCCAGACTTTTCTTGTTTAAAGATTGACTTCGCTTTTTCTTTCGCCTGTTCATCTAAGTTAGCAAGTATATCTTTACGCTTACCTTTCTCTGGCATTTTCACGCCTAACTTTGTTAATTCCTCTTGCGCTTGTTCTCGTGTTAATTTACCGGATTTCTCTTGCTCTAAAATTGATTTCGCTTTTTCCTTCGCCTGTTCATCTAAGTTAGCAAACATGTCTCCACGCTTACCCTTTTCCGGCAACTTCACTCCTAGTTTTGTTAATTCTTCTTTTGCTTGTTCTCGTGTTAATTTACCGGATTTCTCTTGCTCTAAAATTGATTTCGCTTTTTCTTTCGTTTGATCATCTAATCCCGCAAACATATCTTTACGTTTTTCTTTTTCTGGAAGCTTAACACCTAGTTCCTCTAACTGCTTCTTTGTATCATCCATAATTGTTTTTACTTTTTGTTTTGTAGCGTCATCTAAATCTTTTTTCGCCGTTTTTGTAGACTGCTCAGCTGCTGGAGTATTCGTTGCTGCGAATGCCGGAATACCGACTCCTCCAATGATTCCGAATGATAAAGCACCTGCAATCGCTAAATACCCAACTGTTTTCTTCTTCATAGGAAATTTCCTCCTTCATATTTCTAATGCATGTACACTTTCGTATACAATGCCTATCGTAATGTTGGTTTCTTAACATTTCCTTAACGACTTAACAAAAAAACACCGCTCATCTCGAGCGGTGTTTTTCTAAGCCTTTTGTAATTGTAACTCTTCACGTTCCATTATTTTTCTTAATACGATTGTTTGCATCATTGTAAATAAGTTACCTGTTATCCAGTACAACACTAGTCCTGATGGCGCCGCAAATCCCATAAATAGAATCATTGCCGGCATCATAATTTGCTGCATCTTTAGCATTTGTACTTGTTCTCCAGGCGTACTATTCGATTGGAAAACTTTCATCTGAATAAATGTCGTTAACGCTGCAATAATCGGTAATATATGATAAGGATCTGCATGTCCTAAGTTCACCCATAAAAACGAAGATGTGCGAATCTCTTCTGTTCGGCTAATCGCATAATACAAAGCAGAGAAAATCGGCATTTGTATTAATAGTGGCCAGCAACCAGCAAGTGGATTCCAACCGCCTGATTTCATTAGTTCTGACATTTCTTTTTGATACTGCTTTTGTTTTTCTAGATCTTTACTTACATCACCGTGTTTTTTCTTTAGCTTCTGTAATTCAGGTTGCATTTTTTTCATTTTCGCTTGGCTACGATATTGCGAAACAGCTAATGGAATCATCGCTGAGCGAATAACGAGCGTTATAATAATGATAGCAATCCCGAAGCTAGCTCCCGGTATATGATGAGCAACAAATTGAATCATAAACGAGATTGGATATACAAAATAATGATCCCAAATTCCCGTACTATGTGCATCAATTGGGGCTGCATTACTGCAACCAGATAAAACAAAAACAAGTAATAATGATAAACTAACGAGCACAGCTCGGTATGATTTTAACATGTTCATTCCTCCAATGTTTCGTAATTATTTAGCGAAACATTGGTGTATACGGACCGACCTCATCATTCTCTTCACTTGATTCTTGTCTGCGTACAGAACGAATCATTCCATATTTATAAAAAATTGAAAATAGCGGTACATTCCTCGCACTATCTTCACACGTATCAACTAACGCAAAAGCCCTTTGTCTACCGCTTGATGCTTGCTGACGCACAAAGCGAGAAATGTTAGCAAGGAAGAAAACTTCTAATAAACAAAGCGCTGTCGTTACAAACGATATATATAGAATTGCATCCTGCAATAAAAATTCCATCGCTTCACATCCTTAATAAGGTCATTTTAGCACATTCGGCAAACATTCTCTATTTCCTTTTATCGTCAAAAAAAGTATTTTGCATATTTTCTCAAGAAAACAATAATTAAGAAACATTGTATTCGCTTTCTTTAGTATATTCACACACATCAATGAATAGGCTTGATTTATTAGAAATTTATAAAATTTTTGCATTATAATAAAACTATTGCCAGTTTTTGAAAAAACCTTTATTCTCTTCTTGTAATCAAAAATGAATATGGAGATGAAACATACTATGGGTCAACTAGGAGACGCCGATTACGTTCCCGACACCGCCTTTTTATCCTTCCCAGCAGCTAAAACATTTCACTTAGAATTTATCATACAGTTGGTTGTTATTTTCGTAGCCTCTATTTTGTATGCAATTTCTATGAATATGTTCTTTATCCCGCATAACATGATTAGCGGTGGATTCGCTGGTGTAGGGATGATTATCGGTTATTTAATGCACTACAATATCGGTGCACTTATCTTTTTACTAAACATTCCTCTTCTTATTTTAAGTCACTTTTACTTAGGCAAGAAGACAACCTTTTTAACAGCGTACTTTGTAGCTGTATCATCGTTAGCGATGAACATTATCCCTGTCCACCAAGTTTCAGACGATATTTTACTATCTTCTGTATTCGGTGGTGTAATCTGCGGAGCAGCTTCCGGAATCATATTCCGATTTGCTTCTTCAACAGGTGGTTTTGATGTTGTTGGATTAATTGTAGCAAAACATCGAGATATTTCGATTGGAGCAATCATCTTTGGATTCAACTTGATCTTACTTGTTGCAGCAGGATTTATTTTCGGATGGGATATTACGCTTTATACGTTAATTAGCCGGTTTGTAGTCAGCAAAGTTATCGATGCTGTGCATACGAAACATATTAAATTAACGATAATGACCGTTACAGAAAAAGGCGAGGAAATAAAAAGCGCACTATTACATCACGGCATACGCGGGGTGACAATGGTAGATGCTGTCGGCGGCTATACAAACCATAAGAAAAAAATGATTTACACTGTCGTGACTCGCTATGAGTTAGGCGAAATGAAACGTATTATCCGTCAAGTGGATAACAAAGCATTCATGAACATTACTGAAACAGTTGAAATTGTCGGCCGTTTCAAACGCATATAAAGTGAAACTTTAATCAGTGGGGGTTTTCTTCATCCCCACTGATTATTAGTTGAACCAATCGGACTTTTACGGGCAGTAAGACCCCCACCTAACTTCTTTGCTTTCGCTGAATTTTGAGGTGGGGGTCTTACTGCCCATTAAAGCGGGATAAAAAAGGTTAATACATTAAAGGCATAACATATTATATGTTATGCCTTTTGTTATTCAACTAACGCACCCTTTAGCATAATAAAATCACGAAGTTTATTACTACAAATCGGAGGATAGCATTCCATATACAAAACTATCTGTCCATTCATTTTTATTCCAATAATCTTGTATGAAATGAGCTTCCTTTCTCATACCTATTCGTTCACACAATTTTTGTGAAGCTGTATTACGTGCATCAAGATTAGCTTGTATACGATGTACATTACATTCATTAAACAATTTAAATACCAAACTACTTACTGCTTCTGTTGCCAAACCTCTCCCAGCTACTTCATTTGAAAAACTATAACCAATCTCAACAGTCTCTTTCATATTTGTGTACCATACGGATAAATCACCAACTACTTTAGTCTTGTATATAACTGCCAAACTTAATATTGATTCTTTAGTAAGTACATTGTTTTCTAGCTTCTTATTAAATCTCTCCTGCATGTCTTCATGAGTCCACTTATTATGTAATAGAAACTTACATGTATCATCATTACTATAAATAGCAAATACATCCTGTAAATCAGTCCTCTTAAAAGGTCTAATTATTAATCTTTCTGTTGTGATCTCCAAGTTAGCTCTCCTCCCTTACATTCATGCTACAAAACATTTTTTATAGTATTTAAGCCTCCTTCTTAGATCTCACCTTAATTACATATTTCATCATAATAAATTAAAATCCTCCTTCCACCAAACTGCATTGTTAATGGTATTTCCTTGCGATTTTTATTTTTTACACTTATTACAAAATCAGATAATTCTATCATTGTGACTCTAAATGTGTTATAATGAAACCAGACTCACAAAAAAAGAGTATATAGACTTGGAAGTTTCTCTTATTTTACAAGCAAAAAGAAACGAGCAGTCGGGTATATTTCAGACACCATACACGTAACGGTTTAAAAAACCGATCATCTTAGTTATTCTTCACTGATCTTTTTATAAAAAGATACGTACAACTAAAATTCACTTCAATATACTATACCTACCTTTTTGACTTCCAAATCATCTTATTACATAGGGAGATGAACATATGAATCAACATATACGATATACAATAGCTGTCCTGTTTGCTATTATCGGCGGAACAATCTGCTTCTGGACAAACACTCAGCTTGGAGAGAATATCATTTTTAATGGAATCGAAACACTTGTAAGCGCTTCAATTTTAGGCGGATACATTTTCTTCCTCTTCAATCCAGAAGAAAATGCACAAAAAACAATGTTATTAACAATGATCGGAATCGTTGGCGGATGTATTTCCTACTCAATGACTAACTATACATTACCACTTCAATTAAGCTCAGCTTTCTTCCACGGTCTATGGACTTGGTTCATTGCATTCTGCCTAGCAGATGTATTCAACCTATTACAAGACAACGAAGAAGATAGCGGTCGCCAAATTGAAAGTAACTCGTAAGCTGGAAGATATTCTTCCAGCTTTTTTATGTTGTTTTTCATACTCCGTCACCACAATAAAAAGAAGCTACCCTCACGGCAACTTCTTTCCTACATACCTCCGCTCGGAATCCGAAACGAAACATGTGCCCCACCTCGCACCTCGCTATTTTCTATCTGTATTTTACCGCCGTGCTTCTCAACAATTGTCTTAGCAATATATAAACCGAGTCCAAAGTGCTCCTTGCTTCCTGAGCGTGACTGATCTCCTTGATAAAAACGTTGTAATACTTTTTTTAAATCTCCTTCTTGGAAACCAGGCCCTGAATCATATACATGAAACTCTATTGTGTCATGCCAAGTACACACTTTAACGAGCACCTTCCCTGACACCGAGGTAAACCGAACTGCATTCATTACGATATTATCCATTACTTGACTGATCCGCTCTTGGTCAAATATTAAGCTTTGTACATCCTTATTATTTTCAAAGGTGACGTCCCACTCAATTTCTTTTTTCCTGGCTATGCATTCATATTCCTCTAGTTTTTTTAGAAAAAATAGGTTTATATGCACTTTATTTAAACGTAATTGAAATGCAAAGCTTTCTAACTCATTTACTGTTTGGAACTCCTCAAGAAGTTTTGTCATTCTGTTTGTGTTTCGTTCAATCGTTTGTAAATAACGATGTAACAAATCTTCATTTTTCCATAAGCCACTTTGCAAACCTTCTGTATGACCTTGCACAATCGTTAATGGCGTCTTCAAATCATGAGAAATAGCTCTAATATATTCTCTTCTTTCTTCTTCTAACTCCCATTGTCGTGACAAACTAGTAGCTAATGCTGCGCGCATATTTTCAAACGAACCGACTAATTCACCAATCTCATTTTGCGCATTGTATTCTAAATGAAAGTTTAGATCCTGCTCTTGGATTCGTTTTGAAGCCTCTGATAGCTCAGCAAGTGGTTTCTTTATTCTTTTTCCCATTCGGTTTGAGACAATGTAGGATAAAATCGTAATGTATATAAAGGGTGAAACTAAAAATAAGATTACAAAAAAGGAATCGACTGCCGAAGCAGTAGATATTGCCAAATGATAATTAAACCCTATCGATCCTTGTAAATCTCCATTTTTATCTACTAAAGGTAGATATGTCGTAACTTCATTATCATCATCTTCTCCATAAATATTCGTATTAATAACACTCCAAATTGGTCTCTCATTTGTTATTAATTTCTTGTTATATGTGCCATAAGAAATATCTCCTTGCCTATTAACAATTTGATATTTAATCCCTTCTTTAGGGACAATTTTCTCTAGTTCATTCCTCTCTTTCTCATTTAACAATAATGCGCCTTTACCTTTTACGTATTCTTTTATCATAGGAATTTTCTGCTCATAATAATTTGCAGGAAATACTTTACCATTCTTAGTTAACCAATACCAACCAATACCAGCTGTTAACACCGTCAGTATTAAACTACTAATTAAAACTATTAAGAAGCCAATTACTAGCTGTTGTTTAATCCGTAACCTTTGCATCAATTTTGTACACTCCACTTATACCCAATTCCCCACACCGTTTGAATATATGTATACTCTCTATCATATACACTAAGCTTTGTTCTAATTTTCTTTATATGCTCAACTATAGTAGAGACATCACTTTCACTATCATATCCCCAAATCTTTTCAAACAGCTGCTCTTTCGTCAAAACTTGGCCGGCATGGAGTGCTAACATTTTCACTACTTCATACTCCTTTTTTGTAAAGTGAATTTTTTCTTTTCCAGCCATTATTTCATAGTTTTGTAAGTCTATTAATATACTTCCATAGCGTAGAAATTCCTTTTGATCCATCATGCTTAAATTTGTCGTACGACGCAAATTAGCAATAATTCTCGCTTTCAACTCTTTTAAACTAAACGGCTTACTAATATAATCGTCTCCACCAATCAATAAACCTTCTATACGAGAGCGTTCACTACCATCGGCACTTAAAAATAAGATGGGACATGCATAAGACTCTCTCATCTTCTCGCACACTTTAAATCCATTCATATCTGGCAACATAACATCTAAAATAATAAGGTCCACGCTACTATCTAATTTTTTCAAAGCCTCTTCACCATTTAGTGCACTTCTTACTTCATACCCCTCCATGACAAGACTATCTTCAATAAATGTAAGAATATCCGGTTCATCGTCTACAACTAATATTTTGTCCGCCACGGTAAGTCCCTCCTAATTAAATACATCTTTTTTACACCAACTAAACATCGCCGCTATTGCACATCCTCCTAGAATTGTACCATTTATTAGGTAAAACGTTACTTTCCCCTCACTTAATATTCTTAGAATTGATTCGCTTCCAATTACAAAATAACTTACTTCTTCATTCACATATAAACTTGCTACTAGTAAACCGACTATCACAAAATATGTAATAATAGAATTTTGAAACCAAAGGCTTACAAAGCTACTCAACATAATTAAAGCACTTGCGATAAACCATAATATTAAATAATATTTTACAGTATATAAAATAGAGGCACCCGTCCCATAAATGACTTGTTTATCCAAAAAGAATGTCTCCTCTGCGTGCCTAATAAAAAATGTTCCGTATATATTACTCTCTATAAATGCTACTAATAAAAATAAACTTACGATACTCATTTGAGTAGCCCATTTTGCCAATAATAATTCCCCTCTACTTACCGGGCGGATCATGACAAGACGATATGCGCCAGATGAAATTTCGCTATTAAAACTATCAATAAATAAGATTGGAAAAATTAATAAGAATAGCGTAAAATACCATTCTCTTGTAACTGCAACAGGAAAGTTCAAATTACTTAAGATTGCTTCTGTCCCTTTTGTATCGTAAATAGCAACTCCAAAAGTATGAACCCATACACTGTGCAAAATAAGTAACAGTCCAAAAATAACAATTAATACTTTCGTCTTCTTTCTATCAAACATCCGTTCAAATTCGCTTATAAGTATTTGTCTCATTCTTCACACCTCACACAAAATTATCTTTTTTTCCTATCCAATAAACTGTTACAACATTACAAACAGCAATGTATACAATTAAAATTACAGATCCAAAAAGAATCAGCCGTGAACTACCAGATAAAGCTATAGCAATTCCCTCATGTTGCAATTTAATTAAAGACGAATAATTAATATAAAGAAAAGTCGGTGATTTCCCTATCACTAACGCCATCGCTGGATATCCAAAAGAAAATATAATAAATCCCATACCAAGAAGTGTTGCACTTGTTATCGATTTACTTATAACCGAAAGCATAATTAATATGCTAGCCATCGCTATTAAAGTAAGATAAGCAATCCCATAATAAGAAATACAGTATAAGAAAACGCCAAGTGCATTCGTTTTTTCCGTATGATAAAACAAAAGAATATTCGGTTCATGCTCAAAGAAAATATAACCAATACAATAACTACAAATAAAATAGGCACCTATAAATAGCAAACTTACTGCTAATATCGTAATTATTTTCGCAATAAGAATTTCGGAATACATGTATGACCTTTGGATTACCATCCGAATTTGACCACTGTGATACTCTTGAGCAAACACAAGGACAATCAAAACGAGTAAAACAAGATTACATATACTCATAAGCATTTCTGATAATGCAAGCACTGGGAATGAATTTGCATATGTATAATCAACTGCTATCCTTTCTACTTCTTGATTATGTTTCAAATAGTACTTCGCAGCCCCAAGTAACATCACAGGTATCATCAAAAAACAAAGCCATGTTACTTTCTTAGCCCAAATCCGCTCCCATTCCGAGCGTACTAACATCATCATGAGCTCATCATCTCCACGAAAATATCTTCTAATTCTTTATTTCTTCCTTGTAACTCTTCCATCGTCCCCCGCCATATTAGTGATCCTTCACGAATCATGACCCATGAATCACACATAAGTTCCAATTCACGAATTAAATGACTAGAAATGAAAAAAGTTATTCCCTTTTCACGCTGTAAATCGAGTACAATTTTACGAAGTTGCTTAATTCCAACTGGATCTAATCCATTAGACGGTTCATCCAAAATGATAAAATCTGGATCCCCAAGAAGCGCCTGCGCAATCCCTAAACGCTGCTTCATCCCTAACGAATACGTACCAACTTTATCGTCAGCACGATTTTCTAAACCGACGACTTCTAATACTTGCTGCACCTTTTTTTCAAGAACTTCTCCACCATTACGTAGCGTAATCCTACCTAAATTCCGTAAATTTTTTCGCCCTGACATATAAGGGAAGAAAATTGGCGCTTCTACAATTGCACCCACATGCTGAAGAGCTTCTTTCCGATTTTTTTGTACGCTACTGCCATTAATTAAGATTTCACCTTCATTTGGTCGAATTAATCCCATAATCGTTCGAATAAGAGTCGTCTTCCCTGAACCATTTGGCCCAACAAAACCACAAATTTCATTTTTATAAACAGAAAAAGACATGTGACTTAACAACGTTCTTCCCTTCACCCTTTTCGTCACATCTCTTACTTCTAAAACCGCTTTTTTCATCCTTACCGCCTCCTTACTACAAGAATAAAAGGTAAAAATAAACAATTTATAAACAAATAAAAAGAAGCTACCTCCACGGCAACTTCTTTTCCACATACCCCAATTGATATTCCTCGAAATATATCAACGATTTTTTTCATTATATTAACACTTCGACACTCAAAGCGCTCAACATACCCTATCCCCCAAGCAATTTACTGCCGAACTCTACGATTAAAAAGATAATTAATAGTATCGCGAGTATCTTTAATGCTACATATGCCACTTTAAAAACAACATAAATGAGCAAGACTATCAAAATAATCGATAAAATTTCCATATTTACTTCCTCCAAGCTTTGCTCTTCTTATCTCATTTTACTCGCCCCACACTTTTTATGGAACGGCATAAAACGACATAGAAAAAAGAGGATACCTCACCCATCGTAAGATACCCTCTCTTTCAGCTGCTCAAACCATTCTCTCTCTAATTGTAAATATCCCATTTCACTATTCTCAGCGCTCTTCAATTCTTTATCCGCTTTCCTCATATAAACGTTGGAAGCTTCCATATCGCCCTCTACATATTTCACAATTGCTTGTGTACGATAATACCCATATAAGTCTACTTTTGTAATGGCCTTCCCATGTTCCTTCGCTTCTTGCAGAGAAAAACTATCCATTTGATAAAGAGCTTTATATAAAAGATGCCAACTATGAAAACTACTAACGAAATATTTATTTTCTTTTGTTACAGGTAGTTGAACAATTGGTTCTATATATGGTATCGCTCTTTCCATTCCTTCTTGATCGGCTCTGGCATAAAAAACGAGCATAAGTCCGCTCATTATATCTCTTATACTTTTATTTTCTTTTATTTTATCTTCGCTAAATTCTACTAATCTCTCATTCCAATCTTTCGGCCGCTTATAACTAAATAACTCACTCGATACTTGAATGTTATATAAATGCTGCTTCGCCTTTTCATCATCTTTAATCAAAATAAGAAATTGCATACCATCACTCATAAGCGTACCTTTTATCGGCACAATTGTAACCACAAAAATGATAAAATTAAAAACGGAAAAATATAAAATATATTGATAATAACTCACCATGTATATGTAACCGAAAGTAATACCAAATAGTAAACTTGTAATCGGTCCACCTAAAGTCATCCACGCCCATTTTTTTGAAAGGTTCGGTGTCTCTATAGAAGGAGGCACTAACATCGCCACGCCTCCAAAGTACATCCACAATTTATTTTCTCGAATGCGTACTTTCCCCTTCTCTTTTTGAAAAGTAATCGGCCCTACTGTCATGAATTTAAAATTCAAACCACCTATTAAACCAAATACTACATGTCCTAGCTCATGAATAGCTAGCACTAATAAAAAGATTCCAAATAATGCCCATATATCCAACATTACTTCTAATTTCTCAGTTCGGATTACTCCGTATAAAATGGACAAAACTAACGCCACCGTCATAGAACCAGCTGGCCTTCTTAAAATATCCACCTTTTTCTCCCCTTAATAAATCATTTTTCTCTGCATTTCGTACATGAATTTTCCAAGATGCAATATCCAAATAATTGAGATTAAACCAATTAATACAAAATCGATATCACTAGCCGCTGTATATATAACGGCAGCCCACCATACATATGCCAATATTGTATTCGTAAATTCATACGCTTTATATCCAGCCTCATGCACAATGTGCTTTAATCCTTCATCTGCGTTTTTCGTCCACATTTTCATAGATTCCATATATGTTACCCCTTGTTCAGGATATAGCTTATTATAACGATTTTTTGTTATGAGCCCGCTAATCACTACAGTGGTTAAACAAACAATAGAAGCTACTAAATTCCACACTGCAAATGAAACATTTGTATCCTGTAACAGTGCACGTCTACATGCAATAACCGCATATACAAACCATGCCTGCGTAACTATATCACCTACACGTAAATATATACTTATAATGCCTAATTTTCTGCCTTGTACGCTCTCTTCCTCATCGCGTGCCTCCGCTAACATACGTGTATTCTTCCAAGTGTAATACATCATTAAGATTCCAAAAATAGTACATACACCTATAAATGTATTAGATGATAATTTTCTCGGTTCATCCGAGAGTAAATTTAAAGCTACATACGTTGTTAAAAAGCCACCCATCATGCTTAATGATATTTTCCCCACAAAATCAAATTGTTTTTTTCGTTTACTCTTCATCGTCCTCTTCCCCCTCCACTAACATAAATATTTCCTCCACCGGTACATTGAAAATGTGTGCGATTTTTAACGACAATACAATAGATGGTGCATAATCCCCGCGTTCAATTAAACTAATTGTTTGCCGTGATGATTCAATCGCTTTCCCTAAATCCCCTTGTGATAAACGATGCTTTGCTCGCAATTCCCTCACTCGATTTTGAAGCTTCATGTCTTCCCTCTTTTTCATTTATTTAATTAAAATTGTAAATAATATCCTTATTTTTGTCAATTATAATTGTCATTACGACTATGATAATTGACAAAAATAAGGATGTATTATGACGGAAATAACCTATATAATGAATGTGAAATATGAAACAAAGGAAGTGACATATGAATAAAACATCTACCTTTTCCTACATTCTTACTAAGCTTACAGCTACTTTATTATTACTTATTAGCACACTTCTCTTAATAACTAGTCAACCAACACTATATAGTTTCTTAACTGGATTACGAGAACTACTATATGTTCCCTTCGTTCCTATTCTTGCGGCATATGCAATTTTTTGTTCTATTTGCATCGATAATTTGAGCTTACACACTTATACACGACTAAAGACATTATGCCTTTATATTTTTTGCGGTTATTTATTTTTTCTTCCACTCCTACTATTTAAAGAAGCTGATCTAATAGAGTTTTTGTTTCTCGGATCAATTGGAGCAATATGTTCTCTTTTTTTCTATTTATGTACAGTTATAGCAACAAAACTTAAGTGGATACAATATGTCATGCCAGGCATTATGCTTATTATATTTATCACAATCAACTTTATCGATTTAGAAAAGATTGGAACATCAAAAGAACAATGGGTCGAAACAAAAACAGAAAACTCTTTTGAAGCATCTTTTCAACATTTTAGTGGTGAACATAAATTCCCCATTGAACTAAAACGAGGAGATATATTAGAATTCACCATTGAATCACGCACTGAAAATCCAGATGGCTACATAGGGGACATCAAAATGGCTAGTGAATTTCAAGAGGAAGAAAATTATTTAGCTTCAGTCGGCCCTGATACGTATCATTTCGCAGCAATTAAGACCGGAACTTATTACATTATAGTTAGCGGAAACCAATTAAAAGGAAAATTAAAAATAAACTGGAACATAAAATAAAAAAGGCAGTGCGTCCGCACTGCCTTACTAAATTTTGACATAGAATGGATTCCATATTAACTTGCGTTTTGTAATAATACTCGTTTTAACTGTTTGCGGAAACGAACTCCTAATGTAATTGCTACAATTGCAATCACCCCAAAAATGATTTTACCGATGTGACCTTCTAGCACTCCAAAAATATCATGCAAGTTGCCACCTAACCAGTAACCACCGATTAAGAAGAAGGATACCCAAAATAGAGCACCTGAGTAAATTGTAATTGCAAAACGACGGAATGGTAAGTTAATAATTCCTGCAAAGTATCCTGTAAAGTGGCGTACACCAGGAATAAAGAAACCGATAAAAATTAGGAAGTATCCATACTTATCAAACCACATTCTTGTTAAGTCGATTTTTCTTTGTGTTAAAAATACGTATTTCCCATACTTTTGAATAAAGGGCATACCTAATTTATTTCCTAAAAAGTATTGAATTGTCATTCCTACACTTGTCCCAATAAAGGATAGGATAATTAAAATCGGTAAACTTAAATCACCCTTATGTGCTAAAAATCCCGCATATGCTAACGTTGGCTCTCCTGGAAACGGGAGTGCAATATATTCTAACAGCAAACCAACAAGTACAACATAGTACCCGTATTGCTGAAATAATTCATGAATCCATTCCATGTCATCTCTCCTTTCAATCACGTGCAACTTCTTACTAATATTGTATAAAAAAATTGTCGAAATAACTATCACAATAGCTTACATTTTTATTACATTTTTGTAAGGCTCTCACTAAACTTTTACGTTCTTTATTCCCCTTCATTTTCAGACAACTTAACAAGTATATACCGTGAGAAATCAGTGCCTTAATATGCATTTTTTAACACTTTAAAATCGTTATATTTTGTTCTCAATAAAAAACCACTACAAACTCATACTAACTTCATATTAGCTTCATATACGTATTGTAAGATTATATCGGAATTTGTTGAAAAATTTAACCAATATATGACTAAGCATTAAATTGAATAAATATAAGTCGTTTTTCGAAATTGAATAAAGGGTGAATAAGAAATGGAAGCTTATAAAATGCACGATTTTATTAATACAAATGTTGAATCTCATCAAAATGAAACCGTTTTTAATTTACACATGTGTGAAACAAATGAATTTGACGTAAGTTTAACAAAATCTACAACACTGTCTTTTATCGTTTCAAAAAAGAACATTAAGATCGTTACGAAAAAATGGATTAATTCAAATCAAGAAAGCATGATTGGCAAAAGCTACATCATTCCAACGAAAGCTTTTCACTACTTCTTACCCATTATTTCTGAAACTGAAGATGAACTAAATATTCAAGTTCAAAGTTTTGGACTACATGGTGAGCTTTTACTAAATGAAAGATTATTTATTGATAAAAACAACAAACATACTGCTAAAATTACTAGCTTTTTTGAAACATTAGATGAAAATGTAAATAAAGTATTACGAGGATTACAAATTCATTGTATGTAAGACTATTACAATAGTAAAAAGGAGAATATAATGAAAAAACTATTATTAAGTGCACTGTTATCATTAGGATTTTTAAGCATCCCGTTCACAGCTGCGGAGGCAGCTACAACGAAAGATCAACTGATTGTAAACACGCAGTTAAATAAAATGGATTATTATCAAAATGGAAAATTTATAAAGAGTTTTACTGTCGCTACTGGGAAAGCAGCCACACCTACACCTAAAGGTACGTTTCAAATCGTAAATAAAATTAAAAATCGTCCTTATTATACAGGCAAAATTAAAGGTGGCGACCCACGTAATCCACTTGGTGACCGTTGGCTCGGATTAAATATGGCTGGAACTTACGGAACAACTTATGCGATTCATGGTACGAACAATAATCAGGCAATCGGCAAATGGACAACACTAGGTTGTATTCGTATGTATAACAATGATATACACTGGTTATTTGAGCGGATTCCTCAGCAGGCTACTGTCACTGTAAAATAACCTAACAATACGATTTACGTGTAGCCAAGAATTTTATGTCTTGGCTTATTTTATTTCTTCATTTACAGTAGCTAAACAACTGTATTTACATATATAATAGGAATAGATTGTGTTAAGCAACATCCAAACATTGATAAACATGGATATTAAAATTATACAGTTATAATATTTTATAAATTTTATAATACATACTATAATAGAATTACTGTAATTCTTAAATATTCAGTTTCACTAAACAACTCCCCTTGCTACTTTCATGATTATTTTATGGCGGGGGCTTATTATATGTATAAACAATCTGAGTCATCGAAAAAATGATGAATTCGAATATTGCAGTTAAAAGCGTTATTTAGGAGGTGTTACTATGACGCATATACTGGTGATTGAAGACAACCCAGATATACAAGAGCTAATTCGTGAATTTCTAATGGCACAAAACTTTACTGTTGATGTCGTTGGTGCTGGAACAGAAGGTATACTTCTTTTCCAAAAAAATTCATACGATCTTGTCCTCCTTGATGTGATGTTACCAGATATAGATGGCTATAGTATTTGTAAAATTATGCGAGGACAATCTGATGTACCAATCATTATGTTAACAGGCTTACATAATGAAGAAAGTGAAATTAAAGGATTTGAATTAGGTATTGATGACTATATTACGAAACCGTTCCATTACACCGTATTTATTAAACGTGTAGAAGCTGTATTAAGAAGGGCAGCAACGAAGGAAGCCGAAGCTGCAACTATACTGCAATTCCATGAATTGATGTTAAATTCTACAGCATATGCCGCTTATGTTCATGGTAATCAAATTGAATTGACAACAAAAGAATTTGAAATTATTTATACTTTACTGCAAAATCGAGGAAAAGTATTATCAAGAAGTGATTTGTTGAATAAGGTATGGGGCTATGAACATTATGGTGATGTAAGAGTTATAGATACACATATTAAAAACTTACGAAAAAAATTAGGGATTCCTTATATTAAAACGGTGAAAGGCATTGGCTACAAAATCGAATCGTAGCAAAGACAACATCACCAAAAATATTTTCATCAAAACCTTATTATTTTGTATTCTTTTATCACTTTGTCTTTATCAAGTTATTTACTTCTTAGCTTCAAACTACGATAAAGAACGTTTTGCGAAAGAAAATGGAACGCAATCTACAGAACAAGCGGATTCAAATAAACAAAACGACCAAAGTAAAACGAATCAAAATAAAGCTGTATTACAGAGAGACATTTCTAATTTCCAATCTTCGGTTATAGATTATAAATCACTCTCTACAGCTATCAATCACCTTTTGCAGCCTAGCCAAACTGCAAAAGCAAAAGAACATACTCAAAATATTTCGGGGAAAAATAGCACTTCTGCTCCACTTACAGAAACGGAAAAGCAAGTCGCTACTAATGATGCCTTACATAAACAAAATGCAGCAAGTAAAGCAAATGATGCACAAGATAATCCAAAATTAACAGATGTACTGCAGCAATTAGCTCCACATATTGGCGCGACAATGCTTGCATTATCTCTGCTCGGATCTTTAATTTATGCAAAACTAATTGCTAAACCTTTTCAATATATGAGTGATGCTTTAAAAGATATTATGAATCTTGATTTCTCAGATAAAAAGCTACTCAACAAAAATACAGATCAAACAGATTTTAATTTACAAGTAGCTGCTTCACAAGTACCAAATATAGTGAAGAATTTACATGCAAGCAATCAAGATTTAAGAAATGAACTCAAAAAGGAACAACAATTAGAACAATCTCGTAAAGAATTTATGTCTATGGTTTCCCATGAATTAAAAACACCAATCGCAGCCGTTATGGGACAACTCGATGGCATGATTCACGGCATTGGAGCTTATAAAGATAGAGATAAATATTTAAAACGTTCCTATGAAATGATGCAAGACATTAACATATTAACGGAAAAAATGTCGGAATTATCCAAAATACAAAACCCTCAATTTAAACCTGATTTAAAAGTTATCTCATTAACTAATATTATTGAGGACGTTATGAAGAAAGTAGATTATTTCGTATCTGTAAAACAATTAAATGTTCAATCTAACATTAAACAAGATGTACAGGTTTTAGCTGATCCTAAATTTATTCAAACTGCCATTTTTAACATTATTTCAAATGCAATTCATTATACAATTGACCATCAACATGTATATATAAAGCTTTACGAAAAGCCAAACGGTTACGCATTAGAAGTATTAAATACAGGTTCACAAATAGATGAAGATAAACTTGCCCATTTATTTGAACCATTCTATCGCGCAAACCCTGACAAACATGGCTTAGTACAAGGTAGTGGTCTTGGGTTATACATTGTAAAACAAATACTAGATAAGCATCAATTTCCTTATGGTATACAAAACACACCTCAAGGTGTAAAATGTTCTATTGTATTCCCAAAAGCAATGTAAAAACATACTACAATTTCATACCCCAAATTCATACTTCGTATGAATGGCGGAATTTTGTAGAGTATATGACTCTGTTTCGTTCGCCCGTTATCCTTATTTGGATAGCGGGCGTTTTTTATTATGTAAAAGGAGGATTTTCATGGAGAAATTTAAGTATTCATTACTCGTTTTATTCGGAGCTTGTAGCTACGGCGTACTTTCAACTATTTTCAAACTCGGATTCATTGATGGGTTTTCAGCACATGAACTATTAGGGGGACAATATGTCTTCGGATGGATCGGGCTTCTCCTGCTCGTTCTTTTCGCTTCACGTCATAAAGTAACAAAAAAGCAATTCTTTTCCTTACTAACAGTCGGTACAACAATGAGTATGACTGGTATTTTCTACGCTATTTCTGTAGAAGAACTACCAGCATCTATCGCTGTCGTCCTACTTTTCCAGTTTACATGGATTGGTGTAGTCATTGAAGCTATTGCAAATCGAACATTTCCAAGCCGTGAGAAAATTATATCTATCATTATTTTATTTACTGGTACATTGTTTGCAGGCGGTGTCTTTGAAGGTCTCGGACAAAGCTTTTCCACGAAAGGTATTATCTTTGGTCTATTAGCAGCTGTCTCTTTTTCATTCTATGTGTTTGCAAGTGGGCGTGTCGCTACAGAAGTTCCGCCTTATACGAAAAGCTTCCTTATGACAACAAGCGCTACTCTTATCGTATGCCTATTCTTCCCCCCAACCTTCTTAATAGACGGTGCCTTGCAAGCCGGTCTTTGGAAATACGCTTTCTTCCTCGGATTGTTTGGTGTTGTCGTGCCTGTCATTTGTTTTTCAATTGGTGTACCGAAAGTAGGAACAGGACTTAGTACAATACTAGGAGCAGCTGAATTACCAACGGCCATTATCGCTTCTATTACACTTGTACATGAAGTCGTAACGTTCATGCAGTGGATTGGGATACTCTTTATACTACTTGGGATTTTTACCCCTCAGCTACTTACAGCTAGGAAAGAAAGGAAAAGTAATAGCATGCATAGTGCTTAAAATATCAACTTGCTTATAAATGGAAATAAAGTTACAATGTGGTATAATTTCAAATCTATTCGGAGGTATAAATGACTATTTTAAGCGTAGCTTTTTTTGCCATTATGTGTATCTTCTTCCTAATAAGATATATGAAAGAAAAGAAATTTTACGATTTGCTCCTCATTCCCATTTGCATATATGCTGGGGCAGTCAAAACCCCTTTAGTGGAGTACTTAAACTTGAATACTACATTCGATATTGCAGCTATTATTCTCGTAATCCTTGCTGTACTTTTATTCTTAAAGGATAAGAAAGTGAATCCTACTGCATAACAAAAAGACCTTTCATTTATTTGAAAGGTCTTTTTCTCTATCTCACTTTATCGCTCCATACAGCTTCTCTACCTCATGCTCAATTTGCTTTACATCGATTCGTTCAAATAATGGCTGCACGCTATCGATTCTATTCGGCAACGTGTTTTGAGGTTCCCAATTTCGTTTCACAATCGATAATGTTTTTCTAACTCTTTCACTTGAAAATGGTAAAAACGGTTCAAGGAGATTTGCAAAATTAGCAATAAGATATACACAGTTATAAATCGTTTCTTCGCATGAAACTGGATCATCTTCTCTTTGTTTCCAAGGCTGCCTCTCATCAAAGTATTTATTCCCAAAACGTACTGCATCGAATATTGTTTCTAGCGCTACCTTAAATTTAGTTTGCTCAATCGCTTCTCCTACACTTTGATATAATCCTTCTACTTTATCTTTCAGCTCTCTATCAATACTTCCTTTCGGCATGATACCATCATAATATTTTTCAACAAACTTTAATGTCCGGTTCACAAAGTTTCCGTATGCACCTAACAATTCACTATTATGACTGTAAATAAATTCACGCCATGAAAAATCAGTATCACGATTTTCTGGTGCGTTGACTGTTAAAAAGTAACGAATGGAATCTGGATTGTAGCGTTCTAATATATCAGGCACCCATACTGCCCAGTTTTTACTTGTAGATAACTTTCTTTTTTCAACTGTTAAATATTCATTCGAAACGATATGACGAGGAATTGCTCCTTCTCCTATTCCAAGTAATACCGCTGGCCAAATGATGGAATGAAACGGAATATTATCCTTTCCGTGTACATAATATGTTTTCGCTTCTTTATCCCAAAACTCTTGATCATCTTTTCCTGTTTCTTTAGCCCAATGTTTACTCGCTGAATAATATCCTGTCACAGCTTCAATCCATACGTAAATTTTCTTATCTTCATACCCTTCTACTGGAATTGGTACCCCTATTGGTAAATCACGTGACACAGCCCTATCTAGTAATCCTTCCTTTACATATCTCTCTGTTAGTTGAATCGCATTGTCGCGCCATGTTCCAGTTTGTTTTGCAGTTTCTGCAGCCGCTTTAATTTGCTCCTGAAATGTATGCAATGCGAAATAGAAATGCTCTGTTTCTTGTACGGATGGTGTATTACCACATAACTTACATTTCTTTTCTAATAAATCGAGTGGATCTAAAATAGCTGAACACGCATCACATTGATCTCCTCTTGCTGCTTCATGGCAATGTGGACAAATTCCTTCTACATAACGATCAGGTAAAAACTGCGTACACGTTTCACAATACGCTTGTTCCACTATTTTTTTATAAATATAACCTTCTTCTAATAAACGTAAAAAAACTTTTTGAACAGTTTCATGATGGTGCTCACTATCAGTACGTGTATAACAATCATAAGTAAAACCAAGGCTACGAAAACATCGCTCAAATTCTTCATGATACTTATCAGCAATTTCCTTAGCCTTCACCCCTTCTTGTTTTGCCCTAATTGCAATTGGTGTTCCATTACAATCACTTCCCGACACATACAACACATTCTCACCTTTTGCTCGGTAATAACGCGCTAATATATCTCCAGGTAACAAACTCGCAATATGCCCAAGATGTAACGAACCATTTGCATACGGCCAAGCGCCTCCAATAAAAATACTCATCTTACATTCCTCCTTTTAAATATAAAAAAGCCCCGCCCTTATCTTAAAAAAGATAAGGGCGGGGCTGTATAAACAGTCGCGGTACCACCTTATTTCGCCAATTACTCACATAATTAGCCTTAACAAGTACGGAGCTATATGCTCTTATACTGTGATTTTGATAACGAGTACCAACTCTCGTCGCCGCCTACTATTATCATTTGATAAGTTCAGGACGAAGCTCAAAGGCCATTGTTCAAATGAATATTCTTGCTTCTTCTCAGCTACCGAAGCTCTCTGGAAAGAATGTGTTCATCCTACTTTTCCTTTTCAACGCTTTTATATATAACACGTATTTTACGACTTAATTGCAGAAAAATCAAACTTTAATTCAAAAAGAAAAGGAAATCCCCTTCTCACGCAGAATAACTATACGTTCACAAAAGGAGTGATTCGATTGAATCAAAAACAACTAAGTAAACGTAATGAAAAAAGCTGGAATGCAGCTGCGTATGAAGCTTGGACGAATCGCCACGGGGCGCCATCAGATTATGCGAAAAAGCTTATGGCAGACCCCGTGCGCGAGGTAGATTACTACTTACCTTACATCCAATCTCCAAAAGGAAAACGTATTATTAATTTACTTGGTTCAAAAGGCAATAAAGCTGTTGCTCTCGCTCTTTTAGGAGCTGACGTAACAGTTGTTGATATTTCAGCAAGTAATGCCAATTATGCAAATGAACTTGCGGAAGCGGCGGGTGTTTCTATCAAGTATGTCGTTTCTGACGTACTAAATGTGCAGCTCTCCGAATCATTTGATATCGTATTGCTAGAACTTGGTGTACTCCATTACTTTTTAGATTTAAAACCACTCTTTCAAAAAATTTCTACCTTACTTAAGCGAGATGGAACGCTTATCCTTCGTGACTATCATCCTGTTTACACGAAATTATTAGGAGTAGACCACCCATCATTTCGGGCCAATGGAAATTACTTCGATGAAGAATTAATTGAAGATGAAGTTGCTTATAGCATCCTTCTTACAGAAGCGCAGAAAGAATCGTTACCTAAAACAACTATCCGTCGCTGGACATTAGGAGAAATCATTACAACACTTGCGGAAGAACATTTTAAAATTGAAAAACTAGTTGAAGAACACGGGTCTCATCAAAGGTGGGTCTTCCCTCCTACTGCACCAGAAGGAATGGAAGAACGTGTGCCTGGTTTATATACATTAATTGCGACAGCATGCAAAAAAGGATCCCTTCACGGATAGGATCCTTTTTGCATGCTCACGCATATAAGTTGAGGTTGGAGATTACCATAATTCTGTAGAATAGGACACAAGATATTTCAACATTTCGTCTCTGACTTACGTCGTCAAAAAGGGGTATGACCAACATAACGAAGAGTAATGTTCTTAGTTGATACTGATAATCGTTATCAACTAATTAGAAGTATACATGATGTTATTTCAAATTACAATAGCATTTCTCATTTTTATTTATGAATTTTTTGATATACAAATGTATACATTTTAAGAACATTTACTCATATGAATCTGCCACCTTCCATTATCTGCTATAATTTTCATTGAACAGATTAATAACTTCATAATAATGGTTTTATTAATTTCGTTCTCAATATTTATAAATTATAATAAATAGTTTTTAAAGGTAGGGGTAACGATGAAATATGTTAGTATTCGAAAAAAACTACTGTTCACACTCTTAAGCATTTCTTCTTTATTTAGCATTGCTCTTATTGTTATTCTTTCATTCGCTATGAACCAAGCCAGCGAAATTGAAACGTTAAAAAATGATGTATCAAAACGAGCAACAATTTTAAAAGAACGCGGTGATTGGTTCCAAGCACAAGTTGCTGGTTTACAAGAATACTTACTATCACATGATCAAAAAGGATTGGATAAATTCAACCGAGAAGGAAAAAAACTAGCTGATACTAGAGAAAAAGTAACAAGTGATAAAAAACTCCCAGAAGGAATGAAAGAAGCAATTTTAATGGGAGGAAAGTGGCGAAGCGTCATAGATAATGAAGTCCTCCCTCTCGCCCGCGAAGGAAAATGGGACGAAGCATCCAAAATCGCTTTAGCTCAAACTGATTATGTAAACGACCTTTTAAGTCGCTTTACTAAATATGCAAATGAAGAAAATGATAAACGTGACGCATTAATTGCTGACGTAGAGTCTTCTTCATCTCTTATTCAATATATTATTTTCTTCTCCCTCATTACATGTACAGTAACGTCCATTTTATTAGCATGGTGGTTCTCTGGTAAACTTGTTAAACCGATACGACAAATTGATGAGAAATTAAAAGAATTAGCTTCTCAAGATGGCGATTTAACCGCTAGATTGCACGTAACGAGTAAAGATGAAATCGGTGATATCGCCAATTCCTTTAATCAAATGCTCGCTAATTTACAACGTATTATAAAACAAGTGCAACAAACATCCACAAGTGTAAAAGAAGTGTCTGAAAATGTGTTTACCGAAACAACTGCTTCTATGGAAAACACCGCAAAAACCGAAGAGACTATGAATGCTCTTGAGCATAATATTCGTTCACAAGTCTCCAGCATCGAAGAAAGTTCAACTGCAATGGATGATATGACAACGAGTGTTCAGCGTATTGCAGAATCTGCCTCTTCTGTTGCTAGCCTAGCTGTTACAACTGCTGAAAAAGCAGATAGTGGGAATCAAGTCATTGAGAAATCTATTACACAAATGCATACCATTAACGAAGCTGTTAACGCTACATCACAGGTAGTAGAACGACTCATTACACATACGAATCATATTGATACTGCACTTCAATCCATTTCTAATATCGCGGAACAAACAAATTTACTTGCTTTAAATGCTTCAATTGAAGCAGCTCGTGCTGGTGAACATGGAAAAGGATTCGCCGTTGTTGCCGATGAAGTACGCAAACTTGCTGAACAATCTCAGCTAGCAGCAACTGACATTAACCATTTACTTCATCAAATTCAAGCTGACACAAAAATAGCAAATGAAATGATGACACAAGGCCAGTCAGAAGCTTCTGCAGGAATTACAGTCATTCGTACCGCTGGATCTTCATTCTCAGAAATTGTTAACCACATTAACAAAGTCTCTACACAAATGCAAGAAATGTCTGCAACTGCTGAAGAAATGGCCGCAAGTTCAGAAGAAATGAATGCAGCTTTAAATAACATCGCTTCTATTTCAAATGAAGTTGCCGCCGAAACATCACAAACAGCAACTTCAGCCGGTGACCAAGTAAATAAAATGAGTGTCGTTGCTAAAAAAGCGTCTGAAATGAAAACGACCGTACAAGAACTTGAAGTTCTCGTTTCTCATTTCAAAACAAATGCTTAAAGTGAAAAAAAGAGAGATTTACAGTCTCTCTTTTTTCACCTTAAAATATCTCTTTCTATCTCTCATTACGTCTGCTATAATTCCTAAAGGAAAGAAGAAAGCTTTATTCCAAATGGAGTAAAGCTTTCTTTCAATTTTTTACATTAATTAATTCTAATACTATGATTTCACAAAGGAGGCTTTTATCATATGAGTTTTATTAGCATTCGAAAAAAACTAATGTTCATGATGGGAACGATTTGCGCTTTATTTGGCATCGCCTTAGCTTTTATTTTATTTTTTACCATGGATCAATCTCGTCAAGCTGAAGCATTACAAAAAGAAATTTCTCCCCTTGCAACACAATTAAAAGAGCGTGGGGATGCTTATCAAGTACAGCTCTCTGCTTTAAGAGGGTATTTATTACAACATGATCAAGTTGAATTTGATAAGTTTAATTCGATGAGTAAAGAGCTTGAGAATACAAAAGATAAGCTTCTTTCTAATCCAAATGTTTCTGAGTCCATGAAAAATACAATGGAATCAGGATCAACTTGGAGAAAATTTATTGAAGAAAAAGTTTTCCCTCTTGCAAAAGAACAAAAGTGGGAAGAGGCCCTGCAAGTAGCTTATGCAGAAAATGGTACCGTTTATAAAGTAATTGGTGACTTCACAAATTATAGTAATGAACAAGCTAAATTACGTGATCAATCTATCGAAAAAATTGATCAATCTTCACTACAAATCGAATATGTTGTCTTCTTATCACTTGTTATTTGTATTATCGTAGCTATTATTCTTGCATGGTGGTTCTCTGGTAAACTTGTAAAACCAATTCAACAAATTGATAGTAAACTAAAGGAATTATCATCTCAAGAAGGTGATTTAACAGCCCGTCTACAAGTAAATAGTAATGATGAAATTGGTACAATCGCAACATCATTTAATAAAATGTTAGAAAACCTACAACATATCATTAATCGTGTTCAAAAAACATCTGTAGAAGTACAAAGCGCTTCTGAAAATATGCTAGAAAAGACGAATATATCACGCGAGGCAACAATAAAAGTTCAAAGCTCGATGTCCAACTTAAATGAAAGTATTCAATCGCAAGCCTCTAGCATGGAAGAAAGCTCAACTGCAATGGACGATATGGCAGTAAGTGTTCAGCGCATTGCTGAATCTGCTTCATCTGTAACTGAACTTGCTGTAGCTACATCTGAACAAGCTAACGACGGAAGTTCGGTTATTCAAAAATCCGTTTCACAAATGACAACGATACATGACGCTGTAAATGCTACGTCAGAAGTGGTCGAACGTCTAATCACCCACACGAAATATATTGATACAGCTGTACAATCTATTTCTAATATCGCGGAACAAACAAACTTACTTGCTTTAAATGCATCTATCGAAGCAGCTCGTGCTGGCGAACAAGGAAAAGGTTTCGCTGTCGTAGCTGACGAAGTTCGAAAACTTGCTGAACAATCTAAAACTGCTGCAACAGATATTAACCAATTACTACATCAAATTCAACAAGACACTGAAACTGCGAGCTCTATGATGTCACAAGGTCGTTCTGAGGCATTTGAAGGCATTCATGTCATTCGTGAAGCTGGTAATTCTTTCACAACGATTGTGGAGCAAGTAAATAAAGTATCTACTCAAATGCAAGACATCTCAGCAACTGCTGAAGAAATGGCTGCAAGTGCTGAAGAAATGAACGCTTCACTGAATAACATCGCTTCTATTTCGACTGAAGTATCTAGTGAAACAGCAGCAACAGCACAATCTGCTGAGCAAAAAGTCATTACGATGAATGAGATGACACAAACAGCTAAACAAATGAAACAAACAGTTGAAGAATTAGATCAACTCGTATCTCATTTCAAAACTGAATAGCCTTTAAAAAATATCCCTCTTCCAAAAGGGATATTTTTTTGAGCTCATTTCCTGCACATTATACACATTTCCGTTATAATGAGAATCGATATCATTAAAATGCAGGGGGTGCTACTTATGTCACAAGAAGCATTTGAAAATAAATTATATGCGAATTTAGAAGCTGTTATTGATCCAGAACTAGGTGTTGATATCATTAATCTTGGATTAGTTTATGACGTTACAGCAGATGAAAATAATAATGCTGTCATTACGATGACGATGACTTCTATCGGTTGTCCAATGGCTGGGCAAATTGTATCAGACGTAAAAAAAGTATTATCAACGAACGTACCTGAAGTCAATGAAATAGAAGTAAATGTCGTTTGGAATCCGCCCTGGTCTAAAGAACGTATGTCACGTATGGCGAAAATCGCATTAGGTATTCGCGACTAAATAAAGTGGAACTTGAATCAGTGGGGGGTTCCTCATCCCCACTGCCCATAAAAGCGGGATAAAGAAAGACCTGACATCCTAGTCAGGTCTTTTTCTCTTATTATTTTACGCCTACTGCATCATAAGCTTTCGTTACAGCTTGTACAGCTTTAGAGTTTTTACCATATAAATCTTCAGCTGACTGAAGTGCTGCTTGACGCATCATCTTAAAGTCAGAGTTTGCAGTTAAATATTTCGTAAGAGCACGGTAATAAATTTTTTCTGTCGCTTCACGGCCTACTCCAGTTACTTTCACGCCGTAATGCTCTCCACCATCAGACACTAAATATGCAGCTTTATTGTTAATACTACTGTTAATATGAACGCCGCCATTATCAGCTGTTCCAGTGTAGCGTTTATTGTAATGATCTGGGTAACCTTCACCTGGTTTTAATGGATTTGGAATAGATGCTGGATCTTTCAGAGAACGAAGTGCATCACCAGGTTTTCCAGGTGTATAAATGTCAGCACCTAAATCCCAGCTCTTCTTCTCAACCATGACACCCATAATATCAGATAAAGATTCATTTAACGCACCTGACTCATTTTTATAAACAAGATTTGCTGTATGTTCAGTTACAGCATGCGTTAATTCGTGACCGATAACATCAAGTCCCGCAGATAACGGAATGAATGTCTTTCCATCTCCATCACCGTACATCATTTGAATACCGTTCCAAGCTGCGTTATTCCAGCTTTCACCTACGTGAACAGAGGAAATAAGCTTCGCACCTTTATCATCGAAAGAGTTACGATTAAATGTCTTTTTGTAGTAATCATATACTTTCCCTGCATTTACATGCGCATCAACCGCTGCTTTATCATCAAAGAACTTATTCTTACTTTCTAATTCCAAACCTGTATACCCAGTCCACTGTGATAATAGATTAAATAAATTTTCATTCATATTATCCGCATCAAACGTATGAACACCTTGTCCACGCGTACCATCGAATAAATTAAAAGCCCCAGTTTTCGTATCTTGAGCAATTTCAAATGATTGTCTATTTCCTAATACACCGTAACCGAATCCTGTAATGTGATCTACAGCATTATATTTCTCAATCACATTTCCATTTGTCGCATCAACAAAATAATGCCAATAACCTGGAGCTGGCTTTGAAATCGATGCTTTCACTAAGTATGCAAGATAGTAATTCCCATCTTTTTCATATACATATAAATCTTTTTTCACACCGTCATAATTCTTTACTGCTCCGATTTCTTTCTCAATATCTGTCTTTGCAATTGTTTCTGCTTGCTCTGCGCTAATATTTGCAAACGCAGGAATATTTTTATCCTCTAAATTCGGAATAACTTGTCCGAAGAATGCTTTTACATTATTCTCTTTATCTAGTGTAACAGTTTGATCTGAACCATACACCGGAATGTTGTTATGTTTTTCAACTAGCTTCACGTGTGTTGTGCCAGATTCAGCATCTTTTTCCTCCCCAACGACATTGAAGTGTTTATCAATATTTCCTGCTAATTTAAACATATCTTTCTTACTCTCTAAATATTGAAAGACCGTCTCTTTTTTATCTAGCCCTTCCGGTGCTTTCCATTCTTCACCTATGTATGCAGGTGTTTTAAACTCTTGATGATATTGAATTTTTTGTTCTTCCGCTTTCGTTGTCGTTGCTCCGAATGTTCCAAATCCCCCGGCGATAACAGTTAACGCTAATGCTGATGAAATGACTTGCTTTTTCACTATAACATTCCCCATTCCCATAAAGATTTTTGACACTTTTATACAATTCTTGTTTTTCAAGTTGATACCTTTACCGAAAATTTGAGAAAGTTTTTTCTGACAATTCCGCTCAAAAAAAGAGGACATCTATCAGATGTCCTCTTTTTCTTTTAATCTTTTATTGTCTTTTCAATTCGATTGCTAAATAATGAGATTGCTCTTTCGCTTCAATATGAATATCTTCTTCCACCGCTTCTGCTGCATCACGCATAACAAGATTTTCACCATTGATTACACTACTTCCTTCAATTTGAACAAGATACAATTGACGGCCTTCTTTCACAGGAAAATGAATTTCTTTTCCTGCATCTAACGATAAAGAATATAAATTCGCATCTTGGTGAATTTGAATTGGTGCCCCACCTTCTAATGGAGATACCATATGAAACCATTCATTTTCACGTTTGCTCCAATCAAATTTAAACTCACCATAGTTTGGTTTATGGTCCGCACGGTCTGGTAAAATCCAAATTTGTAATAAACGTAGTGTTTCATTTCCTAAATTATGCTCACTATGAAATACACCTGTGCCAGCACTCATATATTGAACATGTCCTCGCTCAATTGTTCCGCGATTTCCCATGCTATCCTCATGTGTTAAAGCACCATCTACAACGTACGAAATGATTTCCATATCGCGGTGCGGATGCATATCAAAACCAGTTTGCGGTGCTACTAGGTCATCGTTAATTACACGTAATGCACCGAAGTTCATGTTATTAGGATTATAATAATTCGCAAATGAAAAATGAAAATGTGTATTTAGCCAACCGTGATTTGCTCTTCCCATATTTTTATGATCAACTTTTCTAAACATACCCTTCACCTCATATTATCTCGAATTCAAGATTTATTTTAAAATTTTTTTACTGTAACTTTTTTAGTAATTGTAATAATTGATGTTGTTCTTCTACATTTAAATTTTGAAACTGCTCCGCTTGGAATGTTTCTTGCGGCGGAACGATTTCTTCATATAAAATTTTTCCCTTTTCAGTTAACGAAATATATTTTGTAGTACCTTCTTGTTCACGACGAATCCACTCCAGCTGCTCCATTTTATTTAAAAGCTGTGTAATATTTCCCTTCGTAACAAATAGTTTATTTCCAAGCTCTTGCTGCGTTAAACGACCATGTCCTCCAACTTGAGCTAGTACATCAAACTGAGCGGCAGATACATTCCATTGTTTCAAATGCTGATTCGTCTCACGAATACTTTTATTATAAAAACGTGATAAACGAAACCATAATAATAATCCAAGCCTATCTTCGGTTTTCATTCTATCACCTCGCTCGTTTTATACCATTAGTTTAGAACTAAACTTCTTAAAAGTCAATCACTTACTTTTAGTAAACAACAAAGAAAGCACAGTGCCATTTCTCCACTATGCTTTACATTAACTTTCTATTTTTATATTCATCTAACTTCCTCTCCGCGAACTTCCTCGCATCTTTCTCAATCCATCTATCTTCGTACAATTCATTTCCAACATACAATACTTCTCTCTTATGCTGCATCGCATGGCGAAATTCATGCAGTAGTGTTTTGAGCACTTGCTCATACTCTTCCCACATACAAACAAAAATTAATTGTTTTTCTTTATGATAAAAACCACCTACTGGGAATAAGAATTCCTCTTCTTCTTCTCCTAATGATAGAAGCACATGATTCGCATCACACGTATCACAAAAAATAACTGGTGTTTTACATACTTCAATAAGTGAAAACAAATCGTCTCTAAGCCTTTTGACATCCCAAGGAAGCTCCGAATCCAACACATACCAATTCTCCACCTGTTGATATACATTTTGAAACTGGAGTCCCATTTTTCTATATTCCCCTTTCCAAACTCCCTTTTCCTATATGTATGCCACAATATGTAAAATATTAAACCTACTCTTTCCTCTTTCGAAAAATGACAATAAAAAAAGAATCTATGTCAGCATAGATTCTTTTTACGTAATCACTTTTTTTTCATCACTTTTTTTAATACAAAGTAACCAATCGCACAAACAATGGCAGCCAGTGCAAAGTATTTCACATATGGCCCAGCTACTTTATTAATACTTTCCCACTCTGATCCTAACTTAAATCCTAAATATACAAATACAATTGACCACGGAATAACAGCTAGTGTTGTTAACGTAATAAACTTTGCATGTGACATTTTCGCAATTCCCGCTGGTATCGAAATAGCATGACGCACAACTGGAATAAAACGAGCTGTAAAAATAACGCCAGTTCCGTAACGATTAAACCACGCTTCAGCATAATCGATATGTTTCTTTTGAATCAAAATATATTTTCCATATCGCTCAAGAACAGGTCTTCCTCCGTATCGGCCAATCCAATAAATAAATAGTTGTGCGATTACACCACCAATTGTACCGAACGCGACAGCGCCCCAAAATGTAATGCTTCCTGTTGATACTAAATAACCTGCATAAGATAATACGATTTCACTCGGAATAACCTCTAGCATTAATCCAAGCATAATTCCCCAATAACCAAGTCCTTCTAGAAAAACTAAAACGGAATGAATCAACTCTCCTAACATCATGTACCTCTCTTTACTGTTTTCATTGCAAAAAATAAAAGTACAAGCAGGAAATATCTTGTACTTTTATTTTTTTAATTTAGTTAGCCTTCTTATCCCACTTAAAGACTTTATTTAAAAATTTATATACATTCTTTGACTCTTTCGTCAAAAGTGGACCTAAGATCGATAGTATAAGCACGTATAGTGCTGAGAATGGCTTTAGTACTGACATTAAACCACCGGCGATACCGATATTGGCCATGATAATGGAGAATTCTCCTCTTGAAACGATTGTTAATCCAATATTTGTTGACGCTTTATGAGATAATCCAGCTTGTCGTCCTGCAATCATCCCCGCTACAAAGTTTCCGATGATTGTAAGAAGGACAGCACCTAACGTTAACCATATCGCCCCGCCCAATGAGAACGGATCAATACTTAATCCAAAACTGAAGAAGAAAATAGCTCCGAAAAAGTCTCTAAATGGAACAACGAGATGTTCAATTCTGTCACTATGCTCTGTCTCAGAGAAAACTAATCCTAAAAGAAGTGCTCCAATTGCTTCGGCAACGTGAATTGTTTCCGAGAATCCTGCAATAAAGAATAACGAAGCAAATACTACAATAATGAAAATTTCATCTGAACTAATATTGAGCAATTTATTTAATAAAGGCGTCGCCTTTCTAGCTACAATAAAGAATAGAAGCATGTACCCTAAAGCAATTCCAATTGAAGTAAGAGCACCTAGGAAGGAAGCATGATCTCCTAGAACTAAACCAGATACAACTGATAAATATACAGCAAGGAATATATCTTCGAACATAATAATCCCTAAAATTAATTCGGTTTCATTATTACCAGTTCTTCTTAAATCCACTAACACTTTAGCAACGATAGCGCTAGAAGAAATCGTAATAATACCCGCAATAATTAAGATTTCTAGTAAAGGGAATCCCATTATAAATCCGTATAATAACCCAAGTGAAAAGTTAATTAAAATATAAATCGTTCCGCCAATCGCAATAGAACGTCCAGATTTAATTAGTTTTTTCATCGAAAATTCTAATCCTAGATAGAAGAGAAGGAACAGAACCCCAATCCGTCCAAGGAAGGAAATGACACTTGCACTTTCAATAAACTTGAAATCGATAACACCTATTGTCGGCGCATGTGGTCCCACTAACATTCCAAGAACAATTAGAAACGGGATTACTGAGAATTTAAACTTTCCAGCAATTACTGCCGCAATTGCAACTAATACTAACGCTGTACCAACTTCAAAAATTAACGTATCCATCTAGTCAGTCCCCCTATTCGAAAGTAACTCATTAATAATTTTTTTTATTTCTTCTCTCTCACCAGAAACTACAAGCATATCGCCTTCTTCAATTGCTGTTTCTGGCCCTGGATTAAATAGCTTTTTCATGTTCTTTTTCATAACTGCAATGATCGTTACGCTATATGTTTTTCTTATTTCCAGATCACCAATTGTTTTCCCGATTGCTGGAGCTGCATTCTCCACTTTGAACCATTCAATCGCTAAACCTTCAAAGACCATCTCAACATTTTCTAATGCTCTAGGCTTATACACCATTCCGCCTAATATTGCTGCAATTTGTCTTGCCTCTGAGTCACGTAATGAAATACTTGAGATACTTTCTTCATGGTCTGAATCAAAATGATACATTTCTCTACGCCCGTCATCATGAATGACAATCACCATCTTTTCGTTACCTTTCGTAACGATTTGAAACTTATAGCCAATACCCGGAAGTTCACTTTCTCTAATATTCATATTTAGCTCCTCCACAACATTTTTTATTTGAATTTTCTGTTTTTCTGTCTTTTATTCATCCAATCAACTTTAGAAATTCTAACCATTCAGGATACATGTGAGTTGGAAATCTTTTATTGTAATAATAAGTGGCTCCTAAAAAGATACTTACAGATGTAATGATAAAAAATATATTACTTCTCATTTTCAAACTCTTAAGGCTTACTTTCAATAAAGTTTCTTCTTTCAAATTATCCCCTCTTTCTCGCTTTACATTTAGTTTTTTAAAATGTAAATAATTCTAAAAATATTACGATGTAACATAATCATAACACAAAATACGTTTATGTAACATGATTTTTTAGAAAAATTGATTCTCATATATTTTTTGCATATAATTTTCTTATTACGAAAAAAAGGAAGTGTATTATATGGTTGATATCTTTAGCAGATTCCTTGAGGTAACGAATAATATTTTATGGTCATATATTCTTATTGCAATGCTAATCGGCTTCGGTCTTTATTTCTCTTTCAAATTAAAATTTGTCCAAATTACTCATTTTGGTGAGATGGTCGGTTTAATTAGTAAGGGGTTTAATCGCAAAGAAAAAAAGAAAGATAGCATCTCTCCATTCCAAGCATTTTGCTTAAGTGCAGCAGCACGTATCGGCATCGGAAACTTAGCTGGTGTAGCATTAGCCATTTCAATGGGTGGACCTGGCGCAATATTTTGGATGTGGTTTATCGCTATCCTTGGAGCAGCTACTAGTTTCGTAGAATGTACGCTCGCGCAAATTTATAAAGTAAAAGATGGAAGCAGGTTCCGTGGTGGACCAGCATATTACATGGAAAAAGGCTTAAACAAACGCTGGATGGGTGTTTGGTTCTCACTACTTATTACAGTCGCGTACGGATTAATTTTCAACTCTGTACAAGCAAATACAGTAACAATTGCATTTGAAAATGCTTTTGGACTAGAGCGAACGATCGTAGGAGCTCTATTAGCTTTATTAGTTGCAGTTATTATTTTTGGTGGTATTAAGAGCATTTCACGTATTACAGAAATGATCGTTCCTCCAATGGCAATTGTTTATATTGGTGTGGCAATTTTCGTCGTTATTAACAACTTCACTATGTTACCAAGCATTTTTACAGAAATATTTAACAGTGCATTCGGTTTAGACCAAGCTATCGCTGGTGGTATTGGAGCAGCAATCAAGTTCGGAATTCAGCGCGGTTTATTCGCGACAGAAGCAGGTATGGGTAGCTCCCCTAACGCAGCAGCAACTTCAGATGTATCTCACCCTGTAAAACAAGGACTTGTTCAAGCATTAGGTGTTTTCGTAGATACATTCTTAGTATGTACATCAACAGCGTTTATCGTATTATGTTCTGGACTTTACAAAGGATCGAATTTAGAAGGTATTGAATTAACACAACAAGCATTAAGCTCACAAATCGGACCGTGGGCAAGCACTTTCTTAGCGATTATTATTTTCCTATTCGCTTTCAGTTCCTTACTAGGAAACTACTATTATGGTGAAACGAACATCGCATTCATTAAAGAAAGCAAAACATGGTTAATGATTTATCGCGTTGCAGTTGTCGGAATGGTATTCTTCGGATCAATCGCTGCCCTTAAAACAGTTTGGAGCTTAGCTGATTTATTCATGGGACTAATGGTATTCACAAACTTAATTGCCATCTCATTCCTTAGCAAATTCGCCTACGCAGCATTAGTAGACTATTTGAAGCAAAAGAAACAAGGCAAAGATCCTGTTTTCGTTGCAAGTTCTATCCCTGGCTTACAGAATACAGAGTGCTGGGATGGACAGGACGTAGAAGAAAAACAGAAGGCTGTTTAATAATTAAAAGCGGAAGCGGCTCGTTCAGAATCGCAGGACATTGGAGCTCTCGACCTTGAAGCGCTTTTTGCTTCGAGCGAGAGAGCGAAATGACCGGAGATTCTAGCCGCTGGAGCTGGATAACAGCTAAAAGCGGAGGTGACTTGCTCAGAACAGGAAGGCGCGAAATGACCGACTGTTCTAGTCACCGGAGCTGGATATCATTTAAAGCAGAAGCGGCTTGTTTAGAACAAAAGCTATATATCAAGACAAATCCCTATTACTCCAAAGTAATAGGGATTTTTATTTACAACAGTTCATAATTTGTTCAAATTAATTCCAGCAAAAGGGTTGATTTATACGAATTACTAGATTATAATAATTATAAATTAGTAATTTATATAACATAATAACTCAAAAGGAGATTGATCATAATGAACAAACAAGTAATCGAAGTATTAAACAAACAAGTAGCAGACTGGAGCGTTTTATTCACAAAATTACACAACTTCCATTGGTACGTAAAAGGACCTCAATTCTTCACATTACATGAGAAATTCGAAGAACTTTACACAGAATCAGCTACTCACATCGACGAAATTGCAGAACGTATTTTAGCAATCGGTGGTAAACCAGTAGCAACAATGAAAGAATACCTAGAAATCTCTACTATTCAAGAAGCAGCATACGGAGAAACTGCAGAAGGGATGGTCGAAGCAATCATGAAAGACTACGAAATGATGCTAGACGAACTGAAAAAAGGCATGGAAATCGCTCAAAACTCTGACGATGAAATGACATCTGACCTACTATTAGGCATCTACACAGAACTAGAAAAACACGCTTGGATGCTACGTGCTTTCTTGAATCAATAATAGATTTTAAAGCGGAAGCGGCTCGTTCAGAACAGGAGGGTGTTGGAACTCCTGATTACGAGGCGCTTTTTGCCTCGAATGAAGGAGTGAAACAACCGACTG
>NZ_JAYJLO010000019.1:0-43019 GCF_051948935.1 Bacillus sp. Brlt_9 | reverse complement strand
ATTCGCATTTGAAATAAAAGAGGATGGAGAAATTATTAAACATATTGTAAAAGATAAGAAAGAAGAAAAGGCATCGCTTCCTTCTAAGCCAAATAAGCCAACACCGAATGGAGAAGTGAAACCTTCCGCTGATGTGAAGCAGGTGCAACAACCTAATACTCATAATGAAGTGCGTTTACCAGCTACTGGCGGCGTCGGCAATGAATTTACCGCTTTATTCGTTTTAGGAATTAGTTTTATTATTGCAGGTGCTTATGTGTTAAGGATGAAAAATAGAAAAGAAATGTAGAAAAAAACGCCTTGTAATAGAGGCGTTTTTTTAGTATCTCAACTTCATCAACAAACTCTTAATTTCCTCATCTTCCATAAAGAGGTCATGGTGTTTCTGAGTAATCTTTGCAAGTGCAACGTCATGATAGAAAAATTCTGTAAAGAACTTCACGAATGGTTGTGACATTGTTTTCATTGCTTGCCATGACTCTTGTTCTACGCCAGCAAATAAAATTTCACGGTCGTCAACGATGAGCAGTAAGTATCGCTCTAGCGCGTTAGGCTCTTCCGCTGGGATTAGAAAATGCATGTTTTCTAAGTCTGTTTCTACTTTTCCAACTATAAGGGACTCGGTTTTGACGCCTTGTTTTGCCTTTTCTTCTAATAACGGAAGATATTCTAAAAGAGTATCGTTCCAAGCTGAAATACGAATCGATTCTTTTGCACTTTCGATGAGTTCTTTACTTTGAACGCGAATAGACGATTGCATTTTTAAGCTCCACACACGGTCATCTGTAAATGATTTTTTTGATATATTCGTTTCTAATTCTTTAATATTGGATTGAAATTCTGTCGTTAATTTTTCAATTGCTAGTTTGAGTGGTAATGCTGTATACAACTTTTTCTTTTCTGAAACAGAATCCATTACCATCCCTTTATCAATCAGTCGTGCTAATACTTCATATATTTTTGCTTTTGGAACACCAGAATGCTTCACAATCGTTGTGGCATCTAGCGGTTCGTTGCTTGATACGACAACTTCATAAGCTTGGCTTTCATATTGTGAGAAACCGAATTTTTGTAACATAGTTACCTCCGAACGAATGAGATTATATTTTAAGGATAATGAACTATTTGTTTTTGCACAAGTGGTAGTCAGTTTTCTAATTGTATTAAGGTGAGAATTAATTTCAATTTTTTAATTTTATCTATTATACTTAATATAATGATTAATAAGATTTTAATTCAATGCGAAGGGGATGCTTTGGGGGATATGTTAAGAAGTTTACGTTTAAAAATTGCGGTAGTATTTTCGGTGCTTATTTCTATGATGTTCGTAATATTAGGTACAGCTATGTATCAAATACAGAAAGAGAAGGAAGTGCGCTCCTTAGACCAGTATTCTCAAAATACGATGGATCTTGTGACAGAGCAGTTAACTGCATTTATGCAGCGAATTGAAGAAGATATGGGGCATTATGGAAGTCATGATGATATTCAAAATATGCTACAAGATGGAGTTACTCCAGAAGAAGAGAGCTTTATTTTAAAAGAGTTTTCAAGATTCAAAAAGAACCATCCTGATATTTTAGATGTATACATTGGAACGAAAGATAAAAAAACGTTGAGTGCAAATCTTGCTGACGGAGGAAAAGTACCAGAAGGGTATGATCCAACGAGTCGTCAGTGGTATAAAGCATCAGAATCTGATACAAAATCGATTATTTGGGGGCAACCGCAATATGAAATCGCGACAGGTAAGTTAAGTATTGGGGTTTCAAAAGCTATTGTAGGACAGGATGGTTCAGTATTAGGGGTAGTAGCAATGGATGTATCACTAGGAACAATTCAGAAGCTACTCCATAATATTCAATATAATAATGGCGGGGAAATGTTTATCGTAAATGATAAAAATATTGCCATTGTATATCCAGAGCAAGTGGGAAAAGATGTTTCCAAAGAAGCACTTGTAAAAAGTTTGAATAAAGATGAAACAAAATTTGCGGTGACGACATTAGGCGGGAAAGATGTAGTAGCCTATAGTCAACTGTTTGATAAGATGAAATGGAAAATTGGGATTGTTTATCCGAAAGAAACGATTGATGGGCTATTAAATAGTACGAGAAATACAGTCCTTATAATGGCATGTATTAGCTTATTAGTTGGAATCATAGCTTCATACTTGTTCTCAAGAAGGTTAGCAAGACCACTGCAACTATTAACGAATCACGTTCAAAAAGTAGCAGAAGGTGATTTAACGTTGCAAATGAAAGTGACAAGTAAGGATGAAGTTGGAGAGCTGACGAACCATTTTAATCATATGGTTGAGCAAATGAATGAAATGGTAAGTAAAATTAAAAATAGTGTATCAACCGTGCAACAATCAACGAATAATCTACATTATTTAACGAATGAAACTGTAGCAGCTAGTAGAGAAGTGTCAGGTGCAATGGATGACGTGAGTGGAGGAGCTTCTACGCTTGCTAATAGTGTAGATGAAGTGTCAGAGCAGCTCGAGAATATGGCGCAGTCAGTGGAACAAATGAATAACTCTGTTGGTGACATAAAAGACGTGGCTGGCAAAGCTGAAGAGGCATCTAAGCAAGGGCTAAATACGATGCGTAATTTAGTCCGTACAAGGGGTCAATCATCTTCAATTGTTGTTCACACAGAAGAAGCATCTGGAAAGTTAGAGCAAAGAGTTGGATCGATTCAAAATGTTGTAGAGCTTATAAAAGGTATTTCGGATCAAACGAATTTACTTGCTTTAAATGCTTCAATCGAGGCGGCACGTGCGGGTGAACAAGGTAAAGGCTTTGCTGTTGTTGCGGAAGAAGTTCGGAAATTAGCGGAACAATCAAAAGAAGCAACAGTAGAAATTGCGACGATGATTGGTGATGTACAAGTAGAGGTAAGAAGAGTTGTAGAAGTTGTAAGTAAATTGAAAGATATTGCGGATATACAAAATAAAGTTACGACCGAGGCAGAAACGGAATTCCGTACCATTATGTCAGTTGTAAATACGATTAATACGTCAGTGGAACAAATTGTAGCAGAGGTACATAACATCGGTCACGAGCAAGGAGAAATTACAGCGGTAATGCATACAATTGCTGGTACGAGTCAAGAAAGCGCAGCTGTTTCTGAAGAAGTAAATGCTGCAACTGAATCACAAGTGAATCATCTAGAAAAGGTAGCTCATACGATGGAAAGTTTGACGGAGCATATGAGAGACTTAGAAAGATTAGTTGAGCAGTTTAAAATAGAGGAATAACAAATTAGTAAAATGATGAGTATTTCGGTAAAATAGACAATGGATATATAAGAAGCAATTATAGGAGGAAGACTACTATGGCAATTGTTGACGTATCGATTATTCCAGTAGGAACTGGTAACCCAAGTGTTAGTGAATATGTAGCAGAAGTACAAAAGGTGTTAGAGAAAAATGCAGATCGCGTGAAATATCAATTAACACCAATGAATACAGTTATTGAAGGAGATCTTCCTGTCATTCTAGAAGTCATTCAACAAATGCATGAAGTTCCATATACGAAAGGTGCGCAGCGCGTTGCGACAACAATTCGTATCGATGATCGTCGTGATAAAGTAAGTACAATGGAGAAGAAATTAAACTCTGTTCGATCAAAATTATAAAAAAAAGCAGCGATTTTCGCTGCTTTTTTCATATAGGAGGTAGATAAGATGAGTGAAAAGTTTAACGAACAATTTGACGGGTTGTTAGAGAAATACACGGAACTATTACTTGGAGAAAGCAATGAAGAGAGAAAAGAACAGGTGCAGAAGTGGGCACTGTATTCTTACATAGCTAAGACGATGCCGGCTTTAGTAAAGCACTGGAATGAGACGTATCCAGATGCGAAAGAAGAGATGGTGAAGTTAATTACGGATATTAAAAAAATGAATGAAGAGAAGAGAAATGAGCAATAAATAGACTTGAGGTAAATATAATCTTAAGTTTTTTATATTAATATCCTTATATAATTTACATGGAATATAAAGGATTTTATAAGCATGTCGAATATTTTCGACATGCCTATTTTGTGCCTAGTAAACTCCATTTTTCTAAATGTCGAAAAATATTTCAGGCATATTTATAAGCGAGAATATGGGGTTTTAAATGTTTTTATAGTATTTTATAAATTATCTAAATAATTATTTGTATCCAATAATTTTAAACAATGATATAATTTTGAAGAGGGGTAAAAAACAGATAAATCACAGTCATAGGGGTGAATTACATGGAACAATTAATGCGAAATTCGTTTCTTTTCTTGTCAAAAAATAAAGCGCTAACAAAACTGGCTAAAAAGTACGGTTTACGCTTTGGTGCAGGTCGCTTTGTCGCAGGGGAGACAATTGAATTAGCGACAGCAGCTATTCAGGCATTAAACAAGCAAGGACTTTGTGTAACGATCGATTATTTAGGGGAATTCGTTGATAATGAAGCGGAAGCAAATGAAATGGCTAACCAATCGATTGAAGCGATCCGTGCAATCGGAAGAGAAGGTCTTGATTCGCAGCTTTCTTTAAAAATGACTTCTATGGGATTAGATATCTCTGATGAAATCGTAATGAACAATATGCGCCGTATTTTAGAAGCTGCAAAAGAAAATGGTGTGTTTGTTACTATTGATATGGAAGACTATACACGCTGCGGAAAGACAATTGATATCTTTAAACAGTTAAAATCTGAGTATGATAATATTGGTACAGTTATTCAAGCTTACCTATATCGTACAGAAAAAGATATGGAAGAATTAAATGCTTATAGCCCTAATTTACGTCTTGTAAAAGGAGCTTATAAAGAACCTGAAGAGGTAGCGTTCCCTGATAAAAAAGATGTAGATGATAACTATAAAAAAATTATTAAAATGCACTTATTAAATGGAAATTATACTGCAATTGCTTCACATGACGAAGCGATTATTGAATATACGAAAAAACTTGCCGAAGAACACAACATTCCAAGAGACCAATTTGAATTCCAGATGTTATATGGTATTCGTAATGAGCGTCAACTTGAGCTAGTAAAAGAAGGTTACAAAATGCGTGTTTATGTGCCTTATGGAAACGACTGGTATGGCTACTTCATGCGTCGTCTAGCAGAGCGTCCAGCAAACGTTGCGTTCGTATTAAAAGGTATGGTTAAAAAATAACCAAGGAGAAAATACTCCTTGGTTATTTTAATTGCTGAAATGCGTAATGTGCCATTTTCTTCGTATCAGGATACAGCTGGGTGCGAGTAGAAGATAATACAACATTAATGACGCGTTTACCGTCTTTTTCATCCACTGTTACGACCGTATATTTTCCGAGTGCTGATAGACCGCTTTTACTTCCGATTGCATATGGATCGTCATATAGTTCTTCTCGTCCATAGTTTGCGATGTTTGGAGAGCGTTCTGAAGTATGTAGAGTGGTACGTGTTGAATTCATATATTCTAAAACAACTGGGTACTTTAATGCTTCTTTCGTAATCATAGCAATGTCATATGGTGATACTTTGTTTCCGAGTGCATCAGCACCACTTGCGTTTTTAAAAGTCGCATGCTTTGTACCAAGTTCCTTCGCTCTCGCATTCATCATTTTTACAAATTCATTTTTTGACCCTGCAATATGTTCTGCGATGGATTCAGCTATTGGGTCTGCGCTAATGATAAGCATCAGTTTTAATGCCTCATCACGCTTTAATTTTTCCCCAGCACGTAGTTTAATCTTCTTACTTTGACTTTCCGTTTT
This sequence comes from Bacillus sp. Brlt_9, assembly GCF_051948935.1. Lineage (NCBI taxonomy): Bacteria > Bacillati > Bacillota > Bacilli > Caryophanales > Bacillaceae > Bacillus > Bacillus sp. Brlt_9. The sequence goes on along the minus strand of NZ_JAYJLO010000019.1, from coordinate 37,268 downwards.
AATTGCGTTCTCTGTAATCGTAATTTCTTCATCTTCTTTTACATTCTCTAGTAAAAGAAGGGTTGTCATCATTTTGGCTATACTAGCCGGATAAGAGCGTTCGTCTTCTCGTTTTCCATACAAGACTTCACCTGTGTCTGCATCAATTGTAATGGCGTATTGCCCAGTAATGCTAGGTTGATCAGCTCTTACAGCTTGTTGTCTTTGTGCGTAAGAGAAGAAAATCATCCCTGTAAATAGTGTAGCAATCATTACAATCATAACTATTGTTCGTTTCATCATCGTTCCCTCTTTTGTTTTCCATATGTACAAATAAATTGGGCAGAAAAAGCAGCCATTACCCATTATGCCACGTTTTCTGCCCAAAAATATACCGTTATTTTTCGCCCATATTATGCTTCTTATATTGCTGGTTATTACCTTGACGGCCCTTTTCCACACCGTGATTATGCGGACCTGCATTTCCAGTTACACTTGCGGCGCTAATTCCAGCTTTTGAAGGGTTCTTCTTAAGTTTTGCCATATATATTCCTCCAGTTTCGTCAGATTATAAAAAGGAAAAGTGTATTTGAGTGAAGAAAATACATACATATAGCATGAGCAAATAAAAGAAAAATATTTATTTCAGAAAATTTTATCAATAAATATATTGCGAAAATTCAAACTGTATCATATATTTATTAGTAGAGGCTCACTCATTGATTGCGACTTATGTCGAAAAATTGAATGAGCATTCATTCAAGAATAGGGGGAGAATTGGATGTTCCAAATTAAAAAGGCTGCTGTTCTAGGTTCAGGCGTAATGGGTTCGGGGATTGCGGCACACTTAGCTAATATTGGTATTCCGACATTATTGCTTGATATTGTACCACCTGCGCTAACAAAAGAAGAGGAAGCGAAGGGACTTACATTAGAACATAAAAGTGTGAGAAATCGTTTTAGTAATACGGCACTGCAAAAACTATTAAAGCAAAAACCAGCTCCTCTGACAGTGAAAGGAAATCTAGCACTGATTGAAGCAGGTAACTTAGAAGATGATCTTGAGCGTCTAGCTGATGTAGATTGGATTATTGAAGTAGTTGTTGAAAACTTAGATATTAAAAAGAAACTATTTGAAAAAGTAGATGCTGTTCGTAAACCGGGTTCTATCGTAAGCTCGAATACGTCAGGCATTTCAGTTGAAAAAATGGCAGAAGGTCGTTCAGACGACTTCCAGAAACACTTCTTAGGCACACACTTTTTTAACCCACCACGATATTTAAAACTTCTAGAGGTAATACCGACGAAAGAAACAGATCCACAAGTATTAAGCTTCATGAAACTATTTGGCGAAGACGTTCTTGGAAAAGGCGTTGTTATCGCAAAAGACACACCAAACTTTATTGGAAACCGCATCGGTACGTATGGTTTATTAGTAACTCTTCAAGAGATGATAAAACGCGGCTATAGCATTGGGGAAGTTGATTCTGTAACAGGCCCACTTATTGGTCGTCCGAAGAGCGCGACGTTCCGTACATTAGATGTTGTTGGTTTAGATACATTCGTACACGTTGCAAATAACGTATATGAAAACGTAAAAGAAGAAGAGCGTGATGTATTTAAAGTACCAGCTTTCATGCATGACATGCTTGATAAAAAATGGCTTGGAAGCAAAACAGGTCAAGGCTTCTTCTTAAAACAAGGAAAAGAAATTTTAGAATTAAATCCTGAAACGATGGAATATGAAGCTCGTAAAAAATTAAAAGCTGCATCTATCGAGTTAAGTAAACAAGAAAAAGGTTTATCGAATAAATTGAAAGCGCTTGTATATGCGAAAGACCGCGCAGGAGAGTTGTTATGGAACATCATTACACCAACTCTTTTATACTCTGCAAAACTTCATAAAGAAATTGCTGACGATATCGTTGCAATTGACCAAGCGATGAAGTGGGGCTTCGGCTGGGAGCAAGGACCATTTGAAGTTTGGGATGCAATTGGCGTTGAAAAGTCCGTTCAAAAGATGGAAGAAAACGGCGTAGTTGTTCCGACTTGGGTGAAAGAAATGGTAGAGAAAGGTTTCACTACTTTCTACAAACATGATAACGGAGATAGCTACTATTACGATAATGGCGAATATAAGCTAATTGAGCGTAATAAAAAGGCAATTTCTCTTAAACAATTAAAAGCGAAAAATGGCGTATTAAAGAAAAATAGCGGAGCGAGCTTAATCGATTTAGGCGACGGTATCCTTTGCTTAGAATTCCATTCGAAGAGCAATGCAATCGGTATGGATATTACGCAAATGATTAACTACGCTGTTGATGAAGTAGAAAAGAATTACAAAGGTCTTGTTATCGGTAACCAATCGAAGAACTTCTGCGTTGGTGCGAACTTAGCAATGATCTTAATGGAAGCGCAAGATGACAACTACTTTGAAATTGAGTTGGTTGTGAAAAACTTCCAAGATGCAATGACGAAAATTAAATACTCTTCTAAGCCAGTTGTAGCAGCACCATACGGTATGACGCTTGGCGGAGGTACAGAAGTTTGCTTACCAGCAGCGAGCATTCAAGCTTCTAGTGAAACGTATATGGGCTTAGTAGAAGTTGGTGTTGGCTTAATCCCTGGCGGAGGCGGTAATAAAGAGCTATATATTAAGCACTTAAATAAAATGCCAAACGGCGTAGAGTTTGATCTGCAAAAAGTTGCGAATAAAGTATTCGAATCTGTAGCGATGGCGAAAGTTTCTACATCAGCACAAGAAGCTGTATCGAACAACTTCTTAGGCGATAAAGACGGTATTAGTGTGAATGGTGATCACTTACTATATGATGCGAAACAAAAAGCACTTTCTTTATATGAAGCGGGTTATAAAGCGCCGATTCGCAAAAAGATACCAGTTGTTGGTGAAACAGGCTATGCAACACTTGTACTTGGTGCAGAAGCAATGCATTTATCAGGTTACATTTCTGAACATGATCTTCACATTGCGAAGAAACTTGCATATGTCATCGCGGGCGGAAAAGTGCCGTACGGAACAGAAGTTGATGAGCAGTATTTATTAGATGTAGAACGTGAAGCATTTATTAGCTTAGTAAGTGAGATGAAATCACAAGCAAGAATGCAGCACATGCTTGTAAAAGGAAAGCCATTACGTAACTAATAACGAGGGGAGATATCGTTCATGAGAGAAGCTGTCATTGTTGCGGGAGCAAGAACACCAATTGGAAAAGCAAAGAGGGGTTCATTAAAAACAGTTCGTCCTGACGATCTAGGGGCATTAGTAGTAAAGGAAACGTTAAAGCGTGCGAATTATGAAGGACCAATCGATGATTTAATTTTCGGTTGTGCGATGCCAGAAGCAGAGCAAGGTTTAAATATGGCTCGTAATATCGGCGGATTAGCAGGACTTTCTTACGATGTTCCAGCTATTACAATTAACCGTTACTGTTCTTCAGGGTTACAAAGTATCGCTTACGGAGCAGAGCGTATTATGCTTGGTCACTCGGAAGCTGTATTATCAGGCGGAGCGGAATCAATGAGTTTAGTTCCAATGATGGGACACGTTGTTCGTCCAAATAGTCGCCTTGTAGAAGCAGCTCCAGAATATTATATGGGCATGGGACATACAGCAGAGCAAGTTGCTGTGAAATATGGAATTTCTCGTGAAGAGCAAGATGCATTTGCAGTAAGAAGTCATCAACGCGCTGCAAAAGCATTAGCTGCAGGGAACTTCGCTGATGAAACAGTATCGGTAGATGTAACGTTACGTACTGTTGGATCAAACAATAAACTGCAAGAAGAAACAATCATTTTCGCGCAAGACGAAGGTGTAAGAGCAGAAACGACGCTAGACATTTTAGGTAAATTACGTCCAGCATTTAACGTTCGCGGTTCTGTAACAGCTGGTAACTCTTCACAAATGAGTGACGGTGCAGCATCTGTACTATTAATGGATCGTGAAAAAGCAGTGAGTGATGGCATGAAACCACTTGCGAAATTCCGTTCATTTGCAGTAGCTGGCGTACCACCAGAAGTAATGGGAATCGGCCCAATTGCTGCAATTCCAAAGGCGTTAAAATTAGCTGGCTTAGAGCTATCAGATATCGGTCTATTCGAACTAAATGAAGCATTCGCTTCTCAATCCATTCAAGTTATTCGTGAACTTGGATTAGATGAAGAAAAAGTAAACGTAAACGGCGGTGCAATTGCACTTGGACATCCACTTGGCTGTACAGGAGCAAAACTAACACTATCTCTTATTCACGAAATGAAACGCCGCAACGAACAATTCGGTATCGTAACAATGTGTATCGGCGGCGGAATGGGAGCTGCGGGAGTGTTTGAATTACTATAAAAAAAGTGCAGGTGGCTTGCTCAGAACAGGAGGGCGTTGGAAGCCCTGACGAAGAGGCGCTTTTTGCCTCACAGGAAGGGGTGAAACGACCGACTGTTCTAGCCACCGGAACTGGATTATATAAAAAAGTGGAAGCGGCTCGTTCAGAATGTGAGGGGGATGGAGCTTCAGACGTAGAGGCGCTCTTTGCCTCGCAGGAAGAAGCGAAGCCACCGAACATTCTAGCTGCTGGAACTGGATTATAAAAAAGTGGAAGCGGCTTGCTCAGAACGAGACGTCGCCAATGCAAAGAATGGAAGCAACAACGGTTTATAAAAAATAAAATTGAGAGCCAGCTTCTTTCAAAAAGAAAGAAGCGGCTCATGAAAATATGAAGGAGGAAATTTTCATGGAAAAAACAGTAGGAAATGCGGTTAAAGGCGGTAGCTTTTTAGTAGATGAGATTACGATTGATCAAGTGTTTACGCCAGAAGATTTTTCATCTGAGCATAAAATGATTGCAAAAACGACAGAGGACTTTATCGTAAATGAAGTTCTTCCAGAGCTTGAATATTTAGAGCAACATGAGTTTGATCGTTCTGTTCGTCTTTTAAAAGAAGCTGGGGAACTTGGTTTATTAGGCGCTGACGTACCAGAAGAGTATGGCGGAATTGGCCTTGATAAAGTAAGCTCAGCGTTAATCGCAGAGAAATTCTCTCGTGCTGGTGGCTTTGCAATTACTCACGGTGCTCACGTAGGTATCGGATCTTTACCAATCGTATTATTCGGTAACGAAGAGCAAAAGAAAAAGTATTTACCATTACTTGCAACTGGTGAAAAATTAGCTGCATACGCATTAACTGAGCCAGGTTCAGGATCTGACGCATTAGGTGCAAAAACAACTGCACGTTTAAATGCAGAAGGTACACATTACGTATTAAATGGTGAAAAACAGTGGATTACAAACTCTGCATTCGCTGATGTATTTATCGTATACGCAAAAATTGATGGAGAGCACTTCTCAGCATTTATCGTAGAGAAAGAATACGCTGGCGTATCTACAAGCCCAGAAGAAAAGAAAATGGGTATTAAATGTTCTTCAACTCGTACATTAATTTTAGAAGATGCATTAGTACCAAAAGAGAACTTACTTGGTGAAATCGGTAAAGGTCATATTATCGCATTCAACATTTTAAATATCGGTCGTTATAAATTAGGTGTTGGTACAGTTGGATCTGCGAAACGTGCAGTAGAAATTTCAGCACAATATGCAAACCAACGTCAACAGTTCAAACAACCAATTGCTCGCTTCCCATTAATTCAAGAAAAACTTGCGAATATGGCAGCGAAAACATATGCAGCTGAAAGCTCTGTATATCGTACAGTAGGTTTATTTGAAAGCCGCATGAGCACATTATCTGAAGAAGAAGTAAAAGACGGTAAAGCAGTAGCAGCTTCTATCGCTGAATATGCAATCGAGTGCTCTTTAAACAAAGTATTCGGTTCTGAAGTACTAGATTACACAGTAGATGAAGGTGTTCAAATTCACGGTGGTTACGGATTTATGGCAGAGTACGAGATTGAAAGAATGTACCGCGATTCTCGTATTAACCGTATTTTCGAAGGAACGAACGAAATTAACCGCTTAATCGTACCAGGTACGTTCTTACGTAAAGCGATGAAAGGTGAATTACCACTTCTTCAAAAAGCACAAAAATTACAAGAAGAGTTAATGATGATGATGCCAGAAGAAGTAGGCGATGAGCCATTAGCACTTCAAAAATATTTAGTAACTAACGCGAAGAAAATCGGCTTAATGGTAGCTGGATTAGCTGCTCAAAAATACGGTAAAGCATTAGATAAAGAGCAAGAAATTCTTGTGAATATCGCTGACATCGTAAGTAACCTATACGCAATGGAGTCAGCTGTTCTTCGTACAGAAAAAGCAATTAAAACGACTGGTCTTGAAAAGAATAAACAAAAAGTGTTATACACTGAAGTATTCTGCCAAGAAGCATTCAACGAAATCGAAGCAGATGCGAAAGAAACACTTATTGCAGTTGAAAACGGCGACATGCTGCGCATGATGTTATCATCATTACGTAAATTAACACGCCACACACCACTTAACGTAATTCCGAAAAAACGTGAAATCGCTGCGAAAATTTTAGAAGATGAGCGTTACACAGTTTAATAGTTGTAAAGAAAAGTAGTCGTATAAACGGCTACTTTTCTTTTTTTTGTAAAAATGAAATTTTTAGTGACATAAAACTAATGCCATTAGTATAATAAAACTAATGATATTAGTTTTCGTGAAAAGGGAGATGGAAATATGAGAATGATACATGAGCAAACAGTATATCAATTGTCATTTTTGCCAAGAGTGTTTCCTGTGAATTGTTACTTTGTGGAGGAAGAAGATGGTTTAACTTTAATTGATGCGGCTTTGCCATATAGCGCAAAAGGTATTTTACAGGCGGCTGAGAAAATAGGAAAACCAATTACTAAGATTGTATTAACACATGCGCATGATGATCATATCGGTGCATTAGACGCATTAAAGGAAGTACTTCCTAATGTTCCAGTCTATATTTCTAAGCGGGACGCAAAGCTGTTAGAAGGAGATACGACGTTACAAAAGGATGAACCGAATATACCGATAAAAGGCGGTGTACCTAAAAAAGTAAAAACGGTACCTGATGTTTTATTGGAAGATGGCGACCGAGTTGGATCGCTTCTTGCGATTATGACACCAGGACATACGCCAGGTTCCATGTCGTTTCTTGATGTACGGAATAAAGCTCTTATTGTTGGGGATGCATTTCAAACAAGAGGGGGCATGGCTGTTTCGGGACAAATGAAATTTTGGTTTCCGTTTCCGGCGATGGCAACGTGGAGCAAAGAAATATCATTACAAAGTGCAGAAAAGTTAAGCGAATATGAGCCTTCCTTACTTGCGGCAGGACATGGGAAAATGATAAAGGATCCAAGCACTGTCATAAAACTTGCTATTAAGGAGGCTAAGCGGAATATAGAAAGTAGAAAAGAGGGTTAATTGATGTCACCAAGAATCGGACTTACATTACAGAAAATTGTAGAAACAGCGGTAGAAATTGCGGATGCAAATGGAATACAAGAAGTAACGTTAGCTTCATTAGCACAAACATTAGGGGTACGTTCACCCTCGCTATACAATCATGTGAAAGGTTTACAAGATGTACGGAAAAATCTTGGTATTTATGGAATCAAACAGCTGCATAACAGACTGGAAGAAGCTGCTGAGGGTAAACGGATGGATGAAGCAATTCATGCTTTAGGAGAAGCGTATGTAGCATTCGTACGCAAACATCCTGGACTGTATGAAGCAACCTTTTTACGAGATGAAGAAGTAAGAAAAGCAGGTGACGGAATTGTAAAGCTTTGTCTTCAGGTTTTACAACAATACGGCTTAGAAGGAGAGAATGCACTTCATGCGACACGTGGATTCAGAAGTATTTGTCATGGGTTTGCGTCGATTGAACAACAAGGTGGATTTGGTCTGCCGCTAGATTTAGATACAAGTTTACATGTATTATTGGAAACGTTTATTAAAGGATTACATGTTATGCGAAAGTGAATAAGAAGTGAGGTAATCAGAAACCTTAGAAGCGATTCTAAGGTTTTTTTGTGCAGATGATTCGAAAAGAATGGTAGGCTTTTTTTGATGAAATGATATCATTTTACAGGCTTGAAAAATGTATATATCGCTAAGAAAAAGCAAACGAAACTGAATGCGATAGGATCTTGATAGGGACTAGGTTCAGAGCCTTTCTGGATTTCTGTAAGGAAGTCATGTGTTTTCATGTTCATTTCTCCTTTAATTAATAAGTTTTATATGATGCGAGGGTTATGGTGGATAGATAAGAAATTTTTGGAATTTCATCTAATAATTATTCTATAGTAATTTAATTCCAAAAACTATATAATACAAAGATTTCATGATATGTAAAATTGCATATTATTCTTTTTGAAAAAATTGTTATATTATCTATATATTTGTATTAAAGGTTTTTTGTTAAGGTAATGAAAACAAATGGAGGAATAGTATGAGAAAAACAGTATTAGACGCGTATAATGCAGAAAGAGAAGTAGATAACATAACATATAAAAATCTAGTTGTAACGATTGCAAGCATTCTAGGGTTCTCACTCTTAGGGGGATTATTCCTTGCTTTAGCCCTTGGAATTTTTGGAGAAGAGGTATTACGTGCTAATTTAGAGGGATATTATTTACTTCTATTTGATGCAGCGGTTGTTACTATTGTTTTATTTGCTTATAAACCAGTGCTTCATTTTATTAAGAACATATGGGATGTATCTGTTTTAAAAAATGGGAAAACCTACTTGTATTTATTAATAGGTTTTATCATCATTGCATTAACTCAGTATGTAATGTTAGAGTTGTTTAGCTTTGAAAGTGCAGAGCAGCAGCGAGATCAATTAGGAAGCTTAGGACTTCAAAATAGTCTACAAAGTATTATATATGTGTTAAGTGTTGCTATAATTACACCAATTAAAGAAGAAATTTTATATAGAGGTATTTTGTATCGATTTTTTGAAAAGAAATATAGTTTTCTAGTTGGTATCATTATTTCTTCCTTCATCTTTGGGATTCTTCATGGTGGTTTTCCGGTTACGGCAATGATTATGGGGATTGTATTTGCTATGTTATACAAAAAGACGCAATCTATTATACCTAGTATTATTTTACACATCATATGGAACTTACTTGTGAGTATAAGTGTGATTGTGTCTCTATAAAAATAAATACATAACCAGTATAAAAGATGAATGGCTTAGCTATTCATCTTTTATTTTGTATGCACGTGAAAAAGTTAATTCATGTATACAATCAAAAAAGAGCTAAATACTAACAGTGAACGAATAAAGAAAGGTAGGAGTATCCTATGCAAAACTTAACAGAGCTTGAAGTAGAAAACTTACGTCATTTGATCGGTGGACACGCAACAATTATTAACAAGTTGGAGCAGTATGCACAGACGTGTACAGATCCACAACTGAAACAAATGTTACAAAAGGATGCGCAAGATGCACGAAATACGAAGCAACAATTAATGACTTTCCTAGGATAGGAGGAAGCGGAACATGAATGAAAAAGATATGGTAAATGATTATTTAGCAGGATTAAATGCAAGTTTAACGAGTTATGCAAATTATATTTCTCAGTCTGATAATGAACAATTACATCAAACGTTAATCCAAATTCGTAATCAAGATGAGATGCGCCAACGTAATATGTATGAGTACGCAAAGCAAAAAAATTATTATAAACCAGCTGCACCCGCGAATCCAATGATTGTCCAGCAATTAAAAGGTCAATTAAGTGCAGAATAATGGGATGAAAAAACGGGCGAATGAAGTCGCTCGTTTTTTTCTTTTGTGTATGTCAATAAATATATAATAAATATTTTTCCAGTTGTAACAAATATGACGAAAATTGAATATAACAATTCACAAAAAGGACAAAAACTTTGTTCAATAATTCACAAACTATCCATGGTTTCTATCGTGAGAACCTCTATAATGAAGAGTGTAAAGAACAAAAAAATAGATTACATGATCAATTAGGAGAGATTGCTATGAAACGAAATACAAGAAAAATTGCAATTATCGGTACTGGATTAGTTGGATCAAGTTGTGCATATTCCATTGTCAATCAAGGCATTTGCGAAGAGCTATTATTAATTGATATAAATCATGAACGTGCAGTTGGGGAAGCAATGGATTTATCACACTGCATTAACTTTACAAATACAAGAACAAAAGTATATGCAGGAAGTTATGAAGACTGCAAAGATATGGACATTGTTATTATTACAGCAGGACCAGCGCCAAAACCAGGGCAAAGTCGCTTAGATACTTTAGGAGCAAGCGCAAAGATTATGGAAAGTGTTGTTGGCGGCGTAATGGAAAGTGGATTTGATGGTATTTTCTTACTTGCATCGAACCCAGTTGATATTATTACATATCAAGTTTGGAAATTATCTGGATTACCTAGAAATCGTGTAATCGGTACTGGTACATCACTAGATTCTTCTCGCTTACGAACAATTTTATCTGAAATGTTACATGTAGATCCTCGCAGTATTCACGGGTATTCATTAGGGGAACATGGTGATTCTCAAATGGTTGCTTGGTCACACGTAACTGTTGGTGGAAAACCAATTCTGCAAATTTTAGAAGAACAAAAAGAACGATTTGGTGAAATAGATTTAGATGAAATTGTTGAGAAGACTGCAAAAGCTGGATGGGAAATTTATAAACGAAAAGGTACTACTTATTACGGAATCGGAAATTCTCTAGCATATATTGCGAGTTCAATCTTTAACGATGATCACCGTGTCATTGCTGTATCGGCCATTTTAGATGGGGAGTACGGTGAATATGATATTTGTACAGGAGTACCAGCTATTATTACTAGAGATGGTATGAAAGAAGTTGTAGAACTAAACTTAACAGAGGATGAAGAATCTCGATTCGCAAAATCAAACGATATTTTACGTGATTATATGAAAACAATTGGTTACTAACTTATAGGAGAAGGTGAAACAAATGAAGGAATATATAATGTCTCGTGTATTTAAAGCGTCAGCTGGAATCGCGCAAGGTATTTTCGTATCCCTTGGAATTGGTTTACTAATCGAAAATATAGGAAGAATTGTTGATATTCCGTTGCTTATTACAATCGGAGTTGTTGCAAAATCACTTATGGCACCAGCCATTGGTGCCGGAATTGCTTTTATGCTCGGTGCAAATGGTCTTGTAATCTTCTCGGCTATGGTAGCTGGAGCGATTGGTGCTGGATCCATTTCAATTACTGAAGCAGGTCTAATTATTAAAACAGGTGAGCCAATTGGTGCATTATTAACAGCGACTTTAGCTGTATATATTGGTAAACGTTTAAGTGGAAAAACTGCGTTAGATATGATGCTCGTTCCATTTGCAGCAATATTAGGTTCTGGTTTAGTCGGTATTTGGTTATCTCATAATATTACTCCTGTGTTAAATACAGTTGGAGCATTTATTAAAGATAGCTCAGCTGGTAGTCCGTTCATCGCTTCTATCGTCATTGCAGTCGTTTGGGGATTATTACTTATCTCTCCAGCTTCATCAGCTGCGTTAGCAATCGCACTTAGCTTAGACGGTGTTGCAGGTGGTGCTGCTCTTGCAGGCTGCGTAGCTCAGTTTATCGGATTCTCTGTTATCTCAGCGAAAGAAAACAATTTAGGCGGCATATTAGCTCAAGCACTTTGTACTCCGAAAGTACAGTTGCCAAATATCACTAAAAATCCAATGATTCTCGTCCCAACTGTCGTCGCGAGTGCTATAGTTGGTCCAGTATCCGCATTAATTTTCCAACTGGAAGCAGGAAAAGAAATTGCAGGTCTTGGATTAAGTTCTCTTATCGCACCAATTAATTTAATTTCTAGCGAAGGATGGGAAGTTGTCCCAGCGATGGTAATCACTTATATCATCATTCCGGTAGCTGTTTCTTATATACTTTACATTGCTCTTAAAAAAGCAGGTCGTATTCACTCTGGTGATATGACTGTACCGCAATCTTAAATTGAAAATCTCCTTTTATCCCGCATTTAACGGGCAGTAAGACCCCCACCTCAAAATTCAGCGAAAGCAAAGAAGTTAGGTGGGGGATCAACTGCCCGTAAAAGCCCGATTGGTTCAACTAATAATCAGTGGGGGATGAACAAAACCCACACTGATTAAAGTTTCACTTTATATAGAGAAAAGCAGACTGGAAGCCACAGTCTGCTTTTTACATTTTATGATTTTGTTTTACTGGAACACGTACTGTTTCTTTTGCTAATAACAGCTGAACGCCGAAGTAAAGTATACTTGCAAGCGTCATTCCAGAAATGGCATCTACAAATGCGTGTTGCTTCGTAAATAGTGTTGATAAAATAATGAGCGTACCGAAGAACATAAGGATGTAATATTCAAAAGCATGTTGTTCTCTACGTTTAAAGGCAGCTAACATAATGATAAATGTAGTAAGAACGTGAATGCTAGGGAAACAGTTTACCGGTTGATCGATACTATAAATATAGCGGACTAGTTCGGAAAATACGTCAGATCCAACGACTGTTGGACGTGGTACAGTTGTCTGCCAAAAATAATAAATAGAAAAACAAGCAAGTTTTCCAAGAATGATACTACTTAAAGTGACATAATATTGTTTTCGATCCGCAAAGCAGTAATAAATAAGTGCGCCGTATAAGTAAGGAAACCAAAGTAAATAAGGAATAATAAATGCTTTTACAAATGGAATCCAATCATCTACTACAGTTGTGACATCTACTGCGTGTACAGTAGATTTATTTAATACATCGTAAAGGGGACTTACGAGTACGAGTAGAAGTATATAACTTAACGGAAGAAAAGATGAAAGTTTAAATTTCTTCATGATAATCTCCTATGTTTAGTAATGTAAGTAAATTCAATTGATTATAATATAGAAACGTAATTTGGGCTATCGATTTTACTTACATTTTCTTGAATTAACCTTACGTTTTTGTCACTTGACTGAAAAGAAGGGGAGGGTGCTATATGAAGCGTTTATCGTATTTCTTATTTTTTATATTGATATGCCTAGTCGGTGCTGGGTGTGCAAAGGATAAAGAAGGAGAGAAATTAGAATATAACGGAAGAGCACTCGTAATTGGAGTTGTTGGAGAAAAACCGAAAGATACGTTTAGGAATATAAAGTTTGAGGAAATGAAGTTAGAGGAACTGGAAAAGAAATCTAAGGAAGTAGATGGTTTTCTAATAATGAAAGATCACTTTCAAGAAGCCTCAACAGAGCAGTATAAAAATGTATTTTCATCGCTAAAGAAACCAGTGTTTTTTATCGGTTTGCAAGATAAATCATATTCGATTTTTATTACAAAAGGGATAGAGTATAACAGCGCCCGAAAAGATGTAAATGCTATGTATACGCAAGGCTTTGCAAATATCGGAAGTGGGGAAGGACAACAATGGGCAGTTGGTTTATCGAATGGTGGAAATACTGAAGAAAGTATTCACAATATGTATATCGTCGTATTTCAAATAATTGCAGATTATTTGAGTCGATGATGAAGAAGGGTCCTGTAAACGAAGCTTCTCCTTTATTTCGCATGCAGGAATCGGGTACATAGTGGGTTCAACCGATGCCATTGTTTATGAGGTAACTAGTCGAAATTATGGAATACTGTAAATACAATATGCAAATATGCATATTGTATTTATTTGGATATTACGTGTGTTAAAATTAAATATAAGGATTTTTGTATATAAAGAACTGAAATCAGAAATATCCAGTGAATTTTGAGAGGTGTTACATGTTTACAAACAAGAAATTAATTCGTTTTGGTCTAACATTACTTGTATGTTTATTTGTAATTGATTTTACAATCGGTTATTTTCAAGCATATCTTGAATCAGCAGGTATTAAATGGGTAATATCAGAAACTTGGAGAACTATTTTGTTAGATGCCCCTGAAAGTATATTGGTTATTTTAGGTGCAATTACTTTATATGATTTTACAAAAGAAACATCGCCAAAAGACGCATCCATTTAAATGCGTCTTTTTTCTTTGCAGTAATTTCTTCAAAATCATGGAACACTCTCATTATTACGGCCAAAATCGTTAGTTCCTTTTATCTGTACATCTTTGTCATGTAAAGTGTTTTCAGGTTTTGTGACTATAGGGTGAAATGGTTAAATAAACGTTTGTTTAAGATGTATGTTCGGTAGGAAGAAAGCGATGTAGATCAAGGGTTAACAAAGAAAAATGAGGAGTTAATCAAACGTTTGTTTAAGATATACGTTCGGTAGGAAGAAGTCGATGCAGATCAAGAGTTAACAAAGAAAAATAGGAGTTAATCAAACGTTTGTTTAAGATATATGTTCGGCGAGTGATAAGAGAAGAATCTAAAAAAATTATATATTTATTTTTTCTTAACAAATGGCGGAAAAATAAGAAAAATTAGCAGGATTATTAAAAATAATCACGAAATAAGTAAAAGTTTAGCGAATAATCGTTTGAAATAATAAAACGTTTTCTATATGATAAAGGTAAAGGTTAGTAAAAAAGTAGGTGAATTTATGACAGTAACATTTTATTCATATCCAAAGTGTGGCACATGTCAAAAAGCAAAGAAATGGTTTGAGGCAAATGATGTAGCATATGAGATGATTCATATTGTTGAAAATCCACCATCAAAAGAAGATTTACGTAATTTACATGAAAAAAGTGAATTACCATTAAAAAAATTCTTTAATACAAGTGGAATGCGTTATCGTGAACTTGGTCTGAAAGATAAGTTAAAAGATGCAAGTGAAGACGAAATGTACGAGCTTTTAGCATCTGATGGCATGTTGATTAAACGTCCAATTGTAACAGATGGAACGAAGGTAACACTTGGTTTTAACGAAGAGCAGTTTGAAAGTGTGTGGAAAAAGTACCAATAAGGTATTTTTACATAATTAATACATTCACTGGAGGTACAGTCATGAGCATTCCAAATAATTTACGTTACTCTGAAGAACACGAATGGGTAAAAACTGAAGGTAATGAAGTTGTTATCGGTATTACTCACTTTGCACAAGGTGAGTTAGGCGATATCGTATTCGTTGAACTTCCAGAAGTAGGTGCAACAATCGAAGCTGACGAGCCATTCGGAAGCGTAGAATCTGTTAAAACAGTTTCTGAGTTATACGCACCTGTAAGTGGTAAAGTTGTAGCAGTAAACGAAGAATTAAGTGACCAACCAGAACTTGTTAACGAATCTCCATACGAGGGTGCATGGATGGTTAAAGTTGAACTTTCTGATGCAAGCCAAGTTGAGAAGTTATTAACTGCTGAAAAATATGCAGAAATGACAAACCAAGACTAATTATAGTCGACTAAAGGACAGCCTTTGTGCTGTCCTTTTTTATTTTGTGAAAAATAATGAACGTAGAATCATATACTAATTATCGTGTAGGAGAACGTTTTTTATTGTCTAGCTCCAGCGGCTAGATTGTTCGGTGGCTTCGCTTCTTCCTACAAGGCAAAAAGCGCCTTTACGTCAGAAGCTCCATCCCCCTCACAATCTGAACGAGCCGCTTGCGCTTTTCATTGTCCAGCTCCACCTCCTAGCCCTTCATGTCTAAGAACCTTCCGCACGAGAAGACAAAAAGCGTCTTCTGTGCGAAAGAACCTTAGCCAACAGGGCTAAGCAGTCGGTTCCGCTTTTCTTTATGATCCAGCTCCAGCGGCTAGATTGTTCGGTGGCTTCACTTCTTCCTGCAAGGCAAAAATCGCCTTTGCGTCAGAAGCTCCATCCCCCTCACAATCTAAACGAGCCGCTTGCGCTTTTCATTATGATCCAGCTCCAGCGGCTAGAACAGTCGGTCATTTCACTCCTTCACTTGAGGCAAAAGGCGCCTCTAGTTCAGGAGTTCCAATGCCCTCCTGTTCTAAACGAGCCGCTTGCGCTTTTCTTTTGCAAAAATAAACAGGAAACAACATGAAAATAACGAATATACTATATACTAAGTTAAAGGTTGTATAGTATATGGTGATCGGGTGATGACATATGATTTATGTGGAAAAAGTCATTATTGTAGAAGGTACATCAGATAGAAGAAAGATTGAATCTATTATTCGGGAACCGGTGGAAATTGTTTGTACAAATGGTACAATTGGTTTGTCGAAAATGGATGAGCTCGTTGATCAGTTTTTTGATAAGGAAGTGTATGTGCTAGTGGATGCTGATGATGCTGGAGAAAAGTTAAGGAAACAATTTCGCAAAGAATTCCCGCAAGCAGAGCATATTTATATTGATCGCTCGTACCGAGAAGTGGCAACTGCGCCATCTTCACACTTAGCAAATGTATTATGGGGAGCTGACATTGACGTTTATACAGAATATTTACGGTAAGGAATGATAGAAGTGATTGACTGGACAGGAGCCGAAGCAACAGCCCTAATAGAGAACGAAGAAAAAACAGTGTTATATGTATATACTCCAATGTGTGGAACATGCCAATTAGCAAAAAAGATGTTAACTGTCGTTGAGATGACAATTGAAGATTTGAAAATTGGAATGTTAGATTTAAATTATGCTCCGCATTTAGCGAAAGAGTATGGAATCGAAAGTGTACCGTGTTTACTTGTTTTTGAAAATGGGACACTCATGAAGAAGATATATGCATTTCATTCGGTTGAATATTTATATACGGAATTAAAGTAGGCGGCAAAGTTTTTGCCGCCTCGACATATTTCTCGGGAAATATGTCGAGAGGCAGGGTGGTTACAGTATTTGTCGAGCGAAAATAACAGGATTGCTCTTTAGTGAGAGGGAATGGTATGTGTAATAGAAAGTGATATGAAGGATGTGATTTAGGGTGAAATTATATTCTTTGCTGCAATCATTTGTAAATTATGCTAATGGTCAATATCATTTAGAGCCGCTTTTAAGACAAGGAGAAAAAACTGTTAATTTCCGCTTTGGAGATGAGAGTTGTTCGTTACAAATTTCAAGAGATTATATAGAGTTGCTACATGAGGAAAGAGGCACGGAGCAAATCGTTTGTGTAGATGAAGAAGATGTAAAACAATTGGTGAACGGAAATGTACGATTGCAAATGTTAATGAACGATGGGCGTGTACAATATTCGGGAACGTATCGAACGATGCTGTTAGTTGAATCGATGTTTCATATATGTAAACCGATGTCAGTAGGCGCTTAAAATTCTGAAGTTTCATTTTTTGCGAAAATTTCTGTTGACATGGTGTGTGGATGTTGATACAATTCAATTCATAAAATATAGACAATTTCATAAATTACAAATCAGACGAAAATGTAATCTGATTTCTCTTATCAAGAGAGGTGGAGGGACTGTGCCCTGTGAAGCCCGGCAACCGTCAACTTATGTTGAAATGGTGCCAATTCCTGCAAAGCAAATGCTTTGAGAGATGAGAGAGAGGGATAATGTTGTTATATACGCACATAAACCTTTCTGCTTCTCTAGAGCAGAAAGGTTTTTTTATTGTTTGAATGTGGAGGACATTCAAATAATAAAAGTAGTGATAACGGTGGACTACACGCATTAAACATAAAAAATTGCGGAGTCGATCCAAACAAAAAGGGGTGAACATCATGATCTTATTAGAAAATGTAAAGAAAATATATAAAGCAAAAAGCGGTGATGTCACTGCTGTAGATAATGCCAATTTAAAAATAGACAAAGGCGAAATATTTGGTGTTATCGGATATAGTGGCGCTGGGAAAAGTTCGTTAATCAGATTATTCAATCAGCTAGAGAAACCAACTTCTGGTCAAATTACAATTGCAAATCGCGTGATTTCAGCAATTACAGGAAGTGAACTTCGTAAGGCAAGGCAAGAAATCGGAATGATTTTTCAACACTTCAACTTACTTTGGTCACGAACTGTACGAGAAAATATCGAGTTCCCACTTGAGATTGCAGGTGTTGATAAGGCGAAGAGAAGAAAACGTGTGGATGAGTTAATTCATCTTGTTGGATTAGAGGGAAGAGGAGACGCGTATCCTTCTCAGCTGAGCGGAGGACAAAAGCAACGCGTCGGTATTGCAAGAGCATTAGCTAACAATCCACAAGTGCTTTTATGTGATGAAGCAACATCAGCTCTTGATCCAGAAACGACAGATCAAATTTTAGATTTATTATTAGATATTAATAAGCGTCTCGGTTTAACAATTGTACTTATTACACATGAGATGCACGTCATTCGAAAGATTTGTAATCGAGTAGCGGTAATGGAGAAAGGAAAGATTGTAGAAACGGGTCCAGTACTTGATGTATTTCGCAATCCGCAGAAAGACATTACGAAACGATTTGTACAGCAGTTAACGGATTCTGAAGATACAAATGAAACGATTGAAAGTTTAATTGAAAAGTATCCAGATGGTAAAGTCGTTCGTTTGCAGTTTATCGGTGAGGCTGTAGAAAGACCAGTGCTTCAAAGATTAATGCAACGCAGTGATATAGAAGTTAGTATTTTGCAAGGAAATATCGCACAAACGAATAACGGCTCTTACGGTAGTTTAGTCGTTCATTTAAATGGTGAGGAGACAGCGATTCAGCAAGCAATAGAGGGAATACATCAAGATCAAGTAGAGCTGGAGGTGATTGCACATGGATAAGTTACTCACAAATGTTGATTGGAATCAAATGTTAGAAGCAACTGGTGAAACGTTATATATGACGGCAATCGCAGCTCTTGCCACATTTGTTTTAGGACTAATTTTAGGATTGTTACTTTTCATGACGGCGAAAGATAATTTATGGGAAAACAAAACGGTTAATACAGCGATTGGAGCGTTCGTAAACATTTTCCGTTCGATACCGTTCATCATTTTAATTATTTTATTAATCCCATTCACAAAGATCTTGCTTGGAACAATTCTTGGAGCAAGTGCAGCACTTCCGGCTTTAATTATTGGAGCGGCACCATTTTATGCAAGAATGGTTGAAATTGCACTTCGTGAAATTGATAAAGGTGTAATCGAAGCTTCAAAAGCGATGGGAGCAAAAACAAGCACAATTATTTTGAAAGTGTTAATTCCAGAATCATTACCAGCGTTAGTATCTGGTATTACGGTTACGACAATTGCTTTAGTAGGCTATACAGCGATGGCGGGAGTTGTTGGTGCTGGTGGCCTTGGCACACTTGCCTATTTAGAAGGATTCCAACGAGGAAATAACGATGTAACAATCGTTGCGACAATTTGTGTATTACTAGTTGTATTTTTCATTCAGTGGATTGGTGATAGTTTAACGACTCGAATAGATAAACGATAATAAAAAACAGGAGGATGTTTCAAATGAAAAAATTATTACTTACAGCACTTATTTCAACTTCAATTTTTGGGTTAGCTGCCTGCGGTGGGAAAGATAAAGATGAAAAGAAACTTGTTGTCGGTGCTTCTAACGTACCGCACGCTGTTATTTTAGAAAAGGCAAAACCGTTACTTGAGAAAAAAGGAATTGAATTAGAAGTGAAAAAGTTCCAAGATTACGTGTTACCAAATAAATCGTTAGCGGATAAGGATTTAGATGCAAACTACTTCCAGCACATTCCGTATTTAGAAAAAGAAATGAAAGATAAAAAGTATGACTTTGAAGTAGCAGGAAAAATTCATTTAGAACCAATTGGTGTATATTCTCAAAAATATAAAAGTTTAAAAGAGCTTCCAAACGGAGCGACAATTATTATGAGTAACTCTGTTGCTGACCATGGACGTGGTTTAGCAATTTTACAAAAAGAAGGTATTTTAAAAATTAAAGACGGAGTAGATCCAGTTAAAGCGACGCCAAAAGATATTGCGGATAATCCGAAAAACTTAAAATTCAAAACAGATATCGAGCCGGGTTTATTACCACAAGTGTATAACAATAAAGAAGGCGACGCTGTTTTAATTAACTCGAACTATGCAATTGATGCGAAGTTAAATCCAGAAAAAGATGCAATTGCAATTGAAGGTGACGATTCTCCATACGCAAACGTAGTAGCTGTTCGTAAAGGTGATAAAGATAAGAAAGAGATTAAAGCTCTTGTAGAAGTACTACATTCTAAAGAAATTGAAGACTTCATTAATAAAGAATATAAAGGGGCAGTTGTTCCTGTAAAAGAATAATTGCTGCGGAAGGGTTGGTGTATGCTGGCCCTTTTTATAACTACATAATTATACGGGAGAAGGGGATATCATATGAAAAAGATTCTATTGTCAGTTGTTACAGCGCTGTCTGTATTTACATTAGCTGCTTGCGGAGGGAAAGAGGAGAATAAGCTTGTTGTGGGAGCTTCTAACGTGCCGCACGCTGTTATTTTAGAGAAGGCACAGCCGATATTAGAGAAAAAGGGTATTAAATTAGAAATTAAAAAATTCCAAGATTATGTGCTGCCGAATAAAGCGTTAGCGGATAAGGAAATTGATGCAAACTACTTCCAACACATTCCTTACTTAGATAAAGAAATTCAAGAAAAGGGATATAAAATTGTAAACGCAGGAAAAATCCATTTAGAGCCAATGGGCATTTATTCTAAGAAATATAAAAGTTTAAAAGAACTTCCAGATGGCGGGACAGTTATTATGAGTAATAACGTAGCAGAGCGTGGACGTATGCTAGCACTTTTACAAAAAGGTGGCGTTATTAAATTAAAAGAAGGTGTAGATGTTGTTAAGGCAACAGTAAAAGATGTTGTAGAAAACCCGAAAAACTTAAAGTTTAAAACAGATGTTGAACCTGGATTGTCACCGAAGTTATATGAAAATAATGAAGGTGACGCTTTATTCATTAATTCAAACTATGCAATTGATGCGAAATTAAATCCAACAAAGGATGCAATTGCGATTGAAGGATCAGACTCTCCATACGCAAATATTATTGCAGTTCGTAAAGGTGACGAGAAGAAAAAAGAAATTAAAGAGCTAGTAGAAGTACTACATTCAAAAGAAATTCAAGACTTTATTAATAAAGAATATAAAGGTGCTGTACTTCCGGTAAATGAATAAATATAAGGAAAGGACTGGAAAATTACCAGTCCTTTTTTCTTTATATAAATAAGAAGAAAGGTGTATCATATAAAGATGCAAGGGAAATACTTATATACATTTGTGAAAAAATTGTTACTTTTTTTCGTCGTTTGCGATATCATTTTATTTGATATAAGATTAGAATGAGAATAAAATGAGAATATGAACGTTTTAGGAATTTTTAAAATGTATATATAGGATTAATGGAGGTATTGAGATGGCTGGTTCTACATTAACGGTTAAAGACTTACACGTATCAATTGATGGCAAAGAAATTTTAAAAGGTGTAAACCTTGAAGTAAAAGGTGGAGAAATCCACGCAATTATGGGACCTAACGGAACAGGTAAATCAACTTTATCTTCTGCGATTATGGGTCACCCAAAGTATGAAGTAACAGAAGGTAGCATCATCATCGACGGTGAAGATGTATTAGAAATGGAAGTAGACGAGCGCGCACAAGCAGGTCTATTCCTAGCAATGCAATATCCAAGTGAAATTAGCGGAGTAACAAACGCTGACTTCTTACGTTCTGCAATTAATGCACGTCGTGAAGAGGGCGATGAAATTTCTCTTATGAAATTTATCCGTACATTAGATAAAAACATGGAATTCCTAGAAATGGATCCAGAAATGGCACAACGTTACTTAAACGAAGGTTTCTCTGGTGGAGAGAAAAAGCGTAACGAAATTCTTCAATTAATGATGATTGAGCCAAAAATCGCAATCTTAGACGAAATCGACTCAGGTCTTGATATCGATGCATTAAAAGTTGTATCTAAAGGTATTAACCAAATGCGCGGCGAAGAGTTCGGTTGCCTAATGATTACGCATTACCAACGTTTATTAAACTACATCACTCCAGACTTCGTTCACGTTATGATGAACGGTCGTATCGTTAAATCTGGTGGCCCTGAGCTTGCACAACGTCTAGAAGCTGAAGGTTACGACTGGATTAAAAAAGAATTAGGTATTGAAGACGAAACAACAGAGCAAGAAGCGTAAGAGAGGAGCATAAACATGACAATCGGTACATTACCTTTCGATCAAGAAACAATCCGTCAACGCGCAAGCGAAGTAAACGAAGCTGCTTGGTTGACTGAGTTCCGCTTACAAGCTCTTGCACAAGCAACTGAACTTCCAATGCCAACGCCTGATAAAACGAAAATTGAAAAATGGGACTTTATCGGAAAAGGCGACGCTGCTAAGCAAGAGCCTGTAAGTTCTTTAACAGAGCTTCCAGAAGCAGTGAAAAACTTAATCGATGAAAATAACAGCGTATTAGTGCAACGTACTGGTACAACTGCATTCGTTTCTTTAGCAGACGAAGCAAAAGAAAAAGGTGTTATTTTTACAGATATCGTAACAGCTGCAACAGAGCATGCTGAACTAGTACAAAAGTATTTAATGAAAGACGGCGTGAAGGTAGACGAGCATCGTTTAACTGCACTTCATGCTGCATTAATCAACGGCGGTGCATTTGTATATGTTCCGAAAAACGTTGTTCTTGAAACTCCACTTCAAGCTGTATTCTTAGTAGACGGCGAAGAAGCTAACGTATATAACCACGTATTATTCGTAGCTGATGCGAACAGTACTGCAACTTATGTAGAAAACTACGTTGCAAATGAAAATGCTAAAGGTATTGCAAATATCGTAGCAGAAGTAATCGTGGAACAAGGCGCACAAGTGAAATTCGGTGCGGTTGATCTATTAGCAAAAGACGTAACAACTTATGTTAACCGCCGCGGCACAGTAGGACGCGACGGCCGTATTGATTGGGCTCTAGGCCTTATGAATGACGGAAACACAATTTCAGAGAACGTTACAAACTTAATGGGCGACGGTTCATATGCTGATACGAAAACAGTAACAATTGGCCGTGGTAACCAAACGCAAAACTTTACAACTAAAGTTGTTCACTTCGGTAAACACTCTGAAGGTTGGATTTTAAAACACGGTGTACAAAAAGATAGTGCAACATCTATCTTTAACGGAATTGGTAAAATTGAACACGGTGCATCTAAATCAAATGCACAACAATCTTCTCGCGTTCTTATGTTAGATGAGAAAGCACGTGGGGATGCAAACCCAATTCTTTTAATCGACGAAGATGATGTAATGGCAGGTCACGCAGCTTCAGTAGGCCGCGTAGATCCGTACCAATTATACTACTTGATGAGCCGTGGTATTCCAAAACGCGAAGCAGAACGTTTAGTCATCCATGGATTCTTAGCACCTGTAGTAAATGAGCTTCCAATTGAAGGAGTAAAAGCACAGCTTGTTGAGGTAATTGAAAGGAAAGTTCGCTAATGAATATTCATGAAATACGCAAACAGTTTCCAATTCTTGATCAAAAAGTGAACGGCAAACAACTTGTATATTTCGATAGTGCAGCAACTTCTCAAAAACCAATTCAAGTCATTGAAACGCTAGAACGTTACTATAAAGAATATAATTCTAACGTGCATCGTGGTGTTCATACGCTCGGTACGAAAGCTACCGACGCGTATGAAGGTGCACGCGAGAAAGTTCGCAAGTTTATTAATGCGAAATCAATGGAAGAGATTATTTTCACGCGCGGAACGACAACTGCATTAAATACAGTAGCGGCTAGCTATGGTCTTGAAAATGTAAAAGAAGGCGATGAAATCGTTATATCTTACATGGAGCACCATAGTAACATCATTCCGTGGCAGCAAGTTGCGAAGAAAACGGGTGCAACTTTAAAATACCTTCCGCTTCAACCAGACGGTACAATTTCTTTAGAAGATGTTCGTCAAACAGTTACACCGAATACAAAAATCGTTTCTATTATGCAAGTATCAAACGTACTTGGAACGATTAACCCTGTAAAAGAAATCGGAGCAATCGCACATGAAAACGGCGCAATTATGGTCGTTGACGGTGCACAAAGTACACCTCATATGAAAGTGGATGTACAAGATTTAAACTGTGATTTCTACGCATTATCTGCTCATAAGATGTGCGGACCTACAGGTATCGGCGTATTATATGGTAAGAAAGAATTGCTGAACAATATGGAGCCAATTGAATTTGGCGGTGAAATGATTGATTTCGTGGATTTACAAGAATCTACTTGGAAAGAGCTTCCGTGGAAGTTTGAAGCAGGTACACCGATTATCGGTAATGCAATCGGACTTGGTGCGGCAATTGATTTCCTAGAAGAAATCGGTCTTGATAATATTGAAAAGCATGAGCATGAATTAGCGCAATACGCTTTAGAAAGACTATCAGAAGTAGACGGCGTTACAATTTATGGTCCAAAGCATCGCGCTGGTCTTGTTACATTTAATATTGAAGACGTACATCCTCACGATGTAGCGACAGTATTAGATGTAGAAGGTATTGCGGTTCGCGCAGGACATCACTGTGCACAACCGCTTATGAAGTGGCTGAAAGCTTCTTCAACAGCACGTGCGAGCTTCTATTTATATAATACAAAAGAAGAAATTGATACATTTGTTGAATCGCTAATCAAGACAAAGGAGTATTTCACAAATGTCATTTAATAATTTAGATACGTTATATCGTCAAGTTATTATGGATCATTATAAGAATCCTCGTAACAATGGCGTGCTAGAAGATAGTGTTACAGTAAACTTGAACAATCCAACTTGCGGCGATCGTATTCAACTTACGATGAAAGTAGAAGAAGGTATTGTGCAAGAAGCGAAGTTTGAAGGAGAAGGATGTTCTATCTCAATGTCTTCAGCTTCCATGATGACACAAGCAGTAAAAGGTAAGAAAATTGAAGAGGCACTTCAGCTTTCTAAAATTTTCTCTGACATGATGCTAGGAAAAGAGTACGATGACAGCATCGATTTAGGAGATATTGAAGCATTACAAGGCGTATGCAAGTTCCCTGCACGTATTAAATGTGCAACATTAGCGTGGAAAGCGTTAGAAAAGGGCTTAAACGAAGATAAGTAATGTTAAAGGTTCCTAAAAACGAGGTTATCTAAGGAGGGACACACCAACATGGCGAAGCAACTGCCAGATATCGGCGATTACAAATATGGTTTCAAAGACAAAGACGTTTCGATTTTCCGTGCTGGACGCGGTTTAACAAAAGAGATCGTTGAAGAGATTTCACGTATGAAAGAAGAACCACAGTGGATGTTAGACTTCCGTTTAAAATCACTGGATAAGTTCTATGAAATGCCAATGCCACAATGGGGCGGCGACTTAAACGACTTAGATTTCGATGAAATTACGTACTACGTAAAACCATCTGAGAAATCTGAGAAGTCTTGGGATGAAGTACCTGATGAAATTAAAGCAACATTTGATAAATTAGGTATTCCAGAAGCTGAGCAAAAATATTTAGCTGGTGTATCTGCACAGTACGAATCTGAAGTTGTATACCACAACATGAAAGAAGACCTAGAAGCTCTAGGAATCGTCTTTAAAGATACAGATAGCGCATTAAAAGAGAACGAAGATATTTTCCGTGAGCATTTCGGAAAAGTAATCCCACCAACAGACAACAAATTCTCTGCATTAAACTCTGCAGTTTGGTCTGGTGGATCATTCATCTACGTTCCAAAAGGTGTAAAAGTTGATACACCACTTCAAGCGTATTTCCGTATTAACTCTGAAAATATGGGACAATTCGAGCGTACGCTTATCATCGTAGACGAAGGTGCACACGTACACTACGTAGAAGGTTGTACAGCACCTGTTTACACGACTAACTCACTTCACAGTGCGGTAGTAGAAATCATCATTAAAAAAGATGCATATTGCCGTTATACAACAATCCAAAACTGGGCGAACAACGTATACAACCTAGTTACAAAACGTGCGGTTTGTGAAGAAAACGCAACAATGGAATGGATTGACGGTAACATTGGATCTAAATTAACGATGAAATACCCAGCAGTTATCTTAAAAGGCGAAGGCGCTCGTGGTTTAACATTATCTATCGCGATTGCTGGTAAAGGCCAACACCAAGATGCTGGTGCGAAAATGATTCACTTAGCACCAAACACGTCTTCAACAATCGTTTCTAAATCGATTGCGAAGCATGGTGGTAAAGTAACTTACCGTGGTATCGTACACTTCGGACCAAAAGCGAAAAACTCTCGCTCTAACATCGAGTGTGATACATTAATCATGGATAACCAATCTACATCTGATACAATTCCTTATAACGAAATCAAAAACGATTACGTTTCACTTGAGCACGAAGCGAAAGTATCGAAAGTATCAGAAGAACAATTATTCTACCTAATGAGCCGCGGTATTTCTGAGCAAGAAGCTACAGAAATGATCGTAATGGGCTTCATCGAGCCATTCACTCGCGAACTTCCAATGGAATACGCAGTTGAAATGAACCGCCTAATCAAGTTTGAGATGGAAGGTTCTATTGGTTAAATAGAAATGCGGAGCCGACTGTTCAGACCCGTTGGCTAAGGTTCTTTCGCACAGAAGATGCTTTTTATCTTCTCGTGCGGAAGGTTCTTAGACATGAGGGTCTAGGAGGCGAAGCTGGACATATTTAAAGTGGAAGCCACCGAACATTCTAGCCGCTGGAACTGGATAATAGATAAAGTGAAAGCGCCCTGCTATGCAGGGCGCTTTTTTATGTTGTTTTTGGTTCGATTCAGTTTAGACAGTGCAGGCTGGGATACCCAAGTGGGTTTCTAGTCAGATATATCAGCGATTTTTCAAATATATCGATCACAACTTGGAATATATCAGCGATTATTGCAATATATCGACGATTCGACAAGGAATATCGACTTATCAACAAATTACAACATGGCAGAGAGAAGCAAATACCCCTCAACATAAAAATAGAGCTAGCGATAACTAGCTCTAAAATCCGAATCCTACAAATATAAAAGGAATACCTATTAATACAAAGAGAATTAATAGAAGTAAGATAAAAATACCGGCAAATCTCAATTTGCTAGCTTCGTTTTTAGATATTGCAACCATGCTAAACATGAAGCCGAGAATAACGAGAGGGAAGCTAATAAATAGATATAGATTAGGTAAGTAAAGTACGGAAGCGATAAATAAAATACTTCCTATTAATGAAAACACGAGTGAGAGTAAGCTATAAAGTTTAATAAGAACACCTCCTATATAGATGATAATGCAGAAAAATTCATATGGAAAGGGTAATCTTTTGCTTTTTCTCACAATGCGAGTACAATGTAAAATAGCAAGAAAAGACGAAAAGTATTTACAGGATTATTGCGTACGTGTAGCGTAAATGGCAGTAAGGAACTGAGAGGAGGTTTTTTCTCTGAATATAAATAAAGAAACAATCATCCACCTTTATCATACAAACGATATACATAGTCATTTTGAAAATTGGCCGCAAATTTCTCGGTTTGTACAAGGGGAGAAAAAGCGAAGACAAGAAGCGGGAGAGACCGTTTTGACGGTTGATATCGGCGATCATGTGGATCGTTTTCATCGTATTTCGGAAGCGACGAATGGACTTGGTAATACGAAGCTTTTGAATGAGGCGTTATATGATTATGTAACGATCGGAAATAATGAAGGAATTACGTTAGCGAAGGAGCATTTGAATCGTCTATATGATGATGCTGGATTTGAGGTGCTCGTCGCGAATTTATTTGAAAAAGAAGGTGTACGTCCAGCATGGGCAAAACCTTATAAATTACATACAACGACAGATGGAATTACAATTGCTTTTATCGGGTTAACGGTAGCTTATCCAGAGTTTTATCATATGCTCGATTGGCATATTGAAGATCCGCTTATCCATTTAGAGTCTATTTTAGAAGAAGTGCGAGATGAGGCTCATATTACAGTTGTCCTTTCTCATCTTGGAAAGAGCATGGATGAGTATATGGCAGAGCATTATGATATAGATGTTATTTTAGGTGCACATACGCACCATTTATTTGAGCGTGGCGTTCTTATGAATAATACGTTACTTTGTTGTTGTGAAAAGTGGGGACGTTACGTTGGGCATGTTCAGCTTACTGTGGATAAAGAAACGAAGAAGTTGTTGAAAAAGGACGGTAGAGCGATTAAGACAGAACGTTTAGGTGCTTATAGCAAACCGTTATCCACAATTGAATTGCTGCAAGAAGAAAGTAAACAGATTATGGCAGAGCCTGTCGTTCATTTAAAGGAATCATTACCAGTCGATTGGTTTCAGGAGACAGCATTTTCGCATATGTTAGCAAATGCGCTGAAAACATGGTGCGGTGCAGAGATTGGCATGGTGAACGCTGGTGTACTTCTTGAAGGGTTAGATGAAGGTATTGTGACGCGCGGAGATATTCACAGAATTTGTCCACATCCAATTAATCCATGTTTATTAAAAGTTCCGGGGAAAACGCTAAGAGAAGTTATTTTAAAAGCGCGTCGCCCGAATATGGAGAAACTTGAGGTAAAAGGATTCGGATTTCGCGGGAAAGTGATGGGGAAAATGATTTACGCTGGTGTCGAAGTCATTCCAGATACGATTCCTGGGAATAAAATTTTACTAGAAGATGTATTGATTAACGGGGAATCGCTGGAATTAGATCGTATATATACAGTAGGAACGATTGATATGTTTACATTCGGCTACTTATACCCAGAGCTATCCACACTTTCTGACAAACAATATTATATGCCAGAACTACTTAGAGATGTGTTAACAGACATGTTAATAACTCATACATCTTCCGTCAAACTATAGGCTAGTTAACTTGTAACACTCATTTTTCTCTTGTCATACAGATAAGAAAGAGAGGAGTGTGAACTATGGTTAATGTGGAGCCAATTATAATTGATAATTATACGTTTATTGCGGTTAGCGTCAAACTTCCAAAGACAAATTTGCTAGCTGTAATGAGCGATAAAGGATATATTATGTGCGGTGCATTAGATGTAGGTCTTTTAAATGAGAAGTTAGGGGATCGAGGAATTATTGCTGGCCGTGCGGTTGGTGTAAGAACGATTGAACAACTTCTTGAAGCGCCGTTAGAATCAGTAACGGTTGAAGCCGAAGCGTTAGGTATTACGGCCGGCACAATCGGAAAAGAAGCATTATTAAAAATGAGATAAGCATATATCGTCCCTCCTTCTTGCATAGAAATGATATAAGAAGGAGGTTTTTTATGAGTATATTTCGTTCGAAAAATTCGCGGTTTCGAAGGGGACCTATTTCTTTTCGGCACATACTGCTTATGTCGTTTATTCTTTTTATCATATTACTCGTGCAAGGATTATGGATTGTGAATAGTAGCATTCAGCCGACATTAATTAAATATGGAGAAGTAGAGACGCATAAAATGGCGACAGCCGTTATGACGAAGGCGGTAAAAGATAGGATTAATGAAGGATTCGATGTTGATTCATTAATGAAAGTACAAAATGATAAAAACGGGAAAGTATCCACAATTAATTTAAATACGAAGCAAGTAAATGAAATCGTAACGTCAACGACCATGTACATAGAAAAATATTTACAGCAAGTAGAACAAGGGGATTTGAAAGGGCTAGGTATTTCTGAAAAAAATGGAGCAACGATGGCAGTTCCTTTTGGTCGTGTAACGGATAATGCGCTTCTTGGAAATATAGGACCTGATATTCCAATTGATTTCACGACGATTGGTCATGTAAATACAGATATTAAACAAAAAATTGAACCGCACGGAATCAATACGACAGCAATTCAAATTATTATGGAGATGGAAGTCACGTTGCAAGTGATTATTCCATTTCATACGAAAGAAATAAAAGTGAAGCAAGACGTTCCAATTGCAACGCGTATTGTTCAAGGGGAAGTGCCTACGTATTATGGAAGCGGAAGTGTTGTTGTACCTGATAAAAAGAAAACGGATAGTTAGCTGTAAATAAAAAATAACCGTAGCATATTGCTACGGTTATCGTTTTGTATTTGCGCGTTCTTTTCGCTCCCAAAGACTTAAATGCATGTATGGATCGAAAGCCCATTCTGTATAGCCATTATCTTTATACATACCGAAATGTAAGTGGGGCGGGAATTTTCCAGCTGTGCCGGGAGGGCCGTAACCGGTGCTACCAACAAATCCGATTACTTTTCCGGGTTCGACAATTTGTCCGAGCTGTATTTCTTTTGAGAATCCGCCTAAATGAGCGTAGTAATGGTAATTATTATGAAGGTCGCGAATGCCGATGCGCCATCCGCCAAGGCGATTCCAGCCCTTTGTTTCAATGATGCCATAGCAAGTGGATCTTACTGGTACGCCATAGCCTGCAAAAATATCGGTTCCTTCATGAATTCTCCTTCCCCCAAAACTTCTTCCAGCACCGAAAGTACTACGGTAGCTATGGTCACTACGAATTGGAAGAGGGAAAGCATTTCCTTCTAAATTAATACGTCCGTAATGTTTATAAATTTGGGCGTATTCGGAAATTAATTCGACTGTTTTCGCACGTCTATAATATTCCCAAAGCATAATGTGAACACGGTCTTCGGACGTTCCTTGTTTCTTTAAAATGGTCGCTGCTGTATGCAGAAGATCACGGTCGTTATTTGCATTTGCAAATCCATCTTTGTCCCCATCTAAACCGATTCCGCCAAATAGAGAAATTGTATGGGGAAGGGTATCGTTACCATTAACAGGTCCAGCCCATATTTCTGGTTTGAAATAAAGGGAAATGATGGCATCTGGTTTTTTCGGAATATCTTTTCTTACGCTCCGTATATTTCTTTCATATTGATCCATTGCAGCTAAGTAATACCACGGAATGCCTGAAGATTGCTCGGTTTCTTTATATAGTGCCATGCGCTTTTCGTATATGCTTTGCTGATTATCTTCACCGTAAGCGATGTTTTGGTGGAGAAGAAAGCAAATCGAAAGCAAAAGAGAAATTTTTCGAAGCATGAAATAGACTCCTTTCACAACATCACTCTTTTTAGTGTGGGATATACGGAGTATTTCATTATAGGGAACGATTGGAAAAAATCTTAGAATCTTCATTTGAGCAAATCGCTTTCATACGTTAGAATAGATATGTTACATTGAAAGAAGCGAACACGGTAAACTATTTCATATTGTGCGGAGTTGATAACCATGACAAAACAAACAGAATATAAGCGCAAGCCCGAATGGTTGAAAATTAAGTTAAACACGAATGAAAACTATACAGGCTTAAAGAAAATGATGCGTTCTAAGAATCTTCATACAGTTTGTGAAGAGGCGAAATGTCCGAATATTCATGAATGCTGGGCTGTAAGAAAAACAGCAACATTTATGATTTTAGGTGCGGTTTGTACACGTGCTTGTCGTTTCTGTGCGGTTAAAACAGGCTTACCAACTGAGCTTGATTTACAAGAGCCAGAACGCGTAGCAGATTCTGTAGTACAAATGGGCTTAAAGCACGTTGTTATAACAGCGGTTGCACGTGATGATTTAAAGGACGGCGGAGCAGCTGTTTTTGCTGAAACAGTACGCGCTGTACGTCGTAAAAATCCATTTACGTCAATCGAAGTATTACCATCTGATATGGGTGGAGTAGAAGAAAACTTAAAAATGTTAATGGATGCAAAACCAGATATTTTAAACCATAACATTGAAACAGTACGTCGATTATCTAACCGAGTTCGCGCTAGAGCAAAATATGACCGTTCATTAGAGTTTTTACGTCGAGCGAAAGAAATGCAGCCTGATATTCCAACTAAATCGAGCATTATGGTGGGCTTAGGGGAAACGAGAGAAGATTTAATTGAAGCAATGGATGACCTACGTGCAAACAATGTGGATATTTTAACTCTTGGACAATACCTACAACCATCTAAGAAGCATTTACCAGTTCTTAAATATTACCCACCAGCAGAATTTGCAGAGCTTAAAGAAATTGCACTTAGCAAAGGATTTAGCCACTGTGAAGCTGGCCCGCTTGTGCGTTCTTCTTATCATGCGGACGAGCAAGTTCGCTCTGCTAAAGAAAAAACAGCAGAAGCAAAATAATGAAAAAAGGGAGCTAATGATTAGCTCTCTTTTTGTTTATCCCGCTTTAATGGGCAGTAAGACCCCCACTGATTAAAGTTTCACTTTATACTCTAAAACAGTATTTGGACATGTTAATAAAATCTTTTTTAATTCCTCTGTGGATAATTCAATTGTAAATTCAGGTACACCAGGTGTAATTAAAATTTTATCGTAAGCGTATATAGCGCTATCCACAATAATCGTTACATGCTGTGAATAACCGAAAGGAGCGACACATCCTGGCGTACAACCAGTTTTGTCTCGCATTTCATCAGGAGAACAGAGAGATAAGCGTTCTCCAGTTATTTCTTTCATCTCTCCTCGGTTGAACCTTGTGCCCTCTAATGTGAAAAATACGTAATAATCTCCAGACTTTGATTTTAAAAATAAGCTTTTGCTTGGAGTACCGTGTAAGCCAAGCCTTTCACGTACGATACGATCTGTTTCATAATCGAGTACTGGTTCGTGTTCAAACTTTTCGTAAGAAGCATTTGTTTTATGTAGTAAAGCAAGTACATCTTCGTACATATGGAGTGATACCCCTTTCTATTGTTAGTACAGTTTCTTCTCGTGGCGTCAACTGAATGTGTTGGAAAGAGATATTACTTGGATGGTGCTCCCCATAATCGCTTTATAGTACATTGTTCATCGATTATAATTTCATAAACATCAGGATTCGTTAAAGCTCTCCATTCATGAAAGCTGATCGTGTGATCAAAGTGCTTTAAAATGAGCGTAAGTAAGTTTCCATGTGTAACGAGTAGTGTTGTAGTATGGTTTAATTTTAAAACGTCTTGGATAAGCGATATAGCACGGTCTGTTGCTTGTTTTGTTGACTCTCCGCCTGAAAAGGCAATATCTATATTTGTAAAAGTAGATTCTAGTTTTTGCATCCAATCGTCCATTGGAACGTCGCTTAATATGCGTTCAGCTAATCGTTCGTCTTCTTGGATAGACAAGTTAGCTTGGAGCGCATAAGGCCGAATAGAATCGATAGCTCGCACAAATGGGCTTGAAATAATCTGATCTATTTGTGGTTGGGTTTCTAAGAGGAATGTAGCAAGGGTGTTTGCTTGGTTTTTTCCTGCAATCGTTAATTCCGCACCACGTTCTTGGCCAGTTGCTGAACAATGTCGTATTACAATCAATTTCTTCATAATTCATCCCCATCTTTCAAGTTGACGCTATATACTTCGACAAATGTGGAAAAAATTCCTTTTTATTGGAAACAGCATATTGATTGAAATGTGTGGAAAAGTAATGTGGATAATGAACATTTGAGGTGCAATGATGAAAAAATTGATATGTATTATATTCATTCTTTGTTTTTTTATACACTTGTCCACAACATATGCAGAATCGAATACAAAATTAAATTATCCAAGCAACCAAAATAAATCGTTTGTGAGTGAAGATGTATTTTATGAACAGTTAGATAAGAAAATCTACAAAGAATACAACAATGCAGCATATAGCGTTCGGAAAAAGATCTTATTTAAAGAAGTGCCTGATGAAGAATTTTCTTTCTTACAAAAAACAGCCGCTGGTTGTCGGAGTAGTGTGGTGTTTCAAGAATTTTTTATTCACCCTGATCGCCAAGTCTATTTTTTCGCTTCCTTTTCTCAAAATGAAGTAGACGAATTTCGTAAGTACATTGTTATAGATGCAGAAACGAAGAGGGAGTTGCAAGCGGGGAAAAGCTATCGTCATTATGATAATCCTTATAAAAAATAACCCACCAATTGGTGGGTTATTTTTACGCCGGCACACTCATTAATTTTTCTTTCATTTTACGAATAAGAACAACAGCACCAATTGTAAAGAGAAGGGTAATTCCTTCTGCAACGAAGATGTTGATTGTTTTTGTTTGGTAAAGTGCCGCGAAAAAGTCTACAAATGCGTGGAATAATATAGCGTAAACAAGGAAGATATATTTCTTCTGTTTTACTGCGTATAAGACAAGCATTGTAAAGGCGATTTGCAGTACAAGAGCCATAATTCTTTCTAAGCTGCCAAGGAAGTATAAATAAGCAGGCTGTTCTATTAACATATCCTTTACAACATTTAATTGTGGTAGTTTTTCCGCCATTTGAGCGAAGCTACCGTTGTTAATAGCATTTGCGAATATAAGTGTCTGTAATGCGGAGAATCCGCCAACTAAAATAGACTCTATCCCGCCGTGACCAATTCCGTAAGCAAAACCATCTTTATATTCTTGATATTTTTTTAGTAGGAAGAAGAAGGCAACGAAACGTCCTAATTCTTCAAAAATACCAGCGGTTAGTCCGCCATAAAGTGCAAAGACAAATGGATTTTCTAAAATTGGAGCGATTGCCGGATTCCCGCGCATAAATAGGTGGAATGGTGTCTCGAGAATTTGGGTAAATCCAATAAAAATAAGAGCACCAACGCCGACTACTTTCCAATTAATATGATATTTTTTACGAAAATAAACAAACGCAATAATGGGTACCAGAATCGAAAGCACAAGTTGAATTGTGATACTGGCAATTACCGTATTTGAAACCATACTTTCACCGCTTTCTAATATATGTACATATCTATTATGCATGAAATATAGTGGAGATGAAACTTTTAACAAAAAATGAATGTACTTATTGACTCTAACGTTGCGTCATACTTTATCGTATGTATTAAGGGGGAGATACACATGACAATGAAGGTAAAAGAAGTAGCTAATTTAGTTGGAGTTAGTGTGCGCACACTGCATCATTATGATGAAATTGGGTTGTTAACCCCAGACGAGACGACAGAGTCTGGATATCGTCTGTATTCCAATGAAAATTTAGAGACATTGCAGCAAATTTTATTTTTTAAAGAACTAGGCTTCCCTTTGAAGAAAATTAAAGAAATTATCATGAGTCCATCATTTGACCGAGAAGAAGCACTGCAGCTTCATAAAAAAATGCTTCTTGAAAAGCGTGCTAGGTTAGATAAAGTGATTGCGACGATTGATAAAACAATTCAACATACAAAAGGAGAGATTGAAATGACGAACAAAGAGAAATTTGAAGGCTTCGATTTCAGCCATAATCCGTACGAAGAAGAAGCGCGTGAAAGATGGGGAGACGCAGCTGTAGATAAAGCGAATGAATATGCGAAAGGTATGTCAAAAGACAAGCAAGAAGAGTTCAATGCGATTTACAGAAATTTAGCGGCGCTTAGACACGATGCACCAGATTCTAAAGAGGCACAAGAAGCAATCGGTGTATGGTACGATTACTTGCAAAACTTCGGTGAATATTCATTAGATGCTTTTAAAGGACTCGGTCAAATGTACGTCGCTGATGAGCGCTTCACGAAAAATATTGATAAGTTTGGCGAAGGGTTAGCGCAGTTTATGTGTGATGCGATGGAGGTTTATGCGGATCGTAAGAAATAGTCAAAAATAAAGAAGGTGGAGGTTTTCTCCATCTTCTTTATTTTTTTATCATATCATTCAAAGTCTGATCCCCTGTATTGTTCAAATGAGGGTTTTTACTCATTTCACGCTTTAACATATCGAGGCTTTGCGTATATTCTGTATCATTTAATGCGCCAGATTGAAGTCCTTGAATTTGAGAAATCAACTTTTGGTCTGTTGATACATATGCTTTATAATAGCGAGGAACGATGGACAAAGCAGCTTTATATACTTGATCTGCTACGAGTTTCTGATCCGTTGTGTTTGCACGGTATACAACAAATACTTCATCATCGGTAACGAGCGTAGCGGCGTTTGTAACGTCAGGAAGTTTGACTGCCATGCTTGTAATCATTTCAGCGACTTTCTCACGGTTAATGGCTCCTACTTGTTTGTTAGATACTTCATGCTTTTGTTTAGATGAATAGCCGACTCTCGTTAATCGTGTATTTGTATTTTCCGTATGATACATGTCGTTTTTATTGGAAACAAGAACACGACTTCCTTCTTCACGTTCCATTTCGGCTTTATTATTTGTTTGACAGCCTGCAAATAAGGAAAGAGTGAGGAGAGAGAGTATAATTTGTTTTTTCACGATGTATCACCTCCTTCTCCATAGCATGCACTAATTTTCAATTTTTTGTATTTGAAATTGTTGGTTGGTATGCTTTGTGATACGATAAAAAGAAGAATGCTTAGAGAGGAAGTTAATGATGGAGCAAAAGCAAGAGCAAGAGATGCATGCTACGGTGAGCATTAATAATGTTCAGTACGAAGTAATTAAAAACTTTCGTGATGGTTTTAGTGAAGAAGCATTTAAAGAGCGTTATGCAGAAATTTTAAATAAATATGATTACATCGTTGGGGACTGGGGTTATGAGCAACTTAGATTGCGCGGTTTCTTTGATGATAGTAATCAACGTTCGACATATGATACGAAAATTAGTACTTTATCAGAGTATTTATACGAGTACTGTAACTTCGGTTGTGCACACTTCGTATTACGAAAAGTGAAGAAGTAAAAAAATCCTCTTACGATTGTAAGAGGATTTTTTGCATTATAAACAAATCGAGATATGATCACCTTCAGAAAGTATTGCGTTTGGTTTCATTTGTTGCCCGTTCAATTGAATATCCCGGCTTTTAATTTTATCCACAATGCGTGTACGGCTCCAGTCGGAAATATATGTGGATAAAGCTTTATCCATTCGGTGAGAACCGAAAACGATATCTAATACGATCGTGATTTCGGCTATGCCGTTTTCTTTATGTTGCGTAATGGAAATAGTAGTACTTGTTTCTGTTTGATCTTGCTGGGTCATATCGATCGTTTCAACGTGATCAGTAAATGCTTTATAAATACGAAGTTTTTGATTCCAAGTATGGTCTTTCGGACATTTATAAATGGCAAAGCGGTATATATTTTTTCCGTTGGCGTTATGCCTACGAATATTCGTATCGGTAAATAGGGTAGTGCGTCTGCAATTTTTACAATACTTTTTGATTGTATTTTGCTCATTTTCATATAAACTCCAAGAAAGTTGTACTTTCTGCATTTTCCTTCACCTCTTATAGTAGTGGTAAAGGAACGTAATACAGCTATTTGGATGTCTTGTAGTATGAAGACATGGGAAAAAGACAAAAATAAAAGGAGGTTCCCTTAGGAACCTCCGTAAACATCATACTACAGATGCATCACGTTCCTTTGTAATGGGAATGGGCAGACTACTCCCTTGAAAAAGCACGGTGCTTTTTTGAGAGTAATGCTATCCAATTGCTGGTCCATTACAAAGTAAATGTTGGCATACGTCGTAAACGTCCTTTCTATCATGCCTTTCGAGAGGACTCCCACCTCTAAACGTAAGTGAAGGTGGTGAGGTGAATCGAAAGAAATATTTTATTTTCAAGAAAAAGGGAATATATGTTCCTT
>NZ_JAYJLO010000018.1:0-44414 GCF_051948935.1 Bacillus sp. Brlt_9 | reverse complement strand
GTTCTGGCTCTTCCTCTGATTCTTCTTGCTCCAGTTCTGGCTCTTCCTCTGATTCTTCTTCTGGTTCTTCTTGCTCTCGTTCTGACTCTTCCTCTGAGTCCTCTTGCTCCGGCTCTCGGTCTTCCTCTGAGTCTTCCTCTAAATCTTCTCGCTCCAGTTCTGGGATTTCCTCGGATTCTTCTTCTGGTTCTTCTTGCTCCGGCTCTCGGTCTTCCTCTGAGTCTTCCCCTAAATCTTCTCGCTCCAGTTCTGGGATTTCCTCGGATTCTTCTTCTGGTTCTTCTTGCTCCGGCTCTCGGTCTTCTTCTGAATCCTCTTGCTCCAGTTCTGACTCTTCCTCTGATTCTTCTTCTGGATCCTCTTGCTCCGGCTCTCGGTCTTCCTCTGAGTCTTCCTCTAAATCTTCTCGCTCCAGTTCTGACTCTTCCTCTGATTCTTCTTCTGGATCCTCTTGCTCACGTTCTGACTCTTCCTCTGATTCTAAATCCTTTTCTTCCGTATGTGGCATCACATCAGTTTCTGTAACTTCTTGTTCGGCTTCTTGTTCGACCTCTGCTTCACCGTCCTCCTGCAACAAGGATTCCGGCTGTTCCTGTGGGCCTGTTAAATTATCAACCTCTCCATCTACTGAATCATTATATTCTTGTTCGTCTTGTGCGATGGATTCGTCAGCGCCCAGTGTTCCCTCATCCTGCTCTTGTTGTACTGGACTTTCTATCATGCCTTCATCTTCTGGTGGTGGCGATGGCGGTCCGTTACTACCATTATCATCTGGATTAATAAGAGTTGTACTAGGGAATTCCTTTTCCACCCCATATTTCTCCTGCTTAATTTGCTCTTTTTGATTTCGGAATTTTTCTAAAACACCCTTGTTATATGTTTCTTTTTCCACGCTTTCTTTTAACGTTTCCCGAAGTCCCTCTTTTTCATCTGGGGTCATACTGTCATATTTCTCTTGCAGCTTTTCTCTTCTCCGACCACCTAGTATTTTATCGTAACCTTCTTTCGTCACTTCACCCGCCTTGTTTTCTAGCTGTTCAAGCTTATCTTTTAATCCTGCTTTAAATCCTTCTCCAATAGCTGCTTCAATAGCGGTTTCTACGATACCCCCGACAAATGGGATGTCAATTATCGACTTAACTCCCTTGATGCCATACTTAATGCCATACCTGGTTCCATACTTCCCAATAGACCCTGCTATATTTCGTTCAAAATTAAGATTTGCCTCAACAGTTTTACTTAAATCTTTAATTTGGTCTTGTTTTGCTGCGATGCTTTTTTCCGTGTTCATGCCAAATTTCTCGCCTATATAAGCAGAGGCTAATTGTTTCTTTTCATCAAAAGATGTTCCTTTTAATGCTTGAATTCCTGAAGTTGTATCTTGATATGTTGAAACGACTGTTTGTCTTTTTTCTGTGTATATTTGTTTGAATTTACCAGCAATTTGTTTAATACGACTCATCGTTTAGTCCCTACCCTAATGGGCGAAGCGAAAGAACATCGCATGTAATTAGAAGCGGAATCCAATTCATAAACTCTTCAACAATGCTGCCTAACGCTATCCCAGAATCATCATGAACTGCTTGTAATACATTCGGACATGGCATAATCGGATGTGCATGGAACCAGATCAAATAAGAGACAACCGGCATTTCCACTGGATTATGCTTCGGGAAACTCATTACTGTATAGAGGTTTCCGGTTTGTGTTCCTGCTTGTCCTTTTGGAACTAGCGAAAAGCGATCAAAAAACTCTGATGAATACGTATCCGGAAACTTCACAATAGCCCCTTTTGATTCTAAATTTGCTAAGGTTGTTTTTAGTGCATTCGCCTCTATTGCTGGATTGATTTTGAGCAACTCCTGTAGGGTACTTGGTTGCGCCTTAATGACTTCCCACAGGCTATACGAAAAATCATCTACTTCTACGATTTCTTGCAACTTCAATTTATATGTATTTGCTTGATGAAGATCTTGGAACTGACCTAACCCTTCACCAATTGCAATATATTTATTCGACATCTTCTGCCCCCTCTGCCATAAATGGTAAGTATTCGACATTCCACAAACCTAATTTTATTAATTTTGCACCTTGTTCATTTAGAAGTGCTAGCACTTCAGTATCATTCATCCCTAGCTGAGTCATCGTTATTGATAAAATTTCAATTAAAGCTTCACTACCAGCTGCAGCATTCCACAGGGCATACTGCTCCTTCGTTAAATGCAGATTGTCTCTTTTCAGGGCGCTGCCTATGCGCCACTTATTCTTCTCACATCCATAAGCCACACCATTACGTGTCGCAAACGTTTCGACAAGTAAACTATTTTCAGCATCTTCAAAATGCCAAGGCATGATTAAATTGAAACGCAATAATTTCAAGAGGATATCTTCAAACTGTAGCTTTGGAAATTTAGGCTTTAGTTTCGCTGATAGCTCCTCTTGCCATTGAAAAATTGATGAATAGTAGCGTAATTTCGACCATGCAAAATATTCGACATGCGTTAAAATAATTGGAGATAAGCTACTGCCTACTGCATAAAAACGTTCCCCATTTTTTTCATCATATAGCCCTAAATCTCGACCGATAGGTACAAATAATTCTGTTGTCATATTGTGGCCTCCTCTAAGTTTAGATACTTATTTTGTGTAGTTCAGTGGATAAAATTTAAATGGTCCCCCATTAAACGGTGATACGATACATTGGCCAATCGATAGTTTTGTTAAATCCCAATCTTCGATAACATGCCCATCAATAATCGCATCTTGCACACCTTTGCTTGCATTAGATGCTGAATAAGCAATCATCTTTTTATTCATACCATGACGATTTCGAATAAATGTACGACTTGCCTCATCAAATAAACGGAATGCGAAAACAGTCCCGAAGCCACTTAAAATACTGTCCCCTAACCTTTCTGTGTATACGTGATGAACTTGCCCAACATTTTGGATTCCTGCAATGACACGAATTCCTAAAGAACGACCAAAGTTCAGTGCATTGTCCATATAGTTGAGTTTCGGAATTAGTGGTAACTCATCTAAAATGAAGAAAATATTGCCCCGTGCTTCTTTTTCTTTCTGACCAAGTGCGTTTTTCATTGCGATGTCTAATAACAATGTATAAATTGGCTTCATTACATTAGCACTTGCAATGTCATACTCTAAAAATACGGCACGTTGACCACGTTCCTTTACTGCACGAGTTAATGAAAAATTACCAGCCTCTCTAAATGTTCCATTAAAAACATTGAATAAATTTTGGTATAGGTGCATGAAGAATGATTGATTTGTTTTTGGATCATTAGATTTATTAATATAATGTTTAACCCATTTCAAATCTTGATGATTTAATAGTAAATTTCGTACCGTTACATCTGTAGCAACTTGTAACCATGAAATAAATGTCGCATGGTTTTCTACTGTTCCTTCTTTTTCGATTTCTCGAACTTTCGCACATAAAATCGCTGCAAATAAATCACGCGCTCCTGTGGCGAAAATAGGTGAACTTGAAGATTCAATATCCTCTTTAAATAAAGATGATGCGATTTCCCAAATGACTTCTTCACGCTTCGATGGCATTGTTGCCATAATATCATCAAAAATATTCCATCGCACCATACCAGGTACTACTTCTGCCTCGTTAGTCAGTACATAGTCCCCTTCTTGGTAAAATTTTTCGATGTAATCACCTTTAGCATCAAAAAACACAAACATGTCATCTTCTGTTGCATTTTTGCGTAGACCGTCAATTAAATGAAATAGCGAAACAGATTTCCCACTACCAATCGATCCAACAAATAGCATGTGACGTTGTAATAATAATGGATCAATTGTAATTCCCGTAAGATCTTTTCCCGGAATACCATATTTCGCCTTACCGTACCACATTACTTCTTTTTCTTGTAATGTTAATAATTGTTGGCCATCTAATACTTCATTTTTTAAATAACTCATAATAGCCCCTTCCAAAAAAAAGTTGTTCCTCTAAGAAGAACAACTTTGATATTTATCCGAAAATAACTTCTGACTTACTGTCTAACTTATTACCACATTCTGTACAGAAGTCTGCATCTGCAGCACACACCGTACCACAGCTACATGTTTTTGTATTTTGGGCAGCAACTGATTTCTCTTCTTTATTTTCTTTTGCTTTTTTAGACACTTCAGATACAACCTCAGAAGCTGTTACTGCTGTTTCTTTTACTTTATTAGCTGTTTGTTTCACTGTAGCTACAACTGTTGAAAACTGCTCATTTGTAGACAGTTTCGATTGAACAGGTTCATCGACCATTTGATGGTTATTCCATTTGTTTACCGCTAAGTCACCCATGATTTGGATGTCTTGAATTAGAGCACTAATTTCTTTAATCATTTGCTCTGTATGTCTCCCTGGACCTGAAGCAGCAACCGTCATCGCGGCATCATGATTATTAATACGAGAAAATAGACCACGGCTTGCTTCTACGGATACACTAATAGAAGGCGAAGTTTGGCTACTAAGTACATATAGGTACATTTGAACACCTGATGCATTGAATCCTCTATACGCCATAAAAGCACCTAATAAAAGAGCGATGAAAGCAACAAGGCCACCTTCATTTATTAAGAAGTATAAACTTACCAGTGCAATCAACACACCGATAATAATCTGAATAATGCTTTTCTTTCTTGTTAAACCACCAAAAATACCTGTAATCGTATCGATTTTTGTATCACGTACTAAAATACTTGATCCCGTCGTTGTTGATGTGCTACCTGTAAAAATTAAACGACGATTTGTTGCAATGACATACCCTTCTGATTTAGGGTTATCAATATATGACGCTTCATATTCACGAATCATTACTTCATCTTCTGCGAGCATAACTCCACGTACACTTTTCACTAACACAACCTCCTATTGTTTTATTTATATTGGGAAATTCAATATTTCAATCACACAACTACTCTTGTTTTCATCGAAGACTAATCGATACTTTTTATCACGCTCAAACAGATATATTCCATAATAGCAATTTACTCATAGAACGCATCTACATCTACAGCTTCTGTTATTTTCGGTAAAGATTTTGCGAGACAATCTAGATTGTATTTCATCTATTTATTAATAAAGTTAATTATATATATAATGCGATTATTATGACAAACCAAATAAACCAAGATTTTTTAACAATGGTCTCGTGCTTTTGCGTAGTCGGTTCAGAAGATCCAACTAGTTTAGCTTAGATGTTGGGTTTTCAAACTTTCCCCCATATGTAGCACAAAATTTTGCATTGATTGTATTCGATGCCTGACAAGATGCATTTTCACGTATCTTATTCCTGTCCACCTTATCCATCTATCATTTCGATAAACATATTATAAGGTAAAACATGTAAAAAATATATATATATTTTTTTTAAGAACACTACTTTAGGAGAATGCAGGTAAATTAGGTATTGATTAGATATTTATGAAAAATCATTCTGTGTCAATTTCATTCGTTACGCTGCTTCGTTTTCATAAAATGCCTATTTGTATTCTTAAATACATCCTGCCCTTTTGCTGAATAAACATATATTCAATACGTATATCCAATGCGTTGTATTGAGACACCTACTTAACCAACAAAGGTATGCAAAACAAATCAGCTCACATACCTTTATACATATTTAATTCAGAAAAAAACGCCTTTACTTATAATACGGTTCACCATAACAGATCAAAATGAGATATGCATTACATATAGCATGGATTTTAGTTCCTATTTCCACCTCTCTAATTTATGAAGGTTTTTTACAAACATTCCTGCTAAAAACTTCGGGAAACCCATTTCGATGCATTTATCTTTTACAAATTTTTTCATCTCATCTACAGAAATATCTTTTTGCGTAAATTCCCCTACTTG
Source organism: Bacillus sp. Brlt_9 (assembly GCF_051948935.1). NCBI lineage: Bacteria > Bacillati > Bacillota > Bacilli > Caryophanales > Bacillaceae > Bacillus > Bacillus sp. Brlt_9. The sequence continues at coordinate 38,527 of NZ_JAYJLO010000018.1, read as the reverse complement.
GTAACAATGCTTACAGTACATGCTACTTTGATCTAAATTCTTCTCCGTACCACGATCTTCAATTTTTTTTAGTGGCATGGCACAACTTTGACATTTTTTATATTCTTTCATACGATCGCCTCCAAATATCCTTCAATTAAGCTTCTAATAGTTTATAGATCTTTTTGAATCTTTTTAGTTGAGGAGCTGTTAGGGATTTTTCTCTTTTTCGTAACAGGTTCACTACTGACATGATTATCCCTCATTTATCACATTTAATCCGACACCATTATGTCGGATACATTACTATTTATCTCAAGTTTTATTGGATTCAAGTTATATTTCCTAGCATGTCGTTTTTGTTCTATATCTTGGTTTGTGGGTTTTATGTTTCATATTATACTTAGCTCTCACAATTTAATAAAAATAAGTGTAGGACTACGATTTCATATAGTCCTACACTTATTTTTTGTCATTTATTAAAATCTCACTTACTTATGATACGGTTCACCACGATTAATACGAAACGCTCTATACACTTGCTCAAGTAACACTAATCGCATTAATTGATGTGGTAATGTCATCTTTGAAAAAGAAAGTGATTCGTTTGAACGCTTCATTACTTCTGAACTTAGTCCAAGTGATCCACCAATTACAAAGGCAACTTTACTCTTTCCATATGTAGCAAGACGATCTAAGCTTACTGCAAATTCTTCTGATGATTTTTGTTTTCCTTCTATCGCTAACGCAATGACGTGCGTATCATCAGAAATTTTATCCAGTATACGTATTCCTTCTTTTTCTTTTACAATTAACATTTCTGCTTCACTTAAATTTTCTGGTGCCTTTTCATCTGGTAATTCAATTACTTCTACTTTTGCGTATGCAGATAATCGTTTTAAGTATTCTGCTATACCTTGTTTTAAATATTTTTCTTTTAATTTCCCAATTGAAATAATCGAGATATTCACACGTATTCCCCACCTTACAAACATGTTATCCACATAACTTATCCACATATCCACAAATGTTACCCACATATTGTGTGAGAATCTGTGTTCGATACAACATATGTCGCCTCATTTTGACAAAATTCACATGTTTTTTTCTCTTTTTCTGAGTTATCCACATTGTTGATAACCGGTGCAACTTCACACTCATCCACAATGATATCTAAAGCTAATTCCACATGTTCTAAACAACAAGGTAAATTCATATTCTTCACCTCACTTTTCTACAATAGAAAACAGGAGGTAGGCCCTCCTGTTTTTAATACTTTTGAATGCCTAGTTTAACCGTTGTTGTTGCTCGTTTTGTACCACGATAAAATGTAAGAGTCATTTTATCATTAATTTTTTTATCATATAAGGCCGTACGGAATCCGATAATATCGCGAACCGGTTTTCCATCAACTGCTACAATCACATCGTGTTCTCGTAAACCAGCATCTACACCTGGCGAAGGACTTTTCACATCTAATATGCAAACCCCTTCTGTTACATTAGCTGGTAAATGTAATGTTTTTGACCAATGGTAATTTGGAATCTCATTTAAAGATCTAAGTTCAATTCCAACATATGGTCTTCTTACTTTTCCGTACTTCTCTAATTCATTCATAATAGGAACAGCTCTAGCAACAGGAATAGCTAGTCCAATTCCTTCTACTTCTTTTGCTGCAATTTTCATTGAGTTAATGCCAATTAATTGACCTGCCGCATTTACAAGCGCACCACCACTATTACCTGGATTAATTGCTGCGTCTGTTTGCAATACTTCAACTTGCCAATCATAATGTCCATCTTGATCTAAATCTACAGGGACAATACGTTCATTAGCTGAAATAATACCTTGTGTGACAGTTCCAGAAAATTGTAGCCCAAGCGGGTTTCCAATCGCAATGACCGGTTCTCCTCTACGAACAGTATTAGAGTCACCAATTTCAATTACCTTTTTCACATGCTTTGCATCTATTTGTAGTACAGCCAAATCTGTGACTACATCAGTTCCTAATACTTTTCCTGGGACTTTCTTACCGTCACTTAAACTTACTTCAATACGATTTGCCCCAGCAACAACATGATTATTCGTTACGATATAAGCTTGGCCATCTGCCTTTTTATAAATTACACCCGACCCTGTACCAGCTTCTGAATCTGCCTCTGAAAAATTATCTCGTTGAATATTAATAACGCCAACAACAGCTTCAGACGCACGATCAACAGCATCCACAAAGCTAATTTGTTTAATTCCTTGCGCTTCGGCCATATTACTGCCACTTGCTTCAGCTTGTGGAAGCACGCCTGCATCATTTGCAAATAAAGGAGCTCCAAATGCAAATAACGAAGCTCCTACAATCGTTCCTGCTATGCTAGAAATAACAATACCTTTATGCTTCTTTTTCCTTGCACGTTTCATACGATAATTTTCTTCATCAATAAAGGACATATTTGTTCACCTATCTTCCTGAAAACAACTATATTCACCTTTATTGTTTACTAAAATGAAGAATTATACGTATTGAATTTTTGTCGGCATTTTCGGATCTGTATCGTGAATTTCAAAGGCTTCTCCCACTCCAAATCCTTTTTCCTCTAATACTTGTGACACTGACATACGTGCTAGTTCTTTCATGTTATTATCTAGGCTTAAATGCGCTAAATAAATATGTTTTGTCTCGTCTGTAATGACATCTGCCATCGCTAATGCAGCGTCCTCATTACAAACGTGCCCTACATCACTTAAAATACGTCGCTTAATACTCCATGGATAACGTCCCATACGAAGCATCTCTACGTCATGATTACTTTCAAATACGAAAGCGTTAGCTCCCTTAATAACACCTTTCATACGGTCACTCACGTATCCCGTATCTGTAATAAGAGCTAACTTTCTATTATTGTTGTGAAAAGCATAGAACATCGGCTCTGCGGCGTCATGAGAAACTCCAAATGACTCGACCTCAATATCACCAAATGTTTTCACATCCCCAACTGAGAAAATGAACTTTTGCTCAGTTGGGATATTTCCTATTAAATGTTCCATTGCATTCCATGTCTTCTCATTTGCATAAACAGGTAAATCATATTTACGTGCTAATACACCTAATCCTTTAATATGATCACTATGTTCATGTGTTACAAGAATACCTGATACGTCATTTATATTTAATTCTGCCTGTTTAAATAAAGCCTCTGTTGCTTTACCACTTAAACCTGCATCGACGAGTAATTTCTTTTCATCTGTTCCTACATATAGCATATTCCCTGTACTTCCACTTGCAAGTACGCTAAAATGCAAACCCATTCTTTCTCACTCCAGTATGTTCATCAACCACTTGATTTTCCTTTTCCCCTAATTCCATAACTTGTCCTTCAATTGCATTTACAAAGAAGTCCTGCTTCTGCTCCGTTTTTAAATTCCATGTTGGAGCGAGTACTTGGTTATTAGAAGTAGATGCGGTAAGGGTCGCATAACCAATTTGTGCTTCTTTTACATGTGTATTCCCATGAACTTTATTTTTTAAATACAGATTTTCTAAAGCCGTTTGGGCAGTAATAATTTCTTGCTGTTTCGTTTTTTCACTTTCGCCCATTTCCTTTAAATCCGTTAGCATCGTCTGCGTGTACGACACAAGTTCATTTTTTTCATTTAATTCCACAACAATCATTGCCTGATCGTTATAGAAAATAGGCTTATCTTTATACTTTTGGAAGAAGTAAATTTTAGAGTCTTTCATCGCCCCATACTCATACTTTTGTCCATCCAATACATAGTTCTTCAAAAAATCACTATACTTATCTTTGGATAATGATTTTGTATTCAAAAAGGGCTCTTTCAGCTTACTTTCTATCTTGTACATATTCTGTATATGCGCTGTTTGATTTTTTAAAGACTGTATATCTTCTTCTTTAAATGCCTTGTTTTCCGCCCTAATAAATGACTCTTTTTTCGGTTCTTTAGGGAAATTACCCATAGTAATTTTGTTTGCTTTTAATTCTTGATCTATCTTTGTTTCTGCAATAAGCTCCAATTGATTACTATCTTGCTTTTGAATGAATTGAAAAATGAGAAAGAGGTCCAAAACAAAAAAGGTCACAATAAATATGGTTTTAATCCGATCCCAATCCATTTAGTCCTCCCTCACTCCACTCATATATTTTTTGTTTGCCAGCTTCATCTTCAACAAACTTTACATACCAAATTGGCTGTAGTCGAGCCACTTGTCCATCTAGTGCTAATTTGTATCCAATACCAATGTCTTTAATGAGTCGTTTATCTACAGCGGAATTATTTTCTAGGGATGCTATCACAACATGACCTGACGGAAGGGTAACCTTCTGTTCTATCCCTTTCGTGTTTAAAGATAACAACGACCTTTCATATTCCATTACTTCTTCGGATCCCCATATTTGTCTCAACTCAGCTAATCCATCTGTATTGAATACGGAATATCCATCTTCATGTAAACGGAATACTGTCTGCCCTTTATTCATATAGTCCAAACGATATGAATCCAGACTCCCACTGTGACCATTTACAAAATCAAAGCTTTTTTGCAAAAGCATTAAATTATCTGTCGTTTTCTCACTTGAAACAGAAGAATTTTTATACTTTAGCATATGCTGATCGTTTTCAATCTCCATAGACCTAATACCATCTGTAAATATTTCTTTCGACTTCTCGATAATCGGACTTAAATAACGAGGATCACTAAACAGAGCATTCTTAAATGTATCAACTGCTAAATTAGATGAAATATATGTTATATTATTTAATTCCGTCGTTCCATCTGGTAAAAATATCTTTTTCATATCATTAATTTGATAATCAAAATAAGGTTTTGCCGATACTATAAATTGATTTTGTGCATTTACAATATCTTTTAAATACACACCACTTAATTTTGCTTCATATATTCTAGAGTTATCACCATCAGAAACAAAATTAATTTTAATTTCTTGATCCCTGCTTCTAGAAGGATCAAGAATAATTCGATTAAAGTGTTTAGGCTTATCTATACTTTTTTCTTTCATATTAAACATAGATTTAACTGTATCAAATGGGATGTTGGTAGGGAAAATAAGTTCAATTTTCCCTTCACCATGCACATAAGAAAGGAAGTCAGCCTTAGCAATCGATATTTCTTTGAACTCATGTAATTCCCCTGCTTCCAAAGGTCTATAGATTGATTCTATATCTCCCTCTCTTTTGCTCCCGTAATGATTTTTATCTTTATGCACGATGATGGAAGTAGGGCGGACAACATCAGCGATTTTAGTTTGAGTAGTTCCTTCATTCCCCTGCACAAATTTTGCGTTTTGCATAGATGTGGAATCTGGTACATACGTCCATAAGTTAAAAGTAAGAAATAGACTAATTACAACTAAGTTAATTAAAACGATCGTTTTAACATTTTCCATACTCATTCCCATTCGTCCTCTTCATCCGCTGCCATTGGCAATGTGAAATAAATAGTTGTCCCTTTTCCTTCCTCACTCTTCGCCCAAATCGAGCCACCATGTGCCTCAATCATTTCTTTTGCAATCGCTAATCCAAGTCCTGTACCACCCATTTGTCTCGAACGTGCTTTATCTACACGATAAAAACGCTCAAAGATTTTATCGACGTTTTCTTTCGGAATACCCATTCCTTGGTCACTTACACTAATCTCTAATAATTCACCGCGATCACGTAAACGATATGTTACTGTTCCACCTTCTGGTGAATACTTTAATGCATTCGAAATAATGTTATACAATACTTGCGTAATTTTATCCGTATCCATATCAATAAATCGAGATTTTTTAGAGAAAGATCGTTTGAAACTTACGTTTTGCTCTTTAGACATTTCAAAACGATCAATAATATTATTGAAGAAGTCAGTAAAGTCGACCCATTCTTTCATTAAACGATGTTCTGTACTATCGAGTTTAGATAGTTGCAATAACGCATTTACAAGTCTAATCATTCTTTCTGTTTCTTCTTGTGTAACTGTTAAAAATTGCGGTGCAATATTTGGATCTTGCCACGCACCGTCTGTAAGTGCCTCTAAGTAGCTGCGCATTGTCGTTAATGGTGTTCTTAATTCATGAGAAACGTTTGCCACAAACTCGCGGCGTTCCCTTTCTATACGCTCCTGCTCAGTTACATCATATAATACGGCAATTAAACCATTTGCTTTCCCTGTCTCTTTTTGAATAACAGAGAAACTAGCGCGTAAAATATATGGCTCATTTCTCGTACTAAAATCTAATAAAACAGAATCAGGCTCTTCGTATAAATGATCGAGCGTAAATTCTTCTTGTATTCCCAATACTTCTAAAACAGATTGATCGAGTGCCGTTTCACGCGAAACATTTAGCATCTTTTCCGCAGGATCATTTAATAAAATAATGTCCCCTTTTCGGTCAGTAGCAATTACTCCATCTGTCATATGTGATAATACGGATGACAATTTACGTCTTTCACTTTCCGTTGAAGAACGAGCTTGTTGTAATTTTTTTGATAAATTATTGAAAGATAATGCTAATTGTCCAATTTCATCATGGCTATGCACTTTTACTTTTCTTGAATAGTTTCCTTTTGCCATTTCAATCGCTTGTCTTCGCATATCAGAGATTGGTCTTGTAATCGTTTGAGCTAACAAAATTCCAAGTACAGCTGTTACGAGTAATGCAATAACGGTTCCAGTCGCAAAGATTTGATTAATATCCTTCATCTGCTTATAAACATCTTCCATAGATGCAACAACGTAAATAGCACCAAGTGCATTTTTGTTGTTATCATCCATAATAGGAGTAATCATAACTTGTACACGGTGACCTGTACGACCATCCTTCTCAATTTTCACTTCTGGTTTTTTTTGTACCAATACCCGCTGAACAGCTATATCAGTTGATGTTCTATTTACCTTGTTTTGCTTTGACTCATCTGAAATAGCAAGTAACTTTCTATTCGCATCAAATACACTTACCTCTTGAATATCTTTCTTGCGATCAGAGGCAAATTTTCGAATGGAAGTTTTAATCGTTTCATCTGTTGACTCTGTTTCTGCTTTTGTATAACTTTTTTTAAACTCTTGTTTCAAGTTATACGATAATAAGTTCGTTTGTTGCGTTAAAGAATCTCTAAAGCCTTGTACAAGACTCTTTTCTAACTCTCTTACGAAATATACTCCAATAACTTGCATAGCTATCAATATTAATAGCATATATATGAGTACAAATTTTAAATGAATAGATTGAAAAAAACCGACTTTCTTCATATACTATTCCTGCTCTGGGTCACGCAAGTAATATCCTACTCCACGTCTAGTGACAATTAATGTAGGATGACTTGGATTATCTTCAATTTTTTCACGTAAACGACGCACTGTTACATCCACTGTACGTACATCTCCAAAATAGTCATAACCCCAAACCGTTTGCAATAAATGTTCGCGTGTCATAACTTGTCCTAAATGCTTCGCTAAATAATGTAGTAGCTCAAATTCACGATGTGTAAGTTCAATATTTTCCTCGCGTTTCGTTACACTATACGCATTTGGATTAATAACAATTGGTCCAATAACCATTTCCGTATTTTCTTCTTTTTCTGCCGCACCACCTTGTTGATGGCGACGTAAATTCGCCTTCACGCGAGCAAGTAATTCTCTCGTACTAAATGGCTTCGTTACATAATCATCGGCACCAAGCTCAAGTCCTAATACTTTATCAATTTCAGAGTCCTTCGCTGTAAGCATAATAATCGGCATTTCTGAGCTTTTACGTATTTCACGGCAAACCTCTAAGCCATCCTTACCTGGTAGCATAATATCTAATAAAACCATATCTGGCTGTTCTTCATTTGCTTTTTCAATCGCTTCATCACCATCATGCGCCATTACAATTTCAAAACCTTCTTTTTCTAGGTTGAACTTCAAAATATCCGCAATCGGCTTTTCATCATCAACTACTAAAATTTTCTTTCCCATCATCGTCTATTTCCTCCTTATAAAGTGAAACTTTAATCGTTGGGGGGTTTCATCCCTTACCGATTATTAGCCCTCACCAATTGGGCATTTACAGGCAGTTAATCCTGCACCCGACTTCTTTACCCTCGCTGAATTTTGAGGTAGGATCTTACTGCCCGTTGATCCGGGGTAAAAATATGGTCAATATCCCTAAACACATTGATGTCTACATAGTATGTCCCTATATGACCGCATCTTTTGCTTAAGTACTTTCTCCTCTATTCTCACAGACTCATGTATGATCCACTTTTACACGGAATCCTATACGATCTATAGAAAAACCTCTAGCTTCAACTGCTAGAGGCTCCTCATTCTATTTTAAAATAACTACTCAATTTTGTAAAATTACACAAATAAAAAGGATATTAAGTGGGCCCACTTAATATCCTGAGAGTGGCTCGGGACGGAATCGAACCGCCGACACGAGGATTTTCAGTCCTCTGCTCTACCGACTGAGCTACCGAGCCAAAACTATATATAAAACCACTAATGGTGGTATAAACAAAAGTGGCGGTCCCGACCGGGGTCGAACCGGCGATCTCCTGCGTGACAGGCAGGCATGTTAACCACTACACCACGGGACCAAAAATGAACATAAAAAAAGACATGACCCGTACGGGATTCGAACCCGTGTTACCGCCGTGAAAGGGCGGTGTCTTAACCACTTGACCAACGGGCCACGAAAAATAAAATGGTGAGCCATGAAGGACTCGAACCTTCGACCCTCTGATTAAAAGTCAGATGCTCTACCAACTGAGCTAATGGCTCATACTCACCAACGTCATATTTTCGTGACGACAAGATGTATCATAACATGTTTTCTTTATGTTTTGCAATACCTTTTTTTATTTTTTTATAAAAGATAAGAAAAAACCCATGCGGACATGAGTTTTTTCTCAAAAATATCAATCAAGCTTCGTATACGTTACGAACGATATTTGTTTGGTTACGATCTGGTCCAACTGAGAACATAGATAATTGAATTCCTGTTAATTCAGAAACACGTTCTACGTATTTTCGTGCATTTTCAGGAAGCTCGTCTAATGATCTTACACCAGTAATATCTTCTGTCCAACCTGGAAGCTCTTCGTATACAGGCTCACATTTCGCTAAAATGTTTAAGTTTGCTGGAACTTCATCGATAACTTCGCCATCGCATTTGTAAGCAACACAAATTTTAAGAGTTGGAATACCAGTTAGAACGTCGATAGAGTTTAATGATAGATCTGTTAAACCACTAACACGACGTGCATGTCTTACAACAACGCTATCGAACCAACCTACGCGGCGTGGACGACCAGTTGTCGTTCCATACTCACGACCAACTTCACGAATTTGATGACCAATTTCATCATGAAGCTCAGTAGGGAATGGACCATCACCAACGCGGCTTGTATATGCTTTACATACACCTACAACGCGAGTAACTTTCGCAGGACCAACTCCAGTTCCAACTGTTACACCACCAGCAATCGGGTTAGAAGATGTAACGAACGGGTACGTACCGTGGTCGATATCAAGCATAACACCTTGTGCACCTTCAAATAATACACGGTGATTGTTATCTAATGCATCATTTAATACAACAGACGTATCACATACATATTGCGCGATTTGTTGTCCATACTCGAAGTACTCTTCGAAGATTTCTTCTACACTGAAACCTTCTGTATCGTACATTTTTTCAAATAAGCGATTTTTTTCTACTAAATTGCGCTCAAGCTTCTCTTTAAATGCTTCACGGTCTAAAAGATCAGCCATACGAATACCAATACGAGCAGCTTTATCCATATATGCAGGACCGATACCTTTTTTCGTTGTACCGATTTTGTTATCACCTTTACTCGCTTCTTCTAACTCATCTTGTTTTAGGTGATAAGGTAAAATAACGTGCGCACGGTTACTTACACGTAAATTATCAGTACTTACACCACGATCGTGTAAGTATTTTAATTCTTCAAGTAATGCTTTCGGATCTACTACTAAGCCGTTTCCGATTACACAAATTTTCTCTTTATAGAAAATACCAGATGGAATTAAGTGTAATTTATATTTAACTCCGCCGAAAACAATTGTATGTCCCGCGTTATTTCCACCTTGATATCTTGCAACTACTTCCGCATGCTCAGAAAGAAAATCAGTGATTTTACCTTTTCCTTCGTCGCCCCATTGTGTTCCTACAACTACTACTGAAGACATTATTAAAGCACCTCCGCAATTTTCAAACGATCTATTCAAACAATATAATTGTACCAAAACCGAAAAAGAAGTCAACCAAAAAACGAACATTTTTTTATTAAAAAACATTTTCGTTCGTAACAATTATATTTTTCACATTATGAAAGCCTTATCTTTCCCATAAAAAAAAGAAACACATCTTATTATAAGAAATGTGTTTCTTTTTTATACTAGCTTTATGCAGGCGGCGCATGTCCATCCTCGAATCGACGTTCTAGGTTAACGAACTTATTGAACTCTTTAACGAATGCGAGCTCTACGGAACCTACAGGACCGTTACGCTGCTTTGCAATAATAATTTCAATCGTATTTTTATTTTCCGTTTCTCGGTCATAGTAATCTTCACGATATAAGAAGGCTACGATATCAGCATCCTGCTCGATACTTCCCGATTCACGAATATCAGACATCATCGGACGTTTATCTTGACGAGATTCTACACCACGAGATAACTGCGACAAGGCAATAACAGGCACTTGCAATTCACGTGCAATCCCTTTTAGTGTACGAGAAATCTCAGATACTTCCTGCTGACGGTTCTCTCCTGATTTCCCACTTCCTTGAATAAGCTGTAAGTAGTCAATCAAGATCATACCAAGACCCTGTTCTTGTTTTAATCTACGACATTTCGCTCGAATCTCATTTACTTTAATCCCTGGTGTATCATCAATATAGATACCAGCATTAGAAAGGCTACCCATTGCCATCGTTAATTTCGCCCAATCATCAGAAGTTAATGATCCGGTACGAAGTCTTTGTGCATCGATATTCCCTTCTGCACAAAGCATACGCATAACTAGCTGATCAGCACCCATCTCTAGACTAAAAATCGCGACATTTTCATCCGTTTTCGTCGCTACGTTTTGTGCGATATTTAATGAAAATGCCGTTTTCCCTACCGATGGACGTGCTGCCACGATAATTAAATCATTTCGCTGGAACCCTGCCGTCATTTTATCTAATTCAGTAAACCCGGTTGGTATCCCGGTAACTTCACCTTTTTGATTATGCAAAAGTTCGATTTTATCATAAGCATCTACAAGAACGTCTTTAATATTTTGGAATGCCTTTGCATTGGTTTGATGTGATACTTCTAATATTTTTTTCTCAGCCTCATTTAATAGGCCATCCACATCGTCTTCTCTCTCATATCCATCAGACACAATATGAGTCGCTGTTCGAATTAAACGACGTAACAACGCTTTTTCAGCGATGATTCGTGCATAATACTCTACGTTAGCAGCGGTCGGAACAACTTCTGCTAATTCTGCTAAGTAAGAAACTCCACCAACTTCTTCTAATAACCCTTGATCAGCCATCGCTGACGTCATCATTACTAAGTCGATTGGCTCCCCCTTATCAGACAATCCAAGCATGACTTCAAAAATCTTTTGATGTTTCGTTCGATAAAATGAGTCAGGTACCAATAGTTCCGATGCTGACGTTAACGCATCCTGATCAATCAATATAGCACCTAAGACTGCCTGCTCAGCTTCTATATTATGCGGAGGGGTACGATCAGCCATTACATCACTCATACGCAATCCTCCTTGCTTAACTTATTTTTATTGTTCACTAACATGAACTTTTACTGTTGCTGTTACTTGCGGATGCAATTTCACAGTAACATTTGTATAGCCTAGTGCACGAATTGCATCATCCATTTCAAATTTACGCTTATCAAGTTTAATCTTGTGTGATTTTTGCATCGCATCTACGATTTGTTTACTTGTGATTGAACCGAATAGACGGCCACCTTCTCCAGATTTAGCCTTTAATTCTACAGTTAGTTTCTCTAACGTTTCTTTTAATTGTTTTGCACTTTCAAGCTCTGCTGCTGCATCTTTTTCTTCTTTACGCTTTTGAGCTTCTAAAGTTTTCATACTGCTATTTGTCGCTTCAGCAGCTAATCCTTGTTTTAGTAAGAAGTTATTTGCATAGCCATCTGGTACGTTTTTTACTTCTCCTTTTTTACCTTTACCTTTTACGTCTTTTAGAAAAATTACTTTCATGATTGTGTGCCTCCCTGTAAATATTCATCAATAACAAATCGAAGCTTCTCCTCAGCTTCATCTACTGTAACATTTTTCATTTGTGTGGCTGCATTCGTTAAATGCCCACCACCGCCTAAATTTTCCATAATTAGCTGCACATTCACTTCACCTAAAGATCTGCCGCTAATTCCAATGAAATTCTCACCACGTTTTGCAATAACAAATGACGCAATAATTCCTGTCATTGTTAATAATGTATCCGCTGATTGTGCAATAAGCACTTGATCGTAGTAATCATCACTATCAACTTTTGCAATCGCAATTCCATTTGTATAAATGTACGCATTTTTAATAGCTTTTGCAACCCGTAAATACTGATCCATATCTTCTTTTAACAGCTCTTGTACAAGTACAGTATCTGCACCGTGTGAGCGTAAATAAGAAGCGGCATCAAACGTACGAGCACCTGTCCGGAATGTAAAGCTTTTCGTATCAACAATAATACCTGCTAACAACGCTGTCGCTTCTAACATTGTCATTTTTAAATTTTTCGGTTGGTATTCAAGTAATTCTGTAACAAGTTCTGCCGTGGAAGAAGCATATGGCTCCATGTAAACAAGCAATGGATCTTCAATAAAATCTTCTCCTCGGCGATGATGGTCAATAACAACTACATTTTCAATTTTGCGTAATAGCTTTTCTTCCATCACCATTGAAGGTTTATGCGTATCAACAACAACAAGTAAGGAATCATCATTGGCAAATTCCATCGCTTGTTCTGGTGTAATAAAGTGAGACCATAACTCCTCATTTTGTTTCACTTTATCCATTAAACGCTTAATTCCCTTATCAGAGTCATTTTCATCTAGCACAATATATCCTTTGCGCTCATTTAATTGCGCTACCTTTAAAATACCAATCGCAGCACCAATTGCGTCCATATCAGGAGCCCTATGCCCCATTATAATGACATTACTACTTTCTAATACTAAATCCTTTAATGCGTGCGAAATAACTCTGGCACGTACACGAGTACGTTTTTCCACCGGATTTGTCTTACCACCATAAAACTTAACTTTACCTGTTGCTTGTTTAATAGCTACTTGATCTCCACCACGTCCAAGTGCAAGGTCTAAGCCGGACTGAGCCATCGCTCCAAGCTCTGATAAAGGTAAATCACCTGATCCAACACCTACACTTAAGGTGAGTGGGATATTCCTTTTAGATGTTTCTTCACGCACTTGATCTAAAATGTTAAATTTCCCTTTCTCCATCTGTGCTAAAATACTTTCATTTAGCACAACGAAGAATCTTTCTGAAGATGCACGTTTTAAATATGCCCCGTACTTAACGGCCCATTCATTTAGTCGCGATGTTACAAGGCTTGTTATATTCGTACGTAATTGATCATCTAATCCTTGTGTAACTTCATCATAATTATCTAAATAAATGACAGCCAAAACAGTACGTTGATCCTCGTACATCTTTTCAATCTCTGTTTGTTCCGTTACATCAAAGAAATAAATTAACTTTTCTTCTTTCCTTACAAAGACACGAAACTTTCGATTATTTAAAGAGACTATATCATCGGAAGTTTCTCCCTTAATAAAAAGAAGTAACGTTTCTGATACATCATAAAGGTGCCATCCAGCTAATGCATGCTGTCCTAGACATGAAGATAAATAAGGATTCGCCCAATCAATCCCATAATCCTTATTGTATAACAAAATACCAATCGGCATTTGGTTAAATGCCTCATTACTCACTTTCTTTACCCTCGTAATCATCTCTGTCGTATGTTTTTCAAAGTTCTTTTGAAAGGTAAGTTCAAATCGTACAACAACAAAAAGTACAATACAAAAGATAAAAAAGGCGGCTATCCCCATCATCAAATGAAAATAACAGAGGATCGAAATGAGCACAAACACAAAAAATGCCAATACGTAAACAGGATATAAAAACCACTGTTTCTTATAAAATTCAGGCATGTATACAACTCCTATAAAGTAAAACTAACTCACCTTCCAGTTAGTTAAACAGATTAAAATAGTATAAGGAATATTACTTTATCCTCCTATTTTAGAACGCAATGAAATCCCTAAATCAATTATACCTAAGATTGTCACAAGAGGAAACAGCATCGGAATAAACATGCAGGCAATAAAACTAATAATAGGAACCCCTTTCGTAAAACCTTTACTATGCGCTAGAAAAGCGATAAACGTCAGACCTTGCAGTACTAGTAGTAGAGCAAATATGACATATAGGTTAGAAAATACCATATGTAAATATGATGTCGGTTCTACTTTTATAAAAGTTGATAGCAAAATAAATATAACGTAATACCAAACAATACTCTTTGGTAATTGTATATCTTTGAACTTAGGCCAAGGTATAACGTCATGTTTTAGCTTTCTCAAAACACTACCTGATATCATAACTGTAATCCAAGAAAAACATACCGAGACCATTACAAGTAAACTTGGGAATAATGTTTGTAACACATCATTAAATTGTGCAAATAACTCTTTTTGTTCTTTACTAATCGGCATACCCGCAGCATTAACTATCTTTTCACTTTGCGTCATACTTTCATTAAACATATTTTGCATTTGCTTCATTAAATCTATGTTAAAAAACTTTATACTCACAACATAAATGAGCATAATACCAATTAAGTACGCAAGCGTCCCCGCCATCAAAATTTCTACCTGCTTTTTTCGTTTTTTATACATATGCCCTAAAACGATACCTATCAATCCAAACATAGTTGTCTTTACTAGGTTCATCGGTTGACTGACAATAACAGTAATAAAAAGCGCCGCCGTAAAAATTACAAAGGCGTTAGATAATCTATATCTTATCGTTAACAATATAAACGGCAATGGCAACGCAAACGTTACAACTGTACCTAAAATTGGAACATACATAGATATAAGCAATAACATTGCATATATCGCTAACAGCGCTGCACCCTCAGTAATAAATTTCGTATTCTTCATCATATAACCTCTCTTTCAAAAAAGAAAAGCATAGCAAAATGCACAGTAGAGTCCGACTCTACTGTGCATTTCATACGCTATTATTCACCAACATATGGTAAAAGTGCCATTTGACGAGCACGTTTAATTGCAACTGTAAGTTTGCGTTGGTATTTTGCGCTTGTTCCTGTTACACGACGAGGTAAAATTTTACCACGCTCAGAAACGAAACGTTTTAATAAATCAACATCTTTATAATCGATGCGAGTGATGCCGTTAGCTGTGAAGAAACACACCTTACGACGTTTCGCACGTCCACCTTTGCGTCCTGCCATGTCTATTTCCCTCCATTCTTTGTTAAAACTAACAAATTTACTGTATTAGAACGGTAAATCGTCGTCGGAAATGTCGATCGGTTGACCTACATTTGAAAATGGATCGTCATTCTTCGTAAATCCAGAGTTTCCTTGATTACCTTGGTTGCCTGAATTACTAGATTGACCAAATGGGTTAGAGCTTTGGTTACCGAAACCAGCTCCTGATGGTTGCTGATTAAATGAACCACGTTGCTCCCCACCGCCATTACGCGGCTCTAAAAATTGTACGCTTTCCGCAAGAACTTCTGTTACATATACACGTTTACCATCTTGTCCATCGTAATTACGAGTTTGAAGACGTCCATCTACGCCTGCTAAGCTACCTTTTTTCAAATAATTTGCTACGTTTTCTGCTTGTTTACGCCATATTACACAATTAATAAAGTCAGCTTCACGCTCACCTTGTTGATTCGCAAATGCGCGATTCACAGCTAACGTAAAAGTAGCTACTGCAACACCATTGGGCGTGTAACGTAAGTCAGGGTCCTTAGTTAAACGACCAACGAGGATAACACGATTCATCAATCGAACCACTCTCCCTTATATATCAATTATTTTTCTTCTTCTTTAACAACGATATGACGAAGGATGTCTTCGTTGATCTTAGCTAAACGGTCGAATTCATTAATCGCTTCTGCGTTAGAGTTCACGTTTAAGATCATGTAGAAACCTTCACGTAAGTCGTTGATTTCGTAAGCTAAACGACGCTTACCCCACTCTTTCGTGTTAATGATTTCTGCACCATTGTTTGTTAAAACACCTGCAAAACGTTCAACTAAAGCTTTTTGAGCTTCTTCTTCAACGCCAGGACGAATGATGTACATAATTTCGTACTTTCTCATTACACTTTCACCTCCTTTTGGTCTAAACGGCCCGTAATGGGCAAGGAGCAATTAATTTATAGTAATTACTCACGAGTTTAGATTATATCATAGTAAGTTAGATGAATCAACTCACCCATACATAAAAAACTTGGCAAACACATAATATATTTGCCAAGTTTATATCTTAATTTTTCCTAGGAAATATTAAATTAAACGTTGAAGCGGAAGTGCATAACGTCTCCGTCTTTTACGATATACTCTTTTCCTTCTAAACGAACTTTACCAGCTTCTTTTGCAGCTGTCATAGAACCGTTTGTCATTAAGTCGTCGTAAGAAACTGTTTCTGCACGAATAAATCCACGCTCGAAGTCTGTATGAATTACGCCGGCACATTGTGGTGCTTTCATACCTTGTTTAAACGTCCATGCACGTACTTCTTGCACACCAGCGGTGAAGTAAGTAGCAAGTCCTAATAAATTGTATGCAGCACGAATTAATTGATCTAAACCAGATTCTTCAATGCCTAGTTCTTCAAGGAATACTTTTTTCTCTTCCTCGTCTAGTTCAGCGATTTCTTCTTCGATTTTTGCACATACAACGATTACTTGAGAATTTTCATTTGCAGCAAATTCTTTTACCATTTGTACGTATTTGTTTTCAGAAGGATCCATAATATCATCTTCACTTACGTTTGCTACGTATAGCATTTCTTTCGTTGTAAGTAAATGAAGGCCTTTAACAATTTTCATTTGCTCTTCTGTGAATTCAACAGTACGAGCCGGTTTTCCCTCTTCAAAAGCTTCTTTTAAGCGGACTAAAATTTCATGCTCGTATACTGCTTCTTTATCTTTTTGTCTTGCTAATTTCGCAACACGCTCGATACGTTTATCAACAGATTCTAGATCCGCTAAAATTAGCTCTAAGTTGATTGTTTCAATATCATCAATCGGATCTACTTTCCCTGAAACGTGTGTAATATTTTCGTCCTCAAAACAACGAACAACTTGGCAAATTGCATCTACTTGGCGAATGTGAGATAAGAATTTATTTCCTAACCCTTCACCTTTACTAGCACCTTTTACGATACCTGCAATATCAGTAAACTCAAATACAGTCGGAACAGTTTTTTTCGGTTCTACTAATTCCGTTAATTTATTTAAACGCTCATCTGGTACTTCTACAATCCCTACGTTTGGATCAATTGTACAGAATGGATAGTTTGCAGATTCTGCTCCTGCTTGTGTAATTGCATTAAATAAAGTTGACTTCCCTACGTTAGGTAATCCAACAATCCCAGCCGTTAATCCCATATTTTTCACTCCTATGTCTCAATCTTTCATCATTATAGATAGTAACGAAAAAAATGACAAGTTTCCTCCAAACGAAAAAAAGTAACAGCTACCCATTGCAACTGTTACTTTCTCTCTATTCTTCGTGCTTCACAAGTATTTTTTTCACCTTACGATCGAACTCTCTTCGAGGAATCATTACTGAATGGTCACATCCCTCGCACTTAATGCGGATATCCATTCCCATACGAATAATCTTCCAACGATTCTCACCACATGGGTGGGCTTTCTTCATTTCCACAACATCGTACAAGTTATACTGCTTTTGCTCCACTCTCCAAACCCCTCTCCATACTAAATTGCTTTTCCACTCACCAATTCTTCACGATTATATAAAACCATACGTGGATATGGAATTTCAATACCATGTAAATCTAGACGATTTTTAATTTCTTTACGAAGTGCTCTTGCAATAACTGCATGTTGCATCGGCTCTACTTCCGCGATAACGCGTAATATAACTTCTGATGCAGCCAATGTTTGTACACCTAATAACTGAGGCGTTGTTACCATCTGCGCATACTGTGCAGGTAATTCTTCTAATAACTCTTCAATGACTTGCTCCGCTTTTGCTATGTCAGCCTCATACGAAATGGATACATCAACAAAGGCTACACTATTGCTAACTGAATAGTTCGTAACTTGAATGATACTTCCATTTGGTAAAGTATGAATTTCGCCTGTCCAACTCTTTACTTTCGTTGTACGAAGTCCAATTTCTAAAACGACTCCCTCAAACTGACCAATTTTTACATAGTCTCCTACTGAAAATTGATCTTCTAGCAAGATGAATAACCCTGTAATAACATCTTTCACTAAACTTTGTGCACCAAACCCGACTGCCAAACCAATTACCCCGGCACCGGCTAATAAACCTGATGCATTAATATCAAACACACCTAAAATCGCAATTAACATAATGAACATAACAACGTATGCCACGATATTCTCAAGTAACTTTGCTACTGTAACTGTGCGACGTTCTGAAATTTGAATTGGAGAACGACTCCCCATGCGAAACGCATTTCGTACAACTGCTCTTGCAATTCTTACAACAACTGCGCCAATTATTAAAATGATACATATTTTTAATGTAGCAATTCCAATATCTGCCCAACGATCAGCATCTAATAAATACTGTTTCGTAGAATTAAACCACTTCGTTAATAAATCCATGTACCTCTACCTCTCCAGCCAAAATTTCTTTTTAGTTATCCTTCTTATTGTATCAGAAGTCTCCTAATTGCTGAAAAATTTTTATGACTTTAATTGCATTTCTTAACTTCCATGCAGGTATAAAATGGAACGAATATATATATACTAGTACTATTATTTCCGTTTTCACTTAAATTTCACAGCAAGTAGGCACTTATAGTTTTCCATTTCACTCAACATATAACATATTTTGAAAATTTATTAAAAGGATGGGTGCTTCATGAATATTGGAAGTTTTCGCTTACCTTTTTTCGAAAAAGAAACTCAAAATGTTATGCACCAAGATTTAGAAGCCTCCGAGACAATTAGTAACTTCTTACTTTCCCATATCCCTATTAAAACCCATATACCAATTATCCTCGTTTGTATCGGAACAGATCGTTCTACAGGTGATGCGCTCGGTCCGTTAGTCGGTACGAAACTAGAGCAAGTAGGAATTACAAACTTCCAAGTGTTTGGCACACTAGATGAGCCAGTCCATGCACTAAATTTAGAAGATAGAATTCAGAATATACAGAAAGATAATCCTACTTCATTTATAATTGCGGTTGATGCCTGTTTAGGAAAATCTCAAAGTATCGGTTCTATCACTACCGGAATGGGGCCTAGTAAACCTGGAGCTGCGATGAATAAGAAATTACCCGCAGTTGGTGATTTACATATTCATGGCATCGTAAATTTAAATGGGTTTATGGAGTTTTTCGTCCTGCAAAATACAAGATTAAGTTTAGTCATGAAAATGGCTGATGTAATTGCACAAAGTATAAAAGAAACAGATCAAAAGTTATCTGTATTAAAAAAAGCAAACCATCTATAAACAATAAGATGGTTTGCTTTTTAGTTTTTCTGCGCTAATAATTCTAAAATACGATTTAAATCTTCTTTATTGAAAAATTCAATTTCGATTTTACCTTTTTCTTTTTTCGTTTCTTTAATTTTCACATCTGTACCAAACTTTTCTCTTAAAAATGTTTCGCGTTCTACGAAAAATATGTTTCGCTCTTTTTTTACTTGTTTTGTTTCACGTGAAACGCGTTGATTAATCTCCTGAACAATTTTCTCTAATTGACGAACATTTAATCCTTCTTTTTCAATTCGTTTCAGTAAAGATTTCAATTGTTCTTCATCTTTTATCGTAAGTAAAGTTCTCCCATGAGCCATTGAAAGTTGACCATTTGCAATCATATCTTGTACAAAAGAAGGGAGGCTTAATAACCGCGTATAGTTTGCAATGTAAGGTCTGCTCTTACCAAGACGTTTTGCTAATTGTTCTTGCGTTACATTTAGCTCATTCATTAACATTTGGTATGCCATTGCTTCTTCCATTGGATTTAAATCTTCTCGTTGTAAATTTTCAAGCAGTGCAAACTCCATCATTTGCTGCTCACTTAATTGTCTTACAACAGCAGGTACCTTTTCGAGTCCAGCCTCTTTAGCAGCACGATACCTTCTTTCACCTGCAACAATTTCATATCCTTTAATACTCTTTCTAGCAATTAACGGTTGTAATATGCCGTGCTCTTTAATAGAAGTCGATAATTCTTGAATCGCCTCTTTATTAAAGTGTTTACGTGGTTGATATGGATTCGGTCTTAATTCAGTTATCATAATCTCCTGAATTGTCTCTTCTTCTTTCACATCTAAATCAGGAAAAAACACATTGATTCCTCTTCCTAATCCTTTAGCCACCTGCAATCACTTCCTCTGCTAAATCTATATATACTTCTGCCCCTCTTGATTTAGCGTCATACTGCATAATTGGTTTCCCGTGACTTGGTGCCTCACTTAAACGAACATTACGAGGAATAATCGAACGGTATACTTTATCCCTAAAGTATTTTTTCACTTCATCTATAACCTGAATCCCTAAATTTGTACGGGCATCTAACATTGTTAGCAATACACCTTGGATTGCTAGATTTTTATTTAAGTGCTTTTGCACAAGTCGAACTGTATTTAATAGCTGACTTAAACCTTCTAGCGCGTAATATTCGCATTGAACAGGAATAATAACAGAGTCTGCTGCTGTTAATGCATTAATCGTTAATAACCCTAAGGATGGGGGACAGTCGATAATAATATAATCGTATTCATCACGAATTGGCTGTAATGCCCTTTGCAAACGTACTTCCCGGGAAATAGTTGGTACCAATTCAATTTCAGCACCTGCCAATTGAATTGTAGCGGGTAGAACATCTAAGTTTTCAGTTGCGGTTTTACGTATAACCCCTTGAACATCTGCATCTTCCACAAGAACATTGTAAATACATTGATCTAATTCAGATTTTTCAATTCCCACACCAGTCGTTGCATTTCCTTGAGCGTCAATATCTACAAGAAGGACCTTTTTACCTACTTGTGCCAATCCAGCCCCTAAATTAACAGATGTTGTTGTTTTTCCAACGCCACCTTTTTGATTGGCAATAGCAATGATTTTTCCCATGATGTCACCTACTTTCAACCTTTCTATCTTATTCTAGTAACAATTACGTTTATTGTAACATGAAATAAAAGCTTTTCTTTTACGTCCTTATTAAACTTCAAAATTTATTTGTAAACTCCTTCTTCCTCTAATAAGAAAATATAGTAAAAGAGACCTATCCAATAGGATCAGGTCTCTAACACGCCATTATTATTTTTTCTTCGGAATTTGGATTGTAATTTGATAGTACTCATCAAATTCCTCTTCCTCAGAATTAACATTTAAACCACTGTCAGCAACCATTTGTAATGACTGCCTAATTGTATTCATAGCAATTCTTGTATCTCGACTTACTGCTTTTTGCTTTGCCTTACGCTTCGGTTTTGCTTCCTCTAGTAATTTCGCAATCCGTTCCTCTGTTTGCTTTACATTCAGTTGTTTCTCCACAATTTCCTGTAAAACCTTCAGTTGTAATTCCTCATTCTTTAAAGGAATAAGCGCGCGGGCATGACGTTCTGTAATACTTTTTTCTAATAGCGCACTTTTTATTTCTTCAGGCAACTTTAACAATCGCAACTTATTTGCGATTGTGGATTGTCCTTTTCCAAGTCGTTGTGCCAATGCTTCTTGTGTTAAATTATGTAACTCAATTAGCTTTTGATATGCCACAGCTTCCTCGATTGCTGTTAGTTCCTCACGTTGCAAGTTTTCAATTAAAGCTACAGAAGCTGTTTCTGTATCATTTAAGTTCTTTATAATTGCAGGAACCTTTTCCCACCCTAACTTTGTTGCCGCACGGAAACGTCTTTCTCCGGCAATAATTTCGTACTTATCATCCTCATATTGCCTCACAACAATTGGCTGAATAAGTCCGTGTGTACGAATTGTTAATGCTAGTTCCTCAATACGTGCATCATCAAAAACTGTTCGTGGTTGATAACGGTTAGGGGTAATATTTACTATCGGAATTTCTTGTATTTCTTCATATACCTTTTTATCTATTTCTTCATGGCTTTCGTCTTGTAATTCGAATTCGCTCTCTTTATCTCCAAAGCCAAATAAACGAGAAAACGTATTTTTCATACATATTCCACCACCTTTTAGGCCTATTGACTATTCTCCATAAAATGTTTCCTATGAAACATTTACGTTTTCATTTATATAATTTAATCTTACGTCTAATAAGATTTATTTTTCAATAGGTAATTTATTGGGTGTTCCTGGTTTGCGTGGATATTTCTTTGGTGTCTTGCGTTTTTTCTCGATTAATAAAATATTACGTTCACTTTCTTCAAACGGTAATTGGAACGTAGACATTTCTTTTAGATTCCCGCCTAGCACCTCTAAAGCATACTTGCCATTTTCAATTTCTTCGTTTGCTGCGGCACCTTTCATTGCAATAAATGTTCCCCCAACTTTTACAAGTGGTAAACATAGCTCGCTTAATACCGAAAGACGTGCAACTGCACGTGCCATTACAATATCGTACGATTCACGTACACCTTCTTTTTTGCCAAAGGTTTCAGCACGATCGTGACAAAATGCAACGTCACTTAATTCTAACTTTTGTGCTAAATGATTTAAGAAATTGATACGTTTTTGTAATGAGTCTACAATTGTCACCTTTAAGTGCGGGAAACAGATTTTCAAAGGAATACTTGGGAATCCAGCTCCTGCGCCAACATCACAAATTGAGAATGGCTTTGAAAAATCATAGTAAAAAGCAGCTGTAATGGAATCAAAAAAGTGTTTTAAATATACTTCCTCTTTCTCCGTAATAGCCGTTAAGTTCATTTTTTCATTCCACTCTACTAATGTTTCAAAGTAGATTTCGAACTGCTCTAACTGTCTAGAAGAGAGGGTGATACCCTTCTCTTCTAGCATAGATTGAAATTGTTCTATGTTCATCTAACAATATCTCCTTACTATTTATTGGTTCGATACTCGCGCAATTTTTCCTTGTTCGATATACACAAGTAAAATGGAAATATCCGCTGGATTTACACCAGAAATACGTGAAGCCTGCCCCATTGATAACGGACGAACATCTTTCAATTTCTGTCTAGCTTCAGAGGCAAGACTAGAAATTGCATCATAATCAATATCCTCAGGGATCTTTTTGTTTTCCATTTTCTTCATACGCTCTACTTGTTGTAAAGATTTTTCTATATAGCCTTCGTACTTAATCTGAATTTCAACTTGTTCTGTAACTTCATCACTTAATTCTACTTCACTTGGTACTAAAAGATGAATATGCTCATATGTCATCTCCGGACGACGTAATAAGTCACTTGCACGTATTCCATCTTTTAATTCACTTCCACCAATACTGCGAATTAATTCTTGAACTTCAGGACGTGGTTTAATAATAATGCTGCTTAAACGTTCCTTTTCCTGTTCAATTTGTAATTTTTTATTTGTAAATCGCTCATAGCGATCTTCTTTAATTAATCCAATTTCACGACCAACTTCAGTTAAACGAAGATCTGCATTATCGTGGCGTAATAATAGACGATATTCTGCACGAGACGTTAATAAGCGATACGGTTCATTCGTCCCTTTCGTTACAAGGTCATCAATTAGAACACCGATATAAGCATCCTCACGACCTAAAATAACTTCTTCTTTACCTAAAGAACGACATGCTGCATTAATTCCGGCCATAAGCCCTTGTCCTGCTGCCTCTTCGTAACCAGAAGTTCCGTTAATTTGTCCTGCTGTATATAAATTTTTAATTTTTTTCGTTTCAAGTGTTGGCCATAGTTGCGTTGGCACAATTGCATCATATTCAATTGCATAACCCGTACGCATCATCTCAACATTCTCTAGACCAGGGATTGTTCTAAGCATATCACGCTGTACGTCTTCTGGTAAGCTTGTAGATAAACCTTGTACGTACACTTCTTGTGTATTACGTCCTTCTGGCTCTAAGAAAATTTGATGACGTGGTTTATCATTAAACCTTACTACTTTGTCTTCAATTGACGGACAATATCTAGGCCCCGTTCCCTTAATCATACCAGAATACATAGCTGAGCGATGTAAGTTTTCATCTATTAAACGATGTGTTTCCGTACTTGTATACGTTAACCAACATGGAATTTGATCCGTAATAAATTTTGTCGTTTCAAAAGAGAAAGATCTTGGTTTATCATCACCTGGCTGAATTTCTGTTTTACTATAATCAATCGTATTACTATTTACACGCGGAGGTGTACCTGTTTTAAATCTAACAAGATCAAATCCAAGCTCCTCTAAATGTTCCGATAAAGTAATAGATGGTTGTTGATTATTCGGACCGCTCGAATATTTTAACTCTCCCATAATAATCTCGCCGCGTAAAAACGTACCAGTCGTAATTACAACTGTTTTTGCTGTATATTCAGCTCCAGCTTGCGTAACTACTCCTTTACATTCGCCATCTTCAACGATTAAACGCTCTACCATTCCTTGGAACAACGTTAAGTTTGGTGTTTCTTCAATTGTTTTCTTTAATTCATGCTGGTAAGAGAACTTATCTGCTTGCGCTCGAAGTGCGCGTACAGCTGGCCCTTTACCCGTGTTTAACATACGCATTTGAATATGTGTTTTATCGATGTTGCGTCCCATTTCTCCGCCTAAGGCATCAATTTCACGAACAACAATCCCTTTTGCTGGTCCACCAACAGAAGGGTTACATGGCATAAACGCTACCATATCTAAATTAATTGTTAACATTAATGTTTTGGAGCCCATTCGTGCTGCCGCAAGACCAGCTTCACATCCTGCATGACCTGCACCGATTACTATGACATCGTAAGAACCGGCATTGTATCCCATTGTTTATTCCTCCTAATAATCTCTATCTTTCTGAAACATCACTATATTATTTTCCTAAACAAAATTGAGAGAACAACTGGTCAATTAGGCTTTCATGAACTGTATCACCAGTAATTTCACCAAGTATTTCCCAAGTTCTTGTTAAATCAATTTGCACCATATCAATTGGAACACCATTTTCTATCGCCTCAATTGCATCTCCAATTGTTTTTCCTGCTTGTGTTAATAATCCAATATGTCTTGCGTTAGAAACATATGTTACATCTGCAGAATCGATTGTTCCTTCAAAGAATAGATCAGCAATTGCTTTTTCAAGCTCATCTATTCCTTGTTCCTCAATTAATGACGTTGTAATAACACGATTTCCCGCTGCCAATTCTGTAACACGTTCCATATCAATTACTTGCGATAAATCTGTCTTATTTACAATAACAATGAAATCTTTTCCTTGTACGGCACGGAATAGATCTTCATCCTCATTCGTTAAAGCTTCGCTATAATTAACGACAACTAACACTAAATCAGCTTGACTCATCATTTCTTTTGAACGCTCTACACCGATTCGTTCCACAACATCCTCTGTTTCACGAATTCCGGCTGTATCTATAAGTTTAAGTGGTACACCACGCACATTAACGTACTCTTCAATAACATCACGAGTTGTTCCTGCAATATCAGTTACAATTGCCTTTTTCTCCTGAACGAGACTATTTAATAGCGATGATTTCCCAACGTTAGGTCTACCAATGATTGCAGTAGCAATACCTTCACGTAAAATCTTTCCTTGCTTCGATGTTTCTAATATTTTTGCGATTTCAACACGAACATGTGTAGCTTTCTCAATTAAAATATTATGTGTCATTTCTTCCACATCATCATATTCCGGGTAATCTATATTTACCTCAACATGTGCTAATGTTTCTAATATGTCCTGACGCAGACGGCCAATTAATTTAGATAATCGCCCTTCCATTTGATTAATCGCTACGTTCATTGCACGATCTGTTTTGGCGCGGATTAAATCCATAACTGCTTCTGCTTGTGATAAATCAATACGTCCATTTAAAAAAGCACGTTTCGTAAATTCACCAGGCTCCGCTAATCGTACTCCTTGCGCTAAAATAAGCTGTAATACTTTATTTACCGACACAAGTCCGCCGTGACAGTTAATTTCTACTATATTTTCACGTGTAAAAGTCCTTGGTGCACGCATAATAGACACCATCACTTCTTCAATAACCTGATTTGTATCTAAATCAACGATATGACCATAATGAATTGTGTGAGAAGGAACCTCTGTTAAATCCTTCCCTTTAAAAATACGATTAACTTTTTCAACCGCATCATCCCCACTTACTCGAACAATGGCAATTGCACCCTCTCCAAGCGCTGTGGAAATCGCGGCAATTGTATCAAATTCCATGTCCTTTCACCTCACTTGCTTATTTATCTCTATTTCAACATGATTATTTTCTTCACTAAATTATTAGAATACCATAACGAACCTATCTACAAAAGAATAATAACTCATTTTATTATGTCCTCATGTAAAAAACACTAAACTTATTCACAGTGGATAAGTTTAGTGTTTTTTAGTTATCCACACCCATTTTCCCCTCAAAAAAACCGGCACTCAATTGAGTAACCGGTCACTTGGAAGATATTACAACATGTCGATGTGGTTCTTTTCCTTCAGAAGTTGTAATGATATTTTGATGATTAGATAATGCTTGGTGGATAATCTTTCGTTCAAAAGATGGCATAGGCTCTAATACAACTCTTTTTTTCGTACTTACTACTTGTTTTGCTAATCGATAAGAAAGTGCTTCTAACGTGCCTTTTCTTTTACTACGATAATTTTCAGCATCTAGTGTGATACCAATATACTGTTTCGTATTACGATTCGCCACAAGTTTTGTTAAATACTGCAAAGAATTCAAGGTGTTTCCTCTTTTCCCAATCAAAACACCTATATTTTCACCAGAAATTGTAAATTCCACTTCGCGTCCTTTTACAATTTTACTAATCTCAGCTTCCACACCCATATCGTGAATAACATTTTTTAAATATTCTTCACATTCTTGAATCGGATCTTTCTTCAATACAACTTCTACTACTGCAGGACGATTCCCAAATAAACCTAGGAATCCTCTTTTACCCTCATCGATAATATTTATATCTACTCGGTCTTTTGAAACATTTAGTTGTCTTAAAGCATCTTGTACTGCCAGCTCGACTGTTTGTCCTTTAGCAGTAATTACACTCACTTGCTTGATCCTCCTGCCTTACTAGCCTTAATTTCTGGCCCCTTGATCAAGTACATTTGAGCGATACCAAAGATATTACCAACAACCCAGTAAAGTGATAATGCAGCTGGGAAGTTAATTGCAAAGATTAGAATCATGATTGGCATTAACCAAAGCATCATTGCCATTTGCGGATTTTGACCAGCTGTTCCTGCCATTGCAAGCTTTTGCTGAATAAATGTCGTAATTGCCGCAACAACCGGTAAGATATAGAACGGATCTGCCTGTCCTAAGTCGAACCATAGGAATGTATGCTTACTAATTTCTGACGTTCTCATAATCGCATGGTAAAACGCGAATAAAATAGGCATCTGAACAAAGATTGGTAAACATCCTGCTAATGGATTTACACCATTTTTTTGATATAACTGCATCATTTCTTGTTGTAGTTTTTGCTGTGTTGCTTGATCTTTAGAACTATATTTCTCTTTTAGCTTCACCATTTCTGGTTGTAACGCCTGCATTGCTTTCGTACTCTTCGTTTGTTTAATCATTAATGGTAATAATGCAAAACGAATGATAAGAGTTGTAACAACGATTGCTAAACCATAATTACTACCAAATAAGTTGGCAAAATACGTAATTAACTGAGAAAGCGGGTATACGAAATATTCATTCCAAATTCCAGTACTTTTCGGTGTAATCGGCTGATTCACTTCACTACAGCCCGTAGCAATTGCCATTAATGCAATAACCATGGCTAGTAAACCTATTTTCTTTTTCAAAGCCTGCTCCTCCTTGTTTCGGTATGTATATAGTGTAATTCATTTCCTTACGCTACTTTTTTATTCTTTTCATACCAGAGCGTTTAAAGACATGAATTAAGCTTTTCTTTACTTCTTCATATGTCATCTCTGCACAAGGCTTCCTTGCTATTATAACAAAATCTTTTCCAGAATCTATCTCATCTTTTAATTCTGTGATCGACTGGCGAATCATACGTTTAATTCGGTTACGCATTACTGCATTTCCTATTTTCTTGCTGACAGAAAGGCCAATACGAAAGTTTGGCTGTTCTTCTTTATCTAGTTGATAGACAACAAACTGACGATTCGCATTCGATTTTCCTTTTTGAAAAACCGTCTGGAATTCATCATTCTTTTTTATACGATGTTTTTTCTTCATATCAATTGACACTCCTGTAGTTCATCAGCGGAAATTCACTATTATTAGAAAAAAAGACCACTGAACGATCAGTGGTCTACGCAGATAATACTTTTCTTCCTTTACGACGACGAGCTGCTAGCACTTTACGTCCGTTCGCTGTGCTCATACGGCTGCGGAAACCATGTACTTTGCTGCGCTTACGTTTATTTGGTTGGTAAGTTCTTTTCATTATATGACACCTCCCTGAGGAATATCTGTTAAAGACAGTCTTATAAATTATAGTTAATCAACTAGGAAAATGTCAATGGTTCTAGAAATTTTCATTAAATATTCATTTTGAACCTATTCACATACTTTTTCACAGACCCTATATTTCCTTGTGGATAAATGTTTTTTCTTGTTTTTTATATCCACAAACTCTTTTCACACTTTTACACAGTATATCGTGTTGTGGACAAGTTTATTCCACAAGGTATTGATTTTGTGGATAACTTTCTTAATTTCATTGCTATAGCTACTTTTTTTTGATATTATAGTTGTGTTTTCACTTTGAATAAGTTTTCCACATCTTTATCTTATCCACAATTTGTGTATAACATGTGGACAGTTTTAATCACATGTGGGTAAATGATTATCCACATTTACTTTTTTGTCGAAAACTATATCTCATATACAAACGACGTTTTTAGGTTTTAAAATACGTTTCGTATAAATATACATTCTATATTTATTTAGGTTGTACATTTGTTGCGCAACCTTATTCTTTTACCATCTTAGTAAAGGAGGGACACCTTTGGAAAACATCTCTGATTTATGGAACAGTGCCTTAAAAGAACTAGAAAAAAAGGTCAGTAAACCAAGTTATGAAACATGGTTAAAATCAACAACCGCACATAACTTAAAGAAAGACGTATTAACAATTACGGCTCCAAATGAATTTGCTCGTGATTGGTTAGAATCTCATTACTCAGAGCTAATTTCGGAAACACTTTATGATTTAACAGGGGCAAAATTAGCTATTCGCTTTATTATTCCCCAAAGTCAAGCTGAAGAGGAGATTGATCTTCCTCCTGCTAAACCAAATTCTGGACAAGATGATTCCAATCATTTACCACAGAGTATGCTAAACCCAAAATATACGTTTGATACATTTGTTATTGGCTCTGGTAACCGTTTTGCTCATGCTGCTTCATTGGCCGTAGCCGAAGCACCAGCTAAAGCATATAATCCCCTCTTTATTTACGGAGGAGTTGGACTTGGAAAAACCCATTTAATGCATGCAATTGGTCATTATGTAATTGAACATAATCCAAACGCGAAGGTTGTATATTTATCATCAGAAAAATTCACGAATGAATTCATTAATTCTATTCGTGACAATAAAGCGGTCGATTTCCGTAATAAATACCGTAATGTAGATGTTTTATTGATAGATGATATTCAATTTTTAGCAGGAAAAGAACAAACTCAAGAAGAGTTTTTCCATACATTCAATGCATTACACGAAGAAAGTAAACAAATTGTAATTTCCAGTGATCGGCCACCAAAAGAAATTCCAACCTTAGAAGATCGTCTTCGTTCTCGCTTTGAATGGGGACTTATTACGGATATTACGCCACCAGATTTAGAAACACGAATTGCAATTTTACGTAAAAAAGCAAAGGCTGAAGGACTTGATATACCAAATGAGGTCATGCTTTATATCGCAAATCAAATTGATTCAAATATTCGTGAACTAGAAGGTGCACTCATCCGAGTTGTAGCTTATTCATCTTTAATTAACAAAGATATTAATGCTGATTTAGCAGCTGAAGCACTTAAAGATATTATTCCAAATTCTAAACCAAAAATTATCTCTATTTATGATATCCAAAAAGCTGTCGGAGATGTTTACCAAGTAAAATTGGAAGATTTCAAGGCGAAAAAGCGAACAAAATCAGTTGCCTTTCCTCGCCAAATTGCAATGTATTTATCACGCGAACTGACAGACTCCTCCTTACCTAAAATAGGTGAAGAATTTGGCGGACGTGATCATACAACAGTTATCCATGCCCATGAAAAAATTTCTAAGCTGCTTAAAACGGATACGCAATTACAAAAGCAAGTTGAAGAAATTAACGATATTTTGAAGTAGTAGCTGAATAGTGTGAATAACTTTCCTTGTTTTACGCACAGTCTATCCACATGTAGATAGACTGTTTTTACATCTCTCAGCAGGGTTATCCACATATCCACAAGCCCTATTACTATTACTACTATTTTTTTATCTTTATTAATTAAATAAAATCTTATACTTACCGGAGGTTTTTCTTTATGCGTTTTACAATACAAAAAGACTATCTTGTAAGAAGTGTACAAGATGTAATGAAGGCTGTTTCTTCTCGTACAACAATTCCGATCCTTACAGGAATTAAAGTTGTCGCTACGGAAGAAGGAGTTACGTTAACAGGAAGCGATGCTGATATTTCTATCGAATCATTTATCCCAGTTGAAGAGGATGGAAAAGAAATTGTAGAAGTAGCACAATCAGGAAGTATTGTTTTACAAGCAAAGTATTTTAGTGAGATTGTAAAAAAATTACCTAAAGAGACTGTCGAAATTTCTGTGGAAAATCATTTTATGACAAAAATAACTTCTGGAAAATCAGAGTTTAATTTAAATGGTTTAGATTCTGCTGAATATCCATTGTTACCACAAATTGAAGAACATCATGTTTTTAAAGTTCCAACAGATTTACTGAAACATATGATCAGACAAACTGTATTTGCAGTTTCCACTTCTGAAACAAGACCAATCTTGACAGGTGTAAACTGGAAAGTATATAACAGCGAACTAACTTGCATTGCTACAGATAGTCACAGGTTAGCTCTTCGAAAAGCAAAAATTGAAGGTATTGCAGATGAATTCCAAGCAAATGTTGTTATTCCAGGAAAAAGCTTAAATGAATTAAGCAAAATTCTAGATGAGTCTGAAGAAATGGTAGATATCGTTATTACGGAGTATCAAGTATTATTCCGTACAAAGCATTTATTATTCTTCTCAAGATTGCTAGAAGGAAATTATCCTGATACAACTCGTTTAATTCCAGCCGAAAGTAAAACAGATATTTTTGTAAATACAAAAGAATTTTTACAAGCAATTGATCGTGCATCTCTATTAGCAAGGGATGGCCGTAATAATGTTGTGAAATTATCAACTTTAGAACAGGAAATGCTAGAAATTTCTTCGAATTCACCAGAAATCGGAAAAGTAGTAGAAGAAGTTCAATGTGAAAAAGTAGATGGGGAAGAGTTAAAAATATCTTTTAGTGCAAAATATATGATGGATGCACTAAAAGCCTTAGATAGTACTGAAATTAAAATTAGCTTTACTGGAGCAATGAGACCATTCTTAATTCGTACAGTAAATGATGAGTCCATTATTCAATTAATTTTACCGGTTCGTACTTACTAAGTAAGAAATAAGGGTTGCTAGTTTTCAGATGCTAGTAGCCCTTATTTGATTTTTGGGTATTACTTTCCTAATGCTAGTTTATTTAGTACAATGAAAGAATGAACACTTTCAGAAAGTGAGCGATTTTATGAAACGTATTAAAATTTCAACAGAGTATATTACACTAGGACAATTTTTAAAGTTAGCCGATGTAATTGATACAGGTGGCGCTGTAAAATGGTTTTTACAAGAATATGAAGTGTACGTGAATCAAGAACTTGAAAATAGAAGAGGTCGCAAATTATATGCGAACGATATTATTGAAATTCCAGGAAGCGGAAGTTTCCAAGTTCAGGCATAAAGGGGGAGCCCTTTGTTTATTTCAGAAATACAATTAAAAAACTATCGCAATTATGAAAAGTTAGAGCTTTCCTTTGAAGATAAAGTAAATGTCATTATCGGTGAAAATGCGCAAGGGAAAACGAATTTGATGGAAGCTATTTATGTTTTAGCGATGGCGAAATCTCATAGAACCTCTAATGATCGCGAGCTTATCCGTTGGGATGAAGATTTCGGTCAAATTAAAGGGAAATTACAAAAGAGAAATAGTTCTTTGTCTTTGGAATTAAATATTTCGAAAAAAGGTAAAAAGGCAAAATTAAATCAACTTGAACAACAAAAATTGAGTCAATATATTGGCGTGATGAATGTTGTCATGTTTGCCCCAGAAGATTTAAATCTTGTAAAAGGAAGCCCTCAAGTAAGAAGACGCTTTTTAGATATGGAATTAGGCCAAATAGCTCCGGTCTATTTGTATGAATTGAGTCAATATCAAAAGGTGCTCACGCAACGAAATCACTTGCTAAAAAAGATGCAAGGGAATAGTAAGAATGAGGAAACGATGTTGGATGTATTTACACTTCAACTTATTGAGCATGGTGCAAAAATATTGCAAAAACGATTTGAGTTTTTGCATTTACTACAAGAATGGGCAGCTCCAATTCATCGCGGTATAAGCCGTGGATTAGAAGAATTAGAAATTGTCTATAAACCAAGTGTAGATGTATCAGAATCAATGGATTTGTCGAAAATAAAAGAAGTATACTATGAAAGTTTTCAATCTGTGAAACAACGTGAAATTTTCCGTGGTACGACTTTAATTGGTCCTCATCGTGATGATTTACAATTCTTCGTTAATAGTAAAAATGTTCAAGTCTTTGGTTCACAAGGACAACAACGAACGACCGCACTGTCCCTAAAATTAGCTGAAATTGAATTGATTTACTCAGAAGTTAAGGAATATCCGATTCTTTTATTGGATGATGTATTATCAGAATTAGATGATTATCGTCAATCGCATCTGTTAAATACAATTCAAGGAAAAGTGCAAACATTTGTGACAACGACGAGTGTCGACGGAATTGAACACGAAACATTAAAAGAAGCGAAAACAATTCATGTAACGAACGGCACGGTAGATTGTGAAATAGATAGGGCGTAATCCCTGTTTAAATGGAAAAGTAGGTGATCTTTGTGTCAATGGAACAAAAGCAAATGGAAGAAAATTCATATGATGAAAGTCAGATACAGGTACTTGAAGGACTTGAAGCGGTTCGAAAACGCCCTGGTATGTATATTGGATCTACAAGTGGAAAAGGACTTCACCATCTTGTATGGGAAATCGTCGATAATAGTATTGATGAAGCACTTGCGGGGTATTGTGATGAGATTAATGTTAGTATCGAAGAAGATAATAGTATTCGTGTAACGGATAACGGACGTGGTATTCCAGTTGGTATACAAGAAAAAATGGGACGTCCTGCTGTAGAAGTTATTATGACCGTTCTTCATGCTGGTGGTAAGTTTGGCGGCGGCGGTTATAAAGTTTCTGGTGGTTTGCATGGTGTTGGGGCATCTGTAGTAAATGCTCTATCAACAGAACTAGAGGTATTTGTACATCGTGAAGGTAAAATCCATTATCAAAAATACGAAAGAGGTATTCCGGTTGCGGATTTAAAAGTCATTGGTGACACAGATCAAACAGGAACGATAACTCGATTTAAACCAGATCCAGAAATTTTTCAGGAAACAACAGTATACGAATTTGATACGCTAGCAACTCGTATGCGTGAATTAGCATTTTTAAATCGTAATATTAAATTAACAATTGAAGATAAACGTGAACATAAGCAAAAGAAAGAATTCCATTACGAAGGTGGAATTAAATCATATGTTGAGCATTTAAACCGCTCAAAACAACCGATTCATGAAGAACCTGTATATGTAGAAGGATCAAAAGATGGTATTCAAGTTGAGGTTTCCTTGCAGTATAACGAAGGATATACAAATAATATTTACTCATTTACGAATAACATTCATACGTATGAAGGTGGAACACATGAAGTAGGGTTTAAAACAGCTTTAACTCGTGTGATTAACGATTATGGTCGTAAAAATAGTATTTTAAAAGATGCAGACAGTAACTTAACTGGTGAGGATGTTCGTGAAGGGTTAACTGCAATTGTATCAATTAAACATCCAAATCCACAATTTGAAGGACAAACGAAGACGAAACTTGGGAATAGTGAAGCGAGAACGATTACGGAGTCTGTATTTTCAGAGGCATTTGAAAAGTTTTTACTAGAAAACCCAAACGTTGCACGAAAAATTGTGGAAAAAGGTACGATGGCAGCACGCGCACGTGTTGCAGCGAAAAAAGCGCGTGAATTAACACGCCGAAAGAGTGCGTTGGAGGTTTCAAGTTTACCTGGTAAATTAGCAGATTGCTCTTCAAAAGATCCAGCAATTAGCGAAATTTATATTGTAGAGGGTGACTCTGCCGGCGGATCAGCAAAGCAAGGGCGTGACCGTCACTTCCAGGCGATTTTACCACTAAAAGGTAAAATTATTAACGTTGAAAAAGCAAGATTAGATAAAATCTTATCTAACGATGAAGTGCGTACAATTATTACTGCAATTGGTACAAACATTGGCGGAGATTTTGATATTGAGAAAGCTCGTTATCATAAAGTTATTATTATGACGGATGCCGACGTAGATGGTGCGCATATTCGTACCCTATTATTAACGTTCTTCTATCGTTATATGCGTCAAATTATCGAGCATGGTTATATCTATATTGCACAGCCACCGTTGTTTAAAGTACAACAAGGTAAAAAAATTCAATATGCTTACAACGATAAAGAACTTGAAAAAATCTTAGCTGAATTACCAGCACAACCTAAACCTGGAATTCAGCGCTATAAAGGTCTAGGAGAAATGAATCCAACTCAGCTTTGGGAGACAACAATGGACCCAGAAGTACGTTCATTACTTCAAGTTTCTCTTCAAGATGCAATTGAAGCAGATGAAACATTTGAAATTTTAATGGGGGATAAAGTAGAGCCACGTCGTAACTTTATCCAAGAAAATGCAAAATACGTGAAAAACCTTGATATTTAAATGAGTAATGACAGGAATCTGAGTATTCCTGTCTTCTACATATAAATCAATGTATGTGTAACGGAAATGTAAGAGGAGGTGCTCGTTGATGTCAGACAATCAACAACAAGCACGAATTCGAGAAATTAATATTAGCCATGAAATGCGTACCTCATTTTTAGATTACGCAATGAGTGTTATCGTATCTCGTGCATTACCAGATGTTCGTGATGGATTAAAACCTGTGCATCGTAGGGTTCTATATGCGATGAATGATTTAGGAATTACGGCTGATAAAGCGTATAAAAAATCAGCACGTATTGTTGGTGAAGTAATTGGTAAGTATCACCCGCATGGTGATTCAGCTGTTTATGAAACGATGGTACGTATGGCCCAAGATTTCAGTCAGCGCTATATGCTTGTTGATGGGCATGGTAACTTTGGATCTGTTGATGGAGATTCAGCGGCAGCAATGCGTTATACAGAAGCAAGAATGTCTAAGATTTCTATGGAATTAATACGTGATATTTCAAAAAATACAATTGATTATCAAGATAACTATGATGGTTCTGAAAGAGAGCCGATTGTATTGCCGGCGCGTTTCCCTAACTTATTAGTAAACGGTACGACAGGAATCGCGGTTGGTATGGCAACGAATATTCCACCGCATCAACTTGGCGAAGTAATTGATGGTGTGTTGGCATTAAGTCATAATCCTGATATTACTATTGCAGAATTAATGGAGTGCATTCCGGGACCAGATTTCCCAACAGCAGGTTTAATTTTAGGAAGAAGTGGTATTCGTAGAGCGTATGAAACAGGACGCGGTTCTATTATACTTCGCGCTAAAGTTGAAATTGAAGAGAAGTCAAATGGCAAACAATCTATTATCGTAACGGAACTACCTTATCAAGTGAATAAGGCGCGATTAATTGAAAAGATTGCAGAATTAGTTCGCGATAAGAAAATTGAAGGCATTACAGATTTACGTGATGAATCAGATCGAAATGGTATGCGTATTGTTATGGAAGTACGTCGTGATGCCAATGCTAATGTACTATTAAATAATTTATATAAACATACAGCACTTCAAACAAGTTTCGGTATTAATATGCTGTCTCTTGTAAACGGAGAGCCGCAAGTACTGAACTTAAAACAAAATTTATATCATTACTTGGAACATCAAAAGGTAGTAATTCGTAGACGTACTGCGTATGAACTAGAAAAAGCAGAAGCGCGTGCTCATATTTTAGAAGGGTTACGAATTGCCTTAGACCATCTTGATGAAGTTATTACGTTAATTCGTAGTTCGAAAACAGCGGAAATTGCAAAGCAAGGTTTAATGGAACGTTTCGGCTTAAGTGAAAAACAAGCGCAAGCTATTTTAGATATGCGTCTGCAACGCTTAACAGGATTAGAACGCGAAAAAATTGAACAAGAATATCAAGAATTAATGAAGTTAATTGCTGAATTAAAAGCAATCTTAGCGGATGAAGAAAAGGTTCTTGAGATTATTCGTGAAGAATTAACAGAAGTAAAAGAGCGCTTTAATGATAAGAGACGCACAGAAATTACAATTGGTGGTATGGAGTCTATTGAAGATGAAGACTTGATTCCAGAACAAAACATCGCTATTACGTTAACTCATAATGGTTATATTAAGAGGTTACCAGCCTCTACGTACAAAACACAGAACCGTGGTGGACGTGGTGTACAAGGAATGGGAACAAATGACGATGATTTCGTAGAACATTTATTAACCACTTCTACACATGATCATATTCTATTCTTCACTAATAAGGGTAAAGTATACCGTACGAAAGGATATGAAATCCCAGAGTATAGCCGTACAGCAAAAGGTATACCTATTATTAACCTATTAGGTGTAGATAAGGGTGAATGGATTAACGCCATTATTCCAATTCGTGAATTTGGTGACGATGAATTCTTATTCTTCACAACAAAACAAGGTATCTCTAAGAGAACGCCACTTTCATCATTTGCAAATATACGTACAAACGGTTTAATTGCAATCTCTCTTCGTGAAGAGGATGAAGTAATATCTGTACGTTTAACATCTGGTGATAAAGATATTATTGTAGGAACAAGCAACGGTATGTTAATTCGCTTTAACGAGCAAGATGTGCGTTCTATGGGACGTAATGCGGCTGGTGTAAAAGCAATTACATTAGGTGACGAAGATCAAGTTGTAGGTATGGAAATTGTCGAAGAGGATGTAAATGTTTTAATTGTAACGAAGAATGGTTACGGAAAACGTACACCGATTGATGAATATCGCTTGCAAAGCCGTGGTGGTAAAGGTCTGAAGACTTGTAATATTACAGATAAAAACGGTAAATTAGTAGCTGTTAAATCTGTAACAGGTGAAGAAGATATCATGTTAATTACAGCAGCAGGTGTTATTATTCGTATGCCAGTTGATCAAATCTCTCAAATGGGACGTAATACACAAGGTGTTCGTCTAATTCGATTAGAGGATGAGCAAGAGGTAGCGACAGTAGCGAAAGCACAAAAAGATGATGAGGAAGAAACGAACGAAGAGGTTTCTTCAGAAGAATAAGAGGGGGGATATCTCCCCTCTTTATTTTTTTATAATAATACTTGCATAGGGAAGGGAAAGTCTATATAATAGGCAGAGTCAGCAAATGAGAGATACAAGTTACCGAAAAAAACTTGTTGACGAAAATGATATACTATGATATATTATAAAAGTCGCTGAAACGCGATATTGAACTTTGAAAACTAAACGAAACAAACAACGTGAAACGTCAATTTTTATTTTTATTTTTAGATGCTAGACAAACTAACTTTATTGGAGAGTTTGATCCTGGCTCAGGATGAACGCTGGCGGCGTGCCTAATACATGCAAGTCGAGCGGATGGATTAAGAGCTTGCTCTTATGAAGTTAGCGGCGGACGGGTGAGTAACACGTGGGTAACCTGCCCAAAAGACTGGGATAACTCCGGGAAACCGGGGCTAATACCGGATAATATTTTGAACTGCATGGTTCA
>NZ_JAYJLO010000017.1:0-48376 GCF_051948935.1 Bacillus sp. Brlt_9 | reverse complement strand
GTCTGTCACTCATAAGCGACTTTATTAATATAACATTTCGTTATATTTTCGTCAACAACTTTTTTCAATAAGTTGTTTTTCGTTTGTTTTGCTTGTTACCTTTCGTGGCAACGAATATAAATATACCAGTTTGATTATTAAAATGCAATAGTTTTTCTAATAAAATTTTTAACTTAGTAAAAAAGTATAAAAACAGCATATTTCTTCTATATAAATATAATTTCTCGCACCACCAGACCCCACTACTCATAGTTAAATAAAAAAAGCTTTGGAGAAATCTCCAAAGCTTAGTCTTGTTTATGACGCATAGCAGGGAATAACAGTACATCACGAATAGATGGTGCATTTGTTAGTAACATAACAAGACGATCAATACCAATTCCTAGTCCACCTGTTGGAGGCATACCGTACTCAAGAGCTTCGATATAATCGTCATCCATCATGTGAGCTTCGTCATTACCTTGTTCACGTTCTTTTAATTGCGCTTCAAAACGTTCTTTTTGATCAATTGGATCATTTAACTCAGTGAATGCATTTGCATGTTCACGTGCAACGATAAATAATTCGAAACGATCTGTGAATCGTGGATCTTCGTCATTCTTTTTCGCAAGTGGCGAAATTTCTACAGGATGACCGTAAATGAATGTTGGTTGGATTAATTTATCTTCTACTTTTTGTTCGAAGAATTCATTTATAATATGACCAACTTCCATTGTATCCTTAATATCTACATTATGTTCTTTCGCAAGTTCACGCGCTTCTTCCACACTCATCGGATTCCAGAAATCCGCTCCAGAATGTTCTTTAATTGCATCTACCATATGAAGACGTGTCCATTCTGGCTCTAGATTAATTTCATAATCACCATATTGGATTGTTGTTGTACCTAGTACTTGCTTCGCGATATGAGCAACCATATTTTCTGTTAGTTTCATAATATCTTTATAATCAGCATACGCTTCATATAATTCAATCATCGTAAATTCAGGGTTATGACGAGTCGATACACCTTCATTACGGAATACACGACCGATTTCATAAACTTTTTCTAATCCACCCACGATAAGGCGTTTTAAATGAAGTTCAATTGCGATACGCATATATAATTCCATATCTAACGCATTATGATGCGTAGTGAAAGGACGAGCAGAAGCTCCGCCTGCAATTGCATGCATCATAGGTGTTTCCACTTCAAGATAACCGTTGTCATCTAAGTATCTTCTCATTTCACGAATGATCTTACTGCGAGTAACGAATGTTTCACGGCTTTCCATACTTGTAATTAAGTCTAAGTAACGTTGACGGTAGCGTTGTTCAACATCTTTTAATCCATGATATTTATCCGGTAATGGACGAAGGGATTTCGTTAATAGCGTAAAGCCCGTTGCTTTCACCGAAAGTTCTCCAACGTTTGTTTTGAACACTTTACCTTCAATACCTACTAAGTCACCTAAATCTGCTGTTTTAAATAATTCGTACTCTTCATCTCCAACAGCATCTTTACGAACATAAATTTGAACTTGTCCATGTAAATCTTGAATATGCGCAAATCCAGCTTTTCCTTTACCGCGTTTCGTCATAATACGACCAGCGATAGAAACAGAGATTTCTTTTTCTTCTAATTCTTCTTTAGAGAACTCTCCATATAAGCTTAATAAGTCATTTGTTGCATTTGTACGTTCAAATCGTTTACCGAACGGATCGATTCCTTGCTCACGTAAGTTATGTAGCTTTTCACGACGAACAAGCAATTGGTCGTTTAATTCTTCGTGGTTCATGTTATCCATGGTATTGATATCACTCCAGCTCTATTAATTTTTACAATATATACAGTATAGCATTTTCTACTCAACTAGAAAAACTGCCAGCAACTAACTGGCAGCTCTTCTTTCTTTCACGTAATTATAGGAAGTGTATAGAAGAATGTCAATCTTCCCTTTCTATTATTAACCAACGTGAATTGTTTGTTGTTTCGCTTCTACTTCTTCTACAAATGCACCTAATACATTCGCAAGGTCTCCACGCGTATTACAAGCATTAATACCATTACGTACAGTTGCATTACCACGAATACCTTTTAAATACCAAGCCGCATGCTTTCTCATCTCTCTTACAGCAACACTTTCGTTCTTTAAATCAATAAGACGATCTAGATGCAACATACATACGTCAATTTTCTCACGCACTGTCGGTTCCGGCATTAATTCACCAGTCTCCAAATACTTTACCGTACGATAAATCATCCACGGATCTCCAAGGGCAGCGCGACCAATCATAACACCATCTACACCAATTTCATCAATCATACGCTTTGCATCTTGCGGCGTCGCGACATCACCATTTCCGATAACTGGGATATTTACAGCTTGCTTCACTTGTTTAATAATATCCCAATCCGCTTTCCCTTCATACATTTGTACTCGTGTACGTCCATGAACTGCTACCGCTTGTCCACCAGCACGCTCGACAGCTTTTGCATTCTCGACTGCAAAAATATGATCCTCATCCCAACCAATACGCATTTTAACTGTGACTGGTTTTTCTACAGCATCTACAACTGCCGCTACCATTTCATATATTTTATTCGGGTCTAACAACCACTTTGCTCCTGCATCACACTTAACAATTTTCGGTACCGGGCAACCCATATTAATATCAATGATATCCGCTGTCGTATATTGATCTACATATTTCGCAGCATCTACAAGAGTTTCTTTCTCTCCACCAAAAATTTGTAAACTTAATGGCTTCTCTCTCTCGTCGATATATAACATATCTAATGTTCTTTTATTGTTCAATAGTATCGCCTTATCACTTACCATTTCGGCACAAACTAGGCCTGCACCGAATTCTTTTACTGTCAAACGGAATGCAGAGTTACACACACCCGCCATCGGTGCTAATACAACCGGGTTCTTCATCTCAATATTTGCGATTTTTAACACTCGATTTACTCCTTCCTTCATAGTCACTTTGGCATTAGCTCATCTATCGAGACCTTTAACGCTTTAGCAACTTCCACTACAAAATCTTGGGAAGGCGATCGATTCCCTCTCTCAACTTCACCTAAAACAGATACAGATACCCCTAATTCTTTCGCAAAACCTTCTTGCGTATAACCTTTTAACTTTCGAAAAGCACGAATGCGTCTTCCCCATTTTTCTGCTTCCATACCGTTACTCCCTCTCGCCTTTTCATTTCTTCTACTTGTGAACGTGAAATGTTTTGTTTTATATCTTGATTAATCTCTAACAACGGAACGATAACAAAAGCTCTTTCGAACATCCGCGGATGCGGAACAATAAGATTCTCTGTTTCAATATTTTCTTGATTATATAGTAAAATGTCAAGGTCGATAGTCCTCGGACCCCACCTGATTTCCCTTTTTCTTCCTAGGTCGTTTTCTACTTTTTGCGTGATTTTCAATAATTCTTGCGGTGGTAAATTGGTAGAAATTTTTATAACTAGATTTAAAAAGGAACTTTGGTCAGTATAACCAACTGGTTCCGTTTCATATACAGATGAAACATCCTCAACTTGGATATAAGGATTTTTATTTAGAAACTGAATCGCTTCAATTAAATACGTATAACGCTCTCCAATATTTGAACCTAATGCAATGTAAGCTATATTATTCATGGACGTTCTCTCGTAATTTCTACTGCTACAGCACGATAATGTCCCGGTATCGGCGGATCTGGTTTAATTACCTTTATTGTACATCTTGAAATACTCTCATATTGTTTCAATACATCTGTAGCGATATTTTCAGCAATGCTCTCTACAAGCTTATATGTTCTATCTTCAACAACTTTCCTACATAACTCGAAAAGTTCTCCATAATTAACAGAATGCTCTAAGTCATCACTTTCTCCTGCTCGCTTCAAATCCAATTCCACCGTTAAGTCCACTTTAAATCTCTGGCCCAATTTATTTTCCTCTGGGAATACACCATGATAACCGTAAAACTCCATATCATGAATATAAATTTTATCCAATTACTTTACCCCCTTACCAATCATCGCATCCATCATCTTAGCCATACGCGCCATTTCCTTCACATCATGAACACGAACAAACTCACAACCCTTTTCAATACCGAGACAAACGGTAGCTCCCGTTCCCTCAAGACGTTCTTCTACCGGTAAATCTAGTACATGCCCAATAAAGGACTTTCTTGAAGTACCTAAGAGAACTGGATAACCTAGTACGTTTAACTGTTCTAAATTACGCATCGCTTCTAAATTTTGTTCAGGTGTTTTAGCAAAACCGATACCTGGGTCTAAAATAATATTCTCATCTCGCACGCCAGCATCTTTAGCAATTTTAATACTGTCATATAAGTCAGCAATCATATCAGCCATTAAATTACGATAATTCATATTATCGCGATTATGCATTAAGATAATAGGCACATCGTAATGAGCTGCAACTTCAGCGATTTTCGGTTCCGCCTTTGCTCCCCAAACATCATTAATAATGTGAGCACCCGCTTCGATTGCTTGTTTTGCAACTTCAGCTTTATACGTATCGATAGAAATAGGCAATTTTACTTCTTTTGAAACAGCCTGAATCATTGGAACAACTCGCTTTATTTCTTCTTCCACTGATACTTTAGCAAAACCCGGACGAGTAGATTCACCGCCGATATCAATAATATGAGCACCTTCATCTCGCATTTCTTTCGCATGACGCACTGCAGCCTCTACCTCGTTGTAACTCCCACCATCAGAAAACGAATCTGGTGTTACATTTAAAATCCCCATAATTAACGTTTTTTCATTTAAGTTCAATGTATATTCGCCGCAGCGCAAATCATAATCCCACTTCAAACTACACATCTCCTCTTCGCAATTCATTTCTGCTCCACAATTTCTCTCTCTGCATTTCATAATGATTCATAAATCTTTTTGTAACCATCCCTACTTTACCCGGGAAATCTCGCTCCTCTATCCGATTAAGCGGAACAATTTCTTGAATCGAGTTTGTTACGAAGACTTCATCAGCTGAAAGCAATTCATTTTTTGTAAAGAAACCTTCCTTCACTTCTATGTCTAGTTCTTCAGCAACCTTTATAATAAACGCACGAGTGATGCCATTTAAAATCCCTGTTCCGAGCGAAGGTGTATATAAAATATCATCCTTCACAAAAAAGAGATTCGAAACAATACCCTCTGCAACATAACCTGTTTCAGTAAGGAAAATACCTTCTTTATTCGCAACATTTCCAATTTCACGTTTTCCTAAAATGTTATTTAAATAATGGTGAGACTTCAAGCGAGATGCACCCTCTGGCGTATTACGTACTTGTTTTAAAATAACCCCTTCTTTTTCTACTACATCTCCCGGGGCTGCTAAAGGTTTTATAAAAACAATAACAGACGGCTCTTCATACATTTCCGTTTGCAATCCAATTTCA
Organism: Bacillus sp. Brlt_9; assembly: GCF_051948935.1. Taxonomy (NCBI): domain Bacteria; kingdom Bacillati; phylum Bacillota; class Bacilli; order Caryophanales; family Bacillaceae; genus Bacillus; species Bacillus sp. Brlt_9. Next base: position 42,957 of record NZ_JAYJLO010000017.1, on the reverse strand, counting down.
TCTATACCCGCTGATACATTAAAACGGACGTATGCATGCTCTAACTCATTCTTAACGAGTAAATCCTGCAAAATAAGCATTACTTCACCTTTCGTCATCGCCCATTTAATTTGCAATGTATCTAGCGCACCTACTAAACGGTCATAATGATCATCCAATAAGAAAGGATGACCATTATAAATACGAAACGTCTCAAAAACTCCAAGACCATATAAATAACCATGGTCATACGGCGAAATTCTCGCTTCATCCGCTTCTATATACTGACCATTTACGTAAATTAACATGATGTCACACTTGGACTGTATTTCCCAATGAAATTCTGCAATAACTCTTTCCCGTGAGAAGTCATAATAGATTCCGGATGGAACTGTACACCTTCAATCGGCAATGTTGTATGACGGAGCGCCATAATTTCCCCTTCTTCTGTCCAAGATGTTACCTCTAAGCATTCCGGTAACGTCTCTTTCTTAACGATAAGGGAATGATAGCGCGTCGCAGTAAATGGATTAGGGATATCCGAAAAAATCGTCTTTCCATCATGATACATAGGCGACGTTTTCCCATGCATTAATCGCTCGGCACGAACAACCTCTCCACCAAACACTTGCGCAATAGATTGATGCCCTAGACAAACCCCAAAAATCGGAATCTTTCCAGCAAAGTATCGAATAACCTCCATACTAATTCCTGCTTCATTCGGACTACATGGACCTGGCGAAATCATTAAAAAGTCTGGTTTCATATTCTCAATATCTGAAATAGTCACTTCATCGTTACGTTTAACAACGAGCTCTTGTCCAAGTTCTCCAAGAAACTGCACTAAATTAAATGTAAAAGAATCATAATTATCAATCATTAATATCATTTCTCTCACCTAACCGTTTCTTCGCTACGTTCTTTTGCACGCCATAAAGCAATCGCCTTTTTTAGCGACTCTTTATATTCATTTTCCGGATTTGAATCAATTACAATCCCTGCTCCTGCTTGTACATGCGCTTTTCCATCTTTAGCAAGAAGTGTTCTAATTACAATATTCAATTCTGTATCTCCAGAATAACCGATCCAACCAATTGAACCTGTATAAATCCCTCTGCGAACAGGTTCTAATTCTTCAATGATTTCCATCGTACGTATTTTCGGGGCACCAGTAATTGTCCCCCCAGGGAATACAGCCTTCACTAAATCAAAAGCATCTTTATCTTCTTCCACTTCACCACGCACATTAGAAACAATATGCATAACATGTGAGTATTTCTCAATTACCATAAATTCATCTACTTCTACCGTACCATATTTACAAACGCGCCCTAAATCATTTCGTTCTAAATCTACAAGCATGACGTGCTCTGCTCTTTCTTTTTCGTTCTCAATTAATTCTCTTGCTAACGCTTCATCTTCTTGCGCATTTGAACCTCTAGATCTCGTCCCAGCAATTGGTCTTGTACTTACTTCGGTTCCTTGTTTCTTAATTAACAACTCTGGCGATCCACTAACAATTTGAAAATCTCCAAGCTCCAAGTAACCCATATATGGAGATGGATTAATTTCACGAAGACTTGTATAAATTTCTAGTGGGTGTGTTTGTAACGTTCTTTCTTGTCTCGTCGACAAGTTTACTTGGAACACATCACCAGCACCAATATATTCTTGAATACATTCAACTGCCTTCATAAAGCTTTCTTCAGTAAAAGCAACTGCTTCACTTTTCTTTTCAGGGCAGGCAAATGGTATAGTCACTTCCGGCGCTTCTGTCGCCCAAAGAACCTTCCACTCATTTAGTCGCTCTTGTGCCTCTTCATACTTATCTACATAATGTGTAATAATCCATAATACTTTCTCTTCTTGATCATACACAAATACATCTTCAAATAACAAAAAGAATATATCAGGTATATTAATGTCATCCTCTGCAAGAGAAGGAAGTTTTTCAATATAACGGATGCAATCATAACTAAAGTAACCAATTGCACCACCTTGAAATGGCGGGTACTCCGGATTATAGTCCGTTTTCCATCGCTCCATATATTCCTGCATTAAATCTAATGGATTTCCTTGCTTTATTGTTTCCTTACCACTTTCATTTATATGTAACGTTTCACCCTTCCCACGGATTACCGCTACTGGGTTCAACCCCACAATGTTATAACGACCGCCACGTCTACTCTCTAACAAAATATGTTGCGGTTTATCCTTAGAAAGAAATTTATATTGCTTAAAGAAATCTAACTGATATGGAATAGAAAGCGCTAAAGATTTTCTTCGTTGCATATCAACACCCCGTCTTCTTTTATCCCACCCTCTTAAAGTAACCACTTCAAACTACATTTGTTATGTACGCAGAAGGGTTATACTCGAAGGCTAGTGAAAATAAATTAATTATACTACATCTTATTTTACATGAAGTTTTCTAGTCATTCACTCTTTTCCTATTTCCAATCCAAAAAGAAAAAGCATCCTTTTTTCAAGGATGCTTTTTCAATCACATATAATTAAGACTCAAATTGATAAAGTGGTGTACTTAAATAACGTTCACCGTTACTTGGGATAATAACAAGTACCTTTTTCCCTTTACCTAACTTTTTTGCAATTTCTGTTGCTGCATAAATAACTGCTCCAGAAGAGATACCGACTAAAATACCTTCTTCTCTCGCCACTCTTCTCGCATATTCAAACGCTTGTTCTGTTTTCACTTGAACAATTTCATCATATACTTCTACATCCAACGTCTCTGGGACAAATCCCGCTCCAATTCCTTGGATTTTATGTGGACCTGGTTTCCCACCAGATAGTACTGGTGAATCCGCAGGTTCTACTGCATAAATTTTAATATCTTTATACGCTTCCTTCAGTACTTCACCAGCACCAGTAATCGTTCCACCTGTACCAATACCTGCAATAAATGCATCTAATTGGTCACCCATTTGTTCAACAATTTCTGGACCTGTTGTTAAACGGTGAATTTCTGGATTCGATTGGTTTTTGAATTGTTGTGGTATAAAGTAGCCATGCTCTTTTGCTAATTCAGTCGCTTGACGAATTGCTCCACCCATTCCTTCTGGTCCTGGAGTCAATACTAATTCTGCACCGTAAGCACGTAATAAATTACGACGCTCAATACTCATTGTTTCTGGCATTACTAAAATTGCCTTATATCCTTTAGCAGCCGCTACCATCGCTAAACCAATTCCTGTGTTACCACTTGTTGGCTCAATGATTGTATCGCCTTCTTTTAATAATCCCTTTTTTTCAGCATCTTCAATCATAGCTAATGCAATACGATCTTTAACGCTGCTTCCCGGATTCATAAATTCTAATTTTAAGTATATATCTGCGCTGTCTGATTCTACGATGCGGTTCAACTTAACGATCGGCGTTTTCCCGATTAATTCTGAAACTGATTGTGCCACTCGCATTCCTGTCACTCCTAACACCGAGTATTTTTATTGGTTTTATCTATATTTAGATTTTGTCAGAAAATTCCCTGTTTGTCAATCCATTTAAGGGGTGAATCCTCTTAATTTCCTTATTACAAATTCTCAATTAAATTTGTAATATCTTCTTTAGAGAACTTGTATCTCTCATTACAGAAATGACAATGAACTTCCGTCTCTTCCTCTTCTTCACGAACTTGCTCTAATTCTGTTTTACCTAAACTAATCAACACACTCTCAATACGTTCGCGTGAGCATGTACAATTAAATTGAACATCCATCGTTTCTAATACTTTTACTTTATCTTCTCCAAGAACTGCATACAGTAACTCTTCTGGAGAAAGCCCTTGTTCAATCAACGTTGATACAGGAGGAATCTTCTGCAAACGACCTTCAATGAACGAAATTGTTTCTTCCTGTGCACCCGGCATAATTTGAAGGATAAATCCACCTGCCGCTAATATGCTGTCGTCTCCATTTACAAGTACACCAACACCTACAGAAGAAGGTGTCTGCTCAGAAACCGCAAAATAATACGTGAAGTCTTCTCCTAATTCTCCTGAAACAATTGGAGATTGACCAATAAACGGCTCACGCATACCAATATCTTTAATTACTGTTACAAATCCTTCATTACCTACCGCTTGATATACACGTAATTTCCCTTGTTCTGTCCCTTCAAAGTCAACATGCGGATTCGTTACATAACCACGTACATCCCCATTCGCATGAGCATCTACTAAGATAGGACCAATCGGGCCATTACCTTCTACCTTAATCGTCAGCTTTTGGTCACCTTTTAACATTGCGCCCATCATTGTACCTGCAGTTAAAGAACGACCAAGTGCTGCTGAAGCTGTTCTCCATGTATCATGACGTCTTTGCGCCTCACTTACCGTATTTGTAGTACGTACACTATATGCACGCACTTCTCCGTTAAACGCTAACGCTTTTACTAAATAATCTTTCATACTCATTTATTCACCTTTCTCATGCTGTAAATTTGCATTACGCTCGTATAACATATGCAAGCCTTTTAACGTTAAGAATGGATCTACAACATCAATTACATTCGATTCTTCTGAAATTAATTTTGCCAATCCACCTGTTGCAATAACTTTCGGTTCTTGTTTAGCTTCCTCTTTCATACGCTTAACAATACCTTCCACTTGTCCCACATAACCGTAAAGAATACCAGATTGCATCGCACTTACCGTATTCTTTCCAACAACACTACTTGGTTTTGTAATTTCAATACGTGGAAGTTTTGCCGCTCTACTATATAAAGCCTCTGCTGAAATCATAATTCCCGGCGTAATAACGCCACCCATATAATGCTTTTCTTCGTTAATATAACAATATGTAGTAGCCGTACCGAAATCGACAATAATAAGCGGACTTCCATATAAGTGGATTCCTGCTACTGCATTTACAATTCGGTCCGCGCCTACTTCACGTGGATTTTCATATTTAATATTTAGCCCCGTTTTTATTCCAGGACCTACTACAAGCGGTTTAATTTTAAAATATTTTTCACACATGCGCTCTAAAGCAAACATAATTGGTGGTACGACTGAAGACACGATAATACCTTTCACATCTTCAAACGAAAGACCCTCATGCTCAAGCAACTGTTTTACAAGCATTCCATATTCATCTTCTGTCTTATGACGATCTGTTTCCATGCGCCAATGCTGACGAAGTTCCCCCTCTTCAAACACGCCTAGTACAGCATTTGTGTTCCCTACATCCAATACAAAAATCATATTCTCACCACTTATCTTATTTAATCTATATTTGTGCAGTATGTATAAAACTTATAAAAACATCATATCACACATACTTATATAATCAGCTTTTCTATCCTCATCATTTTACAAAAAGATTACGCTCTATTTCAATTTTTAATACAAGATTTATTTAATTTCTTTTTCTGCTTCATTTCATTCCACAAATAAAAAAAGGAGTGACTATCGTCACTCCTTCATCTCTTACTTATCTTCTGATTCTTCATCGTCCTTCTTCATGTTAATGTTTACTTTCACATCAGCTGAAGATGTTGGACGTTCTGGCAATCTGCCGTAATCACATAAGTGATTGATTTGCTCTGCATCTAACGTTTCTACTTCAAGTAACGTTTTCGCAATAAGATCTAGTTTATCACGATTTTCAGTAAGAATATCTTTTGCACGAGCATAACATTCTTTCATAATCGTTTGCATTTCCACATCGATTTCGTGTGCAATTGCATCACTGTAGTTTTGTTCTGAATGGAAGTCTCTTCCTAAGAACACTTGACCACCTTGTGAGCTACCAAATTGCATTGGTCCAAGCTTATCACTCATACCGAATTCCGTAACCATACGTCTTGCAATGCCAGTCGCACGTTGGAAGTCGTTGTGAGCACCTGTACTCACTTCACCAAACACAATCTCCTCTGCTACTCGACCACCAAGTAAACCAGTGATTTTATCAAGTAACTCTGGTTTTGTCATGAAGTAACGATCTTCTTTCGGAAGCATTACTGCATATCCACCAGCTTGACCACGAGGGACAATTGTTACTTTATGAACGACATCAGCTTCATCAAGAACAACACCAATTACAGTATGGCCCGCTTCATGGAAAGCAACGATATTACGTTCTTTTTCAGAGATAACACGACTCTTCTTAGCCGGACCTGCAATAACGCGATCCGTCGCTTCATCAATGTCACTCATATCAATTTTCTTCTTATCTTGACGCGCAGCCACTAAAGCAGCTTCGTTTAATAAGTTTTCAAGATCAGCACCAGAGAATCCTGGTGTACGAGTTGCAATTGCTCTTAAATTGATATTCTCATCAAGCGGTTTATTACGAGCATGTACTTTCAGTACAGCTTCACGGCCATTTACATCTGGACGATCTACTGTAATTTGACGGTCAAAACGACCTGGACGTAATAATGCTGGGTCAAGAATATCAGGACGGTTTGTCGCAGCGATGATAATAATACCTTCGTTTGCACCGAATCCATCCATTTCAACAAGTAATTGGTTCAACGTTTGCTCACGCTCATCATGGCCACCACCAAGACCCGCGCCACGTTGACGGCCTACCGCATCAATTTCATCAATGAAAATGATACAAGGAGCATTTTTCTTTGCGTTTTCGAATAAATCACGTACACGTGATGCACCGACACCGACGAACATCTCAACGAAATCAGAACCACTGATAGAGAAGAACGGAACGCCTGCCTCACCTGCAACAGCACGTGCTAATAAAGTTTTACCTGTACCTGGAGGTCCTACTAATAGAACACCCTTAGGAATACGGGCACCAACTTCAGCGAACTTACGAGGGTCTTTCAAGAATTCAACTACCTCAACAAGCTCTTGTTTCTCTTCATCCGCTCCAGCAACATCTCTGAAACGAACCTTTTTCTTTTCGTCATTATATAACTTCGCCTTACTTTTTCCGAAGTTCATAACACGGCTACCGCCGCCCTGAGCTTGGTTTAATAAGAAGAAGAATAAAATGAAGATAATGACAAACGGAATGATAGAAGTAAAGAATGTTACCCAAGCACTTGTTTCTTCTGCTGGTTGATACTTAACTTCAGCACCTTGCGCTTTATCATTAATTTTCTTTTGTAATTCCTCAGTATTTGGTGCATAAGTAACAAATTGTTCTCCTTGGCTAGAGTTATTAAATTGTCCTTTTACTTCAAATACACCATTTTTCGGTTGAAGTTGCACATTACGCACTTCACCTTTTTCTAGTTTAGTAATGAATTTATCGTAGCTAACTGATGTCGTTTTTTGTGTCGAACCATTAAAATAGCTCACGATTCCAATTACTACTAGGAATATCAGTAAATAAAAGATGGTATTACGGAAGATACGATTCATTCCTAACCTCCTCTCACGGCATAAACACTATAGTAAATCGTAACATAGAAAAAATTTCCTATACAATTGTGACGCCTGTATTTAATTAATTTGAGTAAACGCTTGGTTTTAATACTCCTACATAAGGAAGATTACGGTACTGCTCTTTATAATCTAATCCATACCCTACAACAAATTCATGCGGTACAGTAAATCCAACATAATCCGCTTTCAAATCTACCTTACGGCCTGTTGGTTTATCTAATAACGTAACAATTTTTACAGACTTCGCTTTACGATATTTAAATAGGTCTACTAAGTAGCTTAGTGTAAGACCGCTATCAATAATATCTTCAACGATTAAAATATCGCGACCTTCTACAGAAGTATCAAGGTCTTTTAAAATTTTCACTTCGCCTGTTGAAACAGTTGAGTGACCGTAACTAGATACAGCCATAAAATCCATTTCAAGATATGTATCTGTTCTCTTTAATAAATCTGCCATGAATGGCATTGCACCCTTTAGTACACCAATCGCAAGAGGTACTGTGTTTTTATAATCCTCTGCAATAACCGCGCCTAATTCGAGCACCTTTTCTTGTATTTGCTCTTCAGAAATTAATACTTTTTCGATATCTTGATTCATCATTTCATTATCCTCCCGGAAGACTCCTTGCTTTTGTAGTGAATAATCATATATTTATCCTTCTTTGCTGTCTCTTTCGAGATAGCAAATGCAGATCGCTTCAACAAGGGTAACCAAATAATATTCCCACTTGCATCACAAACGACCGGCCATTCTTCTCTTTTTTCTCTTGGTACTTTCGCTTCGATAAAAATAGTTTTTATCTTTTTAGTGCCATTCATACCTTGTATTGACATGCGATCTCCATTTTCTCTAGAACGAATACGAAGTGGATATGATATATCATTATACTTAGCAACAAAAACTGTTTCATTCATGTTACTTGGTATATCTTCGCTCACCTCTGTTACAAGCTTATCCCCGTTAGATAGCGTAATTGTCCCGGGCACTGATAAATCTTGTAAAAAAGGAGAAACAATTTCTTGTTTAAATCCAAAGCTGCACTCCTCGTATGCACGGACAATTTTTAAATCACCTGGGAAATCAAGTGAACCCGAAGGTTGTGTCCGCTTAAAAAACTCAATCACTTTGTCAATATGTATAGAGGAAAGAGAAGATGGAATCTTATATTCATAAAGATAGTTTAATATTAGTTGAATCCCTCTTCTTTGTAAAGGCATAGACATGGATTCAAAGGCAGGAATTGATAAGCTAATTTGTTTATCACTTTTTTTTGTAATTACTTTATTCATTTTCTCAAAAGCTAATTCCTGCAAATACGCCTCATCCTCTTGCATCAGCATGCTAAAATTTTGGAATTTCTCATGCACCTGTGAATTTTCTTCTTTCAAATGAGGGAGAACATATTTACGTAATCGATTCCTTGTATATACTTCCTTTTTATTACTTGGATCTATACGTGGAATTACTTTCAGCTTATGACAGTAATCAACAATTTCTTCCTTCGTTACTCCAAGTAACGGCCTAATTAAATACCCATTATGAAAAGGACGCTTCACTGCAATTCCTGCATATCCTTTCGGAGTACTCCCTCGCATAAGGCGCATTAAAATCGTCTCTACTTGATCATCACCATGATGTCCAAGGGCTACATATCTCGCATCATATTTCTTCATTATTCTTTCCAAAAATGCATATCTGCATTCTCTAGCAGCAACCTGTGCATTCATCCCGTATTGCTGTTGATATTGCGACACATTAATCCTTATTGTTTCGCAAATAACTCCCAGCCCTTTACAAAGTTCCCGCACAAACTGTAGGTCCTCATGAGATTCGTCACCTCTAAACATATGATCCACATGTGCCACTACAATTTCAAACTGTTTTGCTGCTCTTTTTTCTAACAAATAATATAAAAGAGCCAAAGAGTCAGGACCACCAGAAACCCCCACAACAATTGTTGAACGTTCCTTTAATACATCATGCTGCTTTACAAAGTCATCTACCTTTTCAACAAATGTATCTTTCAACTTCGTAATCACCTTTCATTAAACAAGAACAGCAACGTTAGTTACCTTGTTTATAATGGTACAACTTTTACAAACATTGTGCAAAAAAAAGATATACAAAAATTACATTTTTATCTTACATCATCCGTACATATTCACAAAAATAATAACATTATCTTTTAAAGCAAAAAACCTAGGCAGTCACCTAGGTTTTTTGAAAGAAATATCACACTTAAAATTTCACCTTATTGTGCCTGCATTCCTACAATTGGAATCGTAGCCCACTTCGGCATATTTTTCTTCACTTTCGCCACAACAATAGTCATATCATCATTTATATAACCATCACAAGAGCGAATCACCTCTTCCATGATGATATCAGCAATTTCTTGCGGGTCTTCAGTTTGTAACTCTTTAATTTTCCGCTTCATCCATAGTTCGTGATTTTCCACATGTTGTGCTCCTTCAAAAATCCCATCGCTCATCATAATAAGAATATCACCCGTTTTTAACTGCTCACCCACTACATCAACTTCAACATCCTCAATAATTCCCATCGGCAAGTTACTTGCTTCAATTTTCAAAATATTATTTGCACGTTTAACAAAACTTGGCGTCGATCCAATCTTTAAAAACTTCGCACTCGCATCCCGTAAATCTACCATAGCTAAATCTAACGTCGTAAACATCTCTTCTGTTGTTCTTAAAGAAAGAATAGAGTTGATAGACTTAATCGCTATTTCCTCATCAATGCCTGATTGAAGTATTTTTTGTAATAATTTCACCGTTTCTTTACTCTCCATATGAGCTCTTTGCCCATTTCCCATACCATCACTAATAGCAAGAGCATATTTACCGACACTTAAATCCATCATCGCATAAGAATCACCCGAAACAAACCCACCGCCTTTTGCAGCTGTGGCTAAGCCCGTATCAAGAGAATACGTTTTCGCTGATCCAAATGATATTAAGCTGTGGCCATTCGGATAAGAAGATTTTTCTTCATGTTTAACAACAATATTTTCCTTTAGAATATCAGAAAGCATCGGTGCAACTAACTTTTCACACTCTCCGTGTTCATTAGATGCAACTGGAATCAACATTTCAATATCAATACTTCCTCTATCTAAACAATAAATATCAACGTGCTCTACTTCTACACCAAAATCACGAAACGCTTGCAGAATCTGCTCTTCCTGAACTTGATGATTTTCTCGTTCTCTTTGTATTTCTTTAGCAAAATCCTCCATAACTTTTGATACACCTAGCAGTTGCTCTGCTACTATTCTACGATTTTCTTTCATTTGTTTTCGTAATTTTTGTCCCTCATAAAAGTGATCTAATTCACCTGCTACTAAATCCGTTACTTTCTTCCCTCTCACACAATGCTTGTCCCATTCACGAACTAACTTCCGATTATGTTGCAGGGTTCCTTCTTCCGTTTCGCTCATTATTTGTTTCATGTAATCGTACGTTTTGTCGAAATTAACTACCCAGCATTGGTCCTTCTTAAAGCATGTTTGACATGTTTTTGCGGTAATTGTACTTAAGAACAAATCTGCCTCCGTCTCTTTATCTTCCTCCTCCACATATCCATATACAGAAAAGCTATTAGATAAAGCAGCAAATACATTGGCAAATTGGTTGATTTTATTCGCTGTAACATCACGCATTCTTCTTAAATACTGTTGTTGATCTTGCGAATGTTCCTGTGTGCCCGGCATAAATTTAGCAATACGATCCATAACAAGTTTCGGTGTTAATAAGAAGAAAGCAATCGCTACACCAGATTCAATTAAAGTTGTCACGATGTTTGTTTGCTTGTCTACATATAGCGTAATCAAGCTCGTCCCAATTAATAAACCTAAACTAACACCTAAACGCTTCCCTTCTTTTAGCAAACCACCAAGCAAACCAGAAAAAGCAAGTAGACTAAGTTGAGACAAACTGGAGACATTCGCTAAACTTAAAATTAATCCAGTGACGACCCCCACTGTAGATCCTGTAGCAGCCCCCGCAATAAACGCAAACACGAGCACTAAATATCTAGTAAAAATATGTTGAATAGAAGCGTCATATACGAACCAATCTGTTGTACCTGTTAAAACAGATGCTAGTAATATAATTAAACAAACAATTTCTTCTGTCTCTAACGCTTGTTGTTTACCTTTTCGTTCTACTAAAAGTGGAACACTTTGTAAAAATATCATAGTTAATACGAAGCTAAGCCCAGCCTCAATCGTACTAACGAGTAAATCGTACATGGTGACAGTTTGCTGTGCAAAATATACAACAACTAAATGTGCGGTTAATGCGGAGATAAATACTTGGAATGGAACAAGTCCAACAGTTTTACGTGTAAACCGACTAAAGAAGATATTATAAATGAAGAAAGTAAAAATAGACGCAAAGGTAAAGAATAAATTATCTATCGAAACTGAAAGTGCGCCCCCCATTAAAGCCAAGAACGCGAGCGGCATTTTATCCCGCTTCATAACATAAACAGCAGCAAAAAACGGCAGTGCAAACGGTAAAATGTTTGTTAATATATATGCTCGTCCCAAAAGAAAACCAATAACAACAATAATAAATCCCCATCTAAAGAAAACTTGCTCAAACTTCATTCGCAACTTACTCGTCCACTTTACTCCTCCAAGCTGACCTTCATTCATTGCCAATGCACTTGTATTCATAGTATTCCTTCCTGCTTTAGGCATATTTTTAACACCACCTGCATAGTTTAATTACTGTCATTATAAAAGATGATTATTGGGATTTTTGTCAAAACAACAGTTTTCACTTTTATAATCGTTCGACTTTTTATTCGAAATAACTCTACATATATACACAGTATGTAATTTATTTTTAATTTTTTAATCGAACATTCAGAAAATACAGGGTGATTTTGTAGAAGTGTTGTATGTCTTAATTTATTTAACAAAAAAAGATCATGCAAATTTGCATGATCTTTTTAGGATGACCCGTACGGGATTCGAACCCGTGTTACCGCCGTGAAAGGGCGGTGTCTTAACCACTTGACCAACGGGCCGTTAAATTAAATATAGCGGCGGAGGGGATCGAACCCCCGACCTCACGGGTATGAACCGTACGCTCTAGCCAGCTGAGCTACACCGCCATGTCGTCTTATTTAACGGACAATTAGTATCTTACCTCAGATATAATTTAAAGTCAACACATCTTGAAAACTTTTTTTAAAATATATTTTCACATATAAAAAAGTACCCCGAGCAATCGCCCTGGGTACCTCTTTATATGCTAAGAATTAAACGTTGTTATTATCCGCGACGCGCGCCACGGCCACCACGTTTAGATTCAGTGTTACGCTTTAAAGAAGTTAAACGATCTTCGCTATCCTTTAAGAAACGAGCCATCTTTTGCTCGAATGTTTCTTTTGGAGCGCGGTCGTTACCGCCACCACGGTTATCTCTGTTGAAAGAACGATTACGTTGTGGACGTCCAGAACGTTGTTGATCGCCACCGCGTTGGTATTCACCACGTGGACGATCTCCTTCTGTTTTTTCACGCTCTTTCGCTTTTTTAATAGATAGACCGATCTTGCCATCTTTTTCAACGTTAATAACTTTTACTTCTACTTGGTCGCCCACTTTTAAGTGATCGTTAATATCTTTCACATAATTATCAGCAACTTCACTAATATGAACAAGACCCGTTAAGCCTTCTGGCAGCTCCACAAAAGCCCCAAAATTTGTAATACCTGTTACTTTACCCTGTAACTTGCTGCCTACCTCGATTGACATAAAAAAAATGCTCCTCCTTAGTGGTTAAAAAGTCAAATTTTACTTTATTATATATAATCCTAAAATATAGTGTCAATAAGACATACTCTACTTAGAAACAGGAAAAATTATCTCCCCTTTTCCAGAGAAGAAATAATCCCTTCTAGCAATCTTTAATACGTACTCTTCATCATTTAACTTTTGAACTTCGTCTTTTAGACTCTTTTCTTTATTCGTTAATGAATCCAGTTCTTTTTTCATGTCCTTAACTTTTGCTTCTTTTGCTTTAATGGAACTGTTTTGTTGATAAAACGTTACACTAATACTCGCAATAATTGTAAAAGCAAAGACAAGAAAAACCGCTAAACGGCGATAAAGTCGCTTCCTGTTCTCATCCGTTTGTATTATATGCTCTTTAACAGGATTTGGACTCTGTTTTTCGATTGTTCTTTGTCTCAGTTCCCTCATTTCCGAGGTCCCCCTAACTTCTTTTTTATACGCTCCCATAATTGGAAGATATGTCCCTTCAATTTTGCTATATATTGCAGGAACCCTACATGTTTCATTATAAAAAGTTTAACACGATTAGGGAGAAGTTTCCATATGAGCGAAGCAATAAATCGAACAGGCCAGAAAAAAACTTTCCATATGAAAAGTAATATCCAAATCACCATTTTCCATAACACATGTCCAATTGAAAGCAGTATACGAAATAAGAATAATATAAATGCAATAAATAGCTGCGCTATAATAATAACAGGTTTTATCATGAGTAGCTTTATAATTTGAACAAAAAAGTGTGTTGTTTGCACAAAAATATAGATGAGAAAATTTAACAGTCTCATGTATAGTGCTTTTAATAAGCTTTGATATGCCGCAAAACCACATAATAATGCCAAAAATACATATATACGTAGTTCAGCTTCATTTACAAGAAGCAATACGTAAAAAACGAATAATGCTTGGACTATCCAAAATAGTATATCATGTATAAATACAAGCCAACGTTTACGTTCCTGACGTTTTAAAAATCGTTGGTATGTATCTAAAGACGCTCCAATCCAAGCACCCATTCCGATCATTGAGAGCATCGTATACAACTGAATTGTTAAACTCATTTAAACAACTTACTAAAGAATCCTTTAGTTTTCTCCCCTTGATTCTCATCAATATACAGCATCTCATGAACTTTCCCTTTAATCGATACAACACCTTTTTCTACATCTAAATTTTTCATTTGCAAATTTTGACCACGAATCGTTAAAAATCCCATTACAGTCTCAAGTAAAAACTCTTCGCTATCAAAACTCTCTACCTGCTTTACACCGGTAATATCAATTACACGCCTGCCACGCATAATAATATCATGCTCTACAGAAACATTTTGTTGATTAGAAGACATAGGTGAGTAACCATTATTCACGTAAATCCCCCCATACATTTATACTAGCTAATAGTAATGTATGAAGAGATAATTGATTTTAGAACAAGCCTTCTTCAGCCTTTACTTTGTCTTCACGAACTAAGCTATACATATTTACTGCATCTTCTTTTTTAGTCGTTTCTTTCAATTCGTTTATTTTTACAGTTACTATTTTTTGACCGAAACGAATTGTTAATTCATCAGCAACTTTCACATCAGAACTTGCTTTCGCCACTTGACCATTAATTGATATTCTTCCTTGATCAGCTACTTCTTTTGCTAATGTTCTTCTTTTAATTAAACGTGATACTTTTAAAAACTTATCTAGACGCATATTAAATCCCCCTATTTACGCTCTGTTTGTTTTGCCTCTTCCCATAAAACATCTAACTGCTCTAATGATAAATCTTGCATCTCTTTATTCATTTCAGCTACCTTTGCTTCCATGTATAAGAAACGACCGATAAATTTCTCATTCGTTGAACGCAACGCTTCTTCTGGATCTATTTTATAATGACGAGCTATATTAACAAACGCAAATAGTAAATCGCCAAATTCACTTAACATCTTCGCCTCATCCATGTTTGTAACTTCTTGTTGGAATTCTTGCCATTCTTCTAAGGCTTTCTCTATCATCGGTTGTACATCAACCCAATCGAAACCAACCTTGCCAGCTTTTTTCTGGATTTCATAAGCACGTAGTAACTGTGGCAAACTTTTTGGAACTCCATTTAAAACAGATTCTTTGACGAATCCTTTTTCTTGTTTTTTAATTTCTTCCCAATTGGCGATTACTTCATCGGCATTATCTACATCTGTATTCCCAAATACATGCGGGTGGCGACGAACCATTTTCTCAGATAAAGTTCGAATAATATCATCTATAGAGAACCAACCTTCATCTTCTCCGATTTGGGCATGCAGCATAACTTGTAATAATATATCACCCAGTTCTTCTACTAAGTGATCATCGTCCTCTTCATCAATTGCTTCCAACACTTCATAAGCTTCCTCAATTAAATACTTCTTTAAAGATTGATGTGTTTGCTTTTTATCCCACGGACAACCATTCGGTCCACGAAGATCTGCAATAATTTCTCGAAGCACATCAAACTGTTGATACAAGGACGCACGTTCCTGAACCGGCGGTACATACACACTCGTTAAGTTATTCAACTCCGTTTCATGATCTAACATGTACAACGGTACCTTTTTAACTTGTTCAAATGAAGTTCCTGCAGCTGTTACGATATACACTTCATAATCATCTGGTAGCATCTCCATTAATGTTAATTTCACATCAGATGCAACGAATGCGTCATATACTTGGCAAAAGATTAAATGTTGACGTAATTCTAATTGTCCTCTTTCAAATGATGTAGCGTCAATTAATTGGAATCCTTCAATCGGATCAATCTTTAAGCTTGCAAACATAGGATCAAGGAAACTTTGTCCCCCTTCAATTTGCACCTCAACATTCGCTACTTCACCTTTTTCCAACAATAGCTGAACCGTTCTTTCTGCTACAAGCGGATGCCCCGGAACAGCATAGATGATTTCTGTCCCTTCAGCTTTTTCTATCAATGTATTCGCAATTGTTTCATATACAATTTCAAATGTATCATGCGCTTCATATACATTGTCAAAAGCAGTATATTGTATACCTTCTTTCTCCAACTCTTCTATAACAGGATGTTCTTTCGTTCTAACAAACATGTGATCTGCTTCTTTTATTTTTCGATATACACCCATCGTTAACTGATCTAATTCACCAGCACCTAATCCTAAAATAGTAATGATTCCACTCACAACCTGCCACCTCTATCCACTCTTCTTCAATGAACCTTCTTTTTTCTCTTTTTTCATAACGGTTCCTATTTCCGCTTTTGTAAATACACGTAATTTTAAAATTAAAAACATATATGCTAATCCGCCGATAGCTACACCTAACAACGCCTCAAGTGTCGCGATTCCTCTATGTTCCATATCAATTACTAACCCAGACATTTGCAATACACGCATAAACATTATTAATACAAATCCCATACCAATACCACTAATAACTACACCTAACATATTACGCTTATCGATAAGCGATTCGGATACAGCTCGCATAAGTAATGCACTATTTAGCATAGAAATTACAATTAACGCAACTAGCGTTGCAATTGCAGCTCCCTTTACACCAAAATACGGCATTAATATATAATTTAAAGCTAACTTTAAACAACCCCCAAATATAACGAATATTGCTGGTTTTAATGTTTGTCCTAATCCTTGCAAAATAGAAGCAGTTGTAATCGACAATGAACTAAATAAAATAGATAACGATAAAACGGATAAAACATCTGACCCATCACTATTTTCAAACAGCATAATATTCGTAGGTTGAATAATACAAGTTAATCCAATGGCTGCTGCAAATCCAATAACAAATGTTATTTTCATTGCTAACTTTACCTTTTCTTGAATAAAGGTAAGATCTCCTCTTTCCTTCGCCGCTGTAATAATTGGAATAAGCGACAACGAGAAAGAAGTTGTCACGACAGTACCTAATTGCATAAGCGGGATACTTCTGTCATACACACCTTTTAACACCTTTGCGTTTTCAGCTTGCTCTCCTGCACCAATAAGTAAAGAATAGAAAGAAACTGAATCAGCCATTTGTATAAAAATAAGTACTAAGTTACTAACACAAATCGCCAATCCTTGCCAAAACAGGATTTTAATGATTTTCTTTTTCCCTCTAATTCTCTTTACACTTTTGAAGAATATAGAACGAAAATCATGACGCATATAAAGTACAAGTACGATAATCCCAATCAATCCGCCTGCAATTGAACCTAGCATAGCACCTGCACCAACTGTATATAAATCAAATCCGTGAGCAATTAGGAATAAGGATAAAAATACAATAATAGAAACACGAATCGTTTGTTCTATCACTTGCGAAACAGCTGTAGGCATCATATTATTGAACCCTTGAAAATATCCTCTCGCTACAGATAAAAACGGCATCAATAGGAATGAAAAGGAAATAACACGCAATAGCTTCTCTAAATATATATCGCCCATAGCTGTTGCAATTGCTTCGGCACCAAAGAATAATGTAAAAAATCCTATGAAACCAATCCCTAATAAAAACCAAAAAGATACACAAATAATTTCTTCTGCTTCTTGCTTTTTCCCTCGTTCTAATCGTTCCGCAACCATTTTTGAAATTATAATGGGGAACCCATAAGTAGCTAAAATTAAACAAAATCCATAAAACGGATATATTTGTTGATAAATATAAAAACCAATGTCACCCGCTATATTTTGATATGGAATACGGTAAAAGGCGCTTAATACCTTTGTAACAAAACTTGCGATTGTTAATATAATAGCCCCACGCCAAAAGGCTTGATACTTCTTCGATTCCATGCAAGAAAACTCCTTTTTCTATTCTCACCCCTCGTATTATATCATAAAGAAAAGGACAAGCTCCCTTACCTACAGGAGTAATCATACGTTTGTGCAACGCTAGAAATGTTCAACGAAAAAAGGTAGCAAAGCGCTACCTTCATTCAATATACATATATCTCCAAATAATTGATTTCTCAAGAAGAAATATCATAATTAGGAAAGATTGCTACTTCTAAACTCATACAACCCTACTGCTCCATTTGCTTCGCTAAGAAACTGGCAGCAGTATTGACCGCTTTATGCTCTATTTCGCTTATAATTGCTTCTTTTGAAAAAATAATGACAGCCCCAATTGGATCTCCATTTGCAACAATCGGTCCAACTGTATAAGAATGAACCTTTTCCGTTACACCATCAATAATGGAAATATCACTTTCATCTGTCATAATAACGGACTTTCTTTCTTCCATCGTTTTTTCAATTAGATCGCCAACACTTTTATTTAAGTATTCTTTTTTGGATACGCCTGATACTGCGATAATAGAATCTCGATCGCATACAAGCACATTATGTCCTAAGCTATCATATAAAGCATCTGCATATTCTTTTGCAAAATCACCTAATTCGCTAATTGGAGAGTATTTCTTTAAAATTACTTCTCCATCGCGATCAACAAATATTTCTAGCGGGTCACCTTCTCGAATACGTAAAGTTCTACGAATTTCCTTCGGGATTACTACCCTACCTAAATCATCAATTCGACGTACGATTCCAGTTGCTTTCATTCTAATGCTGCCTCACTTTCTACTGATGATCAAAGTGGTGAATTTACCTGTTCATGTAAAAATCACCAACTGTTAGACATAGTATTTTACACATTAGTTCTTCTATGCACGTCGAATTGTATTTTTTTATCTAATATTAGGCATTTATGACTTCTTTTTTTACTTCTGGCAGGCCTTTTAATAAATTTTCAGCAATTGTTAACCACTTCGATGTCTCTAAGCCATTTGTTTTCATGACGATTTTCAATTGTGATCCTTCCATTCCTAGACCGATCATACGTCCAAAACTATTTCCGAGCATGAATAATTTTCCGCCATCAATATTTTGACTCGCTTGTTCTGAAAACAGAATTGTTACTTCAAATTTATTTTGCTTAATTAATTCAATTTGTTCTTTCATTGCCAATACTTTAATATTTGCAATTTGCAATAAGTAACCAACTTCTTGTGGGTAATCACCAAATCTATCTATCATCTCTTCCTGCAACTCTTCAATATCCTCAATTGCAGAAACACCTCTAAATTGTTTATACATCATAATTTTTTGTTTACTATCTGAAATATAAGCATCCGGTAAATATGCATCGACTTCTAAATCAATTTCAACATTAACGGTATTTTCAACTCCGTCTGTTCCTCTACGTTGTTCAATTGCATCTTTTAACATTTGAGAATATAGATCAAATCCGACAGAATCAATAAACCCATGTTGTTCGGCTCCTAATAAGTTACCTGCACCACGAATTGATAAGTCTCGCATCGCAATTTTGAAACCAGATCCAAGCTCTGTGAACTCTTTAATGGCTTGCAGACGCTTCTCCGCAACTTCTGATAACACTTTATCTCGTTTGTATGCAAAGTATGCATATGCAACACGATTAGAACGTCCAACACGCCCACGAAGCTGATACAGCTGCGATAATCCCATACGATCTGCATCAAATACAATTAACGTATTTACATTCGGAATATCTACACCCGTCTCAATAATTGTTGTACTTACAAGAACATCATGCTGCCCTTCTAAAAACGATAGCATAACAGACTCTAATTCACTCTCATTCATTTTCCCATGCGCATATGTTACACGCGCATCTGGAACTAACATCGAAATTTCATCTGCTTTTCGTTCGATATCCTCTACACGATTGTATAGGAAGTAAACTTGACCACCTCTTGCAAGCTCTCGTTCTATCGCTTCTCGCATTAATGCTGGATTATACTCTACTACATACGTTTGAACTGGGAAACGATTTTCCGGCGGTGTCTCAATAACAGATAAATCACGCACACCAAGCATAGACATATGGAGCGTACGCGGAATCGGAGTTGCCGTTAATGTTAATACGTCAACATTCGCTTTTAATTGTTTAATTTTTTCTTTATGCGTTACACCAAATCTTTGTTCTTCATCAATAATAAGAAGACCTAAATCTTTATAAGTAACATCTTTAGATAAAATACGATGCGTTCCGATTACAATATCTACCGTGCCATCTTTTAAGCCCTTAATCGTTTCGTTTTGCTGTTTTCTCGTACGGAATCTACTTAGCAATCCTATATTGATTGGATAATCTTGAAAACGCTCTCGAATTGTTTCATAGTGTTGTTGTGCAAGGATCGTTGTCGGCACTAAAATTGCAACTTGTTTTTCATCCATAATTGCCTTAAACGCCGCACGAATAGCCACTTCCGTTTTTCCATATCCTACATCACCACAAAGAAGCCTATCCATTGGACGTCCGCGTTCCATATCCTTTTTAATCTCTTCAATAGAACGTAATTGATCCTCTGTCTCTTGATACGGGAAAGAAGACTCAAATTCTTGTTGTTCTGCCGTATCTGGCGTATATGCATAACCCTTTGAAGCTTCGCGCTCGGCATATAGTTTAATTAGGTCATCCGCAATATCTTGTACAGATTTTTCAACCTTCGTTTTGACCTTCTTCCAATCATTTCCGCCCAATTTATAAACTTTCGGATCCTTTCCTTCAGATCCTACATATTTTTGCACTTGGTCAATTTGTTCAATTGGAACGTATAGCTTATCATTGCCTTGGTATTTAATATTTAAATAATCTTTATGAACACCATTAATCTCTAATGTCTCGATACCTAAAAATTTACCTATACCATGATTTACATGGACTACATAATCCCCAACTTTTAATTCCGAATAACTTTTAATACGTTCAGCATTAGATAACTTTTGCTTACGTTGTGATTTTTTAACTTTCTTATGAAAAAGCTCTTTTTCAGTAATGACAACAAGCTTTTGCATCGGTATTTCAAATCCTGCATGTAAATCACCTACAGCAATTTGTAATCTTCCAGGCAATAATATATCTGTGCCCTCTACAATATCTGCCTCAATATCATAATCACTTAAAATATGTTGTAGTTTTTTTACACGTTCATCATCTGTGCCGAGCACAACCGTCGTAAAATGCCCTTCGTTCCATCTATCAATTTCAGTTTTCAACAACTGCATCTGTCCATGGAAATCTTGCATCGTTTTACACGTTACATTCACAATGTTTTGCGGATGTGTATGTGCTATATGACGTAAGAATAACGTTAAATATACAAAGCTTCTTTTTTTATGATGAAGAAATTCTTCAAACGAATGGGAGAAAGATAAATCTTGAATAATCGTGCCCTCACCAAGAAGTGATATATACCATTCCGCTTCTTCCGTTTCAAGATGTGATGCTGTTTCTTGAATACGGGAAATCTCATCTAAAATTACAACACCATCTTCTGGTAAATAATCTATCAGACTAGCAGGTTCGTTATAGAAAATAGATAAATATTTAAACATCTGTTCTATACTTTGCCCATTTTTTAACATCTCAATTTCATGACTTACCGTTTCAAGCACCGTAGTCTTCAATTTATCATCAGAAAGCTTTTGCATCGTCTTAGTTAAACCTTCCTCAAGACGCTTAATCCCCGACTTCAATTCTTCCTGTGAAAATAAAAACTCCGTTGCTGGACCAAATCTAACACTTTCTTTTTTATCTTGAGAGCGCTGTTCATCCACATCAAATAATCGAATAGAATCGACTTCTGTGTCGAAGAATTCAATACGAACTGGTAACTCTTCAGTTAGTGGATAAATATCTAATATCCCCCCGCGCAAACTAAATTCCCCAGGAGCTTCTACCATCGACTTACGCTCATAGCCAATATGATGTAAAGTATGCAAGAATGTATCTAAATCAATCTCTTGCCCTAGACTGATTTCGATTTGCCTTTGCTTCCACAATTCTTTCATTGGTAAAAATCTGCGTAACCCCGCAACTGGTGCTACAATAATCCCATTCTCTCCTGCAGCTAAACGATTTAATACTTCAATGCGTTGTGCCTTCAATTCTGGGCTTGCAACACCAAGTTCTGATGCTATCAATTCATTTACTGGGTATAGCCATACATCTTTTTCACCAAGTAACGCCACTAAATCTTCATGTACTTTTTGTGCTTGATATAAATTATGCGTCACAATAAGTTGTGATTTTTTTGTTTTTTTATATAAGGCCGCCATTAATAACGAACGAGAAGAGGTTGCCATACCTGATACAAGTTGTTCTCTTAAACCATCTTCTAATCCATTAATAACCGATTGGATCTCTTCATTTTTATAAAATTGCTCTAATAAACCTATCATTTTCAAAACCCCTCTCAACATAAAGAGCAAGCCACTATATTTTATGCAAATATTTCGGAAAAAGAAAACAGAAAAATGCTTTGGACATGCCAAAGCGACAACATTTTATTGCAGAAATTTTTCATATTCATAATACTCAGGATAAGATGCGAGCGTTTCTTGACACGATTCACAAATCGTTTGTATATATATATTTCCATTCTCATGAAAATGAATCATCTCTACTACTTCTTGCTCTGTTAGTTGAAATAAAACGTCGCTATACACTTTTTCTGCGGTAACGGATCCTACATTGCTCCCGCAATGTCTGCAATAATAATACCCTTCCATACTAGCCTCCTAAAAATCCAATTACTGCTAGTATGGGTAAAAATAAAACAAAATATTCTCAATCATACCCTTAACTATTGAAAGTATTCATGATTTGAAGAAAAGGTTTATTTAACCATTCTTCACATGCATCCGCTGCTTTTTCAATAGAATAATTAACATCAGGAATTTCTTCTGATGTAAAACGTCCTAATACATAATCTACTACCTTCATTCCATTTTTCGGACGATCGATTCCCATGCGGATACGTTGAAACTCTTGTGTTCCTAAATGTGAAATTGTTGATTTCACACCATTATGTCCACCAGCACTACCTTTCATACGAAGGCGTAATTTACCTACTGGGATGTCTAAATCATCGTACAGAACAACGAAGTCCTCTACATCAATTTTGTAGTAATCCATAAGCGGACGAATGCTTTCCCCAGATAAATTCATATATGTAAGTGGCTTTAATAAGATTACTTTTTCCCCATTAACAAACCCTGCACCAAATACTCCTTTAAATTTTTGTTCGTTTAAAGAAATATTCCAACGCTTTGCAAGTTCATCAATTGCCATAAATCCAATATTATGCCTTGTTAATTCATATTCTCTACCCGGGTTCCCAAGTCCTACTATCAATTTCATTCTTGTACCACTACTTTCTTTTTTCGATACGAAAAGACGTAACCAATCTTGGTTACGTCTCATTCTATCCAATTAATTGAATAATACACTTACAGATTCTTCTTCGTATACACGAATGATTGCTTCTCCGATTAGTGGAGCAACTGAAAGTTCATGTACTTTGTCGATTTTCTTCTCTTCTGGTAATACGATAGAGTTCGTTACAACTAACTCTTTAATATTTGAGTTTTGGATACGCTCAATTGCTGGACCAGATAATACTGGGTGTGTACAGCAAGCATATACTTCAGAAGCACCGTTCTCAACAAGAGCGTTTGCTGCTAATGTAATTGTACCAGCTGTATCAATGATGTCATCAATTAAAATTGCTGTTTTACCTTCAATATTACCGATAATGTTCATTACCTCTGATACGTTTGGACGAGGACGACGCTTATCAATAATAGCGATTGGTGCTTTTAGGCGATCTGCCATTTTTCTAGCACGAGTTACTCCACCATGATCAGGTGACACGATTACGATATCTTTAAGACCTTTTGTTTCAAAGTAATCTGAAAGAATCGGTACACCCATTAGGTGGTCAATTGGGATATCAAAGAACCCTTGAATTTGTGGAGCATGTAAATCTAGAGTGATTACACGAGTTGCACCTGCTGTTTCAAGCAAGTTTGCTACAAGTTTCGATGTAATTGGTTCACGAGAACGCGCTTTACGGTCTTGACGCGCATAACCATAGTAAGGAATAACAATATTAATTGTTTTTGCAGATGCACGCTTTAATGCATCGATCATAATAAGTAATTCCATGATATGTTCGTTTACTGGGAAGCTTGTAGATTGAATAATGAATACATCGCAACCACGGATACTTTCTTCAATGTTAATTTGAACTTCTCCATCACTAAAACGATCAACAGAACATTTTCCTAGTCCTACTCCAATGTGCTTTGCAATTTGCTCAGCAAGTTCCTTATTAGAGTTTAAAGAGAATACTTTCAAATTAGAATTTAGATATTGAGTCGACATCTAGATTAACCCTCCACATTATGATTTTTTCTTATTCAGCAATTGATCAACATAGTCTTCTTTGTTAACTTGACGTGCACGTGCTACAGATAATGCTTTTGATGGAACATTCTCTGTAATTGTAGAGCCTGCTGCCACATAAGCACCATCTTCAACTGTTACAGGAGCAACAAGGTTTGAATTACATCCAATAAATACCCCGTTACCAATCACAGTTTTGAATTTATTCTTACCGTCATAGTTCACCGTAATTGAACCACAACCAAGATTCACGTCTTCTCCAACTTGCGCATCCCCGATATAACTTAAGTGTGAAGCTTTACTTCTATTACCAAAAACAGTTTTTTTGATTTCCACGAAGTTTCCAACGCGTACTTCATCTCCAATAACTGAATCTGGGCGAATATGTGCAAATGGACCAACCGATACTTCTGTACCAAGTTTACTATCATGTACAGTAGATTGACGAATTGTCGTACGATCTCCAATTTCACTATCGCGAATTACTGTATGCGGTCCAATTTCACAATCAGAACCAATTACAGTGTTTCCCTCAATAATTGTTCCTGGATGAAGAACTGTATCACTACCGATAATTGCATCAGCAGAAATATACGTGTTACTTGGATCGATAATTGTAACACCATTTACCATGTTCTTTCGGTTGATACGGTTTTTCATAATAATTTCCGCTTGCGATAGAGCGACTCTGTCGTTAACACCTAACGTTTCATCGAAGTGCTCTGTTTGATAAGCTGATACAATATGACCTTCATTTTTTAAAATCTCAATAACATCTGGCAGGTAATATTCACCTTGTACGTTATCATTTGAAACTTTAGAAAGTGAAGCGAATAAAGCTTTATTATCAAAACAATACGTACCTGTATTGATTTCTTTAATAGCTAATTCTTTCTCATTTGCATCCTTATGCTCAACAATCTTTTCAACATGACCATTCTCATTACGAACGATACGACCATATCCAGCAGGCTCTTCTATGTAAGCTGTTAGCACCGTTGCCATTGCCCCTGCTTCTTTATGTTGTTGAAGCAATGCTTCCATCGTTTCAGCAGTTATTAGCGGCGTATCGCCACAAATAACTAAAGTTGTTCCTTCTTCATTTGCAAGTACACTTGCAGCTTGATCTACAGCATGCGCTGTACCAAGTTGTTCTGCTTGTAATGCAAACTCACTTACGTTTCCTAGCTGTTCTTGTACCATTTCAGCACCATGTCCTACGACTGTTACAAGTTTCTGCAATCCTAATTGAGATACTTGATCGACAACATGTTGTACCATAGGTTTTCCACATACAGGATGAAGCACTTTGTATAGCTTAGACTTCATACGTGTGCCTTTACCTGCAGCTAGAATCACTGCAAATCTGTTTGACATATAGACCCTCCATCGCAACCTATTTATCCATTAACGATATTATCCTAAATCATCATATATTTCAAGAAACACATTTTAACTATTAAATTTTACCATAATTCTTATAAGATGTTTTACTCTTTAGTATCTTTTTTAAGAATTAAGCTATACTATTTAAAATCATTTTGAAAAAATTAGAAGTTCTCCCCTTGATTTTATTTAATTTAGAATCTTCCAAATGAAATATGTATACAAACACAAAAAAACAAACCCCTGTAAATGCTTACAGGAGTTTGTTGCAAAATTATAGGGCTTTCTCTAAAAAGCCCTTTTCATTCGAATTTTACGAAGCACCCGCTTCTTCAAACTCAACCTCTTCTAACTCGCCTAAACGATGATACTCTGTTAAAACCGCATCTTGAATTTTAGAGCGTGTACCAGAATTAATTGGATGTGCAATGTCACGGAACTCTCCATCTGGAGTACGTTTACTTGGCATTGCTACAAATAATCCATTATTACCATCAATTACACGAATATCATGAACAACAAATTCATGGTCTAGAGTAATAGAGGCAATTGCTCTCATGCGGCCTTCTGTGTTTACGCGGCGTAATCTTACGTCAGTCACTTCCATCTTGTGTTCACCACCCTTTTCTAAATAAGCGATATATTTGTATAAATTCCACAAAATTTCTATTTTCCCTTTAATTTTTTAAAAATTTTTAAGATAAAAATTTTTAATGTAATTGAATATAGAGATTTGTGGAGGTTATCGCTTACAAAGAATTACTTAACTAGGGCAATTACCTCAATTTCAACCGAAACATCTTTCGGTAATTTTGCTACTTGTACACAAGAACGAGCTGGCTTATGAGCAGAGAAATAAGAGCCATATACTTCATTAACAGCATTAAAATCATCCATATCTTTTAAGAATACTATTGTTTTTACTACTGTATCAAATGAAGCACCCGCTTCTTCTAATACTGCTTGTAAGTTTTGAAATACTTGCTCTGTTTGTACTGTTACATCTCCTACTACAAGCTCTCCACCTGCAGTTAACGGAATTTGTCCTGAACTGTAAAACATATTATTTACAATAATCCCTTGTGAATATGGTCCAATTGCTTGTGGTGCATTGTTTGTTTGAACAACTTTCATATCTTTCACCCTTTTATTATTTATTTTTACTCTTTAAAAATAGTGCACGAAAAGCAGTTTGTCCATCTATTTTATAATTTATAAATAGAATAAAAAAAAAGATAAAGCTATTTGCTTTACCTTTTTACTCAGCCTCTACAAGCCCTTCATCAAATGGTGCCAGTGAATAATTTCCCTTTTCCACTTGAATCGATTTTTCTTTCACATCAACTTCTGATAAACGAATTAATGATACAAAGTTATTAATTAGTCTTTCTTCAATATCTGTGGACTCTACTAATACACCAATACCAACAACATTAGCTTTAAACTCTTCTAACATACTCATCATACCTTGAATGGTTCCGCCAGCTTTCATGAAGTCATCAATAATTAAAACATTTGATCCTTCTGGAAGGCTACGCTTCGCTAACGTCATTGTTTGAATGCGCTTAGAAGAACCTGATACATAGTTAATACTAACAGTTGGTCCTTCTGTTACCTTATTGTCTTTCCTTGCAATTACTACCGGTACATCTAAGTAATTCGCCACCGCATAAGCAAGTGGAATTCCCTTTGTTGCCACCGTCATAACTGCATCAATTGGTTGCCTAGCAAAAACAGAAGCAAACAAACGACCTGCGCCATTAATATGACGAGGATTACTTAAAAGATCTGTCATATATAAGTAACCACCAGGCAAAATACGATCTGGATTCTCAAATAAGCTACAAAGCTCACCAATAATTAGATCTGCCTCTGCCTCACTTATATACGGTATATATTTCACTCCTCCTGCTGCTCCTGGTATCGTTTGCAATGTGCCGACCCCTTGTTGTTCAAACGTTTGCTTAATAATAACTAAATCTTCACTAATGGAAGACTTAGCTGATTGATACCTTTCAGCAAAAAAAGTGAGAGAAACTAGCTGACGAGGGTTTTGTAACAAGTAATAAGTCATATCGACTAATCTTGTACTTCGTCTAATTTTCATACTCTCACCTCAAATCACGAATATTCTAAACAAATCATACCGTATTATACGTCTTTATTCAAGCGTTTCTCGCTCTCCCAATAAACGTACTGCGTATACTTGTTCACAAAATCCTTTTAATCCGTTATATATACGATGCATTCGCGAATCATGGTGCACAAGACCAAATACAGTTGGACCACTTCCACTCATTAAAACAGCATCCGCCCCAAATCGCTTCATCTGTGCCTTAATACGTGCAACTTCAGGATGCATCGCAAACGTTACATCTTCTAAAACGTTACCAACAGTATCACAAATCCCTTTGTAATCCCCGGCATTTATGACATCAATCATTTTATCTACATTCGGATGTGTAACTCGATTTAATTTTAAATTTCCATACACATCAGCAGTAGATACACCAATATGAGGTTTTGCTAAGATAACCCAACAAGAAGGTGGAGTTTTTATGTGCTCAATTTGTTCTCCTCTTCCAGTGGCAATTGCTGTCCCACCATATACGCAAAACGATACATCCGATCCAATTTCTGCGCCAAGCTCTGCTAATTGGTCAATTGTAAGCCCTAAATTCCATAATTTATTAAGGCCACGTAATGTCGCTGCTGCATCACTACTTCCACCTGCTAATCCAGCTGCTACTGGAATCGTTTTTTCAATAGTAATAGATACGCCTTTTTTCACATTAAACTTCTCTTTTAATAATCTCGCTGCTTGATAAGCTAAATTTCTTTGGTCGTCTGGGACATACCGATTATGGGATAAAATTTCAATACGGTCTTCTGCTAATTCCATTAGTTCTAAACGATCCGCTAAATCAATTGTTGTCATAATCATTTTCACTTCATGATATCCGTCTTGTCTTTTTCCCAGTACATCTAACGACAGATTAATCTTTGCTGGTGCTTTCACTAGTAGCTTCAATCTATTCACCCACTCTATGTACTCAATCTTTTATCGTTTATTTTACCATAAATTTATAGTAAGACGATGACACTTCCCTAATTATAACGAAAAGCATTCAGAATGAAACTACTTATGTAAAATGATGGCACCTTTTATAGTACAAAAAGCCGAGGAATCACTCCTCGGCTACCGTAGCATAGAAAGTATCTTACAACTACTGGTTTTGTTTCATTAATTGCTGTTCTGCAATTTCTATAGCACGTTTCACCATGTTACCAGCATCTTTCGCACGAATTCCGCCCCAGCCTTCTTTCTGAACAACATCATAAAAGCCCAGCTCTTTTGCAAGCTCTTCTTTAAATTGATTTGACATGACACCTCTTCGTCTACTCAATGCAGAGTCCCTCCTTATTTTGCTACGGTATAATTAGTATGCAAAATAATATAACTTTTCATTTGTGGGAATATATGTAACGATACATAAATTATAAAATCACTTCATTATGAGGGTCACCATAAAATGTTAACTCTACTGTCTCTGTTAAAACATCTGCATAGCTATACGATACACGTTGCAACGCGTCTTCTTGCTGATCCAGTTGTACAACAAAAACAGAACGATACGTTTCTGCAAGTACACCTGATTGTTCTACCGTTTTTCTTCTCCCACTGTTTGCCTTTAACATCAGTCTCTGTCCAAGATGGTGATCTAATTCGCTTTTAATTTCATCTAAACGTTTTGACATATACTTCGTTACACCTCGCTGTAATTTAGATTGAACACTTAAAACACGATATATCTATCCCAATTATTAACCGCAACTCACAGACAATATCATTATAAAAGCATTATGCGTTCGAATAGATAGAAGAAATACTATATTGTAAAAGTATCATTATGTAGTCTGTGCGTTCTTGTCTCTTTTTATCCAAGCTGATTTAAATCCTTTCCACATAAAAAAGCAAGATACATATGTACCTTGCTTATTCTTCATAGTGTTGGAAGGGTAATCCAGTTCGTAAAATGCCCCTCGTCTCAATCCCACCAAGTCCCTTTTCGCCAGTAATCGTATTACGTACAACGTCCCATACATTGACTCTCTCCATAAATGAAGTAAAACTAATTTTACCAACCACATATACAGGATCTAGTGCGTGAATATTAATTCTAGATGGGGAACTAGCAAAATTAGCACCAGCTCGAATTAATGCTTCAAAGTGTGATTGACATGCCCCAGCAAAAATAACGAGTTGATCTAGTGATGGATATTTTTTTCGCACTTCTCGAACAGCCTGTACAAAATGCCTTGAATGCCTATATGCTGCTAAATCTCCCTTTACTCCTTTTGCTTTTGTATATGCATCGTGCCCTGTGATTACTAAAATGTCTGGACGAAAATGGTCTATTAAATCTACTACCTTTTCATGCATCTCTGTTTCTTTACAATGAATACCTTGTACAGGAACACCAATTTTATTATATAAGTCTAGACACTTGCGCAAATATAATGGGTCTCCATCTATATGCAATACACGTCCCGGCATTTGAAAATAATTCACCTCATTTGTATATCCACCAGTTGAAGTGTGTTCATGCCTTTGTTTCATTAATACATAATCTTGTTGAAACAAACGATACGTGCGTTCCATTGTTTCTTTCTCACGCTTCGCTCTCTTTTTGTGTTCTCGTTGATCTATACTAATTAAATCTTCAAGTGGCGCATCTGCCACCAATCTAATTTCCTCTCCAAACAATATAGCTATCTCGCCTTTTATTTCTATAATACGAAAAAGGATATCCCTATTATGAGAATATCGTTCCACTAATTCTCCAACATGTAAAGCCATTCTCCTACCTCCAAACTCGTTAGGCCATCTTACCTGTTTTTAAAGTATGAATGTAGGAGGGGAAAGGTGACAAAAGGGACAGTTCAACTTGAACTGTCCCTTTTATATTCTTATGATAATTTATGAGGAACTAATGCGTTACTTAATGTTGCAAACTCCTCGATAGATAGCGTCTCGCCTCTTCGTTTTGGATCAATTCCTACCTCTGTTAAAATTCGATCCAACAGCTCTTTATCTTTCGGGAAACCATTTAAATTATTTGATAAATTATTCATTAACGTTTTACGACGCTGTGCAAAACTTGCTCTTACTACTTCAAAGAAGAACGTCTCATCTGTTACTTCTACAACTGGTTTCGGACGCTTTAGGAGACGGATAATTGCAGAATCAACATTTGGTTGTGGTACAAACACTGTACGCGGCACAGTCATAACTGTTTCTACCTCTGTATAATACTGAATAGCAATTGATAAAGAACCATACTCTTTCGTTCCAGGTTTAGCAGCTAAACGATCCCCAACTTCTTTTTGCATCATAACAACAAATCCACGAACCGGTAATTTCTCTTCTAGCAATTTAAATAAAATTGGCGTTGTAATATAGTATGGTAAGTTAGCTACCACCATTACATCTTGCCCTTCTTCAAATTGCTCGCTAAACACCTCGTGTACATCTGCCTTTAGTACATCTTTATTAATAACTGTAACGTTGCCATATGGAGCTAACGTCTCATCTAAGATTGGTAATAATCTTTGATCAATTTCAAAAGCAACAACTTTTTTAGCACGCTTCGCTAATTGTTCTGTTAATGCACCGATACCTGGTCCAATTTCAATTGCACCACTTTCTGGTCCAATTTCAGCGTGATCAACGATACGATTTAATACATTCGTATCAATTAAGAAATTTTGTCCTAAACTTTTTTTGAATGAAAATCCATACTTTTCAACAATGTCTTTCGTACGATTTGGCGTTGCGATATCCTTCATTTTCTTTCCTCCTGTATGACTTGCTTATAAGCTTCTGCAAATGATTCTTTTGAAACTTGAAACATTTGTAAACGTTTATGTAACTGTTTTGCGTTTGTATAACCAATCTTTAATAGCTTACCCATTCTTTCTCTGCGACTCTTTGCCATTTCTCCGCCCACTAAACCTGCATCGACTAGATCGCTCCAACTAATTTCACTTGTGTAAGCTTCCATTTCTTCATGTATATTCTCTAAAGCACGGCGAATTGATTCATTAGAAGCATGTTCAATTCCGACACCTTTTTTCCTTTTAGCAAGTGCTTCTTCCTTTGGTAAAAAGGCATGTTTACATCCAGGCACCTTATCAGAAATAATTTTTCTAATACGCTCTCCAGGATAATCCGGATCTGTAAAAATAATAACGCCTCGTTTTTGCAGCGCTAATTTAACTTGCTCAATAACATGATCACCGATTGCTGAACCGTTCGTTTCAATTGTATCCGCATCAACAGCACGCTTAATCGCAACTGTATCATCTTTACCTTCTACAACGATAATCTCTTTAATTTTCATGCTTGCCTCCACACTCGTTTCGTCTCTACTTAGTAAAACAAAAAAATGACGACTTTTCCATTATTATTTTCCCCATTCTTACATTTTAAAAAATAGAATGTCCAAAACTTTGTTCTCTCTCCTTATTGTAACACTTCCTTATTTGCCCGGATTTTCTCTATCACTCCTGCTACTTTTTTATAAAAATAAAAAAAGAATGGGTTCTCCCACTCCTTTTTATTCAACACCAAATAAAGCTTTTGCATTTTTTGTTGTTACTTCTGCTACTTCCTCATAAGAAATTCCTTTTAAGTTCGCAATTTCTTCTGCTACGAGTTTTACATAACTTGGTTCATTTCGTTTCCCTCGAAATGGGTGCGGTGTTAAATACGGACAATCCGTCTCTATTAACAATTTCTCTAATGGAATCTCCACAGCAACTTCTTTCGGCTTTTTAGCGTTTTTGAATGTAACTGGTCCACCTAACGAAATTAAAAAGTTCATATCAACGCATCGCTCTGCTACTTCTACACTGCCGCTAAAGCAATGCATAATGCCGCCCACTTCAGCTGCATTTTCTTCTTCTAGAATATCAACAATATCTTGAGTTGCATCGCGATTATGTATAATAATCGGCAATTTTACCTTTTTCGCTAATGCAATTTGTTTACGGAATACTTCTTTCTGTATTTCTTTTGGGGACTTATCCCAGTGATAATCTAAGCCCATTTCTCCAAGTGCAACGACTTTAGGATGGGAAGCAAGTTCTTCTAACCAAGCTAAATGTTCTTCTGTCATGTCAATTGCATCAACTGGATGCCATCCAACCGCAGCATAAATAAAATCATAGGCTTCAGCTAATTCAATCGCTTTTTTTATCGTTACTTCATCAAAACCAACAACAACTGTATAAGTAACTCCTGCTTCTTTCATTCGTGCAATAACTTCTTGTAAATCTTCTTCAAATTGCTCTGCATTCAAATGTGAATGTGTATCAAACAACATCATACATAACTCCTTTTATATTGAAATCAAGTTTATTCCACACAAATAAGCTTTTTCATAACTTAACGATAACAATACTACAATCTTAATGCAAAAATTGAGAGTGTAAAAAGAAAAAAGACGCTTCACACATGTTACACGTGAAACATCTCCTTTCTTGTCTTAATTACTTGATTTTTGTACCGTTTGGTAGATTTTGGTCAATTGATGCTAATGACAATACGCCATTCTCTTCACCCGCTAAAATCATACCTTGTGATAATTCACCGCGTAATTTTACAGGTTTTAAGTTTGTTACACAAATAACCTTTTTACCTTTTAGGTCTTCTGGTGAATAGAATTTTGCAATTCCAGAAACAACTTGACGCTTTTCTGTGCCTAAGTCTAGTTGGATTTTTAACAACTTGTCTGCTTTTTTCACAGGTTCAGCAGATAGTACTTCAGCTACGCGTAATTCTACTTTAAAGAAATCATCAATTGTAATTTCTTCTGCCTTCGGTTCTTCTTCTTTTTTCTCTTCTACTTTAGGAGCAGAGCTTTTCATTTGTTCTTTAATGTATGCTACCTCTACTTCCATTTCTAAACGAGGGAAAATTGGATTTCCTTTTTCTACTTTCGTTCCAGCTGGAATGCAGCCAATTGTAGATAGGCTTTCCCAAGATTTATGTGCTTTATCAGTAAGGCCAAGCTGAGCAAACATCTTGCTTGGTGCTACTGTTAAGAATGGCATAAGCATAATACCCGTTTGACGAAGTACCTCTGCTAAATGAGCCATTACAGAAGCTAACTTTTCACGATCATTCTCATCTTTTGCTAGTACCCATGGTTGTGTTTCATCAATATATTTATTCGTACGGCTAACCAATTGCCAAATTGAGCTTAGTGCTACAGAGAATTCCATATTCTCCATTGCTTCTTCTACTTTTTTCAATGTATCTTGTGCAAACGTTACTAACGTTTCATCGAATTCCGTTACATTTTCTTTAAATGCAGGGATTTCTCCGTTAAAGTACTTATCAATCATAGCTACTGTACGATTTAATAAGTTACCTAAGTCATTTGCTAAGTCGAAATTAATACGCTCCACAAATCCTTCTGGTGTGAATACGCCATCTGATCCGAATGGAACTTCACGAAGTAAGTAATAACGTAATGCATCTAATCCGTAACGATCGATTAGTGTAACTGGATCTACTACGTTTCCTTTTGACTTACTCATCTTTCCATCTTTCATTAAAATCCAACCGTGAGCAAAGACTTTTTTCGGAAGAGGTAAATCTAATGCCATTAAAATGATTGGCCAATAAATTGTATGGAAACGAACGATTTCTTTTCCAACTAAATGCACATCTGCCGGCCAGAACTTCTTATACATCTCTTCATTTTCTGTTCCATAACCTAATGCTGTAATGTAGTTAGATAAAGCGTCAACCCATACGTAAATAACGTGTTTCGGGTTACCTGGAACACGAACTCCCCAGTCAAATGAAGTACGAGAAACTGCTAAATCTTCTAAGCCTGGTTTAATGAAGTTATTAATCATCTCATTCTTACGAGACTCTGGCTGAATGAAATGTGGATTATCTTCATAGAATTTTAATAGTCTGTCGACATATTTACCCATTCTAAAGAAATAAGATTCTTCACGAACAAGTTCTACATCATGACCACTATCTGGACTTTTTCCTCCAACTACTTTGTCACCTTCCATAATTGGATCTACTAATTGGTGTTCCGTATAGAATGTCTCATCTTGTACAGAATACCAACCTTCATATTCATCAAGGTAAATATCACCTTGATCTACTAGTTGTTTGAAGATTTTTTCAACAACATCTTTATGACGATCTTCCGTTGTACGAATAAAATCATCATAAGAGATATCCATCTTCTCCCAAAGTTCTTTAATTCCTGCAACGATGTTATCCACATATGCTTGTGGTGTAACATTTAATTCTTCTGCTTTCTTTTGGATCTTCTGTCCATGCTCATCAGTTCCTGTTAAATAATGAACATTATATCCTTGCATACGCTTATATCGTGCCATCGCATCTCCTGCTACCGTTGTATAAGCATGTCCAATGTGTAATTTTCCACTTGGATAATAAATTGGGGTAGTAATATAAAAGGATTTGTTTTCCTCTGTCATTGTTTTGGACCTCCCGGATAACCTCATATGTATTTATAAATAGTATATCAAAAACTTATATATAAAGTGAAACTTTAATCTGTGAGGGGTTTTGTTCATTCCCGCAGATTATTAGCCTGCACCAATCGAGCTTTTACGCGCAATCCGGCTCTTACTTAACCCCTTTGCCCCAGCTGAATTTTAAATTTAAAATATTACCGCTTGTTAATGCGGGATAAAAACGAGTTAATACTTGATACCTTTATCATCTATTACTCATATTTCAAGAAAATATACAGTCCCCACTTATAATTTATAAATTTTTCTGAAAATAAAGTGAAATAATAGTAGAAATTACTCACATTCTATTATATATAAGAAGTAAGAAATCTATAAATCTTTTTAAAAAATATAGAATTAAAGAATTGACGGAAATGTAAATGATTGGTATCATATGTCCATAGGGTATTTTGTCGAAAAATGACGAATCTAGAAAATAGACTCGAAACTTATAAACTATTTCTTTAGGAGGAAAAGAATTATGAAATCTACTGGTATCGTTCGTAAAGTTGATGAATTAGGTCGTGTAGTAATTCCAATCGAATTACGCCGTACTTTAGGTATTGCAGAAAAGGATGCTCTTGAAATCTACGTTGATGACGAGAAAATCATCTTAAAAAAATATAAGCCAAACATGACTTGCCAAGTAACTGGTGAAGTATCTGATGGCAACCTATCTTTAGCTGAAGGTAAAATTATCTTAAGCAAAGAAGGCGCTGAGCAAATCTTAAACGAACTTCAAGATTATATCGAAACAGCAAAATAAGCTTCTCAATTATGAGAAGCTTATTTTTTATCGACATGATAGATTTGATATACATCGCGTTTCGACAAATCTCGATCTTTCGCGACTGTTTTTATCGCCTCTTTTGAATTCATCCCTTTTTCGTTTATATAATGTTCAATATGATCATACACTGAAATAGATTCCCACCATTGTTCTTCTGGAGCAGGTTCTTCTGTTGAACCAGCTACTAAAATACAAAACTCACCACGAACTTCATTTTGTTTCGTCCACTCAATGGCTTCTTCGACTGTTCCTCGAATAAATTCCTCGAATTTTTTCGTTAACTCTCGACATAATACAATTTCTCTATTTCCCAACACTTCTTGCATCGAGATTAAAGTATCATCCAGGCGGTGAGGCGCTTCATAAAACATCATTGTAGTTTGTACATAACGAAGCTTCTCTAACTCCAATTTTCTTTCTTTTTTATTTCTTTGTAAAAATCCATAGAAATAAAATTGTTTTGTTTCAAGACCTGATGCAATTAATGCTGTAAGGGCTGCATTTGCTCCAGGAAGCGGGATTACATGATACTGTTCCGTTACAGCCTCTACAACAATATCGTAACCTGGATCGGAAATACACGGCATACCAGCATCACTAACAAGTGCTACAGTCTTCCCTTCGTCTAGCTTCTCTAATATTTTCTTTCCACTTACTTCCTTATTATGCTCGTGGTAACTCATCACGGGCGTCTCAATTTCAAAATAATTACAAAGTTTTTTCGTTTGTCTCGTATCTTCAGCAGCAATTAAATCAGCTTCTTTTAAAATTCGAATTGCACGAAATGTCATATCTTCTAAATTTCCAATAGGAGTTGGTACTAAATATAAAACTCCTTTTTCATTTTGTTGAAAGCTTTTTTGTTGCCACATAGCGTTCTCCTTTTTGCATATATTCTTCTTTTTGTTTTCTATTTAATTGCTTAAAATAATACTCTGCTTGCATAGCTGTACGTTTATCTTCATGAAATTCTACGTATTTTAAAACAACAGGAAGTCTAGCACGCGTATACTTAGCCCCTTTTCCGCCATTATGGGTCTCAATCCGCTTCTCTATATGATTCGTATATCCAGCATAATAACTTCCATCAGAGCACTCTACTACATAAAAACAATGCTTATTCTTCCCCATATAAAATAGAACGAATCTCCTTTGTATATTCATTATTTTCTTCATATACAATAAGAGGTGGCAATATTTTCAGATCGGCATTTCCATCCTTAATTCCTTCAATTAACAATGTATTCGCTTCTTTTCCTGCCTTAGGATACACAAATCGGACACGCTTTGGTTCAATTTTGTATTTACGCATTAACGTAACAATGTCTAGTAAACGACCCGGGCGGTGTACAAATGCTACTTTCCCGCCTTGCTTTACTAGCTGACTACTTGCAGATACAACATCCTCTAATGTACACATAATTTCATGACGAGCTATCGCTAAATGTTCATTCATATTTTTTTCAGAAGTTGCAGGTGTTTGGAAATAAGGCGGATTACATGTGACAACATCATATTGATGACGTCCAAGTTTCTCCGGCATATCTTTCAAATCCCCATGTATTAAGTGAATTCTTTCTTCCAACTTATTATATTGAACACTTCTTATTCCCATATCATATAAGCGTCCTTGAATTTCTACGCCAGTAATATTCCCTTTCGTTCTTGTACTTAATAGAAGGGGCACAACTGCATTACCTGTACACAAATCAAGTAAATTACCTTTTTGAATTGGTACCCAAGCAAAATCTGCAAGTAAAACAGCATCTAACGAAAAGTTAAATACTGATGGGCTTTGTATAATCTTTAAATCTTGTGCTAATAAGTAATCTAAACGTTCATCTTCATATAAATTCATATGTTACTCCTTTTCTTACACTTAACCTACCCTATTTCATCTTCAACTAATAAAGTGAAACTTTATTCAGTGGGGGTTCTCTTCATCCCCCACTGATTATTAGCCCTGACCAATCGGACTTTTATGGACAGCCCGTCCCCACCTAAATTCTTTACTTTCGATGCATTTTGAGGTAGGGGTCTTACTGCCCATTAAAGCGGGATAAAAAACATATTTCATTCTACTCTCATGTATAAAAAATTACCTTTCCAATTATCATTGGAAAGGTAATTTCACTTTTTATTTAAAAATGACAGGCAGAATAAACAATCTCCCTCTTTACGTACACTTCCATAATGCAGATTACAAATATGAAAACCTTCTTGATATAGCCTTGCTAAATTATCGTAGCCTTCACCAATATCTGTCTTCGGCTTCACTTCTTTACGTTTTTGAGTTTTTTGTTTTTCTTTAATCTGCACTTCTTCAAAGCGGTGTCGCAAATTTGCATTTTCCATTTTTATATGTTGGTTTTCTTCCAACAACTCTGCAAGATGTTGTTTTAATTCGCCCAACTGTTTGTATAAATGTCCAATTTGCTCTTCCATACTAGAAACCGATGCAAAAATATCTTTTTTCTCCACAAGCACCCACCTCATTAATCTGTGGTTTGACTCGAAACGACCCCTTTATTCACTAACTCATCTAACGTATATTCTACTATCCGTTCCTTGTCTACTAGTTCCACTTGAATTAATCTTTCTAAAATATTTAATCCGATAACACGGCCAGTACCATGCGGGGTTTGTATACGTTGATCTAAATCAGGAAGTTGCTCCTTTGCTGCCTCATATTCATCGTTCTCATATTTTAAGCAACACATTAAGCGACCACATAAACCAGAGATTTTTGCAGGATTTAATGATAAATTTTGATCCTTTGCCATCTTAATGGATACAGGTTCAAAATCTCCTAAAAAAGTAGAACAACAAAGCATACGACCACATGGACCAATACCACCAAGCATCTTCGCTTCATCACGAACACCAATTTGTCTTAGTTCAATTCTTGTCCTAAAAATTGCCGCTAAGTCCTTCACTAGTTCACGGAAATCAATCCGACCATCCGCAGTAAAGTAGAAAATAATCTTATTGCGATCGAACGTATACTCTACATCTACAAGTTTCATATCAAGATTATGTTCTACTACCTTTTGCTGACAAACTTGATATGCTTCTTTTGCAGCATGTTTGTTCTCTTCAACAATGGTACGATCATTTTCATTTGCAATACGAATAACCTTTTTTAGCGGTAATACAACGTCGTTTTCATCAACTTGCTTTTTGGTAATAACTACTTTTCCATATTCAATACCTCTTACCGTTTCTACAATTACAAACTCATTTTCAGAGATATCGAACTGATTTGGGTCAAAGTAATATACCTTTCCGGCCTTCTTAAAGCGAACACCTACTACATCATACAAAACGGTCATCCCTCCTGCAACCGCAACACTAACTGTTCGAACACAAGCTGCGCATTTACATTAGCGTTGATTCTATTTTTTGCCTCTAATATATTAAAGAGAGCTGATACAATGCGCTTCTGAGCGTAGGAGAAAGATTCAAACATCTCTTTCTGCTCATGAAAAACAAGACGATCTTCTTCTCCAAGTTGAACATATAATAAATCCTTATAAATAAGGAGTAACATATCTAAACCTTGCTGTAATTGCTCCTTCTCTCCAAAGTGTTTTCCCCATTTTTCTTGTACAAAAAAAATAGAGGCTTTATCTTTTTCGAGCGCTTCACATAATTTTATCACTAAAGCTCGTGCTTGTGCAAACCATTCATCACTACATAAAGCTAAAGCTTCATCAAAACTATTCGTGAGTTGTGCAGCAAGTGTCGATAATGACGCCGTAATACCTTCATCCTGTAATCTTCTAATTAAAGATTCCGTTGGTAAAGGTCTAAATGTAACAACTTGACAGCGAGATAAAATCGTATTTAAAATTTGATGACTTTGTTCAGTAAGTAAAATAGCTGTTGTATCACTACTTGGTTCTTCTAAAAATTTCAAAAGTGTATTCGCTGCATTTGCTGTCATACGGTCTGCGTGCTCAATAATATATACTTTTTTATTTGCTTCTAATCCTGTTTTTGAAAACTCTTCTTGTAAATCATGAATTTGCTGCTTCTTAATAGATAATCCGTCTGGTTTTACAATATGTAAGTTCGGGTGGTTACCTGAATCAATTCGCTTACAATTTGTACATACATGACAAGGCTCTACCCCATTCCGCTGAGAACAGAGGAAACTCTTTGCCATTTGAATTGCCGTCGCAAACTTTCCTGTCCCTTTCCCTCCCTCTAACAAGTAAGCGTGGGATATACGCTCTTTTGCAATGCTATTCATCAACATTTTTACACCGATGGGTTGTATAGCAGAAAGCTGCTCCCACGTCTTCGTCATAATGCATACCTCACTTATTTCAATTCTTTCCTTCTATTATAACAATTTATCTTCTATAACCTGAATAACTTCTTCTATAAGTTTTTCCATTGGCTGATCGGCATTTACTAATACAATACGATCTGAGAAACGTTCTACAACTTGTAAATACCCTTCACGCACACGTTTATGGAAAGAGATATCTTCCATATCTAGTCGATTCACTTCGCGTCCTGCATCTTTTGCAATTCGAGCTAACCCAACTTCTGGCTCAATATCTAAGTAAATTGTTAAACTAGGCATACAGTCTTCTGTTGCAAAGCGATTTATTTCAAATACTTTATCCATACCTAATCCTCTTGCATATCCTTGATACGCTAAAGAGCTATCTATAAAACGATCACATAATACAAGGTAATCCTCTTTAAGTGCCGGCATAACCTTTTCCACTAAATGCTGTCTACGTGCTGCAGCATATAACAACGCCTCTGTACGTGCTTCCATCATCGTATACTCTTGTTTATGTAAAATCGTTCTAATATCCTCAGAAATTGCAATACCACCTGGTTCTCTCGTCGCCATTACCTTCTTTTCTTTTTGTTCAAAGTATGGCAATAAACTTTGAATTAACGTTGTCTTCCCCGAACCTTCTGGACCTTCAATTGTTACAAATAATCCCTTCATTCTAAAACCTACTTTCTATATCATACACTTTCATATATTTCGCGTTGCCTTGAAAACGAGCGCCTGCTTTCTCTAAATACATAATTTGCTCTTTATGTTCTGAAGTAATTCTTTCCCCATACATAATCAATGGAATACCAGGTGGATACGGAATTACCATTTCCGCTGCTATCATCCCAACTGCTTCTTCTACAGATACTACTTTCGTTTCATATCCTTCCAGTTGTTTATATGTATACGGCAGGGGAGAAATTTCTCCTTTATAAGTATAACGAATAGATTCCTTCTTGTCTTTCACCTCATAAGATTGCAATGCCACTCGGATCATCTCTATAGCCTTCATATACTCCTTATTTACTTGCAAAGGCAAAATAAATAAGACATTATATGGATCTGCCATTTCTGTATATATACCGACCTTTTCAAATACAGACTGTAATTCGTATCCTGATAACTGACAACGTGTTTGTACGGTAACCTTTAACTCGTCTTGTAACGGATATTGCAAAATAGATATTTGTGGAACAGAACTCAATTCTTCTTTAAATCTCCGTAAAAATTCGACAATCTCATCATGTCCCTTTTCTTTTATACGTGCTATTGTAAAGCGCGCAATATCAAGAGAAGTCATAATTGGATACGATGGACTACTAGATTGTAGCATACTTAAATAGGTAGAAACTTTTTCTTCTCTCACTAAGCGACTATTTATATGTAAATAGGAACCCATCGTCATCGCTGGTAATGTCTTATGCGCAGAATGAACTACAACATCTGCACCATATGCTAACGCTGACTTTGGAAATGCCCCGCCTAAACAAAAATGAGCTCCATGTGCTTCATCTACTAACACAGGAATTTTATGTGCATGTGCATAAGCGATGCTTGCCTCTAAATCTATCCCCATACCATAATAATTAGGATGTGTTAAAATGAGTGCTTTCGCATTTGGATACTTTTCAATTGCTTTCTTAATAATTTCATCATGAATTCCCACGGGTACATTATAAGATTCCTCAATCCATGGATCTAAAAAAATAGGATTTGCTCCTGCTAGTTTTAAACCATTAATAATTGATTTATGACAGTTTCTTTGTACAAGAACAATATCATGTTCCCCGCAGCAAGACAAAATCATTGCTAAGTTCCCGACTGTTGAACCATTAATTAAAAAATAACTTTTTTCCACTCCATATACATCAGCTAATAATTGTTGTGCCTCATCTATACATTCAAACGGACTATGTAAATCATCTAATCCTGACAACTCAGTCACATCGATAGATAATATATCTTTAAACTCCTCTACTGCCTCCTGAGGGAAGTTTAAACCATTCTTATGACCTGGAACATGAAAGGACAACGGCCCTCTTTCTTTAAACTCTATTAATGCCTCATATAAAGGTATGCGATTTTGATTCATCTATATCTCTTCCTTATTATTCATTCTTTCTCTATTATACAGAACAAAAAAAATAATAGGCATATGCCTATTTAAAAATATGATACTTCTAATTTCCGAAGCTGTTTTAAATAATATATATACTTCGGATCATTTGTCTCCGTATTCACCATGTCCTTTTCACATTCATAACATATTAAATTATTATAAACATATATTCCTTCTTTTCTTTCTGTCTCACAAACAATACAAACTTCGTTTTGTGATTTCATATCCTTCCCTCCCTATTTAAATGGACATATTTCATACTTCTATTCCTTAACATTTTACAGAAAAATATACATCAATTTCTTATATAATATGATTCATCCTTGGGCAACGTGTTTGTATTACCATTACTTCTTTTTACATACTGTTTAAA
>NZ_JAYJLO010000016.1:0-58075 GCF_051948935.1 Bacillus sp. Brlt_9 | reverse complement strand
TTAAACACGAGTCGAATGACTCGTGTTTTTTCGTATTTTCTTTTATAATCCATAGTAATAAAAAATGTGTTTAAATAATTATTATTTTGATTAAATACAGGGGAATGTGGCTAGGATAGTGAATAAGCAAAAGAGTTGCAAATTTTATTAATACGTATATAATTAAAGTCAAAGATAGTCAAAGTCAATAAAGGTGGCGGATAAATGAGAAATATATCTGATATCATTGAGAAATATCTAAAGCAAGTTATTGACTTAAGTAATAATAATGTGATTGAAATCAAAAGAAATGAGATTGCGGATCGATTCGAGTGCGTACCATCTCAAATCAATTATGTAATCAATACCCGTTTTACGTTAGAAAGAGGATTCGTAGTAGAAAGTAAACGTGGTGGAGGAGGTTACATTCGCATTATAAAAGTCAAACTGCATGACGATATAGACATTATTGATCAAATGCTTCATATGATTGATCATAGCGTTGCGCAAGGAAATGCAGAGAGTATGATTATACGTTTAATAGAAGAGGGAATCATAACAAATCGTGAAGCTAAGCTTATGTTAAGCGTGCTAGATCGTTCTGTATTATCAATGGATGTTCCTTCTCGAGATGAACTTAGGGCTCGAATATTATGCGCAATGTTAAGAACACTGAAATATAAATAAATACAGCTTTTGTAAAAAAATAACAACTAAAAGATAAGGCAGTTAAATATTGTAGAAGTTTTGAAAAAAGAACACGCACTTTTATTTAAACGAGTAAAGGAAAGTGAACAATCTAGTAATGTATGAAAAGTACTATGAGATAGATCGTTCCTGTTGTAAAGGTGGGGATAGTGATGACTTGTCAAAACTGTAATATAAGACCAGCAACTTTACATTATACAAAAGTAATCAACGAAAAGAAGGCGGAAGTTCATCTTTGTGAGCAATGTGCAGAACAAAGTGGCTATACGTCTTTCTTTCAATCATCGCAGTCTAACTTTTCATTCCATGATTTATTTGCTGGGTTATTACACGGTGAATCAACAATGTTTGAAGAAGGAAAAAACGAATTTTCGAATACAAGTATATTACGGTGTCCAGATTGTAAGATGACATATGAGCAATTTACAAAGGTTGGACGCTTTGGATGTGCTTCTTGTTACGATACATTTAAGGAACATTTAAAGCCATTATTAAAACGTCTTCACGGCGGGCATACAGATCATTGTGGAAAAATTCCGGAGCGTATAG
Source organism: Bacillus sp. Brlt_9 (assembly GCF_051948935.1). Taxonomy (NCBI): domain Bacteria; kingdom Bacillati; phylum Bacillota; class Bacilli; order Caryophanales; family Bacillaceae; genus Bacillus; species Bacillus sp. Brlt_9. The sequence goes on along the minus strand of NZ_JAYJLO010000016.1, from coordinate 56,839 downwards.
AAGGAAATATCCACTTAAAGAAAGAATTAGATGAACTAAAACTCATTCTGAAACAATATGTGCAGAAAGAGGAATTTGAGAAAGCTGCTGAAATAAGAGATAAAATTCGAGGTCTTGAAAATCAGCTGAGTGAGCATAGAGAGGGGGAATAGTTCTATGTCACTGGACAAAATTATGAATGAAGCGATTAGTCCATGGATGAAGGGGGATGGCCCTGATTCTGATATTGTTTTAAGTAGTCGAATTCGTTTGGCTCGTAATTTTAAAAAATATCAATTCTCTACCATGCAAAACGAAGAAGAAGCTAAACAGATTCATGAGTTATTTAAAAAGGAATTTATAAATAAAACGGTAGAACCCTTTGGAGAGTTTGAACTATTAAAAATGAATGAATTAACACCTCTTCAAAGGAGAGTATTAGTTGAAAAGCATTTAATTAGTCCTAACCTTGCTGGAACAGAGTACGGAGCATGTCTATTGTCAGAAAGTGAACATATTAGTGTTATGTTGAATGAAGAAGACCATATTCGGATTCAGTGCTTATTTTCAGGATTGCAGTTATCAGAGGCTCTTCAAAGTGCCAATCAAATAGATAATTGGATAGAGAAAGAGGTTGAATATGCTTTTGATGAATCACTTGGATATATTACGAGTTGTCCTACCAACGTTGGTACAGGACTTAGGGCTTCTGTAATGATTCATTTACCGGGACTCGTCTTAACGAAAAGAATTAGTCGTATCATACAAGTAATTCAAAAATTAGGGTTAGTAGTAAGAGGAATATACGGTGAGGGTAGCGAAGCGTTAGGTAATATATTTCAAGTGTCAAATCAAATGACACTAGGAAAATCTGAAGAAGATATTATTGCAGATTTAAAGGGTGTCATTCAACAAATTATACAGCAAGAAAAAATGGCTAGAGAATTAATTGTACAAAATTCAAGTATTGAGCTTGAAGACAAAGTTTATCGCTCTTATGGCATACTAGCAAACAGTCGGTTAATTCAATCTGCAGAAGCGGCCACTTGCTTATCAGATGTACGACTTGGTATTGATTTAGGATATATAAAAGGTGTATCGAGAAATATTTTGACTGAGCTAATGGTTCTTACACAACCGGGCATTTTACAACAATATGCGGGAGGGCCTTTAGGACCAGAAGAAAGAGATTATCGAAGAGCAACCTTAATCCGTGAGCGATTACGTATTGAAAAAAACTAAGCGCAAGTAGGAGGCGATTTCTATGATGTTTGGAAGATTTACAGAAAGAGCACAGAAAGTATTAGCTTTATCTCAAGAGGAAGCAATTCGCATTGGGCATAATAATATTGGAACAGAACATATTTTACTTGGGCTTGTACGCGAAGGAGAAGGAATTGCAGCAAAAGCGTTAATTGCTCTTGGATTAAGTCCAGAGAAAGTTCAAAAAGAGGTAGAAGCGTTAATTGGGCGCGGAACAGAAGCTTCTCAAACGGTACATTATACACCGCGTGCTAAAAAGGTTATTGAGTTGTCTATGGATGAAGCTCGTAAGTTAGGTCATTCTTACGTTGGAACAGAACATATCCTACTCGGTTTAATCCGTGAGGGTGAAGGTGTAGCAGCACGTGTTTTAAATAACTTAGGTGTTAGCCTAAATAAGGCAAGACAACAAGTATTGCAACTGCTTGGAAGTAATGAAGCAAGTTCAGGTCACCAAGGCGGTTCTTCAACAAATGCAAATACACCAACACTTGATAGCTTAGCGCGTGATTTAACGGTTGTTGCACGTGAAAATCGCTTAGATCCTGTTATTGGGCGTGGTAAAGAAATTCAACGTGTAATTGAAGTTTTAAGCCGTAGAACAAAAAATAATCCCGTGTTAATTGGAGAGCCTGGTGTAGGTAAAACGGCAATCGCAGAAGGATTAGCACAACAAATCGTAAATAATGAAGTTCCTGAAACTTTAAGAGATAAGCGCGTTATGACACTAGATATGGGTACAGTGGTAGCTGGAACGAAATATCGTGGTGAATTTGAAGATCGTTTGAAGAAAGTAATGGATGAAATTCGCCAAGCAGGAAATATCATTCTATTTATTGATGAACTTCATACTTTAATTGGTGCAGGTGGAGCAGAAGGTGCTATTGATGCATCGAACATTTTAAAACCATCTTTAGCACGCGGAGAGTTACAATGTATTGGGGCGACAACGTTAGACGAATATCGTAAATATATTGAAAAAGACGCGGCTTTAGAGAGACGTTTCCAACCAATTCACGTTGATGAGCCAAGTTTAGATGAATCAACTCAAATCTTGAAAGGTTTACGTGATCGTTATGAGGCGCATCACCGCGTGTCTATTACAGATGATGCAATTGATGCGGCTGTAAAGCTTTCAGATCGTTATATTACAGATCGTTTCTTACCAGATAAAGCAATTGATCTAATTGATGAAGCTGCTTCAAAGGTTCGTTTACGCTCTTATACAACACCACCAAATCTAAAAGAGCTTGAAGTGAAGCTTGAGGAAATTAGAAAAGAAAAAGATGCAGCTGTACAAAGTCAAGAATTTGAAAAAGCTGCTTCCTTACGTGATATGGAACAACGCTTACGTGAGAAGTTAGAAGATACGAAGCGTCAATGGAAAGAGCAACAAGGAAAAGAAAACTCAGAAGTGACAGTAGAAGATATTGCAAATGTCGTTTCTACGTGGACTCGTATTCCGGTTTCTAAGCTTGCACAAACAGAGACTGATAAATTATTAAACTTAGAATCGATTCTTCACGATCGTGTTATTGGTCAAGATGAAGCGGTAGTAGCTGTAGCGAAAGCTGTTCGTCGTGCTAGAGCAGGATTGAAAGATCCGAAACGTCCGATTGGTTCATTTATTTTCTTAGGACCAACAGGTGTAGGTAAAACAGAGCTAGCAAGAGCGTTAGCAGAATCTATGTTCGGTGATGAGGATGCAATGATTCGCATCGATATGTCTGAGTACATGGAGAAGCATTCTACTTCTCGTTTAGTTGGATCTCCTCCAGGATATGTTGGATATGAAGAAGGTGGACAATTAACAGAAAAGGTTCGCCGTAAGCCATATTCAGTTGTCTTATTAGATGAAGTAGAGAAAGCTCATCCTGATGTGTTTAACATTTTGCTACAAGTATTAGAAGATGGTCGCTTAACAGATTCTAAAGGGCGTACAGTTGATTTCCGTAATACAATTGTTATTATGACATCTAACGTTGGTGCAGAGGCGTTAAAACGTAATAAACATCTTGGATTTAACGTACAAGATGAGAGCCGCGATTATTCAGATATGAAAGGTAAAGTAATGGATGAACTGAAAAAGGCATTTCGTCCAGAGTTCTTAAACCGTATTGATGAAATTATCGTGTTCCATATGCTTGAGAAAAAACATATTCAAGAGATTGTAACACTTATGGTAAATCAGTTAGTGAACCGCTTAAAAGAGCAAGAAATTGAATTACATTTAACTGAAGGAGCAATTTCAGCTATTGCTGATAAAGGATTTGACCGAGAGTACGGTGCTCGCCCGCTTCGTAGAGCAATTCAGAAGCATGTAGAAGATAGACTATCGGAAGAGCTTTTAAAAGGTGCTATTGAGAAAGGACAAAAAGTTATCTTTGATGTTGAAGGAGAATCATTTGTCATTCATAGTGCTGAAAAGGTAAAATAAGTATAGACAAACTAAGAGGGCTACGAGATAGCCCTCTTTCTTGTACGAGAAGGATAAACTGTTTATAGATGAAAGTGAAGTGAAATATAAAACGATATGGCTAAAAAGAAAACAAAATTCACATGTCAAGAGTGTGGGTATCAGTCACCAAAATATATGGGGAAATGCCCTGGGTGTGGTCAATGGAATACGCTTGTTGAAGAGATGGAACCAGTTGTATCATCAAGGCGCCTTAATTATGCCAATGCAATTCAATCAGAAGTAACAAAACCAAGACGTCTAACAGAAGTAGAAACAAAGTCTGAGGCGCGTATTGAAACAAAATTTCAAGAATTTAACCGCGTGCTTGGTGGCGGGATTGTAGATGGGTCCTTAGTACTTATTGGTGGTGACCCTGGGATTGGAAAATCAACGTTACTATTACAAATATCATCGCAATTAGCAGATTCTTCATATGATGTACTATATATATCGGGTGAAGAATCAGCAAAACAGATTAAACTGCGTGCGGACCGTTTACATGTAAATGGTAGCAATCTATTTGTTGTATCAGAGACGGATTTGCAGCGAATTGCAGCACACATTGAAGAAGTGAATCCAGCTTTTGTTGTTATTGATTCCATCCAAACGATACATTTACCTGAGGTAACGTCAGCACCAGGAAGTGTGGCGCAAGTACGTGAATGTACAGCGGAATTAATGAAACTTGCAAAAACGAAAGGGATCCCTATTTTTATCGTTGGACATGTGACAAAAGAGGGGGCAATTGCAGGACCTCGTATGTTAGAACATATGGTCGATGCAGTTCTTTATTTTGAAGGAGACCGTCATCATACATATCGTATTTTGCGAGCGGTGAAGAATCGTTTTGGTTCCACGAATGAAATGGGTATTTTTGAAATGAAAGAACTTGGCCTTGCGGAAGTATTAAATCCTTCTGAAATTTTCCTTGAGGAAAGACCGGTTGGGGTTGCAGGGTCAACGGTGGTTGCCTCAATGGAAGGAACACGACCAGTTTTAGTAGAAATACAAGCATTAATCTCCCCTACTAGTTTTGGAAACCCTCGAAGAATGGCAACGGGAATTGACCATAACCGTGTATCGCTTATTATGGCGGTGTTAGAAAAAAGAACAGGTTTATTATTGCAAAACCAAGACGCATATTTAAAAGTAGCAGGTGGTCTGAAGTTAGATGAACCAGCAATTGATTTAGCTGTGGCTTTAAGTATAGCTTCAAGTTTTAGAGATAAATCTACGGCACCAACCGATGCAGTAATAGGAGAAGTAGGATTAACTGGAGAAATAAGAAGAGTATCAAGAATTGAACAACGTGTACAAGAAGCAGCTAAATTAGGATTTCAACGCGCTATTATTCCTAGAAAAAATTTAGGAGGATGGACAATTCCTGATGGGATTGAGGTAGTAGGTGTATCCAATTTAGGAGAAGCGCTTCGTTTGACATTAGGAGGCTAGGCTATGGAAGAAAACAAGCAACGTGTCAAAAGTATGATTAATATTTTACAGCTTGTTGCCCCGGGAACACCACTGCGCGAAGGGATAGATAATGTACTTCGCGCACAAACAGGGGGATTAATTGTCCTGGGATATAATGAGCAGATTAAAAGTATTGTTGATGGAGGTTTTCATATTAATTGTGCATTCTCTCCTGCTAGTTTATACGAATTAGCAAAAATGGATGGAGCACTTATTTTAAATGAAACTGGAAGTAAAATTTTAATTGCGAACGCACAGTTAGTTCCAGAGTCATCTATTGACTCTATTGAGACAGGTATGCGCCACCGAACAGCGGAGCGTGTAGCAAAGCAGACAGGTAGCCTTGTAGTGGCTATTTCACAAAGACGTAACGTAATTACGCTATATCAAGGGAATTTACGTTATACACTAAAAGATATAGGTGTTATTTTAACAAAGGCAAACCAAGCTATTCAAACGCTAGAAAAATATAAGGCTGTATGGAATGATGGGATTACGAATTTGGGTATCCTGGAATTTGAAGAAGTCGTTACAATGTCCGAAGTAGTTCATGTTTTACATAGTGTTGAAATGGTACTGCGTATTAAAAATGAAATATTAAGCTATATTCATGAACTAGGAACAGAAGGTAGGTTAATTCGTTTACAGCTTACCGAACTACTAGCTGATTTAGAGGCAGAAGCAGCGTTATTAATTAAAGATTACTATCAAGAAAAAACACAAGACCATCATCAAATTTTGAAAAAATTACAAGATCTTGCGAATACACAACTTCTAGAGGATAGCGATTTAGTTAAATTGCTTGGATACCCTGGACAAACGAGTTTAGAAGAAAGTGTGACGCCGAGAGGATACCGAATCACCAGTAAGATTTCACGCGTTCCACCACTTATCATTGAAAATTTAATTAATCGATTTAAAACTTTGCAAGGTGTTTGTCGGGCAACTATTAATGAATTAGATGATGTGGAAGGAATTGGGGAAGTCAGGGCGAAGAAAATACGAGAAGGTCTAAAAAGAATCCAAGAGCATCTCTATATGAGTAGACACAATTAAGAATATTACATTGATTCCATAATATAACGACACTAGAACACTTTTGGTATATGATATGATATATTGGTAAATAAAACTATTTATAAAAAAACACGTCCGCTTTTGCATTCGGCGTTTTGATTAGCGAAACAATGGTTAATAATGAGTAGGAGGTGGTTGGATGTTAAAACGGATTGTACAGCTCTTCTTTCTAGTAATCGGGGGAGCGTTGGGGATTTACTTAATCCCAAAAGTTATTAATGTATTAGACATCGGTGCCGTTCCTTTATTGGAAGGATCGTATGCTCGTGCAATTATTGGTGCAATTATTTTATTTTTAACAACATTTTGGCTTGTAGATTATATTGTTCAACTTATTAAGCATATTGAAGAGGCTCTTGTAAAGGCGCCTGTAGCAGATGTTTTATTTGGTACATTAGGTTTAATCTCTGGCCTTATTGTTGCATATTTAATTTTAATCCCAATTCGTGAATTTACAATTCCAGTTATTAGTACAGTGTTGCAAGTGTTCTTTACTCTTTTACTTGGGTATTTAGGATTCCAAGTAGGATTTAAAAAGAGGAATGAATTGCTAGGGTTATTTACATTACCACAACGTGGGAAGAAGAAAAATAATAATAGTGAGAATGAAGAAACTGAAACTGAGGTAGAGGAATCTACAACCCACTGGAAAATTCTCGATACGAGTGTAATTATCGATGGACGTATTGCTGATATTTGCCAAACGAAGTTTTTAGAAGGAACAATTGTCATTCCACAATTCGTGTTAGAAGAGCTTCAGCACATTGCCGATTCTTCTGATGCTTTAAAGCGTAATCGTGGTCGCAGAGGATTAGATATTTTAAATCGTATTCAAAAAGAGATGCCGATTCCGGTAGAAATTTATGAAGGCGATTTCGATGATATTCAAGAAGTGGACAGCAAACTTGTAAAGTTGGCGAAAATCACTGGTGGAACGGTAGTAACGAATGATTTCAACTTAAATAAAGTTTCTGAATTACAAGGGGTAACAGTTTTAAACATTAACGATTTAGCTAATGCAATTAAACCTGTTGTACTCCCAGGTGAAGAACTAAGTGTTTATGTTGTAAAAGATGGTAAAGAACAAAATCAAGGTGTTGCATATTTAGATGACGGCACGATGATTGTAGTAGAAGATGGTAGAGAATATGTAGGTTCACAACTCGATGTACTTGTTACGAGTGTGTTACAAACATCGGCAGGTCGTATGATTTTCGCCAAACGTAAATTATTAGAAAAAGCATTATAAGTAGAGGATTATTAATATGTATACATTAATTATTCCAGCAGCTGGTCAAGGAAAACGGATGGGTGCTGGCAAAAATAAGTTGTTCTTACTTATTAATGAAGTACCAATTATTGTGCATACGTTACGTGCTTTTGAAAAGGATAAGGCATGTAAAAATATTATTATGGCAATTAACGAAGAAGAGCGCCCATGTTTTGAAGAGTTAATGCAGAAGTATCCGGTTGAAAAGCCAGTACAATTTATTCAAGGTGGAGCTGAAAGACAAGATAGTGTGTATAACGCGATTCAGCATACGAGTGAGGTTGAGTATGTTCTTGTACATGACGGTGCACGCCCGTTCGTAACGAATAAAGTGATTCAAGATGTATTAACTGCAGCAGAACACCATGGGGCTTCCATTTGTGCAGTGCCAGTGAAAGATACCGTTAAGAAAGTAGAGCAGGGTGTTGTTGTCGAAACGGTAGAAAGATCTCAGCTTAAAGCTGTACAAACACCGCAAGGGTTTGCTGTTTCTCTTTTATTAGAAGCTCATAGAAGCGCGAAGCAGGGCTGTTTCCTTGGTACAGATGATGCAAGTCTTGTAGAACGTATCGGGAAGCAAGTAGGTGTAGTAGAGGGGAGTTACTATAATATTAAAGTGACGACTCCGGAGGATTTACTAATTGCTGAAAGTTTTCTTCACGTTCAAAAGAAATGATAGTAATGATTATAGCGAAGAAAAGCTCGGCAACGGCCGGGCTTTTCTTTATAAGGATAGCGATATAATATAGAATCATAAAGCTCAGTAGTTTAGCTCGAGGAGGATGTAAAGAATGTTTCGAATTGGACAAGGTTTTGATGTGCATGAATTCGCGGAAGGTAGACCGTTAATTATTGGCGGGATTACAATTCCTCATGAGAAAGGATTAATTGGTCACTCTGATGCAGACGTATTGTTACATACGATCGCAGACGCATGTTTAGGTGCAATTGCAGCAGGAGATATCGGAAAACATTTCCCAGATACAGATCCTGCCTTTAAGGATGCTGATTCAGCTGTATTGCTGCAAAAGGTTTGGGAATTTGTGCGTGACCAAGGTTATGAATTAGGGAATTTAGATTGTACAATTATTGCTCAAAAGCCAAAAATGGCACCACATATTGAAAGTATGCGTAAACGCATTAGTGAACTATTAGAAACGTCTATTGATAATATCAATGTAAAGGCAACAACAACAGAAAAATTAGGATTTACAGGTAGAGAAGAAGGAATTGCTTCTCAAGCAGTTGTTTTATTACAGAAAAAATAATGGTTTTTAATTCGTAAGATGGATAATCACATTTGTTTGGTGTACAATTATAGAATGTGTTGACATTAAGAATGGAAGGTGTACCAATTATGGAAAAGCAAGTGAGAGTGCGCTATGCGCCAAGTCCAACAGGACACTTACATATCGGAAATGCGCGTACGGCATTATTTAATTATTTATTTGCTCGTCATCAAGATGGTAAGTTTATTATTCGTATTGAAGATACTGATGTAAAACGTAATGTTGCAGGTGGAGAAGAAAGCCAATTAAAATACTTGAAATGGCTCGGTATGGACTGGGATGAAGGTGTTGATGTTGGTGGTGAATTTGGACCATATCGTCAAACAGAGCGTTTAGATATTTATAAAAAATTATATGAAGATTTATTAGAGCGTGGCTTAGCTTACAAATGTTATATGACAGAAGAAGAGCTAGAAGCAGAACGTGAAGGGCAAATCTCTCGTGGTGAAACACCTCGTTATGCAGGTAACCACCGTGATTTAACTGAAGCGCAAGTGAAAGAATTTGAAGCTGAGGGACGTATTCCAAGTATTCGTTTCCGTGTACCAGCTGACCGTGATTACACATTTAAAGATATTGTAAAAGATGAAGTTGCATTCCATTCAAATGATTTCGGTGATTTCGTTATCGTGAAAAAAGATGGAATTCCAACTTATAACTTTGCAGTAGCAGTAGATGATCACTTAATGGAAATTACACACGTACTTCGTGGTGATGACCATATTTCAAACACGCCAAAACAAATGATGATTTATGAAGCTTTCGGTTGGGATATCCCGCAATTCGGTCATATGACTTTAATTGTAAATGAAAGCCGTAAAAAATTAAGTAAGCGCGATGAATCTATTATTCAATTTATTGAGCAATATAAAGAGCTTGGATATCTTCCAGAAGCAATCTTTAACTTTATTGCATTACTAGGTTGGTCGCCGGTAGGAGAAGAAGAAATCTTCTCTCAAGAAGAGTTTATCAAAATGTTCGATGCAGCTCGTTTATCAAAATCACCTGCATTATTTGATTCTCAAAAACTAAAATGGATGAACAACCAATATATGAAAAAGCAAGATTTAGATACGGTGGTAGAATTAAGCTTACCGCATTTAGTGAAAGCTGGACGTATAGGTGAAACTTTAAGTGAACAAGAACAAGCTTGGATTCGTGATGTAATTGCGTTATATCATGAACAAATGAGCTTTGGAGCTGAAATTGTAGAGCTTTCTGAAATGTTCTTCAAAGATCATGTTGATCATGAGGAAGAAGGACAAGAAGTATTAAAAGGTGAACAAGTACCAGAAGTACTTCGTGCATTTGCTGGTCAAGTAGAAGCGCTAGAAGTGATGGAACCTGCAGCAATTAAGGCGGCTATTAAAGCAGTTCAAAAGGAAACAGGTCATAAAGGTAAAAACTTATTTATGCCAATCCGTGTTGCAACTACTGGTCAAACACATGGACCAGAGCTTCCTAATGCTATTGCACTTCTTGGAAAAGAAAAAGTTTTAAATCGTCTTCAAAAAGTAATTGGTTAACATTTTCTAGGTTTAGAAATATAATAAGTATACTTAAAACCTAATAAGGAAAAGCGACGAGAAGGAGAAGTAGAAAATCAGGCTTTTTACAGAGAGAACCACCTTTAGGCTGGAAGTGGTTTATAAGCGGATTTTTGAAATGCCCCTTCGAGTCTTCTGCTGAACAGCAAATTGTTTTGCGAAACGCCTTAGGGCATAAAGTAAGCAGAAGCGGTGTACACCGTTATCAGAGATGAGTTTGAGGCTTTTTTGGCCTAAACAGAGTGGAACCGCGCTTATAAGGCGTCTCTGTCAATATGACAGAGGCGTCTTTTTTTATACCGTAAAACTGGGTGTGAGTATAAGTTTTATCTACGTGTATAAAGATTTAGGGAGATAAGTAGGGAGTTAGTTCGCTCGAAAAAGCAGCCCATAAAGGGGAGGGAACGTCGATGTTTAAGAGGCTTCGGGAAGATATTGAAGTCGTTTTTGAACAGGATCCAGCGGCAAGAAGTTATTTCGAAGTCATTTTGACTTACTCTGGATTACATGCAGTTTGGGCCCATCGAATTGCACATGCTTTTTATAAAAAGAATTTCTTCTTTATTGCACGTTGGATCTCACAAGTTAGTCGTTTCTTTACTGGCATTGAGATTCACCCAGGAGCAACAATTGGTCGTCGTTTTTTCATAGACCATGGAATGGGGGTTGTAATTGGAGAAACGTGCGAAATTGGTGATAATGTAACGATCTATCAAGGGGTTACATTAGGTGGTACGGGTAAAGAAAAGGGAAAGAGGCACCCTACAATTCAGGATAATGTATTAATTGCAACAGGTGCCAAAGTACTAGGTTCTATTACGGTTGGAGAGAATTCTAAAATTGGAGCAGGATCTGTCGTATTAAAAGAAGTCCCTGCACACTCTACAGTTGTAGGTATACCTGGCCGGGTCGTTATTCAAAATGGAGTAAAGATCGGTCAAGAATTAAATCATTCTGACCTTCCAGACCCAATTTTTGATAAATTAAAGGTTATGGAAGTAGAACTTGATAAATTGAAAAAACAACTTGAAGTAAAGGTAGAAAGGAAGGATAAAAATGACTATTCACATTTATAATACGTTAACACGTCAAAAGGAAGAGTTTACTCCATTAGAAGAAAATAAGGTAAAGATGTATGTATGCGGACCTACAGTTTATAACTACATTCACATTGGGAATGCAAGACCACCTATGGTATTTGATACGGTACGCCGTTATTTAGAATATAAAGGATACGATGTGCAGTATGTATCTAACTTTACAGACGTAGATGATAAATTAATTAAAGCAGCAAATGAGTTAGGTGAAGATGTACCAACAATTGCTGACCGTTTCGTTGAAGCGTACTTTGAGGATGTAACGGCACTAGGTTGCAAACATGCAACGGTTCATCCGCGTGTAACGGAAAATATGGATATTATTATTGAATTTATTCAAGAACTTGTGAATAAAGGATATGCATATGAATCAGAAGGTGATGTGTACTTTAGAACGAAGGAATTCGAAGGATACGGTAAACTATCTCATCAACCAATCGCAGACTTACGTCACGGTGCGCGCATTGAAGTAGGAGAAAAGAAACAAGACCCTCTTGATTTTGCTTTATGGAAAGCGGCGAAAGAAGGAGAAATCTTCTGGGAAAGCCCTTGGGGGAAAGGTCGTCCAGGTTGGCATATCGAATGCTCGGCAATGGCGCGTAAATACTTAGGGGACACAATTGATATTCACGCTGGTGGTCAAGACTTGGCATTTCCTCATCATGAGAATGAAATCGCGCAATCTGAGGCGTTAACAGGAAAAACATTTGCACGTTATTGGATGCACAATGGATATATTAATATTAATAATGAGAAGATGTCTAAGTCACTTGGGAACTTCATTTTAGTTCACGATATCATTAAGCAATATGATCCACAGTTAATTAGATTCTTTATGCTATCAGTACATTACCGTCACCCAATTAATTTCAGTGAAGAGTTATTACAAAGCACAAATAACGGGCTGGAAAGAATTAAAACGGCTTACGGTAACTTGAAACACCGTATGGAAAGTAGTACGGATTTAACAGATCATAATGAGAAATGGTTAGCTGAACTGGAAAAATTCCAGACTGCATTTGAGGAAGCAATGAATGATGACTTCAATACAGCTAATGCAATCACTGAGTTATATAATGTAGCAAATCATGCAAATCAATATTTACTGGAAGAACATACGTCTACAGTAGTAATTGAAGCATACGTAAAACAACTTGAAACATTATTTGATATTTTAGGGTTAGAATTAGCGCAAGAAGAGTTACTCGATGAAGAAATTGAGGCGCTTATTCAAAAACGTATTGAAGCTCGTAAAAATCGTGATTTTGCATTATCAGATCAAATTCGCGATGATTTAAAAGATCGTAATATTATTTTAGAAGATACCGCTCAAGGTACAAGATGGAAAAGAGGATAAGAATGATTGATGCAAAGCAATTAAACAGCTTAGCGTTAGCATATATGGGTGATGCGGTGTATGAACAATATATCCGCTATCACCTACTTCAAAAAGGGAAAGTTCGTCCTAATCAATTACATCGATTAGGGACAAGCTTTGTTTCGGCAAAAGCACAGGCGAAAGTTGTTTATCATTTATTAGAGACAGCATTTTTAACTGAAGAAGAAGAAGCGGTACTAAGAAGAGGGCGTAATGCCAATTCAGGTACTGTTCCGAAAAATACGGATGTACAAACATATCGACATAGTACAGCCTTTGAAGCGTTAATTGGCTATCATCACTTATTAAATAATCGTGAAAGATTAGACGAAATTGTATATAAGGCAATTGCTGTTTTAGAAGAAAAGGAAGGGGGCACATCATCATGAGTAGTGAATATATTATCGGACGTAACCCTGTAATTGAAGCGTTGCGATCAGGAAGAGATATTAATAAAATTTGGATCGCGGAAGGTGCTGCCAAAGGACAAGTACAAATTGTACTAGCACTAGCGAAAGAAAATAAGATTATTTTACAACATGCGCCAAAGAAGAAGTTAGATCAATTAGTTGAGGGGAACCATCAAGGTGTAATTGCTCAAGTGGCTGCATATCAATATGCTGAGTTAGAAGATCTATTTAAAGTAGCAGAGAAGCGTAATGAAGATCCGTTCTTCTTAATTTTAGATGAAATTGAAGACCCGCATAACTTAGGTTCTATTATGCGTACTGCGGATGCAACAGGCGCTCATGGAATTATTATTCCGAAAAGAAGAGCGGTAGGACTTACAGCATCAGTTGCGAAAGCATCTACTGGAGCAATTGAATATATTCCTGTTGCGCGCGTAACGAATTTATCTCGTACAATCGATGAATTAAAAGAGCGTGGACTTTGGATTGCCGGTACAGATGCAAAAGGGAAAACGGATTACCGTAATTTAGATGGTAAAATGCCAATTGGATTAGTAATTGGAAGTGAAGGAAAAGGTATGAGTCGTATTATTGGTGAAAAATGTGATTTCTTAATTACTTTACCGATGGTTGGTAAAGTTACATCCTTAAATGCTTCAGTAGCCGCAAGTTTGTTAATGTATGAGGTATATCGTAAACGTAACGAAATTGGTAAATAAAAAATGAACGATATTTTAATCGTTGACGGTTACAACATTATTGGAGCTTGGGGAGACTTGAAGAAACTACGGGATGTAGATTTGCAATCATCAAGAGATGCACTGATTGATAAGATGGCGGATTACCAAGGTTACACAGGTACAAAGGTAATGATAGTCTTCGATGCGTATACAGTCCACGGTATTGAAAAAAAGATGAAGCAATCGCGTGTGGAAGTTATATTCACGAGGAAGAATCAAACTGCAGATGAAAAGATAGAGCAGCTTGCGATCGAGCTTAGAAATATAAATACGCAAATATATGTTGCAACTTCTGATTATACGGAACAATGGGTTATATTTGCACAAGGTGCTCTTCGGAAATCTGCACGTGAGTTAGAGTTAGAAGTACAAGCGATGGAGCAACAGGTAAGAAGACGTACACAAGACACAAAAGAGAAGCAACCCGCTATGCGAAAGATATTTAGTAAAGATATTACAGAAAAATTAGAAAAATTAAGAAGAGGAGAGCGTTGAAGCATTGACGCTCTTTGTCTTTTTACTGTATAATATTGCTAAATAAATAGCGGTCGGAGGGATCAAGGTGGAAGCAGGCTTCGTAAGTGTAGGCGACGTTACATTTCGTGATTTAGAAGATGAGGCAATCGTTGAGTTAGTTCGAAAAGGTAATACTGACGCTCTAGAATATTTGATTCACAAATATAAGAACTTTGTTCGCGCGAAATCGAGATCTTATTTCTTAGTGGGTGCCGATCGAGAAGATATTGTTCAAGAAGGTATGATTGGGTTGTTTAAAGCGATTCGTGATTATAAAGAGGACAAGTTGTCTTCATTCAAAGCATTTGCTGAACTGTGTATCACTCGACAAATTATTACCGCTATTAAAACAGCAACCAGGCAAAAACATATTCCATTAAATTCGTATGTGTCTTTAGATAAACCGATTTATGATGAGGAATCTGATCGGACGTTATTAGATGTTATTTCGGAAGCGAAGGTAACTGATCCTGAAGAAATGATTATAAGTCAGGAAGAATATACAGACATAGAATCTAAAATATCTGAATTATTAAGCGATTTAGAAAGAAAAGTGCTTTCTTTATATCTAGATGGTCGTTCTTATCAAGAGATTTCGGAACAGTTAAATAGACATGTGAAATCTATTGATAATGCTTTACAGAGGGTGAAGCGGAAATTGGAACGATATATGGAAATGAGAGAGAGTACCACTTTAAATTCATAACAAGTGCTACAGGTGTACAAAATCACCTGTTTTCTTTTTGTGGAGAGTACAAAAGGCATGACATTGACATTGTCTTTTGTTGTATGATACATTTTTAGGGACATAATGTTACAAGGTTGGTGTAACTAATGAGGAAAAAAGTTGTACTCTCATGTGAAGAGTGTAAAAATCGAAACTACTCTACGATGAAAGATACGAGCTCAGTAGAGCGACTTGAAATAAAGAAATTCTGTAAAACATGCAATCAGCATACAGTTCACAAGGAAACAAAATAAATAATTGAAATAATACACTGGAGGTCCCGTAGATGCGTTTAACGAACTTTTTCGGCGATGTAGGTCGCGAAATGAAAAAAGTAAGTTGGCCTAAAAAAGATGAATTACTCCGTTCAACAGCGACTGTTATTGCTACAGTTGTCTTCTTTGCGATTTTCTTCGCAGTGGTTGATATGGGCATTTCTTCTTTAATTCGGTTAATTCTTGGTTAATTCTTGAATAAGAAGCACTTATCCATGATATAATGTTATTTATAAGAACTGTGTAAAAGCCCGGTGAACGGGTTTTTTCATTTGCGCAAAAAAATGTACGTCAGGGAGGGAAGGACGCTCGTCCTAAATGAATGGAAAAAAGTTGGTATGTTGTCCATACTTATTCTGGATATGAAAATAAAGTAAAAGCAAACCTAGAGAAACGTGTAGAATCAATGGGTATGCAAGATAAAATTTTCCGTGTTGTTGTCCCGGAAGAAGTAGAAGTAGAAATGAAAAACGGTAAAGAAAAATTAATGAAAAGAAAAGTGTTCCCAGGTTATGTATTAGTAGAATTAATCATGACTGATGACTCTTGGTATGTTGTACGTAACACACCAGGTGTAACTGGGTTCGTTGGTTCTTCTGGTTCAGGTTCTAAACCATCACCTCTATTAGAAGAGGAAGTTGTTACCATTATGAAACATATGGGAATGGACAATGAAGTGGTTGATTTCGACTTTGAACTTCATGAGACAGTACGTGTAAATGAGGGACCATTCGCAGATTATACAGGTGCTATCGAAGAAATTGATGTGGAGAAGAAAAAGGTTAGCGTGCTTGTGGACATGTTTGGTCGCGAGACTCCAGTTGAGCTTGACTTCCATCAAATTGAAAAATTATAAAATGAAACTTGAAATGAATTGTAAAAAGTGATAATATCTTTTAAGTCAGTACGTCTTCGTTATCGGAGACGTTTTTTGAAAGATTTTATCCTTACAGATAAAATATGACGTGGGAGGGCAAATCACTGTCCAATTGACCACATCACGGACTTAAGGAGGTGTGTCTCGTGGCTAAAAAGGTAATTAAAATGGTAAAGCTTCAAATTCCTGCAGGTAAAGCTAACCCAGCTCCACCAGTTGGTCCAGCATTAGGACAAGCAGGTGTTAACATCATGGGCTTCTGTAAAGAGTTTAACGCTCGTACAGCTGATCAAGCTGGTCTTATCATCCCTGTTGAAATTACGGTATTTGAGGACCGTTCATTCACTTTCATTACTAAAACTCCTCCTGCTGCTGTTCTTCTTAAGAAAGTAGCTGGTATTGAGTCTGGTTCTGGTGAACCAAACCGTAATAAAGTGGCAACTGTTAAGCGTGATAAAGTACGCGAAATCGCTGAAACTAAAATGCCTGACCTAAACGCTGCTAGCGTAGAAGCTGCAATGCGTATGGTTGAAGGTACTGCACGCAGTATGGGCATCGTTATCGAAGACTAATTCGATTTGTTTTTAAAAAAGGTTGCGGGTCTGGAATTCCAATTCGCAACCTTTATTATCGTAAATGATTATCGTTTTTAAATAAATGGATGGCGCGCATCCTCAGGTTATACCTGAAAATAAGCGTAAACGTGGGAGGTTATTCCGCTAAAACCACATTCGAGGAGGAAATAAAAATGGCTAAAAGAGGTAAAAAGTACGTAGAAGCTGCAAAGCTTGTTGATCGTGCAGCTGCTTACTCTGCAACAGAAGCAGTAGAATTAGTAAAGAAAACAAACACAGCTAAATTTGATGCAACTGTAGAAGCTGCATTCCGTTTAGGTGTTGACCCTAAGAAAGCTGACCAACAAATCCGTGGTGCAGTTGTTCTTCCACACGGTACTGGTAAAGTACAACGTGTATTAGTGTTCGCTAAAGGCGAAAAAGCTAAAGAAGCTGAAGCTGCTGGAGCTGACTTCGTAGGCGATGCTGATTACATCGGTAAAATCCAACAAGGTTGGTTCGATTTCGATGTAGTAGTAGCAACTCCTGACATGATGGGTGAAGTTGGTAAACTTGGTCGCGTATTAGGACCTAAAGGTTTAATGCCAAACCCTAAAACTGGAACAGTTACTTTCGATGTAACTAAAGCTGTTAACGAAATCAAAGCTGGTAAAGTTGAATACCGCGTTGATAAAGCTGGTAACATCCACGTTCCAATCGGTAAAGTATCTTTCGAAGATGCTAAATTAGTAGAAAACTTCAGAACAATTGCTGACACTTTACAAAAAGTTAAGCCAGCTGCTGCAAAAGGTACTTACATGAAGAACGTAACAGTTGCTTCTACAATGGGACCTGGCGTACGTGTAGACGTTTCTACATTAGCGTAAATTTTGGAAGTTGACTTCATAAAGAAGTTTTTATATAATCATTTATGTTGTGAATTTAATTAGTGTACCGTAGACAGTAGGTGTCGATAGACTTAATTTCCTACCTAGGTGTTAATATACGAAACGGAATTTTTTTCTGTGACTATATGCCTCCATGTCTACAAGTTGGGCATGGAGGTTTTTAGTGCACTTTCGGTACATCTTCTATATAATCTACAGGAGGTGTAATAACATGAGCAAAGTAATCGAAACTAAACAACAAGTTGTAACTGAAATCGCGGACAAACTTCGCGCTAGTAAATCTACAATCGTTGTTGACTACCGTGGTTTAACAGTTTCTGAAGCAACAGAATTACGTAAGCAATTACGTGAAGCTGGCGTTGAGTTCAAAGTTTACAAAAACTCTCTAACTCGTCGTGCTGCAGAATCTGCTGAAATGGCTGAGTTAAATGAATTCTTAACAGGACCAAACGCAATCGCGTTCAGTAACGAGGATGTAGTTGCTCCTGCGAAAGTATTAAACGACTTCGCTAAAGATCATGAAGCTTTAGAAATTAAAGCAGGCGTAATCGAAGGTAAACTTGTAACACTTGATGAGGTTAAAGCTATCGCTACTCTTCCATCACGTGAAGGCTTACTTTCTATGCTTCTTAGCGTTCTTCAAGCTCCAATCCGTAACCTTGCACTTGCTACTAAAGCAGTTGCAGACCAAAAGGAAGAGCAAGGCGCTTAATTTTTTAAAAGATAATTACGTATTATCGATAAAACAATACAAACCTATTTAAGGGAGGATATTTACAATGACTAAAGAACAAATCATTGAAGCAGTTAAATCTATGACTGTATTAGAACTTAACGACTTAGTAAAAGCTATCGAGGAAGAATTCGGCGTAACTGCTGCTGCTCCTGTAGCTGTTGCTGGTGGCGCTGGAGAAGCTGCTGCTGAGAAAACTGAATTTGATGTGGAACTAACTAGCGCTGGTGCACAAAAAATCAAAGTTATCAAAGTTGTTCGTGAAATCACTGGTCTTGGCTTAAAAGAAGCTAAAGAATTAGTTGACAACACTCCAAAAGTAATCAAAGAAGCTGCTGCTAAAGAAGAAGCTGAAGAAATCAAAGCTAAACTTGAAGAAGTTGGCGCTGCTGTAGAAGTTAAGTAATTAACTTTTGATGCTTTAAAAAAAGCTCGCTCTCATGCGAGCTTTTTTTTTAACTGTAAAGAAAAGAGGTGGCCATATGGCAGACCATTATTTTTCTAACGACCCTTCTAGTAAAAGTGATCGTAAGCGATGGGAATTTACACTTCGTGGATCTCGATTTACTTTCTTATCTGACCGTGGGGTGTTCTCGAAAAACGAAGTGGACTTTGGTTCTCGTCTTTTAATTGAAGCGTTTCAAGTGCCGGATATTAAAGGTGATATATTAGACGTAGGTTGTGGATACGGACCAATTGGTTTATCGTTGGCGAAAGAGTTTCAGGAGCGTAAAGTTCACATGGTGGATGTGAATGAAAGGGCACTTGAGCTTGCAAAAGAAAATGCCGCTAACAATAGAGTTGGAAATGTACACATTTTTCAAAGTAGCGTCTATGAAAATGTAGATGGTATGTATGCTGCTATTCTATCTAATCCTCCAATTCGTGCAGGTAAAGATATCGTGCATGAGATTTTAGAAAAAGCTGTAGAGCATTTAGTTCCAGGTGGAGAGTTGTGGATTGTTATTCAAAAGAAGCAAGGTGCACCATCTGCGCTGAAAAAACTAGAAGAAGTATTTTCTGAAGTCGAAGTTGTAGAAAAGAAAAAAGGATATTATATCATAAAATCAAAAAAACGTTGACGGTTATTTTTGGCTATGTTAACATTATACAATGCCAATATATGATTTTCTGCGTTGAGAAAGATGTATATTTTTGTTTCTCTTGGAAAAGATAGTAAAATCAGCAGATTATGAAACAGAATGATGGTTTTCTTATAGAAGCCATTTTTCTTTTTTGAGCAGGTAGAAAGACTCAACGTATTTATCTTTAAGAGAAAAAAGACTACGCTAATAGCAGTAGTTGTATTTATTTGTGATTTTGCACAAATTTTTTTGTGCATTTATAATACTCATGATTTGAGGGGTGAAGCAGTTGACAGGTCAACTAGTTCAATACGGACGCCACCGCCAACGAAGAAGTTATGCCCGTATTAGTGAAGTATTAGAGTTACCAAATCTTATCGAAATTCAAACCTCTTCTTATCAGTGGTTTCTTGATGAGGGTTTGCGAGAAATGTTCCAAGACATTTCTCCGATTGAAGACTTTACGGGAAATCTATCGCTTGAATTTATCGACTACAGCTTAGGTGAACCTAAATACTCTGTAGACGAATGCAAAGAGCGTGATGTGACGTATGCAGCACCACTTCGTGTAAAAGTGCGTCTAATCAACAAGGAAACTGGTGAAGTAAAAGAACAAGATGTGTTCATGGGAGATTTCCCACTCATGACAGAGACTGGAACATTCGTAATTAACGGTGCAGAACGTGTTATCGTTTCCCAGTTAGTTCGCTCTCCAAGCGTATACTATAGTGGCAAAGTGGATAAAAACGGAAAACGTGGTTTTACTGCTACTGTAATTCCAAACCGCGGAGCTTGGTTAGAGTATGAGACAGATGCTAAGGATGTTGTATATGTGCGTATTGACCGTACGCGTAAACTTCCTGTAACTGTTTTGTTACGCGCATTAGGGTTTGGCTCTGATCAAGAAATCACCGAGCTTTTAGGTGATAACGAATACTTAAGCAACACATTAGAAAAAGACAACACAGATAGCACAGAAAAAGCATTGCTTGAAATTTATGAGCGTCTACGTCCTGGTGAACCACCAACAGTAGAAAATGCTAAGAGCTTACTTGTGTCTCGTTTCTTCGATCCAAAGCGCTACGATTTAGCAAATGTAGGTCGCTACAAGATCAACAAGAAGTTACACATTAAAAACAGATTGTTTAATCAACGTTTAGCTGAAACATTAGTGGATCCAGAAACTGGTGAAATTTTAGCGGCAGAAGGAACAATCTTAGATCGTCGTACACTTGATCGCATTTTACCTTACTTAGAGAAAAACATTGGATTCAAAACAGCGAAACCAATGGGTGGAGTGGTAGAAGGCGATGTTGAGCTGCAATCTATTAAGATTTATGCTCCTGAGTCAGAAGGCGAGCGCGTAATTAACGTAATTGGTAATGCGAATATTACTCGTGATGTAAAACACATCACACCAGGTGATATCCTTGCTTCTATCAGTTACTTCTTCAACCTACTATACAAAGTAGGGGATACAGATGATATCGACCACTTAGGAAACCGTCGTCTGCGTTCTGTTGGAGAACTATTACAAAATCAATTCCGTATCGGTCTTTCTCGTATGGAACGTGTTGTTCGTGAGAGAATGTCGATCCAAGATACAAATGCAATTACACCACAGGCACTTATTAATATTCGTCCTGTTATTGCATCGATTAAAGAGTTCTTCGGAAGTTCTCAGTTATCTCAGTTCATGGACCAAACAAATCCATTAGCAGAGTTAACTCACAAACGAAGACTATCTGCATTAGGACCTGGTGGTTTAACGCGTGAGCGCGCAGGCTTTGAAGTGCGTGACGTTCATTACTCTCACTATGGTCGTATGTGTCCGATTGAAACACCAGAGGGACCAAACATCGGTTTGATTAACTCATTATCTTCGTTCGCGAAAGTAAATGAGTTTGGTTTCATTGAAACACCATACCGTCGTGTTGACCCAGAAACTGGTCATGTAACAGGGCAGGTTGATTACTTAACGGCAGATGAAGAAGATAACTATGTTGTAGCCCAAGCGAATATGAAATTATCTGATGAAGGTGAATTCCTAAGTGAAGATATCGTAGCTCGTTTCCGTGGTGAAAACATTGTGACAAATAGAGAACGCATCGACTACATGGATGTATCTCCAAAACAAGTAGTGTCGGCAGCGACAGCTTGTATTCCGTTCTTAGAAAACGATGACTCTAACCGCGCACTTATGGGAGCGAACATGCAACGTCAGGCGGTTCCGTTAATGAATCCGGAATCTCCGATTGTAGGTACAGGTATGGAGTACGTATCAGCAAAAGACTCAGGTGCTGCAGTAATCTGTAAACATCCTGGTGTTGTTGAGCGCGTAGAAGCACGTGAAGTTTGGGTACGTCGCTATGTAGAAGTTGACGGTCAAACAGTAAAAGGCGACTTAGATCGCTACAAAATGCAAAAATTCATTCGTTCTAACCAAGGAACTTGTTACAACCAACGTCCAATCGTAAGTGTTGGAAATGAAGTTGTAAAAGGTGAAATCCTTGCGGATGGTCCTTCTATGGAATTAGGTGAACTAGCACTTGGACGTAACGTGCTTGTTGGCTTCATGACTTGGGACGGTTATAACTACGAGGATGCGATCATCATGAGTGAGCGCCTTGTAAAAGATGATGTGTACACTTCTATTCATATTGAAGAATATGAGTCAGAAGCTCGTGATACGAAGCTTGGACCAGAAGAAATTACACGTGACATTCCAAACGTTGGGGAAGACGCATTACGTAACCTTGACGAGCGCGGTATCATTCGCGTTGGTGCAGAAGTAAAAGATGGAGATTTACTTGTTGGTAAAGTAACACCTAAAGGTGTAACAGAATTAACAGCTGAAGAACGTCTATTACATGCTATCTTTGGCGAAAAAGCACGTGAAGTACGTGATACATCACTACGTGTACCACACGGTGGTGGCGGTATTATCTTAGACGTAAAAGTATTCAACCGTGAAGATGGCGATGAATTGCCACCAGGCGTGAATCAACTTGTACGTGCATATATCGTTCAAAAACGTAAAATTTCTGAAGGTGACAAAATGGCCGGACGTCACGGTAACAAAGGTGTTATCTCTCGTATTTTACCAGAAGAAGATATGCCTTACTTACCAGACGGTACGCCAATCGATATCATGTTAAACCCATTAGGGGTACCATCTCGTATGAATATCGGTCAGGTATTAGAGCTTCATCTTGGTATGGCAGCAAGATACCTTGGCATTCACATTGCAACACCAGTATTCGATGGTGCTCGTGAGGAAGATGTTTGGGGCACGATTGAAGAAGCTGGTATGGCAAATGACGCGAAAACAATCCTGTATGACGGACGTACTGGTGAACCATTCGATAACCGCGTATCTGTTGGTGTCATGTATATGATCAAACTTGCGCACATGGTTGACGATAAACTTCATGCTCGTTCTACTGGACCATACTCACTTGTAACGCAGCAGCCTCTTGGAGGTAAAGCTCAGTTCGGTGGACAGCGTTTCGGTGAGATGGAGGTTTGGGCACTTGAAGCTTACGGTGCTGCTTATACTCTTCAAGAAATCTTAACGGTGAAGTCTGATGATGTTGTTGGACGTGTTAAGACGTATGAAGCAATTGTTAAAGGCGAAAATGTTCCAGAACCAGGCGTTCCTGAATCATTCAAAGTATTGATTAAAGAGCTGCAAAGTTTAGGTATGGACGTTAAAATGATGTCTAGCGACGATACAGAAATTGAAATGCGTGATACGGAAGATGACGATGATCATCAATCAGCAGATAAATTGAATGTCGAAGTTGAGACAACTAAGGAATAATTGGGATAACCTGTAGACTAAAAGGGAGGTAGGCCCCTTGATAGATGTAAATAACTTTGAATATATGAAGATTGGACTTGCTTCACCTGACAAGATTCGTTCTTGGTCATACGGTGAAGTTAAGAAACCAGAAACAATTAACTATCGTACGTTAAAGCCTGAAAAAGACGGCTTGTTCTGTGAGCGTATTTTCGGACCACAAAAGGACTGGGAATGTCATTGCGGAAAATACAAACGTGTACGTTATAAAGGTGTAGTTTGTGATCGATGTGGCGTTGAAGTAACGCGTGCAAAAGTACGTCGTGAACGTATGGGTCATATCGAATTAGCTGCTCCTGTATCTCATATTTGGTATTTCAAAGGTATCCCGAGCCGCATGGGACTTGTCTTAGACATGTCCCCTCGCGCGCTTGAAGAAGTAATTTATTTCGCTTCTTATGTTGTAACAGAAAGTGGAGATACACCACTTGATAAGAAGCAATTACTTTCTGAAAAAGAATACCGTGCATATCGAGATCGATATGGTAGCACATTCCAAGCTGCTATGGGTGCAGAAGCGATTAAAAAGCTATTACAAGACATCGATTTAGATAAAGAAGTAGACTTCTTAAAAGAAGAATTAAAAACAGCACAAGGACAACGCCGTACTCGTGCTATTAAACGTCTAGAAGTATTAGAAGCATTCCGTAACTCTGGAAATGAGCCATCTTGGATGATCTTAGATGTTCTACCAGTAATCCCACCAGAACTACGCCCAATGGTACAGTTAGATGGTGGACGTTTTGCTACTTCTGACTTAAACGACTTATACCGTCGTGTAATTAACCGTAACAACCGTTTAAAACGTCTATTGGACTTAGGTGCACCAAGCATCATCGTTCAAAACGAAAAACGTATGTTACAAGAAGCTGTAGACGCATTAATCGATAATGGTCGTCGTGGCCGTCCAGTAACTGGACCGGGTAACCGTCCATTAAAATCACTATCTCACATGCTTAAAGGTAAACAAGGACGTTTCCGTCAAAACTTATTAGGTAAACGTGTTGACTACTCTGGCCGTTCTGTAATCGTTGTAGGACCGAACTTAAAGATGTACCAATGTGGATTACCGAAAGAGATGGCACTTGAACTGTTCAAACCTTTCGTAATGAAAGAGTTAGTTGAAAAAGGATTAGCACACAACATTAAGAGTGCGAAACGTAAAATCGAGCGTGTACAACCTGAAGTTTGGGACGTTTTAGAATCTGTGATTAAAGAACATCCAGTACTTCTAAACCGCGCACCAACACTTCACCGTCTTGGTATTCAGGCGTTTGAACCTACATTAGTAGAAGGTCGCGCAATCCGTCTTCACCCACTTGTATGTACTGCATACAACGCGGACTTTGACGGTGACCAAATGGCCGTTCACGTACCTTTATCATCAGAAGCACAAGCAGAAGCTCGTCTTCTTATGTTAGCGGCACAAAACATCTTGAACCCGAAAGATGGTAAACCAGTTGTTACTCCATCTCAGGATATGGTATTAGGTAACTATTACTTAACACTTGAGCGTGAAGGTGCAATCGGTGAAGGTATGGTCTTCAAAGATGCAAACGAAGCATTACTTGCATACCAAAATGGATATGTACATCTTCATACACGTGTTGCAGTTGCTGCAAGTGCAGTAAACAACGCAACATTTACTGAAGAGCAAAAGAGCATGCTTCTATTAACAACAGTTGGTAAATTAATATTTAACGAAATCTTACCAGAGTCGTTCCCTTATATTAATGAACCAACAAATTCAAACCTTGAAAAAGAAACACCAGCGAAATATTTCGTTGAAAAAGGTGCGAACATTAAAGAAATTATTGCTAGTCGCGAAGAAGTGGCGCCATTCAGCAAGAAAATCCTTGGTAACATCATTGCGGAAGTATTTAAACGTTTCAAAATTACAGAAACGTCTCGCATGCTTGACCGTATGAAAAACTTAGGATTCAAATACTCTACAAAAGCTGGTATTACAGTTGGGGTATCTGACATTCTTGTATTAGGCGAAAAAGATGAAATTCTCCACGAAGCACAAGCAAAAGTAGATAATGTAATTAAACAATTCCGTCGCGGTTTAATCACGGAAGAAGAACGTTACGATCGCGTTATCTCTATTTGGAGTAATGCAAAAGATGTTATCCAAGGAAAACTGATGAAGTCCTTGAATAAACGCAACCCAATCTTCATGATGAGTGATTCCGGTGCCCGTGGTAACGCATCGAACTTTACTCAGCTTGCTGGTATGCGTGGTCTGATGGCCAATCCATCTGGTCGTATCATCGAACTTCCGATCAAATCAAGTTTCCGTGAAGGTTTAACAGTACTTGAGTACTTCATCTCTACGCATGGTGCGCGTAAAGGTCTTGCCGATACAGCACTTAAAACTGCCGATTCTGGTTACTTAACACGTCGTCTTGTTGACGTTGCACAAGATGTAATCGTTCGTGAAGATGACTGTGGAACAGATCGCGGTTTATTAATTGGTGCAATTAAAGAGGGTAATGAAGTTATTGAGTCACTATATGATCGTCTTGTTGGACGTTTTGCAAGAAAAACTGTAAAACATCCTGAAACAGGTGAAGTATTAGTTGCTGAAAATCAATTAATTACTGAAGATATCGCTCATATCGTTGAAAACTCGGGTGTTGAAACTGTAAACATTCGTTCAGCGTTCACGTGTAACACTCGCCATGGTGTATGTAAGAAGTGTTACGGTCGTAACTTAGCAACTGGAACAGACGTAGAAGTAGGGGAAGCGGTAGGTATTATCGCAGCTCAATCTATCGGTGAGCCAGGTACACAGTTAACGATGCGTACGTTCCATACAGGTGGGGTTGCCGGAGATGATATCACTCAAGGTTTACCTCGTATCCAAGAGATCTTCGAAGCTCGTAATCCGAAAGGTCAGGCAGTTATCAGTGAAATCGACGGTGTTATCGCAGCGATCAACGATGTTAAAGATCGCCAAGAAGTAGTTGTACAGGGTGAAGTTGAAGCTCGTACTTATGCTATTCCTTACGGTGCTCGTCTGAAAGTAATTCCAGGACAGCAAATTAGCCACGGTAAAGAGTTAACAGAAGGTTCTATTGATCCGAAAGAATTACTAAAAGTAACGGACATTACGGCAGTTCAAGAATACTTATTACGTGAAGTTCAAAAAGTATACCGTATGCAAGGGGTAGAAATTGGTGACAAGCACGTAGAAGTAATGGTACGCCAAATGTTACGTAAAGTTCGTGTAAGTGATGCAGGTGAAACAGATGTATTACCAGGAACATTACTAGATATCCATCAGTTTACTGATGCGAATGCGAAGGTGTTACTGCAAGGTAAACAACCAGCAACAGCTAGACCTGTTCTACTTGGTATTACAAAAGCTTCACTTGAAACAGATTCATTCTTATCTGCAGCATCGTTCCAAGAAACAACTCGTGTCTTAACTGATGCAGCAATTAAGGGTAAACGCGATGAGCTTCTAGGATTGAAAGAAAATGTTATTATCGGTAAACTTGTTCCTGCTGGAACAGGTATGAATCGTTATCGCAAAGTGGATCTTGTAAAAACAACACAAGATGACATGAATGTAGAAAACGATGAAGTTTACGTGGAACAGTAAAATTTTCCGTCGTAAATTTTGTATAAAAACAGTTAATCCTAGTTGACATTGTATGAGTCAAAATGTTACTATAAGCAAGGTTGCTCCTGAACGATGCTTTGGAGGATATTTATATGTCTTATCAAAAAGTGTCAAATGCTGAAAATGTAGTCGTTGGTCATAAACGCACATTGGAAGCAATCAAAAACGGTATAGTTAAAGAAGTTGTTATTGCGGAAGATGCTGATATGCGGTTAACCCATGTTATCATTCGTACTGCATTACAACATAACATACCCATAACCAAAGTTGAATCAGTTCGTAAACTTGGAAAAGTTTCGGGGATTCAAGTGGGAGCTTCAGCAATAGGAATAATAAGTTAAAACTGTTTTTGTGAGGAGAGAGCATTTGCTCTCCCTTGCAAAAACTTTGTTTTCAACTAATAATGAACCACCTGGATATGTGGTCATACAAACATGCGAAGGGAGGATAATCAAATGCCTACTATTAACCAATTAGTGAGAAATGGTCGTACTGATAAAGTATGGAAATCTAAATCACCTGCGTTAAACAAAGGGTTCAACTCTTTAAAGAAAAAATCAACTGATATCTCTGCACCTCAAAAACGTGGTGTATGTACTCGTGTTGGTACAATGACTCCAAAGAAACCTAACTCAGCGTTACGTAAATACGCTCGTGTACGTTTAACAAACGGTATCGAGGTTACAGCTTACATCCCAGGTATCGGTCATAACCTACAAGAGCATAGCGTAGTATTAATTCGCGGTGGTCGTGTAAAGGATTTACCGGGGGTACGTTACCACATCGTTCGTGGTGCGCTTGACACAGCTGGTGTTGACAAACGTATGCAAGGACGTTCTAAATATGGTACTAAGAGACCAAAACCTGCTAAAAAATAATAACTTTAAAATGAAAGGAGGAACTCAATATGCCTCGTAAAGGACCTGTTGCGAAACGTGACGTGTTACCAGATCCAATGTACAATTCGAAGCTAGTAACACGCCTTATCAACAAAATGATGGTTGACGGTAAAAAAGGTAAATCTCAAACAATTCTTTATAATGCGTTCGATATCGTAAACGAACGTACTGGTAAAGAGCCAATGGAAGTATTCGAGCAAGCTCTTAAGAACATCATGCCTGTTCTTGAAGTACGCGCTCGTCGTGTTGGTGGTGCTAACTACCAAGTTCCAGTTGAGGTTCGTCCAGAACGCCGTACAACTTTAGGTCTTCGTTGGTTAGTAAACTACGCTCGTCTTCGTGGTGAAAAAACTATGGAAGAGCGTCTTGCTAACGAAATCTTAGATGCAGCTAACAACGCTGGTGCATCTGTTAAGAAACGTGAAGACACTCATAAAATGGCAGAAGCTAACAAAGCATTTGCTCATTACCGTTGGTAGGATTCAACGTAAAATAAATGTAAGCATAAACCGCTTTATTTGTCGCTTATGGAAGTGTGGAGAGGGAGAATGCCTCTCCCTTTCGTTGGGCGCTCGTTTTACATAATGAGAGTACTGGACATACTGACATGTGTAACAATATAAAGTGGCTTTTTTGCTACTTAAAATAAAAAATCCAATCCATATATGGAAGGAGCAAGACACCAAATGGCAAGAGAGTTCTCTTTAGAAAACACTCGTAATATTGGTATCATGGCTCACATCGATGCTGGTAAAACAACAGCTACTGAGCGTATTCTGTACTACACAGGACGTATTCACAAAATCGGTGAAACTCACGAAGGTGCATCTCAGATGGACTGGATGGAGCAAGAGCAAGAGCGTGGTATCACAATTACTTCTGCTGCAACTACAGCACAATGGAAAGGTCACCGTGTAAACATCATTGACACTCCAGGTCACGTAGACTTCACAGTAGAAGTAGAACGTTCTTTACGCGTACTTGATGGCGCGGTAGCAGTACTTGATGCACAATCTGGTGTAGAACCACAAACAGAAACTGTTTGGCGTCAGGCTACTACTTACGGCGTACCTCGTATCGTATTCGTTAACAAAATGGATAAAATCGGTGCAGATTTCTTATACTCTGTAGGAACAATCCATGATCGTTTACAAGCAAACGCACACCCAATTCAGTTACCAATCGGTGCTGAAGATGAGTTCAATGGTATCATTGACCTTGTTGAAGAATGTGCTTACATGTACGGTAACGATTTAGGAACAGACATTCAACGTGTTGAAATTCCTGAAGAGCACAAAGAACTAGCTGAAGAATACCGTGGAAAGCTTATTGAAGCGGTAGCTGAGCTTGATGAAGAAATGATGATGAAGTACCTAGAAGGTGAAGAAATCACTGTAGAAGAGCTTAAAGCTGGTATCCGTAAGGCTACAACTTCTGTAGAATTCTTCCCAGTAATCTGTGGTTCTGCATTCAAAAATAAAGGTGTTCAAATTCTGTTAGACGCAGTTATCGACTACCTACCATCTCCATTAGATGTACCAGCTATTAAAGGTACTCTTCCGGATACAGATGAAGAAGTAGAACGTAAGTCTAGCGATGAAGAACCATTCGCAGCTTTAGCATTCAAAATCATGACTGACCCTTATGTTGGTAAGTTAACGTTCTTCCGTGTGTACTCTGGTGTGTTAAACTCTGGATCATACGTGAAAAACTCAACTAAAGGTAAGCGTGAGCGTGTAGGTCGTATCCTACAAATGCACGCTAACAGCCGTGAAGAGATTTCAACAGTTTACGCTGGTGATATCGCTGCTGCTGTAGGTTTAAAAGATACTACTACTGGTGATACTCTTTGTGACGAGAAGAGCCTTGTTATCCTTGAGTCTATGGAATTCCCAGAGCCAGTTATCTCTGTAGCTATCGAACCAAAATCAAAAGCTGACCAAGATAAAATGGGTACAGCATTATCTAAGCTTTCTGAAGAAGATCCAACATTCCGTGCTCACACTGACCAAGAAACTGGCCAAACAATCATCGCTGGTATGGGTGAACTTCACCTTGATATCATCGTTGACCGTATGCGCCGTGAATTCAAAGTTGAAGCAAACGTTGGTGCTCCTCAGGTAGCATACCGTGAAACTTTCCGCGCTGCTGCGAAAGTTGAAGGTAAGTTCGCTCGTCAATCTGGTGGACGTGGACAATTCGGTCACGTTTGGATTGAGTTTGAACCTAACGAAGAAGGTAAAGGATTCGAATTCGAAAACAAGATCGTCGGTGGTGTAGTTCCTCGTGAATACATCCCAGCTGTTGGAGCAGGTCTTGAAGATGCACTTAAAAATGGTGTACTAGCTGGTTATCCACTAGTTGACATTAAAGCTGCATTAGTTGACGGATCTTACCATGATGTCGATTCATCTGAGATGGCGTTCAAAATCGCTGCATCTATGGCACTTAAAGCTGCGGTTTCTAAATGTAGCCCAGTAATTCTTGAGCCAATGATGAAAGTTGAAGTTGTAATTCCTGAAGAGTACATGGGTGACATTATGGGTGACGTAACATCTCGTCGTGGACGTGTAGAAGGTATGGAAGCTCGCGGTAACGCTCAAGTTGTTCGCGCTATGGTTCCACTTTCTGAAATGTTCGGTTATGCAACGTCATTACGTTCTAACACTCAAGGACGCGGAACATTCTCTATGGTGTTTGACCACTATGAAGAAGTACCAAAGTCTGTTTCTGAAGAAATTATCAAAAAAAATAAAGGTGAATAATTGATTTTTATCGATTCTTCACGTATAACTACTTATGTAAGCTTAGAAAGTGGGGCGCAAGTTTCACTTTCTAGCCTAAATATAAAATAACCTATATAAACTAAGGAGGAATTTAGAATGGCTAAAGCTAAATTCGAACGTTCTAAACCCCATGTTAACATCGGTACAATCGGCCACGTTGACCATGGTAAAACTACATTAACTGCTGCGATCACTACAGTTCTTGCAAAAGCTGGTGGTGCTGAAGCACGCGGATACGATCAAATCGATGCTGCTCCAGAAGAAAGAGAGCGCGGTATCACAATCTCAACTGCACACGTTGAGTACGAAACTGAAACTCGTCACTATGCACACGTTGACTGCCCAGGTCACGCTGACTATGTTAAAAACATGATCACTGGTGCTGCTCAAATGGACGGCGGTATCTTAGTAGTATCTGCTGCTGATGGCCCAATGCCTCAAACACGTGAGCACATCCTTCTTTCTCGTCAAGTAGGTGTTCCTTACATCGTTGTATTCTTAAACAAATGCGACATGGTAGACGACGAAGAATTATTAGAATTAGTAGAAATGGAAGTTCGCGACCTATTATCTGAATACGGATTCCCAGGCGACGACATTCCTGTAATCAAAGGTTCTGCTCTTAAAGCTCTTCAAGGAGAAGCTGATTGGGAAGCAAAAATCATTGAATTAATGGCTGAAGTTGATGCTTACATCCCAACTCCAGAACGTGAAACTGACAAACCATTCTTAATGCCTGTAGAGGATGTATTCTCTATCACAGGTCGTGGTACAGTTGCTACTGGTCGTGTTGAGCGCGGTATCGTTAAAGTTGGTGACGTAGTAGAAATCATCGGTCTTGCTGAAGAAAATGCTTCTACAACTGTTACTGGTGTAGAGATGTTCCGTAAACTTCTTGACCAAGCTCAAGCTGGAGACAACATCGGTGCTTTACTTCGTGGGGTTGCTCGTGAAGACATCCAACGTGGACAAGTACTTGCAAAAACTGGCTCTGTAAAAGCTCACGCTAAATTCAAAGCTGAAGTTTTCGTACTATCTAAAGAAGAAGGTGGACGTCACACTCCATTCTTCGCTAACTACCGTCCTCAGTTCTACTTCCGTACAACTGACGTAACTGGTATCATCCAATTACCAGAAGGTACTGAAATGGTAATGCCTGGTGACAACATCGAAATGACTATCGAACTTATCGCTCCAATCGCTATCGAAGAGGGAACTAAATTCTCTATTCGTGAAGGTGGACGTACAGTAGGTTACGGTGTAGTTGCTACTATCGTTGAGTAATCTTAACTGATATAAAAAACCCAAGGGATTTTCCCTTGGGTTTTTTGTTTGTGTTTGTATAATGAATGAAATGATGTTTTTATGTTTTGACGAGTTTCTTCTATAGTAATATAAAATCAATAAAACAAAACCCAGAAACTGTAAAATGAATTCTATGAGATGAAAACTTGAAATTCTTTAAAGCGCCATGTATAATAGCAAAAGTAGAGAAAAGCAGATGCAAACAAAAAGATGCTTGCATCTAGACGAATAACATTGTATAATAGACAATGTTGGTCTTTGACTGCGATGAAGTGGAAGGTTGCTGACACACCCGGCCGCTTTGCCATGGCATGGTGTGGGGAAATTTCCATGGAGAAGGTCTATTTTAGAAATAGGCGAACGAAGGAGGGAAAATAATGGCAAAAGAAAAAATTCGTATCCGTTTAAAAGCTTACGATCACCGTATTCTTGATCAGTCAGCTGAGAAAATTGTAGAAACAGCTAAGCGTTCTGGGGCAACAGTTTCTGGTCCGATCCCATTACCAACTGAGAAAACTGTTTACACAATTCTTCGTGCTGTTCATAAGTACAAAGATTCTCGTGAGCAATTCGAAATGCGCACGCACAAACGTCTAATCGACATCGTGAGTCCTACTCCACAAACAGTAGATTCATTAATGCGTTTAGACTTACCATCTGGTGTAGATATCGAAATCAAACTATAATTTATATAACTTAAAAATGTAGGAGGTGTAACTCATGACCAAAGGAATCTTAGGAAGAAAGATCGGTATGACTCAAGTATTTGCTGAGAACGGTGAGTTAATCCCAGTAACAGTTATCGCTGCTAATCCAAACGTTGTTCTTCAAAAGAAAACAACTGAAACTGATGGCTACAATGCAATCCAGTTAGGATTTGAAGATAAACGTGAAAAGTTAACTAACAAACCTGAACAAGGCCACACTGCTAAAGCATCTACAACTCCTAAGCGCTTCATTCGCGAAATCCGCGATGCAGACGTGGACGGATTAGAGGTTGGTCAAGAGCTAAAAGTTGACGTATTCGCTGCAGGTGAAATCGTTGATGTAACAGGAATTTCTAAAGGTAAAGGTTTCCAAGGTGTTATCAAACGCCACGGACAATCTCGCGGACCTATGTCTCATGGTTCTCGTTATCACCGTCGTCCAGGTTCAATGGGCCCAGTTGCTCCGAACCGTGTATTCAAAGGCAAAAAACTTGCTGGACGTATGGGTGGAGACCAAGTTACTATCCAAAACTTAGAAATCGTTCAAGTTGACACTGAGCGCAACTTATTATTAGTAAAAGGTAACGTTCCAGGTGCTAAGAAATCTCTTGTAGTTGTTCAAGGCGCTGTGAAGGTTAGCAAATAATTCACAATAGGAAGGAGGAATTCCAATGCCAAAAGTTACTGTATATAACCAAACTGGTTCACAGGTTGGTGAAATCGAATTAGCTGAAGCTATTTTCGGTATCGAACCAAACGAAGCTGTACTTTTCGAAGCTGTAATGATGCAACGTGCATCTTTACGTCAAGGTACACACAAAGTAAAAACTCGCTCTGAAGTTCGCGGTGGTGGTCGTAAACCATGGCGTCAAAAAGGAACTGGACGTGCTCGTCAAGGGTCTATCCGCTCTCCTCAATGGCGTGGTGGTGGTACGGTATTCGGACCTACACCAAGAAGCTATGCGTACAAACTTCCTAAGAAAGTTCGTCGTTTAGCAATCAAATCTGCATTAGCTACTAAAGTAGTTGAGAACAACATTGTAGTTCTTGAAGACCTAGTGTTAAATGCACCAAAAACAAAAGACATGCTAGCAGTACTTAAAGGATTAACTGTTGAGAAGAAAGCTCTTATCGTAACTGCTGATGCAAACGAATCTGTAGAGTTATCTGCTCGCAATATCCCTGGAGTAACAGTAATCACTGCTGATGGCGTAAACGTTTTAGACGTGCTTCATCATGATAAGCTAATCATGACAAAAGCGGCAGTGGAAAAAGTAGAGGAGGTGCTTGCATAATGAGAGATCCTCGTGATATCATTAAGCGCCCAGTTATCACTGAACGTTCTATGGAAATGATGGCTGAAAAAAAATACACGTTCGATGTGGACGTTAAATCTAATAAAACAGAAGTTAAAGATGCTCTTGAAGCGATCTTTGGTGTTAAAGTAGAAAAAGTGAACATCATGAACTACAAGCCGAAAGCAAAACGCGTTGGTCGTCACGCTGGTTTTACTAGCCGTCGTCGTAAAGCAATCGTTAAGCTAACTGCTGACAGCAAAGAAATCGAAATCTTCCAAGGCGTTTAATTCTTACTAAAGAAGGAGGGAAATTGAGATGGGAATCAAAAAGTATAATCCAACTACTAACGGTCGTCGTAATATGACTACGAACGATTTCGCTGAAATCACGACTGATAGACCCGAAAAGTCATTACTTGCTCCTTTAAGCAAGAAGGCTGGTCGTAATAACCAAGGTAAAATTACTGTACGTCATCAAGGTGGCGGACATAAGCGTCAATACCGTATCATCGACTTTAAGCGTAACAAAGATGGAATTCCAGGACGCGTTGCTACGATCGAATACGATCCAAACCGCTCTGCGAATATCGCATTAATTAACTACGTTGACGGTGAAAAACGTTACATTCTTGCTCCTAAATCTTTAGAAGTAGGTATGGAAGTTATGTCTGGCCCAGAAGCTGACATCAAAATCGGTAACGCATTACCATTAATCAACATTCCAGTAGGTACTGTTGTTCATAACATTGAGCTTAAGCCTGGTCGTGGCGGACAATTAGTTCGTTCTGCTGGTACATCTGCTCAAGTACTTGGTAAAGAAGGTAAATACGTACTTGTACGTTTAACTTCTGGTGAAGTACGTCTTGTATTATCTGCTTGTCGCGCTTCAATCGGTCAAGTAGGTAACGAACAACACGAACTTATCAAAATCGGTAAAGCAGGTCGCTCTCGCTGGTTAGGTAAACGCCCAACAGTTCGTGGTTCTGTAATGAACCCGGTTGATCACCCACACGGTGGTGGTGAAGGACGTTCTCCAATCGGACGTAAGTCTCCAATGTCTCCATGGGGTAAACCAACTCTTGGATTCAAGACTCGTAAGAAAAACAAAGCGTCTGACAAATTCATCGTTCGTCGTCGCAAAAAATAATGGGATTGTAGTACGGTTCATTTCTAGAACCGTACGCCAATCACGAAGGGAGGCACCAAAATGGCTCGTAGCTTAAAAAAAGGACCATTTGTCGATGATCACTTAATGAGCAAAATGGAAAAATTAGTTGCATCTGAGCAAAAACAAGTTGTTAAAACTTGGTCTCGCCGTTCAACAATCTTCCCTCAGTTCATCGGACACACAATCGCTGTATATGATGGTCGTAAACACGTACCTGTGTACATCACTGAGGATATGGTTGGCCATAAGTTAGGTGAATTCGCACCAACTCGTACGTATAAAGGTCACCTTGCTGACGATAAGAAAACTAGAAGATAATGAGAGGAGGCACTTCAATGCAAGCTAAAGCAGTAGCGAGAACAGTTCGTATTGCTCCTCGTAAAGTTCGTTTAGTAGTAGACTTAATCCGAGGTAAGCAAGTGGGTGAAGCGATTGCTATCCTTAACCACACACCAAAAACTGCTTCTCCAGTTGTAGAGAAAGTTTTAAAATCTGCAATCGCAAATGCAGAGCACAATTATGAAATGGATATTAACAACCTAGTTGTTGAGAAAGTTTTCGTTGACGAAGGTCCAACGTTAAAACGTTTCCGTCCACGTGCAATGGGTCGTGCAAGCCAAATTAACAAACGCACAAGCCACATCACAGTTGTGGTATCAGAAAAGAAGGAGGGATAATCGATGGGTCAAAAGGTTAATCCAATTGGTCTTCGTGTCGGCGTTATCCGTGACTGGGAATCTCGTTGGTTCGCAGAGAAAGATTATGCTACATTATTACATGAAGACATCAAAATCCGTGAGTACATTAATGTACGCTTAAAAGATTCTGCTGTTGCTAAAGTAGAAATCGAACGTGCAGCAAATCGTGTAAATGTTACAATTCACACTGCAAAACCTGGTATGGTAATTGGTAAAGGTGGTACTGAAGTTGAAGCACTTCGTAAAGCTCTTAACCAATTAACAGGCAAGCGTGTACACATCAACATTTTAGAAGTTAAGAGAGCTGATCTTAACGCTAAATTAGTAGGCGAAAACATCGCTCGTCAATTAGAAAACCGTGTATCATTCCGTCGTGCACAAAAGCAAGTTATTCAACGTGCTATGCGTGCAGGTGCTAAAGGTATTAAAACACAGGTTTCTGGTCGTCTTGGCGGAGCTGATATCGCTCGTGCAGAATCTTACAGTGAAGGAACTGTTCCACTTCATACACTTCGCGCTGATATTGACTATGCAGCAGTTGAAGCTGATACAACATACGGTAAATTAGGCGTAAAAGTATGGATCTACCGTGGAGAAGTCCTTCCTACAAAAAAGAAAGCTTCTGAGGAAGGAGGAAAATAATATGTTAATGCCAAAACGCGTAAAATATCGTAGAGAGCATCGTGGTAAAATGCGTGGTCGTGCAAAAGGTGGAACTGAAATTGCTTTCGGTGAATTCGGTTTACAAGCACAAGCTGCTTCATGGATTACAAACCGTCAAATCGAAGCTGCTCGTCGTGCAATGACTCGTTACATGAAACGTGGCGGTAAAGTATGGATTAAAATTTTCCCTTCTAAGCCTTACACTGCAAAACCTCTAGAAGTACGTATGGGTTCCGGTAAAGGGGCACCAGAAGGCTGGGTAGCAGTAGTAAAACCTGGGAAAATTATGTTCGAAATCGCGGGTGTATCTGAAGAGGTAGCACGCGAAGCATTACGTCTTGCAGCTCACAAGTTACCTGTGAAATGTAAATTCGTAAAACGTGAAGAAAATGGTGGTGAATCTAATGAAAACTAATGATATTCGTGAATTAACCACTGCCGAAATCGAAACAAAAGTTAAAGCTTTAAAGGAAGAGTTGTTTAATCTTCGCTTCCAACTTGCTACAGGACAATTAGAGAATCCAACTCGCATTCGTGAAGTGCGTAAAGCAATTGCTCGTATGAAAACTGTAGTTCGTGAAAGAGAGATCGGAATTAATCGATAAATTGAGGGGAGGTTTGCATAGTGAGCGAACGTAACCAACGCAAAGTTTATACTGGTCGTGTTGTGTCTGATAAAATGGACAAAACGATTACAGTTTTAGTTGAAACTTACAAAACTCATTCCTTGTACGGAAAACGTGTTAAGTATTCTAAGAAGTACAAAGCCCATGATGAGCAAAACCAAGCGAAACTTGGCGATATCGTTAAAATCATGGAAACTCGCCCGCTTTCTGCTACTAAGCGTTTCCGTTTAGTTGAAATCGTTGAAGAAGCGGTTATTATCTAAATAGACGAATCGGAATTTTTAGTCCGAAGGGAGGTTTCATAACATGATCCAACAAGAATCTCGTTTGAAAGTTGCTGACAACTCTGGTGCACGTGAACTTTTAACAATTAAAGTATTAGGCGGCTCTGGTCGTAAATATGCTAACATTGGTGATATTATCGTTGCTACGGTAAAACAAGCAACACCAGGTGGCGTTGTTAAAAAAGGTGACGTTGTTAAAGCAGTAGTAGTACGTACGAAGAGCGGAGCTCGTCGTCCGGACGGTTCTTACATCAAATTTGATGAAAACGCAGCGGTTATCATTAAAGACGATAAGAGCCCACGTGGTACTCGTATCTTCGGACCAGTAGCTCGTGAATTACGTGATAGCAACTTCATGAAGATCGTTTCTTTAGCTCCAGAAGTTCTATAATTTAAGGTATTGCCTTGCTAAGGAGGTGCAGAATTAAGATGCATGTAAAAAAAGGTGATAAAGTACAGGTAATCACTGGTAAAGACAAAGGAAAACAAGGCGTTATCCTTGTGGCTTTCCCAAAGCAAAACCGTGTTATCGTTGAGGGTGTCAATATCGTTAAGAAGCACTCTAAGCCATCTCAATTAAATCCACAAGGTGGAATTATTACTAAAGAAGCACCTATTCACGTTTCTAACGTTATGATTTTAGATCCGAAAACAGGTGAACCTACTCGTGTAGGCTTCAAAGTAGAAGATGGTAAAAAAGTTCGTATTGCAAAAAAATCTGGTGAATTATTAGATAAATAATTTTCTTAAGAAAGGAGGTCACTTCATTGAATCGCCTTAAAGAGAAGTTCCAAAAGGAAATTACTCCTGCTCTAGTGAGCAAGTTTAACTATAAATCTGTGATGGAAGTACCGAAAATCGAAAAGATCGTAATCAACACTGGTGTTGGTGACGCGGTATCTAACTCAAAAGCTTTAGACAATGCAGTAGAAGAATTAACACAAATCGCAGGTCAAAAACCTGTTGTAACTCGTGCTAAAAAATCAATCGCTGGTTTCCGTCTTCGTGAAGGTATGCCAATCGGTGCGAAAGTAACTTTACGCGGCGAGCAAATGTATGAGTTCTTCGACAAATTAGTATCAGTTTCTTTACCACGTGTACGTGATTTCCGTGGTGTTTCTAAGAAATCATTCGATGGTCGTGGAAACTATACATTAGGTGTTAAAGAGCAACTTATTTTCCCTGAGATTGATTATGATAAAGTAAGCAAAGTCCGCGGTATGGACATCGTAATCGTTACTACAGCGAAAACTGATGAAGAAGCTCGTGAACTGTTAACACAATTCGGTATGCCATTCCAAAAATAATGGAAGCCAACGCTAAGTAGAGGAGGCGAAAACGTGGCTAAAAAATCTATGATAGCGAAACAAAAGCGTACTCCTAAGTTTAAAGTACAAGAGTATACACGTTGCGAACGCTGCGGTCGTCCGCATTCTGTATACCGCAAATTTAAACTTTGCCGTATTTGTTTCCGTGAACTTGCATATAAAGGTCAAATTCCTGGTGTTAAAAAAGCTAGTTGGTAAAACCCACAAATGGGAAGGAGGTAAAACACATGGTGATGACAGATCCAATTGCAGACATGCTTACTCGCATCCGTAATGCGAACATGGTACGTCATGAGAAATTAGAGGTTCCTGCTTCTAAAATCAAAAAAGAGATCGCTGAACTTTTAAAACGTGAAGGTTTCATTCGTGATGTAGAATACATCGAGGATAACAAACAAGGTATCCTTCGTATTTTCCTGAAATATGGTGCAAACAATGAACGTGTAATCACTGGATTAAAACGTATCAGTAAACCTGGCTTACGCGTTTACGCTAAAGCTGATGAAGTACCACGTGTACTTAACGGATTAGGTATCGCTCTTGTTTCTACATCTAAGGGAGTAATGACAGACAAAGACGCTCGTCAATTACAAACTGGTGGAGAAGTAGTAGCATACGTTTGGTAATATATATTTAAAACGAACGGAGGTGTGACCACATGTCTCGTATTGGTAAAAAGATTCTTGAAATCCCTGCAGGTGTTACTATTACAGTTGCAGAAGACAATACTGTAACAGTAAAAGGCCCTAAAGGTGAATTAACTCGTACTTTCAATGCTGATATGCTTATCAAAATTGAAGAGAATACATTAACAGTTGAGCGTCCATCTGAACAGAAGGAACACCGTGCATTACACGGTACAACTCGTGCTTTAATCGGAAACATGGTTGAAGGTGTAACTGCAGGTTTCGCACGCGGACTTGAATTAGTCGGTGTTGGTTACCGTGCTCAAAAACAAGGTGATAAACTTGTATTAAGCGTAGGTTATTCTCATCCAGTAGAAATGACTCCGGAAGCAGGTCTTGAAGTTGAAGTACCTGCACCAACTAAAATCGTAATCAAAGGTATCGACAAGCAACGTGTTGGCGAATTTGCTGCTAACATCCGTGCTGTACGTGCTCCTGAGCCTTACAAAGGTAAAGGTATTCGTTACGAAGGCGAAGTTGTTCGTCGTAAAGAAGGTAAAACTGCTAAGTAAACCCGTTAGGTGAGAGAAAGGAGTGACAAGAAAATGATCACTAAAGCTGATAAAAATGCGACTCGTAAGAAAAGACATGCACGTGTACGTGCTAAACTTACTGGTACTGCAGAGCGTCCACGTTTAAACGTGTTCCGTTCTAACCAACATATTTACGCTCAAGTTATTGATGATGTGAATGGTGTAACGTTAGTAAGTGCATCTACTCTTGATAAAGACCTTGCTCTTAACGGTACTAGCAACACTGAAGCTGCTACGAAAGTAGGAGAATCAGTTGCTAAGCGTGCTGTAGAGAAAGGCGTTAAAGAAGTAGTATTCGATCGCGGTGGTTACTTATACCATGGCCGTGTTAAAGCTCTAGCTGAAGCTGCTCGTGAGGCTGGATTACAATTTTAATGGTCAAAGGAGGGAAAATTGATGCATCGCATTGACCCAAGTAAATTAGAACTTGAAGAACGTGTAGTTACGATAAATCGTGTCGCGAAAGTTGTTAAGGGTGGTCGTCGTTTCCGCTTTGCTGCACTAGTTGTAGTTGGCGATAAAAACGGTCATGTTGGATTCGGTACTGGTAAAGCACAAGAGGTACCAGACGCAATCCGCAAAGCTATCGAAGACGCTAAGAAAAACTTAATCGCTGTACCATTAGTTGGTACAACAATTCCACACACAATCAACGGTCACTTTGGAGCTGGTGAAGTATTCTTAAAACCTGCTGCTGAAGGTACTGGTGTTATTGCTGGTGGACCTGTTCGTGCGGTCCTTGAATTAGCTGGTGTACAAGATATTCTTTCGAAATCTCTTGGTTCTAACACACCAATCAACATGATTCGCGCTACTGTGAACGGATTAAGCGAACTTAAGCGCGCTGAAGATGTTGCAAAATTACGCGGTAAATCTGTAGAAGAGCTACTAGGTTAAGGAGGGAAAACAAATGGCGAAAAAGTTAGAAATTACCCTCACTCGTAGTGTAATTGGTCGTCCACAAGATCAACGTGCGACGGTAGAAGCTTTAGGTCTTAAAAAGTTGAATTCAACTGTAGTTAAGGAAGAAACTCCTGCTATTCTTGGTATGATCAACAAAGTTTCTCACCTTATAACTGTAAAAGAAGCTTAAGGATAACTCATTAATATAAGGAGGTGCCTGGGAATGAAACTTCATGAATTAAAACCTGCAGAAGGTTCTCGTAAAGTACGTAACCGTGTCGGTCGTGGTATCGGTTCTGGTAACGGTAAAACTGCTGG
The DNA here is from genome assembly GCF_051948935.1 of Bacillus sp. Brlt_9. NCBI lineage: Bacteria > Bacillati > Bacillota > Bacilli > Caryophanales > Bacillaceae > Bacillus > Bacillus sp. Brlt_9. Next base: position 15,489 of record NZ_JAYJLO010000016.1, on the reverse strand, counting down.
TAAAGGTCATAAAGGACAAAACGCACGTTCTGGTGGCGGTGTTCGTCTTGGCTTCGAAGGTGGTCAAACTCCATTATTCCGTCGTTTACCAAAACGCGGCTTCACAAACATTAACCGTAAAGAGTTTGCTATTGTAAACTTATCAACGTTAAATCGTTTTGAAGATGGTACAGAAGTAACACCTGAATTATTGCTGGAAACTGGCGTTATCAGCAAGTTAAACGACGGTGTTAAAATTCTTGCAAGCGGCGCAGTAGAGAAAAAACTAACTGTTAAAGCGCACAAGTTCTCTTCAAGTGCTAAAGAAGCAATTGAAGCAGCTGGCGGATCAGTTGAGGTGATCTAATGTTTCGTACAATCTCCAACTTTATGCGCGTTGCTGAGATAAGACGTAAAATATTATTCACTTTAGCGATGTTAATCGTATTCAGGATTGGCACGTTTATCCCCGTGCCATTTACAAATGGAGACGTACTGAAGGCACAAGATCAATTAAATGCTTTAGGTATTCTAAATACATTTGGCGGTGGCGCCTTGAAAAACTTCTCCATCTTTGCGATGGGAATCATGCCGTATATTACAGCATCCATCATCGTGCAATTATTGCAGATGGATGTTGTTCCTAAATTTTCGGAATGGTCGAAGCAAGGTGAAATGGGCCGTCGTAAACTAACGCAATTCACGCGTTACTTTACAATTGTTCTTGCGTTTATTCAGGGGTTTGGTATGTCAATCGGTTTTAACGGTATGGTAGGTGGGCAATTAATTTTGAATCCAGGTTGGAGCACTTATTTATACATTGCTACGGTACTGACTGCTGGTACTGCATTTTTAATGTGGTTAGGTGAACAGATTACAGCTAAAGGTGTAGGTAATGGTATTTCCATCCTTATCTTTGGTGGTATTGCTGCAGCGATCCCAAGTGTTATATCTCAAGTGTATCAGCAACAGTTTCAAAATATCGGAGATCAATTGTTCATGAGTATCGTTAAAGTTGCATTGATCTTACTAGCTGTGCTAGCAGTTATTGTGGGTGTTATTTTCATTCAACAGGCTGTTAGAAAGATCCCAATTCAATATGCGAAGCGTGTAACAGGAGGAAATGGTGGTTATGCTGGAGCACAAAACACGCATTTACCCCTTAAGGTAAATAGTGCTGGTGTTATTCCAGTAATTTTTGCTGTTTCATTCTTAATTACGCCTCCGACTATTGCACAGTTCTTCCCGAAACATGATGTATCGCAGTGGATTATTGCAAACTTTAACTATTCTCACCCAGTGGGAATGATCATATATGTTGCGCTCATTGTAGCCTTCACATATTTCTATGCGTTTGTTCAGGTTAATCCAGAGCAAATGTCAGAGAATCTAAACAAACAAGGTGGATATGTTCCAGGTATTCGTCCGGGTAAGAATACGGAACAATATCTAACAAAAATCTTGTATCGTTTGACCTTTGTAGGATCAATTTTCCTAGCAGCGATTGCAATCTTACCAGTTATCTTTACGAAGCTGGGAAATCTTCCTCCATCTGCACAGATTGGTGGAACGAGTATGTTAATCGTTGTCGGCGTTGCTTTAGAAACAATGAAGCAGCTAGAAAGCCAACTGGTAAAACGCCATTACAAAGGGTTTATCAAGCAGTGAGTAAGTGGGAAGTATTATCTTCCCTACATGCTCATGTACTCTGAGGGGGAACAAGGATGAACTTAATTTTAATGGGGCTTCCTGGTGCTGGTAAAGGTACACAAGCCGAACAGATTGTTGCCAAGTATAACATCCCTCACATCTCAACAGGAGATATGTTCCGTGCAGCTATGAAGGCTGAAACTGAAATGGGTTTACAAGCAAAATCTTTTATTGATAAAGGTGCACTTGTTCCAGATGAAGTTACAATCGGAATCGTTCATGAACGTTTAAGTCAAGAAGACTGCGCAAGAGGCTTCTTATTAGACGGTTTCCCACGAACTGTTGCACAAGCATCAGCTCTTGAAGAGATTATGAAAGATCTTGGCAAAAAAATCGACTATGTTTTAAACATTAATGTGGATTCAGGGTTGTTATTAAAACGCCTTACAGGCCGTCGCATTTGTAAAGAGTGCGGTGCGACTTACCACTTAGAATTCAATGCGCCAGCAAAAGCTGACGTGTGCGATAAATGTGGTGGCGAACTATATCAACGCTCTGATGACAATGAAGAAACTGTAGCAAATCGTTTAGATGTAAATATTAAGCAAACAAAACCTTTGCTTGATTTCTACGAGGAGCTTGGTTACCTACAAAGCATTAATGGTGAGCAAGATATCAATAAAGTATTTGCTGATATCGATGTTCTCATCGGAGGCTTAGCGTAATGATAATCTGCAAAACTCCTCGCGAGATAGAAATCATGCGAGAAGCTGGCAGGATCGTTGCTTTAACTCATCAAGAGTTGAAACAGCACATTACTCCAGGAATTACAACGAAAGAGCTCGATCAAATAGCGGAAAAGACGATTCAAAAATATGGTGCTACGCCATCTTTTAAAGGATACAACGGATTTCCGGGGAGCATATGTGCTTCTGTAAATGAAGAGCTTGTACACGGAATTCCAGGGAAGCGCAAGCTCAAAGAGGGCGATATCATCAGTATCGATATTGGTGCGAAATACAATGGGTACCATGGCGATTCTGCATGGACGTATCCAGTTGGAAACATTTCTGAATCTGTTCAAAAGCTACTTGATGTCACAGAAAAATCGTTGTATCTTGGTCTAGAACAAGTAAAACCAGGCGAAAGATTATCAAATATCTCACATGCGGTTCAAACCCATGCTGAAGAGAATGGATTCTCGATCGTTAGGGAGTATGTTGGTCACGGAATCGGGCAAGACTTACATGAGGACCCTCAAATCCCGCACTATGGTCCACCAAATAGAGGCCCTAGATTAAAGCCGGGAATGGTCATCTGTGTTGAGCCGATGGTGAATCAAGGAAGACGATATGTAAAAACACTATCTGATGACTGGACAGTGGTAACGGTAGATGGTAAATGGTGTGCCCATTTTGAGCACACGATTGCTCTTACAGAAGCAGGATACGAAATCCTTACCACTTTATAAGTAGCTGGCTCTCCGGGATTTCAGAGCAGTGTAAAATGTTACTGATTTGAAGAAGGGAGAACTATTGAATGGCTAAAGATGATGTAATTGAAGTCGAAGGTACCGTTCTTGAAACGTTGCCAAATGCTATGTTCAAAGTAGAATTAGAGAATGGGCATGTCGTATTGGCTCACGTTTCTGGTAAAATCCGTATGAACTTCATTCGTATTTTACCAGGAGACAAAGTTACGGTAGAATTATCTCCGTACGATTTAAATCGTGGTCGTATTACGTACCGTTTTAAATAATATAGCACTCCGTAATCTTTAAGGAGGTTCGAGACATGAAAGTAAGACCGTCAGTTAAACCAATCTGCGAAAAATGTAAAGTTATTCGTAGACGTGGAAAAGTAATGGTTATTTGTGAAAACCCTAAACATAAACAAAAACAAGGTTAATCAGAAGGAGGTGCATTCGTAATGGCACGTATCGCAGGTGTAGATATTCCTCGAGACAAACGCGTTGTTATTTCTTTAACTTACGTATTCGGCATTGGTCGCACAACTGCTGAAAAAATTCTTGCTGAAGCAGGTATTTCTGAAGAAACACGAGTTCGTGATTTAACGGAAGACGAATTAGGACGTATCCGTGATATCATCGATCGTATTAAAGTTGAGGGAGACCTTCGTCGTGAAGTATCTCTTAACATTAAACGTCTAATGGAGATCGGTTCTTACCGTGGTCTTCGTCACCGTCGTGGCTTACCAGTTCGTGGTCAAAATTCTAAAAACAATGCTCGTACACGTAAAGGTCCACGTCGTACAGTAGCAAATAAAAAGAAATAATAAGTAAAGGAGGTTGAACTAACAATGGCACGTAAAACAAACACTCGTAAAAAACGTGTGAAAAAGAATATCGAAGCTGGTATAGCTCATATTCGTTCTACTTTCAACAACACAATCGTAACTCTTACAGATACTCACGGTAACGCACTTTCTTGGTCTAGTGCTGGTGCACTTGGTTTCCGTGGATCTCGTAAATCTACTCCATTCGCTGCGCAAATGGCTGCTGAAACTGCTGCTAAAGCTGCAATGGAGCACGGTTTAAAAACTTTAGAGGTTACTGTTAAAGGTCCTGGTGCTGGTCGTGAAGCTGCAATTCGTGCTCTTCAAGCTGCAGGTCTAGAAGTAACAGCAATTAGAGATGTTACTCCAGTTCCTCATAATGGATGTCGTCCACCAAAACGTCGTCGTGTGTAATTTTTCTGTATAGAATTTTCCCTTTTGTCTATAATGGATATGATGCATTATCGAGAAATTTCGTACAGAAACATCGCTTGTTGTGCACAATCGGGAACTGCCTAAGGGGGACTTTCGGTTAGACAGGGGTTGTACCTTTGTTTAACCGGGGTTTCGACGTTTTGAAGGAGGGTTTAGTTAATGATTGAAATCGAAAAGCCGAAAATCGAAACGGTTGAACTTAACGAAGATGCTAAATATGGTAAATTCGTAATTGAACCGCTTGAGCGTGGATATGGTACTACGTTGGGTAACTCCTTACGTCGTATTCTTTTATCTTCACTCCCTGGTGCCGCTGTTACTGCTATCCAAATCGATGGCGTATTACATGAATTTTCAACAGTTGAGGGCGTAGTAGAAGACGTTACAACGATCATCTTAAACTTGAAAAAGTTAGCTCTTAAAATCTACTCTGAAGAAGAGAAGACGTTGGAAATTGATGTGCAGGGCGAAGGTATTGTCACAGCTGCTGATATTACTCACGATAGTGATGTAGAAATCTTAAATCCAGATTTACACATTGCAACGTTAGCAAAAGATGCGCATTTCCGCGTGCGTTTAACTGCAAAGCGTGGCCGTGGGTATACGCCAGCTGATGCAAATAAAAGCGAAGATCAACCAATAGGAGTAATTCCTATTGATTCTATTTATACTCCAGTATCACGTGTGACTTACCAAGTGGAAAAGACACGTGTCGGACAAGTGGCTAATTATGATAAGCTTACGCTTGATGTATGGACGGATGGAAGCATCGGGCCAAAAGAAGCTATCTCTTTAGGTGCCAAAATCTTAACTGAGCATTTAAATATCTTTGTTGGTTTAACTGATGAAGCACAAAATGCTGAGATTATGGTTGAGAAGGAAGAAGATCAAAAAGAGAAAGTTCTTGAGATGACTATCGAGGAACTAGATCTTTCTGTTCGTTCTTATAATTGCCTTAAACGTGCAGGAATTAATACTGTACAAGAGCTTGCGAACAAAACAGAAGAAGATATGATGAAAGTTCGTAACTTAGGACGTAAATCCTTAGAAGAAGTTAAACATAAACTTGAGGAATTAGGTTTAGGTTTACGTAAAGACGACTGAGGATTTAAACCCATCAACAAAGGAGGGAACTACGAATGGCATACAGAAAATTAGGCCGTACAAGTGCGCAACGTAAAGCTATGTTACGTGACTTAGCTACTGATTTAATTATCAACGAGCGCATCCAAACGACAGAAACTCGTGCAAAAGAACTTCGTTCTGTAGTGGAAAAAATGATCACTTTAGGTAAACGCGGAGATCTTCATGCTCGTCGTCAAGCAGCAGCTTTCATTCGCAATGAAGTAGCTAACGCTGAGACTGGTCAAGATGCACTTCAAAAATTATTCGCTGATGTAGCTCCACGCTATGCTGAGCGCCAAGGCGGATACACTCGTATTGCAAAAATTGGTCCACGTCGCGGAGACGCAGCACCAATGGTAATTATCGAGTTAGTATAATGATAATTAAAAGGGCAGGACAGTTCTTTTCAAGAAACTGGTCATGGCCCTTTTTTTTAAATATAAAAATAGGCTAACTTGGCGAAAGAAAGGGTGCCTTGTATTGAAAAAAGAGAAACTTCGGACAGAAAATATATCCTTTCAATATCCTGGGGCAGCCACTTATGCATTAAAAGATGTTTCATTTTCTTTATATGAGGGAGAATGGGTATCTGTTATTGGACAAAACGGTTCAGGGAAGTCTACACTTGCAAAATTATTGAATGGTTTGTTTTTGCCAGAAGCAGGAACTATTACAGTAAATGATACAATGGTTTTATCAGAGGAAACGGTATGGGATGTTCGAAAACAAATTGGGATGGTATTTCAAAACCCAGATAATCAATTTGTTGGAACGACAGTGCAAGATGACGTTGTCTTTGGCTTAGAGAATATCGGAATGCCAAGAGAGCAAATGGTAGAAAGATTAGATCAGGCCCTCAAACTTGTCCGTATGGAAGATTTTCTTAATGATGAGCCTCATTCGTTATCTGGTGGGCAAAAGCAGCGAGTGGCAATAGCAGGTGTTTTAGCACTTCAGCCATCTATTTTAATATTAGATGAAGCAACGTCAATGCTAGACCCCCAAGGGAGACGTGAAGTAGTAGAAACGGTTAGACAACTTGTTAATCAAAAAGGTATTACCGTGTTATCAATTACGCACGATTTAGAAGAAGCGGCACAATCAGACCGTGTCATTATTTTAAATAAGGGAGAGATATTAGAGGAAGGGACTCCAGAACAAATTTTCAAATCCTCTCATATGCTCCAAGAAATTGGATTAGATGTACCATTTTCAGTGAAAATAGCAGAATTATTAAAAAGAAATGAAATTCTCTTGCAAAATACGCATCTTACAATGGAAAGCTTGGTGAACGAACTTTGGAGATTACATTCCAAAAAGTAGAACATCGTTATCAATATAAAACTCCATTTGAAAGACGCGCACTTTATGATGTAGACGTGTCGTTTCCAAGTGGGGGCTATTATGCCATTATCGGTCATACTGGTTCAGGTAAGTCGACGATGATTCAACATTTAAATGGTTTATTGCAGCCGACAAATGGCACAGTTCAAATTGGTGAACATTTCATTTCGGCAGGAAAGAAAGAAAAAAAGCTAAAGCCACTACGTAAAAAGGTAGGGGTTGTCTTTCAATTCCCAGAACATCAGTTGTTTGAAGAGACTGTGGAGAAAGATATTTGTTTCGGCCCTACTAATTTTGGGGTATCTGTAGAAGAAGCGAAGCAAAAGGCAAGAGAGGCAATTGAACTTGTAGGGTTAGAACCAGAACTGTTAACACGTTCACCGTTTGAGTTAAGTGGTGGGCAAATGAGGCGTGTTGCGATAGCGGGTGTATTGGCGATGGAACCCGAAGTGCTTGTATTAGATGAACCTACAGCAGGACTAGATCCAAAAGGGCAGAATGAACTTATGGAGATGTTTTATAAGCTGCATAAGGAGAAAGGTCTTACGGTTATTCTTGTAACGCATAATATGGAGGATGCTGCTAAGTATGCGGAGCAGATTGTAGTCATGCATAAAGGAACGGTCTTTTTGCAAGGAAGTGCAGAGGAAGTATTTTCACATGCTGATGAACTAGAGAAAATTGGCGTGGATCTTCCTATGTCTTTAAAGTATAAACGTGCAATTGAAGAGAAGTTTGGCATTTCAATCCCAAAGGCTACCTTATCTTTAGAGGATCTTACTCATGAAGTTGTGCAGGTGTTACGAAAAGGTGGTCATGAATCATGCAGCAGTTGATTATTGGAAGGTATATTCCAGGGAATTCTCTTATTCATCAACTTGATCCACGTACGAAGCTGCTGATTGTCTTTTTATATGTATTTGTTGTTTTCTTAGCAAATAATGCGATTTCATATGGATTTTTATTTTTATATGCACTCATTGCTTTATTTTTTGCAAAAGTGCCGATTCGTTATGTACTTTCGGGCTTAAAACCAATTCTATGGATTTTTCTTTTTACATTTTTCCTGCATATTTTTACAAATAAAGAAGGGGAAGTACTATTCCAGCTTGGTTGGTTTTCGATACATGAAAAAGGATTAGAGCAAGGGATATACATTTCTATACGATTCTTCGTTATTATTTTAATGACGACATTATTAACGTTAACGACGACACCTATTGAGATTACAGATGGTTTGGAGACGTTATTAAAGCCGTTGAAGCGTATAAAAGTTCCTGTTCATGAAATCGCATTAATGATGTCAATTTCTCTTCGTTTTATTCCAACATTAATGGATGAAACGAGTAAAATAATGAAGGCACAATCGTCACGTGGTATTGATTTCGCAGGGGGACCGATAAAAGATAGGATGAAAGCCATTATCTCCCTACTCGTTCCTCTATTTATCAGTGCTTTTAAGCGTGCTGAGGACTTAGCAATTGCTATGGAGGCTCGTGGATATCAAAGTGGCGAAGGACGTACTAAATTTAGGCAACTACGCTGGAAAACAAGCGATACAGTAACGATTATAAGCTTACTTTGTTTAGCTTGTATTTTGGCATGGGTGCGATCGTAATGGAGAATAGAGAAATGGATAGAATAAAATGTACGGTTGCATATGATGGCATGCATTTTTGTGGTTATCAAATTCAGCCGCAGCATCGTACTGTTCAACAAGAGATTGAAAAAGCTTTGCAGAAATTGCATAAAGGAGAACTTGTTCGTGTTCAGGCATCAGGCAGAACGGATTCTACCGTTCATGCTAAAGGACAAGTAATACACTTTGATACACCGTTGTCTCTTGAAGAGTGGCAATGGGGTAATGCATTAAACACAATGTTGCCAGATGATATTGTTATCAGGCAGGTAGAGAAAAAAACCGAAGAATTTCATGCGCGTTACGGTGTTGAGAGAAAAGAATATCGTTATCGTGTATTATTATCAAAGACTGCGGATGTATTCCGTAGAAATTATGTATATCAATATCCATATCCACTCGAAATAAACTCTATAAGAAAAGCGATCCCTTATTTTATTGGAACGCATGATTTCACTTCTTTTTGTTCGGCAAAAACTGACAAAAAAGATAAAGTGAGAACAATTTATGAAATTGAGCTAATTGAGCAAGACGATGAATTAATTTTTCGTTTTGTAGGTAATGGATTTTTATATAATATGGTCAGAATTATTGTTGGTACGTTACTGAGCGTAGGGCAAGGAAAGCTTGATCCAGATAGCATTCCAGAGATTCTAGCGAAACAAAATCGTCAGTTTGCTGGAAAGATGGCTCCTGGTCATGGGCTTTACTTATGGCAAGTAAACTATAACAACTAATCCTGGTGTAACATTTGCTTGACATTAGAAACTCAAAAGTATATCATAACATATGGTATTGTTTCTAAAACCACGATTAGCCCCGGAAGGAAATCGTGTTTAAGATAAACAATAGATTTTTTCTATGGAAAAGATAACGAGGAGGGAAACACATGCGTACGACTTTTATGGCAAAAGCTAACGAAGTTGAGCGTAAATGGTATGTGGTTGATGCTGAAGGTCAAACTTTAGGTCGCCTTGCTAGTGAAGTAGCATCCATTTTACGCGGTAAAAACAAACCTACATTTACACCACACGTTGACACGGGTGATCATGTAATTATTATTAACGCTGAGAAAATTCATTTAACAGGTAATAAATTAAACGATAAAATTTACTACCGTCACACTAACCACCCAGGTGGACTTAAACAAAGAACAGCTCTAGAAATGCGTACAAACTACCCTGTACAAATGTTAGAGCTTGCAATTAAAGGCATGCTTCCAAAAGGACGCTTAGGCCGTCAAGTTTCTAAGAAACTAAACGTGTATGCTGGAGCAGAGCATCCACACCAAGCACAAAAACCAGAAGTTTACGAACTTCGCGGATAATTAATTAAAGGAGGGCTTACTTTGGCACAGGTTCAATACTATGGCACTGGACGTCGTAAGAGTTCAGTAGCGCGCGTACGCCTAGTTCCAGGCGAAGGACGCGTTATCATTAACGGTCGTGATTTTGAAAACTATATCCCATTTGCTGCATTACGTGAAGTAGTGAAACAACCTCTAGTTGCAACAGAAACTTTAGGTAACTACGATGTACTTGTAAACGTAAATGGTGGTGGATACACTGGTCAAGCTGGTGCTATTCGTCACGGTATTTCTCGCGCTTTATTAAAAGCTGATCCAGAATACCGTCTAACACTAAAACGTGCAGGTCTATTAACTCGTGACGCACGTATGAAAGAGCGTAAAAAATACGGTCTTAAAGGCGCACGTCGTGCACCTCAGTTCTCAAAACGTTAATTTTTGCGAACTACAAACCCCAACCATTTTGGTTGGGGTTTTTTTATGTTTCATTCTTCTTTTATAATTTTTGTTGCTTGGAATATTTTAGTCCTACCCTCTCGCGTATGCTTCTTCTTTAGAAGTTTAGACTAATACGTATTAGGGAGGTTTATAAGTACTATGAATGTCATTGTCAGCTTACAAGAAAAACAAAAAGAAAAGCAGTTGAAATATGAACGGAAGATGCTGCGGGAATTATCATTAAAAACATTACGTTCAAATATTAGAGATGCCTTTCAGATGCAGGAACTTCATCGGCAGTATGAAGATTACTGTATTGAACTAGGAATAGAATCGTATTTATTAGGAGCGAGATATAGTAAATTTGGTTATTATGGTGAATCGTTCTTTGATGTGAAATATAGAGCCTTAGAAGAAGAGCAACAATTAACGGAAACACTATTTCAATTTTTAGCGAGCATGACTATGCGTGAAATTAAGTTACAAGATGAGGAATTGCTTTTTGAATCTTGCCAGCAGTTTATCGGCTTATGGTGGCAGGAAGGATATGAAAAAGGTGAAAGAAGATATCGATTAAAGCTTCATTAAGACAAGCATAAACTTTCCTCTTGTCCCATATAAGTAATTAGAGGGACTAGCTGGAGGAGGAAAGGTATGAAGAGAATTCGAATTATCTCTTTTGCACTCGCTGCGGTTGTTTTGTTTTTTTTAGTCAAACAAGAGTTTCAAATTACAAAATCGTGGCGAGCTTGGAATTTACCCTTATCAGGGAAAGTAATTGTATTAGATGCTGGGCATGGTGGGCCAGACGGAGGGGCAGTTGGTGGAAAGGATATTGTAGAAAAGGATATTACGCTTGAGATTACAAAGAAGGTGCAAGATTATTTACAAGAGCAAGGTGCGCTAGTTATTTTAACGAGAGATGGAGATTATGATTTAGCTCAGAAAGATACAAAATCATATAGTAGACGTAAAGCAGAGGATTTAAAAAAGCGTGTAGAGATTATTAATAAACCTGATGTAGACTTTTTTGCGAGTATTCATTTAAACGCTTTAACTAGTAGTGGATCGAGAGGCGCACAAACGTTCTATTACCGTTCTTCAATTGAAAATGAACGTGCTGCGAAATTTATACAAGCTGAATTGAGAACGAGTTTAGAGAATACGAATCGTTCTGCTAAAACAATTTCTCATGTGTATCTATTAAAGTATGCGAAAACACCAGGCGCTTTAATTGAAGCTGGCTTTTTATCGAATGTAAATGAAAGGTATATGTTAAATTCGGAGAAATATCAGCAAAAGGTAGCGGCTGCAGTATATCGTGGTATATTACGTTATTTCACCGAAAAAGGAAATCCTCCAGAATAAGGAGGATTTTTTGCGTTTCTCTCGTTAACGAAGTTTTCCGAAAATATGTTATACTGGAAATGTAAACGCATTTATTTTGAGAATAAAGAGAGACATTAAATTAACATTACGTTATTTTTCATACAGGGGGCTGGGCTAATTATGGTAACGAAAGAGCAAGTAGTGGAAGCGTTAGAAGGGATTGTAGATCCGTTTTTACATAAAACGTTAAAAGAAACAGGGGCAATTAAAGAGGTAACAGTTAAGCCTGAGAAGGAACATGTAAGTGTTAAAATTGCAATCGTAAAAACCGGTACAGCGGAACAAATGCAATTGCAATCTGGAATTGTAAAGTTAGTAAAAGAACTAGGAGCAGCAACAGTAGGGCTTCGCTTTGCAGAATTTACAGAAGAGGAATTATCTCAGTTTGCACCAGAACAGGAAGAAGAGCAAACGGAATCTTTATTGTCACCAAATTCAAAAACGACATTTTTAGCAGTGGCGAGTGGAAAAGGTGGAGTGGGAAAATCAACAGTTTCTGTTAACCTTGCTATTGCTCTAGCTCGTCTAGGGAAAAAGGTTGGTATCATTGATGCCGATATTTATGGTTTTAGTGTACCGGATATGATGGGGATAGAGAAACGTCCTGTTGTAAGAGGAGATAGAATCATCCCAGTGGAACGTCTAGGTGTAAAGGTAATCTCAATGGGGTTCTTTGTAGAGGATAACGCACCGGTTATTTGGAGAGGACCTATGCTTGGGAAAATGTTAAATCATTTCTTTACAGAAGTAGAGTGGGGAGATTTAGACTATTTAGTTTTAGATTTACCACCGGGTACAGGTGATGTTGCGCTAGACTTACATTCGATGTTGCCGGCTTGTAAAGAGATTATTGTAACAACGCCACATCCAACAGCGGCATTTGTAGCAGCGCGTGCTGGAGCTATGGCTTTACGTACAGAACATAGTATTCTTGGCGTTGTTGAAAATATGGCGTATTTTGAAAGTAAAACAACTGGTGAAAAAGAATATGTGTTTGGAAGAGGTGGGGGAGATAAATTAGCTACAGAACTTCAAACGGAAGTACTTGGCCGAATCCCACTTCAACAACCTGATTGGAATAAAGAAGACTTTGCGCCGTCAGTATACGAGGATACACATACGACAGGTCTTATTTATCGCACGATAGCTGAGACAGTAATTGATAAAACAGCTGTTGCACAAAAATAAAATAATAATGAGTGGACGATACATATATTGTCCACTCATTATTATCGTTATTATTTTTACTGCTGTTCCTTTTTACCGTCTTGAGAACCACCTTCACCGCCTGCTTCTTTTTTATCAGAACCACTTTTTTCAGCCTTTTGTACACCTTTACTAATAATATCTATCATCTTAGCTTGGAAGAGTGGGCTTTCGGCAGTTTCTGTTAGTACTTGTTGTAAATATTGGCGGTATTCTTTGCTCTTCATCGTTTGTAGCATCATTTTTTCTACTTCAGGGTTTTTCATAATTTCTATAACGCCTGCTTGGTATTCAGGGTCTTTTAGTAATGTTTTCATTAAGGTTGTTTGTTCTTTTCCCATACTTTTAGCGAATTTCGATGAGAACTCAGGGTCTTTAAAGAGCTTTTCCCAAAATTGTTGCCCTTTATCGGATACCATTGCATCTTCAATCGTTTTCTTTACTACTGTTTCATCTAGTATGAGTGCTTGTTTCATTTTTTCATCAGTTAACACATCTTGAATGGCTTTCTTACCTTGATCGGTTTTTAAAATATCAACAATCATTTTCTTCGTTTGATCATAATCAAGTTCGGACTTTGCTTCTTTTTCTTGTGCACATGCTACAAGTACAAAAAATAGAAAAGAAGAAGTCAAAACGAGCAGCATCCGTTTCATAAGTTGGAACTCCTTTCAGCACAGTTCTCTCTTTTTAATATAAATATCTTTAAGGAATTTATACATGAACATGGCTAGCTTTTTGAAATTGTCATTGATACAATTTGATTAGAAATATAAGGATAATGGGGGATGTGTTGTGAATAGCCGCAAGTGGGTACGACTATTTTTTACGACGTTGTTTCTTGGTGGGATTAGTACGGTCATTATTGGGTTTGTTTTAGAGTGGGACAAGTACGCTAAATTTTTTCAAAATTCCGACGCGAAGGAGATTTTAGCAGTTTCCTTCTGGTTGATGGGCGTAGGATTCATTTTTAGTGTTATTAGTCAAATGGGGTTCTTTGCCTATTTAACAATCCATCGTTTTGGGCTAGGGATGTTCAGGTCACCTTCTTTATGGAATACAGTGCAGCTCTTCTTTATTGCATTCGTTTTATTTGATTTCGTGTATTTAAGATCTGTATTGATTGCAAATGGGGAAGTTTCATTAGGAAATAACATACTTGTTGCAGGTGTATTATTTGTGTTTGGGGCCATTGTTGCTTATATAAAAAGTAAAGAAACGAACAAAAAGGCATTTGTGCCCGCTTTGTTCTTTATGGTTGTTGTAACAATTCTTGAGTGGGTACCAGCTCTTCGGATTAATGATACAGATTGGTTATATTTAATGGTGATACCACTTTTATTATGTAATGCATATCAGTTACTTATATTACATCGTTTAATTGGAAAGACGAGTAAGTCGGCCTAATTAAGAGAGTTTTTACACAGGTTAATTGTATGAATGAAAAAAGCTCTATTACCTGAGTGAAAGGTAGTAGAGCTTTTTATGTGTGCAGAATTATTTTACATCTTCACTTTTCGTACTTGTGTTGGAAATAAGTTGTGATACGGATATTTGTTCATAGCCGTCACTCTTTAATTTTTGCAGAAGCAGTGGTAAAGCTTTATTTGTTTGAAGGGCAGAATCGGATGCATGTAATAAGACGATATCTCCACCTTTTAAATTATTAGAGACGGTGGAAACGATATTGTTTACGCCAGGGTTTTTCCAATCGTTTGAGTTATTACTCCAATGAACGACAGTGTATCCAAGTGATTCTGCTATTTTTAGTGTTGCTTTGTTAAAATCTCCACTAGGTGGACGTAATAGCTTGACTTGTTTCACACCGAGTTTTGTAAACACATCTTGCGCTCGCAAAAGATCTCTTCGTATTTCATTTGTCTCTAGAGAAGTGTAGGACGTGTAATTGTACCCCATACTACCGATTTCATGTCCATCTTTTATGATGCGCTCAACAACATCAGGGTGTCTTTCTGCCCATGCAGCAGAAAGGAAGAAAGTTGCATTCTTAATATCTCTTTCTTTAAGTGTATCAAGGATTGGAATTGCTTTTTTGTCTCCCCAGCTAATATCAAACGTAAATGCAACTTGTTTTTTGGAGGTGTCGCCTTTGTAAATGACTTTAGGTCCTGTAGCAGTTGAAAAAGCGGATTCGTGTGAATATGTTTTCAAAAAGAGTAGCCACGCTGTAAATAAGGAAAGTATCACTATTAAGCTAATGTGTTTAAAGTTTCTTTTACTCGTAATAAAAAAGAAAAACATAATATTACGCCCCTTTGTCCAATCCTTTTCAGTTACATATATGCTGTGAATATAAAAAAGAGAACAAGGGATTAATATCGTAAGTAGTGGATATAATGGATGATAGGATTTTGTTAAATAAAAATGAGCAGAACGTTTATTGCTCTGTAAGAAACGACTGAGGTGATGAGTTGCTTGGATTTATGTTAACGAAAGAAGAGAAAAAAGAAATGGAATACATACTGAAGAGAGAGTTAGAAGAACTTTTATTTGATTTTGAAGATGAGCGTATTCATGATGTTGTAAAAAAAGCGATGGAAGAAAGATATAAAATCATTTTTTGTTTGTTTCGAAGAGTCGCTAATACAGAGGAATGTATTCGTTATGTAAGAAAAAGAACTTTTTATTAAAAAGTGTTGACGTTAATAGTTATTATATGATAA
>NZ_JAYJLO010000015.1:0-60679 GCF_051948935.1 Bacillus sp. Brlt_9 | reverse complement strand
ATATCATGGTGAAAAATGAAATGCAACACCTTTTGAAAACTTTTTTTAAATTAACTACATTTCTTTTTTAATATCATATACTTAAACGAAATATCTCTTTCATTTCTAAGAGATTCCTACATATATTCTATATAAAGTCACTCTACCCAAAAACATTTCTTTCTATAATAAACGTTTTATTCATATACCATATCATACAAGGAGGAATACATATGGACTATACCGATTTATTAATTAAACTAGGTCTCTCAGCTATTTTAGGATTCGCCATCGGTTTAGAGCGCGAATTAAAACGAAAACCACTCGGTTTAAAAACGTGCTTAGTTATATCTATTATTAGTTGCCTCCTAACAATCGTTTCTATTAAAGCAGCTTACAACTTACCACATACTGATCATATGAATATGGATCCTCTTCGACTTGCCGCTCAAATTGTATCAGGAATCGGTTTTTTAGGGGCCGGTGTTATTTTACGTAGAGGAAATGATAGTATTGCAGGGTTAACGACTGCCGCTATGATTTGGGGTGCTTCTGGTATTGGCATCGCCGTTGGAGCCGGATTTTATATCGAAGCAATTTTCGGGATGTGTTTCCTTATGATTAGTGTAGAACTTATACCACTCACGATGAAATATGTAGGCCCTAGATCATTTCGTCAACGTGATATCGCTGTGAAGCTTGTTGTGCGAAATATGGACAATATCCCAACTGTAATTGAAGAAATAAAAGAAATGGATATCAAGGTTAAAAATATGAAGCTCAAAACATTGGAGAATGGCTCGCACTATTTACATTTGAAATTATGTATCGATCAAAAAAGACATACTGCTGATGTTTACTACGCTCTCCAGCATCTTGAAAGTGTTCAACAAACTGAAGTGGAAAGTATGTAACGTAAAATAAACTCTCTTTTAAATTAGAGAGTTTTTCTTTTTTCTATAATGGTAACAATGAATGTAGTCCTGCAAAATAAGGAGGAATAAGAGTTTGAAATCCCGTCCAAATTTAGTAGAAACATTTCGTGATTCCATTATTTTTCGTTTAATCTGTTTTATCATTGTACTTACTGCTATTTCCGGCTTTCTTATACATAGACTAGAGCCATCGCACTTCACTACATGGTTTGATGGAATTTGGTGGTCAATCGTTACAATTTTCACTGTTGGCTATGGTGACTTTGCCCCGCATACACTACTAGGCAAACTTATCGGTATGGGTATTATTTTATTTGGAACTGGATTTTGTTCTTATTATATGGTTCTATTCGCTACCGACATGATCAATAAACAATATATGAAAATTAAAGGAGAAGAAGCCGCTACCTCTAACGGTCATATGATTATCGTTGGCTGGAATGAACGTGCAAAACATGTTGTAAAACAAATGCACATATTACAGCCAAATCTTGATATCGTTTTAATTGACGAAACACTTTCTTTACTCCCAAAACCATTTCATCATTTAGAATTTATAAAGGGATGCCCCCATCACGATCAAATTTTATTAAAAGCTAATATTACAACAGCCCATACTATATTAATAACAGCTGACAAAGAAAAAAATGAAAGCTTAGCAGATACACAGTCCATTTTAAATATTTTAACTGCAAAAGGGCTCAATCCAAACATTCACTGCATCGCTGAACTTCTTACTTCTGAACAAATACAAAATGCAACGAGAGCTGGCGCCTCAGAAATTATAGAAGGAAATAAATTAACGAGCTATGTATTTACCGCTTCTCTCTTATTCCCTTCCATTTCAGGCGTACTATTCTCACTTTACGATGAAATCTCTGATAATAAATTGCAACTGATGGAGCCGCCCCAATCCTGCACCGGACAAACTTTTGCAAATTGTAGCTATACTCTGTTAAAGCAAAATATTCTCTTACTAGGTATAAAGCGCGACGAACAATATATGATTAATCCCGTGCATTCCTTTGTTCTCATTGAAAGCGACATACTCATCGTTATTCACCATTAAGAAAATGTTTTTCTAGTTCCTGCATGAGCACTTTCCCAATATTGATATATTTTCTTTTCACATCTCCATCTGGATCTTTCGGCTCAGCAAATTGATCCATTCCGCTAGTTCCGGCTGTTAACGTATTTACATGATCATCTAGTTCGTCTTGATATACGTGCGAAAGAATATAAGGCGTTTCAAGACGGACTATTACACCAGGTACATCTAACTCTCCATCTACTGCTGTAAATGGCACTCGCAGAAATTGATAGCCATCTTCTTCATCAATTTTATAATCAAAACATCCTTTATCATAATCCCAATTGCCACCAATGCTATACCCTAGTGGCTTCATGATCTCTTCTAACTTATATAACGCATATGTACGTCCTTCTAGATTTGATTGAATTGGAATCAAGCCCATCCCTCCTAGCCTTTTTCTTTAGCATACCCACTCTAGTTTGAATATACTGATGAACTTTTCGATAAAATAATAAAAAGCGACCGGAATCCGGTCGCTTTTTATTATTTTAAACGCTCTTCTAATTCTGCTTTTAACTCTTCAAATCCTGGTTTGCCAAGTAAAGCAAACATGTTTTTCTTGTATGCTTCTACTCCTGGTTGGTCAAATGGATTTACGCCTAGTAAGTAGCCGCTCATCGCACATGCTTTTTCGAAGAAGTATACAAGGTAACCAAATGTGTACTCATTTAATTCAGGGATATTTACGATTAAGTTTGGTACGCCACCATCGCTATGTGCAAGTAATGTACCTTCGTATGCTTTTGTGTTTACGAAGTCTACCGTTTCACCAGCAAGGTAGTTTAGTCCATCTAAATCGTTTTCTTCTGATTCAATTGTTAGTTCATGTGTAGATTTACCTACTTTCAGAACTGTTTCAAATAAGTCACGACGACCTTCTTGAACGTATTGACCTAATGAGTGTAAGTCAGTTGAGAAGTTTGCTGAAGATGGGAAAATACCTTTTTGATCTTTTCCTTCACTTTCACCAAATAACTGTTTCCACCATTCAGAGAAGTATTGAAGCGCTGGCTCATAGTTAACAAGCATTTCAATTGTTTTCCCTTTATTGTATAAAGCATTACGAACTACTGCATATTGGTAAGCTGGGTTTTCTTCTAGTTCTGATGCACCGAAGTCACCATGACCAGCAGCTGCACCTTGCATCATCTCTTCAATATTTAAACCACTAACTGCGATTGGTAATAAACCAACTGGCGTTAATACAGAGAAACGGCCTCCAACATCATCTGGAATAACGAATGTTTCGTAACCTTCATTATCAGCTAATGTTTTTAATGCACCACGTGCTTTATCTGTAGTTGCATAAATACGTTTGCGAGCTTCTTCTTTTCCATATTTCTCTTCTAATAACTTACGGAAAATACGGAATGCTAGTGCAGGCTCTGTTGTTGTACCTGATTTTGAAATAACGTTAATAGAGAAGTCTTTACCTTCTAATACGTCCATTAAATCTTTCATGTAAGTGGAGCTAATGTTTTGTCCAACAAATAGCACTTGTGGAGTTTTACGTTGTTCTTTAGAAAGTGTGTTGTAGAAAGAATGGTTTAACATTTCGATTGCTGCACGTGCTCCTAAGTAAGAACCACCGATACCTACAACAAGTAAAATGTCAGAGTCATTTTTAATTTTTTCTGCGCATTTTTGAATGCGAGCAAATTCTTCTTTGTCATATTGAAGCGGAAGGTCTACCCACCCAAGGAAATCGTTCCCAGCTCCAGTTTTTTCGTGGATTGCATGATGTGTTACTTTCACTGCATCACGTAAATAAGTGATTTCATGTTCACCGATGAAGGATAACGCTTTAGAATAGTCGAACGTTACATGTGTACTCATCTTTTTCCCTCCAATAATGTATATGTATTTCTGTATTCACTTTAGCGAAACTGAAGTTGTAAATCAAGCGATTAGGTAATTGTAAACGTAACCAATATATATTTTTTAGAAAAAGTTCATTTTTTGCATAAAAATTCGCATTTTTCGGTATAGATGTATATACATCCTTTTTCTTATATTTTTTATGTATAAAAACAACATAACTACACCATTCTATAAAAGAGTTAATTAACTCATCGCTTGCTCACGCTTCACAATTAAGGGGGGCTTTTTCATGAGTAC
Source organism: Bacillus sp. Brlt_9 (assembly GCF_051948935.1). Classification (NCBI taxonomy): domain Bacteria; kingdom Bacillati; phylum Bacillota; class Bacilli; order Caryophanales; family Bacillaceae; genus Bacillus; species Bacillus sp. Brlt_9. The sequence goes on along the minus strand of NZ_JAYJLO010000015.1, from coordinate 56,554 downwards.
TCTGCAACGTATCGCATTAGTCTTTACTGTAATTGGTGCTGTGAACTGGGGACTAATCGGGTTCTTCCAGTTTGACTTAGTGGCAGCCATTTTCGGTGGACAAAACTCAGCTCTGGCACGTATTATTTACGGCATCGTCGGTATTTCTGGGCTTATCAATCTTGGTTTACTCTTTAAACCATCAGAGAATCTTGGCACTCACCCAGAAACGAACGAAATTCGCTAGTCAGTATGTCTTTACTTCACCTCCGACATACGAATATGATTGCATGCAATCATATTTGCAAATATATATCATAAGACAAAGTAAAAGAGGAACGCTCATATGCGCTCCTCTTTTACTTTGTTAACTCGGACTCTTCAATCCATTCTGTTAGCTTTTCTCGCAGCGTATTAAAGCCGTCCTTAGATGGATTCGGTATAAGAATCCGTCCTTGTTTTCTTTTCGCTGCTTTTAACGATAAACTCATTTTTCTGTGTTCTTCATCAATTGAAAGTACCTTTACTTCTACTGTATCGCCGACTTTTAAAAAGTCATGAATATCCTTTACATATCCATTTGTAATTTCAGATATATGCACAAGTCCTTGTGTTTCTGCATCTAACGCTACAAATGCACCGTAATCTTGAATCCCAGTCACTTTCCCTGTTACAACCACTCCTGTTGTATATTGTTCTGACATATGAAACACTCCCATACGTTTACCATTTTCTCTACAATTGTAGATAGCAAAGCAGATGATTTATTGTTAAATATCCGATTAGTTAATACGTATCCTAAGTAAAGCGAATCAGGATACGCATACCTTATATTAGTAAATTATACCACTATGACAGAACTCATTCAAAATTCATGAAAAAATTTCCTTAAGTAAGTATAATTCTCCAATATTGGGATAGAATACTAACACATGGCTTTCTAGTATTCCCCCCCTTTTATGGACAAAACGTATTGTGTTTTGTCCTTTTTTTATTCTCTATAAACCGTTCCATTCTCTTCATTGCTTCCATAAGCTGTTCAAGCGATGTTGCATACGAACAACGAATAAATCCTTCACCACTTTCGCCAAATACACTTCCAGGTACAACAGCCACTTTTTCTTCTAATAATAACTGTTCTGCAAATTCCGCCGAAGATAGACCAGTTGAAGAAATAGAAGGAAAGACATAAAATGCTCCGCCAGGCACATGACATGTTAATCCCATTTCATTGAAAGATGTCGTCATAAAATTACGGCGTTTCTTATAACTATCTCTCATCCGAATTACTTCATCATTCCCCGCGCGTAACGCTTCAAGTGCTGCGAACTGAGACATCGTCGGTGCACACATCATGGAATACTGGTGAATTTTAAGCATTAATTCCGAAAAATGAACAGGAGCTGCAATCATACCGAGGCGCCATCCTGTCATCGCAAATCCTTTTGAAAATCCTGAAATTAAAATCGTATGCTCGCGCATATTTTTAATACTCGCGAAACTTGTATATATTTCGTCATATACAAGTTCTGCATAAATTTCATCAGATAATACGATTAAATTGTACTTCTCAACAATCAATGCTATTTCTTCAAGCTCGCTTTTATTTAGCATTGCACCTGTTGGATTATTTGGTGAACAAAGTAAAATTGCCTTTGTTTTCGCTGTAATAACTGCTTCAATTTGCTTTGGTTGCACTTTAAACTCATTTTCTAAAGTACTCGCGACCGGAACCGGAACTCCTCCAGCTAATGTTACAAGCGGTGCATACGAAACGAAACTCGGTTCAATAATGATTACTTCATCATCAGGATTTATAATGGCACGCATCGCTACATCTAACGCCTGACTCGCTCCAACTGTAACAATGATTTCATCGTTCGGATCATAAGATACTGCAAATTGTTTTTTTAGATACTTTGCTATTTCTTGACGGAGCTCCAATAATCCTGCATTTGCTGTATATGACGTATATCCTTGTTCTAAAGAACGGATACACGCTTGCCTCACATTCCAAGGTGTAACGAAGTCAGGCTCTCCTACTCCAAGAGAAATAACACCTTTCATATTTGCTGCTAAATCGAAAAACTTTCGAATACCAGATGGTTGTAACGATTCTGCTGCTCTAGATAGTTCAAATTGCTTCATGGTGTCACCACAATTCGCTTATCATCATCGTTTTTTTCATAAATAATTCCCTCATGCTTATACTTCTTCAAAATGAAATGCGTTGTCGTAGAAACGACAGATTCAATTGTTGCTAATTTCTCAGAAACAAACATCGCGACTTCTCCCATTGTCTTTCCTTCTAATGTAATAGAAAGATCGTATGTCCCTGACATTAAATACACAGACTTTACTTCTGAATAGCGATAAATTTGTTCAGCAACCGCATCGAACCCAACGCCGTGCTTTGGCGTAACTTTCACATCGATCATCGCCGTTAAACCTGTATGTTCTTTCACCTTCGTCCAATCGATATGTGTTACATAATCCACGATAATCTTTTCCGCTTCTAATTTTTCAACCATTTTCTTTACTTCTTCTACTTCTATATTTAACAGCTTCGCTAATATATCTACAGTTAATCGACTATTTTTTTCAAGACAAGCTAATAATTCTAATTCCTTTTCCGTCACCATATAAATCATCCTTCCTTTTCGTTTGTGTCTAAATTATACAAATACCCTTTCCATTTTGAAAAGAAGATTTTTTTAGTGAATTATGTCAAAATAAAGTGAAACTTTAATCAGTGGAATGCTTTACCCCGCTGATTATTAGCCTACACCAATCGGACTTTTACGAGCAGTTGATCTCCCACCTCACTTCTTTGCCTCAATCGTCTTTTAGGTGGGAGTCTTACTGCTCGTTAAAGCGGGGTAAAGTGAAACTTTAATCAGCCGAAAAATGCGTGATAAAGCGAAAGGGGATGGAACCGTGAAACCAAAAGTTTATATTGCCGAGCCAGTTCCAACATTTGTAGAAAAATATTTATCAGAGCACTGCGATTATGAAAAATGGGAGAAAAATGAGAAAGTACCTCGTGATGTCCTATTAGAGAAAATACAAGATAAAGATGGTTTATTAAATTTTGGATCTGCTATTAATGAAGAATTATTAGAGGTAGCTCCTAACTTAAAAGTAGTGAGCAACATTTCTGTCGGTTACGATAATTTTAATTTACAAGCGATGGAAAAGCACAATGTTATCGGAACGAATACACCATACGTATTAGATGATACAGTAGCTGACCTCGTTTTTGCTCTTATGTTATCTGCTGGTCGCCGTGTTTGCGAACTTGACTCCTACGTAAAAAATGGTGAATGGAATGCCGAAATTGGAAAAGAGCACTTCGGGCTAGATGTACACCATAGTACAATCGGCATTATCGGCATGGGCCGAATTGGAGAAGCCGTTGCAAAACGAGCAAAATTCGGATTTGATATGGATGTTCTTTATTATAACCGTCGCCGTAAAGAAGAAGCGGAGCAAAAATTCGATGCTACATATTGTGATTTACAGACGCTACTCAAGCAATCTGACTTTATCGTTCTTCTTACTCCATTAACAGATGAAACGTATCATCTTATCGGAGAAAAGGAATTTTCATTAATGAAAGAAACGGCAATCTTCATCAATGCTTCTCGCGGGAAAACAGTCGATGAAGAAGCGTTAATTCATGCCTTAACAGAAAAGAAAATCTTTGCAGCAGGCATCGATACTTTTACACAAGAGCCGATTCAAAAAGACAATCCGCTCTTATCCTTGCAAAATGTTGTTACTTTACCACACATTGGATCTGCAACATTAAAAACGAGGCAGCAAATGGCTATGACAGCCGCTGAAAATTTAGTTGCAGGGTTACAAGGAAAAACACCGCCTCATATTGTTCGCGGGTAATGATGAATAAGCGAAAGGCAAGATGACACCGTCATCTTGCCTTTTTTTGTTAACATATTTTTTTCTGCCTTGGAGATGATATGAACAAAAATCAATGGAGTGACAAAAAATGAATCACGAATATACTTGTCCTTATTTCACTTTTTCCACTCGCGGCACTACTATTCATTACGAATTGTATGAACATGACAATAAAACAGAACGTCCTACTTTCGTACTCGTTCACGGCTTTTTATCTTCTTCATTCAGTTACCGCCGTCTTATCCCTTTACTATCGAAGGAAGGAACAGTAATTGCTCTTGATTTACCACCGTTCGGAAAAAGTGATAAGTCGCATCTATTTAAATATTCTTATCACAATTTAGCAACGGTTATTATCGATTTAATTGAACACTTATCTCTCTCCAATATTGTGTTAGTTGGACATTCTATGGGTGGCCAAATTTCTCTTTATGTAAACCGTATACGCCCTGAATTAATTTCAAAGACAATTTTACTATGCAGCTCTAGCTATTTAGCACGCGCAGCTTTACCTTTACTGTACTCTTCTTATTTACCGTTCTTTCATTTGTACGTAAAGAACTGGATTATAAGGCGCGGCATCGTTCATAACTTAATGAATGTCGTTCATGATCACTCCTTAATTGATGATGAGATGAAGGAAGGTTACTCCGCTCCTTTTTATGACAACCGTATCTTCCCCGCTTTGACTCGTATGATACGAGATCGTGAAGGTGACTTATCTTCAACTGAATTACAAAAAATCGAAACACCTACACTACTCATTTGGGGTGAAAAAGATCGTGTCGTCCCAGTAGATGTAGGTCATCGTCTACACAAAGATTTACCGAATTCGAAATTCATTTCTTACGAAAACACAGGGCATTTACTACCTGAAGAAAAACCTGAACATGTTTATGAAGAAATCATCGCTTTTTCTGCGCAATAATTATAAAGTGAAACTTTAATCAGTGGGGGTTTTGTTCATCCCCCACTGATTATTAGTTGAACCAATCGGACGTTTACGGACAGTTAATCTCCCACCTAACTTCTTTGCTCCAACTGAATTTTGAGGTAGGAGTTTTACTGTCCGTTAACGCGGGATAAATGGCTGTCGGAAATTCCGACAGCCTACAATGAACAACTTCCGCCTTCTTTTATTACAAGTAATTCCACAGCTAACTTCTCGCATTTTTCAAGCGCAGGTACTTCCTCAAAAGACATAAAGTATATATGTTGAATCTTCTTTGCGATATATTTCGAATCGTCAAACACACTGACGACGTTCACAACATCGCTCGCTTCTGTTTCATAAAACTCCGGTCCCATTTGAAACGGATCCCAATTCTTCACAACCTCTATCATCTTTTCATATGTACCCATTCGCTTCCCGCCTTTTCACTTTTTAATACTTTTCTTTATCCTATCACATCAGCTATTCTATAAGAAGAGAGAGTACTTTCATAACTTAACGGTTTTACAGAAGAAGGGGGCAAACTTATGCAACTATTTCATAAAACAGTCAATCGACGTGGAACTCATAGTACAAAATGGGATACGTATAAAAACGAAGAACTTATCCATGCTTGGATTGCTGATATGGATTTTGAAGTACCACAACCAATTCAAACTGCTTTAAAGAAACGTATCGAGCATCCTATTTTCGGCTATACACTTCCTCCCGAAAATATTGGAGATATTATTTGTAACTGGACAAAAAAACAGTACAACTGGGATATTCAAAAAGAATGGATTGTCTTTAGCGCGGGAATCGTTCCAGCTCTTAGTACGAGCATACAGGCCTTCACAAAAGAAAATGAATCCGTTCTCGTACAACCACCTATTTATCCACCATTTTTCGAAATGATTACAACAAACAATAGACAATTATGCGTGAGTCCATTATATAAACAAGATGGCGCATATATGATAGACTTCGATCATTTAGAAAAACAATTTGAACAAGGTATGAAACTCATGCTTCTTTGTAGTCCTCACAATCCTATCGGACGCGTTTGGACGAAAGACGAGCTAACGAAGCTCGGAGCATTATGTACAAAATATAATGTAATTGTTGTCTCAGATGAAATTCATGCCGATATTATTTACGGAGATCGTACTCATACACCATTTGCTTCTCTATCAGAAGAATTAGCAGCACGTACGATTACTTGTATGGCTCCGAGTAAAACATTTAATATCGCTGGATTACAAGCATCGATCATTATCATTCCAAACGAAAAACTCCGTCAAGCCTTCACATCTATCCAATATAGACAAGGTTTCCACGGATTAAATACATTTGCCTATACAGCGATGCAAAGTGCCTATACAGAATGTAACGATTGGCTAAATGAAATTCGATTATATATAGAAGATAACGCTAGGTTCGCTTGTAAATATATTAATGATCACATACCTGCTCTTTCTGTAACGAAACCAGAAGGTAGTTTTTTATTGTGGATTGATTGCTCTCGCCTACAGCTTTCTCAAGACGAACGTACCACATTACTTGAGGAAAAAGGAAAAATCATCGTTGAGCCTGGTGAAAAATACGGATTAGGCGGCGAAGAACATATTCGAATTAACATCGGCTGTCCAAGATCTGTTTTAGAAGAAATTTTAAATAGACTGCGCCATACGTTTTCATGATAAGAAAGGAGGCTATTTTGGCTATCCTCCTTTCTTATATTTTGTCGGTAAGTCGATATATTTTAAAAATCGCTAATATATTTCGAGTTACGGTCGATATATTCCAATAATCGCCGATATATTTTGAGTTGCGGTCGATATATTCCAATAATCGCCGATATATTTTGAGTTGCGGTCGATATATTCCAATAATCGCTGATATAATCGTTTCACAAAAAAAGCTACCGCGCACGGTAGCTTTTACTTTTTCTTCATATCCGACGCTTTTTTTACAATAACACCACAAGCAATTCGATCACCTGATTTACCTGTCGGTTGTGTCATCCCATCATCAGCGTTTTCTGTAATAATAATAGACGCTCCATCTTTTCTATGAATTGTCGTTTTTCCTTCTTCAAGCGTTATGTGCGGCGCATCGATTTCTGCCTTAATTTTTCCAGAACCGTCTGCGATTACGTTCGGTAAATCACCGTTTTCTGGGCCCTTCGGATTAAGAAGGCCATGCTTTTTATTATCAGGGTTAAAATGATTCCCAGCTGATTCAAAACGTGGTGCTTTACACTCACCAATTTCGTGTACATGTATGCCGTGCGGGCCAGGTGCGAACCCTTCCCCTTTAATCGTAATTTTCACTCCGCTTGTTTGCTGCACTACTTTCGCAGTCCCCACTTCATCGCCTGAAGCATTATGTAATTTCACGTCGATTTCTTTCGGCTTTCCTTGGTCACAACCTGCCATCAGAAATAATAAACAACAACTGAAAAAAAGCCGTTTTTTCATTCTATTCCCTCCAAAATACATTCTGTCCTTAGATTGTCCGAGCATAGAGGGAAACATACAAAAATGAGTTACTGTTTCTTTTCAGCTAACAGTTTTTCTTCAACTTTCTGTAATTGCTCTGCTTCTCGTTTTGATACACGAATGAACATGCGCCACGTAGCAATCGCGCCAATAATAAATAGAACACAAACAATCCCTGGAATAATATATTCTGTTTTATCTTCCGGAAAATATAAAGGCATCATACGGAACACCACTCCTTATTATAGGATTCAAAAAACATCAGAATTTTCTGTTATATTATTAAAATTATAGTTGAACCGATTCATATTCTCAAGGGGTCGTTCCGAAAGCGAATGATTTCTTTGACTCCTCCTCTTACTTTCCTTACTATAAACTTGAGGTGAAAAATATGAGAGAAACAATTGAAATTGGTGAGATCGTTACTGGTATTTATAAGACTGGAAAATACATCGGTGAAGTTACAAATAGCCGTCCTGGCAGTTACGTCGTAAAAGTATTAGCTGTTTTAAAACATCCAGTGCAAGGTGACTTACATAACGTAAAACAAGCGGACGTACCATTTTTCCATGAAAGACGCGCTTTAGCTTTCCGTGAACAGACGAACATTCCAGAGCAAATGGTGAAGAAATATGAAGGAGAAATTCCGGAGTATACAGAGTCACTCAAATTGTCATTAGAAACTCAAATGAATTCATTTTCTGAAGATGATTCACCTTTTGCGGTTCGTAGTCTAGAAACATTAGAGCAGTTAAAAAAAGACTACAAACTATAAAGTGAAACTTTAATCAGTGGGGGTTTCATCCCCCACTGATTATTAGTTGAACCAATCGGGCTTTTACGGGCAGCCCGACCCCCACCTAACTTCTTTGCTTTCGCTGAATTTTGAGGTGGGGGTCTTACTGCCCGTTAATGCGGGATAAAAAACAAAACGACCAAATTACATACTGTGCAATTTGGTCGTTACTGTGTACTCACTTTCTTTAACACTTTTGAAAAATCAATGAGTTCTCCTAATGTTGGAGGTGCTGGTTTCACTAAATACTCTTTATCTTTTTCTACTAATTTAAAAATATTATACGTCGTCATCGCATCATCTAGCGCACAATGATGCTTACCCGTCCCAACTTTTCCATACGCCTCAATCGCTTTCCACAATCCTGTTTGATTTCTCTCACCAAAAAACTTCTTATACTCCATTGATAAATCACGGCACTGTCCTAAGAAAGGAAAGTCGACTCCCGCCATTTCACAATTATGCTTCAACACTTTCATATCCATATTTCCCCACGTAACAATGGTTGGTTTACATCTCTTTTCATATTCTACAAGTTTTTCAACAAGTTCTGGAAACGAAATTCCTTTATCTACAGCTTCTTGTTTAATTCCTAAAAATTTCTTACATCGATCCGTTAAAGAAGGAAAAGTTTTCGGCCTAACATGAGCTGAATATGTGTCTTCTACCTTACAGCCAACAACCGAAACGAGTCCTACCTCAATAATTTCCGGGAAAAATCCTTTTGGTTTTTTTCTGTGCTGGGGCATCGTAAACTCAAAATCCAAAAATAAAAATCGTTGTTCATCCATACGATCCCTTCCTTATCATCTTTGTCATTCCTTTCTATTTGACACTCCTACACGAACAAGCTCGAATGCTAATTCCATTTTAAATATTCAGATTGGATGTATCTTATATATATGTCAAATGCCCGCAAATATTTTTAAAAATACGAAAAAATGACCTTTGCAGAAAATATAACAAAATAAGCCCTTTCATTTACATCCGACATTTTTCTAATTTATAATGACGTTATGTGTGTTTCATCTAGTTAATTTTTGACACACTAATAAAAGTGAATGAAAGGAGATGAGAGTTTTGCACGAAACAACGCAAGAGCTCGCAAACTGGCAGTATTATTTTGCTATCGCAGTCTTTTTAATTACATATGCCATTATTATTTCTGAAAAAATTAATCGCGCTGTCATCGCACTTCTTGGTGCAGCACTCATGGTAATTATGGGGGTCGTTGATTTACACAACGCCTTTACGAAACATATTGAATGGGGGACGATTACACTACTCATCGGTATGATGATTTTAGTGAACATTACGAGTAAATCGGGTGTCTTCCAATACGTTGCCATTAAAGCAGCAAAAGGAGCACAAGGAAATCCAATTAAAATTTTAATTTCACTTTCCTTACTTACTGCGCTTGGTTCCGCATTTTTAGATAACGTTACAACTGTACTTCTTGTTGTTCCAGTTACTTTATCTATTACGCGCATACTGCAAGTAAATCCTGTTCCTTATTTACTTTCTGAAATTATTTTTTCAAACATTGGAGGAACAGCAACATTAATTGGTGATCCACCTAACATTATGATCGGTTCTGCAAATAAGCATTTAGATTTCAATGCGTTCTTATTTAACTTAGCACCTATCGTAATCATTATTATTGGTGTGACAGCGACAATACTTTACTTTAAGTATCGCAAACAATTAATTGCTGATCCTGTACAAGTTAAAAAATTAATGAGCCTCGATGAAAAGCAATACATTAAAGATCCATTATTAATGAAAAAATCTTTAACAGTACTTGGACTTACGATTGTAGGTTTCATGACTCATTCAATCTTCCACGTTGATGCAGCTATCATCGCTTTAACTGGTGCTACTGTTCTTATGCTAATTGGTGTGAAAGAACATGAAATTGAAGAAGTATTCGCAAGTGTTGAATGGGTAACAATCTTCTTCTTCGCAGGACTATTCGTACTCGTTGGAGGACTTATCGATATCGGTCTTATCAAAATGTTAGCTCAAAAAGTAATTGGCATAACGGGCGGAGATATTTCTTACGCATCTATCCTTATTTTATGGGTATCTGGTATCGCCTCAGCAACAATTGATAACATTCCATTCGTTGCAACAATGATCCCACTTATTAACGATATGGCAGTTGGGCTAGGATTATCACCTTCTGACGCACAAATCGACGTATTATGGTGGGCATTAGCATTAGGTGCTTGTCTGGGTGGAAACGGAACATTAATCGGGGCTTCTGCTAACGTAATCGTTGCAGGTATCGCAAGCCGCGAAGGACATAAGTTTAGCTACATGGACTTCCTAAAAGTTGGTTTCCCAATTATGATCGTTTCATTAATCATTTCTCATATTTATATTTATGTACGCTACCTTATGTAGTAAAAAAGGGCTGTCCTATGTGGCAGCCCTTTTTTCTTAGTCAACGAAATATCACTTTACCAACAAAAAGCTGTTCCAAAACATCTTCGGAACAGCTCCCCACATATATCTACTCGTTATACCTTACCGGCTCATTCCGAATAATAAATAAGTGAATCGGTAAGAAAACCGAAAACGTGATTGTATGAATAATTGTAAATAATATAGAGTTCGTTCCGTACCTATCTAAAATTGCGTAGATAAGATAAATAGATAGTACAATCGATACAGCTGTTGCTATTAAATATAGAATTGGTACGAAGTTAAAAATGAAACACGCGACATATATGCCGAATACTTTCCATCCTGCTTCTTCTTTTAAGAAGTCTGGTAATTTATCTTTCGCTAAGTCGCCCCATATCTTACTATTTACAAAAGGAATAAACGCAAGAGCACCATCCGTTGCACCATCATTTTTCGCCATCGTATACAGTGCAAAAGCCGTTAATAAATACGCAATAATTGCCCAAATCAATACAACAAGAATAAACGCAAAACTAAGAGCAAAGAAACCTGCTAGTAAACCCTGATCTTCCATCTCATCCTCTCCTCTCTACTCTCAACATATTTCGTTGCATTGCAAGTTATGTTTTAAAATTTATCCAAACTCTCTGTATAATAAAATAAGCAAGATAATAAGAGAGGAGAACCTACTTATGCACCCATTTGTAAAAGCTTTACAAGAGCACTTCACAGCAAATCAAAATCCTAAAAAAGCAGAACCGATGGCACGTTATATGAAAAATCACTTCCCGTTTCTCGGTATTCAAACTCCCGAGAGAAGACAGTTGTTAAAAGACGTTATTCAAATACATACTCTCCCAGATCCAAAAGACTTCCAAATTATCGTACGTGAACTTTGGGATTTACCAGAACGTGAATTTCAGGCAGTAGCACTCGATATTATGCAAAAATATAAAAAGCATATTAACGAAACTCATATCCCCTTCTTAGAAGAACTGATTGTTACGAAGTCTTGGTGGGATACTGTTGATAGCATCGTTCCTACATTTTTAGGTGGTATCTTTTTAAAACATCCAGAATTAATTTCTGCCTATATTCCAAAATGGATTGCATCAGATAACATATGGTTACAACGCGCCGCTATTTTATTCCAGCTAAAATATAAACAAAAGATGGATGAAGAACTTCTTTTCTGGATTATTGGACAACTACATTCTTCAAAAGAATTTTTCATTCAAAAAGCGATTGGCTGGGTCCTTCGCGAATATGCAAAAACAAAGCCCGATGTAGTATGGGAATACGTGCAAAATAACGAACTTGCCCCGCTCAGTAAACGTGAAGCAATTAAGCACATTAAACAAAATTACGGAATAAATAACGAAAAAATAGGCGAGACTCTATCATAGATAGACGCGTTCCTCTATTGAGATTTAAAAAAGAACGTGTTAGAATATGTTCATTATTATTAATATAAGTAGCGATGACGGACTTATAAGTACTTGCACAAAAAGCGATTCAGGGATAGTGAAAGCCTGAAGCTGCAAGGAAACGGCAGTCTCGAGCAATACGTGATAAAGTGGATGCACCTTTTGTGTATCAACTAGGGTGGAACCGCGGGCAAACGCTCGTCCCTAGGCAATTAAGCCTTGGGATGAGCGTTTTTTTATGTTTTTCAAAGCATATACTGTTCGTTTCACCAGCACCTGAGCACGTCATCGCCAATACGTTAACTTTCAAAAGGAGGATTTTCTTATGTATTCAATGGAACAAGTAGTAAACTTAGCGAAACATCGCGGTTTTGTTTTCCCTGGTTCTGAAATTTACGGTGGTCTTGCAAACACTTGGGATTACGGTCCACTTGGAATCGAATTAAAAAATAACGTTAAAAAAGCTTGGTGGAAAAAATTCATTCAAGAATCTCCACATAACGTTGGTTTAGACGCAGCTATTTTAATGAACCCAAAAACTTGGATCGCTTCTGGTCACGTTGGTAACTTCAACGATCCAATGATCGACTGTAAAAAATGTAAAGCGCGTCACCGTGCTGACAAATTAATTGAAGATGCATTAGATGCAAAAGGCATCGAAATGGTTGTTGACGGTCTTACTTTCGACCAAATGGCTGACTTAATGAAAGAACATGAAGTAAAATGTCCTGATTGCGGTAGTGAAGAATTCACTGAAATCCGTCAGTTCAACTTAATGTTCAAAACATTCCAAGGTGTTACAGAGTCTAGCACAAACGAAATCTTCCTTCGTCCTGAAACAGCACAAGGTATTTTCGTAAACTTTAAAAACGTACAACGCTCTATGCGTAAAAAGCTTCCATTTGGTATTGGCCAAATCGGTAAAAGCTTCCGTAACGAAATCACGCCTGGTAACTTCACATTCCGTACACGTGAATTCGAACAAATGGAACTTGAATTCTTCTGTAAGCCTGGTGAAGATTTAGAGTGGTTCGCATTCTGGCGTGAAACTTGTAAGAACTGGTTACTTTCACTTGGTATGCACGAAGAAAGCATGCGTCTTCGTGACCACGGTGAAGAAGAGTTATCTCACTACAGTAACGCAACAACTGATATTGAATTCAAATTCCCATTCGGTTGGGGCGAACTATGGGGCGTAGCATCTCGTACAGACTTCGATTTAAAACGTCACATGGAACACTCTAACGAAGACTTTAACTATATTGATCCACAAACGAATGAGCGTTACGTACCATACTGCATCGAGCCATCTTTAGGTGCTGACCGCGTAACATTAGCATTCTTATGTGATGCATATGAAGAAGAGCAATTAGAAAACGATTCTCGTACAGTTCTTCGTTTCCACCCTGCTTTAGCGCCATACAAAGCAGCTATCTTACCATTATCTAAAAAGCTATCTGAAGGTGCTACTGAAGTATTCGCAGAATTAGCTAAAGACTTCATGGTAGACTTTGACGAAACTGGTTCTATCGGTAAACGTTACCGTCGTCAAGACGAAATCGGTACACCATTCTGTATCACTTACGACTTCGACTCAGTTGAAGACAAAGCTGTTACAGTACGTGACCGTGACACAATGGAACAAGTTCGTATGCCAATTAGCGAACTAAAAGGTTTCTTAGAGAAGAAAATCCAGTTCTAATTATAAGAAAAAGAGGCTGCTCATGAGAGCCGCCTCTTTTTTACTTTTCACGTTTTTCTTTAATTGCTACTGTACATCTTGAGATACATAATAAATCGTCATTCTCATCAATAATACGCACATCCCAAACCATCGTTGAATTTCCTCTATGTATCGGTGTCCCGATTGCTGTTACAATTCCATCTTTCTTTGAGCGAATGTGATTTGCATTAATTTCTAGACCAAAACAGATGCATTTCTCTTGATCAATTAAATTGTATGAGCCAACGCTTGCTACTGTTTCTGCTAATGCAAGAGATGCACCACCGTGTAGAAAACCAAACGGCTGATGCGTACGCTCATCAACAGGCATCGTAGCAACCACCTTATCTTCTGTCATCTCTAACAACTCAATTCCAAGTGAATCCATTAAAGTTTTTGCCATATCGCTTCCCCCTTCTCTCACTGTAATTAAATGTATAATTTTACCTGTTTTTTTTCAAACTACGTATAACACTTATATAAGGAGGTTTCACTTAAATGAAACAGAAATTTTATATACTATTACTTATGTTCTCCTTGCTGACTATTGTACCAAATTGTGCACTAGCCGCCAAAACATCTAATCTGACAATCGATGTTCAGACTGTAACGCAAAAAGGTAAGAAGCCTTATATAGAATATCAAATTAACAGACCTTCTTTTCACAATTTTTCCGATTCTAAATTTCAAAATAAGCTCAATTTCTATTACAAAAAATCTACTGACAAATTTAAAAACAAATTAGAAAAAGACGCAAAAAAATATTATAAAGAAACAGAAGGATCTAGTACGCCATTTCATCCTTACGTGGCGAATGTTGATTATAAAGTCTCCTTAAATAAGCCACCTTTTCTCAGCCTATATTTGAATTACTATCAATATACAGGTGGTGCGCACGGTCTTTATACGTGGAAAGCAAACACATTTGATTTAAACGAAAAAAAGTTACTACGCTTAAATGATTTATTTCAACAAGAAGATACATATAAAGAAGTAATTCGTGCTGAGATTGTAAGACAAATTAAACAAAATGAAAGCATTTATTTTCCCGATGCAACTGAAAAGGTCATGAGCACGAAAAAGTTCCACTTCTTTTTAGAACCGGACAATCTAGTCATTTATTTCCCTTTATATGAGATTGCTCCTTATTCTAGCGGAATTCCGCAATTTCGTATTCCGTATACGTTGCTAAGAGATTATTTGAAGCCTTCTTATCAAAATATTTTGATTGACAAGAAGTAAATATTTTCGCTACGATAATGTTAACCTAAAAACAACAGGAGGTTAACATTATGAGAAGACTTCATGTTTTAGATTTAGCATTAGCTGCCATGTTCGTTGCTCTTATGGCCATTGGTGCAAATATTGTATCTTGGGCACCATTCTTACAAGTAGCGGGTATCCCATTATCTATGCAACCATTTTTCGCAATTTTAGCAGGGCTTCTTCTTGGAAGTAGACTTGGCGCATTATCAATGACGGTTTACATGCTTGTTGGAGTAGCAGGTGCACCAATCTTCGCTAACTTCAAAGCTGGATTTGGAGCACTGTTAGATCCTACTGGTGGTTTTATTATCGCATTTATTATCGTTGCTTACGTATCAGGGAAACTCGTAGAACAAAAGGAAAAACCAACATTCATTACATTTGCAATTGCCTCTTTCACAGGAATCATTTTAACTTATATTATCGGTACTACTTATATGTACGGGGCAGTCAATCTCTTCATGGGTGGTAATATGAGCTATAAAGCTGCTTGGATGATTATGATGTGGTTCGCAGTAAAAGATATTGTATTTACAATTATCGGTGCTATTATCGCACCTCGCATATACTACGCTGTACGTCGTTCTGCTTATCAGCATTCTCATTCGACGATTTCATAAGAAAAAGGAGTTGTTCCTACTGGAACAACTCCTTTTTTATATTAAGACTCTTGATTCGTATGTTCTTCTAAAATTTTCTTCATCATTACAACCATGTCATCACGTAATTCTGGGTGTTGCAGTGCCATTTCGATTGTTGTTTGAACGAATCCTAACTTTTCACCTACATCATAGCGCTTTCCTTCGAAATCGTAAGCGAATACACGTTGAATTTCGTTTAAGCTTTGAATAGCATCTGTTAACTGGATTTCGCCACCAGCACCAACATGTTGCTGTTCTAAGAACATGAAGATTTCAGGTGTTAAAACGTAACGCCCCATAATTGCTAAGTTTGAAGGTGCTGTACCTGCTGCTGGTTTCTCAACGAAATTACGAACTTGGTAACGGCGTCCTTCTTGCTCTAATGGGTCAATAATTCCGTAACGGTGTGTTTCATCTTCTGGAACCGTTTGTACACCAATAACAGAAGAAAGCGTTTTATCATATTCTTCAATTAATTGACGTAAACATGGTTTTTCAGCCTGAACGATATCATCCCCTAATAAAACAGCGAATGGCTCATCACCGATGAATTTACGTGCACACCAAACGGCGTGTCCTAATCCTTTTGGTTCTTTTTGACGGATATAGTGAATATCTACCATTTTTGAAGAAGCCTGTACTTTTTCAAGTAACTCATACTTTTTCTTTTCTAATAAGTTTTGCTCTAACTCAAATGCATTATCAAAATGATCTTCAATAGAACGCTTCGTTTTACCAGTAACGATAATAATATCTTCGATTCCTGATTTTACTGCTTCTTCTACAATGTATTGGATAGTTGGTTTATCTACTATCGGTAACATTTCTTTTGGCATTGCTTTTGTAGCTGGTAAAAAACGTGTTCCTAATCCAGCTGCTGGGATTATCGCTTTTCTTACTCTTTTCATCACAAAATACCCTCTCTTCTGTCAGAATCAATAACCATTATTTCCTTACATAGAACAAAAGGGAGGCTTCACTCCCTTTTGTTCTCTACTACTTAAAATTACTTTATATTATAAACGATTCATAATATCTTCTTTAATAGTAAGTAACTTTTGTTCACTATTTTGTAAAGAACTATCTTGTACACCAAAGTAGAATTTGATCTTCGGTTCAGTTCCAGATGGACGTAGGCAGAACCAAGAACCATCTTCTAACTGATATTTTAACACATTTGATTTCGGTAAGTGAATCTCTTCTTTATGTCCATCTTGTAAAGATGTAACGATGCTCGCTTTATAGTCTTCAACTGCTACAACTGTTAAGCCCGCTACTTCTTTCGGAGGATTTTCACGGAATGTTGCCATCATTTCTTGAATTTGTTCCGCTCCATCTTTTCCTTTTAGTGTTAACGATACAAGATCTTCACGGAAGAAACCGTACTTCGCAAATACTTCTAATAGACCATCGTATAACGTTTTGCCTTGTGATTTGTAGTATGCAGCTACTTCACATGCAAATAGAACAGATTGTACTGCATCTTTATCACGGCAGAATGGACGGATTAAATAACCATAGCTTTCCTCGTAACCGAATTGGAATTCGTATTGTCCGCTTTCTTCATACTGTTTAATTTTCTCACCGATAAATTTAAATCCAGTTAACGTATCAACTGTATCTAAACCGTATGCTTTCGCGATTGTACGGCCAATTTCAGACGTTACGATTGTTTTTAATACAACACCGTTCTCTGGAAGTGTTCCGTTTTCTTTCTTTTGAGATAATAAGTAATCAAGCATTAATGCACCTGTTTGGTTACCAGTTAATACTTGGAACTCACCATCGTGATTACGAACTGCTACACCAAGGCGGTCTGCGTCAGGATCCGTTGCGATTAACACATCTGCGCCTACCTTCTCACCGTCACGAATTGCATACTCAAATGCAGCATGTTCTTCCGGGTTCGGTGATTTTACTGTAGAGAAGTTCGGATCTGGTAACTCTTGCTCTTTTACAACTGTTACATCTGTAAATCCAACTTCTTCTAAACCACGGCGTACAGAAAGATTTGATGTTCCGTGTAGTGGTGTGAAGACGATTTTTAAGTCTTTCCCAACCTTTTGTACCATTTCTTTATTAATAATGACATTGTTCAATTCTGCAGCATATGCATCATCTACTTCTTGTCCAATAATATGTAATAAACCGTCAGCTTTTAATTGCTCCACATCAGCAACCTCAACTGTTAACTCATCTTCTACTGCGTTTACGTAGCTAATTAATTCATCAGCTTCTTTTGGAGGCAATTGCCCACCATCTTCACCGTATACTTTATAACCGTTATATTCCGGCGGATTATGGCTTGCCGTAAGAACGATTCCACTCACTGTATGTAAATGACGAACTGCGAAAGAAAGCACTGGCGTTGGACGTAAGCTTTCAAACACATATGTTGTAATACCATGCGCACCAAGTGTAGCAGCTACTTCCATTGCGAACTCAGGTGATTTATGACGAGAATCATACGCTACCACAACACCACGCTTCTTCGCTTCTTCACCTAACTTTTTAATAAACTTCGCTAATCCTTGTGTTGCTTTACGAACTGTATATACATTCAAACGGTTCGTACCAGCACCAAGTTCACCACGCATACCACCTGTGCCGAATTCTAGATTTTTATAAAAGCTATCCTCAATTTTCTTCTCATCTTGCTTCATGTTTTCTAACTGTTCTTTTAGTTCTGCGTCTAACTCTGCATATGAAAGCCAGCGACTAAATTCTTGTTTCCAGTTCATACTTCTATCTCCTCTCGCTTGTCATACCTTTATTATATGAAAAAAACAACCTGTATCTCAATATTTTTTACAATCTAACAGGATTTTACTAGGAATATTTGTATACACTATGACTAAATACTCCACTAAAGGGAATGAGGATTATGCAGGAATGGGGCTTGTCAGAAGAGCTCAAAATACAAACAAAGCAAATGATTGAAATTGCTGAAAAAGAATTATCAATTATGAGAAAAGCAATTGATAAAGAAGATGAATGTATTTTGTGCAAGATGGAAGATATTCATCATATGTTAGCAAATGTACAAACACTGGCAGCTACATACTATATTCAAGCGTATTTATCACCTTATACGGAAAGCTCACAGTTCATTACAACAGCTGTCCAACATTTAAGCGCCAGAAAACACGGTGCTCTTATTGTTGTGGAACGAAACGAGACACTTGAATCTTGTATTCAAACTGGAACAACATTAAATGCTCATTTAACCGCACCACTGCTCGAATCGATTTTTTATCCAGGTAACCCTCTCCATGACGGAGCCGTTCTCGTTAAAAATAATCATATTGTTTCAGCTGCTAATATTCTTCCATTAACAAGAAGTACAGAAGTTGATCCTGAGCTAGGAACACGTCACAGAGCTGCAATTGGCTTATCAGAGAAAAGCGATGCACTTATTTTAGTTGTCTCTGAAGAAACGGGACGCACTTCATTTGCTTTAAACGGGACTTTATATACGATTTCCTTGTAAAATGAAACGAGTTACTGTGTGAGAAGACAACCATAGTCATACCAATAAAAAAAGGCTGTTCCAAAATGTTGGAACAGCCTTCTCTTATGATCTTATTCTTCTCCGAAACGTTCAACAAGTGTTGCAAGTGTACGTACCATCGCACCTGTTGCTCCAGCTGGTCCTAAATCATGCGCTCCTGATGATTCAGATGTTCCAGCGATGTCTAAGTGTACCCACGGTGTATCTTCAGCGAATTCACCTAGGAATGTACCTGCCATAACCGCATGTCCTTCACGGCCTGGTGAGTTATTTAAATCAGCAAACTTACTGTTTCGAACGCGCTCTTTATCACGATCAAAAATCGGTAATTGCCAAATTGATTCATCTGTTTCCATAGATGCCTCTAGCACTTGCTCAAACAGTTCTTCATTATTTGTCATTGCGCCTGTCGTATGATTTCCAAGTGCAACAATTACTCCACCTGTTAATGTCGCAACATCAATCAAATAGTTTGCACCTAATTTTTTCGCATACGTAATACCGTCAGCTAATGCTAGACGACCTTCTGCATCTGTATTTAATACTTCAATTGTTTTTCCGCTCATAGATGTAATTACATCGTCTGGCTTAAATGCTGTACCACTTACAACGTTATCCGTTGATGGAATAATAGCAATCACATTTTGCTCTGGGCGAAGTTCACCGATAATTTCCATCGCACCTAATACAGCAGCTGCACCGCCCATATCACCTTTCATACCGACCATGCCTTCACGCGGTTTTAAAGAATAACCACCTGTATCGTATGTAATTCCTTTTCCAACAAATCCAATGACATCTGTCCACTCTTCTTTACCTTTATAAATAAGAGCAATCATTTTTGGCGGCTCTGTACTACCTTGGTTTACTGCAAGTAATGCACCCATACCAAGCTCTTCCATCTCTTCTTTCTCAAGAACTTTATAATCCATATCATACTTCTCCGCTAACTCAACAGCATACTCGGCAAGCTTTGTTGCTGTTAATACGTTTGGCGGCATATTTACAAGTGTACGAGCTGAATTTGTCGCATGTCCATGTACGTAACCAACTGTTAATGCCGCTTCGATTTCTTGTGCATCTTCCGCTGTAATAGCCGTGAACTTCTCTAATTCCACACGATCTTTTTTATCTGATTTATACGTTTCTAATTCATATGTACCAAGATTTTGTACTTCTGCTGCAATGTGAGCTACATCAATCACGTCTAGTTTCTCTGTTACGAAAGAATCCAGTAAGATTGCTGCATCTTGTACTTTTGCTGCTTGCAGTGTTTTAAAAGCCTTACCAAGAGCTGCACGTAACGTTTCCGTCGTATAAGATTCTTTCTTACCTAAACCAACGAAATAATAACGTTTCACATTTGTTTTTCCTAAACTATGTACTTTTGAAATAGCTTTCTTCTTAGTAGAAAGTTCTTTCTCTTCTAATAAAACTTGTAATTGTCCTTCAAACGCTTTGTCCAGTTCTTGTACAAAACTACTCGTTTTCTCTTCTTCAAATAAGGCAACAATTACCGCTTCATGGCTTGCTAATTCTTTTTGTACTTGAAACATGTTCAGACCCCCTAAATTTCTCTACTCTACCTTTATTATAACTTTATTTTCGATAAAATGCGACAATTCTAACTTCTACTATTATCTCTATTATGAAATAAAAAAAGTCTAGCGTAATTACCACTAGACTATCTTTGTTTTAAATATTGACCACGGAACACTTGCATCGTTTCGTCTTCATTTAACATCGTTAACTCTTCTTCTGTAAACTTACCATTTCCTATTTTCACTACGTATACATTTACTTTTTTCTTACCCCATTGGCTATAAACATCTTTCACCGTATCATAATATAAATCGAGACGGTTTCCTTTTATAGCACCGCCCTTATCAGCTACTACACCATACCCATAATCTGGAACGAAGAGAATCGTTCCAATCGGGAATACACGTAAATCCGCAGCGATTGTGGAATATAAATCCCTTTTCGCCTTAACACCTGAATATGTAATACCATACTCCGGATGTCCCGGCCTCTTGCCAGTTGACTCAATTCCCGATGTATAACCTGTTGCGGTCATTTCAATTGAACGATATTTAGACCAGTCATTTGCCTGCTCTAAAGCATTTATCACTTCTTTACTCGGAGCAACATTTCTCTTAACTTCTGCTGCATGTACTTCTTTTGCACTCGTTCCCTCATATTTCTTTACAATCTCTAATAAAGAAACTCCTGTGAAAGCATTCCATGTTACGCATAATGCGGATACAAGTAAACAAGTCATCATAATGCGAATACAATATCGTTTTAACATTTTTATATTCCACACTCCTTCATCGTTAATCATTCCCTATACAATGAAGGAATATGCAAAAAAATAATCTCCAAATGAATTGGAGATTAAAACATTTGATATCCGCTTTTCCGAAGTTTCTTAATGACAATTCCAGCTAAAGCAGCACCTACTAATCCAGTCGATAAAATAAATACATCCGCTTGTCCTAAATGCGATACACTTGTCCCAAATGAAGAAAATGTTTCTTTTGGCTTTGAAAAATAATCCCACATACTCGCCTTATTAATAATAAGCATACAAACAATCGGATACACAATAACCATTACCCATGTTGCTCGCAATATCATGTTGAGTAAAAATCCAATTCCAAAAAACAAAATGAAAAATAACATCATTGAAATAAGTAGTACCGGTATACTCACTCTTTCTCCCTCTCCTTCGTATGCGCCGTAAATACATGATAGGCTGTATAACCAAATTGCTCTCCTGGATTTAATGTTTTGTCCATCTCAAGATGTAATTCTGATTTTCTTTCTAACAAATATTTAATAAGTACAGACGTATTCGGATCGTCCGCAATCGTATCTGGATGTAGAAATGCTACTTCAGACAATTCTTTCTCCTGTACAATAATGTTTTCTCCTTCAGGCTCCAAAAGGAAAATAATCATATTATCACTAATCTCATTTCGAATCACGCCCGATCGAACACCAATGATCCCCTTCACATGAGCGACAATGCCTGTCTCTTCTAACACTTCACGTTTCACAGCTTCATCAACCGTCTCACCTTCATTTACAAAACCAGCCGGCAAAGACCATTTCCCTTTTAATCCACTGTATTTCTTCTTAACGAATAACCACCTGCCATCTTTTGTAGCTACTAGGCCACTGACAGCTAACCACACTTTCCCTCGCTTCTCCATGATGTAATAACCTCCTCTACTAGAACGGACAGAATATTCTTTCTTTTTTATATATTATACTATATTTTTTAAATGAAAAAAGCAGAAACAGCTCTTAGCCGTTTCTGCTTTTCTCTACTATATATTAAAAGAACTTTAATTTACCTTTTTTAAGAACTAATAAAGGTCCACCTAATAAGAATAGGTAACGGTTATCGATAACTTTCTTCATGAAAGAAGCTTTCCAACCTGTTAACTTTTTGCCCATAACAACGCCCATTGCATCGTCATGACCTAAAGAACATACAGATCCTTTATTATCGAAAGCGAATTTCTTCATCTCGCCCTTGCCACGAACTAACACAGTTAAGTTGTGTGCAATGTTGTAACCTTGTTGAATTGCGATTTGTGCTGTTGGTGGGTATGGACGGTTAATTTCTTCGTTAATGATTAACGCTGCGTCACCAACCATGAATACTTCTTCGTATCCCGGAGCGTGCATGTACTCATCAACTTTTACACGTCCGCGCATTGCTTCAAAGCCAGACTCTTCCACGATACCGTTACCACGAACACCTGCAGCCCAAACTACTGTTTCAGACTTAATTAATTCAGTATCATCGCCATTTGCAACGATAATACCTTCTTCAGTTGCTTCTTTAATTGCTGTACCGATGCGGAATTCTACGCCTTTTTTCTCAAGTTGTTTTACAGCGTATTCTACTAATGCTGGATCAAAACCTGGAAGTGCTGTTGGAGCAGCTTCTACACAGATGATACGTGCTTTTTCACGTGGTACATTATACTGTTTGCAAAGTTCAGGAACACGGTTCGCAAGCTCACCTACGTACTCGATACCAGTAAATCCTGCACCACCAACAACGATTGTTACTAACTCATCACGTTGTTCAGTTGCATACTTAGCGAAACTAGCTTCCATATGCTCACGAATTTCACGAGTTGCATTAATGTTAGCAATTGAGAATGCATGCTCTTTTAATCCTGTAATTCCGAATGTTTCTGATTCGAAACCAAGACCGATTACTAAGTAGTCATACTCTAACTCGCCGTCTTTTAAGATAATGCGTTTTTCAGCAGCTTTAATTTCTACTACTGTATCTTGTACAAAGTTCACTTTATTTGTATCAATAACGTCTTGAATATCTAGACAGATTTTTTCATCTTGTAATGTACCAGCTGCGCTCTCGTGTAACCAAGTCGCTTGGTAGTGATAGCTGTTGTTGTTTACTAACGTAATTTCAGCTTCATTTACAGATAATGCTTTTTGCAGACGAACAGTCGTAATCATCCCGCCATAACCTGCACCTAAAACTACGATTTTTGGAGTCTTCACCAAATCACAACCCTTTTCTTTATATAATAGTAATGAAAAATAATACCAAGTACCAAAAAACTCTATTTGTCAAGAATGTGGAATTTATCACATTCTATATCATAACAAAACGCAGTCAAAAAATCGTACGAATTTTGTCATAGAAATTTAACATAATACTTCCCTATATTAGTCGGTTTTATTCCAGAATTCAAGCGTCTGGAGAATTATCAATATTTTAAAATAACATAGCGTTTTCAAGGGTTTTTCAGCCTTTTTTTCATGTATTTTCCTTTCACCCTATTTTATACAATTAAAAAAGCATCTATGCGAAAACTTACACACAATTCAGTCGTTTTCAGAAGTATTATGAACTCAAATATGCTATCATTTATTTGAAAGTGTCATCATTTGCAGGATTTTCGTGTACATATGAACAATATATGAAATCAATATCAAAATTCCATCTATAGGGGGAATGAAAGTGGCAGAAAATCAAAAAGTTTACGACATAACAATTATTGGTGGTGGTCCGACAGGGCTGTTCACAGCATTTTATGGCGGTATGAGACAAGCAAGTGTAAAAATCATTGAAAGCTTACCTCAACTTGGCGGACAATTATCCGCACTCTACCCTGAAAAATACATTTATGATGTAGCTGGATTTCCAAAAGTGCGCGCACAAGAGTTAGTTGATAACTTAAAAGAGCAAATGAAGAAATTTGATCCAACCGTTTGTTTAGAAGAAGCTGTTGATACGCTTGAGAAACAAGCTGACGGTATATTTAAACTTGTTACGAATAAGCAAACCCACTATTCTAAATCAGTTATTATTACTGCCGGCAATGGTGCTTTCCAACCACGCCGTTTAGAATTAGAAGGTACAGCAAAGTATGAAAAGAAAAACTTACATTATTTCGTTGATGATATGAATAAATTTGCTGGTAAGCGCGTCGTAGTATTTGGCGGCGGCGATTCAGCTGTTGATTGGACAATGATGTTAGAGCCGATCGCTGACAAAGTTACAATCGTTCATCGCCGTGATAAATTCCGTGCGCATGAACATAGCGTAGAAAGCTTAATGAATTCTCGTGCAGAAGTAAGTACACCGTACGTTCCAGTAGAACTCATTGGTGATGACAAAATTGAACAAGTCGTTCTTCAGCATGTAAAAACGGAAGAAAAAATTATTATCGATGTTGATGATGTAATCGTAAACTACGGCTTCGTTTCTTCCCTTGGACCAATTAAAAACTGGGGCTTAGATATACAAAAAAACAGCATTCTCGTGAACTCGAAAATGGAAACAAATATTCCTGGCATTTACGCTGCTGGTGACATTTGTACATATGAAGGAAAAGTAAAACTCATTGCTTGCGGCTTCGGTGAAGCACCAACAGCAGTAAACAATGCAAAAGCTTACTTCGATCCAAGCGCAAAACTGCAACCGATGCACAGCTCTAGTATGTTTTAATATAGAAATGATAAGAACTCCTTTTACGCAAAAGGAGTTCTTTTGTTATTGCGCTACCTCCCCCTTCCAAAATATGTTACAATAAACAAGAACAAACGTTCTATATAATAAGGGGGAGATTTTAAAATGAAAGAACCGATTATCGTAAAAAAAGAAGCTTTCCAAGCAATCGGCGTTTCGATTACGACGACAAATGAAATAGAGGCATCTACTGAAGGTAAAATCCCACATCTCTGGAACCGATACTTCCAAGAACAAACCATGCATCACATCCCAAATCAACAAACGAAAGAAACATTCGCTTTCTATTCAAATTACGAATCAGATGAAACTGGTACATATCAATTTACAATCGGCATGCCCGTTTCTTCATTAGAGGACGTTCCTGAAAATATGACAACTTTGACAATACCTGCTGCTACGTATGCGGTATTTACAACAAGAAAAGGACCAGTTGCTGAAGTCGTTTGCGAAGCTTGGGAATATATTTGGAAATGGTCAAAAGAAAACAAACGTGCTTTTACAACTGACTTTGAGCTTTATGATGAAAGAGCGTTAGATCCAAACAACGTTCAATTGGATATTTATATTGCATTAGCCTGAACGACAAAAAAGAAGATACCAAATGGTATCTTCTTTTTTGTCGTTAAATAGCCACTGTGCAAACCCAACATTATTGTCTACAATGAGAAAGTGCAGTATAGAAATATTAGAAACTGTATAAAACGATTGTTAACAGGTTTTTTAGTTTAAATTTGTCACATAGAAAGGAAGCAATATGGAGGAACTACAACAAAATAAATCTGCTTTAGAGGGAAGCGGAAAACCGTTATTAAAAAATACGAATTTCCTTTTTCTTTGGGCAGCTACACTCTTTTCAAGTTTTGCTTTAGCCTTTTTTACTTTTTCACAAACGTGGTACATAGCAAAAACATTAAACCTTGAGGCTTCACTCGGTGTTGTTTTCGTAGCTCTTAGTGTTCCAAGACTTATTTTTATGATTATCGGCGGCGCTGTAGCTGATAAATTCCCGAAAAAAAACATTATGTTTTACTCTAATATTATTCGTGCTATTCTCGTCGCGACCATTCTTACATGGTTCATCGTAGGTGATGTAACACTGTATACATTTGCTTTATTCGCTTTATTCTTTGGACTTGCTGATGCTTTTTTCTGGTCAGCTGACGGATCTATCTTACCTGAACTTGTAGAAAAAAGCCGTTTAACACAAGCAAACTCACTTACACAAATGACAAACCAAGCATCGGTCATCTTAGGTCCTGTACTTGGCGGCATTCTCATCAAATTTACGAACTATGAAACGATCTTTTCGATCACGATTTTATTACTAATCGTCGCAGCCATACTCGTTCAAAAAATACAATTTACGATGCCAGAACAGCAAAATACAGACAAAGGCATGTTCACTTCTATTAAAGAAGGAATCTTATATGTAAAAGAATCACCATTCCTTTCAACTTTCCTTCTTTGTAGTGCCTTTTTAAACTTATTTTTAATTGGTCCGATGCAAGTCGGTTTCCCGCTTTTCGTTAAAAATGTTCTGCACGGTGATTCTCTTCAGTTTAGTTACTTAGAAGCATCTGTGGGCGGTGGAATGGCAATAGGTGCTGTCATTGTCGGTTTAAAAAATATTAATCGTAGACGTGGTCTATTTTGCATTATCATGATGCTACTGTCTGGTGTATTCTTCTTATCCATTAACTTTAGCACCGTACTTTGGCAAGCATTATTAGCTGGCATGTTTTACGGTATTACAATTGCAATGGCTATCGTTCCTCTTATGGCGATGATTCAATCGACAGTAAAAGAAGAAATGATGGGACGCGTAATGAGTTTACTTATGCTATCATCAATGGGCTTTATCCCGCTTTCTTATGCATTCACATCAATCGCACTTGCAATAGGAATTCCAATCGTAACCGTTATGAAAAGCGGTGCAATCGCTGTTATCGTCTTCGTACTATTTGTAGCGATTCGTGTTCCAGTTGTAAGAAAGTTCGACTAGCTACTTGGAGTCATGTATTATACGCATGGCTCCTTTTTAAACGGATCAAATAACGGTTTCCCCCTACTTCTTCTCACAGCTGCTCCCCACTCTAGTCCAACCTCTAAAAATAAATCCCGCACTGTACTATATAAAAGTGCCCTCACATTTTTACGGATTTCTCCGTATTTATACGCTCTCACAACACTCTTCACACGCCAAATGAGGTTTCCATACACTTCTTCATCAGCTAATATTTGATCTAGCAAAACACCTTGCTCTAGTAACCCGCTCTTTTTATAAGCAAGTTCCACCTTACTCCAAAATATATTAATTTTCTTCGGATTACGCGTCATCGGCACAAGTGCGTATATAAAAGGCTTTGGTATATCGTGACGACAATACGTCTCATCAAGCTCGTACGTTCCTTTTCTTTTCTCTTTTATTTGTGGAATGTTTTTAGAAAGAATTGTTTCCCCGTCGCTTTTTTGCTCCTTTCCACTACAGCCAGCTGCATCATCCTCACTTTCACATGCGGACATTTTCATACGGTCATCCATGCGGTCAATTGCAGATGCAAGAAATACATATAAGTTCGCACTATACCCGCCGCGCTTATGCCTTTCTTTTGTCGCAACACGCTTTATAATTCCTAATTCCTCTAACTTGGCAATGGAGCGGCGTACTGTACGAATACTTTTTTCAACATTTATAGCAATCGTCTCCATTAACGGACAGGCAACCCCCACTGTTTTCTGTTTCTCATTCACTGCATACTTTCCTAAAAAATGAATAATGGTAGCATCCGTTTTATTTAATTGAAATCGATAATATTTCAACACTTGTTTTTGATATGCATTAAACTCTTCTTTACTTTGAAATTCACTATATGGTTTCATTAAATTATATAAGCTTCCCAATTTGTATCACCTCATTTATAAGTAAGAAGCAGGACGGGAAATTGGCGTAGAATTTAATATTTTTTTATTGGAGATGAAAATATGATCGTAATTAGCGCTTGTTTAGGTGGTATCGCTTGTCGGTATGATGGGAATGACAATCTTGTTTCAAAAATAGAGGAACTACTGCAAAATGAAGATACAATCCTCATTTGTCCTGAAGTATTAGGAGGACTACCAACACCTCGTCCTTCAGCTGAAATTATTGGCGGGAATGGCGATGACGTTTTGGACGGAACAGCAAAAGTGATGACAAAAGACGGTGAAGATGTCACAGAATCTTTCGTGAATGGTGCTTATAAAGCGCTAGAACAAATTAAAAATTTACACCCAGAATATATTATTTTGAAAGAACGTAGTCCATCTTGTGGTAGTGCTACCATTTACACTGGAGAATTTAACGGAAATAAACAAACTGGTTACGGGGTAACAACTGCTTTATTTAAAAGACATGGCTTTACAGTCATTTCAGAAGAAGATTTTGAAAATAAAAAAAGGAATTGACCCTGTTCGTCAATTCCTTTTTCTTTCTTATTTCGCACCTAATTTTTCTTTCACTTTCGCTGGAAGCTCGTCTTTCTTCACTTCTTCCCAAGCTGTTACACCTTTTTTATCTGAGTGATATACACGTAAGAACGCTTCTTTACGAAGGTTTTTCACAGCTGTAAATTCTAATTCTTTTTCTTTACCTTCTTTATCAAATGCAGGTAACTTATACTCGAATGATTTATGTGGCTCACCGTTATCAGCTTTTTCATTCTTCTCAATTCCATCAGTTGTAATTTGAACGTAATACTCATCTTTACCCATACGGTTTAAATCACAACCGACTAACAAACTTGCAAATACAACTAAAATACTAAACAGTGCAATGTATCTTTTCATTTCCTTCACCTCATATGTTTTTTCTTATATTCTTATCTTAAAGCCCAGAGCTTAAAGAAGAAATTCAAAAACATGACATGAACATTACACTTTTGTAAGATAATAATTATTTCTTCACTCTAGAAACCGTCATCCCGTCACCAATTGGAATGAGTACGGATTCTAAACTTGGATGAGTTGCTACTACTTCATTAAACTTCTTCATAACTTCTGTATAACGTTTTTGTTTCGCACTTTCATCTACTACACTACCACCAGCTAAAACATTATCTGTAACAATTAAAGCACCTGGCTTTGCAAGCTTAATGCAGTACGTTAAGTAATTTTCATAATTCTCCTTATCCGCATCGATAAAGAAGAAATCAAATCGCTTATTACTTGCAGCTAATTTTTCAAGACTTTGTAACGCAGCACCAGTCATATACGACACTTGTTTTCCAAGTCCCGCTTTATGTAAATTACGATGCGCTACCTCTGCATATTTCTCTTCAAGTTCAAGTGAAGTTAACGTACCTTCTTCTCCAAAACCTCTTGCAAGACAAATACCACTATATCCACCTAATGCACCTATTTCTAAAACATCTTTCGCTCCAGAAATGGAAACTAACATCGTTAAAAGTTTACCCGAAGAAGGTGATACCGATATCGGCGGCATTTCGTTTTCTTTTATGGAAGTAATCACTTCATCCAAAAACGTATCTTGACCACAGAATACAGAATCAATATAACGATTAATTTGTTTCATCAGATGCAGTCCCTTTCTCTAGATCTGCCTTCTCATCTAACATAGGCGCTTCTTCTGTTTCACTCTCATGTATTTCAAATAGTTGTGTAAATTCATTAATAACCATATCAATCGCCTTTAATTCCCCAATTAAAATTTGCTGAATGGACTGGAATTCCGGCTCACTTAACTGTTGTTTAATTGTCGCTCGTTTCAAATTCATCATTTCTAAAAAGGCGATTGCTCTCCCGCGGCGAAATGTTTTCGGCCCGCGATGATGAGATCCATCTCTCCCTCTATGACGCTCACCACGGTTTCGACCTTCTTTCATAAACTTATCTTCTCTCATTTCAAATCCCCCTTTGTATACAAATGTATACATTTATTTTATATCTCAAATTGTATACGTTTGTATACATATTGTCAAAATAAAAAGCCTTAAGGGAAATGAATTATATAATTCATTTCCCTTAAGACTTTTTATCCGCTATCTCTTTACTAGCAATTTTTCTATTGTACCTATTACCGCCAATAACGTCTTTCACGCCAGTTTCGCCACTTATCACGGATTTTATCACGTAATCTCCTTATACCGTTTATTACACCTTCTATTATGCATTCTATTATAATATCTATCACAAGGTATCTTATAAATCTAAAAATAGGACCTATAACGTGCTTCAATATAAATTCAAAAATATCTTCCAGCATATATCCCCTCTTTCTACCCTTCCATTATAACTGAAAAAAGAGAACTTAAAGCTACTTCGGCAGCTATTTTTTGTACTAACTGGTAGTTTCATTTTCAATATGTGCAAAGGGATTTCTAAATAATGAATGGAATATATATTTATTGTTTTCTAGCTTTTGAGAGGAGAAATAATATGAACCCTATTTTATTAGATGTTCCGTTACAAATAGAAACAGACAGACTCATTCTTAGAGCACCACTTCAAGCTGGTGAAGGGAATATAGTACATGAAGCTATTAAAGATTCAATTCATGAATTAAAGCAATGGTTGTCTCTATTCCAGTCCATTCCTACTGTTGAAGAAACGGAAATTCTTCTAAGAAATGCACATATAGATTTTTTGAAAAGAGAAAGCTTTCGCTATCTTATCTATCATAAGGAGACGAATGATTTTATTGGAACGGCTAGTCTTCACGGGGTTGATTGGAAGGTTTCTAAATGTGAAATTGGATACTGGGTTAACACACAATTTAGTGGCAGTGGATATATGACAGAAACAGTAAGCGCGTTAACAAACCTTGGATTTCAGTTATTCAAATTTAGAAGGATTGAAATACGATGTGAATGTAATAATACGAAAAGTCGTGCACTCCCTGAAAAACTAGGCTTTGAACTTGAAGGGATATTACGTAATGAAGATTTTTCAGCTGACGGCAAACAACTAACTGATACTTACATCTATGCAAAGATAAAGTGAAATTTTGATTAGCCCTCGCTAATCGGGCTTTTCCGGCAAAAGAAAAGACCTCCTTAACGATTTTATTCTATCGCTAAAAAGGTCTTTTTCTATTTTGGCTAAAAGCTTAGCACTCTTCTGGCTTACCAGCATTCGTCGCTGTACGGAAAGATGATCCACATCCGCATGATGCGATTGCGTTTGGATTGTCGATTGTGAATCCGCCGCCAAGCATCGATTGTTTATAATCAATTTTTACTCCTTTAACAATTGGAGCACTTTCTGTATCGATAACAAATTCAACACCGAAAAACTCAAGAACTGTGTCGTCTTCTTTTGGTTCTACTTCAAATCCTAAGCCGTAAGAAAGGCCAGTACATCCGCCGCCATGTACAGCAAGGCGCACGTACTTCTCTCCATCTTCAGCATCTTTTAACATATCTTTAATTTGAAAAGCTGCTTGTTCTGTAACTTCAATCATGAAATACACCATCCTTTCTGTTCTCATTCTATTATACATCTTTACGCTTCTATCTTGTACTCATACACTCCGCGGCAAATTACTTCCGCAGGTCCTTTCATTAACACATTGCCTTCTTCTGTCCATGCAATCATTAAATCGCCGCCAGCTAAATGAACTGTAATTTCCTTACCACGTTCCATTTTCCCATTTAAAATAGAGGCTACAACTGCAGCACACGCCCCTGTTCCGCAAGCTTGTGTTACACCAGATCCACGTTCCCAAACACGGAAGTTCATCTCTTCCTCATTCAAAATCTCGATGAATTCAACATTTACTCGCTCTGGGAACATTTCATGCGTCTCAAGAACTGGTCCAAGTGTTGTAAGAGGTGCTTGTTCTACATCATCCACAAAAATAACCGCATGCGGATTTCCCATTGAAACAGCTGTAAATGCATAACGATGATTATTGTATAAGAAGTTTTCACGAATAAATGGTGTTTCACCTTCACCAAGCATCGGTATTTCGGCACGTGTTAAACGCGGTGCTCCCATATCGATTTTCGCTAACGTAACTTTCCCTTCTTCTACCGTTACTTCCGCCGTTACAATGCCAGCTAACGTTTCAATTGTGAAGACTGTTTCTTCTACTAGTTTATGCTCATACGCATATTTCGCTACGCAGCGTAGACCGTTACCGCAGCTCTTTCCTTCTGATCCATCATTATTAAACATGCGCATTTTCACCGGAGCTACGTCAGAAGGACAAATTAAAATCATTCCATCTGCTCCAATACCAGTATTAATATTTGAAACTTTTTCCGCCACAAGAGCTAAATCTTCTTCCGGAATTTGTTCTTCAAACATATTTACATATATATAACTATTGCCAAGACCATGCATTTTTGTAAAAGAAAATTGGCTCATTTGTATTCACTCCAAAAATAATTTGTTATTTCAAGTATAAAATGCACGCTTTTAGAACACAATATGAATGTCCCCCGTTTCTCATATTTGACAACATTTGGCGATGAGCCATTCTTGCACAAGTTGTGTAAGAAAAAAGCCCTTCTAAAAGGGCCTTTTTTTATTTATATACAATATTATCCTCCCCTGCGAAACAAAATTTTATCTCATAAGAAAAAGAAAAAGGTGCTGCCGATTGCAACACCTTAAAACATTGGATTTTCATCCAAATAATCATATACATTATTGACCAGTTCTTCTACTGTAGCACCTTGTACAACTTCACCATTTACAAGTGCAAATGGTCCTTCAAAACAAATGCCACAATATCCTAAACAACCATACTCCATTACATCTAAATTCGGATCTTTTTCTAATTTCTCTAAAGCTGCTTGTGAACCACTCGCAAGGTTACCTACACAAAATTCAATTAATGGTTTAATCAAAATTCTCCCCCCTGTACTACAAAACAAATTACCTTCTGACTATCTATAAGAAGAAAACTAAGCTGTCTCTTGTTGTTTTTGTTATACATTCTAAACTATTTAGTTACTTCACTATTTCACTTCAAAGTAGATGGTCTTATTTTATATAACATGCTACTTGCAATGAAATAGTAACTAAAAAGGCAAAACAGTTTACTTTACTTTTCTTCTTATTGTACAACAGAGTATTCATTCATGCATTGTTATTTGTTCACAAATTCGATATAATTTGATTGAGTAAAGTCAAAATATTTTATTAATATAAAATTGTGTGATTAGGGGATATTTCAACAGAAAAGGGGTAATCCATCATGAAACACCTCGTAATACTAGGTGGCGGCTACGGTGGAATGAGAATTCTGCAACGGCTACTTCCAAGCAACCAACTTCCGGATGATGTACAAGTGACATTAATCGACAAAGTACCATACCATTGTTTCAAAACTGAATATTATGCATTAGTAGCGGGTACAATTTCAGAAACACATATTCGTATACCGTTTCCTGAGCACCCACGCCTTAATATTCAATACGGCACAATAACAAATATTGATCTCGAAGAAAAAGCTGTTCATCTTGATGGCGGCGAAGCAATCCAATATGATGATTTAATTATCGGACTTGGCTGTGAAGATAAATATCATAACGTTCCTGGAGCAAAGGAATATACACACAGTCTACAATCGATTGAACAAACACGTAAGACATATGAACAATTAAATGGCCTAGAACCGAATGCAACAGTTGCTGTTGTTGGTGCTGGCCTAAGTGGCGTTGAAGTTGCAAGTGAACTTCGTGAAAGCCGTTCTGATTTAAAAATCTATTTATTTGATCGAAAAGATAGAATTTTATTCCCATATCCAGAGAAATTAAGTAGATATGTAGAAGAATGGTTTGTAAAGCATAAAGTTAACATTATAAGAAACTCTAACATTACAAAAGTAGAACCAAATATTGTGTACAACCATGATGAACCACTTGAATGTGATGCAATCGTCTGGACAGCTGGTATTCAAGCAAATGAAGTTGTTCGAAACCTTCCAGTTGAACAAGATGGTAGCGGACGGGTTGTTTTAACAAAATATCACAATATTCCGAATAACGAGCACGTGTATGTTGTAGGAGATTGCGCAGCACTTCCACACGCTCCATCTGCACAACTTGCTGAAGGTCAAGGAGAACAAATTGTCCAAATATTATTAAAACGTTGGAATAATGAACCACTTCCTGACGAACTACCTGTAATTAAATTAAAAGGTGTTCTCGGTTCTCTTGGAAAGAAGCACGGCTTCGGTTTACTTGCAAACCAACCATTAATGGGACGTGTACCGAGATTATTAAAATCTGGTCTTCTTTGGATGTACAAATATCATAAAGGTTAATACTTTAGAGGCTGTCTACAATGTAGGCAGCCTTTTTGCATCTACCAAAAATAATTATCAGACATATTTTTCTCAACATGAATCATGTTTTATTTTTCATTTTCATATTAAAAACTATTGATAAACAGTGTATGCTATTTATAAGTTGTTTTATTTCCTTTAAGACCGAAGTCATTCGGTCTTATTTTTTATGTTATAAATACTTTTACAGGAGGCATTCCATTTCACTTATGAACGTAATGAAACTAAACGATCGAATAGAGGCGAAGAAGAAAGAATTGATCTATCTCGTTGAAAAGTACGGATTCACTCATGATAAAGTAATTTCTTTCAGCCAAGAATTAGATCGTTTACTTAACTTATTAATAGAACTCAAAACGAAGAAAAAACGTTGCTCTTTATAACCGTTATCTTCTCTTTTTTGATACGATAGAACTAGAATCAGAAAGGAGCCATTTATGTTTATATTAAAAGACGTTACATATAAAGATATACTAAGCATTCCTTATTTACAGATTCAAAAAGAAAAAATCACATGTATTATCGGTGAAAGCGGGAGCGGAAAAAGTACATTGCTCCGCATGCTAAATGATTTACAATCTCCAACATCCGGCACAATTGAATATAACGGAAAACTAATTTCTGATTACCCCCCTATTCAATTACGACGTGACGTAGTCATGCTTGGGCAAACGCCACCTATTTTTGATGGAACGATTAAAGACAATCTATTAATGGGACTTCGTCTTTCTGAAAAACCATTTCCAAATGATGATGCCCTGCGAAGTGCATTAACGACCGTTAGCTTAGAAAAAAATTTTGAAGACAACGCCGATTCCTTATCAGGCGGAGAAAAACAACGACTTGCTTTTGCACGTATCGTACTTATGGATCCACCTGTTTATTTATTAGATGAACCAACATCGGCACTAGATAGCGATACAGAATGCCGCGTTATGAAACAATTTACTACGCTAGCAAGAGAAAAGAACAAAACAGTTATCTTCATCACACACTCACAACAACTTCCAGAAGAAATTGCAGACGATATTATTGAAATTAGCAAAGCAAACGGTGCAACTAGAAAGGGAGTGCTCTCAGTTGAAGGGCGTTATTGAACTCCAAATTTGGCAACTTGCCGCTGCATATATTTTTATTCTTATTTTAATAGGTCTTGTAAAATTAAAAGGAATACCTCGCGAAAAACAAATTGCGCTCGCAACGTTCCGTATGACAATTCAGCTCGTACTCGTTGCTTACGTCCTAACATACGTATTTGAAAATAGTAATCCATTTTATACAATTGCTCTTATTACTTCTATTACTACCTTTGCAATTTTTAATATTTATAAACGAGTCAACATCCCAATGTCAAAAGACTTAAAACGAGTAGCCGCTCTTTCCATGGTTGCCGGATCAATTGGGCCACTTCTATTATTTATCTTTGTTATTATCGGACACGACCCTTGGTACGCGCCGCAATATATCGTTCCAATTACGGGAATGTTAGTCGGGAATGCGATGACAGGTGTTTCTCTCGGTGCAAATACGTTCTTAAACAATATGAAATCGCAAAGAGGTCAAATTGAAGGAGCACTTATGCTCGGAGCAACACCGAAAGAAGCCGTTGCTCCGCTCATACGCGACGCTTTTGACTCTGCTATTTTACCAACGATCAACTCTATGGTCGGAATGGGGATTATAAGCTTACCAGGCATGATGACTGGTCAAATCTTATCTGGTGTATCACCATTCACAGCGATTCAATATCAAATCGCCATCATACTCGGTATTTCAGGAAGTACCGCTTTCGCCGTCATTATCTTCTTGCAGCTTGGATATAAAACATTCTTTAATAAACGGTGTCAGTTGAAAGAAGTAGATTATGGTGTGCGGTGAAACGTACCTCTCGCTCAGCAAATGATGCACCGTTCTCGATGAATGAAATTATATCGGCGATTTTTCGAATATATCGATCGTAACTCAAATTATATCGGCGATTTTTGAAATATATCGATCGTAACTCAAATTATATCGGCGATTCGACAAAGAATATCGATTTACCGACAAAAAATGACAATAAAAAGAGGAGGCTACTCGCCTCCTCTTTTTACTTACGCCTTCTTAACGAATTGTGATTTTAACTTCATAGCTCCGAAACCGTCGATTTTGCAATCAATATCGTGATCGCCATCAACTAGACGGATACTCTTTACTTTCGTACCGATCTTCACAACTGAAGACGTTCCTTTTACTTTTAAATCTTTAATAACAGTAACAGCATCGCCGTCTTGAAGAACGTTTCCGTTCGCGTCTTTTACAACTTTTGCACCATCATTATTTTCAGCTTCTGCTTCTTGGCCCCACTCATGAGCACACTCAGGACATACGAAAAGAACGCCATCCTCATACGTATATTCTGAATTACATTTTGGACAATTTGGTAAAGTAGCCATAAATTCATTTCCTCCGTTCATTATTTATACGTAAAAATCAAAATTGATGTTTACATCTCGATAAATAAAATTTGTACAGCATTTCTTTATAGTGCCATAGTCTCACGTTATTGACAAGCCTACCTGGAATTCTCATTTTTTATTGTACTTTACAAAATTTCAATTCGTATGGTGTTTCCAAGTAAAAAAGAAGAACCTTCACAAGATTCTCCTTTTCAAAATGAACGAGTTCTGACTAGAATCCCCAACCATTTTCTTCAATGTAAAATTGATACTCTTCTAACTCATCTTCACTCAATTTCTTATTATTCTCATATACTTCTTTCCATTCAAAATAGTCTTCACTAAAATAAACAGCAAATTTTATTTTCACGTTTTTCTTCTCTGTATAATCATAACCAGTAAACTCTACTACATCATAATCTTTTTCTTTCTTCACAAACTTCCAAGTTGGATCATCTGTCATAATCTCTAAAGTAACACCTTCACTACTTGAACGAACAACATTTTTAATGTTCGGCTCAGTCGGTAAAAGGGACAATCCAAACATAGCTCCACCAAATACTATCGTCACTATAACTTGTAAACCAATCATGCCAGCAAAACTAGCGCCACCCTTTGATTGTAAGTAATACGCCTTCTCATGATCAGGCATATTTTCTCCCTTATGTAAAATACGGATAACATGCTTATAATATAATCGATTTCCTTGCCATCCAGTAAACAGCATCGTTCCAGCATATATGATAAAATCTATCCACATTGGTATATCAATAAAAGTAGCTATAATTAAAGTAGGTATCGCCAATAACGTAAGTATAATAAACAACTTATACATTTTACGATAAGCTAACCAAAAAGTTGGGAAGAAAAAGGCTACCCAATTCCACGTATTTCCTTGCGCTGGATTTTCTACTTTTCCCCATTTAAAGTCATAATAAGCTGTATTCTTTTTAACAACTTTATGTAAATCTTGCGTAGAAATTGTTTCTTGTAAAACAGTGTCCTTCACGTACATCATCCTTCTCTTATTTCTATATAACTTTATTGTATACACACAAAACAAAGGAATCTAACAAAAAAGACATATATTCCACAAAAATGAACGTAAATCGAATATATTCCGACAATTACCTGTTTCTTATTCCATTTTACTTTTAAATATATTAGAATACTTATGAATGATACGTTTAATACACTAAGTTAAACATTTTACATAGTCATAAAAAAAGATGTTCCAAAATCATTTTGGAACATCTTTTTTTACTATTTCAAACATATTCCCATTTACACAACTAATAAATAATCTACCATTCACTTCCTCAATTGATACAATAAAATCTATGTTGACTACATTTTTAGGCAGTTTCACTATATCTTTTACTTCACCACATTCAGCATCAAGTATTATTAATTCTAAATTTGAAGTAGCAATGTAAATTTCACCATCTCTATATAACAGAACTTCTACAATATCATGTAAAGTAGTATTGTTCCAAATCACTTTACCCGTTCGAATATGAATACCACAAATTCTGCCTTCTCCTAAAGACAATACCATCATCTCTCCAATAAGAAATGGAGGCAATTCAATTTCAGACGGCACATTTACTTCATATAATTTTTGACTATTCTTATGATCATAACATTGTATTTGTCTACTTATATCTTCATATCCGTACTCTGTTCTTGTTAATAGTATTTTTGATTCATCTGATGCAATGTGAGAATACCAGGCCTCATCAAGAGCTTTTTCAAAAATTAAGTTACACCCCTCTTTTCCGTATTCCCACTTTTGTAATACCTCCATTGCTACACATATAAAATGTTCATTAGTTAAAGTAACTGGTTCATTTGGATTGCACTCTTCAATTATTTGTTTCCACAGTATAGAAGCGTCTAATAATTGAATTACACTTACAGCGTTACTATATGCATCCAGTTCTCCATCTTCATCAAAAGGATTCCCTGCTAATACATAGTAATCTGGGCCAAGATGGCACTGCAATTTTTCTCCTCCGACTCGAACATTCTTTTCCCATACTTTTACTCCACTTTCAAGCTCTAATAAAACATTGTAGCCTTCCTGTGTAATAACTAATAGACGTGGTAACTCTTCCCTCGTAGCTTTTACTTCTTGTATGACATGCCCTTCTATTTCTAAATCCCATAGAAGCTCCCCACAACTTGACGAAATTACGGACAATTTCGTAATATTTTCTCCAAATCTATTTGCATGCCAAATAATTATGACACCATTCACAGTTATGCAATTACAATCTTCTACTAGTGGAATATGACACTGCCAAATCTCTTCTTTCGTTTCACTATCTAGTTTACGAATTTCGTGGTTATTTTCCTCCACATAAAAGATACTCTTCTCATCATGAGATAGTACCGGAATAAATATCGGTTCAACTTCTATCCCTTTTAAATACTTCCAGTTTAATTCATACTTACCACTTGTAGAATGATATGTTCGGTACATAATTGCGTTATTTCCATGTACAAGTTCAGAAAGAAATGGCTCAATTTCTAACATTCTATGATACGCATCTTTTATTCGAAAAGAATCAAATCCACTTATGTAAATCTGCTCTATCTCCTTTTTAAGAAACGAAAAGATTACTCGTAAAAATTGCTCTCTATCAACACTAGCTAACTTTTTTCCTCTCTGATTAATAATGAGAAAGTCCCCATCCTTCTTCTTAAACTCCACCTTTTTTTCATATTCATCTAAGAAAATTGTAGCATCATCATATTTAAACAATTCGACCCAAGCGTCAAACAACTGACAAATCGGGCCGATTATGTCTGTTTTTTCTTGCAACACAATACTCTCATCTATACTAATTACTATTTCTCCGGCATTTTCTGTCGGCAGTTTATTTAGTTCGATTTGAAACTTTTTCATTATTTCCTCCCTCTATTGCTCGTTATTCAAACTAACTATAATATATGACATAAGATTCTTAAAACTATTATTTGAGGTGATCCAATATGAAGACTACAATTTGGGCAGAAGATGATTATTTAAAACTAGCACCTATTAACGACGAACTAATCAAAAAAGCAGAAGAAGTACTGAACGTAAAGCTTCCAGAATCGTACATAAACCTTCTAAAAGAACAAAATGGAGGAACACTTCGCCTTGATGCTCACCCTACTTCAGAGCCGAATTCTTGGGCAGACGATCACGTTAATGTTTCTGGCTTATATGGCATTTCTTTTGATGAAAATGAATCTAGTATTTTAGAGAGCTGTTATTTAATTCAGGAATGGGAAATGCCTGAGAATCTCGTACTCTTATCTGGGGACGGACATACGTGGATCGCATTAGACTATCGAAATGTTGCTGAAAATCCTCCAGTTATATTTATCGATAATGAGGTGGAGCAAATTATTGAATTAGCACCTAACTTTGAAAGCTTCTTACAAAATTTAACTACGTACAATTATGACGAAGAGTAATTCTCTCTAAAGGAGTACGCAATAGTGCAAGATTTCATTATTAATTTACACACTGCTTTAAAACCACTTGGATTTAAGAAAAAAAGGAACACATTTTCCAAAGCTGAAAACGGATTTTATAAGCTCATTAACATACAAAAAAGCCAGTTTGGAGATGCTTTCTATATAAATATAGGAGTTCATCCTATCGGTCTCCCGCAGCTTATAACGAACCAATTACAAATAAAAGAAAACATCTCAATATTCGATTGCATTCTGCGAACAAGAATAGAGCCTATACATATGAAACAGAACCAGTTATTGCATAATGTTTCACATGAAACTATCGACATTCCGAATTACCTTTCTACTATTTTCGACTGGTTTCAAACGTGGGCGTCTTATGAAAATTTAGCAAAAACAAATATACACGCTATTACTCCGGTACTAGCTGTCGTTCCAATATTACAAGAAAAAGCCTTTCTGCTTCTTACTTGTTTTTCTTTCTACAACTTAAAACAGTACGAACAAGCTAACCGCTACTTACAGCAATATTTGTATTGTACTGTACATCTTAATACCGAGAAAAAAGAGCAAGTATTCTTTCGTGAAGTTGATATGTATATGAAAAAACTAGTAGAAGGTGCAATGTAATTTTACATTGCACCTTCTACTAGTGCTTTATATTCCTCTTGTAACTTTTTAAATCGATCTTCATACTTTTGTATCTTTACCGTATCCGTTTTAGAATTAAGGAGTGGTCTTCTTCTCCCAATCACCATTATATTTTTTCCTTCTATTGCACCGTTCATATATACGTATGGTTTAAAAAATTCACATTCCGTATATGGCAATGCTACAGATAACTTTGCATACTCTTCCACCTTAAATTGATTAGATAAACTTAACTCCCGTAAATTTTTTAATTGTATTAAAGGTTCTAACGAATCATCTTTAACCTTTAAGTTCATAAGAGTAAGTTTTTTTAAATGCTGTAATGCAGCGAGTGGTTCTAAAGTTTGTACTTTCATCGCTGTATTTATCCCACCGCCCATGTAAAAAGTATTGAGTTGCGGACACTTACTTAAAGCACTTAAATCGTCTAGCTTAGAAAAATCATCAATTAGTAAGGATTTGAGTTTTTTATTATACGTGATATCCCATAACGTCTTCGCTTTTGTATTCCAGCACATATACAACTGTTGTAAATCTGATAAATTCTGAAGGCAACTTAAATCCTCTACCCGCATTTCGTAAACATATAATATATCGGGACGAGCATACGAAAGAATATGTTCAAACTGTTTTTGATTTACTGCGAAAATCCATAATTTCTTAACGTTTAAAGATGCTAGTCGTTCTATATTTTTTGTTTTCCCCTCAATCGCTAATTCTTCTAAATTAGCAGTAACATTTTCCAAATCCTTTATAATCCTCGGCTGATCACCAATCGGGAACATTTTATCCTTCTCCTACAACTCCCAAATAATATTCATCTCTTCAAACGACGCTTTACTAACTTCTAAGCCTTCACTATCATCCGTTCCAATCATCGCTACTTCTTCTTTAGACAACATCATTTCCTCGTTTGGATTTTTAATTTTTCTCTCATACACGAGTTGTAAAAGCTCTATTTGCTCTTCTGTCAGCTCATATTCTTCTTCTAATCTTTCTATCGCGGATTGCTGATCAAATAGTGGGATTTCTAATAAAAATCCACCATGCTCTTCCATCTCTTCAAATGAATCAATTGAATATGCACCACTATCCTCAATCCAAAATGCTGTTGTAATGAAAGGAACGTTTTCCCCATCTACTTCTTCTAATACGTATTGAAGTGCTTCCTCTTTCGCAATTTCTAACACTTCCGAAGGTGCTCCTTCAAAATAATTCGCCGCATCAATCCACTCATCCATTCTTTCACTATTCAAATCTTGCAGACATACGATCGTATAATCCGGATAAAACGTAATTGTCCCTCTTCCACCCTGACCATCTTGCATATTATAGTTACATCCATCCCATGAACTTTCATGCGAGAAATCAGGAGCATGTGCTACAAAAATTGCATCTGCAATCGACTTTAAGATGCAACCTTTCCATAGTTGTTCTTTATTTATATGTAATTTATATTTACTCATCAACTTCCCCCATACACAAATTTTTTCTATTATCTTTCCTCTACATAATACTTGTAAAGTCTTTTTACAGTTGAAAATTTACTAATATAAAAAATGCATTATTTAATAAATGAATCCCCCATGGGACGAGTAAGTTATTTGTTTTCTTATACGTATAAGCTAAACATAA
Source organism: Bacillus sp. Brlt_9 (assembly GCF_051948935.1). NCBI lineage: Bacteria > Bacillati > Bacillota > Bacilli > Caryophanales > Bacillaceae > Bacillus > Bacillus sp. Brlt_9. The sequence continues at coordinate 13,934 of NZ_JAYJLO010000015.1, read as the reverse complement.
ACCTATACCAAAAATATATAAAACACTTCCTACTGTAAGGGGATGACCTAAAGTAAATATAAAAGCACTTATAACGGCACTACTAAGTGTAGAGAAGCGCTGAGATAATTTCGTGAAAAATATCCCCCGAAATAAAAGCTCTTCCCAAATCGGTGCAAAAATCGTGAGTACAACTACGTATAAAATAATTTCACTTTTAGTTGGCTCTATTACTATATTAGTTTCATCCACACGAAGCCCATGTGGTAAAACTAAATTTAATACCGCAAGATATATAAGCAGTACAATCATCGTCATTACTATTGCTACATAATGTTTAAAATTGTTAAATTGCATTGATTTTACTAACTGTACACAGTAATTTCTTGCTGGTGCATATATTAAAATAATAGCAAGAAATGTTAAAGGCGGAATAAGATAATCTACATACCATGGATATAAGGAAGAGTCATATATAAGGTTCAAAAAATCAATACCATACATTACCCCAAAAATAATTATTATCATGCTAATTACTTCGCGCATACTCATTACTACATTCTTTTTTTCATATGTAGCTAATTCTGTATTCATCTTATCCCCTCCAGTATAATTAAACCTTTTAAACCATTATATACCATTTTTTAAAACGAAAACAGACGATACAATCTACTGCATCGTCTGTTTTCCCCCTACCATTTCTCTCTACACGTCTCAATTAAGTACAGTAAATACCTCTTCGTCATATCTGCCCTTCTCCACCTTGAAAGCATTCGCTTCTCTTTTGGATTCTGCCGTATTCTCGCTACTTCTTTTAATAAAAGCTCCCATTCTTCACCCGAACGTTCTAACAAGTATTGCAATCCTCTGTCTTTTGAAACGATTGTTTTATGATCCAGTGTATATAAAATACGACCCATCGTAACGACTGCTGATTCTACCCATTCTTCTACGAAAAATAAATATGGCTGCTTCGCTTTTTCACTCCAGTACTGTTCTACGTTGTATTTCATCGTATTTACTACATCATCCCAACTTATTTGAAACGAAAGATCTTCAGCTTCTTTCCCGGTAACTGTAATACCTTGATTTTTCAATGTCCACCATGTGACTGCATTAATATCCCAGTGACCTATATTCGCTTTACCATCTGCACAATACATGTACTCATCCATTTCATCATTGTATTTCCCTAAATCAGCAAGCGGAATATACATACCATCCATTCTCTTTCCTAACGTACTACCACTAAGTTTCTTATGAAGTTCAACAAGTTGCTGTTTTTCAGCTTCATTCACGGAATCACTTACTACCGTAACAAAATCAACATCGCTCGTTTCTGCATGAAATGCACCGAGTGCGATGGACCCGTAAATATATACGCCGACTATTTTTTCATCTAAAAAAATTTCTTTTAATTCTACTGTGTATCGTTCCATTAACTGTTGTACTTCCGTTGGTAACGCATGCTTCACTCCATTTTTCACAACTATCCCTCCAATAAAAAAAGTCTTTGCGAATTCGCAAAGACTTCCTGCTTTATAAATATTTCTCGATTTCTTCGTAAACATCCTTCAAACGAGGATTTCCTTCTCCAACAATTTCTCCATTTACAAGAACGACCGGATAAAATAGATCTTCTTCCACTACGCGCTCTGCGAATGCTTTCTTATCTTCATCTTCTTGTTCTTCTTGAAAATCGATATACTCGAAATTAAATTTATTTTCTTGTCCTTCATATTTACGACCAATCGCCGCTTGTAACCAATCAAACGTTTCTGTTGAAGATGGCATTCCAACGCAGCTCGCACAAATTACTTTCGTCCCATACACTTGCACATTAACCATTTCTTCTCCCCCACTTCTTGTTTCAACAGTATATTCAGATGTCTTAGTACATAAGCACATCATTTTACAAACTTATTTCATACCCCTATACTGAAAAAACACGTTGTAAACATGATAAAAAATTTCGACATTAAAACAAGAACAGAAAAAATAGATTTTCCCCTCTATCTTGATTATAATAAAACTGATGAAAGGAGTCGATAAAAATGGAAAACCCACATATGCAAGAACAAGTATTAGAAGTATTAGATAAATTACGTCCATTCTTACTTCGCGATGGCGGAGACGTTGAATTAGTAGACATTGAAGAAGGTATCGTAAAATTACGCCTTATGGGTGCATGCGGAAGCTGCCCAAGTTCTACAATCACACTAAAAGCTGGTATCGAACGCGCATTACTAGAAGAAGTACCAGGCGTTATTGAAGTAGAACAAGTATTTTAATCTAAAAGCGGAAGCGGCTCGTTCAGAACAGGAGGTCATTGGAGCTCCTGACGAAGAGGCGCTTTTTGCCTCACAGGAAGGCGCGAAATGGCCGACTGTTCTAGCCGCTGGAGCTGGATATAAATCTAAAAGCGGAAGCGGCTCGTTCAAAATGTGAGGGGGATGGAGCTTCTGACATAGAGGCGCTTTTTGCCTCGGCGGAAGAAGCGAAGCCACCGAACATTTTAGCCGCTGGAGCTAGATATGAATCTAAAAGCGGAAGCGGCTCGTTCAGAATTGCTTCCTAGAAAGAGACCCATTTGGGTCTCTTTTTTATTCAAACAAAACTTCCCCTTTAACATCATAAAACAAAATTGGAAATCCTTCTCAAAAAATGAGATAATTAATACTATAGAATCGTTCACACATATACAGAAAAAACATAGGGGGACGACACATGCCAAAAATGGGGAACACTTTTTTAACAATTCAAGAACTAGAAAAGAAAAAAGAGTATTTATTAGATCTTTCATCCGTTATACCAACATGGAATGCGAGCTACCAATTTTTATTTAAAGAAATCCAGCAAGAATTATTGAGTAAAGTAAATGAAAAAATCGAAAAACATCAATTCATTTTAAATATCTGTGCAGATCAACAGGTAGGGGCATAATGTATTACATACAATTGTGGTATATAAAAAAGAGACCTCACTCGGTCTCTTTTTTCATTTTAAGACAGCCAATCTAATTTCCTAATGCCTAACTTATCGACCGGTAAACGAAGTGAGCCATAAAAATGCTTCATAAATTGCTCTGAGCGGTTCACATCGTGTAAAATGGCTTCTAAGCGATCTCTATATATGCTTTTTTGTTCTTCGTTTCCTGTTTGGTAATATCGTTCGACTGTTTCGAAATAGTGAAGTGGGAACAGGAGCCTCGCAAATAATAAGCGCCAACCAAATGAGGATAGCGAATAATTTCGTTCGTAATCTGTAACAAATTGAGCGATTGTTTGCTCCCAGTCTTTCTTTTTTTCTATCATCATATAGCGGATTAACTCTGCCATATCTCGGGTTGGGTGATCATACACCCAATCGAAAGGAAGTTTGAGACGCTTCGTTTGATGCCATAATAAGGGTGTGAATCGTTCTTGGCAAATTGTTGCTGCATCAGTTAGTTGCGGCGTATCATCCATCTCTGTATCGACAACATATTGAATTGCATTTTCTGCAACTCCTAAGTAATACGGGAAGGATTCAATAAACAATTGATCGAATACGTCTGTAGGGTGGTTCATCACTTGTGATTGCCAAAACTTTTCTAATTGGTCGAGTCTTTTTTCCCATAACGCCTTCCATTCACCAATACGGCTTAATTGCTCGATCTCTTCTGGAAAGAAAGCACCTCGTTTATGGAATATAGAAAGCTCACTTCCTAATGATGTAGCATGTCGTTCTAATGCACGCATACCTTTTAATAAGCAGTAATTTTGTTCTTCTATCTCACTTACATAGTAGCCGTGTATAGTCGGAACGAAAGTCGCTACAGTTATATCCCCTTGCTGGTTCATATAGTCACTGAGCTTTTTCATCTCTACAAGTACTTCTTCCTCCATTTCTCCAATTGGAACAAGTACATAAATTTTGTTGCGAATCCAAAAGCTTTTATAGGGGCCAAGGGGGATTAATTCTTTAACATGCATGTGATAATGCTCATAAATATGATGAATCATCGCAGTCGCCACCTATGGTTTTTCTTTATATATATGAGCTTGTGCTCGCCTTTCATTCCTATGCACATGATAAAGCAACGAAACGTATACAAATACTAAAAAGAAAAAAAGGTGATAAACATGAAAGAATCAAATCAACTACAAGAAAGAGCATTACAACTATTACAAGAGCGCGGTGTAACAATTGACGATATTGCTGAGCTTGTTCATTTTCTCCAAAAAAAATATCATCCAAATTTAGAGATGTCAGAATGCCGTTATAACGTTGAGCGTGTATTATCAAAACGTGAAGTACAAAATGCACTAATTACAGGTATCGAACTCGATGTTCTTGCTGAAAAAGGAATGTTAAGTGAGCCATTACAAGATATCGTAAAACGTGATGAAGGCTTATACGGAATTGATGAAGTAATCGCACTTTCTATCGTTAATGTGTACGGCTCTATCGGTTTCACGAACTTTGGATATATCGATAAATTAAAACCTGGTATTTTAGAATACTTAAATGATAAATCATCTGGAAAGGTGCATACATTCCTTGATGATATCGTTGGCGGAATTGCTGCCGCTGCTTCAAGCCGCTTAGCGCACAGAGCTGAGCATTCGGAATAATAAAACATGAAAGACCGTCAGTTTCATACTGACGGTCTTTCGTATTCCATGAGCATAAATTCTCTTCCGCGACTCAGAAAAATAGGACCTTGCTGAAAACCTATATTTTTATATAGCGTAATTGCTCTTGTATTAAATGTCGCTACACTAAGTCGAAATGTCTTCGGCTTATATTCTTTCGCTGCAAAGGCTATCCCAGCTTGAAAAAACATTTTCCCCAGCCCTTTCCCTGTTAACGCTGGCTTCATGCCAAGTCCGATATCAATTACATCTTCTCCACCATATAAATGAGCATCTCTTCCCCCTGGCACTTGTGCATTTTCCCCAAAACAAAAATAGCCGATAAACTCTCCCTTATCGTCACAGCAACCATAATACGTCCCATCTAATAATTCTTCTATTACTTCCTCCTCGCCTGAAAAATCATACAAATTATAAGGTTCTTCGTACGTCCACGTATTTATCTCATTCGCTTCTGCTACCGTTAACTTATGTATATCCATCCTTCTCTCCCCTAATCAAATATTCTATATATACTCATTCATTTTTCGCGCCTCATTTCCCTCTAATTGTAATATGCATAATTGCATACGCACACCTATGAAACAAATGGTACAATTTTATTTGAATCGCTGTTGCTACACTTCTTGATCAAAGAAAAGGCGTTAAAACGGATATTAGCGCCTTATCAAACTCAAGCAATTGGCACATTTTGTCATCATGAAAGACACTCAAAAGAGTGTCTTTTTTTTTATATCTCACGAGGACTTACTCATTTCAAAATATAAACACATAAAATAATGTAATTCTTTACACCCATGAATCTCTTTCTAAAAATTGTGAAGTAGACTCAAAATAAAAAAGCACTCTTGGCTAGAGTGCTTTTTACTTTCAAACAAGGAGGTTACATAATATGGATAGTACTCTCGTATTTAACTTCGGCATTGGTATTGTCATCATTTTATTTGTTTTCTTTGTTCTTTGTATGAGCGGAGTATAGTAATTTTTTATGCCGATAACTCCTTTAAAGTGTCACTTAATTTAAACTTTCTTAATTGTAAGGAAGCAATCAGTGCTGCCCCTGCTCCAAGCATCACGCTAGCTAGAGCCAGTATGACAACTTGATTATACGGAATGATAATAACCGTTAACTCTAAGCTTGATAACACGATATAGCTAAACAGAATCCCACCAAAAATGCCGATACAACCAGCTATCGCTCCAAGTAAAGTTCCCTCTAATAAAACAATCCTTCTCATTTGCTTCGGGATAGCCCCTACCGCACGAATCATACTAATTTCAGCCCGTCTTTCATGCAAACTTGCGACTATCGCATTCATTAATCCTATGCCAGAAATAATGAAAACAATTACAACTAACAAGCGAATTAACATCATCATTTGCGATAATAACTGTTCTTGTTCTTTCAATAAATCATAACTGTTTATAACTTCTACATTCTCTTTATTATTTGTAATTTCTTTTACTTGCTTCTTAATCGCTTCAAATGATTGATTAGAATTAGTCATAATTTGAATTGCTTCATATCCTTGTACGTGAAACTTATCACGAGCCCATTGTTCATTTACAAAAATATCTACCCCTCTTAACCTTAATCCTTGCTCAATAATTGAAACGACTTTAATTGTTTGTTTTTCTTTCCCCTTTCCTTGTACTTCAATCGTATCATGCAACTGAAGTCCTAAATTTTTAGCGACTTCCTTCGTAACGACTCCCTCACCATCTTGTAATGGCTTATTTAAAGCTTGTCCTGCAATCACTTTCGCCTTTGTTACTTTCTGGTACGCTACAATATCATTACCGACAACTTCCATTGAATCAGAGTTCAAATTGTTTTTTTTCATAAATTCATACCACTCTTGATTCGCTTTTTTAAAGTCATAATTCACAAGCTTTGCTGTAAAGTCAGTAGCATTCCCAACACTCGATTCCACACCATTAATTTTTCTAACCTTCTCCATCCAACTAAACGGTAATATTTCTATTCCTTGCGACTCTACTGGAATTCTTATTACTAAGTCCGCTGGTAAATGTTTTTGTAATCCTTTTTTCATACCTTCATACATAGAATTTACATACATCGTTCCAACAAGCGCTAACATAAAACCAAATGCTAATATAGCAACCGACACAGCTGCCTTATTCCGATAACGAATTACATTCCGGCTACTAATCGTCGTTTCAATTCTTAATATCATTTGAAACGGTTTTGCAATCACTGGTGCTATCACGCGAATAAATAGCGGAATCGCAAATAACAAACCAACTGCAAATAAAAGCGCTCCTATCGCACTTGGATTAAAACCGATATACTGTTCTAATATGCTACCCGTGAGTCCAATAACGGTACCAATGATTAAAATGCTAAGGCTAACAACACTCCATCTCTTTTCTTTTTTCTCATTACTAGGAAGACCTGGCCGAAGTGCTTGAACTGGTGGAATCTTTCTAACCATGAAAGCTGGTATAATGGCCCCTATGATAGACATAACAATTCCTAATAAAAAAGTAATGAGTAAAATCTCACCTGAAATCGAGAATGATGCTTCCCCTGCCCCCTCAATATTTACCCATTTGTTAATGAATGATGCCGCAATTGTTTGTGTACCTGCCCCAAGAATAACCCCTGCTAGCGACCCAATTGCTCCGATACATAAAGCTTCTAATAAAACGACTAATATAATTTGATTGGGGTTACTACCGAGCGCACGTAATAATGCCCACTGCTTAAATCGACTTCTGACAGATAAGAAGAAACTTCCCATTATTAAAAGAGCTACAACAAATAAAGCAATACCACCTAAACTAAAAATTAACGGCTTCATTACATTTAATCGTTCAAATGCCTTATCAACATAAGTACGTTGATCCACCTTTATATTTTCTATCTTCTTATTTACGTCAAGAGCAATTGCTCTCTTCACATTTACATCGGTTGTTTTCACTTGAACGAGATTGAATTGATTTGGTAGGTTTAATTCTTTTTGAAGCCAATGAATTGGAAAGTAAGCACCATGCCCCATTGCCGCCATTAACGGCGGATTTAAAATCCCAACAACTTTCACAGTCTTTTCTCCATGCTGCGGGAATGGCAACTTAATCGAATCTCCTATCCGTATATTTTCACGATCTGTATACCCTTTTGTCAGTGCTACTTCAGCCCCTTCTTTCGGATATCGACCTTCTACTATTTTATAAGAATGCATTTCTGGAGAATCTTGCTCAACACCCCAATAGGATGGTTTTCCCGATAATTCTTTATAATTTGGAAAAGGATATGGTATAAGTACTTTTGATATTTTCTCAGCATTTTCTAAGCCATCTATTCCTTTTAAACTTTCATTATTTAAATACATATCATTTTTTATATAACCAAATTGCAAATTATAATCTCCATACCGACTTACGACTTGTTCCTTCACACTTTTCTCTACTGATTGATTTCCTAGTAATAACATCGTCGCTAACATGACACCTAAAGCTGCACCGAGGGCAATCAACATATTTCGCAACCAATTTTGTTTCATCGATTTTACTGCATATTTAATTACCCATCGCATCACCTTTACCTCCTACTTTAAAGTGACGATTCATAATCTCTTGAATGTGAGTAACTTGTTGCGGGATATTTCGAAATTTCCATCCTTTACTTTCAGCATGTTCATGAATCACTTCCCCATCTAATAAGAAAACGACTTTATCGGCATGAGCCGCTACGAATGGATCATGTGTTACAATGACAGCTGTTTGTCCTAACTCATCACATGCATTGCGGAGTGCTGCGATTATATTTTTGCTATTTTCTGAATCTAAAGCCCCTGTTGGTTCATCTGCTAATATAATAGCCGGTTCATTTGCAAAAGCTCTTGCTATCGCTACCCTTTGCTGTTGTCCACCTGATAACTGTGCTGGTAAATGCTTTTCTTTTCCCTTTAGCCCAACGAGATCTAATAAACGGTTAGCTGTCACTGTTGCCTTCTTTTGCGAGACATTGTCTAACAGCAACGGCAACCCCACATTCTCCTCTGCACTAAAAACTGGTATCAAATTAAACTGCTGAAAAATAAAACCGATTTTATGCCTTCTAAATAAAGCGAGCTCTTTTTCTTTTAATGTTGAAATCTCTGTACCATCAACTCGAATACTACCTACCGACGGAATATCTAATCCACCTAACAACTGAAGTAACGTCGTTTTGCCCGATCCACTTGCCCCCATAATACAAACAAAATCTCCTTTTTGAATTTGAAGATTAATTCCTTTTAATATTTTGACTTTACTATCCCCAATATCAAACGATTTTTCTAACCTCTCCATTTCAATAATATTCATCCCTATATCCCCTTCTCTCTCAATTTATCAATCTATATATTCTATTCAAAAATGCAAAATCCCTACTATTTTGTATTTTTTTGTCACATACTAACATTTCTCATGTCTGAAAAATTGACTCTCGTCAAAAAAGTAACCATACTAGTTACACGAATACAAAAAACTATTCACATATCCACAAATAGGAGGAAGAGCAATGAAACATGTAATCGTTTATGCACACCCAAATACAGAGAGCTTCAACCATGCGATTTTAGAAACGGTAAAAAGTGAATTAGAAGAAAAAGGTCATGAAGTACGCGTTCGCGATCTATACGAATTAAACTTCAATCCAGTATTAGGCGCTTCCGATTTCATCTCATTTTCTCAAGGAAACACACCAGAAGATATTAAAGAAGAGCAAGAGCATATCTCTTGGGCTGATAGTATTACATTCATTTATCCAGTTTGGTGGGCGGGACTTCCTGCTATTTTAAAAGGATACGTTGACCGTGTATTTAGCCATGGCTTCGCTTATGCTTACGGAGAAAACGGCATTGAAAAGTTATTAAGCGGTAAAAAAGGATTGTTATTATCTACAATGGGAAATACGAAAGAGGCATACCTAGCCGGCGGTATGTTTGAAGCAATGAAGAAAACAGCAGATGTTGGTATCTTTGAATTTACAGGCATTGAAACAATTGAGCATACATTCTATACAAGTGTTCCTTCTGTGGATGATAGTGTGCGTAAGCAATATCTTGAAGAAGTGAAAAATGTTGTGAATCGTGCATTTTAACAAAAAAACTCCGGTTGTTAAAACCGGAGCTTTTTATTTCATCATTAATTTCGGAATATATCTTTGAAGAATGCTTTCTAATTCATTCATATCTTCCTGTCTAATAAGTAAATTCACATTGTCATTCATTTTTTCTCGCCCGCGATATAAAAATATATTTTCTTTTGGATTTTCCCATGTTAATGTTTTATAGCCTTTTAACTCTTCGTATGAATAAAAGTTTAATCCATCTACTACACCTTTTTCATATATTTGTACACTTTTAATAAGATGGATAGCTATTAAAGTCATAAAACAACTTGCTACAGCATGAATACCTAGCTGAATGAGAAACTGTTCAACTGTATCGATATCGCCACTTACGTACTGAGCATATATATACATACATTGTCCAATGAAATATGCTGGTCCAAGTAATGCAATCCAACGTCTTTTCACCCGAGGATACATTGCAATGAGTTTTCCTGCACTTTTTTTCATTTCATTTATTTTATATATCTTCCATAGAACAAAAAACAAAACACATAATGTAAAAACAAACATAATACATGACATCCAATACACTCTAATTCCCTCCCTTCAATATCACTACATATAAATTTTACATTTTGCATAACAACAGCGAATATGCAATTATGCATAAAAAAAACAGGTAACCTATTCCGGTTACCTGCATTTCATTACATTTTCTCAATCCACTCCGTCAAGTTATGCACAACTTGCGTTGGTTGTATTTCATATTCTGTTAACTTCTCCACAGTTGTGACTCCAGTGTGGACAAGAAGCGTATGCATACCAGCATTTACTCCCGCTAAAATGTCTGTATCGTAGTTATCCCCAACCATTAATGCTTCATCTTTTCCTATCCCAAGCACTTTTAAAGCTTGTTCCATAATGATTGATTCTGGTTTTCCGATAAAGATTGGATCCACACCTGTTGATACGGCTACAACTGACGTTAATGAACCGTTACCTGGTAATAATCCGCGCTCAGTCGGAATAGCAATGTCTCCATTTGTAGAAATAAACGTTGCACCGTTACGTACAGCGAGACAAGCTTTTGCTAATTTTTCATATGTGATGTCACGATCTAAACCAACAACAACGAAATCAGGATTTTCATCCACAAGTTCAAAGCCTTTTTCCACAAGTGCGTCATGTAAGCCTTCTTCACCAATCATATATACAGTTGCGTCTTGTTTACGTTCATAAATAAAGTTTGCAGTCGCCATACTCGTTGTGAATACTCGCTCTGCTTTCGCTGGAATATCGAAACGAACAAGTTTTTCTGCCACCTGTTCTGGTTTACGCGTTGAGTTATTCGTAACGAATAAATAAGGAATGCCGCGCTCTCCTAATGCTTTTACGAAGTCGCTCGCTTCTTCAATTTGTTCTTCTCCGCGATACATTGTACCGTCTAAGTCAATTAAGTAACCTTTATACATCGATTATGTCTCTCCTTCTATGCTAACGTTCTCACCTTATCATACCACTCTTATATTACCCGCTTTTCCAAAAGAAAAAAACGCTTTACCTTAAAGCGCCCCATAACGTTCATTTTTTCTCTTTTACTTGGTAAGAACAACTACAATCGCCCTCGCACATGTTTGCTAGCGTCTTTACATCTGCTCCTGCAAATAAACGCTTATACATTTCTTTTTCATCTTCACATACTTGCGGGAATCTCTCTGCAATTTCCTTTAACGGACAGTTTTGTTTTTCAATTACAAAAGAGTTCTCTCCGTCTCTCTTAATTTGAACCATATAACCATTTTTCTCTTGCATAGCTGCTATCTCTTGCACTTTATATGCTAAATTCTTTTGATTACTCACTCGCTTTTGCAACTGTTCTTCCATTCGCTTCGTTCTCTCTTTTAAAACGTAACGAAGTATTTTTTCATCACCCATTCGAGCTAAATCTTCTAGCATATCAATCGCAAATTGCTTATACTCCTTCGGGAATGTATCTTCTCCCTTTTCGCTTAATCCATACAAATAAGTTGGTCTTCCGACATGTTGCCTTACCATCTTAGAATAGATTAAACCATCTTTCTCGAGATTACTTAAATGTCTTCGGATTGCCATTTCTGTAATCTCTAAAACATCAGCTAGTTCCGCTACCGTGTGCTCTCCCTTTACTTTCAACAATTGCACAATTTCATCTTTCGTCGTACGTGCTTCCCCCATGCTTCAACCTTCTCCCTTTTCTTTCTCACATACAATATAAGATCCCCAAAAAGGTACCTTGGGGATCTTATAAGCATAATTATTCTGGTACAAATGCAGATACAGGCCCTAATTCCTTTTCTAAATAACTGCGAATATTTGCTGGGTATTTCTCTACCACTGCAATATGTTTTTGAATCGTCTTATATAATTCATCATGATTCATTTGAATATAATCTTGCGTAAGCATTTTTCGAAGAAGGATAATTTCTTTCATTCCTTGTCCATCTTCTGCACTTATCACTCGCTCGTCCATTAAAATATCAATAATATCTTCATAGCTTCCTGGATCGCGCATAATAAATCCATCAATCATCGCATTCCCTACATCTAATACACAATCAATAATTAGATGAGCTATACGTTCTAATGCGTAAAATTCAAACTCGGTTTCATATATCTTTTTCTCTTGAAATGTACTTGTTGCTCGTTCTAAACATACTAGCATTTGTTCTATTTTCTTTCTGTCTACAAAATACATGAATGTCACCTACCTGGAAATTAAAGCATTTACATTTTAATTGTAACGCTTTCTTCTGAAAAAATCGACAATTTTTCGAATTCACCTTTTCTCCGTTATTTGTTATAGTTATATTTGTATGATTTTTGAAATTGGAGGAATGGAATCTTGGAACGTGAACTCGCACTAGAAATTGTCCGTGTAACAGAAGCAGCAGCATTAGCATCCGCACAGTGGATGGGCCGCGGAAAGAAGAATGAAGCAGATGATGCAGCAACTACAGCAATGCGTGATATGTTCGATTCAGTAAACATGGCAGGTACAGTTGTAATTGGTGAAGGAGAACTTGATGAAGCACCGATGTTATATATTGGTGAAGAACTAGGAACAGGTAACGGTCCAGAAGTAGATATCGCCGTTGATCCATTAGAAGGTACAAACATCGTTGCAAAAGGTCTTGCAAATGCAATGGCAGTTATCGCAATTGCAGATAAAGGAAACCTTCTTCATGCTCCTGATATGTACATGGAAAAAATCGCGGTTGGTCCAAAAGCAGCTGGTAAAATTAGCTTAGATGATCCAATTGAAAAAACAATTGAAATTGTAGCAGAAGCTAACAATAAAAAGATTCGTGACCTAACGGTTATCGTTCAAGAACGTGAACGTCATCAAGATATTATTGATCGTGTTCGTGCTAAAGGTGCACGCGTAAAATTATTTGGTGATGGTGATGTTGGTGCGTCAATCGCAACAGCACTACCTGGAACGGGTATCGACTTATTCGTAGGTATTGGCGGAGCTCCAGAAGGCGTTATTTCTGCAGCAGCATTAAAATGCCTTGAAGGTGAAATGCAAGCTCGCTTAGTTCCAATGAACGAAGAAGAAGAAGCTCGTTGTCGTGAAATGGGATTAGAAGACCCTCGTCAACTTCTTATGTTAGACGATTTAGTATCTGGTGATGATGCAATCTTCTCAGCAACTGGTGTATCTGCTGGTGAGTTATTAGATGGCGTGAAATTCCTAGGCGGAGATTTAGCTGAAACATACTCTATCGTAATGCGTTACAAAACAAGAACAGTACGATTCATTAAAACGCATCACCATTTAGATCATAAGCCACACTTAAACTTAGATATTTAATAAAGGAGCCATGTGTATGGAAGAACGTTTCTTTCTGTACGACGATACTGTCGCTACAAAAACGCGTTTCGTTAGCTTTATGGGAGAAAATGAGCGTCATGATTTAGCGCTTTTATACTCTGATCGTCATTACGGTAAAACAATTGTCCTTGATATGCAAAGTAATAAATTTGCAATCATCGGTCCTGACGATTTAAACGAACCAGGCTACTTAGAGCACGCATTTTCTATGACTGAAGAAATTGCAGAAGAACTACGCTCATTTTTATTTGAACTTATATAATTTATCTTAGGCACCAGCTTTTTTAGCTGGTGTTTTTTTCACTATAAGAGTTTAGAATTTTCAATCTTTTGTGTTATAATTAAGAATAAATCTATTTGG
>NZ_JAYJLO010000014.1:0-67986 GCF_051948935.1 Bacillus sp. Brlt_9 | reverse complement strand
TCCACTTGCTGATCCTACGAAGTCACCTTTTGTTACTTGTAATACTTGCTCTTTCATTTTATGTATCCTCCTTTTAATAAGTTATCTATATGTAATTTCTAAGAAATGTTTATTTCATAGTTTTTATGTTGGCGTTACATTAAATTTAATAACGTAACGTTTGTAACATTAATGTAACATAACTATTGTTACGTTGCAATATAATTACGTAAATTTTATTACACTTTTTTTACGTTTTTTTATAAACACCCTTGAAAACCTTGTTTTAATGCACTTTCTACTAATCCTATGTTTGTAATGTTATTGTAATATTACAGTCATATAACGAAATATCCCCATACTACCTCCTACTTTTATTACAAATTAAAGTGCATATTGGAATGAATACGTTGGAATCTATCAAATTTTCACTAACGATTTATTCGAGATAAAGTGAAACTTTAATTAGTGGGGGCTTCATCCCCCCACTGATTATTAGTTGAACCAATCGGACTTTTATGGATAGCCCGACCCCCACCTAAATTCTTTGCTTTCGCTGAATTTTGAGGTGGGGGTCTTACTGCCCATTAAAGCGGGATAAAATACAATCTTTCCAAGATAAGTTTATATGTTTCCTCTATATAACTATGTATAATAAAAGCAAAGAGGTGGTCATTTTGAAATTAATCGCATTAGATATGGATGGTACACTACTATCATCTAATCTTGAAATCTCCAAAGAGAACTTACAAGCTATCCAAGCTGCAAAAGAGGCTGGTCATATTGTCATGATTTGTTCTGGTCGTGCAAAAGAGGATGCTTTAAAATTATTGGAAGAATATAAACTATCTCTTCCAGTTGGAGCGAGCAATGGGGCAATTGTTTATGTGGATGGAAAAGTAATTAACTCGCGTTGTTTACAAAACGATAAAGTATACAAGCTTGCAAAATTACTAGAATCTGAAGGTTTTCCTTATAAGCTATATACGAATAAAGGAGTTTATTCTCCATATACATGGCAAGATCAAGTCATGCAAGCTTTCGAAGAGAACAAGCATGCACTAGATGTTACACTTGAGGAACTTGAGAGAATTACAGAAAAACAAAAGAAATCAAACTTAATTACTGATTTCCAAAAAATCGAAGATGTTGTAAATAATCCAGAATTAGAAATATCTAAATTCTTCATTTTGACATTTAATGCAGCGCATCGTGCACAGCTATTAAGTATGTTACAAGAAGACACTGATATTTCGGTTACAGCATCAGCTCCTACTAATGTAGAAATTATGGATAAGCTTGGTCATAAAGGAAACGGTCTACAAGAAATGGCTGCTTATTTCAACATACCAATTGAAAATACTATTGCAATTGGGGACAACTTTAATGATGTACCAATGTTACAAGTAGCTGGCTTATCAGTTGCGATGGGCAATGCTGAAGAAGATGTAAAAAAACTATGTGATGTTGTAACATTAACAAACAATGAACATGGTGTTGCTCATGCAATCGAGCAATTTGTATTGCAACAAACTTCATCTAGTAAATAAAAGAAAAGGACCCTTTCCATTTGAAAGGGTCCTTTTCTTTTATACGTGATGGCAAGCAACAAAATGCTCCTCACCAACATTACGGAATTCTGGTACCGTTTGTTTACAAATATCTGTTGCAAACGGGCAACGTGTATGAAAACGACAACCCGAGGGTGGATTTGCTGGACTTGGGATGTCACCCTCTAGTATAATCCGCTCTCGCTTCACTGTTGGATCTGGTATTGGCACAGCCGATAACAATGCTTTTGTATACGGATGAAGTGGGTTCGTAAATAACTCATCACGCGGCGCTGTTTCCACAATCGTTCCTAAATACATAATTCCAATTTTTGTACATAAGTGCTCTACTACGCTTAAATCATGTGAAATGAACAAATAAGATAGTCCCTTTTTCTCCTGTAATTCACTAAATAAATTAATGATCTGTGCTTGAATAGATACATCTAGTGCTGCTACAGGTTCGTCAGCTACAATAAATTCTGGATTTAATACCATAGCTCTTGCGATAACGATACGTTGACGTTGTCCACCAGAAAACTCATGAGGATACCGGTCAATATGATATGGGGCTAAGCCACATAACTCTAATACTTCTGTCACTTTTTCACGAACATTTTCTTTCGTTGCTAGTCCGTGAGCCAACATTGGCTCGCCAAGTGCTTCTCCAATTCTCATTCTCGGATTTAATGAGCTAAATGGATCTTGAAACACAAGCTGCATATTAGGACGATGTTTTCTCAATTCCTCTTTTGATAGAGAATAAACATCCTTTCCTTTAAACTTCACTTCCCCTTCCGTTTTTTGGACGAGACGTAAAATTGTTTTTCCTATCGTTGTTTTCCCGCTTCCTGATTCGCCAACAAGGCCAAATACTTCACCTTTATTAATAGTAAAGCTTACTCCATCAACTGCTTTTACATGGCCAACCGTTCTACTAAATATGCCGCCTTTAATCGGAAAATATGTTTTTAAGTTTTTTACTTCTAATAATGGTTCACTCATTGTTCCGCACGCTCCTCATATAACCAGCAAGCTACTTTATGATTCTCATCATGTACATTCAGATTTGGTGCTTCTTCTTTACATATTTCCATACAATGCTCACAACGACCGCTAAAGTAGCAAAATTCATCCAAACCGACTAAATTAGGAACTTGCCCTGGAATAGAATATAGTTTATCTATTCGTTTTCCCATCACTGGTTTTGATTTCAACAAGCCTTTCGTATATGGGTGTTTCGGATTTTGGAATATCTCTAGTACTGGTGCTTCTTCAATAACTTTCCCGCCATACATAACGACAACGTAATCAGCCATTTCTGCTACAACGCCTAAATCATGTGTAATTAATAAAATGGATGTTTTAAATTCCTCTTTTACTTGTCTTAATAAGTCCAATATTTGAGCTTGAATCGTAACATCAAGGGCCGTTGTCGGTTCATCAGCAATTAATAACTTAGGATTACAACTAAGTGCAACAGCAATCATAATACGTTGTAACATACCACCGCTCAGTTCATGTGGATAAGAATGGACGATTTCATCCGCACGAGCTATGCCAACTTTACGAATTAATTCGATTGCTTTCTTGTATGCTTCATTTTTGCTAAGCAGTTCATGCTCCCTTAACGTCTCTACAATTTGTTCCCCTACAGTGAAGACTGGATTTAGCGATGTCATCGGTTCTTGGAAAATCATCGCAATATCATTGCCTCGTAAACTACGAAGCTCTTTCTCCTTCATTCTTAAAAGACTTTTTCCTTCATATAAAATATCTCCACCTACTACACTGCCCGATTCAGCAATAAGTCCCATAATAGATAAAGCTGTTACACTTTTCCCACATCCCGATTCGCCTACAACACAAACCGTTTCACCTTCTCGAACTGCAAAGCTAACATGGTTTACAGCCTTTACTGTCCCTTCCTCGGTTTGAAAGTGTGTTTGTAAATCTTTCAGCTCTACTACTGCCTTGCTCATATCTTCTCACCTACCGTCTCATCTTTGGATCTAACGCATCACGAAGTGCATCACCAAGTAAGTTAATTGATACAACTGTTATAAAGATTGCAAAACCGGGCGGAATCCATAGCCACGGACGCTTTTGGAAATCGATTAATGAGTTAGCTGCGCTAATCATATTCCCCCATGATGGTGTAGGCGGGACGACGCCGAGACCTAAGTAGCTTAGTGCGGATTCACTTAAAATAGATCCAGCCACGCCCAAAGTTGCTACAACAATAAGCAACGGAAAGACGTTGGGAATTAAATGATGAATGATTTTCCGAGAATCTTTTAATCCTAATACATCTGCTGCTTGCATAAAGGCTTGCTCCCTCAATGTTAAAATTTGTCCTCTCACAAGGCGGGCAAGTCCTGGCCATCCTACTAAACTTAAAATAATCATCACAACATATAAACGGTACTCCGATGGTAATTTCCATTCTGATAAAATTGCTCCCATTATAATAAGTAGCGGTAATCCCGGAATGGACATTAACACATCCGCAACACGCATAATTAAATGATCCACAACCCCTCGATAAAAACCAGCAATTGCTCCTAATAAAGCTCCTAGTATAACGGATAGTAGCATTGACGCTAAACCAATTGTTAATGAAATACGCCCTGCTTGCATAAGTCTAGTTAAAATATCTCGTCCTAGCTGGTCTGTTCCAAGCCAATGCGACAGGCTGGGAGGTTTATTAATTTGTGTTACTTGTACTTTCCCATCAGCATACGGTGAAAAGATTGGACCGATAAAACTAAATAAAAACATAAATATTAAAACGTATAAGCCACACAGTGCCATCTTATTTTTCTTAATTTTTTTATACGCTTGGCGCCATGGTGATGATTCGTTTCTCTTTTTTCGTTCTTTCTTTTTCTCTATTATCGGTGTAATAGTCTCCATATCTTTCCCCCCTTACTTCAATCGAATTCTTGGATCAACAAACGCATATACAATATCAGCTAAGAAATTAGCCATAATTGTTAAACAAGAAAGGAACATCGTAAAGGCCATTAATACCGTATAATCACGGAAATTTAATGCCTCTAATTGAATACTCCCAATCCCTGGCCAGTTAAAAATCTGTTCAATAATAATAGCCCCTGAAAATAAACCCGGTAATTCAAAAGCGAGTAATGTAATTGCTGGCAAAATTGCATTTTTCAATGCATGTTTATAAATAACGGTTCTTTCTTTTAAACCTTTTGCACGAGCAGTACGAATATAATCTTGTCTAATAACATCCAACATGCCGGTTCTAAAATATCGTGTTAACGATCCTACACCAAGAAGCGTTAAAATAAATACAGGTAGAATCATATGACGTAATACTTCTAATATGTATGCTATCCCTGTTGAGTTACTCCCAATATCAATCATGCCACCAATAGGTAATAACTTTAAATCAACTGCTAATAATTTAATTAAAAATAGTCCGATAAAGAATGATGGAAATGACATTGCTGCAAAGACACCTATTGTTACCAATCTATCAAACCAAGAGTGCTGCTTTGTTGCAGAAATAACCCCAATAATAAGAGCAATAATCCAAGTGAAAAATAAAGCTGCAACAGCAACGATAAATGTATTCCAAATGAATTTATTAAGTAATGAAGTTACCGGTTCTTGATACTGTAAAGAAAATCCAAAATCACCATACAAAGCATTCACTAACCAATGAAAATACCTTTCAATAATTGGTTTGTTTAAGCCGTATAATTCCCTTAATTCTTGGGCTCTCTCTGGTGTTAACTTTGGATTTGAATCAATATAATCCCCTGGCAAAAGTGCAAATAAGAAAAAAATAATAATAGATGTACCAAACAATGTAGGGATCATTTGAAGGAACCTACGAATGATATATGTTTTCACCTTTTGTCTCCCCAATCCTATTTACTTAAAAATAGAAGAACATTTTTTCAAAACAGCTACTATTCCATCGCTGTATGAAAAAACGCCTTCTATTATTTAGGTCAACCCTTATTGTTCAATAGATAACACTGGTAAGTTAGAACTAATGCTATCGTATTTTTCTGGATCAATTCCTTTTATACGTGCATTATGAGCATAAAGTAGTTTGCGATAGTTTAATAAAATAACTGGTGGATCATCACTTAACTC
The DNA here is from genome assembly GCF_051948935.1 of Bacillus sp. Brlt_9. Classification (NCBI taxonomy): domain Bacteria; kingdom Bacillati; phylum Bacillota; class Bacilli; order Caryophanales; family Bacillaceae; genus Bacillus; species Bacillus sp. Brlt_9. Next base: position 62,323 of record NZ_JAYJLO010000014.1, on the reverse strand, counting down.
TTTATACAGTTCTTTATAAATCGCTTTACGTTTTTCAATATCTGTCGTCCCTATACCTTTTACAATCAAATCATCTACTTTCGGGTTGCTATAACCCGTATCACTTTTTGGATTAGTTGATAAGTAATCACTTACAACTTCACTTGGGTCACTAATTCCTGGTGTTGAAACTGCCGCTAAATCGTAGTCACCTTTTCCTACTTTTGAAAGCATCGTATTAAAGTCCATCAACTCTGGATTTAATTCAACACCAATTTCCTTGTAACTTTCTTTTGCAATTGGAATAAAGATATCATTTGTCTTACCTGTATTTGATGCGTAGTATGTTAGTTTTAACTTTTGACCATCTTTTTCACGAACCCCGTCAGAACCTACTTTCCAACCAGCTTCATCCAATAATTTTTTAGCCTTTTCTACGTCGTGTGGATATTTATTAATCCCTTCTTCTGTATACGCCCATGAAACTGGAGCAATTGGTACATTAGCAACAGAGCCATATCCTTGTAAAGCTGTATCTACATACTTCTTACGGTCTAATCCATAAGTAAGTGCTTGACGTACCTTCTTATCTTTCAAATACGATTTCTTATTATTTACATAGATATAAGCAATATCACTTGATGACTCAAGATTAATATTTGCAAACTCTAATCCTTTTAATTGGTCTATATTCTCAGGATTTGCTCTAAATCCACTATAGTCCAGTTCACCTGTTTGGAATAATTGGAATCCAGTATCACCTGATGTGATTTTGTAAATAAAATTTTTTATTTTTGGTTTACCTGCATAATAATTTTCATTAGCAACAAAGCGTACTTCTTGACCTGGAACATATTTTTCAAATTTATATGGACCCGCTGCAATTGGTTGCCCATATAATGCTTTTAAATAGTCTAAACTTGTATTTTGTTTATAATCTTTTCCATAGTAAGCTTTTGATAGCACTGGGCCACCTAAATTCGTTAACGCCTGTGAATTAACTTTTTCAGTTGTAATTTTAATTGTCTGCGGATCAACAACTTGAATTCCTTCAATAGAAGTTGCTTTTCCTTCTTTATATTCTTTCCCGCCTTTAACAGCATACTGAGCAATATCCAATCCACCTTCATACGCTTTATCATGAAGTAGTGTTAGTGTAAACGCTACGTCATCCGCCGTTAAAGGGGATCCATCACTAAATTTCAAATTTTTACGTAAGTGGAATGTATATGTTAACTGGTCAGCAGAAATATCCCATTTTTCTGCAAGATCCGGAACAGGTTTACTTTGTTTGTCTGTTGTTACTAATGATGCAAAAATCACAGACGTTACATTTCCATCCCAACCATTCTCTTGGAAATATGGAAGGAAAACTCCCCCTGGCTTAGAAATGGCTGTAATAAAAGTATCTTTTCGTTGATTTGCTTTCTCTGGACTTTTCTTTTTATCTGTAGCTGGAATTGATTCAATCTTAGCGTCTTTTAAATCCTGCTTTTTTACCGGTTCTGTAGAAGCCGTCTCCTCCTGTCCCCCACAAGCGGATAAAACAAGCGAACTACTCAGTAATACCGAAAATACACCAGCCCATTTTTTCGTCTTTGTCTTCATTGTCCCCACCCTAACTTTTTTATGATTATACCCTCTGAACTACTTACCTTATGTATGCCTCCCACAGCAACTTTTATAGCCAATCGGAAAAGTCGGTTTTAATCGTAAAAAAATAGATGTTTTTGAGGGGTAACAATCTTATTCCGACCTTTCCGGTAGACTTTATGGTTATTAGCTTATATCGCCAGTTATATTTTGTCAATTCTTTCTAAAGAAATATTTTGATAATTTTTAAAAAATTATCGTTCTATCTTTAATTTAGGTAAACTTAATAAAATGCCGTTATAGTTATCTTCTTGTAATCCTTGAATTCTTGCGTTATGCGCAGACACCACTTTGCTATTATTTAAGAAGATTACGGGCGGGTCTTCGCTTAACTCTTGATATAACTTTTTATAGATTTCTTTTCGCTTTTCAATATCCAACGTTTCCAATGCTTGCTTAGCTAAATCATCTACTTTTGGATTATAATATCCGTCGTAATTTCGTTTACTTGTTGAAACAAACTCTTCAATCGTTCCACTCGGATCATCAATCATTGGCGTAGATACCATCGCTAAATCATAATCACCTTTTATCACTTTTGAAATCATTGTATTAAAGTCCATATATTCTGGGCTGAACTCTACACCAAGCTTTTTATAATCTTCTTTCATCACAGGAATCATTACATCATTTATTTTACTTGCTGATGAAGCAAAATAACTTACTTTCAATTTTTGCCCATCTTTTTCACGAATTCCATCAGAACCTGCTTTCCATCCAGCCTCATCCAGTAATTTCTTTGCTTTCTCTAAGTTATACTCATATTTATTAATCCCCTCTTCTGTATACGCCCAAGAAACTGGCGTAATCGGTACATTAACGAGTGAAGCATAACCTTGGAAATACGTATCAATAACCTTTTGACGCTCTAATCCGTAAATAAATGCTTGTCGGACACGTTTATCTTTAAAGTATGGCTTCTTATAATTCATTTTAATGTAGCCGTAAGAGCTTCCTGTATACACATTAATATTAGCAAAACCTAAATCTTTTAATTGTTCAATCGTCTCCACGTTTGTCGTAAAACCATCATAATCTACTTCCCCGGCTTGAAATTGCTGCAACTTCGTATCACCTTTTGAAATTTTATAAATAAAGTGTTCAATCTTCGGTTTTCCTTCAAAATAATTTTCATTTGCTACAAATCGAACTTCTTGACCTGGAATGTATTTATCTAGCTTATAGGCTCCTGCTCCCACCGGCTTCCCATACAACTCTTTTAAGTACTCCAAATGTCCTTGCTTATACTCTTTTCCGTAATAATCTTTAGATATAACTTCTCCGCCAATTAACGATAATGTTTGGGCATTTACTTTCTCGGTTGTAATCGTAATTGTTTTCGGATCAATGACCTGGATTCCCTCAATAGAATTTGCTTTTCCTTCTTTATATGCTTGCCCACCTTTTATTGCTGTTTGACTAATGTCAGTCGCACCACTATAAGTTGGATCGTGTAATAACGTTAATGTAAACGCTACATCATCTGCAGTTAACAGTGTACCGTCACTAAACTTTAAATCATCTTTCAAATGAAACGTATATGTAAGCTGATCCTCCGAAATATCCCACTTCTTCGCCAAAATAGGAATTGGTTTTCCTTCCTTATCGAGTCCAACAAGAGGTGCAAATATAGCTTGCGTTATATTACCATCCCATCCATTCTCCATAAAGTGCGGAAGGAATATGCCTCCAGGACTCGGCATTCCAACTACAAAAGTATCTTTCCTCTCTTTTACTTTCGTAGGACTTTTTGATTTATCGCTTGCCTTAATAAATTCATCTTTTACTTTTGGTACATTCCCGGCTTCATTTGTACTCGCTTCCTCTTGACCACATCCGGCTAGTAATACTGATACACTAAGAAATGTAGCAAGTACTCCTTTAAAAGTATTTTTCATCGCACGCTCACCTTTACCTTCCTGATTTTTAACAATGTAGGAACATAGACCTCCTTTCTGTAACTATCTTTATTTATCCTATAAAAATAGTATGAATTAATTTCAAGATTATTCCTTTCCTTTAAACATGTCAATATTCCCCTTTTATTTCGTATAAAAAAATTAACAATTCACTTCTATTCGTTCCGTATGAAACATAGAATAGTAATAACCAATTACCAAAAAGGGGGCGAAAACATGGACAACCTATTCCAATACGTCCTGCACTACGTATTATTAACAATTATGATAGTCGGGGCGCTATTACTATTCCCATTCTTCCCAAAGTTCGTCCTCTTTTTAGCTTTTTTTATTATGCTCGGGATCGCTATTATCATTTCAACAAGAGAAGATACGACACAAAAAGAAAACAGAGTTCAGCGTGTAAAGCTGTAACTCTGTTTTTTTATTTTCAATCATGAATCGTAGTTTCACGCACTTATGTCTCGGGAAATAATTAATCGATCTAAAAATCGCCTAATACCATTTATGTTTCACAATCTATGCAAATTGCGGAACATAAATTTATGAAATATGTGTTTCACGTGAAACACAACTTTTATTTATCTCTTAAAGTAAAGTATCCATATAAAAAAGCGAATTCCTTCAGCAAAACTGAAAGGAATTCGCTTTCCACTTTTTACTCCACAATATTCTCTAACTCATTATATAACTCCGCTCGTAACAACTCTTTCTTCGTTTTTTCTTCATACAATTGTTCAAGCATTTCAACATCAACTACATGTTCCATCTTATGATCAAGCGTATATATATCTTCTTCTACACGCATTAACTCTATTTCAATTTCCTCAATATCCCTAACTTCTTTCTTTTTTACAGGTGCTGTTTCAATACTTTTTCTTCCTTGGCGTTGCTGCTTTATTACTTGTGTCTCGAGTTTTTCTTCCCACTTTTGACGCGCCCATGCATAGTTCCCTGCAAACTCAAATAATTTACGCTCATCAATCCAATACGTCTTTTCAAATAACTTATTTAAAAAATAACGATCATGTGAAACAGCTAAAATCGTTCCATTATATTGTTCAAGAGCTTCCTCTAAAACTTCCCTTGATTCAATATCGAGATGGTTTGTCGGCTCATCTAAAATTAAAAAATTGATATCTTGATACATAAGTTGCGCAAGCCTTAATCTCATTTTTTCTCCACCACTCAGTTGTGTTACTTTCTTAAACACCGCTGGACCATAAAATAAAAACTTAGCTAATATATGTCTCGCTTCTCCCTCTGTTACAGCTACATATTCCCTAAAGGCTTCTAATACATTACTCTTCACATTTCCGTACGCATGCTGTGATAAATAACCGATTTTCACACTGCTACCAATTCGAATTTCACCAGCATCTGGTTCTATTTCTTCTAATAATAATTTTAGTAGCGTCGTCTTTCCTGTACCATTACGACCGACGATTGCCGCACGCTCTTGAAAACGAACATGTAAATTTGCTTCATTAAATAAAGGATGGCCAGCAAACCCTTTACTCACTTCTTTCATTACAACAACATCTTTCCCACTTCTCTCTTGCCCTTCAAACTGAAGTCCCATTTGTTTTCGTTCTAAAATAGGTTTCTTTAGTTTCTCCATACGTTCCAGTGCACGTTCCATACTTCTCGCTCTCTTATGCAATCCTTCATTCGGAGGATTCGCCTGATTTGCCCATTCACGTAGTCGTTTAATGGCTTCTTTCATTTTCTTTATTTTCTTTTGCTGTTCTTGATAAGCCTGAAACTCTTGAAGCAACCGCTCTTCCTTTTCCTCAACAAACTGAGAGTAGTTTGTATGATACACGTGAATCTCTCCATCTTCTAAATCAAAAATCTTCGTTACAACTTCATCAAGGAAATAGCGATCATGTGAAATGACCATAACCGTTCCATTGTATTCTTTCAAAAATTGCTCTAGCCATTCCACCGCAAATAAATCTAAATGATTGGTTGGTTCATCTAATAAAAGTAAATCTGGTTTATGCAATAACATGTATGCAAGGCTTACTTTTGTTTGTTCCCCGCCACTTAACTCCGGAAATGATCGAGAAAATAGTTCTGTCACCTGTAGACCATTTGCTACCTTCATAATGTTTGCTTCTATTTCATAACCACCAAGGAATGCAAACTTTTCTTGAATTATTCCGTACCTCTCCATTAATCTTTGTAAAGCAGACGATTCTTGTTCTTCCGCCATATGTTTTTCTAAAGTCCGCATCTCCCTTTCTAATTCCTTTTCTGTTTTAAAAGCGGAACTCAATACATCATATACCGTCATACCCTCATCAAATTTCGGAATTTGTGCCACATGACCAATACGTGTACCTTTCTTCATATGAATGGCCCCTGTATCCAAACTTTCCATTCCAGTTAGCAGCTGAAAGATTGTTGTCTTCCCACTACCGTTACGGCCAACTAATCCAACACGTTCACCATTCTTTATTTCAAGCGATATATTTTCAAATATGATGTTTCCACCAAAAGATTTCGTTACATTATTTACACTACAAATTGTCATTTTCCGTACTCCTTTCAATATAAAAAACCATGGGAAAGAAACATTCCCCATGGTTTTCGGCATAGAAAAAGGAAGCCAAATAGCTCCCTTTTCACACGTTTATTAAAAATGGGTGAAGAGATTTCTATCGTTCAATAGCTACTATGCAATTGTTAAAAAAGGACAGACGTATCCCGTTAACAACTACATCATGAAAAATCGCACGACAAAAATAGATAAAATCTAAAAATTTGGCACGTGCAGCTAAAGAACGTTTCATCTCATTCACCTCTTTCGTACGGAATTTAATACTTACTTCTTTATTATACTTTCCCATTTCATGTTTGAATAGTCATTTTTCTGAAAATAATGAAGATAGACTAAACATTTCAATAAGTGACATCAAATCTTACAAAACTGTTATGTTCACGTAATGGAAAGCGATAGTACGAAAAGATGCCTCCCTATACAATAAAGATGTAAACAAGAGAGACAACATAAGGAGGAAACAATCATGATGAAAGAAATCGTAAAAGCAATCTTTGAGGTATTAGTGAACGGACAAGCAGTTGTAAAAGAACTAAACGAACTATAAAAAGGAGTGAAGGAATATGATGAACATGGTAAAAATGATTTTACACGCTCTAGTTGATGCAAAAGCAGTTAGCCAAGAATTAAACCAACAATAAAAAAGGGGTAAACGAATATGAAGAAAGCCATTATTGTAATCGCAAGTACAGCGATTGCCTTATACACAATAAAAAATAGAAAAAAGAAGCACATTAAAAATGACCTATATTATCCATACACATTATTAAAGAAAAAATAAAAGACAAGGTACCCTATCTTAATGAGGATATCTTGTCTTTTATTTTTCCTATCCCCTTTAAAGGATTTTCTTCTCCTTTTCCCGAATGTATTAAGCGGGATTTTTACACATATTTTAAAGGGGCATACATACAAATGGATACACAACAACTATACTTTTTAAACGATATCGGCAAACAAAAACCAGAAAGCATTCGGAATAGAAGCGCGGCATGTCCTTTTTGCGACAGAGAAAATTTAACGGATATTTTAGCAACTGAGGGATCAATTATTTGGCTAAAAAACAAATTCCCTACATTACAAGATACATTTCAAACAGTGCTAATCGAAACAGATAATTGTGAAGACCATATTGCGACATATACAGAAGAACATATGAGATCACTAATTCGTTTTTCCATTAAACATTGGCTAGACTTACAGAAGAATGAAGAATTCACCTCTGTGATTTTATACAAAAACCATGGTCCATTTTCAGGCGGAAGTTTGCATCATGCACACATGCAAATTATCGGAATGAAATATGTAGACTATCTCGACAACGTAGAACAGGACAACTTCCAAGGAGTAATTGTACAAAAAAACGAACGCATTGAACTCAATATTTCAGATCGTCCTATTATCGGTTTTACTGAATTTAATATCATCATTGAAGATGTTGATTGCATAGAGGAACTGGCAAATTACATTCAGCAAACTGTACGTTACATACTGACAGATTTCCATAAAGGATGTAGTAGTTATAACTTATTTTTCTATTACTTCAACGGAAAAATCATTTGTAAAGTTGTTCCTAGGTTTGTCGTTTCACCGTTGTATGTAGGATATAAAATACCGCAAGTTTCTACAAAACTAGAAGAGGTGAAAATACAACTAGCGGAGTATTTCACAAAACAAAAAGACGCGATTATACATAAAAAAATAGAGTAGGTATAAAAAACCTACTCTTTTATTACGCCTTTATTTCGATAGTACACATCCTCTAACCCGACGTTATACTTCATATTATTATCCGTCCACTCTGGACCCAAATTACCTGGCCATCCAGATGTATTTGCTATATATTTTAATAATGCAAAATCAGTCAAACCTTTTTGCACCCCGCGCTTATATCCTTTCATTAAATGCGGCATTGCAATTTGTGCATTTGTACGTGGATCTTTCAACTCTTCATCAGTTAAATGATCTGGTGCAAGTCCGCCGCCACGGTGCAATTGAAACAATCCGAATGAAGTTCCGTTATCTCCAACACTTCTTGGATTTAACCGGCTTTCATGTTCGGCAATTGTAAGAGGTATCCATTCTGGAAGATTAACTTTCTTTGCTTCCTCTATAATAATTTGTTTCACCTGTTTTGCTTCTTCTGAATTAACATAGCTTGCCTCATTCGCTAACTTGTCCATTCCTTCAGACTTTCCTTGGAAATATAAGTACACCCCAAGAACGACTAAAAATCCTACAAAGAATTTCTTCACTACCTCTACCTCTTTCTCCGCTGAAATTTGTCCCCTTTCAGCCTTCTTCCCTTTACAATTACCCACAACCTATCATTCTCTTACCCTTACATCATAGCAAAGAACTATACATATTATCATCATGCTTTAGACCGATTTTGTGAAAAAATAGCTGGTAAATACGTGTAAAAATATAACCTTCATAGACTATAACTTATTTCTTGTATATAATTGTAAATTGAACTATACATATAGAATAGGAGCAAACCAAATGAAAAAGTGCATAATACTCTTGTTCAGTATTTTACTTCTTATGCCCATCCACATCTCTGCACAAACGTCATCAAAACCCAAAGTACTTGTTTTATATAGTACAAAAGAAGATAAAATTACAAATAATATTCAAATCCTTAATACTCAACTAGGCCATTTTACAAACGATATAACTATGAAACGTTTGAATAAGATTAATGAAATTAATAATTCATCTTCTTATACACATATCGTCTATATCGGTGAACAAAAAGAAGAATTTCCTACTGAAGCAAAACAACTTATAGAAAACTTCTCGGGCCCAGTATTAGTTCTAGGAAAAAATATTGAACAATTATCTAATCGCTTTTCTTTCATTACACTAAAGGATAATGATATACGAGTTAATAAAATCGAATATCCAAGCCATAAGCTAAAAAACACTTTAGAAGAGGAACGATTGATTCAATCTTTTGATACAAACGGAACTGTTCTTGCTAACGCTGTAAGTTCAAATAGTAAGAACCCACTAATCGTTCAGCATGAAACATCTTATTACGTTGCAACGCCACATCTCTTTGACTGGATGTCTCATTACGTCGGTGAAATGTTATTTTCTTACTTCGAACAAAAACCAATGGCAAATAAAGTAGAAGCTTATTTACGTCTTGAGGACGTTCATCCAGCCGCAGATATAAATCAATTAAAAGAAATTGCTGCATTACTAAAAGAGAAAAAGATTCCTTACATGATTACAGTCATCCCAGTATATAAAGATCCGGATACAGGAAAGACGCTACATTTAAAAGATAAACCTGAACTAGTCGATCTTTTACGCTCTATGCAAGATGATGGTGCAGCAATTATTATGCATGGTTATACGCACCAATTTTATGATAGTGAAACTGGGGAAGGCTTTGAGTTTTGGGACGTCAAAACAGACCAACCAATTCGTCAACCGAATCATGAAAAGCCAAAAACAAAAGATGACTTTCCTAATATAGAAGCCTATAATACATATGTAAAAAAAGGGGAAGAGTTTGAAGAAAAATATACAACTGATCATATTGAAAAAGGCATTGAAGAACTTGTAGATGCCAAACTATATCCTGTCGCATTTGAGGCACCTCATTACACAATGTCTCAAAAAGGATATGAAATATTATCAAGGTACTTTTCAACTTATGTAGGACAACTACAATTAAGTGATACAACTTGGAAATCCATGCACTCTCCAGCATACAGAAGTACACCATCATTTTTACATGGCATGAAATTAATGCCTGAAACAGTCGGCTTTATTGAAGAAGATAAGCCACAAGCTATTGCAAGGATGAAAGCAAATGCTGTATCTGTTGCTAAATTATCCGATGGAGTTATTGGTGCATTCTATCATCCTTACTTAGGTGTGAAACCATTAAAAGAAGTATTAAAGGATCTAGAAAGCATTCCAAATATAGAATGGATTGATTTACAAAAGGAAACAAACGAAGTAAAAATGAAAGACATTCATATTACTACTAATAAAGACGGCATTCACGTAGAAAAGCCAACAAGCGTAAGTGACATAATGGATTATGTAAAACAATACGGATTCTTCCTTATACTTGGTTTCTTCATCCTTGTCTTTCTATTATTATTAAGACGCGCAAAAAAATTAGAATCCTAATATAAAACCACCAAGCAAAATACTTGGTGGTTTTTTTAACTTAAACCAAAACGTGGCATATTATTAATAACCCATTGATGATTTTCATAAATTATAGAAAATATTAGAAAAAAATATTCATAATAAAAAGGATAAGAGTAACACTCCTATCCTTCCAAATAAAACTGAATTGTATTTTCATATATCGTTTTCGCAACCTTCTCAACAGACATATTTTTTATAACACTAATTTCCTTAAGTACCTCCCTAATCATTCTCGGATGCGTCATAACATCTTCTTGAAATTCCCACGGTCCATCTGTTTCTACCATCATATATTCAAGTGGATAATACGAAACGATTTTTCTAATTTTCTCCTTATGTAAAACATCTGGCGTGATAGAAATGTAATAACCGTTCCTCATCATCCGTTTCATTGTTGCTTCACTTCCTTTAAACCAATGAAAATGTGCACGTGAAACTTTATATTTCTCCAGTAAATCACATACAATCTCAGCATCTTCATACACTGCATGCAATATAATTGGTAAATCATATTTACTAGCTAGTTCAACAAACCGTTGTAACACTGATATATATGAATTGATAGCAATGTGCTCATCTTCATTTCTTAAATAATACGGTAAGCCTACTTCACCAATCGCAACTATGTCCTCTACATGATCTTCAATTAATTTATAAATTTGCTCACATTCTTCTTTATGAATCAGTTGCTCTGGATGAAAACCTATCGCTGGATGCACAAAAGGATATCGCTTTGCTAAAGATAAAGTTTCTTTACATGATTGATAATCCATAGATACCGCAATAAGCCCCTTTATCTCTTTACTATTTTCCACATCTTTAAGTAATCTGCCCTTCTCTTCATCTTTATATTGGTCAACATGTATATGACTATCAATCCATTTCATCTTTATGCCCCCATAAAAAAAACAAGAAAGGATCCCCCTTCTTGTTTTATCATCTATGTTATTTAACAATTAAGTTTGTTATGATATCAAATAATCCAATACATACTACGGCAACAGTAAAGTAGCTACAGAAATCTTTAATTGGAAACTTCACTACTTCTTCTTTACGCATCCCATTCTTCTCCCTTCTTACTATATCCCTAATTATTTTTATCTATTTGTATTTATTATGCAAAAAATATGACAAATTTACTATCGAATTAACTTACGTAAACCTTACAATGTTGTAAGGTTTATAAAAAGGGCCTCATCTTCATATAGATGAGGCTATTAAAAAGTAGTTGGTTTTTCATTCTTCATTCATACTACAAACAGAAAGTAATACAGTGAGACTTTCTAATTACACTATATGAAATTCACTATCTTTTAACCATCGAATTACATTACAGAAGACTTACATGTTTGTAAGCTATGTGTAATGTAATTCGATAGTTTCTCTTACTGACATCTCGTACAATAAAGTTAGCAAGTAAGCCAAATAAGAAGAACACTCACATAACCAAATTACATTGCTAGTAGCTACTCTTCTTATACCTTTCACTCATGCTACTACAATGTACCCCCTTCCCCTTTATATAATAAAAAAGCCTTAGTCCCTATAGACTAAGGCTTTTTTATGAATCTCAAAATACCCCTACCTCGTATTTTTATTTTCGACAAAAAATAGGTAGGGGTATAATCCGCTATCTCATCGCTAAAAGTTTACTCTTTGCATTAATAGGAATATTTACTGCTTCAATTTCTTCAATTGCCTCGCCGTAACGTCCCTTTGCATACACCTTTAATGCTTCATCTCTCTTTAACATATGCTTAACAGTCTTCTTTATTTTTTGTTCTCTTCCACGTTCGTCAAATGCAATAAATTCATATTCATACCACTCATCACCAATATGCTGACCAATTGTATTCACAACCGTATAGTATTCTTTCGTCTTATAAAGTGGATTATATTTATCGATAACTGGTCCAAGTTTCGTAGGCAGTAACATTACTACTATCACTACCATCGCTATTATAGTAGTGATCATTTTTTTCTTCATAATAAACATTCCTCCTCAGCAGGATATATATACATCCATTTTAAAAAGAAGGAATAAAATCTACTATTGAATCTCATTACATTACACTTACATTTTTGTAAGAATAAAAAAAGGTGAACGAATTTACTCGTTCACCTTTTAGCTCGCTTTAAAGCCACCGCCAAGCACATCACGTACATCATGAATAACAACGAAAGCATCTTCATCTACTCGGCTAATAACTTGCTTTAACTTAACAAGCTCTTGTTTATTAATAACAACATATAAAACTTCTTTATTTTTACCAGTATATCCGCCGCGTCCTTCTAATACAGTGACACCGCGTGTCATGTTTTTCGTAATAGCCTCACGTATTAAGTCTGGTTGATTTGAAATGATTGTAACAGCCGTTTTTGTATCCATTCCTTCTACAATGAAATCAATCACTTTTGCTCCGATGAATACTGCAACAAGTGTGTACATTGCTTTTTCTTGTCCTATTATAAATACAGAACCAGCAATTACAACGATATCAATAATAAGTACGCCTTTACCAACGCTCCACCCTAAATATTGATTTGCTAATTGTGCTAAAATCGCCGATCCCCCTGATGTACCTCCGGCTTTGAACATACAACCTAATCCGACACCGACAAATAAGCCAGCGAATAGAGCCGCTAATAACGTATCACTATTTACATGATACTCAATATGTTCCGTAACATATAAAAACAAAGATGTTTCTACAATCCCTAAAATTGTATAAACCATCGTTTTCTTATCAAAAAATTTATAACCAATAGCTAGTAAGATTGCATTTATAGCAAAGTTTACAACCCCTGGCGACCACTCAAATAAATAGTACGTAACAACCGTTACACCAATAATTCCACCCTCTGATAAACGGTTTGGAATTGCAAAGTAATTAATACCAATTGCGAATAATAATGAACCAATTGTAATTAGTGTTATTTCCTTTATACGTTGATTAACCATAGTTCATACCTCCCCCCCATTTGACATTGTATCACTATCTCCTAGAGGTTTAGAAGTTGTTTTTATTACGCTTTTCCCCTCACAAAGAACAAGATATTATGTTTAAACAGAGGGGTGATTAATTATTCACATTCGCTCTAACTATACGGACAAATCGCTCCACATCCCCCTTCTGAATATACTTAGCTCGAATGGTTTCATGATTACAAGTAAATTCGAAATACGAACAAAAATCTATGCTATCTATATGCAAATATGAATAATCTTTAAATGTTGCAGGATAATAGGGAAATTTTCCGTAAAATAGGAGCCGTCTAGTAGTGGCAACAAAAATTCCATGTTGATATGATAACGTAAAATTATCCTTCTCAAATATCCCTACTACAAAAGCCAAAACCTTTTCATCATCCTCTATATACTTTTTCATACTCCATAAAAGTTCATTCATGCATATCCCTCCAAATACTATTCTTGAAAAGAATCCATGGATTATTACAGACCGGTGTAACTCCTTTATAAAGTATGAAACGCGTTTCCTGTCAAAGTTATTTCAAAAAAAAATAATCCGTTATGCAATTTACACATAACGGATTAAAACTAAACGGTAGAGCGTTCCACAAGTTCATATGGAATTTCCACCTTTTCTCGTTTAGCACTTTCATCACTTATTTGCCTGTAAAACATTTCAAAGGCCTTTTTACCTATTTCCTTTAAATTTTGATCAATAGTTGTAAGTTGTAACACTTGCGAAATAGGTTGATTATCAAAGCCAATAATCGCTAAATCCTCAGGAACTTGAATACCTAATTTTTCAGCTTCTGTCATAGCTCCAATCGCAACTTCATCGCCCGCTACGATTAATGCTTCAGGAAGATGCTGCATCCCCTTTAATTTATGAGCTACTTTCACACCATCTTCTAATGTAAAGCACTCTGTGAAAATCCATTCTTCATTCACTTCTTCATCTATAGATCGCAATTGCTGTTTATACACATCAAAACGCTTTTGACTACTCGGTCCTAATTTCCTTCCCGTGCAATAGCCAATTTTTTTATAACCTTTCTCAATCAAATAATCCATTCCTAATTGAAAAGCTGCTGAATGATTCGTATATACACTTGAGATATTCGAAATATCATTATCTTCACAAGCAACAATTGTCCCATAAGAAACATACGGCTCTATCGTTTCCCAATCATTTGCACGAGAACAAATAATTAGGCCATCCAACTGTTTTGTTTTTAACATATGTAAACTTTTCATTTCTTCTTTTTTATTATAATTCGTTTGGCAAAGTAGCACCCTGTAATTATGAGCTAACGCTACCTCCATCATCCCGCCCACCATCGCATCAAAACATGGATGATTAATATACGGTAAAATTACACCAACGATATTCGTTTTCCCTTTTGATAAATGAACGGCATTTGCGTTTTGTGAGTAATTCAACTTCTCAACTATCTCTATAACCGCTTTCCTTTTTTCTTCACTTACATACGGATGATCGTTCAATACTCTCGAAACAGTCGTAACTGAAACTCCCGCCATCTTTGCAATATCTTTAATATTAGCCATACACTCACCTCTACTCTTAAATTAATCAATCCCATGAACATATGTCAAATCCTCTCATCATTACACCTTCATTCGTTTTTCTTACAAAAGTGTAATTTTTCTGTAAGCTAATTCGATAGTTACTCCCCGCAATATTTCATACAATTAAGTCAGAAACAGGGCAACAATTATTCGAAAAGGAGCGGATTCATATGATGAACAAAGTAAAATCAAACAATTTTTTAAATACAATGGGCATGGTATTTTCTGCTCTAATCGATGCTAAAGCTGTTGCTTCTACATTAAACAAGTAAGGAGAATTCATTATGAACAATATCACTTTTAACAAATTAGATTTTTTAGGACTAGCTAGCGGATCAGTTCTTCTTACTGCTTTTATTTACGCCGCTACGCTTGTATAAATTTCGTGTCCCCTTTCCCCTTTATTATAAATAGTAATAGAAAAGACGACCGTCTATGCCCGGTCGTCTTTTTTTACTTTTGATTTGATTGCAAAGTTTCCTTTAGCTCCTCAAACTTCTCATTTAATTGATCTGTCATCATTTTCATAGCTGTTTTTCGATCTATTTGTTCTTCAGCATCAATTTGAATTGGGTCTCCAAAAATCAATTGTGCCCTTTTCCCTTTTATTAATTCTTTTACACTTGATGGACCAATATAAGCTGCCGGTACTAACGGGACATTAGAGCGTAGCGCAATCGTAACAGCCCCAGCTTTTAATGAAACGTCTTCTGTTGATCGCGTTCCACTCGGGAAAATCCCTACTACTTTACCTTCTTTTAATAGGCGTGATGGAATTTTAAGTGTACTCGGTCCTGGATTCGCACGATCTACAGGGAATGCATTCACATTTTTAAAGAACCAATTTTTGAACTTCCCTTCAAATAATTCTTTTTTAGCCATGTAATGAATTTGAGTCGGATACATCCCTGTAGCTAACATTAATACATCCATAAAACTTGTATGCGTGCAAGCAACAACATACGGGCCACCTTCTGGTAACTTTTCTCTTCCTTGCACTTCTACTTTCCCAGCTGTTTTAAATATATATTTCAACAAAAATGTAATTGGTTTATACATTTATTTCGTTCCTTTCTGAACATCCGAATTATAATCATTTTCTTACAACAATTATAACACTAAGTTTTAGGAGTTGGTAATAATTTTAAGTATTAATTGTTACATTTCAATTCTTACAAAAGTGTAATTGTCTTGTAAGCTAATTCGATAGTTACTTCTTACGATATTTTATACAATTAAGTCAGAAACAGGGCAACAATTATTCGAAAAGGAGCGGATCAATATGATGAACAAAATGAAATCAAACAATTTTTTTAATACAATGGGCATGGTATTATCTGCTCTTATCGATGCAAAAGCTGTTGCTTCTACATTAAACAAGTAAGGAGAATGCATGATGAACAATATCACTTTTAACAAATTAGATTTTTTAGAATTAGCTAGCGGCTCGATTCTTCTTACTGCTTTTATTTACGCTGCTACGCTTGTATAACTTTGTGTCCCCTTTCCCCTTTATATAGAAAAAGACGACCGTCTATGCCCGGTCGTCTTTTTAAATGTTTCTTTCTTTCAACTCTTTTAAAAGCTGTATCATTTCAGCTTGTTGTTTTATCTTCTTACGACCATTCCGATTAATTGCTGCAAGCTCACAAGCAACTCCTACGGCAAAGAAAAACAATAAACTTTCTAACATATGAAATCCTCCAATTGCCTATTAAACAGCTTGACGTAATTGCTCTTCTTGTAAAATCTTCTTATTTATATTTTCTTCTTTTCTCTGACAAACGTTATTACGAATAAGTGCTGCGATAACAAATAAAGTTCCTATAATATCAAACATTGTTATTTGATATCCTTGCATCATCATAATCATTAAAGTCGTAATAGGCACAAAGTTAATAAACAAAATCCCATTAATAGATGATAAAATCTTCACACCGTAATTCCAAGCGAGTAATGCTACAATTCCCGGTAATGTCATCATAAACAATAAATCATATTTCACGATAGAAATCGTTCCCATACTCGGAACCGATACATATCCAAGCGATGTAATGATTACAGTTATAATTCCTGTAACAGTCGTACCGAATACACAAGTCAACGTAGAATAACGTAATGTCGACCAATCGCTACACGTTTGACCACCCATCGTATAAATAACCCAACCTACAACTCCTACAAATATACATGCTAGTGAAAACATGTTATCTTTCAACGTTAAAAAGAAGCTCATATCGCCCTTTGTAATAACAAATACAGCTCCTATAAAAGCAATAATCATACTCGTTATCATATATTTTTTCGGTTTTACACTCTTATATCCCCATAGAATACAAATAGAAATCATCGGCATCAGTGCTTCCATAATAGAGGCTACCATGACGCCTGATTTCCCCATCAACATTTGACCTAAAAATATAAGTACATTATATACAGTAAACGCCATCGTTCCGAAAAAGACGAGTAACTTTCCTCTTCCCTCTAAGCGAAATGCCTGTTTTCCTTCTTTCATTAACAACAATACAATCAGTACGATCGCCACCGCTCCATAGCGAATAAGCGAAAAATAAAATGGATCTATGTATTCTAACGCATGATCAGCAACTGGAAACATTGCTCCCCATGACATACTTGCAATTAAACATGCGAAAGCCCCTATTATTATTTGACTTTTTCTCACCACAATCCCCCACTTCCTTCTATTTGCACAAAGAGAATTGTAAAAGAAAAAATATATCACGTAAAATGATTCAAAATGATGTTAACTATCACTTATAATGATAGTTAACATCAAGGAGGAGTATAAAATGGAATTAAGAGACTTACAAATCTTCCAAAGCGTTGCCGACCAAGGCAGTGTAAGCGGCGCAGCAAAGGAATTAAACTACGTACAATCAAATGTCACCGCACGTATTAAACAACTAGAAAACGAACTAAAAACACCGCTCTTTTATCGTCATAAACGAGGTATGACTTTAACAGCCGAAGGAAGAAAAATGCTCGTTTATGTTCATAAAATTTTGCAAGATGTCGATGAGCTAAAACAAGTATTTTTAGATAGTGAAACACCCTCCGGTATATTAAAAATTGGTACAGTCGAAACAGTAAGTACATTACCTACCATTTTATCTTCTTACTATAAACGCTATCCGAATGTCGACTTATCATTACAAGCAGGTCTAACAGAAGAATTGATTAGAGAAGTACTCGATCATCAACTAGATGGCGCTTTTATATCAGGGCCAATAAAACATCCACTAATCGAACAATACGATGTTAGTACCGAAAAATTAATGCTTATAACACAAAATAAAGCTTTTCATATTGAAGAATTTACAACCAAGCCCCTACTCGTTTTTAACCAAGGATGTGGATACCGTTCCAAACTAGAAAGATGGCTGAAAGATGAAGGTTTGCTACCAAAAAGAATTATGGAATTTAATATATTAGAGACAATATTAAATAGTGTCGCACTTGGCCTTGGAATTACGCTCGTACCACAGTCTGCTGTCCACCATCTTTCTAAAGCTGGTAAGGTGCATTGTCATGCAATCCCTGAAAAATATGGTAGTATTTCAACGGTTTTCATACGCCGTAAAGATAGCTATATGACGAATTCAATGCGTAGCTTTTTAAAAACAATTGAAGAACATCATCATATCAATATGCTTTAAAAGACATTCTTACACGAATGTCTTTTTTTCTTACAAAAGTGTAAGCCTTCCGTAAGCTAATTCGATAGTTGCAGGCGATCATATTTCCTATAATTAAGACATAAAGCAGGGCAACAACAATTCGAAAAGGAGCGGATACGCATGATGAACAAAATGAAATCAAACAAATTTTTAAATACAATGGGCATGGTGCTATCCGCACTTGTCGATGCAAAAGCTGTTGCTACTACATTAAACAAATAAGGAGAGATTACAATGAACAACATTACCTTTAACAAATCAGACTTTATCGGACTTGCAAGTGGAGCTACTCTTCTTACAGCTTTCATTTACACACTTGCTCAAGGTCTTATTTAACACTTTGTTTCCCCAAACCCCTTTATATATAGAAAAAGCTGCTTGTCTTATTGACAAGCAGCTTTTTAGTTTGTCCCGCTTTAATGGGCAGTAAGACCCCCACCTCAAAATTGAGCGAAAGCAAAGAAGTTACGTGGGGGTCGGGCTGCCCATAAAAGTCCGATTGGTTCAACTAATAATCAGTGGGGGATGAAAAAAAAACCACTGATTAAAGTTTCACTTTATTTCATATATAATCTGACCTGTGTTCGTCATATCGTATCCACCAATCGCTTTTAATTCATTATGAAATTCTTCCGATTGCAGAATAGCTTTCACGACTTCAATCAGCTCTTCATTTTCTTTATTCTTCAAAATCACTAAATCATACTGTTCTTTCATGATTGGAATAAAGTCTACATTTACAATCTGTGAAAACTTTTCTGATCCTACTCCCACGTCAGCTTTTCCATTCGCCACTTGCGTGGCAACACCAAGATGATTCGATTCTTCCCATTCATATCCACTAATACGTTCTTTATTTAACTTTTGAATGCGCAATTGCTCATCCACCAGCACCCTAATGCCAGAGCCTTTTTCTCGATTTACAAATCTTATAGATGATTGAGATAAATCAGCCCATGTTTTTATATTTTTTGGATTCCCCTTTTGCACATAAAACCCAACGTTCCTTGCTAATAAATTAATCATAATACATGGTTGTCCAACTAAAATACGTTTTACGTAAGGAACATTATATGTACCAGTTTCGCCATCAAATAAATGCAAGCTAACGATGCTTCCTTCGCCTTGATACATTTTTACTAAACTCGTTAAACTACCTTGATATGCCCGTAATATATTAGAACTTGGCAGACCATTTTCTATACGCTTTGCCAACATATCTAACGTTAGTTCTTGTCCGCTAATAATGCATGTATTCGAGATACTATTGCCGTCATTCTTTACAGGGGCAACTTGTACCTTTCCTGTTTTCATTTGCTTAATATATTGTTCTAAATCTGCTGCATCAATGCGCATCTGTCTACCAACTCTATAAGAAGGAAGTTCTCCTTTTTTAATTAAGTCGTATACAGTTAGTTTTGATACTTTTAATCGCTTTGCTACCTCTTCCGTTGTGTAGGAATGATGATCCATAGACGATTCCTCACTTTCTCCCTTCATTGTAACAAAGAAAAGAATATTTCTCCTATTTTTTAAAAACATCTACATGTTCAAATTATATTCAATTATAACTAGTTATATTTATTTATAATTAGTTATAATTGATTATGTCAAAACGAAAGGGGATTTTTTTATGAATAAGTTTACATTACGATCCATCGGGGCACTTATACTTTCTTTTCTTCTTATATTTAGTGTTGCATGTACAAGCGGAGATAAGAAAGAGAAATTAACCGCTAAAGAAGAAAAAGCAGTTGAACTTACTATATCAGCTGCTGCAAGCTTACAAGATGCGCTAAAGGAAATTGAAACAAAATATAAAGAAAAAGAACCTAATATTAAACTTTCTTTTAACTTCGGCGCTTCTGGTGCACTTCAACAACAAATTGAACAAGGTGCACCTGCTGATTTATTCTTCTCAGCAGCCGAAGATAAATTCCAAACTCTTGTTAAAAAAGGATTCATTAATGAAAAAGAAGGGAAAAATCTTCTCGGAAATGAACTAGTTCTAGTCATCCCTAAGGATAGCTCTCTTACAAAATTTCAAGATTTAAAAGATGAGGAAATCAAAAAAATTGCACTTGGTACACCTGAATCTGTACCTGCCGGAAAATACGCAAAGGCTTCTCTAACACATGAAAACCTTTGGAATGATGTTCAAAATAAAATCGTATTTACAAAAGATGTTCGCCAAGTGTTAACATATGTAGAAACAGGTAATGTCGATGCTGGTATTGTATACAAAACAGATGCTCTTATTTCAAACAAAGTAAAGATTGGCGAGACAGCAGCTGCGACTTCTCATGAACCAATTCACTATCCTTTAGGTGTTATAAAGGAATCTAAGCACAAGAAAGAGGCGACTTCATTTTATGAATATTTGCAGTCAAAAGATGCACAATCTATCTTCAAGAAATATGGATTTACAGTCCTATCATAATTGCCATGAGCTTTGATGCAATTTTGTCACCAATCTTTCTATCTTTACGAGTAGCTGCATGCGCCACCATTATCGTTACCATTTTAGGGACGATTATCGGACGAGCGCTAGCACGCTCCTCATGGCGATATAAAGTTATATTAGAAACAATTTTCTTATTACCAATGGTACTTCCGCCAACTGTAATTGGCTTTTTCCTCATTATCATTTTTGGAAATAATAGTCCCATTGGAATGTGGATAGAATCCTTGTTTCAGCAGTCTATTATGTTCACATCTACTGCTGCGATCATTGCTTCTACAGTTGTTGCATTTCCGCTTATGTACCAATCAGCAAAAACAGGATTTTCTATCGCGAATGTACAAATTGAAGAAAGTGCTCGTGACCTTGGTGCAAGTGAGTATCAAGTTTTTCTACACGTCACACTTCCACTTGCATTTCCTGCCTTACTAAGCGGAATGATTTTGAGCTTCGTTCGTGCGCTCGGTGAGTTTGGTGCTACACTCATGTTCGCTGGGAACATTCCTGGTAAAACACAGACGATCCCAACTGCAATTTATATGGCGATTGATGCAAGTAATATGCAACTCGCTTGGACACTTGTAGTTATCACCATCAGTATGTCACTCCTATTTCTGCTATGTATCCAGCTTATCAATAAAAAAATTACCAACTCTTAAAGCAGCTTTTTTCGAAGCTGCTTATTTATTTCTTAGGAAATAAAATATACCCTCGGGAAATAACTGAATTTTACCTCTTATTTAAATATACATTTTATTTGAATTCACTTTCTAAAATAGGCAATTTCCTGTTATTATATGGAGGTGTTTCAAAAAATGAAGAAATGAAAACGCATTTATATCGTAAATTCTTCATCCTGTTTTAGCGATCGGTAATCTTCTACTCTATTAGTGGGGCATTACCGATCGTTAGAACGATATGTAATTATATTGGTATAGGAAATCGAAGGGAGTCTTGTAATGGACATTTTATTAGCGCTTCTTCCTGCAATTGCATGGGGAAACATCTTATTAGTAAGCGTAAAAATGGGCGGTGGTGCATATAGCCAAACGGTAGGTATGACAATCGGTGCTCTATTCTTCGCAACAATTATGTATGTATTTACTCAACCCGCTTTAACAATGACAGTCTTGATTGTTGGTTTTATTTCAGGTTTATTCTGGGCTTTAGGACAAGTAAACCAATTAAAAACAGTTGAAAAACTAGGTGTTTCAACTACTGTAACAATTTCTACTGGTATGCAACTTGTTGCAACTTCTATCTTTGGAGTTATCGCTTTCCGTGAGTGGACTACTACTACAACGATTGTTCTGGGAACGATTGCAATCCTATTAATCGTAGTTGGTGTTGTATTCACATCACTAGATGACAAAGAAAATGCACAACCGCCAGGACAATTGAAAAAAGGGCTTCTTACTTTAATTGTTTCTACTTTCGGTTACCTTGTATATGTAATTATTATTCGTTGGTATAATATCGATGGTTGGTCTGCTATTTTACCACAAGCAGTTGGTATGTTTGTTGGTGCGGTTGTACTGACATCTAAACATAAGCCATTTAACAAATATGCAATCCGTAATGCTTTATCTGGTTTACTATGGGGAACTGGAAACTTATTCTTACTTCTTTCATTACCACGTGTCGGAGTAGCAACAAGCTTCCCATTATCTCAAACTGGAATCGTTATCTCAACATTCGGTGCCATTGTCTTCTTAGGTGAAAAGAAAACAAAACGTCAATTAATCTTTATTGCACTAGGTAGTGTTTTAATTATCGGTGGCGCTGTATTGTTAGGTATGACAAAAGCATAAACTTATAATCTATTAATCCCTGAAGCAGTTATGCTTCAGGGATTTTTTATTACAACTGTTTTTTAAGTATAATAATTTTTATAACCTTATTTGTATTAACCCTCCTCCCTCCATTTTCATCCTTCTCACGATAAGCCTTTTCTTTTTACAAAATTCTCTTAAAAATGGTATCGTTTTTTATAACATATCTTCACTAGAAAGGAATAAAGGATATGCTAACTAAACATCGAATTTTATTTATTGGTGCTGGTCGTATGGCAGAAGCTATATTTTCCGGATTACTTAAAACAAGCAAAGAATACATCGAAGAAATTATCGTTTCTAACCGAAGCAACGTAGAAAAGCTAAAGCAATTACAAGGGCGATATGATGTGTCTACTACAACAGATTGGAAGCAGCATGTTACATCTGTTGGTACGATTGTTTTAGCAATGCCACCTTCTGCACATGAAGAATTATTAGCAGAATTATCTCCGTTACTATCGAATCAACTTGTCGTAACGGTAGCTGCTGGCATTGGACCATCTTATTTAGAAGAAAGACTTCCCGGGGGAACGCCTGTTGCTTGGATTATGCCAAATACAGCTGCTGAAATTGGAAAGTCTATCTCCTTATATACAATGGGACAATCAGTAAATGAGATGCATCAAGAAACCCTGCAACTGCTTTTAAAAGGCATTGGTACTTCGCAACTTTGCACTGAGGAAGAAGTTCATCAGCTTACTGCCGTTACTGGAAGTGCACCAGCTTTCCTTTATTACTTTGCTGAAAGCTTAATTGAAGCAACAAAAAATTATGGAATCGATGAAGCAACTGCCAAACACCTTGTCATTCAAATGATTTCTGGCTCTGCTTCTATGCTTGAACAAACGCAAGATCCAGCTAACCTCCGAAAACAAGTAACAACACCAGGTGGTTCCACGGCTGAGGGTCTCAAAGCTTTATATGAATATAATTTTTCAGAGGGAATTCAAAAAGCAGTAGAAGCAACAAACAAAAAAGCTAGGGGGAAATAATATGAATTTAACAAGTTTAAAAGACTATACAACATTACATAACGGTGTAAAAATGCCTTGGTTCGGTTTAGGTGTTTTTAAAGTAGAAGATGGTTCAGAAGTAGTTGAATCTGTAAAAGCAGCAATTAAAAATGGCTACCGCAGCATTGATACTGCAGCAATTTATCAAAACGAAGAAGGCGTTGGACAAGCAATCCGTGAATCAGGTGTTTCACGTGAAGAATTATTTATTACATCAAAAGTATGGAATAGCGATCAAGGGTATGAAACAACACTTCAAGCATTTGAAACTACACTAGAAAAACTAGGTCTAGAATATTTAGACTTATATTTAGTACATTGGCCTGTAAAAGGGAAATATACTGAATCATGGAAAGCGTTAGAAAAGCTTTATAAAGACGGCCGTGTTCGTGCTATCGGTGTGAGTAATTTCCACATTCACCACTTACAAGACGTATTTGAAATGGCTGAAATTAAGCCAATGGTCAACCAAGTGGAATACCACCCACGTTTAGCACAAGAAGAGCTACACGCTTTCTGTAAAGAACATAACATCCAGCTTGAAGCTTGGTCACCATTAATGCAAGGCCAACTGCTAGACAACCAAACATTACAAGACATTGCAACAAAATATAATAAATCAACTGCACAAATTATTTTACGCTGGGATCTACAAAACGAAGTTGTAACAATCCCTAAATCTATTAAAGAACATCGCATTATTGAAAATGCAAATATATTCGATTTTGAATTAAGTGCGGATGACATGAAAGCAATTCAAGCTCTAAATGAAGATCGTCGCGTTGGTCCAGATCCAGATAACTTTAACTTCTAATAGAAGAACCACTGCCATATGCAGTGGTTTTTTTTGTTAAAAAAACTGAAAATTTAAACTATGTTTCATTTGGTTGACACTTCATTATCCAAGGTGTAAGATTTTGAATTATCAAAGAAACACAAAAATTAATAAAGTTTATTCGTTTACTCATTGTATCAAGAGAGGTGGAGGGACTGGCCCTTTGAAACCTCGGCAACAGGTTCATTTTGAATACTGTGCCACTTCCTGCAAGCTTTATGCTTGAAAGATAGAATGAGGGACTTCGTTTATATACGGGTGCATAACTTGTACGTAAAAATCCCTCTTTCTCAATATGAAAAGAGGGATTTTTTATTTTTCATTTCCCTCATCATCATCCAAACTTAATTATTTAGGAGGAAAATCAAATGAAAAAGAAGTTTGTACCCGGTATTGCATCAGTTGTAGGAGTAAGTATTTTATTAACTGGTTGCGGTAGTTATAAAAACGAAGCAAGCGGAGCAAATGCAAAAGACGAGGCGCCTAGTAAGCAGGTTTTAAACTTATCTTCACCTACTGAAATACGAACAATGGATACAGCTCGTGCTACAGATACTGATTCTGGTCAAGTAATGAGAAACGTATTTGAAGGTTTGTATAATCTTGGTGAAGGTAATAAACCTGTCCCTGGTGTTGCAAAATCTCATGAAGTAAGTGGTGATAAGACGAAATACACATTCCACCTGCGAGATTCAAAATGGTCAAACGGCACTCCTGTTACAGCGAAAGACTTTGTCTTCGCTTGGCAAAGAGCTGTTGATCCAGCAACAGCCTCTGAATATGCATTTCTATTCTTTGATATTAAAAATGCATCAAAAATTAACAACAAAGAACTTCCAGCCGATCAACTTGGTGTAAAAGCAATTGATGACCATACGTTTGAGGTAGAATTAGAACGCCCTGTTCCGTACTTTATTAGCTTAACAGCATTTCCAACATTTCTACCAATTAACGAGGAATTCTTTAAAGCACAAGGTGATAAGTACGCTTTAGAAGACAATACAATCTTGTACAACGGAGCTTTTACACTAAGCGATTGGAAGCACGAGCAAAGCTTTAAATTCAAGAAAAATCCTACCTATTGGGATAAAGATACTGTCAAACTGGAAGAAATCAATTTTAACGTCGTAAAAGAAAAATCTACAGAAGTAAATTTATTCGAGTCAAAACAATTAGACCGTATCAAACTAACATCTGACTTCGTTGATAAATATAAAAAAGATACCAACTTTAAAGAACGGCCGAACGTAGGGGTACAGTTTCTACGTATGAATCAACAAAACAAAGTACTTCAAAACGTTTCTGCCCGCCAAGCAATCGATCAAACAATCGATCGAAAATCCTTTGTAAATACGTTATTAAATGACGGCTCTACACCAACCTCTAGTCTCGTGCCGAAAAACTTCGCAAAAGGACCTGACGGAACAGACTTCCGTACTGCAAACGGTGATTTAACAAAGGTTGATACAAAATCTGCACAAGAATTATGGAAAAAGGCGAAACAAGAACTTGGATCTGAAAAAATAACGTTAGAACTATTAACAAGTGACGGTGACCTTGAGAAGAAAACTGGTGAATTCTTAAAAGGACAACTAGAAAAGAATTTAGACGGCTTAACAGTAAAAATAAAGCCACAACCACGTAAACAACAAGTTTCACTTTTATTAAAAGGTGACTACGAAATTGGAATTGACGGCTGGAGCCCTGACTTTGCGGATCCAATTACATTCCTTGAACTATTTACAACAAATAACCCTTACAACTTAGATCATTACTCTAATAAGGAGTTCGATGAAACAATAGCGAAAGTGAAAACAACTTTAGCTGGTGATGAAAAAGCTCGCTGGGAAGCATTACTAACATCCGAGAAAATATTATTTAAAGACTCTGTTATCGCTCCTCTTTACCAAAAAGGCGAATCGTATCTAGAACGTTCTTATGTGAAAGGAATTGTGCAAGTAGACTTTGCAGGGCAATTAAACTTCAAGTGGGCACAAATTAAAAAATAAAAGGCAAGCTGAATTGAAGTTTTTCTATCTACAGCAATTATTTTATTGAAAAAATGTATTAAAAGCGGATTCTCAATAAGAGGAAATCCGCTTTTTTAATATATTATTTTAAAAAATTAATACTCAATTTTTATTATTGACATATAGTTCTTTCCAGTGTTAATATTCTAAATAATCAAAGAAACGAAATATTTCACCATCAAAATATAACGTCTACTACGTTGAAACATATAACGATAGATTATAGTTCAACATGTATATACATATAGAACACATGATTACCTACATACACATATCTATAATAGGTTTTCTCTTCTTCTATAGTTACACTTCAAGACATGGACATTATGACGTTACGAACAACACATTTAGGGAGGAACGAACAATGAAGAAAAAAGTTGTACCTGTTGTTGCATCTGTTTTAGGGGCAAGTCTATTACTAACTGCTTGCGGGGGAAATAAAGATCATGCAAGCGGAGCGAAAGCAAATGATAAAGCACCTGATAAACAGGCAATTAACTTATCATTCGCTTCAGAAATTCCAACAATGGATGTTGCAAAAGCAACGGATGGGGAATCCATGAGCGTAATGCGCAATGTTTTTGAAGGTTTATATGCAATGGGAGAAGATAACAAACCAATTCCTGGTGTCGCTGAGTCCGTTGACGTTAGTCCCGATAAAACAAAATATACATTCCACCTGCGTGATTCAAAATGGTCAAACGGTACTCCTGTTACAGCAAAGGACTTCGTCTTCGCTTGGCAACGTGCCGTAAACCCTGATACAGCAGCTGAATACGCATTCTTATTCTTCGATATAAAAAATGCGAAACAAATAAACCAAAAACAATTACCGGTTGATCAATTAGGTATTAAAGCTGTTGATGACAAAACTTTAGAAGTACAACTAGACCGTCCTGTTCCCTACTTCTTAAGCTTAACTACATTCTCAACATTCTTACCAATTAATGAAGATTACTTAAAGTCTCAAGGCGATAAATACGGTTTAGAAACAAATCATTTAATTTACAACGGTGCTTTCACATTAGATAACTGGAAACATGAGCAAAGCTTCCAATTGAAGAAAAACCCTAACTATTGGGATGCTAAAACTGTAAAATTAGAAGAAATCAACTTCAATGTCGTTAAAGATAAGTCTACAGAAGTTAACTTATATGATTCAGGACAAATTGATCGCGTTGCTTTAACTGCGGAGTTTGTTGATAAATATAAGGGCGATCCAAACTTCAAAGAACGCGCTGAAGTTGGCATTCAATTTTTACGACTCAATCAAAAAAATGAAACATTAAAAAATCAACATGCACGCCTTGCTATTAACGGAGCAATGAATAAGAAAGCATACGTAGAAACAATTTTAAATAACGGTGCTGTTCCAGCTGAAGGAATGGTTCCTGTGAAATTCGCAAAAAGTCCAGAAGGTAACGACTTCCGTAAAGAAAATGGAAACCTAGTCAAAGATGATGTGAAAATAGCAAAAGAAAACTGGAAAAAGGCGAAGCAAGAACTTGGTACTGACAAAGTAACAATCGAACTATTAACTAGTGATAATGCTTTAGCTAAAAAGACTGGTGAGTATTTAAAGGGTGAATTAGAAAAGAATCTAGATGGATTAACAGTGACATTAAAACCACAACCACGTAAACAACAGTTAAAACTACTATTAAGTGGTGACTATGAAATCGGTATTGATGGCTGGGGCCCTGACTTCGCTGATCCAATTACATTCTTAGATTTATTTACAACAGATAGTGCTTATAACTTCGATAAATACTCTAACAAAGAGTACGATGAGCTCATTCATAAAGTGAAAACAGATTTAGCTGGCGATGAAAAAGCTCGCTTTGAAGCAATGAAACAAGCTGAGAAAATTCTATTACAAGACGGCGCTGTCGCTCCTTTATATCAACAAGGTCGCTCTTACTTACAACGCGGATTTATTAAAGGACTTGTAACAACTGACTTCGGCGGTGAGTTTAACTACAAGTGGACAGAAGTTGCAAAATAATAAGTGGTAATAAAAAGGTATCCCACCGAGGATACCTTTTTATTTTATGCTTCTTTAACTACAGAGCTTCTTCTTCCCTTTACCATTCCTTTTATAGCTAAAGTCATCACTGCTACTGATTGTGTAACCAATACAATAACTAATAATGCAATAATATTTTTCTCTAAACTAACTCCTCCAAATATTATTGTATAATAGCCATTCGCTGCATATGTTGCGGGAAATAATTCGCCAATTGTTTGATATGTTTTAGAAAGCATTTCATGTGGTACGATTACACCCGAACTTACAAGTTGTAACGATAGCGAGATAATATTAAAAATCATACCTGCATTTCCAAACACAGTTAGAAACATTTGTGTTAATGAAAGAAATGCGAAGAAGACTATTGTCAATAATCCTCTTTACCTTCCTTTTGCATTGAACCAAAACTCATCATAAATATAAACATAAACATCAAATATGTTCTCCACGTCAAAGAAGGTATATGCCCTGACCAAAGATAGCTAACTAAATAGTTAATTCCCATAATACAAGACGATATTACTAAACTAATACTTATTAGTTTTACATATTTGAGCATATCTTTTCCCCTTACTTTTCTATTTCTTCAAATTGCAGATTTACCGGTTCTTCTAGTAGTGTTTCATAAAAGTTTTCAGCCAAATCTGTTGAAGGAATTTTTTCATCCACTTCATCAAATCGAATACTATCTAGCCACACACAGCCTTCTCCTGATAATAAAACGCCAAATGCAATACCAAGCGCTCCTTCTTTTATATCTAATACAACCGAGTACGATTGCCAGTTATTCGTATTTTTAATTGGGCGATTCTGCATGTTATCCATAGCGAGCGGTTCTGTATCTTTTCCGTCTACTCGCATCCACAACCCTGCCCAATCTCTTACGTTCTCACTCTTAACAAATGCTGTAAAACGTAATCTTTTCCCTACATATTTATCCGCTCGAAACATTTGCATTAATGTTGAAAATCCTCCATGCGTAACATTCTCTTTTGCTTTTATGTATGCAGATACTTTTCCTTGATGGACAACTTCATAATCTAAACCCATCTCATATTCAGCAGGATGGCTTCCACTTAAGATCCATCCTTTCGGTATACCCTTTTGCATTGAAACACCCTCTCTTTCTATATAAAATGACTGGAAGTACTTTCGATATTTCTTTGGTGGCAATTGAAACATTCTTTTAAAAGCTCTCGTAAATGCCTCTTGTGAGGAAAAACCATATTGCATTGCAATATCAATAACAGCTCTTTCAGTCGATACTAAAGCCTGTGCAGCATGAGTTAATCTTCTCTTTCGAATGTAATCCGTTACACTCATCCCAATATAACTTTGAAAAATACGATGAAAATGGTACATCGACACCGCACTGTGAGACGCCACTCTTTCTGTTGTAAGTTCCTCATGTAAGTGACTCTCTATATACTCAATTGCCTTCTTTATCATCTCTTTATATTCTTCATGCATTTTAGTCCCTCCTCACAACCTTAATTTACCATATACATACAAATCGTTTTTGATTTAAATTGCGGATTAATCTTTGTGGCTACAAGTTAATAATTTATTTTCAATGCATACATAATTACATGTTTTTTGGAAAAACTTGTATAGAAGCAATTTACATAAGGAGGAATTTATAATGAGAACTCTACTATCAGTTTTATTAGCTCTTATGCTAGTACCTGCATTAACAGGATGTAAAGCTCCTGCAAAAGAAGATACAACTTCTGATAAGAAAACGACGGAAGAAGCAAAAAATGAGGCTCCTGCAGATTTAAAACTTAATTTTAATGAATTTAGTTTAGATGCGGACTATCAAGATACGAAAAAAGACTACGAAGCTGATTATAAAAATGTAGCGGCTGATAAAAAAATGGAAGCAAAACTTGAAGACCACAAATCAAATGCAAAGTTCACAGGTGACGAAGCTATCACAAAATTAAGCCCACTTCTACAAGAATTAAAATTTGATAAAGATACTCCTGACCAAGAAGTAATCGATCAGGTAGTAAACGTGTTTAAACTTGATAAAGACTATCAAAAATTCGATTTAGAAGTTGTCTTCTCTGATGGAACAAAAAAGGAATATAAAAGAGAAATAAAATAAAGAAGTAGGCGGTTGCCTACTTCTTTATTTTTGCATATCTTAAATCTGGTTTAGATCCCACATAATATTGAAGTCCAGATACTGATCCTTTTTGTAAGTAAGAATCAGAAGGGAATATAATTGGAATTAACGGTGAATCTGTAAACATAATATCTTCTGCTTTATGCAATAAGTCAAAACGCTTGTCTTCATTTTGTTCCACTTCTGCTTCTTTTACTAAAGCGTCAAATTCTTTATTATGCCATTTTGCATAGTTGTTTGGACCATCACCTGCATATAAATCTAGTTTAGTAATTGGATCTAATAAAGAACCGCCCCATCCCATATAAGCTAATTGGAAATCACTTTGCTTATATGTGTCGATGTAACTCTTCCACTCTTTATTCTCTAATTTAATATCTACGCCAAGATTTTTCTTAAACATTTCTTGCATTGCTTCTGCTACTTTTTTATGTTGTGTATCTGTAGTGAATTTTAATGTTACTTCAGGTAATGTAGACCATCCTTGTTCTTTCATACCTTCTTCTAGTAACTTTTTCGCTTCTGCTGGATCAAATTTAACGTAACCACCTTTTTCTTTACGGAAATCACGGCCACTTTGTGTTTTTGCTCCTTCTGGAACGAATGCATTTGCTTCTTGTGCATTATTCTTATACAGTTTTTCAACGATGAACTTACGATCAACTGCTAATGAGAATGCTTTACGCACTTTCGCATTTGTGAATGGCTCTTTTTCTACGTTAAACGAATAAATATAAGATGAGAATCCTGCAACACGCTTATATTCTTTATTTCCTTTTTCTTTCTCAATCATTTCTTGTGGTAAGCTACTTAGTAAATCTAATTCTTTTGATTTGTACAATTGGTAAGCTGTTTTAGAGTCTGGAATAATACGAAACTCAATTTCTTTTAATGTTACCTTTTTATCATAGTATTCTTTATTTTTTTGCACTGTAATTGCTTGGTTATGCTTCCATTCTTTTAACGTGAATGGTCCGTTCGTAATTAACTCTTTTGGATCTGTTTTTAATTTATTATTATCATCAATTGATTTTTTAGATAATGGAATAAATAATGAACTCGCTAATTTTTGTTTAATAGAAGACACTGGGTGCTCAAGTGTTACCTTTAATGTTTGAGGATCAACAACTTGAATACCAACTTGGCCTTCTTCACCTTTTCCAGTATTATATGCCTCTGCCCCTTTAATAAAATACATTTCTGTCGCATTCATAGAACCCGTTTTTGGGTTTAACAATCGCTTCCATGCAAATTCAAAGTCATTTGCCGTAATAGGAGAACCATCTGACCATTTAATATCTTTCTTTAAATGAATTGTATATTCAGTTCCCTCAGTATTTACTTCTTCTTTCTCTGCTAATTCATTTTGATATTTCCCATCGCTATCTTGCGTATATAAGCTTGAGAATAAATGTCCAATTACATAACCTGACGTGCTATCTGTTGCAATAGCGGAATCGAGTGTATATGGGTCGCTACCAATATTCGTTACTAATCTATCCCCTTCTCCTTTACCAGCACTCGCCTTTTGTGCCTCTTTTTTACCACAAGCGACAGAAGTAATTGCTAATACGGTCATAATGACAAATAATAAAAACTTCTTCATCCTACATTCTCCTTTAACCCGAAATTTTTGGTGTTGACGCTAATAATGTTTTTGTATAAGAATGTTGTGGATTACGGAACACTTCATCCGTATTTCCAAATTCAACAAGTTCTCCTTTATATAAGACAGCCACTTTTTCACATAAGTAGTGAACCATCGGTAAATCGTGCGCGATAAATAAATATGTATAACCTTGCTCCTTTTGAATTTTCTGCAGTAAATGTACAACTTGAATTTGCAATGAAACATCTAACGCAGAAATTGGTTCATCAAGAATTAATACCTCAGGCTCACATAATAACGCCCTTGCAATAGCAATACGTTGACGTTGTCCTCCGCTAAATTCGTGCGGGTAACGATCAATATATCGTCTATCTAGTCCAACACGTTCTAGTGCATCACCTGCGACTTTATCTTTCAGCCCTTTATCGCCTAAACCGAATGAAATATAGCCTTCTGTTACGCTATCGCGTACTTTCCAGCGCGGATTTAATGCGGCTGTTGAATCTTGAAAAATGAACTGTACTTTCTGCAAGAAATCTCGCTTATGAGCTGACTTCAACTTGTGAACAACTTGACCGTTATAATCAATTTCACCAGACGTTGGACTCTCAATCCCAGCTATGAGCTTACCAAGTGTCGTTTTTCCTGAACCACTTTCTCCAATAATGCCAAGTGTTGTTCCTTTCGGGATAGAAAGTGATATTTCTTTTAGCGCTGCTATTTCTTTCTTTTTACTTCCATACGTCTTCGTTACTTGCTTTACAGTAATTAAATCTGTCTTCATGAGGCATTCACCTTCTCTTTTGATTTCGCTTGGTTATGCTCTAGAACATGCTGCCAACAATGTGAACTGTGTTCCGCGGAATATGTTGTTCTCTCTGGGAAACGATGAATGCATTCTTGTATTGCTACTGGACATCTATTTACAAATGGGCACCCAAAGCTGTTCAATGTTTCAATTGATGGTGTTGTTCCCTCAATTGCTCTAAGTACCTTTTCAGCATCATCCATATTCGGAATTGCTTGCAATAAACTTTTCGTATATGGGTGCTTCGGTGAACCTATTACTTCTTGTATCGTCCCTTTTTCAACAACACGTCCCCCGTACATCACAACTACTCGATCTGCTACTTCACGTACAAGCGCCAAATCATGTGTAATTAATAAAATACTCGTATTTTGTTTTTCTTTTCGCTCTTTTAATAACCCCATAATTTGTTTTTGAATCGTTACATCTAATGCAGTTGTAGGCTCATCTGCAATAACGAGCTTTGGGTGACAAGCAAATGCAATTGCTAAACAAATACGTTGCCTCATACCTCCGCTTAATTGATGTGGGTACTGTTCAAAACGTTTCTCTGCTTCATGTATCCCTAAATCATTTAATAAGTTAATTGCAATTTCTTTTGCTTCTCTTTTCGATTTTTTCTCATGTTGCAAAATCACTTCTGTAATTTGCCTTCCCACCTTCATCGTCGGATTTAAAGATGAAAGTGGATCTTGAAAGATAAAAGAAATATCCTTCCCACGAACTTGATTCCATTCTGATTCTTGTAGATTCGTTAATTCCTCTGATTCAAAAGATATATTTCCATCATCAATATGAATTGATTCTTGATTTAAGCCGATAATAGATTGTGCTGTAACACTTTTCCCTGAGCCACTTTCTCCTACAAGCGCAACTATTTCACCTTCACTAATAGAAAAGGAAACATGCTTCACAATTGCTTGTTTACTATTCTCTTTTTCAACGGCTAACGTTACGTTTTCTAAAGATAAGAGCTGTCCCATGTTTTTTCTCCTTTCGATTCTGTTTTACGATTTTTGGATCAATTGCATCTTGTAAGCCATCACCAATTGCATTAAATGCGAACATGATGAGTGCAATCATGATTGCCGGGAAGAATAATTGCCACCACTCTCCGCTTAGCAATGTCCCGAGTGCATCGTTCGTCATCGTTCCCCAGCTAGCCGCTGGTGATTGCACTCCGAGTCCGATAAAGCTTAAAAATGATTCTGAGAAAATAGCTGCCGGAATTGTAAATGATAAATTTACGATAATAATGCCTGTTAAGTTTGGAATTAAGTGTCCATATATAATTTTCATATGAGACGTACCTAACCGCTCTGCTGCGATAACAAATTCTCTTTGTTTTAAAGACAAGACTTGGGCTCTAATGAGGCGTGCCATGCCAATCCAACCTGTTAATGCAAGAGCGATTATAATTGTAAAAAGTCCTGGTTTCATCACGATCAATAGTAAAATAACAATTAATAAATATGGGATACCATATAACACTTCAATCCCTCTTATAATCCATTCATCTATTAACGTTCCAAGACGATTACGCCCTCTTACATATCCGCTAAATCCTCCGATCAGTACACCAAGCCCTATGTCTAGCGCTGCTGCTACCAATCCAACTGTTAGCGAGATTTTCCCACCAGCCCAAGTACGCGCCCATATGTCTCTTCCTAAATCATCGGTTCCGAACCAATGCTCGCTACTAGGAGGTAAATTAGTTGCTTCTTTCACTTGTTCACTCGCAGTAAATGACGTTAAACTTTCGCCAATTAGTGAGAAAATAATAATTAGTAATAGCGTCACTGCCCCTAAAACTGCTATAGGGTTTGATATAAACTTGCGAAACACTTCCTTCTTTCGGCTAATTGTTTGCTGCTCTTTATTTATCGTTAATTCTTTTTTCTCTTCATTCGTTAATAACTGTTTATTGATTTCATAAGCTCCCATTTAAATGTCCCCCCTCCTTACGTAATAGAACGAATACGTGGATCAACAATACGGTGAATAATATCTGTAATGAAAATACAAGAAATTAATAATGCACTATAGAAAATCGTCGTTCCCATAATGACCGGATAATCCCGGTTAAAAATACTATCTACGAAATATTTTCCTAGACCAGGAATGGAAAATATTTTTTCAATAACGAAAGTCCCTGTTAAAAGTCCAGCCATTAAAGGCCCAACAAATGTAAGAACTGGAACAATTGCATTTCGAAGGGCATGCCTTATAATAATCTTCTTAATTGGTATACCTTTCGCTCTTGCTAATTTAATATAATCACTCTGCAATACTTCAATCATATTAGAGCGAACAAATCTCGTAATAACCGCGATTGGCCCTAACGCTAATGCGAAGGATGGCAATACGGTATGTTCGAATGTGCCCCAAGACGCTACTGGTAACAGTTCAAACTGTATAGCAAATACTTGTATAAATAATGGTGCTAAAATAAAACTTGGAATAGATATACCGAGAATGGCAAGTAAGCTCACACTATAATCAATTACTTTCCCATGATATAGGGCTGCAAATGTACCTGCTGCAATTCCGACTAATAATGAAATAATAAGTGCTTGTAAACCAATAATCGCTGAAGGACCAAATCCTGTCGTTATAATTTCTGATACACCTTGACCTGTGGATTGAACAGATTCACCAAAATCAAAATGAACTACGCCGTCTAAATAAGCGACATATTGATTCCATAACGGTTCATCGAGGTGATACTTCGCTCTCATGTTTTGTATCACTTCTTCAGGAAAGATTTTCGCATCTGATGAAAATGGATCCCCCGGAATAATATGCATAATCAAAAATGTTACTGTCGTAATGACCCATAGCGTGAAAACCATAACCGATAGTTTTTTAATAACATACACTTCAATAACCCCCTAAACAAATGAATTTACTTTGTTTTAATGACATATTTGTTCCTATTACCTTTCCGCTTCTTAAAATACAAAAAGCCTTGATCTTAAAAAATAAGATCAAGGCTTAATAAACGAAGGCCCATCACTTATCTTTCAAGACTTGCTTGCTGGAATTAGCACGGTGTTCATCTTACAGAACCCGCTGCTGAGGTGTCATAGGGCCAGTCCCTCTACCTCTCTGGATAAGTAAATTGCTATATTATTATTTGGTTCAAATTGTATATTTCGAATTATAATTCTGAAAAAATGAAAAGTCAATCAAATTGGATATATTTAGAAAAATCAGTTTTTAATGTCATTTATCGAAATTATAGTTTTCACTTATACTAAAAAGAAATACTGTTAAAGGAGTTATAAGATGGATCCCTTACTTCTTGCTACTATAGGATTACCCTTAACAATCGTTATACTTGTCATCATCGGCTTCTATAAACTCTTTATTAAAAAGAAACATATCACTTCTTTTTATACTCCATTCGATAATATTACCGGTCAAACCATTTCTGAATTTCACGAAGAACAGAAGGTATTAGTATCCGAGGATGAAGACGGAGATGGTAAGAAGAAAAAATAACCTTGCGCGTGCGCAAGGTTATTTTTTCGTTTCTGCTTGAAAACGTTTATAGTATGTCGATGCTGTTGAAAAATTAATTTCTATATCACGAATCAAAGATGAATCTTCTTCTTTAGCTAACTTCTGTAATTTTTTCATCGCTTGTTCTGCTTCATTTAAGAAACCAACATACATTTCATGTTCTTGTTCTTTCGACTTCGGCACACGAATTTCTTTACGTATGTGATCTATATCTTCTAACATGCCCGTTGTTACCTTCTGCACGTCTTCTTTATATTTAGCATTCGTTATTTCCTTACCGCCCTTTTCTTTTGCCACTTCCCATAACTGTAATGCTTTATTAATTTCTTTATTCATTTTCATATCGTATTTTTCATGTACTGCACGGTATTCTTTCATCTCTTCTGTTTGCTCAGTAGATTGCTCTACCTTTTCTTTCGGTTCTTTCGTATCTTTATTTCCATTACATCCCGCTAAAAGGATCATACTTCCCATTACAGCAATACCCAAAACCTTCTTCATCTCTTCTTCTCCTTTTATCTACAGCTACTACTCATTATAGTTTCTTATATCTCCACTTGTTATTATACCGAGAACATCCTACTTTTTACACTTAAGACGATACCTTAATATACATGCCTACATTTTTGTCACAGTATCGTCACTTTCTGCAAATAACTTTTGCATCAACTTGCGAAGCTGCATTCATTATTTCAAAGAAATGAAAAAAGAGCTGATTCAAAATGTATTTGAATCAGCTCTTTTTTATAATTTAAGCCTCTAAATTTTGTCTTTGTTGCATTTCAAACTGCTTTTCACTTCTTCTGGCCATAAATAGATAACATAATACAGCACCAATTTCACAAAGAGCGATCACAACCCCCATCGGTAATGCAGTGTTGCTTCCCCCAATACCTACTAACGGTGCAACAAGTGCTCCTGAAATGAACTGTAATAATCCTAATAAGGCTGATGCTGTTCCTGCGGCTTGTTTCTGATTTCTCATCGCTAACGAGAACCCAGTCGTTGATACAACCCCGACACTTGATACGACAAGGAATAACGAGCATAAAACACCAATTAAACCTATTCCTAGTAAGATTGTCAGTAGTAAAGATAAACCGCCAACAGCTGCGATAATAATACCAGCAACAAATAAAGTCTTCTCATTCACTTTCCCTGCTAAACGACCCGTTACCTGACTAGCAATAATAATACCGATACCGTTGATTGCAAAGAATAAACTAAATTGCTGTGGTGATGCTCCGTATATGTTCTGTAAAACAAATGGTGAGCCCGAAATGTACGCAAACATTGCCGCCGTTACTAGCCCTTGTGACAATGCATATCCCATAAACAGACGATCCTTTAACAGTTTTCCGTACGTCGCCAATGTTCCTGACAATCCACCCATTTCTCTCTCTTCAGGAGGTAATGTTTCACGTAATACGAAAGTAGCTGATATTAACATGAATACACTAATTGCTCCAAGAACGATGAAAACACCGCGCCATGTTGTAAATTGTAACAATTGTCCTCCAATAATCGGTGCCAAAATAGGCGCTGCTCCGTTTACTAACATAAGCAGTGAGAAAAACTTCGTCATTTCAGAACCTGAATACATGTCACGTACCATTGCACGTGATATAACAATCCCAGCCGATCCTGAAGCCCCTTGTAAGAAGCGCAATAACACTAAACTCCAAATAGATGGCGCAACAGCACAAAGTAAAGAAGAAGCAACATAAATAATAAGAGCAATAATAAGAGGTTTGCGCCTTCCGTAAATATCACTAATTGAACCGACAAATAATTGCCCTACTGAAAGCCCAAGTAAACAAGCTGTTAATGTTAGCTGCGCTAGGGATGCACCTGTTTGTAGGTCATCTGTTAATTTCGGTAAAGAAGGCAAATACATATCAATAGATAATGGCCCAATCGCCGTAAGTGTCCCTAGTACAAGAATCATCCATAACCTATTTGTCTTTACAGGTTTATATATTTCTTGATTAACTCCATTCACTTTTTCCGTTCACCCTTTCCTATAACTACTAAATCGTAACAATTATAGTTACAACATAAACATACGTCAAGTATAGTGCATTTTCCTGTTTCATACTGTAAAAAAAAAGCGATAGAATTTCTATCGCTTTACTTTTTCAAATTGCTATTTGCAAATTTAGATACGGAAGACATCGCCTCTCCTGTATCTAAATATGTGATTTGAATTGGATCGCCCACTTCTGTAAACATAGCATATGGGAATTTTTTCACAGGTATCATAAATACTTTTTGTTCATTCTCTAACAGTACATACACAATTGTATTTTCACCTGATTTTTCTTTATACACACGTTGTACAACGCCTTCTTTTTGTGCCTCTTTACCACTTGAAGTCGGTCTAAATGAATCTCCACTTCCGCTCAGTGCATTTTTATAATTCTCAAGCGCTTCTTTTTGCGTCGAACCTGTTGCAAATATTTTTGCATTAGAAGCATAGATAACTGTATGAGCACGTACTAACCCTCCGTCATCAATAACAGGTACAATCCAAGAAGGTTTACCGTACACGTTATAAATAACCGGCATCGTTCCATGCCATTTCTCTCTCTTAAAGGAATTATCCACTACTTCCGAAGCAGCTGAACCATCCATAATTCCCTTCACTTCTTTTCCGTTATAGTAATATAACTTACCTGTACGCGCATCAATAAGTGAGTAACCTAACGCAGAATCTACTCCTTCTTTCGGAGAGGTGAAATCAGTAAAGTAATATAACGTTCCATCCTTACCGAAGATTGGTGTAACTCCTTCTTTCGTTCCCCACTCAGTCGGGATCTTCATATCCGTTTGTGAGAATTTTGTATTCCAAAATCCGTGAATATATTTACCGAAATACGTATTTAATGTAGATGCAGTCTCGTGATTTAATACGCCATCAACAAATTTAGGTGCCTTTCCTTTGTCGTATCTTTTCACTTCACCTGTTTGTGCGTCTACTACTACAACGCCCTCTACTTCAAATCCAGATCTTCCTGAAATAAATTCACCATACGTCATTGTATAATAAGGTTTCCCTTTATCATCTACTTCAAATTTAGGGTTCCCTTTAAAGATTAGATTTGGTTCTGCTTTCCTTACAACACGCTCTAAATTATTCCCGAAAAACATGCTTGGCACATATTTCATTTTATAACCTAGGTGCAGTTTTGCTTCCGCATCCGGGTTCGTACCTGACATCGTTACGTATCCTGGAATTGTCTCTGCTTTACGTGCTTTAAAAAAGCCTGAAACTTCAATTGGTGCTACATATAAAGCCTCGCCATTTACCATTTGTGGCGTTAATTCTCCTAGTTCAAAATAAGCTACTTTCGGAATATCTCCAAATACTTTTTTCATCTTATTTTCCGCTGTCTTTGGCGGCACTGTAAACGGCTGATCATTTTCAGTAAATGGCTCTGAAATATCTTTCTCTACCTTTACAACAGAATCATATTTTTTTTGCGTGATTACTATATCGTGCAAATAACCAAAATAGCCGTAACTTGCTAGTAAAACAAACATGAGAAGCCCTTTTAACGTACCTTCTAATTTCCCTATTTGATTTTGTGAAAATAAAACAAGCCCAATTAAAACCGCTACTGCAACGGCATAATGAGTAAGAATCGAATCTGCTCGATCATCAATTAGCCAAAGATATTCATAGATTGCAATACCTATCCAAAATAAAACAGGAATAACTAAAATGGATGATTTCTTACCCTTTACAACCTTCTCATCCCCTTTCTTATCCACTGCTCGAAGTTTACTACCGCTTCTTGTCCATGGAATCAAAAACAAAGTGAGAATAGCTAAAATTAAAAATTTCATCAAAGGCAATGTCCCCTTTTCTTTTATTTTCCCTTTTAGTATAACAAATAAAGGGTATTCAGGTAAAAATGGGGGTAATTATATTTTTTTACTACTTAATACAACTCCGCTTACTACATATAAGATAGATGCAATATAAAAAATCGTACCAATCGTAAAGAAATCTACTAAATATCCCGTTGCAATAATTGCTACTGCTCCTCCAATCGATGTCCACACATGATATTTTCCAATCTCATAACCAGCATTTTCTTGTACAACCTTTCGTGCTAACGACGTCTTCTCTGTATTACGCTGCACAGCACCTAAAACCCCCATTACAATTTGAAGAATATACACATGCCAGACTTCCGTGGCAATCGGGAAACAAAGCATTAATACTGCCATAGACCAAGCATATATAATTAATAATTTCCGATCACCTACTCGGTCAGACACCTTTCCTACTACCGGATATACAAGTGCTGAAGTTAAAGCGAATAAGCCATACGCCCAGCCAAATTGCGAGAAGCTATTCCCAACGTTTCGAAGCAATAGTATATAAAAAGGAAACACCATACTTCCCGCCATCATAATGATGCTTTGTGAGGCTACAAATCTTCTATATGTCATTTCGTATACTCCCTATAAAATAAATTCACAAATCTCTCTTTTGGATCCGCTTCTTTTTTCTTCTGAAGGAATTCTTCTATACGAGGATATGCCCTCTTTAACTGCTCCTTCGTTGGGTAAGAATAGTACGGTAAATAATAACTTCCATTATGCTTTAAAGTAACATCAATCATCTTCTGAATGACCACTTTTGTTTTCTTTATTTCATCCTCTGAGCGCCCTTGATTAATTAAAAGCACAAGTGCAAACATATCATCTTTCGCATAAGATAGTACCGCATTCTCATTCTTTTCTACATAGCGGATTGTAATATTAAGAAGGTTTAATTCTTCTTCATTTAAAACACTCCGCAAGTCATCTATATATGCTGCAAAACTGTCTATCGGTACGAAATACTCCTGTAAAACCTCAGTCAAGTTTGGGTTATCGTATTCCATAAAGGCACTATCCGATCTCATTACATTATTTCGCGTTTCGTACTTACCATTTGTACTTTCAAAATAACTTCTTTGTATATCCCAAAATGTATCTTTTCCCCAATCACTATAGCGTGATAAACCGAGTAAAAACTTTGGCGCAGCTATAATATTTTCTTCTTTTAATTCACTGTACTCTCTCAACTTCTGCTGATCTTTTGCTAATACATAATCTGTCACATACATTTCTTTTAAAAATGAATGTGGGGCAACAGAAATACGTGCTAAATGCATACGTATATCCTCATCCCTTCGCACTTTATTCTTAAAATATGAAGAGTATTCCTTATAATCTAGTACCTTCGTATGCGTTTCATACAATTCATCTTTTGTTAACTTTAGTGTCACATCTAAAATCACGCCAAACAATCCGTATCCCCCAATTACATACGGAAACAAATCAGCATTCTCTTCTCTACTTACATTACGCACCGTACCATTTGCCATTAACAATCTAAATGACTCTACTGTATCAATCAATGCTTCATGACGAATGTCACGCCCATGTACATTTACACTTAATGAACCACCAACAGTAAAAATATTTTGAGATTGCATGACTTGAACCGCAAGACCATACGGATTAATTTTCTTTTGAATGTCATTCCATGTGACACCGCTTTGCACCCTAATCCTCTTCTTCTCCGGATTAAACTCTAATATTTCATTATATCCTTTCATATCAAGTATCGTACCGTTCGGATAATACGTCTGTCCGCCTTGGCTATGTTGCATACCTGCGATAGAAATTTTCTCCCCAGAAACATTTGCATCTTGCACAACCTGTTTTAATGAAATTTCATCCTCAGCATTTTCAACACGTTTTATTTTCGTCGGGAGTAACTTTCCTACATCGCTCATAATCGGATGATTTAATTGCTCTTTATATGTATTTACAGATGTCGCAAGCAACACTGTATAAACTATCATAACCACCGCTATCTTTCTTTTTTTCAAATGACACTCTCCTCTTCTACAATTTTCCCTCTTCATATTGTACCTATTTTCCTTTGAAGAAAGTATACAAAAAAGAGGGCACCTTATTTTAGGTCCCCTCATCAAAACTGTTACTTTGCTACTGGCAATTGTATTGGGTCAAACTTTTCGTACGACGTATATTTTGCGTTCGTAATAATGTGTGCTTTATCCTTGCCATTACTACTCATAATCATGTCTATCTTTGCTGATTCATATTTAAAATCTTTTGTAATGATATATTCTGCGTCCACTTCTTCTATCTTCGCATTTTGTGCTTGTAACATTTTCTTCTGCGTTTCATCCATGCTAGTTAACATACTTTCTGTTTCTTGCCCTTTTAATGTAAATTTCAGTTTATATTTATCTCCGCTTTTCTCCATCTTCATTTTATCTAAAACTACTTCCGGTACTTCTAACTTATCTATAATATCTTGAGTTGCTTTCATTCCACCAGCGTTTAATTGCTCCTCTGGCACGGTTATAACTTCTCCTGTATTAGGGTTTTTCACCTCACCAGCTACTTTACCATCCACAGTATACACTACAACATCTGTACCAGAAATATTCATTTCAGAACGAGAATTCTTTGTCTTTGGCTCTAATTGCATCTTAGCCTTTAATATATCCATCTCTGTTCCTTCAGCTTTTATCCCTACATCATATGTCATCGTTACATGTTCTTCATTTTTAAAAGCTTCGTTCGTTTTCTTGAAAACATCCTTCGCTGCTAATTCCTTTTCTTTTTGAACAGATTCTTTTTTCGGTTCATCCGTCTTTGCTGTTTTCTCATTACTACATCCTACCCCTAGACTGATTGCAAGTACTAAACTTGAAACAAAAATAATTTTTTTCATAATGTCGCCCCCTTTCCCAAAATAATATCACCTCTTTTCCTATGAAATCTATATAATTTTCAATCTATATTTGCTATATAGCGACATGTTTAATGAAGAGCTTAAATATGATGTAAATAACAACAACTCATTTCAGGAGGTCATTATGAAAGCAATTATTTGCACAAAGTATGGACCACCTAACGTTCTTCAGCTTCAAAATATAGAGAAACCTACTCCTAAAAAGAACGAAGTATTAGTTAAAATTCATGCAACAAGTGTATCGACTGGAGACTGTAGAATACGCGGTTTTAATAGTCCCCTCTTATTTTGGATTCCTATGCGGATCATATTAGGTTTCAGAAAACCGAGAAACCCTATACTTGGTGTAGAATTAGCTGGAGAAATTGAGGAAATTGGAACAGATGTAACTCAATTTAAAAAAGGGGATCAAATTTTTGCATTAACAGAACTAAACCTCGGTGGTTATGCCGAGTACACATGCGTACATGAAAGTGGATTAATCACATTAAAACCTACCAATGTGACGTATGAAGAAGCGGCAGTTATTCCTTTTGGTGGAACTTCAGCATTGCATTTCCTGAGAAAGGGCCGTATAAAAAAAGGGCAACAAGTGCTCATATATGGTGCCTCAGGATCGGTAGGAACAGCTGCTGTACAACTTGCTAAATATTTCGGTGCGACCGTTACGGCTGTTTGTAGTCATTCAAATTTTGAACTCGTTCAATCTTTAGGAGCTGATAACGTAATCGATTATACGAAAGAAGATTTTACTAAGCAGGGCGAGCGCTACGATATTATATTTGATGCAGTCGGGAAGTATAAAAAATCCCTTTGTACAAATACATTAACACCCAATGGAAAATATGTATCTGTTAATGGAATGATGGCAAAGGTAAGTAAAGAGGATATGATTCTACTAAAAGAACTAACTGAAACAGAACATTTAAAGCCTGTTATTGATAGAACCTACCAATTAGAAGAAATTGCTGAAGCTCATATGTATGTGGAAAAGGGACATAAGAAAGGTAACGTTTCGATTACCTTAAAATAAAATATATTCAGAAAATAACATTGACAATTCTTTTTGTAAGATTTACTATTAGTACCATATTAAAAAACTACATACACATACTCTTATCAAGAGTGGCGGAGGGACTGGCCCGATGATGCCCGGCAACCGAGCTTATAACGTATAAGCTAAGGTGCTAATTCCTGCAAAACGATTTTTCGTTTTGGAAGATAAGAGAGGAAACTATTTTGTCTATTCGGCACCTCTCTTATTTTTGAGAGGTGCTTTTTATTTTGGAACGTATATGAAGGGGGAATTATAGATG
Source organism: Bacillus sp. Brlt_9 (assembly GCF_051948935.1). NCBI lineage: Bacteria > Bacillati > Bacillota > Bacilli > Caryophanales > Bacillaceae > Bacillus > Bacillus sp. Brlt_9. The sequence continues at coordinate 17,389 of NZ_JAYJLO010000014.1, read as the reverse complement.
AAAAAAGTATTATTGAGCATTGTAAGTGGAGCTGTATTATTATTAGGTGCATGTGGTGCTAATTCCGATAAAGAGGTAAAAACGTTAGATGAGAAAAAGATTACTGTCGGCGTAACTGGCGGACCGCATGAACAAATCTTTGAAAAGGTGAAAGAAGTGGCAGCGAAAGACGGACTCGAAATTGATGTAAAAGTATTTAATGATTATGTAGCACCCAACGTATCCTTAGATGAAAAAAGTCTTGATGTAAATAGCTATCAAACAAAATCTTATTTAGACGTATTTAAAGCTGAGCGCAATATGAAATTAACGGAAGTATTTTCAACAGTAACATTCCCTATGGGTGTATATTCTAAAAGCTTAAAGGATGTAAAAGATTTAAAAGAGGGCGATGCGATTGCTGTGCCAAATGATCCAACGAATGAACTTCGAGCTTTAAAACTATTTGAAAAAGCAGGTGTTTTAAAAGTGGATCCAAAGGCGACAGAAAAAGCGACTGCGAAAGATGTCATTGAAAATCCGAAAAAATTAAAGATTGTTGAATTAGAGGCATCTCAATTACCGACACAACTAAGCGAAGTGAAAGCAGCTGCAATTAATACAAACTTTGCATTAGGTGCAAAATTAAGCCCTGCGAAAGATTCTATCTTCCGCGAGGGAAAAGATTCACCATATGTGAACTGGGTCGTTGTTCGTACTGAAAATAAAGATGATGCTGTTGTAAATAAATTAAAGAAAGCTTATCAATCTAAAGAAGTAAAAGAATTTATCGAGAAAAAATTTGATGGTTCTGTTTTACCGTCTTGGTAGGAGCTGACGATAATGATTGAATTGAAAAATGTATCCAAAATATTTACAACAAAAAAAGGGAATGTGGAAGCTCTGAAACCTACTTCCCTCCAAGTAAAAAAGGGCGAAGTATTTGGAATCATTGGATATAGCGGCGCTGGTAAAAGTACATTAATTCGATGTGTAAATTTATTAGAAAAACCAACGACAGGAAATATCATCGTAAACGGCCAAGACTTAACAACTTTATCAGCAAAAGAACTAGCAAAATCGAGACAAAAAATCGGGATGATTTTTCAAGGCTTCAACTTACTTAAAACTGTGACAGTTTATGAAAATATCGCATTACCGTTACGTCTATCTGGTCTTTCCAAAAATGAAATTGAAAAAAGGGTAGAAAAGTATTTACGTATTGTCGATCTTTTCAACCGAAAAGATGCCTATCCGAGTGAACTTTCTGGTGGTCAGAAACAACGTGTTGCCATTGCACGTGCACTATCACATGAACCTGAGGTGTTATTAAGCGACGAAGCAACGAGCGCTTTAGATCCAGAAACAACGGATTCTATTCTTGACCTATTACTAAAGATTAATGAAGAAATCGGGATTACAATTTTATTAATTACACATGAAATGAATGTCATCCAGCGTATATGTGACCAAGTTGCTGTTATGGAACATGGAGCAGTAGTTGAAAGCGGGACTGTGAAGGATATCTTCACAAACCCACAACATGTAACAACGAAGAAATTCGTAAATAGTGCATTTGCAGCGAAGATTCCAGAAGAGGTACAAAAAGAACTACAAACTACCGGTGAAATTGTGACTCTCTCCTTTATAGGGAATGCTTCAGGAGAGCCAGCATTAGCTGTTGCTACAAAACGTTTTCAAGTATATCCAAATATTTTATCCGGTAATATTACACAGTTAAAACATGAAGCTTATGGGAAACTGATCATTCATATGCAGGGTGAGAAAAATGAAGTAGCCCGCGCTTTATCATTTTTACAAGAGCAAGGGATCATCGTAGAAGGAGGTAGAACAGATTATGGGAAACAAGTCCTTTTTGGATGAATGGGGTAAAGTTATATGGGAGGCGACAATACAAACCTTTCAAATGACATCTATTTCACTATTCATCTCTATCCTTATTGCACTACCACTCGGTGTCACACTTGTTTTAACGAGACCTGGTGGACAGCACGAAAATAAAATCATTTATCCAATTCTGAATACAATTATTAATATCATTCGCTCTCTTCCATTTATCATTCTATTATTCTTCATTTTACCTTTTACAAAGTTTCTAATGGGAACATCCATTGGCGTGCAAGGTGTTATCGTACCGCTTGTCGTATTCACAGCTCCTTATATTGCACGACTAATGGAGACAGCTTTATTAGAAGTGGATCGTGGTGTTATTGAAGCTTACCAAGCGATGGGCGTTTCTACTATAAAAATTATTTGGCACGTTATGGTGAAAGAAGCTCGTCCCTCCCTTGTACTTGGATTAACAATCGCAACAATTGGCTTAATTGGCGCAACAGCAATGGCTGGACTTGTAGGTGCTGGCGGTCTTGGTGATTTAGCATATCGATTCGGACATTTACGCTACGAACCTGAAGTAATGTATGCAACAGTCTTTATTTTAATTATCCTCGTTCAAGGACTACAGTCTTTAGGCAACGGTGTTGCACGAAGATTGAAGAAAGATTAAAAAAGAAGGTATCTCACCAGGGTGAGATACCTTCTTTTTACCTTTTAAATCCACCTTCAGAATGAATAACTTGTCCAGTAATCCACTCTGCTTCTTCACTTACTAAAAACTGAATAAGTCTTGCTGCATCCCTTGGCTCACCAATTCTACCAAAAGGAAACATCGGCTTTAATCCTTGCTGTATCTCTTCGGTCATCCATCCCGTACTAGTTGGACCTGGGTTAATTGCATTCACTGTTATTCCTAAATGAGCTACCTCAGCTGACAATGTACTAGTAAGAGCGTCAATAGCTCCCTTCGTTGTTGCATACGCTAGTTCTCCTGCCATAGGTCCTTTAAATTGTCCCGATGTCATATTCACAATTCTACCACCAGATTTCTTATTAAATCCTCGGGCAAATTGACTACTTAACAACGTAGTCGCACGAACATTAACCATGTAGTGCTTATCTAATTCTTCAGCAGTCAAATTAGAGAAGTCATTATTCGTAGAATACGCTGCATTATTAATTAATATATGAGGGTAACCTAATTGTTCAGTAACTTTATTTATAAGCTCTTTCGGTGCAGCATTCTGAGTTAAATCTAACTCCATACTGGATACTTTCACACCGTTTTTTAGTAACTCTTCTTTTAATTGTATTTGTTCACTTTGCTCAACGCCCCAAGGCATCTCTTTATCGTACGCTGTCCAATACGTAAAAAATATATCGTATCCTGCTTCAGCTAATTCTTTACAAATCGCTGCACCTATACCATCTAGACGACTTACCCCTGTAACAACTGCTATTTTATTTTTTAATTGATTCATCATATACTCCTCCAATTTAAAGGACGCATACTTTATATAAGAGATATGAATTTCCCTACACATTATCCTTACAAAAGGGATGTACAAGCCAAATATGCAGTCCTCGCATGATTTACAGATAGCTAAATAAACACTCACTTACGAGAGAAAAATTTATCTATCTAGTTTCTAATCATTACAAGCTCATCCACATATTAAGTCCTTGTCCCCTTTCCATATATCTCTATTTCTATCATACCAATATGATGTAATATTTCAAATGATAAAAAAATAAAACTCAATATTCCATGCTGATCTTCTACTAATTTTAGTATATTACAATAACTAAATAATTAAAACAATCAGAAAAACACTGGTAAATACTGCCTTTATTTTTTATAATAAACTGTGGGGCTAATGTGAGAGTTATAAACGGTCTGATTATACAGACTCAACTAGTTTTAAACAAATAGGGGGAAAAAGCATGTCAAAAAAATTACTTTCTTTATTTTCTACAGTAATCGTAGCAGCGTTTGTAATAACTGGCTGTGGTCAAAGCGATACGACAAATAAAGAACAAAAAGAAAATACAACAAAAGAAAGCAAAACAGAAAAAACGGATACAACGAAAGAAAATAAACCGGAAGAAAAAAAATCCGAAGATAAAAAAAATGACGATAAAAAGCCTGAAAATACAGCTACTAGCTCAAGCGATTACTCTAAGCTGATTTCCTATATGGAAAAAGAAACAGGTGGTAAAACAAAAGTTCTTTTTGAAAATAAAGAACCACAAGTGTATAAAGCTGAAGATGTTTCAGTAACAATGAATGGTTATACAGTAGTTGAATTAAACGGATTCCATACAAACTTCGACATTCCGTTTAATCGTCAAACAGAGGGCGGAGTTATTCTTGTGAACTACAGCGTAAAAAATAGTTCAGCTAAAGATATTTATTATATGCCAGCATTGGACATGTCATTTACTGGTGCGCAGAAAGTATATAGTAACTATAAAGACTTAATTCCAAAAGAAGACCAGCTCCCAACTAAGCTTGCTCCAACGAATGATTACTTAGTAAAAGCAGGAGAAACTATTTCTGGTTATATCGCTTATCCATTCGGAAAAGATGATTTAGCCAAAATTTCAAGTCTCTCAACAGTCTCAGTCACAGTCCCAACTGCACAAGCGAATAAAGGAAAATTTGATGCTCCAATCGGAAGCCCTGGAAGCTTTTCATTAAGTTTAAACAAACAAGGTGCTGAAAAAGTTGCAACAAATAACACTTTCTACCAAGATAAAGCTACAGCTAATAACATGGGCGATAAAAAAATGTTAAAAGAGAAATCAAGTATTAATAACAGCCAAGAATTAGGCGCTGTTAATGTTACATTAGACGGATACCAATTTACTCAATTCACACCAAATTCTGTCGAAGCACCACGCTTTGCAAATTTCAAAAATGGTATTGTTCTATTAACAGTGAAATTCAAGCTTGATAACAAAGATACTCAAGACGTTTCACTATCTCCTATAAGCTCTACATTGAGAGTGAATGATGGTACACAATATACAATTAATGAAGGTATGCTACTAAATTACGACTATAACGCTGCAGTTAAAACGGGAACATCTGGAGAGTTACTACAAGTATATATTTTAGATCAAGAGCAGTATGAAAAGATTTGGAAAGACAAAAGCTTTGAGATTGAGTTAGGACCTATGAGAAATAAAGAAGCAAAAGATATTTCACAAGGGAAAAAAGTTAAATTTACATTACCGAAATAAATTACTAAATATATAATAGAAAAGGCATATAACATAGGATTGTTATATGCCTTTTTTATTTGTATAAAACAACCATTTTTGTTCACACTTTATCCATTGTGAATTTTTTCACAATGGATATATAATAAACTTGTAAATACAATATTGGAGGGATTTCAATGGTTATCAATTTTTTAAGGACTGATAAACGTGCTGCTTTCATATTATTATTTTTACGATTTTACATAGGATATGCATGGCTCTCTGCTGGGATAGGTAAAGTTTTCGGACAATCTTTTGATGCAAGTGGTTTTCTAAAGGGCGCTATCGCTCAAGCGTCAGGTGACCACCCTGCCGTACAAAGTTGGTGGGCAGATTTCCTTCAACACTTTGTTCTTCCAAATGCAGACCTATTTAGCTTTTTAGTTCAATGGGGAGAAATTTTAGTAGGTCTAGGTTTAATTTTAGGCGGATTAACAAAAACTGCTGCATTCTTTGGAATTATAATGAATCTTTCATTTTTACTAAGTGGAACTGTTAGTGTAAACCCAAATCTACTTATTTTAACTATGTTCATTTTAGTTGCAGGTCATAATGCTGGACGCATTGGATTAGATGGCTATGTTTTCCCTAAACTTTTCCGTAAAAACAAACATGAAACATATAAATTAAGTAAAACTGCGTAGTAACAGTTTACTTTTAAAATATAAGTAAGAAAAAGAGCCTACGTATAGGCTCTTTTTTGTTTACTCCAAATTTAAACTCTTAACGAGCCACGAAAACCTCTGGCAGCGTAATAAGAGTCTGCCCCATTGTGATACACGAAAACGTGTCCGAAGCGATAATCGCAAAATAGCGCACCACCGAGTTCTCGAATATCTGAAGGTGTTTGCACCCAGCTTGATGATTTCATATCGAAATCCCCAAGTTGTTGTAACCCTCGGTATTGTTCTTCAGTTAATAATTCAATGCCCATAGCAGTTGCGACATCAATAACGTTATTTTCTGGTTTATGTTTTTTTCTTGCCTCTAACGCTTCAAGATCATAACAAAGACTTCTGCGGCCTTTAGGGCTCTCCTTTGAACAATCACAGAAAGTATACTCGTCCTTCTCTTCATCATAACCAACAACATCCGGCTCACCGCCAGTTACTTCCATTTCATGAATTGACCATAATTTTTCATTATTAGTAGCCAGTTTCGCTTCAACTTTAGCCCATTCAAGACTTTCATGGCGGTTCATGTTTTTCTCAAAACGTGCTTGTAATACTTTTAATAGTTCTTCACGTTGTTCTACAGATAACTCATTTTTATTCTCTGTCATATTAGTCCTCCGAATTACGTTTCCTTATAATCATAATGGTTTGCATACAGTTTACAACAACCTGACACGATTACACAACGAAAAATCCCTGTACGAATATCCATTATATAGTACGAAATCCCTCCATACTTTCGCCAAGAATATAATGTGAAAACCACATCAAGTTCTGCTTCATAATAGCTACATGAATTCCTGGCTGATCAGAACTATATGCCATTTCTTTAAATATAATTAGTTCTGTATCAACTTCCATATCTCTTAATCCTTCATATAACTCATATGCATTTGTAATTGGAATTCTTGCATCCTTTTCCCCATGTTGAATTAACGTAGGTGTACAAGCTGATTTAATATATGTCATTGGCGATGCCTTCTTATATATCTCTGGATCATTCCATGGAGTATTTCCTAAATACATGCTAATAAAGTAAGGGATATCTGTATTTACATAATGGGTACTCCAGTTCGTAATGCCACCTCCAACTGAAATAGCTTTAAATCTACTGCTAAATGTAGAACAGAAAGCAGATATATATCCTCCGTTACTCCATCCCATAACTCCTACTCTATCTTTATCTACAATCCCTTTTTCAACTAGTGCATCCACTCCAGATATAACATCATCATAATCAGCAATTCCTTGTTTTCTATAGTTTGCTTTTAAAAACTCATTACCATAACCAGAACTTCCTCTATAGTTTGGCTCTAAAACGATAAAGCCTTTTTCGATAAACTGCTCAATCGGATATTTCTCATTAAAATAATCTGAAAATATCGGAAAGGACGCCCAATTCGGACCACCATGGATTACTACTAATAAGGGATATTTTTTATTTGTATCAAACTCTACTGGAGTTGATAGAACACCCTCTATTTCAAGACCATCACTACTTTTCCATGAGATGATTTCTCTATTACTTTTAAGCCTTCCTTCGAAAAAGCTATTTTCATTTGTTATTTTTTTATCATCCAAATAGATTTCAAAGGTTTCATTTGTTATAGCCTTAGTATATGTTATATGATTGCCATCCCTTGTTATAGCGGCATCCATTATAAACCCATCTACTGGTTCGCTTAACATTTCCACAGTGCCATTCTCACATAGCAATCCAATACGGTAATTCGTTTTATCCTGCCATCTAATTAAAATCCCTTTAGCCGTCCACTGTAATGGCATAACCGTACTATCAAAGTTTGTTAAAGGTTGAATTACCTCTCCCGTATTCATATCATATATCTCTAATGTACTATCTTGTATATGGTTTCTATAGTAATCCTTCTCTCTTATACTTGCTGCGTAACATATTTTATCGCCCTCAGGAGAAAAGCAGACACTCGCTCCTAACAACTTATTTATATTCATCTTTTGTAGTTCCCCAGCTTCAACATCTAATATGTATAGATCACCATTCATATAATCATTTAGGCTTGGTGTAGCCATACATACAACCTTTTTTCCATCATTAGAAATATCAAAGTTATGTATATAAAAATCCTTACCATCCGTTAGTTGATAAATACCACTAATCTCACGTTCCTCTTTATCATTTTGTATCCCTTTTTCTATTTCAATGTAATATAAACAATTATTCCGATGTTCCTTACCTACATGGTCGAAATCTCCATATAGTTCCTTACGTTTCTTTATTTCTTCACATTCTTTTGACTGTGCACTATAATACAAACCTTTACCAGTAGGCTCCCATTTGAATGTATTAACTCCATCCTTCTCATTCGTGATTTGAACCTCACTACCACCTTCTATTGACTTAACAAAGATCTGATTTGTATTATCCCCGTCACCACCTGGGCTAAGGTATGCAATGCTCTTAGAATCTGGAGACCATAATGGCTGTGTACTATCTATATCCCCATTTGTTAGTGGATAACTCTGCCCTTTATCTTTCTCATATATCCATACATGATTTCTATACGTATTGCCTTTCCAGTTAGCGGTCTTCTTGACAAACGCTACATTTTTGCCATCATCACTTATGTTTGCACTTGATAAGGCCGGTAATGAAATAATCTCTTCTATACTTAAATATGTTTTTGCTTTCACTTTCATTAATAAGCCCCCTTGTAATACCTAGTAATCTATCCTCTCTTCTTTTCATAATAAAGGAAATTGTTCACGAATACTTAAAATGATAACGAAAAATTCAGAAAAATTAAAGTGATACTTTAGTGGAGTACGGGCAACCTGACTTTCTCCTATCGATTTTAGATGCTCTTTTTAACACAAAAATACCCCTTTAGATAGCTATATCTAAAGGGGTAAAACATCGTATCTTTATTTCAAATCCACCGATCTCCTACTCAACCGTAACAGATTTAGCTAAGTTACGTGGCTTATCAACGTCACACTCGCGGTGCAGTGCTGCGTAGTATGAGATAAGTTGGAATGGAATAACTGCTACTAGCGGTGCTAGTGCTTCGTGTACAGCTGGTAATACGAAGCTGTCACCTTCCATTTCTAAGCCTTTCATTGAGATGATACATGGGTTAGCTCCGCGTGCTACTACTTCTTTCACGTTACCACGAATTCCAAGGTTTACGTGCTCTTGTGTAGCAAGTGCGATAACTGGTGTACCGTTTTCGATTAAGGCGATTGTACCGTGTTTTAATTCTCCTCCAGCAAATCCTTCTGCTTGGATGTAAGAGATTTCTTTTAGCTTTAACGCACCTTCTAATCCTACGTAGAAGTCTACGCTACGTCCGATGAAGAAACAGTTACGCGTTGTTGCTAAAAATTGTTTTGCTAATGCATCCATTTCTTCTTTTCGATCACAAAGTTCTACCATTGCATTTGCTACAAGTCCTAATTCGTGTGTTAAGTCGAAATCAAGAACTTCACCTTTCGCTTTCGCAATGTCTGCAGCCAAAATTGAAAGTACTGCAAGCTGTGCTGTGTAAGCTTTCGTTGATGCAACTGCGATTTCTGGTCCCGCGTATAACGGAAGTGTATAATCAGCTTCACGAGAAAGTGTAGAACCAGGTACGTTTGTAATCGTTAATGCTTTATGACCCATTTCATTTGTTTGTACAAGTACTGCACGGCTATCAGCTGTTTCACCACTTTGTGAAATGTAAATGAAGAATGGTCTTTCTGTTAATAATGGCATGTTATAAGAGAATTCACTTGCTACATGCACTTCAACTGGCATTTTTGCAAACTTCTCGATAAATTGTTTTCCAACAAGACCTGCATGATAACTTGTTCCACATGCAATAATGTAAATACGATCGCTATCTAAAATCGCATTGCGAATGTCTTGATCTAATTCAATCTCGCCATTTTCATCTTGATACTTTTGAATTATATTACGGATTACAAGTGGTTGCTCATCGATTTCTTTAAGCATGAAATGAGGGTATGTTCCTTTTTCAATATCACTTGCGTCTAATTCCGCTGTAAACGGTGCACGTTCAATCGTTTCACCTTGTAAGTTTTTAATTGTAATGCTTTCTTTCGTTACAATTACGATTTCTTTATCCATCAATTCAATAAATTGATCTGTAACTTGTAACATCGCCATAGCGTCGCTCGCCACAACATTAAAGTTGTCACCAACACCTACTAATAGCGGGCTTTTGTTTTTAGCAACATAAATCATGTTTGGATTTTCAGCATCAAGTAGTCCGATTGCATAAGAGCCATGTAAAAGAGATAGCGTATTACGGAACGCTTCTTCTACACTTAATCCTGTGCTCACTTGTTGTTCCATAAGCTGTACGATAATCTCTGTATCTGTTTCACTTACGAACGTTACATCTTGTAAATATTCCTTTTTCACTAATTCATAGTTTTCAATTACACCGTTATGAACTAGTGTAAAGCGTTTTGATGTACTTTGATGCGGATGCGCGTTTACTTTACTTGGAACACCATGTGTAGCCCAGCGTGTGTGACCGATTCCCACGCTTGCTGCTACGTTCTCATCTACGATTTCGCGAAGTTTTGCAATACGGCCTTTTTCTTTGTATACAACAACACCGTTCTCTGCTTGTACTGCAATACCTGCTGAATCATATCCACGATATTCTAGCTTTTCTAAACCTTTTAATAAAATTTCCTTTGCATCTTGCTCTCCAATAAATCCTACGATTCCACACATGTTTAGTCGCCGTTACAAATGCTTACATTGCTCTGCGAACATGTAACGACATAGTCCGATACCATTTTTATTTATACTAAAAAACGGATTACATATTGCTAGCCCTGTAAGCTTGTAACGGCTTTCACCTTCCTCTCGATTGGGTTTAAGTCCGTATATACTTATACAGCTAGTTTGTATCCGTTCCTTTTCTCTCATCACACTTTCACCTTTGTCCACTAAGTCACCTTAATGATTTAAGTAAAAGCTTGCGGTTGTGATGAGCAACCGGGAGTCATCCGCCGAAATCTCGATAAACCCCACCTCGTCAACTACACTACTTGTAGTTCTGGCGCTTCTATAATTTACAATATTTCCTTTGAGAAAAAGAACAAGACCATCTTATAACAAACATAGATAAACCGTCAATGAAATTTTTTTCATCGTCTATAAAACATATGAAAAAGGAGCACTTCTTGTGCTCCTTTTTCATAAATTTATTGAATTATTCAGCGCCAACTTCAGCTTTCACAACTTCTACAATACGATGTACATATGCGTCACAAACTTCTTGTGTTGGTGCTTCTGCCATTACACGAATAAGTGGCTCTGTTCCAGATGGACGAACAAGAATGCGGCCATCACCGTTCATTTCTTCCTCTACAACACGAATAATTTCTTTAATTTTTTCATTTTCTAATGCTAGTTTTTTATCTGTTACACGAACGTTTACTAGTAATTGCGGGAACTTCGTCATTTCTCCTGCAAGCTCAGATAATGGTTTTTTCGTCATTTTCATGATGTTTACAAGTTGAAGTGCACTTAACATTCCATCACCAGTTGTAATGTAATCAAGTAAGATAATGTGACCTGATTGTTCTCCGCCCAGGTTATATCCACCACGCTTCATCTCTTCCATTACGTAGCGATCACCAACTGCTGTTTTATCACTTGTAATACTGTTAGCTTCAAGTGCTTTGTAGAAACCTAAGTTACTCATAACCGTTGAAACAACTGTATTGTGCTTCAGTTGACCAGTTTCTTTCATGTATTTCGCACAAATAAACATAATTTGATCGCCATCAACGATGTTTCCTTTTTCATCTACAGCGATTAAACGGTCACCGTCACCATCAAAAGCAAGACCGATATCAGCACCTTTTTCTTTTACTAATTCCGCTAATACTTCTGGATGTGTAGAACCTACTCCATCGTTAATATTCATACCGTTTGGTGAAGTTCCCATTGTTGAAATATCAGCTTCTAAATCAGCAAATAAGTACGGAGCTAATGAAGACGTAGCACCATGCGCGCAATCTAAAGCGATATGTAAACCAGAGAAGTCTTCCTCTACAGTTTGTTTAATGTATTGTAAATATTTTTGTCCGCCTTCAAAATAATCACTCACTTGTCCAAGGTTAGTACCTGTCGGACGTGGTAATTCATCAACTTCTTTATCTAATAAAGCTTCGATTTCTTCTTCTTGCTCATCTGTTAATTTAAAACCGTCTGAACCGAAGAATTTAATTCCGTTATCTTGTACCGGATTATGAGATGCAGAAATCATAACACCTGCTTGTGCATCTAACGCTTTTGTTAAATAAGCAACACCCGGTGTAGAAATAACACCAAGACGCATTACTTCTGCTCCAGTTGATAATAGACCTGCTACTAAAGCTCCTTCTAACATATGCCCTGATATACGTGTATCACGGCCAATAATTACTTTTGGACGATCTGTATCTTTTGTTAATACATAACCACCAAAACGTCCAATTTTGAACGCTAATTCAGGTGTTAACTCCTGGTTCGCAACCCCACGTACTCCATCTGTACCAAAATATTTACCCATTATGATTCGCTCCTTTTTCTGGCTCTTTTTGATTATCTACTGTTGGCTCTTGACTAGTTTCTTTTTCTTTATCTTTATTTTGTTCTTGTTCCTTTTCCGGGTCAGGCTTAGGTTCAGGTTCAGGATTTTTTGGTTTTTCAGTTTGATTATCTTGGTTATGATTTGAATCTGTTTTTTCACCGTCACCTTGTACTTCTTTATCTGGACTTTCTTTCTTCACAATTGTGACCTTAGCACTTTTTTGCTTTGGTTCTATTGAAATATTACTAGGACCGCTCACTTGAATGGAAACATCTTTTGTTCCCGGAGATACATTTTGCAGATTAATGGCTGCTGTTATTTGAGCTGCTGTTATTTTATCTACTATACTTGTTTCTCCTGAAATATCAACGCTTATCTTCCCATCTTGCGGCGAAAGTAGCTGGACCGTAACATCTTTAGAAAGTCCATTTTTTTGAATCGATATACCATCAATCGTTCTTGTTTTCGTTTGTTTTGTTTTTTGTACGCCTACTGAAACCTTCACTTGATTCGGTTTTGCACTTGTTACACCCTTTGGCAATAAAACAGAGGTATCGAATGTTGTAGACTCTGTCAATTGACTAAGATCTACTTCGACCCCCCCTATCGATTGTATATTATCCAATACATCTTTTGGACCTGCTATCGTTACTTCTCGCGGCTCAACGCTAATATTTGTAACGGCCAATCCTTCTGCTAAACTCCCCTTTTTCGTATACGTTACAGGAACAGTTTTTTCAGTATTATTGGCTGTAGTTTGCGTTGCCACATTCAACGTTACACTAATCTTAGATGGACTTGTTCTTACATTTAAACGTTTTCCTTCTTTATTGTATAATGTAACTTCGGGCGTTTTTGTAACAGTTTTATTAACACCCTTTAAATCAACATACGCTTTGGCAGCTGAAATGCTTTCAATTTCTTCTTTCGTCCCAACTACCTCAACAGTATCCGGTTTAAGGCTTGATTTTTCGAGAGTAGCCCCCGCTGGCATCTGATCCTCATTTGATAATTTCAAATCTACATGAACATATTTTCTCGCCTTTTCATGAAGAGTAACTTTAATTGTTGATGGCTGAACTGTTCCTTTCACATCATCTGGAAGCCCGTTCGTTTTTAAAGAAATCTCATAAGTTCCTTTTGGACTATCTCGCAAATCAATTGGTATGTCAAATTGTTTTTTTGCTTTTGCTGTAGCAACTGATGCTTTTGGGCCTTCTAACTTCACCTTAACGCCCTCTGCTGGAATACCACTTACAATATATTTCTCCTCATCATACTTAAGATTAATCTCATAATTAGTTAATGTTTCTTTCGTATCATTTGCAAAAGGTAATATACCTGATGTCGTATTTTTTTCAGTTAACGTCGCTGACATAAAAAGCATACACGCCAATAGTAATGAGATACCCTTTAAAAACCAATGATTCTCCATTAACTTATCCATGACGCTTTCTCCTCCAATTCCATAAAGACGAAGAAGTCGTTTTTTCGTTTCCACTAAATTCAGCTAATAACATATCCTTCAGCTGTTCTGTCTTCAAATCACGATGCAACTTACCATTTTTCGTTAAAGAAATTTGACCAGTTTCTTCAGACACAACTACTGTAATACTATCAGTAACTTCACTAACTCCCATTGCAGCACGATGTCTAGTTCCTAATTCTTTAGAAATAAACGGACTTTCTGATAATGGAAGATAGCATGCTGCTGCTTTAATGGTACTTCCTTGCATAATGACCGCTCCATCGTGAAGAGGTGTATTAGGAATGAAAATATTAATGAGTAATTCCGATGATACGTTTGCATTTAGCGGAATACCTGTTTCCACATAATCAACCATACCGGTCTCTTTTGACAAAGTAATTAATGCACCTATTCTACGTTTCCCCATATATTCCGTTGCTTTTGCTATCGCTGTTGCAACCATTTCAGACTCATCATCCTCATGGGTTCCAGTACGTGAAAATAAGCTCCCACGTCCTAGCTGCTCAAGTGCTCTTCGCAATTCTGGCTGAAAGATAATAATAACGGCTAAAAATCCCCACGTTAATACTTGTTCAGTTAGCCAAGATAGCGTATGCAATTCAAGGAAAATACTAATCATCTTAACGACAATGATAACTGTAATCCCTTTTAAAAGTTGAACAGCTTTCGTCCCTCGGATTATAAGAATTAGCTTATATATAATAAACCATACAATGGCAATATCTAATGCCGTACTAAGATATTTCAAAATGGTCGTATCTTCAAAAGGCATGCTATCCCTTCCTCCTACTTACGAGCAATTCTATCCATATATTGAAATATTGTTTTATGCTCTATCTGTATGTATTTCCAACAACTAGTTAATTATACCATACATGAAACAAACGACAATTACAAACAACCCCCTTTACCTCAAATTGGTAAGATGTCAAACATTTTTATCTTACAGTATAATATAAATCATTATTATACGCCTATTTTCAAATAAAAAAAGCAACTTCTCAGTTGCTTTTCTTACATTTATTTTAGTTTTTCACCGAATAAAGAACCCATTAAAGCAACTGCTGTTGTTGCCGTTCTATTTCGCTCATCTAAAATCGTATTTACCTCAACAAACTCAGCAGATGTAACAATATCAGCTTCTGCTAACATTTCCATTGCTAAATGGCTTTCACGATAAGATAAACCACCAATTACAGGTGTTCCAACTCCTGGTGCATCATGAGGATCAAGACCATCTAAATCTAATGATAAATGCACACCATCAGTATGAGATAAATACGCGATTGTTTCTTCCATAACAGCCGTCATACCCATACGATCAATCTCGTGCATTGAGAATACTTTAATGCCTTCATTGCGAATAAAGTCTTTTTCCCCTTCATCTAATGCACGTGCACCGATAATTACAACATTCTCTTTTTTCACCTTTGGATATGCCCCGTATAAATCTACAAGCGCGGGATGTCCATATCCTAAACTTGCAGCAAGTGACATACCATGAATATTTCCAGATGGTGAAGTTTCCTCTGTATTTAAATCACCATGTGCATCATACCAAATCACACCTAAGTTTTTATAATGTTTCGCAACACCAGCTAATGTACCAATAGCGATACTATGGTCGCCACCTAATACAAGTGGAAAACGTCCTTCTTCTATAATATGATCTACCTTACTTGCTAATTCGTTACATACAGTTGCAACTTGTGTAAGGTTTCTTAAGCTTGTATTTACATCTACTTCTTTTTCTCTCTCTATACATATATCTCCCATATCTTTAACGTTATATCCAATTTCTTCAATTCTTTCAATTACGCCTGCATAACGGATTGCGCTTGGCCCCATATCTACCCCGCGACGCATCTGTCCTAAATCCATTGGAACTCCAATAACTGAGATTTCTTTTTTCATAGATAGTATCCCCCTTTTGTGCCTTCACTAAATATTTTAAATCTTTTATATAGTCTGACTCAACTCGACATTTTTCTGTATGGATATACAAATTATTCACTTATATCCGCTTTAAAATCCAAATGTTAAGACTATTCTATGTATAAAGTTAACTTGATGAAACAACTAACATCATTATTATTAAATAATAATAAAAAACACTCCTACATTTAGAAGTGTTTTTCTGATGCAATTTTCCACACTGCTGCAATATTCTTTGCTGTCATTTCAACATTCTCTTCTGCTACTTTATATGCCTCTTCTAACGTCATCGGACTCGCTGTAATACTAAACACTGCATCAATTCCTTTTTCATGAACAGCCGGATAATTCGGAGATACAGATCCTCCAATAGCAATGACAGGAATATGAAAATGCTTTGCACGCTCCGCAATACCTACAGGGGCCTTTCCATATGCTGTTTGTTCATCTATTCTCCCTTCACCAGTTATAATTAAGTCTGCACCTTCTATATGCTTATCAAAGTTTGTATAATCTAATACAATTTCAATTCCTCTCCGCAAGTTTCCCTTTAACACTGCAATAACAGCTGCTCCCATTCCACCTGCCGCTCCTGCACCAGGTGTTTTACATACGTCGCAAGATAAGGATTGTTTTAGGATATGCGCATAATGCTTTAAATTTTCATCCAGCTCTTTCATCATCTCTGCATCCGCACCCTTTTGCCGTCCAAATACGAAAGATGCTCCTCTTATTCCAACTAACGGATTATCTACATCACATGCTGCTTCTAACTTTATATGCGCTAAACGTGAATCCATTTGCGAAAAATCAATAGTGACAATCGAATGTAATGTTCCTCCAGATGGCTCTATTACTTCCCCTTCTTGATTCATAAACCTAACTCCTAAAGCTGACAACATACCCGCTCCGCCATCATTTGTAGCACTTCCTCCAAGTCCTAAAATAATATGCTCTGCTCCTTCGTCTAGGGCATGTAATATAAGTTCTCCTGTCCCTTTCGTCGTTGTAATAAGTGGGTTTCGTTTTTTAACCGGAACATGTTGTAATCCTGATGCTGCTGCCATTTCAATAAACGCTGCCTTTTTATCTTTAGACATACCATAAAAGGCTTGTACGCTCTCCCTAAGCGGCCCTGTCACATGAAGTGATATAATTCTCCCCCCTGTAGCATCAACAAGGGAATTCACCGTTCCTTCTCCTCCATCTCCAATCGGGATCTTTACATACTCTGCTTTAGGGAAAATTGCTCCAAAACCTCTTTCTATAGCTTCACATACTTCTATAGCTTTTAAACTTTCTTTATATGAATCAGATGCAATAACAACTTTCACAATTATCCCCACCCTTTACTTTTACGTTTTCTTCATTTTAAACGACAAGTATGAACGTTGTCTTTTCAAACACAAAAAAAGCTTACATCATATGATGTAAGCTTCTCTATTAGATGGAGCCTAGCGGGATCGAACCGCTGACCTCCTGCGTGCAAGGCAGGCGCTCTCCCAGCTGAGCTAAGGCCCCTTAGTAATTAAGCGGAAGACGGGATTCGAACCCGCGACCCCAACCTTGGCAAGGTTGTATTCTACCACTGAACTACTTCCGCGAAAATG
>NZ_JAYJLO010000013.1:0-68206 GCF_051948935.1 Bacillus sp. Brlt_9 | reverse complement strand
CGGACGTTAAAAAAATAATCTTAATAAGAAGATGAATAGTAAAAAAGAGAGCCGTTGGGCTCTCTTTTTTATTTTATCTATTAATTCCACATCCAAATATCATCATTGGATAGGATTTTAGGGTTATCAATTTAAAAGAATATATTAGTAGAAAAATATTTAAATAATACAGAGTTAAAAGAACGTACGTTCGTTTTTGTGGTATAATATGGACATAAAAAATAAGTCGTGTTCGTTTTCGTGCTTTCTGGGGAAGTTCGATTTTTTCTAATTTGAAAAAAAGTAAATTATTGTGAATGGTTCACAAACTATTATGAAGAAAAAACAGATGGGGGATTTAAAATGGAGGACTGCAAACAAGGAATTGAATCATTAATTGGCATGGCGAAAAAAGGGGACGAGCAAGCAATCCTGATTTTAAAGGAGATTGGCATTCTTTTAGATGAATGTGAAATGAGAATGATTAAAAAAAAGGATAATTGTTAGCTATAGCTATCAATCATCCTAGTTATTTATTATCTTCTATATCTAAACCTGAAATTAAAGCTTTTATCTTCTTAATAGCGAATTTTTTCGTTTCCTCATCAAAACTTTCCATACGATTTATATAATGCTTAAGTTCTAACATAACATCTGATGCTGAAGATTCTTCATTATTTTTATTATCTGATAGCCCCATAATATAGTCAGTCGATACATTTGCTAAATTAGATATTTTTGAAACAGTTTCTCTAGATGGAGTCTTCTTCCCTGATTCGATATAAGATACCATCGGCTTACTGATATCTACGTTATCTGCAAATTGTTGCTGCGTATACCCGAGCGACATTCGTATCTCTTTTATTCTTTTCCCAATTATATTCTCCATTACGATCCCCTTTTTAATACCTTAGTATTACCAGATACATAAAATATAACAGAAAAGTTGACTCTAAGACAACTTGGTTTTTTTCTCCGAATATTTTTTGCGGAAATTTGTTGACTTGTAGTTAACAAATTGATATTATAAAAGCATCGAAAGAAACAAGGGTGATGCTAATGACAAAACTTAATACAGAACGTGCTAAAAAATTAAGGATATCACTCGGTTATACACAACAATTTGTGGCTCAACATCTTAGTTGTTCCAAAAGTGGTTATTGTTATATGGAGCAGGGAAAAAGGCAACCGAGTTTAGAAAAATTAGGGAAATTATCAACATTATATAATGTGACAACTGATGAACTGTTAGAACAAAGTTAACTTAAGGTTGTCATTTTTTTAAAACGGTTGGTTAACCTTAAGTTAACATGGTAGGAGGAACAAAAATGAATCAATTACAAAACTTTTCACATGATGCATTCGGCAAATTAGAAATTCTTATGAAAGATGGAAAAGAATACTTCCCTGCAACATACGTTGCAAATTTACTAGGATATGCAAATGCTACAGAGGCAATCAAGCGTCACTGTAAAACTGAGGGGGTCGCGTTTCACGAGGTCCCTACTACAAGCGGTGTCCAAAATAAGAAATTCATCAACGAACCTAACCTATACCGCTTAATCGTCAAATCAAAACTTACACAAGCGGAACAATTTGAAAAATGGGTGTTTGAAGAAGTACTTCCTTCCATTAGAAAACACGGAGCATACATGACAGATAAAGTCCTGGAACAAGCGGTGACAAATCCAGACTTCGCAATTGGTCTTCTCACTAAATTAAAAGAAGAAAAAGAAAAGCTTGCAGCAGCACAGCAACAAATCGTACAGCAGCAACCGCTAGTAATATTCGCTGAAGCGTGTATGCAATCAAATGAATCTCTAAAAGTAAGTGAAGTTGCTAAATTGGCAGCTAAACATAATATCAAGATTGGGCAACGTCAGTTATTTGCAAAACTTAGAGAATGGAACTTAATGTTCAAGCGATCCACCGAACCCACTCAGCCAGCTGTCGAAAAAGGATACTTCGAAATTGCACAAGGTGTTAAACAGAAACCAAGTGGAGAGCCTTTCACATGGACAACAACATACGTAACACCAAAAGGACAAGCTTACATCATAGACCGACTGAAGAATGAACAAGAACAGGAGGCGATGTAAACAATGGAAGAAAGTTCATTCTCACACTTGATGGTATTAGTTGTTTTTCTCGTTTTTGTAGGATTGAGTTATAAACGCATAAAGCAACTAATAAAGGATGAAATTGATGAATAGACAGCAGCGGGAAAAAGAAGAAAAAGCAAACATCATCAAAATGATCCGTGATTTAAGAGATGGAGGGATACATAACAGCACAGATAAGGTTGAGGAAAAGTACAAATATATTACTCTAGCTAAATAAGAAAAACCCTACAGGGGATGCAGGGCAGTGTTAAGGGATTTAAATCTAAATGTCGATTCCACAAGAACTTCTTGGAATGTAATCAGTTTAACATATGTTTTCTTTAAACTTTATATAGAGATTTTACGAATTTATGAACACGGACAAGTCTTTGTTTGTCGGAATATTCGTGAATTTAATGGTATTCTCCCACCTAAAATGGGTTCCTGGATATTCTGATGTGTGAAAAGTATCAAAATAAAATAAAAACAGCCGATTACCCCTAATCGACTGTTTTAAAGAAACGACGCAATATTTTGTACCTATATTTTAACATGGTCGTTTCTTCTAAGTAAATAAGGAGGAATGTGGAAATGGTTGAAAACCCAATGTTAATAGGAAATTATCATGATTCATCGGAAAGAGACTTCATGGATTACTGTCAAGGATGTGGCAGAGAAATCTTTTACCGAGAAGGATACCTTGATTTCAGTGGTGATCCAATTCATACAGAATCAGAGTGTATTAAGCAATATGTTGAAGAACATTCAATGAAGAAAGTAGCAGGTGAATGATATGGACCTACAAAACAAAATTGAAGCTGAAATTCAAATTATGAAGAGTTTAGTTGAACGGTATAAGAAAAGTAAAGAACCTAATGCTGTATCAATGGTTGTGGCTTATGAATACGGGTTACAGGTACTTACTGAAGTGTATGAAGCTAGTAAACAAACAGAAGTAGCACCATTTTAAAAGAGAGGGAGATTCATATGACAACTGAAAATTACTTTTCTAAATTGGCTCAAATAGATTGTTCGGAACATGTCGAAAAGAAAGGCCGATTTAATTACTTATCATGGGCTTGGGCAGTTAAAAAACTTCGTGAAGTAGATCCAACAGCAACATGGGAAGTAAAGCGATTCGATGGGGCGCCTTATCTTAAAACAGATTGTGGTTATTTTGTAGAGGTTGAAGTAACTGTACAAGAATTACCACTAAGCCAGATCCACCCGATACTTAACAATCAAAATAAACCAATTGCAGAGCCTAATAGCTTTGATATTAACACTAGTATTCAACGTTGCTTAGTAAAGGCAATAGCGCTTCACGGATTGGGATTATACATCTATGCGGGTGAAGACCTACCGGAAGTACAAGAAGAAATGATTACTGCTCAACAAGTTGGTGCAATCAAATTAAACATTAAAAAGTTGGCCACTCTTCGAAAAGTGGATGAAGACACTATTAAAGGGCATTTAAGCATTAAGGAAGTTCCCGAATTAACGTTAAAGCAAGCTGAAGAGGTACTTAAAAAATCAACGAAATGGGTTAAGCAAGCTGAAAAAGAAACCGCTGAGGCTAAAGAAAAGGTTGAAGTGGTAGAGCAAACAAACTAGGGAGTGAAAAACCTATGTTAGATAAAAATCAATCGAAAGTCGTCCTTCCGGCGTGGGTGAGGAAGGGCGCAAAAAACGAACAAGAAGTGAAAGAGAAGGCGATTGAGTACATAACTTCCGATCGCTATCCAGGATATAAAATAATTAAAATTCAGGGCGACATAGCGGTATGCGAAAGGCAGAGTGTGTGATGTTTAAGATACCAGTAAGACGCGGAACAATGACAGAAATGTTGAAGGCAGTTCGTGATTTAGAAAAACGGGGCTATGACTATATCACTCCTATCAAAAAGGTATATAGAGCTGAGAAAACCTTCTATCACGATGGCAAATTTAAAGGGAAAGACAAAATTAGATTTTCAGGCATGGATGATCATGTCAGTTACGAATGCTGGATGAAGAAGGTGAACTAAATGGCTAAATACAGACACGTACAAACTTCATTCTGGTCAGATGCAAGAGTTTCAGAAGAGATGACACCAGAGGATAAATACTTTTATCTCTATTTAATGACGAACGAGCATACCAATCAAATTGGAGTTTATCAGATAACTAGAAAACAAATGGCTTTTGAGTTGGGTTATTCAATTGAAAGTGCCAAAGCATTACTGGAGCGTTTTATTAATCATCATGAGTTGATTGTTTATAACGAAGAAACAAGAGAGATTTGCATACTTAATTGGGGAAAATACAACCTTAACAAAGGTGGTAAGCCGATTGAGGATTGTATAAAAAAGGAGCTTAAAAGTATTAAAGATTTATCGCTAGTAAAACTCATCCTTGAACGAACAGAAAACATAGCGTTAGTACAAAAAATCAGTGTTTATGCGGGTCTTGACGATACGTCCCACGATACGTCCACGATACGGGGGCAAAAAGAAAAAGAAAAAGAAAAAGAAAAAAAGACTCCTCGTCACAAGTTTGAAACTTGCGACACCAACGGGGCTAAGTATCTATTTGAAATAATTAAGGGTAATAACCCTAAACAAAAAGAACCTAACTTCGATTCTTGGGCTAACGACTTTAGATTAATGCGTGAAAAGGATGACCGTGAATTACAAGAGATTAAAGATGTTATTGATTGGTGCCAAGCAGATCCATTTTGGCAAGGAAACATCTTATCTCCTAAAAAGCTACGTGAAAAATTTGATCAATTAACAATTCAAATGAATTCTAAAAAAGGAGCGAAGAAAAATGCAGAGAGCAGCGGTAGCAATACCAACCGATATAGCCAAAAAGGTGAATATGACTATGGATTCTGATGTGTGTGATACGCACGGCATGAATAAGATGAAGTTCAGTGGGAATGTTGTTTGCCCTCGATGCTTCCTTGAAAACGAAAGTAAAAAGCTTCAGCAACAAGAACAAGCGAAATACGATGTGGATAAAGCGAATGAGAAGAAGGTCATGTTCCACCAACAAAGCATGATTGCCGATAGCAACATTAAGAAAGCGAACTTTGATAATTACCAACCTACTAGTGATGAAGGAACGAAGAACCTTGAACTCGCAAAGGTCATCGCAACGGATTATCTCAATGAAAAGGTGTTTAACACGATTATGGCTGGGAATTGTGGAGCAGGGAAAACACATCTCGCTTATGCTATCGCAGATCGACTCGCAGGAGCAGGGAAGTCAGTTGTTTTCGTCACAGTCGGTGAATTGCTACGGAAAATTAAAAGTACATTCAGTAAAGATTCCACATTAACTGAAGATGCAATTATAAGAAGCTTAGTAAGAGTGGAAGTATTAATAGTCGATGATTTGGGAGCTGAGTTAGGCGCGTTAGATGCAAATACAAAAGCAACAAACTTCATTAATAGGGTACTGTTCGATGTTTTCGATGGAAGGCAAGGTAAATCTACTATCTTCACGACAAACCTTACAGGAGAGCGTCTAGAAGGTGCATATGATGAGCGGATTGTATCGCGTATTTTCAACAACTTTAAAGCTTTGGTTTTCAAAGATACAAAGGATTACAGAAGAAAAGCACTACCATTCTAAGGGGGAATTAAGATGTGTGCATGTAACGGAACGGGAGTAATTCAAAACGACATTGGAACGGGTATGTATCAGTTTGGACCATGTGTTTGCGAAGCAGGGAATCGCAGTCCTGAAGAAGTGGATAGAAGGCGCTATGCCGTTATGACGAGATTAAGAGAAATTCATCAATTACAACTGGAGGGGAAATGGGATGCCAAGACTTGGAACGGATTTGGAAAAGGAAAATTACACAATGGCGTTGCAGCAGAGGAAGTACATGAAGAAATCGCGTCGTAACTTGTACATTGCTTTAGAAGAGTTGGACCTGGTATTTGATGAAAGTGAAGTTAATCGATTGCAAGAAATGTGGAAGGAAGACAAAGGAATCCTTGAAATCGCAAAAGAGTTAGGAAGACATCAATTAGAAATCGCTGCTCTTATTATGGATCAGGCAGATAAAAATTTGATTAAATCCCGTCCAATGGGGTTAGGGGCATGAAACAGCTAACACTAGAGGATGTGGTCGGAAGTTTTGATTATACAGCAACAAATACAGCGGAAAAGTTCTTGAAGCGTAATAGCGTTATGACGTACTCAATAGAGTTTTACGACAAAGACGAGAAGTGGAAACTCCGTTGGTTTGAGGCGAAGTCAGAGAGAGACGCTATAGAAATGGCTAAAAAGAAATACGGATAGATGCAAATTATTACTACTTATATTTCGGATAGAACCTTAGAAGAAATCATGAATTTGGATTAGGAGGCATAGCGCTATGACGGGTGATCAAATCGGCTAAATTTAGGTAACTATTTGATGATTCTTAGAGTCTCATAAAAGCGTTATTTGAAACATGTGATGTTTCGCAAAAAAATATAATGTTATGTATTTATGATTTATAAGGCGGGTAAAAAGAATAAAAGAGCATCAATTCTTTATTTGAGAATCAAAGAGCACCTTTCAAGGCACTCTCTGATTAAAACTAATAATAAAAAAAGAATACCACATGCTTATCGTATGTATGATTCTTGGCGGTGTGCAAATTTAACACAAAAGCGCTATTTAATAACAAATCAAAAGAGCATACATATAAGCATGCTCTTAAAAAGGTAAGAATGTTATGAGTAAAGGATCTCCTTACATTAATTAGTTTCGAGGACTATTTTATTAGTTTAATTTGAAGATGGTTAATTCTACAGCATTTATACCGGCATCGCAGGTTAAGATGTCTTGGTCATTAAAGAAACTGTTATTTTGAAGTTGAAGTATTGAATTGGATGGAATTGATAAAATAACCTCACCGCTTAATTGATAACATCCTGTATTTGTTGAATCTGAAAGTAGAAAACCAAAATTTGCTTGTGTATTTGGGATTGGGCTGTTATTTAAGAAAACAGAAATAACAGGTGAATGGGGAAAGACGGGATTTAAAACCGTGTTAATTGAGGAAATGAAAGATACACGATAGTCACCAGCCTGTACAATGCTAATTGTAGTAGGGTTTAATAATGAAACCCCTCCTGCAATTGGCCCAGTTTGATTAAAAGGAAAAGAATCTCCGAAAGGGACTGTAATAAAATCTGTTTGCCAGAAATAACCGTAAGCTAATGAAAATGCCCCAGTAGGTCCAGTGTCACCCGTAGGTCCTGTAAAACCGGTTGAACCAGTGCTTCCGGTAGGTCCAGCGTCACCCGTAGGCCCAGTGAATCCAGTACTGCCAGTCAGTCCTGTAATACCAGTCAATCCAGTGCTTCCGGTAGGTCCGGTGTTACCGGTAGGCCCAGTAGCACCCGTTGAACCAGTGGGCCCAGTAGGGAATTGAAAAGGTGGAACAGGTGGGAGTGTAGGTCCAATTGAGCCAGGATTTAGTGCAGGGGAGGATAAAAACTCATCCAATATAATTCACCTCTAAAAGTTCATATTACTAATAATAAATGCAATGATAGATCAAAGTGAAATGGACAAGAGATTGTATATGTGAAATTTAATAAAAGCGTTATTTAATAGAATTTTGATAAAAAGCGATGATCATTAAATCGCTCCATGATTTATGACCATCGCTTATGTATTGAAAAGTTATTCAGTTATTTGAAATATAGTTTCATCAGGTCTGGAGAATCCATACAATTTCCTTGCGAACTTTAAAATACCTTCTTCACTCTCTGTTAAAGTTTTAATATCGTTTTCAAAATAGCGTCCTATAAGTTCTACTTCAGATAATCTTTTCTTTTCTTTATTAAGTGTAATTTGTTTTTCTTGAATCATTTGTTCTTGCTTATAAATGCAGATTTGAATGGAAATAACCATAGGTAGCATAAAAGCAAGTGCTAATAAAATACGACGTCTTAGCTTTTTATTCGTTTGTTGATTCTTATTAGGATTAATTTGTTTTTTTGAGATTGATTGTTGAGGTGGTAAATTTGGGACGCTTCCCATTTTAATGCCTCCATTACTTATGTATAGAATTTAAATTGCTAAAAGTATTATATATGCAAAATAGATAATTTTGAACCTATTTAGGTAAAGAGAGGGGGGATGAAATTTAAATAGAATCCTTATTTAAATAAAGAAGCCCTAGGATTAGGGGGCTAGGGCTTCTAGTCATGGTATATCTCACACGACATTATAAAAAGAAAAGAACGTACTGAAGATAACACATGAATGTTTCATAAATGTATCAAAAAAGTGAACAAAAACGTTATTTTAATTGTTGCAGCCCCTTGGAGGGCGCTCCAAAGGGCTAAGAATCGAGAATATTGAACTCTTGTTAATTACATAAGAACTCCCTAAGGAGTATATAGGGAATTTTAACACTCAACTAATAATTTTTACAACTATGTATTCAAATTAATATATAAATAAACTATTTATTTATATAAAAAATGGCCCTTACTACTATGTAAGAGCCCCATGAACAAAGAAAAGGTCGTATATGACTCTATATAAGAATCATAATCATATTTTACAACCTTGATATATAGTTGTCTATACACAGTTGGCGTAGTAGAGCTAAATGAAATGGACAAGTAATTGTATATGAGGAATTTAATAAAATAGTTATTCTAAAAAAAGGACCTCTTACGGAAAGATAAGAGGTCATCAAAAAATGTTGTATTTGAAACACGTGATGTTTCGTAAAGAGATTATAACATATATCTATATATTAATTATATATAATATAAAGAAAGTAATGAAGATAACACATGAATGTTTCATAAATGTATTAAAAAAGTGATTTTGTAAATCAAGGTAGTCAGCAAAATTAACTAACGTCTTGTTGAAAAAAAGAAGCCCCGCAGAAAATGTTACAGGGCTTCATAAGACTGAGTTATGTCGTACTCACAAGAGATTTTAACATGGATTTAGCGGGGAATAAATCGGTAAATATGTCCAATTGATCTAGAGTTATTATATTATACAAAAACGCTATTTTAGTTGTAGTTTAACAAAAAGGACCCGCTATAAATAGCAGGCCCTTTCCTAAAATGGCAAAGAGTAACTCTTACCTTACTCTTCTACTATAGAATACACCACATTTGACTATTTGTGTAGAAAAATGTCGAAATATGTATTATTTCATGTCGATTATAAGAACACGAAGAAGTGATACCGATAATTGAATAAAAACGCTATTTGGGAAGGAAGTGATTATGGTGGAATTTCAATATGGGGCGCAGGGCAGAATGAAGTACCATCCAAATCATAAGAAGCCGTATACAACGAGGGAATTAGCCTACGTATGTAAGTATTATGGATTCGGAAAGGTAAAGGCAATTGCTTTAGCGTTAGGAAGAACGGAAAGTACGATTAGGCAATTAGTGAATACTCTCCGGAAGAATGGGGTGTTTGAAAAATATAAAGACATGGAGGTATGCATAATGGCTGTAGAAGCAAAAGTGAAATTTGAATTAAATGAAGAACAAAAATTACAGTTTCAAAATGTAAGAGAAAACGTAGGAGAACAAGAAGCGTTTTATTTTCTAGAGGAAATGATAATGAAAGAAATTGATTTAGCTGAATTTGTAGAGATGGAGTACAAGGATGAAAAATAAAATGTTATTTAATACGTAAGGAGTTGTTAAGTGAATGGGACAGTTATCTATGTTTGATATGGATGAAACAAAAATTAAGCTGTATGAAGTATTGGAAGCTAATAACTACCATCATGAGATTAAGAGTTATTACCTACACAACGATTACATGGGTGAAGTTAAGTACTTTTACATTAGAACGACAGACGACATGATTATTGATATGTGTTTAAGTCAGTTCTCTGAAGTATTTGCGGTGTACGAGGGATTCACTGAAGTGCAGATCAAGAAGATATATAAAGGGAAATTGCAATAATGCTATTTTATAAAAAAAGAGAAGCCCTTAATAAGGTCGCTCCTCTTACTGCCAATATACAATAACTATTCCATTATAATGTATAATCGTAAAATATTTAATAATTATCTTTATGGTAAAAATTTCATTTTGTTATAAATAAAAAGGCAGTTGTTTCCGCAACCACCTTTTTAAAAAACAGAGCAACTTTTTCAGAAATAAAATATGAATGATTCCTGAAAAAGGTTATGGGATATAATCCTATTTTTATAACCTAAGTGACGAGCTTAATTTATAAGAAAGGAATGACTACATTATATGAAAGCTCGTCTAACGGGGTTACATATAAAAGAGCAGCCAGCAAAAGCTAACTGCTCAATACAAGGAGATACAAAGAAAACTAAATGGATTTTGGCATACAGCCTATCAACATTATGGACATAATATTGGGTTTTATTCGAAGAAATTCATGTTTTACAAATTAAATTATGATAGTCGATATTCTCCATATTGACCAGAAAAGAACCAAGAATTCTAGGAAAATTCCAAGTGTTCTTTTCCTAGTTTTTTGAAATTCTTTTACTAAATAGCCAACAGCACAAATTGCTAGAAGAATGAAAAGAATAAGTTCTAGTGTAACTGGCATTTGATTTACTCCTAATCCTGTAATTTAATTTAGTATATAACGATTATAAGATATTTTTATGGTTAATGGTGAAAAATTAAACAAACTATCTCTATATGAAAAAAGGCCCTGTTGTCTCCAACAGAACCTCTTCTAAAATGGCAAAGAGTAACTCTTACCTTACTCTTTGTTTATATACTACAGAAGTGTTAATGAAAATCCAAGGCTCCTTATATTGAGAAATAAAGAAAAATTATTTTAAATAATTTTATCATTGTTATAAATAAAGGAGCAGTTAGCCAAAACTAACTGCTCATCTCCAGGGGGGAACAAGGAGAAAGTAACTTAATGGGTTGTCTATAGTATTGACTGAATATTTAGTTTTATTCAAGGGGGGTGAACTAATTATGTAGGTTACGTGAGAAGTCCTATTAACATCCAGGCTGCCCCGATCAGAATTAAAGTTTCGAAGGTTATCCAAAACTTTCTTTTTTCTGGTTTTTGAAATTCTTTAATTACAGAAAATATGGCACTTATTCCTACAAGAGTGAAAAGAGCAATTCGGATTGTTTCAGTCATTTGTATCACCACCTAAGATTTGAATAGTTTAATTATATATTAATTACCATTTTATAGAAACTGAATAAAATAATCCTTTGAATAGAAAGCGAGGAATAACAATGGGACAAGGAAACCGCGGAATGGCTTTTGAAAAGCTTATCAATCTAGCGAACGAAATGTATCAAAGAGGTGGAGTGGCGCTTATAAACAAGCGTCCGACTCCTGTGAAGGTGTTAAAAAGTAAAGGTGGCCGTGTATTAAATGGATTCTATGAAGCTAAAAGTACAGTAGACTATGACGGTGTATATAAGGGACGAGCTATAGCATTTGAAGCGAAGTCTACAGAGAATGCTACACGATTTGATTTAAAGAATATTGCACAGCACCAATTAGATTACCTGGAGAAAGCAGAGAAGATGGGGGCGATTTGTTTCTTCCTAATTGAATTTAGCAAGGACAAGTCAGTATTCGTTGTACCACTATCAGTCATTCAATCTTACGTAAGGATATCGCATCAACCAAAAGGTAAGAAATCTATACCAAGAGCGGACTTTGATATTTATGGGTACTTAGTAGAACAGACGGAACGAGCGGCAGTTGATTATTTGCAATATGTAGATGAAGCAGTAGCACCAGTTATGTTTGATAGAATGATTCAATTTGATCAGGACCATAAGAAGGCGGCAAATAACATTGAAGCAGCAAAAGAAAAGATGGCAAACAAGAAAAGAAAATTATTAAAGGCTTAATGGATAACGGAACCATGCAGAGTGGATGGTGGGGGCTACTCGCTATGCATGTTTCCATTATTCAACAAAGAGATAGTAAAATTTCACGTACCTGATGTGAATGTAAAAACAAAATTCGAAATAGGGGGATTCCTTCATGGAGAGACAATTAACTTTATTACCAGCTATAGATGATAAGAAAGTACAAAAGGAAGTAGTAAGCGTATTAAAGGAATACAGAGCACTAAAGATGCGATTCAGTAATGATGTGGAGCAGGAAGGAATCAGTTTATTTCCTGAGTTACGTGATTCTAGAAACACAAGTAAATGGAAGGTGCAACAGGTTGAGAAGGCGCTTAACAATTTATTAGATGAGGATGAGCGTAAAATCGTTGAGCGCAAGTTTCTGACAAATGAGAGGGGAAAAGATTCAGATGTTTATCATGATCTACTACTCAAGAAGACATATTTCTATGAGAAAAAGCAGAGTGCGGTTAAATTGATTGCTACAGCACTTGGAATCATCTAAAAATAGCGAACAAAACGCGGTCAAAATGCGAACTTTTTGGGGGACTAAATAAAATGCCAAAAATTATAAATTATAGGTATAAGCCCTTTGACAACCGCATATCGAAGAGGATTAGTACACCTATTAGTGAAACGTTCTTATGCGAGAATGGCACAGTAACGTATACCGCATAGTAGGGTGGGCAAGGCGGTACGAACCCGCGTTAAGACGAAAAGACCAATGAATTACTTATAATGATATATTCCAGTGTGGCGGGTGTGAGATAACTCGCATTCGTCATGCTGTTTCTAATTTGTAGTTATCATTCAGCTCGGAATGCGTCCTCTGGGTTGATAATAAATATAAGTCTATTACTCTCTAATACGTCGGTTCTTGAAAATGGAATGGGGGTGGTTGCTCATGATTGAGTGACACTTGCATTCTAAAAATCTAAAACAGTATACGTGACCTCGTACATTAGTAATTACTCACGATTCTTATTAATGACTAAAACGAGGGCAAAGAGTTCCACTCTTTGTTTGAGCCAATACAGCGGAAACATTCCCCTTCCGTCCCTCTAGTGTATTGGTTCAAACAAGACGTCGGAAGAAATACATACGTCTTGATATAAATCCTTTATAATTCGATATTGGCCAGCAAAGGTGAAAATGACATTAAGTAGCCGAAGTATTGAGCCAGCTCTAAGGAGCATAAAAGAGAAGAGGACTATAAAGTTGAGAAAATGAATTCTCGCTCTTCTCCCATTTATTTATATTTCTCCCTATTAGATAAGTTAACTATGGACAAATTGATAAAACATATTTTTTGAATTATTTAATACAAGTATATATAATTATATCGATGTTAACATATTAACTAGTTAAAAATGGGGAAAGAAAAATGAAGATTATATTTGATGTGGTTAAAGATGAAAATTTTGATTTTACTTTATTAGAAACAAAATTGCTGAAAACTTTTAAAGAAGTGGATAATGTAGCAATAGTTGAAAAGGTTGAAGATAAAATTTTTGAAAAAGATGATGTGCCAACCCATTTAGCGGAGATTACTATTAATGTTACAGGAAAGAATATCGGATATAGATCAGTTTCAGCTAGTATATTTATTGTTCTAGAAATCCTATCAATGAAGCTATTCAATATTAATATTAGTATACATTAAGCATCCAATACGGGTGTTTTTTCTTTGTTATATAAAAATTACATATTAAACATATATTTATACGTTTTGTTCCTACATGTTAAGGAATAGTAATAAAAAGATGATACCGATGAAACCGTATAAAAACAAAAAGAATCCTAAGATGGGTAATTTTTTATGAAAGCCGAGCATAATAAACCTCCTTGGGTATATAAAGGATTATAATATATCTTCGGTCTACTTAGAATACTAACCATTAATTGGATGGAATTAGGCATGATTAAATCGATAGACACTTATACATTAAATGTATTTAATGAGTCATCTAGGTATAAAGATAATCAATAATCATACAATGATATGGAAGGTCTTTTCTAACGTGTTAGTTACCTCAATGTTTATGTATCTTTTGGCGCCTGGGCGAGGGTGCTTTTTTTATTGTACATTATGATAAGGACAAGAATAGTATATAATAGGACGAGTTCTTGGTGTCCGATTCAATGCTCAGGATAAACCCCAATTCACATTGAGAGCATCCCCATAGCGAGGGTGCTCTCTTTTTGTTGATGTGGTAATTAATCGCAGATTGGTATTCCAAGTACTCTTAGAGCTAATGCTACTTGAAGAGAAATCTCTAATCTAGCAATCTACTATAGTATATGAATGAAACGTTAATATGTAATAGTTAGATTAATCGATTAAATAGAATTGATAGATTAGCCCATTTAAACAAAACAAACGAACACAACGAAAAGCAAGAATCAAATGATTCCTGCTTCATGGAGAGCTCGGATTAAATCAGCTATAGCGAAGATGAGCGCTGGTGAAACGTTTTTTCTAGGTTGTTGTTGTGTTTCTGTTTTCATAGTAAAACCTCCCTTCTCTTATATAAACGCATGAGTTAAATTATTTTGGCTTACATGGGTATATACAAATTAGAGGAAGGTTCTCCACAAACAGAAGTAGAGGTAATTGTATGTCTCAAAAACATTTCATTTTGATACACTTTTTATTTGCCGTAAAACAGCATATTATTTATCTCAAAATCATGTATCGAAATCAATTGAATGTGATACAGGAAATTGATACAATAGAATCATCAAGGGGAAGGTGTGATGATTCATGATATTTGGTTATGCAAGAGTTTCAACGAAACATCAGAGTTTGGATATGCAATTAGATGAACTTAACCGTTATGGATGTGACGATATAGTTAGCGAGAAGGAAAGCGGAGCCAAGAAGGATAGGAAGGAATTACAGCTGCTTCTTGGAAAACTCCGTAAAGGTGATACATTAGTTGTTTACAAGCTAGATCGCTTAGGAAGAACAATGCATCAACTTGTTAATTTGCTACAAGAATTCAATGAGAAGGGAATTAACTTCGTCTCAATAAAGGATGGTATCGACACTTCTACAACAATGGGGAAATTCCTTTTTCACATATTCGGAGCTATGGCCGAAATGGAACGAGAAATAATCACTGAACGTGTTATTAGTGGTGTGGCAGCGGCTAAAGCAAGAGGTCGTGAAGGTGGTAGAAAAAAAGCGCATACTAAACAACAAATAGAAAGTATGATGGAACTTATTGAAATGGGCAATAAAACAAAAGTAGAAATTTGTGAGATATTCAATGTATCAAGAGCAACTTTGTACCGTTATATAAAGGAATATGAAGCGAATAAGAAAGAATTAAAGTAGCGAATCCGCTGCTTTTTTATTTTGCATAGAAAAAAGGAAACCATAAAGGATCCCTTTTACATTACACTGTCTTATAATTCTTATTTTTAATCCTATTCTTAGTATCCATAAATGCGGCGAAGGTCGCTATAGCACCACCTAAATAATAGACTTGGAATTTGTGGTCAAAAGCTAATCCTATAATGAAATTGTAGCCGTATATAAAACATGTAATACCGAATAACCATAACATGAAATTTAAATCTTTTAAGCTCAATCTATAATTCTTAATTTTTTTCCACATATGTATCAACTCCTATTGTTATGAGGTTCTGTAGTTTTTCTTTTTGAAATCTCGCATGTTGAGGATAAAGAATAGAAGGAAGATAACAGCTCCGATGCCATGAATCCAGTAGTATGTGCGCCCTGTTGTGAATCCGTTATAGAATTCATAGGCATTCCAAATTACAAGAAGTACTGAGCAGACAGTAGAAATCATTAATGAGCCAAAACTTCTCATGATTTTCACCTCGATTCTAATTTTTAGAACTTATTTATAATTTTACATTTAAATAAATAGATTTACAAGGGAAGGAATAAAAGAAAGAACCCGCTGGAGTTCGGGTCCTTTCATAAGTGATGATGTATTCTCGGCTTGGGAACTGAGAAAAACACAAAAATATAATACATCGAGTTTTAGAGAATTTCAAGACTAAATTAGGGATTACCATGAGGGGAGTTGTAACGAGTTTCTTCCTATTAATATAGAAGGTGGTGGGTGATGTGAAGTGAAACAAAAACACGAGTTAGCTCAAGAAGATTACATGCAAGGTATGAAGTATAAGGAACTGGCTGAGAAATATGAGGTCAGTATTAATACAATTAAGTCCTGGAGAAAAAGGCATGGCTGGAATCGAAAAGGGGTGCACCCAAAAGACGAAAAAGGATGCACCCAAACCAAGAAAACAGGTGCACCCATTGGCAATAAGAATGCAGTGGGTAATTCGGGCAACAAGAACCCTAAATGGGGTAATAAGAATGCTGTAGGGCATGGCCCGCCAAAAGGGAACCATAACGCTATGACGCATGGTTTCTTTCGAAAACACTTTCCAGAAGATGTGGCTGACTTAGCTGCTGAGATCATGGAGAAGAATCCGATTGATATGTTATGGGAAAACATAACGATTCAGTATACGGCTATTATTAGAGCGCAAAGATTGATGTTTGTTAAATATCAAGAAGATACAACGAAAGAACTACGAAAGAATAAGGTTACTGAAAGTGGATTCGAAGAAGAATGGGAAATTCAATTTGCTTGGGATAAACATGCTACCTTCTTAAATGCACAATCGCGGGCAATGACTACATTATCGCAGCTAATAGAAAGATTCGATAGGCTAGCGAGTGTTGATGATAAGAGAAGATTAGAGTTAGATAAACTGAAAGCTGACATAGAGAAAACAAAAGCCGATACCGCTCGTATTAAAGGCGAAGATGGTGAAGAATACGAAGATGATGGTTTCAAAGAGGCGCTAGAAGGCAAGGTAGAGGAAGTGTGGGATGACCATGACGACGATTCCGAAGCGTAACAAGAAACCTGCTCCATTCAAATTTAAGCCATTCTCCAAAAAGCAGCTAAAGGTATTAACCTGGTGGAAGCCTAGCAGTCCTGTTAAAGGCTATGATGGGATTATTTGCGATGGTTCCATTCGTGCTGGAAAGACAGTTTCGATGGCTCTTTCTTATGTAATGTGGGCGATGGAATCATTTGAAGGCGAGAACTTTGGTATGTGTGGTAAAACGATTGGTTCGCACCGTCGTAACGTTATAACGCCACTCAAGAAGATGCTGAAGTCTCGTGGTTATAAGGTTAAAGATCACCGCAGTGAGAATATGCTTACTATTACTAAAGACGGTGTGACAAACTTCTTTTATATTTTTGGTGGTAAAGATGAATCTTCACAGGATTTGATTCAGGGTAGTGATGCCCTCCACTATAGTAATATGGTGGCAAACATCGGGCAAAATCGGCAGACGCTAAGTCTTTGGTATTTGCGGGTATGACATTGGATGGTATAATATATTTATACTAGAAAGGGGTGTTATACTTGCAAGATTTAACAGGTCAAGTGTTTGATATGATTACAGTCTTAGAATTTTCTCATAAAACTTATGAGAATAAGAGATACCGTTCTTTTTGGAAGTGTAAATGCGAATGCGGAAAAGAGTTTGTGAGAAGAACAGACCAAATAAAAACTAAACGTGGCTATAAAAGTTGTGGTTGCTATCGACTGGAGTTTTCAAAGCGATTTTTCAATGAAAATAATCCAAATAAAACTCATGGTTTGTCAAATACACGATTATATAAAATTTATAGAAAAGTAATAGAACGCTGTTACTACGAAAAATACGAAGAGTTTCATTTATATGGTGGACGAGGTATTAAAATGTGTGATGAATGGAGAAATGACTTCTTATCGTTCTACAATTGGTCTTTGGAAAACGGTTATAATGATGATTTATCTATCGATAGAATCGATTATAACGGGAACTATAATCCTGATAATTGTAGGTGGGTTGATGACATCACACAAGGTAATAACAAGCGAAACAATATCGTGTTGACTCACAACGGATTAACAATGACTTTGCCTGAATGGGCTAGGTATTTAAAACTTCCGTATTCAACATTAGCAAACAGAAGAAAAAAAGGTAAGACTGTAGAAGAAATATTAGATCCTGTTAAAAAGAGATAAGTGAATGCCGAGGTAAACGAGTAGATTGCGAAAGGCTACTCGTCACCGTAGAGCGTAGAGGGTGAATAAATATAATCCCTCCAAGAGTGCCCGACAGCCAGTAAAAGGTTGTCTTTTTTATTGGTTGAAAACGTACGCCGAACTTATAGGAAACTATAAGAAGCAGAGGATAAAAAGCCTTTGCGATAACAATTAGATCACTTTAGCCGGATGTTTCTTTGATGAAGTAGTGCTTATGGTACGTTCATTTGTTAACCAAGCGACTGGCCGTTGTTCTGTAGAAGGTTCAAAAGTCTGGTTTAACTGCAATCCAGGTGGTCCGTATCATTGGTTTAAAACAGAATGGCTAGATAAAGCGAAAGAAAAGAACATGCTGCACCTTCTCTTTACTATGAATGACAACTTATCACTGTCCGAAAAAGTAAAAAAGCGTTATTACAAAATGTACAGTGGAGTTTTCTACAAGCGGTATATATTAGGACTTTGGGCAGCTGCTTCTGGACTTATATTCGATATGTTTGATGAAAATAAGCATAAAGTTCCTACGATTCAAAGGGAGTACGTTGAATACTTTGTCTCTTGTGACTATGGTACGCAGAACGCCATGGTATATGGATTGTGGGGTAAGTGCATCGAAAAAGGTGAAGAAGTATGGTACAAGGTGAAAGAGTACCGTTATAGCGGTAGAGAAACAGAAAAGCAGAAAACAGATCAGGAATACTATGAAGACTTTGAGGGATTTGTAGGGGATTTGCCAATCCGTGGTACAGTAGTTGACCCGTCCGCTGCTTCATTTATAGCTTTGCTAGTTAGGAACAAACGAAAAGTATATAAGGCCCGAAATAATGTTAAAGAGGGTATTGGTAATGTCGGTGTTGCGCTTAACACGGGCATTATTTATTTTAACGATTGCTGTAACGAAACATTTAAAGAATTCGCTTCTTATATATG
Organism: Bacillus sp. Brlt_9; assembly: GCF_051948935.1. Lineage (NCBI taxonomy): Bacteria > Bacillati > Bacillota > Bacilli > Caryophanales > Bacillaceae > Bacillus > Bacillus sp. Brlt_9. The sequence goes on along the minus strand of NZ_JAYJLO010000013.1, from coordinate 49,242 downwards.
GGATGAGAAATCAGTTGAACGTGGTGAAGATAAACCACTGAAAGAGAATGATCACCATATGGACGAAACAAGATACTTTGTTAATACAATTATTTACGGACTGCGTAAAAAGAAGAAAAAGAAAAAGAAAAGAGGTGAAGCAGCTTAATGATGAAGAAAAGGAAAGTTAGTGCCAAAGTAATTAAGGCGACGGGAACAAGTGCTCAGGTACTATCCCGCCAGCAAGAGAGTGAAAATGAGAAGTATGCTGTAAATGAAATCATTGAACCACCTTATAGAATAGAAGACCTACAGCAGATTAGAGAAAATAGTACGATTCTTGGTCAATGTATTGATGCGTACAAGCGTAATATAGCTGGATTTGGTCATGAAATGAAGTATAAGCAGGATGATAACAAAGAAACTCCTGAAATGAGGGCGGAGTGGATGTTAGTTGATACTGAAATTATTCCGTTATTTAGCTTCGAAAAGCCATTCAAGGAGATTCTTGAAACAGGCATTGATGATAAAGAGACGACTGGCAATGGTTATATTGAAGCGATTCGTAATTTAGAAGGAAAGCCTGCTGAATTAATAAATATGTTACCGCAGTACATGCGAGTGACTCGTAAAGATGATAACCCCCAAGAAGTTACATACTTAATTAACGGAAAAGAAGTCAAAAGAAAGAAAAGGTTCCGTCGCTATGTACAACGAGTAGGATCAGTAGATACTTATTTCAAAGAGTTTGGCGATCCGCGTTTCTTAAATAAAGAGACTGGTGAGTTTTCCGATGTTTCATTAGGAGAGAAAAACGCTACCGAAGTCATTCATTTGAAGATTGGTAATGGACCATATGGCATTCCGCGTTGGGTATCGCATGTTGTACACATGGTAGGGGCTAGAAAGGCAGAAGAATTAAACCTTCGCTATTTCAAACAAGGTAGGCATATTCCAATGGCTATATTGCTGAAGAATGGCATTTTATCAGAAGAAAGCGAAGCTGCTCTTACCGATTATGTTTCAAATGTCGAAGGTGAAGATAATCAACATAAATATCTCTTATTGCAAGTTGAAAATGCAGATGAAGGTGTAGTTGGTGATACACAGCCAAACATTGATATAGAGTTGAAATCACTGGCGGATGTATTGCAAAATGATGCCTTATTCCTTGAATACGACGAGAAATCACGCCAAAAGGTACAATCAGCATTTCGTTTACCAGATGTATATGTTGGTTACATTAGAGACTTTAACAGAGCAACTGCTGAATCTGTGCGTGAGATTACAGAAGAGCAGGTGTTTGAACCTGAGCGTAACAGCTTAGAGTTCATCATTAATAACGTTCTTTTGCTTCCATATGGATTAAAACACGTATATGTGAACCTACGTAAGTCAGAAATCAGTAACACGGAAGATATGGTTAAAACCGTTGAGGTACTGGCTGATAAGGGCGGTTTAACATTCCGAGATATACGTAATATCGCTGGTAATATGCTAAACAAAGAGTTCTCTGATTATGATATTCCTGAAGCAGATCAACCAGTTGCTTTAGTTTTAGAAAGACATCGTAAAGTAAGTGGTTGGCAAAAAGGATTAGGAGAAACTCTACAGAAGTCAGCTGATAGCAATTCAAATGAGGAACTAGTCAATGTAATGAAAGATCTACGTGACTTACTGGAGTCGATGCAAAATGCAGAAGATTGATAAGCTATTAGTTTCTCTTAATGAATGGATTGCAAAGGCTGATACGGATGACTTCATAGCTGCATTGCCTGCTGATTTAGAAGTATTGAACATATTACCAGGATATGTTGAGGAATTTGAAAAAGAAATTGCTAAACTGCTTTGGAAACAGAAGAAGTACTTTGTCGATGGACTTAAGAACTATACGAAAAAAGATGCTGTGGAGAAGGGTATCAAGATAAAGGACATTATCGACTTTGTCACTGGTAGCCTATTTGGGGCTGATACCTTTGCTAAAAGTCTGAGCAAAACAGCAAGGAAGTTTCTTGATTATACGATGAAGGACATGACAAAAGCTTTTATGGATGCGATTGACCCAGATATCCAGTTTAATATCTTTTCAAAACGAACTACAAAGTGGATTGATAGTTGGTCGGATGAATTAGGTAAGATCATGAAAATTAATTCTCACAAAGCAGTAGAGCGGATTTTAAACGAAGGATTAGAGAAAGGGAAAGGTATTCGTGAAATAGCAGGAGAGCTTGCGAAGCTTCCGGAATTCGACCGTAAAAGAGCGAAGAGGACAGCGCAGACTGAAGTCCTTGCAGCATGTTCCGCTTCTCAATTTGAATCATATTGCCAATCCCCTGCGGTTACGGGTAAGAAGTGGCGCCATAGCGGTGCAAAGAATAACCAACCGCGTGACAATCATGTGGCGTATGACGGTACAACGGTCACGGTAGAGGAAGAATTTGAACTGCCTGGATCTGGTGAGAGATGTATGTTTCCTCGAGATAGTTCTCTATCTGCTAAAGAAAGAGTTAACTGCAAATGTGTTCTTCAGCCTGTAGTAGATAACAACATATTAGGGCTATCTGAAGAAGAGAAGCAGAAGATTAGGGAAGAAACTTTGAAGGAGTCGAGTAGAAAATGAAGACTTCTAAAACTATGCCGATTCATATTTGAAAGGAGGTGAATAGAACAGATGACAAAGCGAAAATTGAAGAATCTACAAGTCTCACACGTTTCTTATGTAAATGCAGGTGCAAATAAACGTGAGTTCTTTTTAACTAAATCTGATGAAAAACCAAACTTTGAAAAAGAAGTACGCGTTATCAAGTCGGAAGATGAAGAGAAACGTTTAGTATATGGAATTGTTTATGAACCTGGCGTTTTAGACAGTCATAACGATTTCGCGGACGAATCAACTATCGAAAAAGCAGCTCATGAATTCATGTTGAAATATCGTCAAATCGATAAGGACCACGATTTCCAAGCGGGTGTTGGTGAAGTTGTAGAATCCTATATCGCTCCTGCTGATATGGAAGTGAATGGTGAGACTATTACAAAAGGTACATGGATACTTGTCACTAAAGCAACCGAAGAGGTATGGGAAGCAATCCAGAAGGGTGACTACAAAGGTTATTCTTTAGCGGGAATCGCTGAAACAGAAGTAATTGAGGAAGAAGTAACGAAAACTGAAGAGAAACAAATGAAGTCCTTCTTCCAATTGGTGAAGGGCTTTTTCAGTGGAGAAAACGTTCAAAAAGGCGAGGTTAGGGATAAATTTAACCAGAATAAACACCGCCGTGATGTTAACGCCTCGTTCTCTGCATTAGAAGATAGTTTCTATCAATCGTTATGGAATGCCCCTACTGCTGATGCTATCGACTTAGATCGTATTGAAGCAGCCGCACTTGAATTTGTTGAGATTATCAATGAATTGAAGGACACAGAAGCAGTTGTAAAGGTATGGGAGGAAAAACCTGTTGTATCTCTTGTTGAAGAAGTAGAAAAAGCAGGCAAGAAAATCAGTGCTCCAAACATGACAGATATCGACGCTGCTATTGAGTCATTAACAAATCTAAAAACATGCGTCACACCTTCAATGGAAGGCGCAGAGAGTGAGGGAAACAATATGGAGTTTAACCAAGACCGATTAGAAAAAACATTAACTTCAGCGGTAGAAAAGGCTGTTGGCCCAATTAAGGAAGAGTTAGCTACTGTTAAGAAACACCTTAATCTCGACGAGGAAAAAACTGAAGAAGATATTAAGGTGGAAAAAGCTGTTGAAGCTGCTACCGCTCCTTTACGCGAAGAGATCGAAGCATTAAAGAAATCTCAAGGTATTAGTAATCAGCAAGATACTGATGTTATCGAGAAAGCAGAAGTTAAAAAATCTGTATGGAATGGCTTACTGTAAGCCTGAAGGAGGAAAATATATATGACACTTAATAACAAAACAATTATTGAAAAAGCGGACGTTACTCTTGCCACATTAGCTAGTGGCGGTTTAATGAATCCTGAACAAGCTGATACATTCTTACGTATGGTGCAAAATTCCCCTACTATTTTAAAGGACTCGCGCTTTGTTCAAATGGCTTCAGATACACTTAAAATTGAAAAAATCGGCTTTGGTTCCCGTATTCTTCGCCCTGGTGTTGAAGGTGTACCTTTAAAAGATTCTGATCGCTCTGCTCCATCAACTAGCACAATTACGTTAAATGCTAAAGAAGTAATTGCGGAAGTGCATATTACCTATGATACATTGGAAAACAATATTGAGGGCGGTAATCTTCAAAATACTATCATGCAGATGATAGCAGATCGTGCTGCATTAGATATCGAAGAGCTAATTCTGAATGGTGATATTGCGTCTACAGATTCATATTTAGCTTTATTAGATGGGCTTCGCAAACAAGCAACTTCACATGTTGTAGATTGTGCTGCAGGTGCATTTACTAAAGATGTATTTAAGAAAGCCTATAAAGCTGTTCCTGCTAAGTACTTACGTAACCCTAAAGACTGGAAGTTTTACACATCGCATGGTTTAGAAATTGAATGGAAAGACCAAGTAGCGATGCGACAAACTAACTTAGGAGATGTTTCACTTCAAGGTGGTTTAGCTTCTGCTTATGGGGTTCCAGTAGAGGGAATTGCTATGTTACAACCATATAATGAGGGAGAAAATACTGTATCTGATATTTTATTAACGCCGCCTAAAAATATTGTGACAGGTATGAGCCGTAATATTCGAATTGAGGTAGATAAGGATATCCGCGCTCGTAAATTCATTATTGTTTTAACTGCGAAGGTTGATGTGAAGTTTGAAGAGGAAGATGCAGTTGCAAAAGTTATCAAAGTTAAGGAGTGATGACTTTTGAATTATTACGTTAAATTAATTGTTGGTAAAACATATGACGTCCATGAACGTCTTTTTTTATTGGACCAAGAAGAGAAGGTTACAAAGAAAACCTACGATTATCTAAATGGCAATGAACAATTTGAAGTTCGAAAAGACAGTAGTAAATCTAAAGGAGAGGAGTGATAAGTATGGCACTTATTACTGCTCAAGAATTAATAGATTATACTGTACTGCCTGAAGTCAAGAAACGTCCTGTTCCTCTATTGGAGCAGGACATACTTGAGGCAGATACAGGGATTTATAATCTCTCTAAAATAGATTTTAGTGATAAGACGAAATATCCTGAGATCCCAGCAGAAGTGAAGTTAGCGTGTAAGAAATTGGCCCAGTATTACGCTTCAATCAACAGTGATACAAATGCTATGAAGGGGATTAAGTCTGAAAGTATTGGTGGCGGTGACTATTCTTATACGAAGGATACTGGCAGTATAACGAAACCTTCAGTTCTATATCTCCTGCAGAAATTCATGAATCATAAAGGGAAAAATAAAGTCACATTCAAAATGGGGACGATTTAATGTCTCTTCAAGGTATGTTTGTTCACGAATGTGATATTTATCATTTGCAGAAGGAAAAAAAGCCTGGGAAGTACGGGCAACCAGGAGAAGAGGCTTATTCATACAAAGATACTCCTGATATAGCAGAACAAAGCTGCTACTTTGTAGAAAGTACAACTGCTTCTATACAATCATCACCAAACCAATTAAACAACCAAGAAATCAGAGTGTTGTTTATGCCAGATGCTGATGTTAAACATAATGACAAAGCAATCAAAAAAGATACCAATGTCACTTACTATATACGCAATCCCTTTCCAGTAAAGAATCCATGTACTGGTGAGGTTTCACATATAAAAGCCATAGCAGAGAGGAAGAGCGATCCGTGGCTAACCAAATAACGACTAGAGGATTCCGTGAGTTCAGTGCAAAGTTGAATCGTATGGCAAGCGGATTAGATCGAAATGTTGCTTTATGGCTTGAAGCTAGCGGGTTTCAATTTTTAGAAGAGGTTCAAAATCAAATCATTTCATTAGCGGTTGTGGATACAAGAAGACTGTTAAATTCGTTCACTAAATCAGATTCGAATAATATATGGCGTTCCTCTGATGGCGGATTAGTTTTAGAAGTTGGTACAAATGTGGAGTATGCGGTGAGTGCCGCACTATGCAGTAATGTATAGTTAAAAATCGGGGAAAATCGGTAGATATCTATTGTGATTACTTTCGATAAGGGCTACAATTTCCTTGAGGGGTGATTATGTGCTTGAATTTATTGAAGACCTAGGTATAAAAGTATTAACCGATGGTCAACGAAGAAGGATGGTTTTAGCGAGATGTAGTTTCTGTGGTAACGTTAAAGAATTTAGGAAAGATCATTCTAAAACTTATAAATCTTGTGGGTGTTTAAGGCTTAAAAAAAGTGTTGAAAACTTAAACAAAAAAACACATGGAATGTCCAAAGACAGAATGTATAAAAGATGGAATTCTATCAAACAGCGTTGTTTTAATCCAAAACATCCTAATTATCATCATTATGGTGGTAGAGGAATAGTAATGTGCGAAACTTGGAAAGAAGATTTCGAGAAATTTTATAACTGGTCTTTGGAAAATGGATTTGAAGAAGACCTAACATTAGACCGTATCGATAACAATGGTATCTACGAACCCAATAATTGTAGGTGGGTTACAATGGAAGAACAATCCAACAATAAAAGAGATAACATAATCGTTGAGTACGAAGGAGCAGAGATGACATTAAAACAAGCAGCAAATAATATGGCTGTGAATTACAAAGCTTTAGAAGCCAGATACAGAAGAGGGTACAGAGGAAAAGAGTTATTTCAAGAATTAAAAGAACATACAGCTGGGTCTTTGAATGGAAACTCTAAATTAAAAGAAGAGCAAGTTAAACAAATAAAAACACTTTTACGAAAAGGATTATCACAAACTAAAATCGCTAAAATGTATGGAGTAAGCAAACACTGCATTCATCATATAAAAATCGAAAAAACTTGGAAACACGTTACAATAGACGATACCGAGGTAAACGAGTAGATTACGCAAGGCTATTCGTCACCGTAGAGCGTAGAGGGTGAATAAATATAATCCCTCCAAGAGTCCCCGACAACCAATACAGGTTGTCTTTTTTATTGGTTGAAAATGTACGCCGAACTCATTGGTAACAGTGAGAAGTACGGATAAAAAGCCGTACGATAACAATTTGACTTCAAAATGACGGGTGGCAGCAGGTAAGGAGATTCGTTCCTGGTAGATGGGAAGGACATAATTTTGAATATGACCCACACGCACCTATTGGAATGATGCTTACTGCTAAATTCATAGAGGGCCGTCCGTATTGGGATAATGCAGTTGCTATTTATGAACGTATGTTTCAACGTTCATTTGACCGCCAATTTAAGCAATGGGTACAGAATGGAGCGAGATAATTATGTATGAGCAAATACATGGCTCTATGAAAGCTTTTGTATATGACAGTTTACCTACTAATACATTTGCTTATCATGATCAAGTTCCAGAAGAACTAATTATTCCATCGGTATATTATCCGATTTTATCTATAAATGATGATAAAACTTCAAAGGATCATTACACCTTACTATATACGATGGTAGTAAGGTTTTTTAATGTGACGACAGATAAGGCAATGCAAGCAGCTGAAAAGGTTGCTAATAAAATCAGAAGAAACGGTTACACAGTACAACTTCGTAATGAAGATGGTAGTGAATCGATTGATACGATTTATTTTCGGAGAGTAACAACTGCTCCAAGTGGAGTTGGTTCTGCACAACTAACAATGATTTTTGAATACCAACAAGCTTATGTAAATTAAGGAGCGTGAAATATATGGCTGAAACAGCTGGAACAGTTAAGAACAAAATGTATCGTGGTGATGAATTTATTATCGCTGCAAAAATAAAGGATCAGACTAATCAATCCATATTAGTTAGACCATTTGATCAAACTGAAGACTCTCATAATATTGAGGCTGATGAAATTGAAGCGGAGTCTAAAGATAGATCGTATTCCGATTATGGAAAAAGAAAAGAAACTCGTTCATTCTCTTGTACGTTAGCAGAAGGGGACCCATATTATCCTGCTGTGAAGGCTGCCATTAGAAATGGTGAATATATGGAGATTTATGAAATTAATATGAGAACGAAAGAAGCAGAAGCTGGTAACTATATGATTACTTCTTTTGAACGTTCTTCATCTAACGGCGAATTTGTTTCTTATTCAGTGGAAGTGAAATTATCCGGTTCTGTAATAACGGAAACACTCACAGAAATTCCTAAAGGTGCAGGTCAGTAAAGGACGGTTTTTACCGTTCTTTTTAAATTTGAAAATAACATCCAATTAAAAGGAGATTGATATAAATGCGTTTTGAAATCGATAAAAAGGAATACGAACTAAAACTTACTTTTGGAAACATCTACGAATTAAATAAAAAATATGAGGGCGGTTCAAATGAGGTTGTAATGGCTTGTATGCAAGGAGATTTAGAGTTATTCGTTGATGCTATCTACTTTGGATTAATGCATACAAAAGAAGGATTTACACGCGATAAAGTCATGGATAACATCGAAAAACAATTTGAAGAGGGGAAAATCTCTCAAGAATTCATTGAAGAACTTTTAAATGAGGTGGTAGCAGAAAGTACTTTTTACCAAAAGACAACAAAAAAGTTGAGAAAACAAATGAAGAAGCAGTATCTAGCCAAGAATCCAGAAGCAGTGGAGAACCCAGAGATGATGGAAATGGTAGAGGAAATGTTCGGGAAGATCGAAGAGTAAGAGAATTTACCCGCGAGGACCTAGATAAAATCCAGCAAGATGGTTTTAGATATTTAAAATTATTGCCTAGCGAGGTTATGGAACTTACCCCTCGTGAATTTGAAAATATGATGATAGGTCGGAATGAGCAATACCTTGATGAGTTGCAAATAAATAGCGTGTTTGCGCTTATGATGCGAGTAGCCTATCATCACGATCCTAAAAAGAAATTAAAACCATCTGATCTATTCGACCGAAATAAGTTGAATGGAGAAAACAATCAAGATTTAACGATAGAAGAAAAAATGCAAAAAGCACAAGAGCATATGCAGTTCTTACAAACTCTCAACTTCAATTAGAAAGGAGGGAGAGATTTGGCCACACAAGAAGAATTAGTTGTTCAGTTTAGGGCTGAAACTGATCAAATGCGTCGCGAGATTCAACAGATGCGTCGTGAAATGAACGATTTTGTCACATCAACCAGTCGAAGCTCTAGAGAATATCGACGTAGCATTGAAAATATGGGGAATGCTAACAGTGAATATAGTCGTCGATTAAGGCAAATGAAATACGAACAACGAGAAGCTATGAAGCCTCATATTGAAGAGTTAAAACGAACTAAACTCGCTTATTTAGATGCTGCTATGAGTATGGCAACTTACTCTGGTAGCGCCCAGGATTTAATTGCTCAAGTTAACAGAATTGGTAAAGCAGAAAAAGCCGCGAACGATGAAATTATGAAACTAGACAGAATGAAACAAGCTAGTATTTTACAAACCATCGGTATGTTGAACAATATGTCTACAACTTCAAGTAAACTACAAGGTAACTTACAACGTATGGGTAACCCATTATACAACGTTTCTAGAGGGGCTTTAGCAGCAACAAATGCAATGGAACGATTGGCGAATAGAAGTAGTGCTGCGCAGTTAGCTTTAGAATTTCTTGGTCCTACTGCTAATATGAAGCAGTTAAATGATCAAATTCGTATTATTAACCAATCTGTTATGGGAATGGGACAAGCATTTTTAGTCGTTGGTGCTGGAGCAGTTATGTTTTATGGCAAATTGCATAAAGCTAATATGGAAATGAACCCTAAATACGCAAAAGCATATAAAGACATGATGGAGTCACTTACTGAAGCGTTACAACCGATGAGGGATGCATTTGCTGCTTTAATGATACCTATTTATAATTTTGTTAACACAATGGCAAAAATGGTCATCGCATTTAATGAAGCACATCCTACTTTAGCAAAATTCATCCAAGGGACAATGATGTTAGTTCCAGCCTTAACACTCCTATTGCTGCCATTAGGTGCAGGAATGGGATTATTAAAAGGATATAGAGCGGCGTTTGCTGCTTTATGGATGATTATTAAACCGGCAGTAATGGTGTTAGCCATGGCGAGTCCTGTAGCATGGGCGCTAGCAGCTGCGATAACAGGTTTAGCTTTAGGATTTACTTATGCTTATAAAAATATAGAACCATTTAGGAACGCGGTAAATAACGTGATAACCGTTTTTAAAGCGTTTTGGCAAGTTTTACAAGGAAATAGCGATGGTGCAGCTAGTATGCTCACTTCACTTGGAATGTCACCAGAGAATACTAGAGCGATAATATCATTTGGTGAAACAGTTCGAGGGGTAATTGAAACAATTAAACAAGTTTTTTCAGGCTTTGCAGTATTCATGCAAGGCATTTTTGCGTTGTTCGCAGGTGATGAAGAAAACGGAACAGCATTATTAAAATCGCTAGGGATGAATCAGGCAACAATTACAACGGTTGTTAATACTGTATCGTCTATCAAGCAAGCGATAAGCGAATTTTTAAGCGGAATCTGGTCCTTCATGACTGCAATCGGCTCTCAAATAGCTCAGTTTTGGCTAGAAAACGGCAGTCAGATAAAACAAGCCTTTTCTGATTGTTGGTCCGTAGCGAGTGAAATCATAAAGGCGGTAATGCCGATTATAGTCGCTGTTTTCCAATTTGCGTGGCCGATTATTAAAGAGATTGTGATTGGAACGCTAGAAGCGATACGTGATTTTATACAAGGAATTCTAAAAGTTATACTTGGAATCGTGAAAGTTTTTTCATCCCTTTTTACTGGCGATTGGGCTGGAGTGTGGGAAGGGGTTAAGGAAATTTGGTTCGGAGCACTAGAAGCGATTTGGGGTTACCTGCAATTATGGGGTGTTGGGAGAGTTCTGAAGTGGGTTGGTAAATTTGGTGATGACATAGGTCGGTTATTCGGGAAATTTTGGGGAGATATAAAGAAAATTTGGAATGATGCTCTAGCAGATTTATATGTATTCTTCGGTTCAAAATTAGAAACTATCACCCGTCTAGCGAAAAGTTGGGGCGGTATGTTCAAAAATTTCTTTGTTGGAATTTGGGACGCTATTATAGGCGGAATACAAAATAAAATGAATAACGTAGTTTCGGCAATTGGATGGGTACTAGGGCAAGCAGTAAATACAGTCCAGCGTTTTGTAAGCTACTTTTTCACGATTGGCCAACAAATGATTTCTGGTCTTATTAATGGTATTTACAGTTATGCTAATAAACTTATAGACCAGGTGTTTAATATTGGTCGTTCCATAAAAGATACTATTACTGGATTTTTCCGTATCCACTCTCCTTCACGTGTGATGAGAGATATAGGGGTATACGTAGGTCAAGGTTTAGATCAGGGAATGGATAGTATGATAAACCCTCTAGTACGTACTGCATTAGATATGGCATCTGCTGTTAAAGATGGATTTTCCAGTTTGACAGATTCGATTCAGATGGGTGACATTCTTCCTGGTAATGTAGTAGCTCCTGTGATTCCTTCAATTTCAGGAAGTTACAATGCCCCATCATATGTATCTGGTGTTAATTCATCATCAGATTTCGGGCAACAAGCAATGATTAACTCTCAATCAGCTAATGTTGCAAGTCAAAATGATAATAGTTTAGTAGCAGCTGCAGTTAAAAATCTAGGTGACAAATTAGATAATCTACAAGTTGTTATGGAAGGTGAAACAGTAGGACGTATTGTACGACCTCATGTAAATGAAGGGAATGCAGTCGAAAACACAGTAAGGAGGTATTTCTAATGGACGTGCAAATCACAAGAATGAATGGACAAACTATGAAGCTATCTGACATAAACGTCCAGGCGCAAGACTTCCGTGTGGGATCGATTGAAATGCGTCCTACTTATACAGAAGTAGAAGGAGCAAACGGAAGAATTAGCACAGGGTCTACTTACGGGGTACGGACTATAACTGTACCTTTTTATTTTAAGGCGCAGGACTTATTGGATGTGGCAATAACAAGAGATAAACTATTTGAAATGGTACTAAGTACGGAATCCTTTAATATTCGTGAATTACGACGATTAGAGTATCAAGATGGAGATAATCTAATTGTTAGTGGCAAACGATATAAAGTAAATGTCTCCTCTACATTCGATATAGATCAGCAATTTAAATACGGGTTTGGTGAATTGGAATTCGAAACAAGTGATTTGCCATTTGCAGAATCTATTGGCAAGTCATCAGATATTCAACGTGATGGAGTTAATCCAGGGAATGGATTATGGGGAGCAGGTATGGGGATTATCAGTGATCCTGCGTCAAGGGTATATAAACACAAAGCAGTAGCAGGTCAACGATTTCAAATTTTTAATCCTGGTAACATTCCAGTTCATCCTTTTGAACAAGAATTAAAAATAACAATTAGTGATGTAGCAGGTAGTACAGCTGGATTTATGCTTAAGAATCATACAAATCTTAGCTCAGCAACAATAACGTCAGCTTTATATATTACAGACACCATTATTTACTCAGGTCCCAATATAGGAAGAAATGGGTTATCCTTTTTGAGGAATACAAAGAAGGATTTCATTGAGCTTGTGCCAGGGTGGAATACCTTAGAAGTGTTTAATTGCACCTCAGCAACAATAGAATTTGATTTTAGATTTTACTACAAGTAAGGTGAATTGATATGTATGTACGCGATTTAGAAAATATAGAGTATATCACACAAACAACTTATTTAATTGAAGAAGAATTAAATGGGAATTGTGTGTTTTCTGCAAAGATACCACCCAATAAGGTGAACTTAAGATTTCTTAATAGACTCTCAGAAATGTGGACTTTAGTTGATGATAATGAAACGGAATACAAAATAGTGTATTTGAAGAAAAAAGGCGAGGGGGAGACCCTGACTGCTGAGATAAAGGCAGTACCGAAATTTTATGATGACTTCGACAATGGTCGCGTGTATGAAGAATATAATCAATCTTTTACTGCGAATGCTTGCTTTGCAACTATTTTCAATGGAAGCGGCTATGTTTATCAATTGAACGGAAGTTACAACTCGTTACAATGGGAAGGATTTGGTGGTGGGTCTACCCGACTTGAAATGTTTAAAGATGCATTGAATCGTTATGGGGCAGAATTTAAGGTACTCGGCAAGGTTGTAACGATTGAACCTCAAATTGGATCTGACTTAAACGTCATGTACCGCCATAGATTGAATGCTTCAAATATAGTTCAAGAAGTTGATGCATCGGGATTTTGGACATACGCTAAAGGTTATGGTGATTTCACAGAAGAAGATGGGTGGAAAGGCGCTAAATTGATTCGTGAGTATACATCACCGCTCGCCAGTATTCCTGGAATTGGTGTACGTCACGCTCCACCTTTAAAAGACGGTCGTATCAAATTAAATGCAACAATGGATAGCGGTTTAAAAAAGATTGTGAACGAAAGTTTAAAAGTTAGCGTAACCGCTAATATACACGATTTAACGAAACAGAAATACCCGATTGCTCAGAGTGGACTTGGTGATCGGGTATTTCTTATTGATGAAAGAATTGGATTGGATGCTGAAGTACGTGTTGTGAATCGCAGCGTATTACGTGATTGGCGCGGGAATATCCTTGATGTTCAACTAACCTTTGGGAATCAAGACATTATCAAAAGGTATCAGTCTAATTTAGATCATGCCGCTAAAACAATTAATGATTTGATCGAGGGGCGAGAGAAGCTCCCAATTAATGCAATGGCAGCAGAAGTTGCAAATGTCACGAGTATGATTTTAGGCGTAACTAGTGAATTAGATATCACACCACAAGGATTAATCGCGAAGGATAAGAATAATCCAAATTACGTTGTGGTTTTGAATAGTGCGGGATTAGGTGTAAGCACTGACGGAGGAATGACCTTTAGGAACGCGATTACAGGCAGAGGTATCGTTGCAGAACGGATTTTAGCAGGAGAAATTAAAGGTTCTACACTACGCACAGATGATGGAACTAACTACGTTCACATCCAAAAGCAATTCATTCGTTTAATGGAGTCAAATTTATGCAGAGTTTACCTTGGATACTATAAAGATCGTGAAAGCCAAATACAGCCAACGATTGTATTAGGTGGAGACTCTAGTTTTCAAGACGGTTCTGTTGTCTTAAGTAAACAACCAACGCAAGGATTCTTAGGAATAATAAACGGAAAAGATTCTAACGGAGACCCTTATTTTGTAAGCTCAGTTATGTTTAGAAGATCAGGTGATTTGATCCTAAAGGGGGGCATGAATGGGGCTGTAACCGTTAACTCAGGTAAAGGTATAAATCATTACGCAAATGGTGGATCGTATTGGGTAGAAGCTACTGATGGTATCGGATTAAAAGGTGGAAATAAAAACGTATTGATAGACAGTCGGACCGCTATTGTTTTCAGCTTAAACGAAAAAAACATGCTTGATGTAGTGGATAACAATGGAGAAACGGATTTACGATTTCAAACATTATTACTTAGAAATGGAGCAGTACCTGGTTATGCTGGTAAATTACAGGTTAAATCTGGTTCAGGCACTTCTTATTCTTCGGTAGTGGCAAGTAATTTCGAAACATCATCGCAACGCAAATATAAAACAAACATTCGAGATGTACAGTTTAGCGCTTTAGAAAAAATTATGTCGTTAAATATTCAACAATACAATTTAAGAACAGAAATGGAACAGCTGTATGAAATGCGGATGAATCGTCAAGAAGACGAGGAGACAGTATTAACAACAAAGGATATTACAACTAGATACGGTTGGATTGCAGATGATGAAAAAAATCCTGAGTGTTTCGTTACAAAAGAAAGAAATGCTGCTGAGATATATTCATCTTTAGCTATTCAGATTAGAGCGTTCCAAGAAGAAAAGATCACGAAAGATAAAGAAATTGATGATTTAAAGACTAAAATCAAAACTATTGAAGAAAGATTATCGTTATTAGAACAAAAATTATAATAAAGGGGTGAGTGGATTTGGCAGAAATACTTAAAATAAGAGAAATAACAATTGATACGATGCAACACAAGGATTTCAATGTAAAAGAAGAGGAACTAAAGCTCATCCGGTTTTACCAGAATGATTTAAACTCTGCCAAACTATTAATCAATGTTACTCACGACAAAGTGGTAACAGATTTTTCATCAGCGACAAGTGTACAAATCGCATTCTTAAAGCCTGATTGTAAGCGCGTCTTCCAAGATGTGCAGAATGTGAATCAAATGCAGGGTAAGTACTATGTTGTTTTAAGCACACAAACTCTGATTGCCTATGGTAATGTCATTGCACAATTGAGATTCACTTTCCCGACTAACAAAGTAATTGAAACTTGTAAATTCGCATTTACAGTAGATGAATCAATAATGTCCGATGAGGCGATGAAATCTACAAATGAATTTCCAGTAATCCAAAAAGCTATTGAAGCAGGTAAAAAATTTGAAGGTGTAGATATTGACGGGATTATTGCAGCGGGTGAATTAGCAAAGGGAGCAGTTAAGAAGTCAGGAGACACAATGACAGGTCCTCTTAAGATGACTGTACCAGCCGCGGGATCTGTAGGTTACGGATTCCAAGACACCGCAGGAAATGAAACTTCAAGGGTTGTCTCAGTGGCAAACGGAAATGTTGTGTGGCAGGACAGAAAAAACTTGATAGATGTGCTTACGTATAACCCAACTAGTAAGACTTTCATCATGCAAGCAGATTCAAACCTTGTCAAGACTAATGAAATCTATAAAGGATGGCTTATCCCTTCTGGCCAAACTAAACAGTTGCGAGAGGGAGATGATTTAAACAATATCCAAGATTCTGGAGTCTATGGAGGTACTGGTTTGTTAAATGCTCCTACCAGTGGATTTTTATACATTGAAGTTATCAAATATGGTGATCCTAACTACGTAATGCAAAGAGCCACAAACTTAACCGGAAGCACTTCAACTACTTGGGTACGTAGAAAGACAGGGGCTACTTGGAACCCTTGGGAGCGTCAAACAAACGAACGAGGTGGAATATTTACAGGAGATGTTTCTACTCCGTCTTTCAGGAAATGCTACAAAGAAATATGCTTTCCTGAAAGACGGAGTAGAAACATTTAACTTTTATAACTTCTCCGATACACATGTAGGTTTACGCGATGTGAAAAATAATCGAAATGTGTGGGAGTATAACGCAACAGATAGTTCATTTAATTTACTTGCAGGAGTAAGTACAAACCTTGTTAAAAAAAGTGATGTATATACTAATTTCACTCAGCCTGATGGCAAAACAAAAGCTATAAGTACGGCTGATTTGAATACCATAATTGAGTCAGGTCAGTACACTGGACAGAATTTAGTGAATGCCCCTGAGGATAGTAAACGATTCTTTTACGTAGAGGTTATCCGTTATGCGGGTACTGATACGTTCCGACTACAAAGGGCGACAACCTTAGATGACAAGCTTCAGCGTTGTTGGGTTCGTGTAATGAATAACAATGTATGGCAATCTTGGACAGAGATCACTTCCAACAGTAAGGACGGGACTACAAACTTGATAATCACTAGCGATTTCACTCCTACAAGTGGGGCAGTTCAGAATATCGTTAGGAGAGGAAACTCTGTCACTTTAATGTTGGACGTAACTCGAAATGCCGACTCAACGAATCCTATAGTGACAACACTTCCTGAAGGGCTACGTCCGATAGGTTCCCTCACTACAGATGTAGCATCAACCGACGGAACCATGTCTAGATTATTAATTAGATTCAACGGGGAAATCCATTTGGACACTAAAGGGAAACGTTACAGAATACTTCAGACTTTTGTGACGAACTAAAAGGAGGAAGCTTTATGGCGTTACTATACGGGTATTGTTATGATGATAAAGGAAGATACACTGAAACAATTCCTTTAAAAGAGAAACCTATATACGAGAAACAAACTTTCTATCGAGAAGAAACAAAAGAGATTGTCACAGAAGAAAAGCTTTGTAAACTTCATCAATCTATCGAGAATGGTACTTATGAGCCTGATCAGGAAAATGAAGAAGAACCAATCAGTAAATATGATTGTCCTGATTGTGTGATGAGAGATGTGAAGTACGAAACTATTAAAGTACCATACGAGGAAGATGTAATTGTAGGTTATGAACCGGACATTCCTAAAAATTGTACTCTAGAAGTTTGTCCTGATGGAATTTACTATCCAGTATTTAAAGACGGTAAATGGGTTAAAATGGCTGAACCGAAACCAGAGGAACCTAAACCGGAAGAACCTTCAGAGTTAGAAAAAATTAAACAGCAATTAGCTGATATTCAAAAAGAGCTAGAAGATATCAAAAATCAGAAACCACCAACTCTTGATGAAACAGAAGCGCCAATAGCATTTGCAGCGCCTATACAAGATACACCAGATTATGAACATGAAATTAATAAAATAAAGCAAGTCATTCCGAACTTAGGAGAGAAAATTGTTGATTTGCATAGTCGAATAGCTGATTTAGAGAACAAAGAGCAGGTTTAATTAACTGATCTTTTTATTTTGAACAAAATACGGCTTGTATAACAAAACGAAGCATGCTTATTGCAGGCTTTTTTATTTTTAGAAAAGGAGTGAAAAGATGGATCGTATTGATGTATTAATGAAAACATTTATAGCTACCTTCGGAGCTTTTTGCGGGTACTTTTTGGGAGGATGGGATACAACATTGAAAGTTCTAGTTATCATGGCAGCTATCGATTATATCACAGGAGTATTCGCAGCAGGCTATAACGGAGAGTTAAAAAGTAAAGTAGGTTTCAAAGGCATCGCCAAAAAGGTGGTGCTTTTTCTTTTGGTTGGAGTGGCAGCGCAGTTAGACTCGGCGTTTGGAAGCAATAGTGCTATTCGTGAAGCGACAATTTTTTTCTTTATCGGGAATGAATTGTTATCTCTTTTAGAAAATGCGGGGCGTATGGGAATCCCTTTACCTTCAGCATTAACGAATGCAGTTGAGATTTTAGGCGGTAAACAAAAACAAGTAGAGAAAAAAGGAGATGTTGAATAATGAGAGTATCAAGTCATGGAGGACATAACGCTATTGTACCAGGAGCTAACTGGGGTAACCGTAAAGAACATCTAATGGATCGTGAGTGTAATAAGGATTTCATTAATAAATTGCGCTCTTTAGGTCATTCTGTAGAGGACGACACTGATGATGTAGGCCGCACAGCAAATGCTATTGTAGGTAACCAAGTTAGAAATATCAATGATAGACCTAATGATGTAGGATTTGCATGGCATCTCAACGCCTCTGATGGAAATGGTCACGGAGTAGAAGTACTTTGTTATTCTGCGAAGGAAGCACCTATGGCAGCTCGTATTTCAGCAGAAATCGCTAAACGTACTGGATGGAAAGACCGTGGAGCCAAGATACGTCCAGACATTGGAGTAATTCGCTCATCTAACTGTCCATTCTTCTTGGTGGAAGCAGGGTTTATAGATAATGATGGAGATATGGCCAAGTGGAATGTTGATGCAATTACTTCAGCGGTAATCTTCGCTTACTTTGGACAAGAATGTGGAGGAATAAGCTCAAGTGTTGTATCTGATCAACCAACTAAGCAGAATATCATCCAAACAGGAGCGTTCTCACCTTATGAGGTGCCAGACGTAGCAGGAGCACTTTCTTCCTTGAAGATGACAGGTACGTTTCTACTTCAAGGAGATGGATTAACTTTCGTAGTAACAGATCCTACGAGTAATACACAATTAAATGCTATGAAAGAATACCTCGACCGTAAAGGTTGGTGGTATGAATTTAAATAAATAAAAAAAGCCGTCCTGTTTGATGTGCCCCCCAATTGTTGTTCGTGTCTAACAATTGGAGGGCACATCATAATCGGACGGATTTGTTATATACTCGTTAGTTTTTCTATACTCCGTATGTCATTTCCTCCAAAAATTCTCCACCACTCTTGATGCATTTCATTAATCTACTACATGCACAATGAAAGTAATGTTCACTTGTTGCAGCTGATTGTATCGGAACTGGATCTATTTCATGAAACATTTGCTCTTTTTTATGAAAATACATTTTTCCGATTTTATCTGGATATTCTGAGGGATAAAATTGATATACAACTATTTCCTCGTCTTCAAATTCTTTATTCATTGTGATATGAATTTCCATAATTTATCTCCTCTTCTGTTTATTCTTTATCTATATTAGGTATTTCTCAAGAGCGACCGGATCTTAAAGTTGCATCATGTGCTATTTTATAATCAGTTTTAAAAATCCCTTCAAATCGAGATTCAAAGTATTCCAGTTTTGAAATTATTTAGGAAAGGGAAGAGATTGTAAATATAAAATAAAAAACTGAACTAGGTAATTTCCTAATTCAGCTTTTTTAACATGATTTCACCCATATAGAATTTTTCTACCAACAAAATTAAGCTTCCACTTTTTACAAGAAGGACATAAATATAATTCAATAACAACAATACTGTCCTCAACTAACTCTCCAAACTTATCAAATGGCATTGAATCAAACATTTTATATACATCCATACATTCACCACATTCACAATTCGCACTTTCCATAGAACTAGAATTAAATACTTCTAAAGTATTCTTACATAAGAAGTAAAACAAATTCATGTGAAGGTTCTATTTCAGGCGTTTCAGCTTCACGCCATACGTTTCTCGAAATCTCAGATGATACACTTACTAGTCAATCCTCTATTATTTGACGCCAATCGAATAATAGAGTTCGTTTTTATTTAGTTTAAAAAAATTCTGTTTCTAAAGATATAAATACTAAGACTGTGTATTTTGTTGTAAAAATGCTTCTAAAATTCTTTTAACTGGCAGACTCGATTTTTTCAGTAGACTCTCTGCTTTATCTATTATGTGCTTGTTGGAAGCGATTATTTTTTTATATTCTTCATTGTTAAAAGAACGCAAAGAGTCTATTACATATTCAGCTAATTCATCATTCGCATTGAGTAAATCTAGTAATAAATTGAATCCATTCATCCCAGTATCTTCATCTATACAATATACTAATCTAATTTTATATTTATCATCTCTATCCTTTAGATTTTGAAGCAATTTATCCCAATCATTTTCAGTAAATTCACTTATCAACTCTTGTACATACATAAATTCATCATCATAGAAGTAGTTATCTGAGCTATTTTCAGATAATACTGCATCGACTTTTTCATACATTTATGTTCCTCCTCTATTTGGTAAATCCACCTGGTAATGGTGCATTAATTTGACCTGTTGGATATCCACTAACCACATTGTCACCTATTTTTATTACATCAATTTCTACGCCGTCAATAATTTCCCTATGAAAAGTTGCTCCATCTCTCCCTCTAATACCTAACGGGGAAGAGTTACCTATATCAGTTATACTATCTAAAATCTTTGTATCACTCCAACTATCTGGAAATATTGTACTATTTTTTATTTTAGCCAATTTCCCATCAGGGAATTGAGTCGTATATTTGATATCTTTCGTACCATTTGGATTGACCTTAATCGTCTCTGTAGCATAATTAGGATGACTATTTTTAATATTTGATGAATGTCCTCCAATAATTTCATTTTTATTAGGATTTTTTCTCTGTCCCAAAAGAATTTTCTCTTCCATTTCGGATGAAATAATTGACTTAGTCCCGCTGGCTTTCCCAACAGGTACTTTGTTAGCTATATTTGCAGCCTCAGTAGCTTTAGCAGTCATTTTAACTCCTTTTCCTACTTTAGCTATCTTTCCAAAGGGTGTAAGGCCGGCTACAGCCATGACACCTGCCCCAGCACGTTCCCATCCCGAAAGCTTTTCGCCAGTAGATGGATCAATACCATCCCAAACACGACGAACATCATACTCACCACTTATTTCACCAGCTATATCCCTAGCTAGTTTTTTACCATCAAAACCCTCTTTTTCTGATGATAGTGGTCCACACATTGCACCTTCTTCCATTGTAACATCTTGATCATCCGCATTACGGAATTTTTCAGCAATCCGTTTTAAATCTTCTTCCACTTGTATAATTGAATTGATAGCTGTAAAAGCTTTTGGTCTCGCATCATTGAACATTTGAACGAATTGTTGATTAGAGGCACCAACCCATTGAAAACATAAACGATCTATTTCATTACATAGATTATTATGTATAGATTCTAATGCGATTCTGGTATTATTTGCACGAATAGCGACGTCTTCTAGCATTTCAGGTGTTACTTTGATTTGAACCATTTTTTTCCTCCCTTTCCCCAATTAAAATTATGAGATAAAAAGAAAAAAATGTAAATACAGAAACTTTAGATTAATATAATAATATTTATGTGAAATATAATCTATTTAATTGTAAATAAAGCCTATGTGTATGTGAAATAAGATGAAAAAAGGTCTGCTCATATCTGAGCAGACCTTTTTTTGCGTTTAATTAATAACACTTATTAATTACGAACTGGACGGAAACTGGGTTCTTGTAAACGCGCTAAGAATGCAGCGAACTGTTCACGAGTAACTTTTGCTGTAGGTGCAAATGAGCCATCTGGGAATCCAACAGTAATGTTATTTTGAGCTAAGATTACAACATAGTCATATGCCCAATGAGTAAATGGGACGTCTTTGAATCTAACGTGAGCTCCAGTCGATTTTAAATCAAAAGCCTTAACCAGTGCTACAGCCATTTCTGCGCGTGTTAATTCTCGTTCGCCAGAGAAATTAAAACTATTAGCTATGTAACCGTAATGCATTAATTTATGTGCAGCATCATAGTAATAGGAATCAGCTGGAATATCCTGGTACGTGTCTTTGTAGTTATATGGCATTTTTAAACCTAATGCTTTATCTAACATTACAGCCATTTGACCACGAGTTACATTATCGCTAGGTTTGAAGTATCCCTCTGGAGTACCATTAATAATGCCTCTTTCAGTTAAATAGTTAATTTCTTTGTACGCCCAATGATTAGTTTGTACATCTGGGAATGATTTAGCACTTGCAAGATTAGGAATAAAAAATGACAGAATCATTGCCAAAGTAGTTAGTAACAGACTTGCTTTTTTCAATAAAAACACCTCTATATATATTTATTTTAATATATTAACATTTAATATATTATAAAAAACTTAATTTATCTCAAGATGATATTTTAAGAGATTAATCAATTAGGAGGAATTCAGGTAGTGGTTAGATAACTAAATGGGGATACTATTGGATCCAAATAATAGAGATATTAAGTTCAGTATCCGCTAGTTTTTCTAGTATGATTAGGTATTTAATTATTATCATTATAGCTTTTAATATTATTTTAGGAACTTTTTAATTTCCCCTCCAAATAATATGCTTTATAAAATAAACATTTCATTTATTTTTTTCTTTTTAATAATACATATAATTAACTATATTAGGGGTATATGGATATATTATCAAAAAAACACTTAAAAAACCATTCTTTTTATATTTATATTTATATATTAAAATTCAATATGAGTTGCGAAATCATATTAAAAGGAGTGGTAATTTTGTTTAAAAGGTTTTTCACTAGTCTACTTGCAACAGCCATGTTATTCAGCTTTGTAGGTAGCGCATTTGCCGAGGAAGTTGAGGTAGACTCTATTAATAACCAAGAGGAATTTATAGGTTCCTTCGATATTAATCAACATATTACTTTTGAAGATATGTATAACTTTGATAACGCTCAATTCGAAAAGGATTTCCCTTTCCTTGCAAATGACCCTGTATTTTTAGAATTAGAGGCAACTTTAGCAAATGGTCAATTTGAAACTGAAATGACTGATGGGCCTGTTATTCAACAACGAGCTTTACCAGCTATAGTAATTGGGGCTTTACGAATTCTTACATCTAAAGTAGGTAGACAAGCAGCGGATAAAGCATGGGCAATAGCACGTCCGCATATACAAAAAGCTTTAAGCGCTCCAAGTAAATTCATCATTGATGGGCCAGATGGCGGTAAAATCATTCAAGTCAGAAGTAAAGCTACAAAAAAGCCAATTTTCCGTTTAGACTATCATTATATCGATGGTAAAGGACCATATTTACACTATCATGTCCCACCAAATATGAAGGCACACCATTTTATTTGGTAAGGTGTAAATTATGAAGATTAAATATGATTCTGAGCACCTGCACTTAGGTTACTATGAAGATGGTCATGATATTGAAGCTATAGCATATAAAAGAACAGGTAAGAATATATGGGATATATTTTTAGATTTTGACCATTATAAAATTCCTTTAAATCGAGATAACTATGAATATAAAGAATATGATGGTTATAAAATATTATCGATATCCACATATGACTTAGACTATGATCATGGCGTTTTACACTTTACAAAGTGGCTATTAGAAAATAAAGTATTACATACTTAATAAAAAAAGCTAGTATTATACTAGCTTTTTTTATTACCTTCTTATATATTCCTTCTTACGCTTCTACATTAAAATCATATATATCTTCTTTCCTTTTTTTGAGAAAAATTAAGATAACCTTTGATATAGTTATTAATTTTTAATTTAACTCTAAAAAAATAGCAGTATAAAATCTAACCATTTTCTTAACACACAACGCTTTTCATGGTGGAGTTGCAACGACCCAATCCTATTCACATCACCAACTACAGCTAACTTTGTGTGAAGTGGGTCTAAGCCCATTTTGATGCACGATACGCTGGCGTAGAACGAAGATCTACACATAAAACAATTCGATTTGGCAATATTGAATAGTCATACACCGTTATTCCCCCTAAATAACAGAACGTTAGTTCTTATTATATACGAATATATGTTCTTTTACGAAGAGGTTTTTTTTAAAAAATAAAATCGAATCAATATGGTCGATTTTGAGTCAGTTATTTCTCTAATCAAATCAGTGCCCGATCCAATCGCATCCGTTGTAGCGTTATGCGGCTTGTTCATTATGGTAGGCAGCCAGGAACGGGGATTCTCGTTAATAAATCGCGCAAATGATTTCGTTGTTTATGAGAGGACTTGTTGGAATTGATAAAGTGATATAAAGTAAAGAGAAAATCTAATTATATTAAAAAAATAATAAATAAATTTAACGATTTTATTTTGTTAAAAAGTAGAAGGTTAGAGATGAAATGGGAAGGGCGAATATTTATGAAATCAAGTTGGTCAGCTACGATGGAATTAGTCACTATGAGTATGGGAGTAGGAATAATGTCTTTGGGTGTCTTTTATCTTTTCGGTTTTGTAATACTCCAGCCAGTATTAGTTACGGGTATTTCTATAGCCGGTTTTTGTTTAACATTGGGCGATGCCATTATTAAAATAGATGATAAAAATAATCCGTTTGTAAATACAGAAACTAAAAAAACATTATTTATAGTAGTTTTGTATACTAGTGCTATTTATGGATTTATTATTTTCCCGAATTTTGACTTTGTTCAAGGGATAAAAAAAGAAGACTTAGAATTTATAAGCACAGTTGTTAGTGTAATTACATTAGGATTTGTTATTTTGGCAATAGGATATAATAATAGGAAAGAAGTTATTCGTGATATAGACGAACAATTCCAATTATTAAAAGAGAATCAAAAAAATATAGACGAACTAAAGAAAAAGATTCCGGGTTTGGAAAAGGAATTGCTAGAAACACAAAGGCAGCTTTTAGATAGCAAAAATGAAGTAGAACGACTGCAAGTAATTTTAGATGGAAAAGAAAATCCTCAAAGTAATGAAAACTCCCCTACTTAATTAGAGGAGTTTATTTGCAGGAATTTCCTAACCATAATGGAATATTCTCACTAGGAGGTGTTGTGACGTTATGACGGACGAAATTGTTTATTCTGCTAGTGAAGTATATAAGCGACTAGGAATATCCGATAGCACCCTTAGAAAGTACATGGAAGTATTATCACGTGAAGGATTTGCAGTAAAGAAAGATAATCGCGGCAGACGCCAGTACACTGACAGCGACATTATGGTGATTGAGAAATTAATTGAACTGAGTAAGCATGACGGTATGACGCTAGAGAAGGCTGCGAAGATGATTGCGCAGCAGATTGAGAAGGTAAATCCGGATCTGATTAAAGAAGAACCAAAAGAAACAGACCTTATACCATTCCACATTCAAGAACAACTTCAGCAGCAGTATGGTGTTATGGCGCAAGAAATGAAACAGAGTATGTTAGCGATGGAGAAGCGATTGAGTGAGCAGGCTAAGCACAACAATGAGGAAATAAAAGCGAGCGTAGAAGCGCATAATGAGCGAGTGGAAAAACGTTTGGAAGCACGGGATGAAACTCTTATGAAGACATTGCGTGAGATGCAGGAAACGAAGAGAATGATGCAGGAGTTTCGGGATGAGGTTGCTGCTGCGAAAGAGAAGAAAAAGCCGTGGTGGAAGTTCTGGTAAGGACAAGAAGAGGAACGTATAAAAATAGAGTTGTAGAAAAAGAAAGAGTGGATTCCTTGTAATAGGGATCCGTTTTTTTCTTGCTATTAATAATGAAACGTTATGTCAATTTAATATGAATACCATATAAATCCAAAATTACACAACATATCGTTTTATTATAATGTTAAAATGTAAAAAGGGGAGGTGTAAAATCATGAATAAACTTTTAGGTTTCTTGTTTGTTGCGGTTGGCATGTGCTTTCTCATGTTAACTTTGACAATGAAAGTTCAGAATATTGCATGGGCTGTAATGTTAGGAGTCAGCATTGTGTCTAATATAGCAGGGACAACTTTATTGTTCAGATACATTAGTGAGTATAAGAAACAAGCATTTTAATTTTTTTTGCATTGTTGAAAAAAGCAAACACCTCCCCGAATGGAGAGGTGTTTGCTCTAATAATAAAAATTAGCTTATTTACATAATTCTCGATATCGGAAGTAAAAGCAACCCCTTCCCTACATGTGACTCTGAGTTTTTCTTTTTTTATATTGATTTCTTAGTCATTTATATATTTGATAACTGCCATTTCTTTACCGAATCTGTCACCATTATCAACAAAACCTAAGCTTGAATACAAATAATGGGCTCCTTTATTTTCTGGATGATAACCTACTACTATTTTTTTTGCATTTGGTAATTTAGCCATTTCTTCAATCATTAAGTTAGTTGCTGCTTTCCCTATACCAGTACCTTGGAATTTCTTATCAATCATTATTCTATATACCCAATACCCATCAAGTTCTTCCATTTCAGAATTAAACATTAAAAATCCTACCACTTTTTCTTCGCAATAAATTGCATAAGGTTTTAAAGTTGGTTCGAATTTTGATTGAGCTATTGAAATAGCATTTGGTTCAATATATTCTGCTTGTCCATCAGATAACTCTAATTCACAACATTCTTACCAGTTTTCTGCATTTAATTCTACAAGTTTCACAGCGGTTTTAATCATAAATTTTCCCCTTTCGAATTTAGAGAATACCTATACCATTTACGTTAATTAGGTGTTATTCCCTTAAAATCATTACCGATAAAAGACCTTCTGTTTGCCTTAAAGAAAGCCTCTTTCATTGTTAATAGTCTTTTAATTTATAATTTTTAGACTATTTTTATCATATCATGTTTTTCTATCATTTTATTCTTATAATTAAATTTTCTTTATTTTGGGCTAGGTAATGTTTTTTTTAGTGAATAGCCTATTCATGCTCGGTTAACATAACGTCTCATTATCGGTAGCAAGGAAAAAAGCGGCCCCTTACTTTCACAAGGAATCCGCCTTTTTCTGTTCTATGAACCTATACATTTTTTTATACATTCCTATCCTGGCGCAGTTTTAGGGTTCTTGTTTGTTACTGGATTAGCCGAAAAACTGTATAAAACCTTGCATACTCTTAGCATGTTTTTTTCGAAATGCTAGAGGGACCCCAACAAATAAAAAGGAAGCATCCTAAAAACGAGGACACTTCTGTCTTTTACTTATTTTCTAACGTCTCGTAAAGACGCTTGTACATATCTTTATATGCTTTAGAATGTCGATTTACCAGCTGAGTATCTACATAGCTTTCAACAAGTATATCAAGGATGTTATTAATTGATGTTTTATCCATACTCTCTTGTTCTTGAATAAATGGTTTAAGAGTATTTAGCTTTAGTAAAACGGCTGGTGAAATTTTAGCAGTTTTAGATGGAACTAAACGTTCATCTAGCTTCTTTGGTGTCTGTATTTCTTTTTCCATGTTAGTTTGTTCACTTTGAATAGTTAAATCTGAACTTTCGGTAATAGGTGTTACAGTTACTACAAAAGATTTACTTTTATTTTCCAAAGGTACCACTCCCATTTAGTTTTTTATCTCAAATTATTAAAACGATTTATTACTTGTATAGGTAACGATAATGTTATTATCTGCTGTTTTACCTGTGTATTCAAGTAAGTTAAAGAGGGGGAATAAGTAAAAATATATTGAAGAAAAGTGGAAATATAGAAATATCCCTATTTCTAAATAGGGATATTTCTATATTTTTTACATCTCTGTTAAGAGCTTGAATTTCCTTTTCTGTTCAGCTGTTAGCTCGTTTTCTACATAACGATCTATAAGTAAGTCGATGATTTCATAAGTGAATTTTGTGTTTGTAAGTTTCATTAATACTTCTAGTTCTTCTTTTGATTGATTAGAAATTTTAATGCTACCTTGCTGATTTTTAAATTTCTTTTTTGGTTCAGTTTTTTCGTTTCTTTTTTCTTTTCGAGTTACTTGTTTTTCTTCAGTCTTAGGTTGAGCAGGAGTAGCTGGAACCTCGTTATTTTCTACTACAGCTTGTCCTTGCTGTGGTACATAAGGCTCAGTAGGTTCAAAGTTACTTTTCTTTCTACCTAGTAAACCAGGAGTTCTCGCCATTTTACACACCAACCTTCATTTTTTCGAACATATCAATACGAGACAACAATTCATCACTAATCGTTTCGTATAGCTCAATTACATTCATATCATGTCTATCTTTTTCAGTAATACCATTCACATCAAATCGTTTGATACGCTCCATTTGAGGGACGATGTTTTTGAATAGGTTTTCTTCACCGAAAATTTCACGAGCGTTTTCCATGATATACTCGTCAACCTTACCGTTATTTTTTAATAGGACAGGAAGAACGCCAACTACTTCAATATCAAGATCATATTGTTCTTTTAACTTGATAAGTTCATTAATATAGTTCTCAGCGCCAGTAAGAGACCGTTCTTGTGTTTGCAAAGCAATTAGAACATAATCAGAAGCTACAACTGCATTTTTTGTAACTTCTAGCGACATAGGAGGTACGTCGATAAATATGTAGTCGTATTTATGCTTTATCTTTTCAAGTAAGCCCTTAAAGTAATGATCTTCTTCAGCTTCCGAAGAACAATTTTTATAAAGGAATTTTGCGAAGTCCTGAAAATCAACGTAAGAAGGTAGTAAATATAAATTCTCCATAATTTCCACTTCTAAGCCGTCTAGGTTTCCCTCTTGTATTCCTTTCATTAATGTTTTTTCAACAGTAACAATTTCATCAGGATTAAGGATTGATTTTGTTAACATTAAAGACTTGGTTGCGTTACTTTGTGGATCAAGGTCAACAAGTAATGTACGCTTGCCCTTTTTAGCAAATTCATAAGAGTTCAATACAGCATTTGTGGTTTTACCGACTCCACCTTTGTAATTCCCTACCGTAATTGTAATAGCCATTTTTAACACTCCAGTTATATTATTTGAAATTTCCCTATATCCCTTTATAGAAATAGGGAAAAATAGAAATAGGGAATTAGGGATATTTCTAACTATAGAAATAGGGATATTTCTATATCTTTATAGAAATTATAACAATGATATTGAGGTTATGCAATAGAATCATAGAGTTAGAAATTAATAACATAAACGTTGATATTAAAAGGTTTTATTTGTAATCAAATCGGAGAAATATAAGGAAAAAACATATCATTTAATATTGAAGATAGAAGGAGCAAAAATAACTAAAATAGGGAAATATAGATATAGGGAAAAGGGGAAATATCCCTATATCTATAAGTGGAAATAGGGAAATAGGGAAATAGGGATATTATTCGTAAAGTGCGCAAATTCGCTGTTTACAAAGGGTAATGCTTGTTGTAACGTAGTACACAACAAGCAACATTCTACAAAACAAAACACAATTTGATATTTTACATAAACGAAGATCGATAAGACAATTGAATATGAACACAAAACAAAAAGCCACTCCCATATGCTATCGGCTACCAACCTTTAGCGGGAATGACTTGCTCTAGCAAGTGTACCACCACTTGGCTAGAAATTAACTGTATTCAACGACAGTGTTAACGTTTAAGTAGTGTACCACCACTAACCTTAAACAACTATGCCTTTTCACGAGGCTTCTTTGATATACCCATTTTATCATTGTTTGGATAAATATCAACTAGTAAATACTAGTTTTGATTATTTTATAGTCCAAAAGATATATAACGGGCATCTCTAATCCTAGAAGTCTTGTGAATGTACAGGTCATTTAGGAATTGGGGATGCCTTTTTGTTTTTGTTCGCGTGGAATTGCCTGATACCACGTAAATAAAAACTGATAAGCCGTAATTCCGTGCTGCTATACATATAGGAGGAACGTGTTACGTGCGTGGCTAGCTGTTGGTCGTGCGGGGGGTACAAAGTATACGCCTACAAAAACAGCACCCCTCATTGGAATCCTGTTCTTCTGGTGAGGGAGGGCGAGAACTTGCCCAGGGACGATTCTCTAAAAGGTTCGGGTGGTTATCGTTAGCATTACGGTGCTAGGGAGTACATTCAGTTTGTCGTGTAGGGACGATATTACAAGGACAAGCCATAGGAAAAGGATGTATGCGATGAAGATCGCTGAGTGAACAGGGTCTATACATACGGATACCTTATAAGTGACCGCATGGCGAAAACAAGACGCTTATCCATCTATTTTGATCGATTACTTTTTTTGTAGTCTTTCAAAGTAGGGGATAAATCTGCCTTCCAGCCGTGTTCCATAATCGTTCCCACATGATAAAAACCTTCAAGACTTTCAGTCAAGCTTAATTATGAAGAAAAGCAGAAAAACATGAGATTGTTTAAGGCCTGGAGAAATTGTTTGCTAAGATAGAGGAATAGTTAAGGAATTTACTACTTGCTTAGTTAGAGGATAAGGGGACGGATGGTAGAATAGGCCTTATTGCTGAATATGGTTTTACACATCTGATATAGTACGTGAAATTTAAGAAAAACAGATTATGGGTGCTTTTGTCCATCCCCCGAAAAGGGGGAATAAGAAAATATCATTGTACCCACTTTTTATAAGAGATAGTACCAGACATTTTACGAATTTCATACGATTAGATAACAATAAAACTTTAAGCAGTCCTCCCGAATCGTGCTCTTACAGACAGTTAATCTACCATCTAACATTATATTTGTATCCGTAATTAATTTGATAAATAAAACGCGGAATATTCAAATAACTAAATTGTAATTATCTTGAAACCGCGATTTTAAAGGTAATAATCGTTGGATTTCATTATTTTTCCACTTTTTGAAGGGTATATATTTTTATAGCTTTATGTATTAAGATAGAGTCGTGCTAGAAAATACCGGTAAAAAAGCATAAATAAGGAAAAAGGGATGGGGTTAAAAATGAAGACTATATTAAGAAATATTGTATCGATGGCTCTTGTACTCGCTTTGTTTACAACTTCTTTCGCTGGAATTTCAAAAGCTCAAGAGATTAATAGTGAAGAAGAAAAATTAGTGCAAGAAGTAGCTGCACAATTGAAATTTGTTGTTGAAGAAGCTGCAATTAAAGATAAACATGGAAGAGTAGTAGATATTGATATTGATATGATAGAAAACAAATATGGTAAAACCGAAGAATTAGAACAATTGAGACAAGAAATCCAACGTGTAAATACACCACCTGGCTATGAAGATCCATTCAAACAAGAAACGGAAGCTGTAGATAACTGTATAGAAAGAAAACTTATAGCAAATTATAAAGAATTTCTATCAGTAGGCTTTATAGGTTCTATTATTGCTAATATTACTAACAAAGAATATGAATTAGCAGCTAGAAAAATGATTAGATTAGGCGTCAAAGGTAATTTAATTGGTTTAGCTGGTCAGCTTGCTTGGTATCTAGGTACATGTATTTATGAAGAAGAAGGCTGGACAGGAAAAACATGGTGATTGATAAAAAACAACCTCTTATTTTCTAGAGGTTGTTTTTTTTGAAGAAAATAACCACATCATAATTTCAAAGAACATTACTATAAATAGTGTTTTTATAAGGTTTTCAAACCAATTAAATTGATTATGATTTGCGTAGTTAAAAGCTACCAATACAATATACAGTAGGACTATAAAAATTAACGGTCTCTTATATGTGAAACTCAAATTATTCACCCCTTAAATACTTACTTAGGAAAGTTACCTTAATACTATGTTAACCCAAAGTGCAATCATTTTCAGTGATTTTCTATATTTCTCCACATTTGTAACAGCCCCCCTTTTTTGGGGATGGGCAAAAACATCCAATATACAACAGAACGTCATTCCCATAAATCTGATAAATTCCATAATCGATTTCTTCATTTTTTAGTTTTACGAGGTCTGTGATACTGTATGGTCCATCCCAAAGGATTTGAATTAAACTCGTTTTTGTAGTTTCCATAATAAAAACATCCTTAAAATTTTTTATATAAATTTCACCATAAAAATAATTTTGTTTTTTTTCGAAATGTTGGCAGTACTCCATAAAAAAAGACACCCAAAGGTGCCTTACTCCGACTTGAACCACTTTATTTAAACGCAAAAAGCCCTAGAGGGGACTAGGACTTTTTGACAGAATGAAAATGATTCAAAAAAAGGACTTGTATAACGTAACATATGAATGTTTCATAAATGTATCGTAAAGGTGAACAAAATCTATATTCTATTTTTAGCTCGATGTAATTTGAGATTATTCCGATGATATTTCCTCTAATAAAATTGTGTGATAGACTGTATGTAACTGTATATTGTGAGGGCGGGAGGTTGCTATCCTTTCTCTGATTCTAGAGAGAAAGGAGGTGACCGAATGGATTCTTTATTTAATTTATTGTATGACGCTGCTAAGGTATTCCTTACAGTATTTGCAACAGCTTGTGCGAATGAGCTAGCGAAGAAGATTAGCAGTAAACGAAATAAAAGAACCGCCCCAAATGCCGGCAAGCGAAAGGGCGGTTCTAAACGCAAAAAATAAGTTTAAGCAACCGACCACCTTGCGGTAGCAGTTACTTGAAGAGATGTTAGCGCATCTCTTCTTTTTATTATATACACAAGGTATTACTGTAATACTATTACAATAATTATATCAAACGTATATAAAAAATCAATGAGCACGTAATGGATATAATAAACAAGAAAAAAGACACCCAAATTTGAGTGCCTTTTCCAATAGTTTTTTTAGCAGAAGCAAGTGCAGCCAATAATGATTAATAGAATAAATAATACAACTAATAAAGCAAATCCTCCAGCGAAACCGCCGCCCTCGCCGCAACTACCACCATATCCCATAACAATAGTTCCTCCTTTAGATCAGAGGGTAAAACTAGGGTTCATTCCATGTAATTTAATGGGTTCACTTTACCTTATGTTTTTAATAATTAATTGAGCAGGCCCTTTTGAAAATAAAAAAAAGACGCCATAAGGCGCCTTCCTTTTAGGTAGATAAGACTTTAGTTTTCCAATCTAAAGAAATTTTGTATCAGCTCTTTGTGAGTATATCATAATATTTGATTGATTTATTATGCATTGTTACATACTCTTTTGCCCCCTCTATTTTTCGTTTGATAAAATATAATCCTAATATTACCAAAATTTGAATAAATATTTCTAGATATTCAAAATATTTACATAATTTACAAAAGTGATACAGTTGAGTTGTAAGCTATAAAAACTATTAAAGGGGGATTTATTATGTTCAAGAAATTAGTAGTAGGAGTATTAGCAACTGGTATTGCATTAACAGGAGGAATTGGGGCAGCTTCAGCTGATACGCAAAAAGATGTGAGCTCGCCGAAGCAAGCAACATGCTCAATTCCTTATGAGTATTCTAATGGTAAATTCAAAAGAACTCTTTATTACTCAAATGGAGTATATGCTAATAGTTTTAATGAAAATGTTTGTGGCGGGACGATTACGTGGTATTTAAAACATGTTCAAAATGGAGTTGCTTTTTACGAAGGTAATTTAAAATAGTAGATTTTTTGAACCTCATTTATTGAGGTTCTTTTATTTTTGGTTTTCAAATTGATTCTCCATAAAGAAAAGACACCCTAAGGTGCCTTTCTCCGACTTGAACCACTTTAATTTTAATAATATGTATTGGACTTCCATCCCAATGTTATTTTACTAGGTTAAGTTGTTTTGTTTCTTGATGAATATAATTAAACTCTGTATTTTTTATAGATATCTATTTTATGTATTAATTGTATAAAGTGACTTACAGTTGTAAATGCGCATTTTCCTGACACTATCCCTCTTTTCTATTTATTAGTCTAGGTGCTGTTTTTCTTCCCATTCATCAGAATCCTTGTTATATCGGTCAAAATTACCATCTTCTTCGGTATCTAGATGTGAATCATAATCCAAATTACAAAACAAATTTCTGGAAAAGGGCGACAAAATAGGCTATTTGGGGAATTGTCCTTACGGACCGCAAGAAGTGTATGGTCATAGTCTGAAATATGTAAAAAAAAGGAGGATATGTATGAGCTATTATTATGGTTATGGATATAATCAATATATGTACCCGTATCAGAATCATTATGAAAGTCCTAGACCCCAATTTCAAACACATCAGCATACGCAAGCAGATATACAGTCACATATTGATCAAGGGAGAAGGGGACATTGTTTCCGTGGACATTGGGCAGGAACAGACCACACCTTTATATTGATGGGATTACGAGGGGATGGGACAGTAGAAATTATAGAGAATGGGCAACCTGGTACAGTCCATCGTATGGATATTATAGGTTTAAGTTATTTAGGGGTACAATGCCCTGTTCCACAACCACCATCAGGTGGAGGCGGAGGTCAATGGCCACCTCATTGTCATTGGGTTCAGGATCACTGGGGTCATTGGCATAAGGTGTGCCATTAAAAAAGACAGCATAATGCTGTCTTTTTTAGTTTATTAGTAATAAATCTTAACCAAAGCATAGTCTAAATGAGGGAGATAATGTGCAATATTCGCCCTGTTAACATAACACCTCTTAATGGCTGATTACTTACGAAGTAGTGGGGATACTCACTACTTTATTTATTTTTGTTAAACGTTTAAAGAAGGGGATAAGAATAGGGGAAGCAACTCATCCTCATCAACCTAATAGAACGGATTATTCTTAAAACGAACTTTGTTACTATAAAAGACATAAAAATTTTGTTTGGGGGATAATTTAAAAATTTAGATTGATGAGCATATGGCAAGGCGCCTTCCTCTGACATAAGCCACACTAACTTTAATAATATGTATCAGACTATTATCTAATATTAGTGTATATCATGTTGCTACTTGGTCAAATGCTACTGATTTTTTCTAATTTTTATCTCTGTATATAACGTTTTTTTAGCCTATACACTAAAAGATCCTCAGAATATATAGGTATATATATTCTGAGAAAAGAGGTTATATAACATGTATAAATATAGTTCGTATCATCGACCTGCTTATTATATGTGGGCACTGGGTAATTTCGTTACAATTGAGAAAGGTGTATTAGATCTTCATGGGGGGAGTGTAGCACTTCATCCTAAAACGAATATTTTTGTTCATGAAATTGCTGATAATTATTATAACGGAAGAGATCCAGTTTTCACTATAGTATATCCTTGGGAATATGAACAAGGTGAATGTGTAATTGGAGTGGCAAAGGTTCTTTTAAGCGAACTGGAGAAAGTAGCTCATATGCAAAGAGATAATTTGTATTATCGATCAACTGACACTGATTATTTTACGGCTCATGTTGGTAAATTAATAACACTTATGAAAGGTAAACTTGATTTTGGGGTAGGCGAACAGAATATTAAGCCTGGAACAATGGTTTTTGTCCATAAATTTCTTTTTGATAATGTGACGATAATACACCCTTGGAAACCATTAAATGGTCCTTGTTCAATTATCACTCGCAATATTCTGGCAGATGATCTTAAAAAAATGATATTGTAATTCTATTAAAATTCAATAGAGTATTATGGATTTAGTTCCATCTATACTCTATTAAATTTATGGAATAATAATTAGTTATGATTTTACATAAAGAAAAGACACCCTAAGGTGCCTTCCGACTTGAACCACTTTAATTCTAATAATATGTATTGGACTCCCATCCAAATGTTGTTTTACCATGTTAAGTTATTTTATTAATTGCTGCACATATTTACTTTTTCTTGGTACTTTACAATACTATCTTTTATAGCCGGATTCTGTTCGGCATTTTTTAATTGTTCGAGAACATTTTTTGCGTCGTCACAACTCATTTTTTCTCGTTCTTTATCTTCAAATGATTGCGCTCTCCTTTTTGCGTACTCTAAACTCTCTTGTTCTTCACGTGCTTCTTTCTCTGTCTTTTTTTGTTTTTGCACTTGTGCTTCTTGTTGTTTATGGGATTGTTCCTGCTTTTGACGTTGTTGTTCTTCTTGCTTCGCTTTTTCTTCAGCCTGTCGTTGCGCCTCAGCTTCTTGACGCTGCTGTTCTTCTTGCTTCGCTTTTTCTTCAGTCTGTCGTTGTGCTTCGGCTTCTTGACGTTGCTGTTCTTCTTGTTTAGCTTTCTCTTCTTCAGCCTGTCGTTGCGCCTCAGCTTCTTGACGCTGTTGTTCTTCTTGTTTAGCTTTTTCTTCAGCCTTCTGGTCCTTATCGGCTTCTTTTTGTGATTTTTCTTCAGATTTAGAGTCATTAGAAGTACTTGTTGCTTTGTTAGTTGAGCATGCTGTTAATCCCATAATTAAAACGCAACCTGTGAGTGCGATTAATAGTTTATTGTTCATAATATTTGTCCCCCAGTATCTAAAATATAAGATTTCCTGAACTATAGTAACAAACTATTACTCTGTATATTGTCATATTATGTCGGAGGGGGAATAAAAAAGACACCCAAAGGTGCCTTTTCTGGCTTTTTATTATGCTTATGATTCCCTTATTAGGATATCAACTGAAACGTCAGGGTTATGTGAACTGTACATATAAACATCAATAAATTCTTCAGTAATCTTCCAAATAAATTTAGGGTTACTGATTTCCTTGCCATATAAAAACTTTAATGTTTCATATGCACGTTTTAGTATTTCTCCAGGCCTACTGTTATTAATATATTGGTCTTCATATGCATCTTTTACTTGAAATACATTATGACTTGTATACATTCTAGCACTGTAATGTTGTTGTGGTTCATTTAAATAGAAACGTTCTACTAACAGATGCTCGCCGTATACATCATCTCTCGCCAATTTTTCTTCTTTTAATATCGAAGTCGCTACTAAATGCGCCCAATGTTTACTTCCATAATCGTGCACCCATTCTTCACCAGTAATATGTTTTTTAAAGCCTTCTTCAAATTGCTTGTATATTTTCTCCATTTTTGTACCCCTTGTGAATTATTTATTGATAAGCTTCAAGATTTCTTTTGTAGCTTCCAATCTAACAGTTTCATCCTCAGAGTTTTTCATTAAGTATTTTAATGTTTCTAATGACTCTTTAAGTAGATCTTCACTATCCTCGAGTTTAGTCGTTTTTGGCTTTTCGCCAGTAATATATTGTTCAATTTCAGCTTCTTCCCATGTGCCATTAAAACGGCAAACCGTGCGAATATTTTTAAGTAAAGATTGTATTTTTGCATTAAATTCTTCGAAAGGAACTTCATTTAACCAAGTGACTGAACGTGTATGAGGCATATAATCTTCGATGTAATCCTTCTTCCACGTATACTCATTAATTTCTCCTATATGAACCATACCATTTTTACGAACAAGAACTATATCACCAGCGTTCATTACATTAACAAAGGTATTGACCATACTAAAATTGGTTCTAAATGATTGACCTTCATAACTCGGATATGCAGAGGATAGCTTTTCGCGAATTACATCGGTGGATGCGCCTGTTAAATCGCCAGTTTTGGACCAACCAATCGCGATGAACTTATCCTCGATAAAGCTTTCAAATCGCTCGATTTTCTCTGGTTTAGTTCTTAACATGAAAATATTTTTAGCCATTTTACATTCCCCCTATTTTTTAAATATATAACTAACTGTTTTAGTTATAACTTAGTTGTAACTTAGTTATAACTATACATAAATTAGAAATGTCTGTCAAATAAAAAAAGTGCTCTTTTTTGAGCACTTTAAAATCTATATTTAATTAAAAGCATCCATCTGTACTTTCTCGTAAATGTACCCAGCTTCTTTAGCTGTAATTCCAAAACGTTTAGCAGCTATTTCAGCAACTTGCGGATCATGTATTTCAGGGATGTAGTTTTCGTCATTGTTTGTGAGGATTCTGTACTGTTCTTTCATAAAATCAAATATAACCCTATAGTTCATTCCATTACTAGCGAATTTCTCTTTCTTTTGTGGTGTGTATTTAGAGGTATTATTGGAGTTAGCTTTATAAGTGCTATTATCTAGTTCTATGTCATAATCACGCTTTGAATATTTGTCGAAATCGTTTATAACAAGCATTTTATCAAAAATGTCCATAACAAATGTATCGTCATCATACAATAATTTAAGTTCCTTGTAACGACAGGATCTATTCTCTCCGCAATAAACATCATTAAAAGAACCCATAATTTGATCGAGCGTAGTATACATGATTTGGTATTTTTCCATGGTAGACAAATCTGAGAATTTTTCATCTACGTTTACTTGAATATTTACTGGTGTAGTATCTTCTTCTTTTTTATCAGCTTTATAATCGACTTTTTCAATATAAGGACCTAAAGGACTATCTTCTAATTTTTCCTTAGTCTCATGTTCTACATATTTCATATTAGCTGAGCAACCAGAAAATAAAAGACATGTAGTAAGCAGTAATCCCACAATAAATCCCTTTCTCATGCGCATCACCCCTAATTTTATTTATGTCTGAGAGTAAAATAAAAGCACCCTTTCGAGTACTAATTATTTCTTACTTAATGCAGGGTGTTCCCAATATTGATTAGCTACTTTAGGCAAGTTGTTATGTAAAAAGTTATCGTAATTGATCTTGTCTAATGTTTCGCGATTAAATGTGATTTTCATGACATTATCCTTTTTCTCGTTACCGTATTGGTCCACTAGTGGATATGTATAAAAGAAAGCAATTTCGCTTATGTTTTTTTCATTTTTTAAATCTTTTAATATAGATATTGTAGCAATCCACATGCCTTTTTTAGTGTAATTTGCTGATACGTTTTCTTTGGCTTCAGCAGTTAATAATACAATTTTATCGTTTGGATCTTCAGTCCCTAAGTTGTCATTCACTTTAACAGATTCAACTTTTCCCTTGCCAAATTCGTTGCTAGCAAGCTTTTTAACCTTATCTTCAAGTGATTCCTCTTTTTTCTCTACAGATTGTGCAGCAACTTCTTTTTCTTGTTTCTTTTTCTCTTCATCAGCTTTTGCTTTATCCTCATCTTGAGCTTTTTTTATTGCTTCTTTTCGTTCGTTTTCAACATCAGCAGTTGCCTGTTGTGAATCTTTTTTCTCATCTTTAAA
The DNA here is from genome assembly GCF_051948935.1 of Bacillus sp. Brlt_9. NCBI lineage: Bacteria > Bacillati > Bacillota > Bacilli > Caryophanales > Bacillaceae > Bacillus > Bacillus sp. Brlt_9. Next base: position 10,553 of record NZ_JAYJLO010000013.1, on the reverse strand, counting down.
AGCTCCAGCTATTCCACCGATAATAGTGAGGTATATAAAACATGCAACAACCATTTTCCACTTAGTGCTGGAACGGAACCCTATAATTTTTTTATACCATCTTTCTTGTGAACGTTCATTTTGTCTTTTTTCTTCTCGGGTGTTGCTCATATTATTTCCCCTTTCAAAATGTAAGATTTCTCACCTCATGGTAGCAAACAAGCTATTTGTATATTGTCATATTTTGTCGGGTGAAAATAAAAAAAGACACCCTAAGGTGCCTTCCTCCGACTTGAATCATCTTAATTTTAATAATATGTATTGGTCACTTATTTAATAGTATGGTAGCAGGCTTAATGTCGATATTTCTTGAGTTGTTTCATTTTTAATTCGTTATATTTTCCTGGGTCATCAAGATTTTGGATCATTTCATTTTTCCAATGTGTATATTCATAGGACGTATTAAACCCGTCTCTGAAAATTATATGTGCTCTATATTAGGATCGCCCATAATAAATAAACTAATAATAAGTAAAATATATGTGATTGTAATAGTTCTTTTTTTCTGTATAAGTCTTCTTCTTAATTCAATTTATTCTCTCTTTATCTAAGGATAAACTTTAAGAATGGTTATTTAGGTAAATAGGGAAGCCATTAAGTCCTCTTATATTTCCCCAGCACTTCTTCAAGGCGCTTGCGCTCTTCTTCATAAGAAATGGGTGTAATGCTACTGGGCGCTTTTGGAGTACCTCTTTGTTGTTCACGCAACCAATCAGGAATTAATTCTTTTCTAGCAGATTTTTGCTGCTTACCTTTCATCGTTGGTGTTAAATCAAACAGCCGTTTCTCCCTTTCTCTACGATTCTCTAACTCTGTAATTTTATTGTCGATAGCTGTAATTAAATAGTTTTCAAAATGAGGAACTGTGCCCTTTTTATAATTAATAATACATTTTTTCAAAATTGAGTCGAATGAGCGCTTTTGAATTTTCCCTTGATATGTATTTCGAATATTATCTGAAATACAAAATAGATCGTCTTCAGTTAAATTAGGATTATATATTTCTTTTTTTGCATTCTGAATAGATGATAGATTATCGTCCGAAGGTGGGACATTCGGTATATCATCATCATTTGTTAATATTTCTTTTATTAATATTTCTTTTGTATATGTACTGTTAGTACTGAACTCATTGTACTGTACTCTCGGTACATTAGAGAGATCCGTAGAATTTTTCGACTGTTGTACCGAGAGTACATTAGTAATCTCCTCAGTAATAACAAGGTTTCCGTGCATCATCGAAGATAATGATTTAACTATGAATCCTTGCTTGCGGAGTTCGTTAACTGTATCACGAACAAATTCAAAAAACTCTTTGGAGGTAAAAGGAACGTCAGAAACGTTATAGAAATGCTGTTTTTTTCCATTTACATATGCTGCAAACCCAATAGCGTAATTTTTTTCAGTTAGTTCTTTCCAGGCAGCATCAGCATTTTTTCTACTAAATTTTTTATGTAGCTGCGTTTTATAAATAATCCAATCTGTTGGAAGACTCATTAAATAAGAAAGTAATCCAAGTGAACGCAAATCTTCCAGATCATTTTGTAGTGGATTATTATGAATCTGTGAATATTGGGATGTGTGACGTCTTTTGATTACATTACTCATGCTTTTTCTCCTTTTTGAAGACAAAACAAAACAGGCTAGTTTCCTAATTTTAGGTATAGGAAATGTAGCCTCTTGCATATCTATTTCAAAAAATGTACACTAATGGTAACAAATCAATGAAATAAGCTTTGCAAGAAGCTTGATTAGCATTTGGAAGTTGTCCTCTCTACCGGCCAAAGTATCGGGGGACTTCTTTTTATTCTGTCTGTATTTTTGTACTAATAATAAAAGACTCTTGACGAAAAAAGAAGAATGTCATGGGAATTTCAAGAGGGTGCCATTTGGTGCTCTTTTTTCGTTGTTCGACAGACAAGCCTTTTCTAAAAGTAAAAAGTATACGGTTACAACTCTTCTACAAATTCAAAAAAATGGGGAGCTGAAATGTTTTCTAATACATCCATCTTCTCGTATATTTTTAATTTTATTTCTTGTTCTAGATCTGCTCTTTCTTGAAAAGGAGTATTTCGTAAACTTTTTTTAATCTTTGGCGAAAATTCGTTAATAATTTCTTCGTAACATAGGTCATTTACTCTATTTAAAAAGTCATTATTCATTCGCTTTATCCTCTTCAGCTTTCTTCATAGTTTCTCTTAATTTCTGTAGTGCTTTTTTGTGGTTATAAGATACAGTTTGTTCGGATATGTTGAGTGTCTTAGCTACCTTTTTATTGGAATAACCGTATAGGTAGATTAATTTTAATATGTTTAGTTGCTTGCGAGACAAGTAATTTAAAGCTGTGTATAATCGTTCATCACTGATATGATCTTTTAAGTTATCCATATTTTTTTCAAAGTCAATATAAGTTGAGTCATCTTGAGAAGATGATCCAATAGTTATTTTTACAGTAGTATTCTCTTGATTTCCTGTAGAAGAATCAAAATTTAAGATGTTGCGTTTTTTATTTAAGGCCATCTTTTTATCGAAATCAATCGAATAGAAATGTATTAATGTACTAATATAGTTGATGATTTTAACTTTACGATAATATTCGGAGAAGGTCCGATTTAACAAAAATATATTTTCTTTGGTAGGACTTTCAATTGCTGATTGAAATAAATTATAATGTGCTTTTTCTTTCAAAAAATTACGAACAATAGGCTCGTTTAATTTTTTTTCGTATTTTTTATAATATGCTTCAACTGTATTGTTTCTCATAAAACGCCCTCCTCAATTATAAAAGAGGAATAACTCACTAAAATATACAAAAAATAAGAACGTGTGTTCTTTATTGTTGTATTATCTCATTTTTTCCTTAGAATTAAAAGGATTTTTAGGGTAATATTTCTTGTTTTTTCAGGTGCTATTAAATATAAAAAGAGGGGAATCATCCATCTGGTATGATTCCCCTCTTTTTTGTGTAAGTATTTAACAAACTATTTTTTATTTAGATGCTTATTTAGGTTTTATTTTTTCGGTTAGCGTATGAAAATGTGTGAACCAGCTTGTTTTCCTGCACCATCGACAAGAAGCGCTCGTAAACCTTGACCATAAGCTCCAATATTTGTGAAGTTTACATGTGCAGTTCCTCCACCTTTAGCGTTACCACTTCTTGAAGCAAATGTTACCCATGCTTCATTAGCATTTACTTTTTGCAAATGTAAAGTGAAGGGGAAATCCACAGCAACAGCACTGCCTTTCCAATAAACAGAAGCAGCAACGTTTGTAGAGCCAGGATTTACACAGATTGAACCTCCTGTTTGACCAATCGCACCATTGAAATAATTGAAATTTGAACAAGTTAAAGCCATAATAAATTCCTCCTAATTGTTATTTGAAAAAAGAGCTCTTGAAGAAGTTCTCATAATGCCCTTCTCAATTAATAAAAGAGGAATGAACCACTAAAATGTAAAAAAGGAGATAATAGTATTTTCTTTTTTTAGAAGATTGTTGTAGACAAAAATAAGGCAATCACACATAAAGATATGATTGCCTTATTTTTCAATATAATATTTTTAGTTTATTTAGAATTTTCATTGCGTTTTGAAGTGCGCTCTATTTCTTTTATAATAGCAGTAAGATCCTCAGCATACTTCTGCTTATCTACATCACTTGGTTCAGGGTTTTTGGGAATTACAATATAAATATTTTGGGAAAATATAATACAATGTGTTAAATCTAATGTCTTTACTCCTAATACTTTATTTCTCTTATATGTTAACGTGTTCTTATCAGAAGTTATATGTATATAGTCTGCATCAAGTTCTAGTATAACGTTACCTATGTTTCTTTGATTCTTTTTAACTATAAATTTGTTGTGTAGTTTTGGAAGCCAAGTATTAAACATGAAATGAATCATAATCGCAAAAAATATAACGAGTACAAGGGTCATTATGTTAATAAATACTATTTCAGATGAATTATATGTACTTCTAGAAATTAAATAATCCACTGTCCATATAATCATGCACAAAAACTGGGCCAATAGTCCTAAATACCAATACCACTTTTTTAAAGCTTTATTAACTTCTGTTCCGTATGATTGTGCGGAAATATGGTACTGTATCTGCATTTTTAACCCCCTCTTAAATTCATTAGAAAAGCACACAAATCCTTTTAAAATCAAGAATATTTGTGTGCTTTTAATATAGCATTTAATTATGAAAAATTAAACATTACCACCATTGCCAAATGCGTCTTTAATTGCGTTTCCTATCAGTAGTAAAAGTGCTGCTACTCCTGTAGCAACTGCAGCTGCACTTGAAAAGGCAGCAAGGGCTAATACAGCTAGTACTAATCCAACCAATGCAACTGGTACAAGTTTCGCTTGTGCAAAGTCGATAAGCATGTCACCAGCATCATTTATATTAATAAAAGATAATTTAAACTCAAATGATAAATCTTGTTCTACACCATCAAAAAGTGGGATTTTTGGATAGTTTAAGATAAGGGATACATTGATCCTAGCACCATCAATAGCTGTTTTTGTTTCTATATTTCCATTTTTGATTGATACTGCAAGCTCTTGCGTTAAATTTTCAAATTTGAGACGATGTTCCATAGACAAAGTACCTAATAGTGTTGTTAGTTCTGCAGGTAGCACGCCTTCAATTTGACCATTTTTAATCTCAATGACTTGAGAGCCTGGCTCTGTACTTTTAATTTTACTACTTACAATAACAGATCCTTGTGCAACTTTTACATCAAAAATAGGAAATTCATGTTCAAGTACTAAATTTGCAACTGTTAGAGGTTCAAGGATTGGGATTTTATTAGCTAATTCAATAAGTTTCTTTCTAGCAAGTGCATCTGCAGAATCTACGGAGCTTTCACCTTTATATTTATTTGACATAATATTGTTATCAATCTCGATTTTGCCATCGCCGGTTCCAATTGTAATCGTAGAGACTTGGTCTAATGCCCAGTTCTTTGGTAACGGGAATCCTAAATTACCACTAAATCTTGTAGACATTCCACTTACAAAGCAAGTTTCTGCATATCCAGCTTCCGAAACTCTGCTACAAACGTTACGTGATCCATATACGCCGACTTTATAGTAATTGCGCATAAGATATTTCATCTTACTGCTAATACCTTTAAAATAATCTAAGATGTGGCTCGAAATTTCATGATCTCGTGCATCAAAATCAACTGCAAAATAAATTGTTGTCCCTTTCGTAAATCCATGAGCGATTGCGGCATCTACTGCTGCGATAGCATCAGACTTTCCTTTGTCTTCACTAAAGTATGACAATTCAGCCCCATTTGTTTGGTAAATAGGAAATACAGTTAACCCTGACTTGAAAATATTTTTTAATTCGCCAGGTTGAATTTTTTTATTTAACCTTGAATTAGGTACATTTGTTAAGTAACGCCCTACTGTTTCATAACCATTGCTACGTAATGTAGCAGCACGTGCGGGTGTAATTTCAGTAATAGTATCGGAGGCTTTTCCTTTTCTAGAAGGATCTCCTGTACTAACTAATAGAGATGACCAAGTTGCGAAATCTCCTTTACCTGTCTTGGGTAACATAGCAAATTCCTGGAATTCTTTTACTCTACTACTTAGAAGTGTATTGAATACGCCGTCAAACTCTACATAGTTATGATTAAAAAGCATGGCTGCTTGGAATAGTCGTACAAAGGACTTCGAGGTATCTTTATCCCCAATAGATAATTCATTGGCTTTAATACCAGCCTTAGTTCCATCCCCAAAGTTTCCGTTAGCAGTTGCATCATCCATACCAATTTCATATTGGATTGCATACATTAATGCTATTTGAACGTCCCTAGAAAAGTGTCCGTCACATGGCATATAGGAAAAGTTTTTTCGATGAATATATTTTCGATTTAACCACTGTTGAACATTACGAATTGCTTCTTTACCTTTGTTAACTAATACATAAGCATCCATTGTTAAAAGTGCTTTAAATACTTTTGGTGTTACAATACCATTTGCTAAATCTGACCCAGTCATATCCATTTGAACGTTCTTGATACCTACTTCTGTACGAGTTCCAAAAGTTCCAGTAATACCTCCAGCACTATAGCCTTTACAATAAAGAGCACTTTGAATAATTTTTACAATATTAGCTTTGGTATTAGAATTGATACTAATATTTCCTAATGCTGTTAACTTTGCTAATGTCTCTGAACCAAAATGGTCTACTGGTTTCGCAATACCTAGCTCAATCTGTAACGCTCTTGTTAAAGCATACATTGTAGACCAACCTGTTTTTCCGGTGATATCAATTACCTCATAATGGGGGTGATCTTTATAAGTTTTATTTACCCATTCTTGTGCTGTAGCAACCATTTGATCCATTGTACATGTCTCCTTTATTTAATAAGTTAAGCTTAATTCATTGATAATTTTCAGAAAGGCAATAGTTAAAGGGGTTCTATACCAAATGAATTAAGCTCCTATTTAATTAAGAGAATGCAGAGTAGAAAAAATAAAAGATAAATGAAGTTTTTAAAAGGTAATGCAATAAAAACAGATAAGCACTTGTTTCGGGTGTTTATCTGTTTTGTTCCAAACTATTATTTTTTGTGAATAGTAACTAATGTGTAAGTTATTTTTCAACTTCTTCTTTATTTGCTTCTTCATGACTTGTCCAAATACCTAGAGATAAACCAACTGTAAATACATAAGGCATAAGCTCATCTAAAAAACTCTTAGCCTCGGGAATTCCTGCTCTTGTGAGGAGAAAACCAACTAAAGATGCAATCGAAATCCAGACTTTCCAGTTTCGTAAACGTTTTTTGATATGCTGCTTGTTCATATCACACACCTCCTCTTACTAGAAACGCTATGATTGCTGTAATAAATCCACCAATAATGGTCCTTACAAGCCAATTTGTGTTGGTCAGGATTTTTTCAATGTTTTCCTCAATTTTTTTAACCTTACTTTCTACTACAGCAAGGCGAACCTTTACATCCTCGTAGTCTTTTTTATCGAAATCACATTCTCTGCATTCTTTCATTGTTATCGCTCCTTTCTATATAAAAAGAGAGACGCTTATTGCGTCCCTTCTAGTTGTTCTACTGTAGATGCTTCGTAATTCTTTCCTGTAATTTCTTTATATTGATCTGGAGTTAGTTTTCCTAGCTCTACAATACGTGCTACATCTGTTGCGGTATATGCTCCTAATTTGAATAGGAGATTAATATACTTGGTATAATTAATACCTTCTGTATCTTCTTCTAGCTTAACTGGATCTTCTGCATTTACTTCTTGCGTTACATCTGCTGTTGGATCACCAGGTTTTGTAATACCAACAGTAATCGGACTCCCTTTAAACAGCTCAACATTAACAATAAAATTACTTGCTGTGATAATTCCAGCGTTTACTAGATTGTCTACAATATCATCAATCTCCATAAACTTATTATCGTTACCTGGCATATTATCTTCATTCTGAGGTGGGTTCTCCGCTAACTGAGTAATCAGTTTCTCTAACATTGGAATAACCTGAGAAATAATTTGATTCTGTAATTGGTTCTCTTCTGGATTTTGATTTTGTGTTTGGTTTTCTGGTGTGTTTGTCATTGATTATTCTCCTTTTTTCTTGTTTAAAATAAAAAGAGGAACAACTAATGTTCCTCTCGTAATCTATTTGTTTATCAAATCCGTATTTTTTATAAAATAATAAGCTTACTTTATGTAAACTTTGGTTGGTGTTAGTGATGCGCCTTGTATTACAAAAGAAAAGACACCCTAAGGTGCCTTACTCCGACTTGAACCACTTTAATTTTAGTAATATGTATTGGACTCCCATCCAATTTATATTTCACCGTATTAATCCATATTTTCGATCCGGAAAAAATGAACAACATAGTATCTTATTACTGCTTGTTCATAGCTTTTATCTGTTCTTCATACACATATTTAGTGGTCATGAAATCGTTAGGGAAGTCGTTGATCACTTTCTTCATAACGTTTAGTTCTTCTTGAGATTTGAGTTCAATACCATTTAAATAATCAAACGCCTTAGATTGTTCATCTGCTACGAAATTCTGTGTCATGTAATCATCTGGGAAGTCTCTTTTTGCTTTTTCTTTGATGGCATTCATAGCAGTAGTTTTATCGATATTTTTTATAGGATTTGTAAATCCCGATGCAGATTGTTGAACATCTTGTTTAGGTTGTTCCTTCTTTTCTGGTTGAGCTTGAATATCTTGTTTAGGCTGTTCCTTCTTTTCTGGTTGAACTTGAACATCTTGTTTGGGTTGTTCTTGTTTTATTTCATTTTTCGGTTCGGCGGGAGCTGTTGTAGCTTCTTCTTTTTTATTTTTTCCTCCAACCACAACAATTACCACAACAGCAATGATAAACCAAAACCATCACTTTGTATAAAATGAGTTTTGCATAATTCGCTTCCTCCAATTATAGGGAATGTATAATTTCTCATCCAAGCATAACAAATCCAGTTACAACTATTTTGTTGTATCATGTCGAACGAAAATAAAAAAAGAGGGCTATAGCCCTCGATAATATCCATAAAAAAGACACCCTAAGGTGCCTTCCTCTGACTTGAACCATTTTAAATAAGGTATATAATTTCAGAAACAGTTTGTACTTCTCTTATCACGATTCTATTCCTCATGTGGTTTTATACTAGCATCAAAACCGTTTTTTACTATTAATTAAAATCGATTTCTTTTATCATCCAAAAACCCTTCAAGTAGCCAAAAAATACCTTTTAATACGAACAGACCAATAAAGAATATACTTACAAAAAAGTTTACATAAGGAATTATTACAAACACCCACTCGCGTTGCCGCATGCCTTTATCGTAAGATTCCTTCCCCCACATTGTATCTTTATTATTTACTCCCCAGTAGACAATACATGCAGGTATAATATAACCCCAAAAAAAGTTTGAAGATACTAACCCATACAATACCCCTACCATTACCCCCATTGCGCTCTCCCCTTTTTAACTGTTCGTTTAATAAATAATATATTTTATTTATGTCTGAGAGTAAAATAAAAGCACTCTTTTGAGTGCCATTGTTTACTTCACTACCTTATCCATAACCTCTTTATATTTATTAAAATCATCATCTTTCATATCACCATTCATTTGTAGAAGGAAATTACCCTTAGCGTATGTATGTGAAAAGAGCATTGGAGCTGAGTTTCCTAGCTCATCATAGTACTTCTTAGCTTTCTCTAAATCTTCTTTCTTACTAAATTCAAATACACGGCCACCTTTATCCTCACCTAATGCTGGAGTAAGGATTCGTTTACCATCTTTACGCATGTTTCCGAATTCCTTTTGTGGTAGATCAGTAGCGTTTTCAGCTTCTATACCAGCTTTCTTGAACTCATTTATTAATAATGTCGTAGTAACTGGTTCAGCCTTCTTAGCTTCTTGTTTAGGCTTGGATTCGTTTGTGGTTTTATCATTTGAACTACAAGCAGCCGTTCCAAAAAGCAATGAGCTACAAGCTAATGTTGTGAGTAATTTGCGTTTCATATATCTTTCCTCCGTACATCCAATTTGTAAGATTTCTCAACCAAGCATAACAAATCCAGTTACAACTATATTGTCATATTTTGTCGAATGAAAATAAAAAAAGAGAGATTCCGCTTATGTGAAGATCATTTATCTAGTATTGAGCATTTAATAATTATGATAAGTACAAGCATTGTAAGGAGGTGTGTACATGAATGATGAAAATGAGTTTTTAAGCGGTGCAGCATTTAATCCTAATTTGTTGGGCCCTACATTGCCACCGATTCCAGCGTTTACTTTACCTACAGGACCTACTGGTCCGACTGGGAATACAGGTGTAACCGGACCGACGGGAGCAACAGGAATAACAGGTCCAACTGGAATTGGGGTTACTGGCCCCACAGGTCCAACAGGAGGAACTGGGATTACCGGTCCAACGGGAGAAACGGGAGCAACAGGTCCAACCGGAATCGGAAGTACTGGCCCCACAGGTCCAACTGGAATTGGAATCACAGGCCCCACAGGACCTACTGGCACAGCGGGAAGTACTATAGCTTATGGAGCGTTGTATGATAGATCTAATACACTTCGTACAGCAAATGTGGGCCAAAAAGTAATTTTCCAGAATCTTGGTCCATCCTTGGGAACAAATCTTGATTTATTAACTAATAGTATCCAGGTGTTGAGTGGTGGAATATATGAAATTAATATGGATTTAACAGCAAGAGTCTTTAATCGTGATTTAACCCCTGTTAATACAGTTTTGAAATTCAGGCTATATATTAATGACATTACCCCAGTTCAAGAAAGTGAAATTGAAGGTACGACAGCTATAAGTACAGATGTCCCTGCAAACGTTTTGAATGCCTATACCATCGGGAAAACAGTATTAATTAGATTAAATGCAAATGATTCATTAAGTATTATAATTGATGTTGCACAAGGGGAAATTTCTTCTTATGGGAATTCATCTTTAGTGGTAACAAGAATTGCAGACTAGTAT
>NZ_JAYJLO010000012.1:0-78454 GCF_051948935.1 Bacillus sp. Brlt_9 | reverse complement strand
ACATGCCTGCCTGTCACGCAGGAGATCGCCGGTTCGACCCCGGTCGGGACCGCCATTTATGTTGGCTCGGTAGCTCAGTCGGTAGAGCAGAGGACTGAAAATCCTCGTGTCGGCGGTTCGATTCCGTCCCGAGCCACCATTTTTTTATGCCGACTTAGCTCAATTGGTAGAGCAACTGACTTGTAATCAGTAGGTTGGGGGTTCAAGTCCTCTAGTCGGCATCCTTTAGGGGCATAGTTTAAAGGTAGAACTGAGGTCTCCAAAACCTCCAGTGTGGGTTCGATTCCTACTGCCCCTGTAAAGTATATGGGCCTATAGCTCAGCTGGTTAGAGCGCACGCCTGATAAGCGTGAGGTCGATGGTTCGAGTCCATTTAGGCCCACCATATATTATTCCGCAGTAGCTCAGTGGTAGAGCTATCGGCTGTTAACCGATCGGTCGTAGGTTCGAGTCCTACCTGCGGAGCCATGGCCCGTTGGTCAAGTGGTTAAGACACCGCCCTTTCACGGCGGTAACACGGGTTCGAATCCCGTACGGGTCATAAAAAAAGAGTCAGCACATTGCTGACTCTTTTTTATTGTGCGTTAATCCTCCTTTATCAACTGATTTTCCTGAAATAAATAAAGGGATTTAGGAAAAGCTATGGTATGTATAAAAAGGAGGAGATAAAAATGACACGAGTGAGAGACTTGATGAGCACTCATATTGTACAGTGTACACCGCTAGACAATGTATATGAGGCTGCTGTAAAGATGAAAGAAGAATCGATTGGATTGATTCCAGTTGTTGAAAATGAGCAAGTTGTTGGGCTTGTTACGGACCGAGATTTAGTTGTTCGAGGAATTGCTGAGAAACATCCTGGATCTAATAAAATTACAAATGTAATGACGACAAACATTATTTCAGTTTCTCCAGATGATTCTATTGAAAAAGCTACAGAGTTAATGGCCCAGTATCAAATTAGACGATTACCAGTAGTTGAGAGTGGTCAACTTGTTGGGATGTTAGCGCTAGGTGATTTAGCTATAAGAGAATCAGCAGATGATCAAGCTGGATTTGCTTTAAGTGAAATCTCGGAGCATACGGAATAAAGCAAGACTTTAATTAGCGGGGTAAGTTACGTATAAAAATCAGATGCATTATACTAGTATATAGAATTAAGCTAATATGTTAGCATGATGTATCTGAGACATTATATAATAAGTATACAGTTAGTAATTTCGACAGTTTATTTAAATTTGTCATTCCTAATTTTAAATAAGAGAAAAAATGATATACTGATAGATATAAGTATTATGATAGATTTCGAATATAACAATATTTATTATTAATGATGTAATAATGGATTAATATCTCCTATGTAGACAAAAGGGAAGGGGAATTATATGAAGGCTGTACAGCGCGATCCAAATTGGAATTTGGTTACAGATACATATATAGAGCCAAATAATTTCGCTGAATTATTTTCTTTGCTCGTACCTTGTCACCCAAAAGGTGAAGGGAAAGAACGAACTATATTAGTGTGGAAAGAAAAAGAATTTTATAAAGAAGAAAATTTAGCGGCATTTATCGTATATGGAATGAATAAAGCAAAGAATTTACCGCAGTTTCATAAAGATGAAATTCCAACTTTAGTACGTATTCTTCGCTTATGCCAAGAGATTGGTTGGTATGAAGAAGCAAATACTTTTATGGTAAATCAAGGGCTAGCTGAGTTTGTTCACACTTCATTGGAATATGAAACGTGGGATCTTTTGACGCAGGCGGTTGCTTTAAACTATTTAATTATTAAATATCGTATTGGTGAGTTAACTGATGGGGATGTAGAAATTTGGGATAGAGTTAAATTTAATGAGAAATGTATAACAGACTGTAAACATTTATTATCTCATAAAGAAGTATTAGAATTTACATTCTTTTATATGTGTAAGAGAGCTAAGTCACTATCAAAAGAGCAATTAAATAGTGATATGATGAGTCTAGCAATGTATTGTAATACTTTTGTTTATGACTTATATACACATGACTTATTACGAAAATATCGTAAGTGTACAGACTTCCTATCATACTATGGACCTAGTCAAGCGGTGTTAGCTTGTCAAAGAGCTGTACTTTCTCAAATTTCAGATCGATTAGACCCACTCAAGACTACTCATGTAGATGATTATTTATATGTAATGAAAGATATGATGGAGCATATGACGATAGGAATAATGGATCGATATGATCATTTTATCGGAAAGTTATTATCATATGTGCCATTCTTCGAAATGATCCAAGTTCCACAACATGCATATTATTGTGAAGAATTATTGTATATTTGTAAGGGCATTGAATATAAAGAAGAAATATTACGCAATTATTTATTTATACAATTACATGATTGTTTACCATCATTCTTTAAACTATTTCTTAAAAATAAGCGTTATGCAACGATTCATGACATTCTGTTCTATTGGTGCGATGATGAACAAAGGATGAGCTTAGAGAAAAAATATAATCTTAGCTTTATTTATGAAAAATATGCTTGTGGGTAAAGAGCATTTTCTATATACAGTAAAAAGGATCTCACATAAAAGTGAGATCCTTTTTACTGTATCGAACATGTATATAACTGTTTAAATACCTTTTATGAAAGAGGGCTACTCAAAATTTCATATTAATCTAATTAAGGTTTTAAATTCAATTAGAGCATTTTTTGAATAATCATCACCGTATATTTTCATTCATAAGTAATCTGCCTTTCTATTTAACGAGCTTCCCGATGGAAGTAATACTAGAGGGTTCTAATAGTCCCTTTTCAGCAATAGCCTTAGACAATTCTTATTCGAATAGTCTAGGGCTAAATATCTATTACTCGATTTAATATAGCAAGGAGAATGTAATTAAGACGAGAAATAACATTCCATAAAGGAGAAATTGTGCCGTATTGCTTCCTTGTATACCAAAAAAAGTATTTGTTTTTTTATATAAATTCAATATATATTTTAGTGGATTATCTTTGAAAGATTGATACACAGTGTCTCCTCTTTCTAAGCTTCTTGTTCGTGTTTTTTGTTATTAGGAACATGAATGTATCTAGCTATGAATAATAAAACAGCCATAAAGAATACAGGAACTACGGTAGATAAATAAAAACCATTACTAATAACATTTGTTATTAGGGCACTTAATAGAAAGATGGCATTATAAATATGGGCAATTTTTTGTTTTAGTTGAACTTGAAAGGATTCCATCATAATTTCTAAAGCAACAAAAGCAATGATAATAGATAAAAATACAGTATTTGTATTGTAAATGATTAAACAACAGATTAAGCCTAAAAAGGCTAAGTATTCAATTAAGAGAGGTATATTGATATTACGTGGCATACAATTTACCTAACTAAATATGGCAGTGGGTTTACTGCATTTGTTTTTTCAAAATTCCATTCTCCATTGTGTAATTCAAAATGAAGATGTTGCCCGTATGAATGACCTGTGTTTCCCATATGACCTACTAATTGTCCAGCTTGTACTTGATCACCAGCTTGTACAGTGCGATCTTTCATGTGAGCATAGACTGTTGTATATAATTTCCCGTTTATTTGATGGGCGATGAATACAACATTACCATAGCTAGCTGAATAATATGATTTCACAACTTTGCCTGCCGCTGCCGCTTGGATAGAGACATTACCTGGAGCTGCAATATCTATACCGTAATGCATCTGTTCCCAACGCATATCAAAGGTTGAGCTAATTCTTCCTTGAGTAGGGAATTTGAAAACTGCTGGAATGGAAGCAGTTTGGGCTTTTTGAACTTGTGCTTGATTTTGCACTACATAATGTTTTGCCACGTATCCGTATCCTGTGCCAAAACGAATTTTATACCAAGTTCCTACAGTTTCCACTACTTGTAGTTGTGTTCCATTTTGTAATGAACCAAGTAGTGCACTACTTGTACTAGCGGTGCTACGTACATTAAGTTTAGGTGTTGCAACTGTGTATTTCGTATTATTTTGAACTGTGATGCCTTTTACTAAAGGCTGTGAACCGTTAGAAACGAATGCTTTTTGTACGTAACCTGTTTTGCCATTATGTAAAATTTTATACCACTCGCCTTGTTCTTCTTGAATGGTAACGAATTTCCCATTTGGTAATACATCTAAAATTGAAGATTCTAAATTAGGTTCAGAACGAACGTTTAATGCATTGGCATTAACGATGTATTGATTATTAGATTGAAGTTTGTTTTTTAGTAGAATAGCATCTTTTTGTACGTAACCTACTTTATTATTAACAGATACTTTATACCAGCCATTAGTTGTTTCAAGTATGTTCACTTTCGTATTAAAGCGAATTGTATCAATTGAAGAGCTATTTGCGTTATCTTTTGTATGTAAGGTTACTTGATCGACTTTGACATATCCAGTTTTCACACTAGATAATTGTTCAGCGTTGGCTGTTTGTACATTTGTTTCTCCCATAGAAGGAAGTAAAGAGGCAATTGCGACAGTAGTTGCTGTTAAAGCAGTGGCTTTCATATTCATATAATAGAGACCTCCTCTAGTTGTATAGTTGTAATTTTATTATAGTATAAAGATATAATATAGTGGGTGTATTCACATAAATGTAATATGAAATCAATATAAAAATAAATTTTTTGAGGATAATGATTCCTTATTATCCAATTAATTAGGATAATAATTTCTAAGATAGAATATAAGTATTATATAGTTTCTTTATTTTGTTGACAATTGAGAAAATTAAAACAGTTGATGATGTCTTATTACGATGTTATACTGACAGTGATAATTTCATAGTTTGCTAGGAGAGCTGGTGTTGCCAGCTGAGAGTAGGCCGTAAGCCTTTGATCCTTTTCATTACCTGATCTAGATTATGCTAGCGTAGGGAAGCAATTCGGACAATAATATTAAGTCCCCGTTTCTTTGCGTATAGAAACGGGGATTTTTTGTTTGAAAATTTCATATTGAAACCACTAGGGGTGCTTGTTGTGCTGAGAGAGGAATAATCCTTAACCCTTATAACACCTGATCTAGGTAATACTAGCGAAGGGAAGTGGAGCAACGAATAAATTATAATTTTATTTGCTGTAACCACTTCTTATTTAGAAGTGGTTTTTTATTTATATACACATACTGGAAGGGGATAGGGAAATGAAATTTTGCGATAGATTATTAGAAACTGTACAACCAGTTTGGGAGATGAGTCATAATCATCCGTTTGTAGTAGGTATGGGGGATGGCACGTTAGAAAAAGATAAGTTTCAGTATTACATTATTCAAGATTATTTATATTTGTTAGATTATGCAAAGCTATATGCGATTGGTGTTGTAAAAGCAACGAATCCACAAGTAATGGGGAAATTTGCTGAACAAATTGATGGCATATTAAATGGAGAAATGACAATCCATAAACAATATGCAAAAAGACTTGGAATTTCTATAGAGGAGATAGAGTCTGCAAAGCCATCTGCTAAGAATTTAGCTTATACAAATTACATGATGTCTGTATCTCAAAATGGCACACTTGCAGAATTAATAGCAGCACTTCTTCCGTGTATGTGGAGCTACTGGGAAATTGGAAAGCGTTTAAATGATATTCCTGGAGCAAGAGATCATGAGTTCTTTGGTGAGTGGATTCAAGGATATAGTTCTGAAGAATACGGTAACCTTTGTATTTGGTTAATAGATTTATTAAATGAAATGGCAGTTGGAAAATCTGACAAAGAGCTAGATCGATTAGAGGAGATTTTCCTATATTCCAGTCGATTTGAATATTTATTCTGGGATATGTCCTACCGTAAGGAGATGTGGGGATTTGAGGAGCAAGAACATACTACAGTTTCATAATGTTTCTTTTCATTATGATGAGAAACCAATCATCAATGAATTAAATGCTTCTATACAAGATAAAGAGTTTGTAAGTATTATTGGACCGAGTGGATGCGGGAAAAGTACTCTATTTCGCCTTATTACAGGTTTAGAAGAAGCAAGTACTGGGCAGATAGAGCTGACAGAAACAAAGAGCCATCCTGTAGGGTATATGCCTCAAAAAGATATGCTCTTGCCGTGGAGAACGATTATTGAGAATGCTGCTCTGCCGCTAGAGTGCCAAGGTGTACAGAAGAAAGAAGCACAAATAAAGGCAAAGGAACTGCTACATAAATTTGGCTTACAAGGGTATGAGACAAAGTATCCGAAAGATTTATCTGGTGGTATGAGGCAACGTGTATCCTTTATTCGAACTTTATTAACAGGCGGGGAGATATTGTTGTTAGATGAACCATTTAGCGCGCTGGATGCTTTAACGAAGACATCTTTGCAAGAATGGTTGTTTGAACAATGGAAAGAGTGGAAAAAAACAATTTTATTTATCACTCATGATGTGGAAGAAGCATTGTTTCTTTCTAATCGAATTTTGGTAATAGAGCAGCAACCGATAACTACTTTAACCGAGAGGGTTGTACCGCTTGATTGTAATCGGACAAGAAAAGATTTATATAAGCCTGAAGTGTTAGCGCTTAAAGATGAGCTTCTTAGTATGTTACAAAGGCAGGTACTCGTATGATGAACCGGCTGAAGGAGCTATTACCCGCCCTTACACTTTCTAGTATCTTACTTGCCCTTTGGGAAGTAGGCGCAAGAATTGTAGATGAAATGTACATTTTACCGTCACCGTCTGCAATTGTAATGAAGATATGGAAACTAAAAGATATATTATTTACGGTTCATTTGCTGGCAACATTATACGTCGTTTTAATAGGAGTGGCTATTTCTATCGTACTTGGGGTAGGGTTAGCGATGTTAATGAATGCGAGTAATTGGATGGAGAGAGCATTTTATCCATTATTGGTGGCTTCACAAACGATTCCTATTACAGCGCTTGCTCCGCTTTTCGTTTTATGGTTTGGATATACGATTTGGAGTAAGGTCGTTGTTACGGTTTTAATTACGTTTTTCCCAATTGCAGTCAATACGTATGATGGACTACGCAGTACGAAAAAAGAATGGGAAGAGCTTTTAGTTACGTACGGGGCAACGAAAAAAGATGTTTTTCTTAAATTAAAGTTACCATCTGCTCTTCCTTATTTTTTCTCAGCTTTAAAAATTGCAGTTCCGCTTAGTGTAATTGGGGCAGCAATTGGTGAATGGCTCGGTGCACAAGCTGGGCTAGGGTATTTCAGTAAAAGAATGATGACGCAGTTAGACGGAGCAGGTGTATTTGCACCCATTGTATTGTTATCATTATTAGCTATTTTCTTCGTCATACTTATTTCGATATTAGAAAAGAAATTCATTAGTTGGAGGAAGTATTCATGAAATTATTAAAACGCATCTTTGTGTTCACATTATTAGTTGCAATGATCGCTGGATGTTCTAGTAATTCAGCACCAGATAAGAGTAAAAAAGAAAAAGAAATAACGGTCATGCTTGATTGGTACCCAAATGCGGTACATAGCTTTATTTATGCGGCAATTGAAAAAGGCTACTTTAAAGAAGAAGGTGTAAAGGTGAATATTAAATTCCCTTCCAATCCGACTGACCCATTAACTTTAGCCGCTGCAGGAAAAGTAACAGTGGGCTTATATTATCAGCCTGATGTTGTCATGGCAAAAGCAAATGAACAAATTCCAGTGAAATCAATTGGAGCTGTCGTACGTTCACCATTAAATCATGTTGTATCGCTGAAGTCAGCAGGCATTCAATCGCCGAAAGATTTAGAGGGGAAAACAGTTGGATATTCTGGAACACCTTTAAGTGAGATGTACTTAAAAACGATGGTAAAAGAAGCTGGTGGTAATCCAGATACAGTGAAAGTAGTCGATGTTGGCTTTGATTTAGTACCGGCACTAATTACAAAAAAAGTGGATGCGGTAACAGGGGCATACATTAACCATGAAGTACCTGTTATGCGTCATGAAGGTCATGAACCAGCATACTTTAATCCAGCTGATTATGGTGTACCGAATTATCATGAACTTGTATTTGTAACTGGTGATAAAACGTTGAAGAAAGATAAAGAAGCGCTGCAAGCTTTCTTACGTGGCACGAAAAAAGGCTATGATTTTATGAAGAAAAATCCAGATGAAGCATTAAATATTTTATTAAATCATCAAGAAAAAGAAAATTTCCCGCTTGTACCAGAAGTTGAAAAAGAAAGTATGAAAATTTTATTAGAGAAGATGGAAACGAAAGATGAGCCATTCTTATCAGATTCAAAAGAATCATGGGAGAAACAAAATAAATGGCTGAAAGATAAAGGGATGACAAAAGAAATCGTTCCGGCCGATGATTTATTCGAAACCATTTTAAAGTAGGCGAATGAATATGAAAAATGAGCTTCATGTAATCTCAAATGGTCACATGTCATTCGAAGAGTTAGTAAATATAGCGATGCAAATTGAAAGTGAAATTGATTATTTGCATATTCGTGAGCGTGAGAAAAGTACGAAGGAATTGTATGAAGGTGTGGAAAGTCTTTTGAAGAAAGGCTTTCCGGCATCGAAAATAGTGATAAACGATCGAATTGATATTGCTATTTTATTAAACATTCCGCGCGTGCAGCTAGGATATCGAAGCGCAGATGTAAGGTCAGTGAAAGAAAAGTTTTCTTATTTGCATGTCGGTTATTCTGTGCATTCTTTAGAAGAGGCGATTGATGCATTTAAGAATGGAGCGGATTCACTCGTCTATGGTCATGTATTTCCGACAGATTGCAAAAAAGGTGTACCAGCGAGAGGGCTTGAAGAAATTTCAAACATTGCAAAGTGTTTATCCATACCGATTACAGCAATTGGAGGAATCACCACGGAAAACATCGGGGATGTTCTTACTAACGGCGTCAGTGGTATTGCTGTTATGTCTGGGATTATAAGTAGTAGTAACCCGTATAGCAAAGCGAAATCTTATAAGGAATCAATAAGAAAGTGGGCGGAAAAACATGTGTAAGAAGTATGATGTAGCGATAATTGGCGGTGGTGTAATTGGTAGTTCAGTTGCACATTTTCTAGCAGAAAGAGGACATAAAGTAGCGATTGTAGAGAAGGAACAGATTGCATCTGAAGCCTCAAAAGCAGCGGCTGGCCTGCTTGGTGTTCAGGCAGAATGGGATGAATATGACCCGCTATTTGAACTTGCGAGAGAAAGCCGTGCTATATTTCCACAACTTGCAGAAGTTTTACGTGAAAAAACAGGCATCGATATTGGGTATGAAGAGAAAGGCATTTATCGCATTGCTCAAAATGAAGAAGAGAAGGAAAGAATTCTTCATATTATGGATTGGCAGCAGAAAACCGGTGAAGATTCTTACTTTCTAGCGGGAGATCGTTTGCGAGAGAAAGAGCCATTTCTTTCTGAGTCAATTATAGGGGCTGTATATTATCCGAAAGATGGCCATGTTATCGCACCAGAGCTTACGAAAGCATTCGCACATTCTGCATCATTTTCGGGTGCTGATATATATGAACAGACAGAGGTGTTTGATATTTGTATTGAAAATAATAAAGTGACTGGAATTGAGACAAGCGAAGGTATGATCACTTGCGAAAAAGTTGTGATTGCGGGTGGCTCATGGAGCACGAAGTTACTAGGTTATTTTCACCGCGAATGGGGTACATATCCAGTTAAAGGAGAAGTAGTAGCGGTAAGAAGTAGAAAACCACTTTTAAAGGCGCCTATTTTCCAAGAAAGATTTTATATTGCACCAAAGCGCGGCGGACGTTACGTAATTGGAGCAACGATGAAGCCCCGTACGTTCAATAAAACTGTGCAACCAGAAAGTATTACTTCTATATTAGAGCGCGCGTATACAATATTGCCAGCATTAAAAGAAGCGGAATGGGAAAGTGCATGGGCAGGATTAAGACCACAATCAAATCATGAAGCTCCTTATATGGGAGAGCATGAAGAAATAAAAGGTTTATATGCTTGCACGGGACATTATCGAAACGGCATTTTATTAAGTCCTGTTTCTGGTCAGTATATGGCGGATTTAATAGAAGGAAAGCAGGCGAATCACTTGTTAGATTCATTGCTTTCTAAAACAGTTTAGAAAGGGGATGGAAGTTTGAATTTAAAAATTAATGGTAATCAAATTGAAGTGCCAGAGAGTGTAAAAACAGTAGCTGAGCTACTTACACATTTAGAGTTGGAAAACAGAATTGTTGTAGTAGAGCGTAATAAAGATATTTTACAAAAAGATGATCATACAGATACATCTGTTTTTGATGGAGACCAAATTGAGATTGTAACTTTCGTAGGAGGCGGTTGATTATGTTAAACATTGGACCATTTTCATTTCATTCTAGACTTTTATTAGGAACAGGAAAATTCCCTGATTTTGATGTACAGCAAAAGGCAATTGATGTATCTGAGGCTGAGGTTTTAACGTTCGCAGTACGTCGTATGGATATATTCGATGCAAAGCAGCCTAATTTATTAGAGAAACTTGATGTGAAAAAATATACGTTATTACCGAATACAGCTGGAGCAAAAAATGCTGAAGAAGCTGTTCGTATTGCAAAATTAGCAAAAGCTTCAGGGCTTTGCGACATGATTAAAGTAGAAGTTATAGGTGATGATAGAACGTTATTACCTGATCCGGTAGAAACATTGAGAGCATCTGAAATGTTACTAGAAGAAGGATTCATCGTACTTCCGTACACATCTGATGATGTTGTATTAGCACGTAAATTACAAGAACTAGGTGTGCATGCAATTATGCCAGGAGCATCACCGATTGGATCAGGGCTTGGTATTGTAAATCCGTTAAATTTAAGCTTCATTATTGAACAAGCGACAGTACCAGTTATTGTTGACGCTGGTATTGGTAGTCCAGCCGATGCAGCATTTGCGATGGAACTAGGAGCCGATGGTGTGTTATTAAATACTGCTGTGTCAGGAGCAAAAGATCCTATTAAAATGGCATCCGCAATGAAATTAGGTATTGAGGCAGGCCGTTTAGGATTTGAGGCAGGTCGTATTGCACGTAAACGTTGTGCAACAGCAAGTAGTCCTTTAGAAGGAATGAGCGTAGTTGAATAATCGATATTCTCGCCAAGAACTATTTTCTCCAATTGGAGAAGAAGGGCAACGAAAGATAAGAGAAAAGCATGTACTCATTATCGGTGCAGGTGCATTAGGTAGTGCAAATGCAGAGATGTTTGTAAGAGCTGGTGTAGGCGCAGTAACGATTGTTGACCGAGATTATGTCGATTGGAGTAATTTACAAAGGCAGCAATTGTATGCAGAGAGTGATGTGGAAAATAATCTTCCGAAGGCTGTAGCGGCAAAAAAACGTCTAGAAGAGATCAATCGTGAAGTAAGGGTAGAAGCTCTCGTTCAAGACGTAACAGCTGAGGAATTAGAAGAACTTGTTACAAACGTTAATGTAATTATTGATGCAACTGATAATTTTGAAACGCGTTTTATTGTAAATGATATAGCACAAAAGTATTCTATTCCATGGGTTTATGGAGCATGTGTAGGGAGTTACGGCCTTTCTTACACAATTCTTCCTAGTAAAACACCATGTTTATCATGTTTACTACAATCGATTCCGCTTGGCGGAGCGACATGTGATACAGCGGGCATTATATCGCCTGCTGTATCTCTCGTCGTTTCTCATCAAGTTACAGAAGCTCTTAAATTGTTAGTGGAAGATTACGAATCACTGCGAGATGGACTTGTGTCATTTGATGTATGGAAGAATGAATATTCATGTATGAATGTGCAAAAGCTTCGTAAACACAATTGTCCTTCGTGCGGAGAGAATGCGATATATCCGTATTTAAATAAAGAAAACACATCGAAAACAGCAGTTTTATGCGGGAGAAATACAGTTCAAATTAGACCACCTCATAAAGAGGAAATGGATTTTGAACGATATAAAGAGCTGCTGGATGATCGTGTGAATGATTTAAATGTAAATCCATATTTATTATCATTTTCTGTGGAAGAAAAGAGATTAGTTGCTTTCAAAGATGGACGTGTACTTGTACATGGAACGAAAGATATAAGCGAAGCAAAAACGATTTATCATCGCTATTTTGGATAGAAAAGGATGAGTGGGATGAAAGTAAATAAAGCTTTAACAATTGCAGGATCTGATAGTGGCGGTGGTGCTGGCATTCAAGCAGATTTAAAAACATTCCAAGAGCTTGGTGTGTACGGGATGACGGCTATTACGGCAATTACTGCTCAAAACACGCTTGGCGTTCAAGGGGTATATCCAGTTCCGTTAGAAGGTATTACGGAACAGTTGAATTCAATTGGTACGGATTTAACACCAAATGCTGTGAAACTAGGCATGTTATTTAGTAGTGAAATTATTCAAATTGTAGCAGAACATATTAATAAATTTGGCTGGAATAATATTGTACTAGACCCTGTTATGATTGCTAAGGGCGGTGCATCATTATTACAACAAGAAGCAGTGCAAGCATTAAAAGAATATTTATTACCAGTAGCAACGGTTGTAACACCGAACGTTCCTGAAGCAGAAGTGTTAACTGGACTGGAGATTCATAATGTTGAAGATAGTAAGGAAGCTGCGAAAGTACTGCATGAATTAGGTGCGAAATACGTGCTTATGAAGGGTGGACATGCAGAATATCAAGGTAATGAAGTAATTGATTTACTCTTTGATGGTGAGCAGTTTATTGAATTTAGAAGTGAACGGATTCCTTCAAAGCAAACACACGGAAGTGGGTGTACATTTGCTTCAGCGGTTACAGCAGGACTTGCGAAAGGATACTCAATTGAAGAGGCAGTTCAAGAAGCAAAACAATTTATTAGTATAGCAATTGAAGAGCCGCTAAATATTGGGAGTGGTCATGGGCCGACGAATCATTTTGCGTATAAATTGAATAAAGCGCATGTGTAGGTAAGAAAAAAGTCAGTTGTATAACTGGCTTTTTTTTCTGTTTACTTTTTCCAAATATAGGAGTAACATATCAGCCAGAATATATTTTTGTAATACGCTGAGTCCAATTATATGGAGCGGAGGAACCAATTTGTGCAGTGTCACTAGGGGTGAATCTTTCAATTTTGAAAGTAGGGCTACTCTCAAAGTCCGAATCCGACAGCTAACTTCGTAAGCGTCTTGAGAGAGGACGGTGCCATGATGGATACATCACTTCATCAATCTGATTAGTATAGGGGAATATCAATCTATGTTTGAGTTCTTTTATGCTAAGGAGGATGAGGTACATGGAGCTAACACTTATTTGTGTTGGAGAAGAAAGCAAGGTAAATAGTTTAGTAGATTTAGTAGCTTTTCAACATGAGTTAATTATTTTTACAGCAAATGAAGAGATAGCGGCTGAAGTTAGGAATTGCGGGTTTGATTGGACGTATAATTGTAGTCAGAAGCAGGATTTTACTAGTATTTGTGAGTGTATTAAGAAGGTGATTTTACTAGGTGATGAGCTGCCAATCGTTAGCTTCTTTACAGAACACATTCGCTTTTCTTTTCAAGCACCTATTACTGTTGTTACAAGGAATAAACGATATCCAGCGAGGCTCTATGAAACAATTGGAGCTACATTTGTCGTGTTTACGAATTGTGATAATATTTCTTTTTTATTTTTTGAATAGGGCGGGGGAAAAGAAGATGAATGTGTTGTTACTAGGAGATATAGCGAATCGTTGGGCGGTATCGGTAGAGCGAGTTCAAGAATTGGTGGTGCTCGATCCTATTTTTCCAAGGCCCTATATTATATTGCCATCGAAAGACGCTTTATATTTAAAAACAGATGTTATCGAATATGAGCAGCTACATGCAGAATTGTCACAAGTTTATATTCGCGGGAGAAATTTGCGTACATTTTTACGAGGAGAATAAAAGTTGAATGAAAAAAGAGCGAATGCTAAGTGCAACAAGCTATGCACTGTATGTCATTCGCTCTTTTTATTTCGTATTTAAAATATCATTTCTATGAAAAAGAAAGAAAAGACGAGAAAATAGATGAAAGAATATTAATAACACTCAATGTAAGCGTTTAAATAGATGGATATTTTCTTATTTTCAGTAATTTGCCTCTTTACAAGTGAAATATAGAGGAGTATATTTACTCTCATAAATCATTCATAAAATTTCCAAAAAAACCTAAAATCGCTGAGTTCCAGAAATGGAGCGGGGGAACCAATTTTGTGCATCGTCACTTGGGGTGAATCTTTCAGTTTTGAAAGTAGGGCTACTCTTTAGGCCCGAATCCGACAGCTAACCTCGTAAGCGTTTAGAGAGGAGGTTTACTTTTTGTTGTTCATTTTTTGAACACTGAGTAGAGCTCAGTGTTCTTTTTTAATATTTAATTGGTAAAATTTAACAAAAGTGAGGGGTAGCTATGTTAGATGTTGTAATGATCGGGATTTTTGTTGTGTTAGTCGCATCGATGGCAAGTCTTGCAAGTTGGTCAGATAAAGTTGTGAAAGAAGGGAAGAAATCATGACGATTGCCTTATCGATTATTGTTGCAGCAATTACGGTGTACTTAGTGTATGCATTATTAAATCCGGAAAAGTTTTAATTAGGGGGAGTCATTCATTATGATCTGGGTCGCAGTTGTTATTACAATGTTGTTGTTTATTCTTGTGGCAAAGCCAACGGGAATTTATTTAGAGAAAGCTTTTCAAGGTAGTAAAAAGCTAGATAAAGTATTCGGGCCTTTTGAAAAACTTATTTTTAAAATTACGGGTGTAAAAGAATACAATCAAACGTGGAAACAGTACGCACTATCATTAGTTTTATTAAATGGATTTATGATCGTTGTCGTATATTTCATTTTCAGACTACAAGGAGTATTGCCATTAAATCCAGCACACATTGAAGGAATGGAGCCTACGCTCGCTTTTAATACAGCAATTAGTTTTATGGCCGATACAAACTTACAGCATTATAGCGGTGAAAATGGTTTATCTTATTTATCACAATTAATCGGAATTACATTCTTAATGTTTGCAGCACCGGCAACGACGTTAGCGCTCGTTATGGCATTTATAAGAGGGCTCGCTGGAAAAGAGCTCGGTAACTTTTTCGTTGATTTTACGAGAGCTTTAACGAGAGTATTTCTTCCTATCGCATTTATTGCGGCATTAGTCTTTGTCGCACTTGGTGTACCACAAACGTTAGACGGTGCAGTTACGGCACAAACGATTGATGGGGCAAAGCAAAGTATATTACGCGGGCCAGTTGCATCATTCGTGTCCATTAAGGAACTTGGAAATAACGGCGGTGGATTTTTCGGAGCAAACTCTACGCATCCTTTTGAAAACCCAGGACAAATGAGTAATATTTTGCAAATGATGCTTATGATGTTATTGCCAACAGCACTTCCATTTACGTACGGACGAATGGTAGGAAATAAAAAGCAAGGTCGTATCCTTTTCGTGTCACTATTTATGGTGTTTTTAGTAGGGTTTATAACGATTACGACATCTGAACTACATGGAAATCCAGCGTTAAATGGAATGGGTATACAGCATGTACAAGGAAGTACGGAAGGAAAAGAAGTACGATTTGGAACAGTATTTTCTTCCCTATACGCAACAGTGACGACAGCTGCCGAAACAGGTGCTGTGAATACGATGCATGATACGTTAACACCAATTGGCGGGTTAGTACCACTCGTAAATATGATGTTAAATACAGTATACGGCGGCGTTGGAGCAGGTTTTGTGAACATTATTATGTATGCGATTATCGCAGTCTTTATATCTGGATTGATGGTTGGACGTACACCAGAGTTTTTAGGTAAGAAAATTGAAGGTAAGGAAATGAAATTAATTGCGGTAACGATACTATTTCATCCACTGCTTATTTTAGGGTTTTCAGCATTAGCTCTTTCAACAAGTTTAGGAACGGATGCCATTTCTCATTCTGGTTTCCACGGTTTAACGCAAGTGGTATATGAATACACATCGTCAGCTGCGAATAACGGATCTGGATTTGAAGGGTTAGCGGATAATACACCGTTTTGGAATATTACAACTGGCTTAGTTATGTTTTTAGGGCGCTATTTCAGTTTAATTACGATGCTAGCTGTTGCAGCTTCATTGAAAGAAAAGACGGTTGTGCCAGAAACAGTCGGAACGTTCCGTACGGATAATAGTTTATTTGGCGGTATTTTCATCGGAACAATTGTAATTGTCGGTGCATTAACATTCTTCCCGATGTTAGTACTCGGTCCAATTGCAGAATTTCTTACATTGAAGTAATGGAGGGTAAATGATGAGACCGGTAGTAGTAAAAGAAAAAAGAGTAAATGAGTCACATATACATGCTGTAGAAGATGAAGTTAGACAAGCGAAAACGATGGATCGTGATATCGTGACACATGCGATGAAACAATCCTTTGCGAAATTGAATCCGAAAGTCATGATCAAGAATCCGATTATGTTCGTTGTAGAAATTGGATTTATCATTACGTTTATTTTATCGTTTCTTCCAAGTCGTTCTAGTAGTGTACCAGGATGGTTTAATATAACAGTTTCTCTCATTCTCTTATTTACAGTTTTATTTGCTAACTTTGCAGAAGCATTAGCGGAAGGACGGGGGAAAGCGCAAGCCGATTCTTTAAAACAGTCGAAGAAAGATGTGTTTGCAAATGTTGTAAAAGAAAATGGAGACATTGTTCAAGTTTCAGCAACGGATCTGAGAAAAGGTGACGTTGTTATTGTAAAACAAGGAGAAATGATTCCAAGTGATGGGGAAGTAATTAAAGGATTAGCGTCTGTTGATGAATCTGCGATTACAGGGGAATCCGCTCCTGTTATAAAAGAAGCGGGCGGTGATTTTTGTTCCGTAACAGGTGGTACGATGGTCGTCAGTGATGAAATTACGATTACTATTACGAGTAATCCTGGTGAATCATTTATTGATAAAATGATTTCGTTAGTAGAAGGAGCTGCTCGTCAAAAAACGCCGAATGAGATTGCTTTAAATACAGTATTAACGAGCTTAACTCTTATTTTCTTAATCGTCGTTGTGACGTTACCGATTTTTACAAACTATTTAGGGTTTCAAATTGATACAGCTGTACTTGTCGCGTTGTTAGTTTGTTTAATTCCAACGACAATTGGTGGTTTATTATCAGCAATTGGTATTGCTGGAATGGACCGCGTGACAAAGTTTAACGTGTTAGCGATGTCCGGTAAAGCAGTAGAAGCTGCGGGTGATATTAATACAATTATTTTAGATAAAACAGGTACGATTACTTTCGGAAACCGAATGGCTCATACATTGCTTCCTGTAGGGAATGAAACGATTGAGCAAGTAGGAAAATGGGCAGCAATTAGTTCTGTTTTAGATGAAACACCAGAAGGCCGATCTGTTATTGAATATGTAAAAACGAAATCTTTATCATATGATAGAGCACTTGCAGAACAAGGTGAATTTGTTCCATTTAAAGCAGAAACGAGAATGAGTGGTGTCGATTTACAAGACGGAACGAAAGTGAGAAAAGGTGCTGTAGGTAGCGTGATTGAATGGGTTAGGTCACAAGGTGGAACAATTCCGAAAGATGTAAATCAAAAAGCAGACTTCATTTCAAAAGAGGGCGGAACACCACTTGTCGTTGCAGTGGATAATCGTATTTACGGTTTAATTTATTTAAAGGATACAGTAAAACCTGGTATGCGTGAACGTTTTGAACAATTACGCCAAATGGGGATTAAAACGGTTATGTGTACGGGTGATAACCCATTGACAGCAGCAACCATTGCAAAAGAAGCAGGAGTAGATGAATTCGTTGCTGAGTGTAAGCCAGAAGATAAAATTGCGGTTATTAAAGCAGAGCAAGAGAAAGGGAAACTTGTAGCGATGACAGGTGATGGTACAAATGATGCACCAGCATTGGCGCAGGCAGACGTTGGATTAGCGATGAATAGTGGGACGACAGCTGCGAAAGAAGCAGCGAATATGATTGATTTAGATTCCAACCCGACAAAAATTATTGAGGTTGTAGGAATCGGTAAGCAATTATTAATGACGCGTGGTGCGTTAACTACGTTTAGTATTGCGAACGATATTGCAAAATATTTTGCAATCATCCCAGCGATGTTTACACTTGCGATTCCGCAAATGGAAGCATTAAACATTATGAAATTAACATCACCACTGTCAGCGATTTTATCAGCATTACTATTTAACGCTGTTATTATTCCGTTACTTATTCCATTGGCGATGAAAGGTATCGCATATAAACCGATGAGTTCGAATGCGCTACTTGGCCGAAACCTACTTATTTATGGGCTTGGCGGAGTGATTGTACCGTTCATTGGAATTAAAGTAATTGATATAATTGTCGGCTTGTTCATATAGGGAAGAGGGGAAAAAGATGGCGAAGAAACAAAGTATACTAGCACCAATCATCCGGATTACTTTTACATTTTTAGTTTTGTGCGGCCTTGTATATCCGCTTATTGTAACTGGTATTGCACAAGCAGTAATGAAGGATAATGCGGATGGAAGTTTAATATATAATGATAAAAATGAAGTGATTGGTTCTAAATTAATCGGTCAAAATTTCACAGATCCACGTTATTTTCATGGGCGTGTTTCTAGTATTGAATATAAGGCAGAGGCATCTGGTTCAAATAACTATGCACCGTCTAATCCAGATTTAGAGAAACGAGTAGAGAAAAGTATTGAAGAGTGGCAGAAACAAAACCGGGCTGTTCCAGTTACAGAAGTGCCAATCGATTTAGTGACAAATTCAGGTTCAGGGCTTGATCCTGACATTAGTCCGAAGGCAGCTTCTGTGCAGGTAGATCGCATCTCGAAATTAACAAATATTCCGAAAGAAATGCTAGATCAATTGATTAAAGATCAAACGGAAGGTGCGGCACTTGGCTTATTTGGAGAAAACCGCGTGAACGTTTTAAAGCTAAATTTAGAATTACAGAAACTAATGAAATAGTAACAGTGCTACCTCAATCTAACGGATTGAGGTAGCGTTGTTTCGAAAGAAAGGTTGTGAGTGTTTTGTATGCGGATGACTATAAACCAACTTTTCAGAGGCGAACACCAGAAGAGTATTTAGAATATATTCGTCAGCAAAATCGCGGGAAGTTAAAGCTATATGTAGGAGCAGCTCCAGGAGTTGGGAAAAGTTATAAAATGCTACTTGATGCTAGAGAGATGAAAAAGGATGGTATGGATATTGTAATTGGTTTAATTGAAACGCACGGAAGAAAAGAGACAGAAGACGCAATTGCTGATTTAGAAAAAGTTCCTTTAAAAGAAATAGATTATAAAGGGAAAGTATTTTATGAACTCGATGTGGAAGGAATTATAAAACGTGCACCACAGGTAGTTGTTGTGGATGAACTGGCTCATAGTAATATTCCTGGATCTAAAAATAAGAAACGTTATATGGATGTACAAGAATTGTTAGATGCCGGTATATCCGTCTTATCAGCGTTTAACATTCAGCATTTAGAAAGTGTTCATGATATTGTAGCTCAAATTACGAATGTCAAAGTAAGGGAACGTATTCCAGACTTTATTTTACAAAAAGCAAACGAAATTCAGCTTGTCGATGCAACGCCCGAAGTATTAAGGAAGAGATTAATAGACGGGAAAATATATAAGGAAGAAAAAATAGAGCAAAGCTTACAAAATTTCTTTACGCTCAATAATTTAGGAGCACTAAGAGAATTATCACTTCGTGAAGTTGCTGATGATATGGACGAGAAGATTAGCCAAACCGTTATAGAACCGATTGGCGTGAAAGAAAAAATACTCGTTTGTGTACAATACAGTTCAACAGCTGAAAAATTAATAAGACGGGGATGGCGCATGGCTGATCGGCTAAACGCTGAATTGTATGTATTAAATGTTGAAAGGGAAAATATAGATTCTCTTTCAGCAGGGAAAAAGCAAACAATTGAAGAGTGGAAGGCGCTTACGAATCAATTTGATGCATGTTTTGTTTTAGAAGAGGCAAAAGGAAGAAAGCCAGCGGATGTTATTATTGAAGTCGCGAAAAGACTACAAGTAACGCAAATTTTACTCGGACAATCGGCAAGAACACGCTGGGAAGAAATACGAAAAGGTTCAATTGTAAATGAAATCATGAGAGAAACGAAGTATATCGATATTCATATCGTTGCAGATCAAAGAGTATAGAATAGAGACCATTTGTAGGTCTCTATTTTGCTTTTTGTAAAGCATGAAAATGTATCATTTTCATTGCATATAAAATGATAAGTAGAAATGTAATTGCACCTAGGAAGAAAATCCAAAAGTAATTTTGATTACATAAAAGAAATCCACCTACAAGTGGTCCTGTGCCCATACCGAGATAGCGGATGAAGTTATACATACCGATAGCAGTTGCGCGTTCTTGTACGAATTCTTCTGTTAATAAAGTAGTGTGAGTTGGCATAGAAAGTCCCATACTAAAACCGTATAAAGATGTAATGATAATGATGAATGGGATATTGATGCTATATGTGAAAGAGAATAAAGTGACACATATAATATTGAAGAAACTAGTGATGAATAAAGCTTGCTTTGTTGTGAGGCGCTTTTGCAAAAGCTTGTAGCAATAACTTCCTAACATAATAGAAAGGGACATTGGTACAAACATAAGACCAATTTCATTTGCAGTTAAGTGAAATAAATTTGTTAAAATGCTCGGTAAAAAAACGAGGAAGCAAAAGTAAATACAAAATTGAATGAAGCCAATAAGAGTAATAGAAAATCCAGTTTTATTTTTTAAGATAAACCAGTAACTCTTTTTTGCTTGCGGTTGCTTACTTACAGCTGGTTTTGTTTCTGGAAGTAGTGAAATGTTTATGATCAATAAGATGATACCAATTGTAGACAAAAAGAGAAATACGGATACGTGACCATGTATACTGCCGAGATAACCACCTATGAGAGGGCCAATCGCAGGTGCGAGCGCAAGTAACATTTGATACAGGCTCATTGCTTCTCCGCGTTCTTTTCCTTCAAATAAATCGCCGATAATTGTTGCTGCTACTACAGGTATAACTGCTATTCCTATAGCTTGAACAGCTCTGAAAAATAGAAATACATATATGTTCGCTGAAAAAGCACATCCGATTGAACCGATTGTACTAATGATTAAACTAGGGATAAGGACAGATTTTCTCCCTTTTGTATCAATTAAAGGTCCATATATGAGCTGCATAATCGCAAGAACGAATGTGAAAAGTGAAACTGTTACATTTACAAGATAAAGAGAAGTGTGAAAAGAACTTTGAATCATCGGTAAGATAGGTGTGTAAATATTTTGAGAGAAGGAACCGAGTAAGGCACTCATACAGACAACATATAAAATGAAATGTAGTTTGGATTTTTTCATCGTGTTAACCTCCTTGTAATTTAGTTTCCTGGGAAACTAAATTTATTTTAACATGTTTTTCTCACTTGTAAATATGAAAAAATGATTTTAAAATGGTATATAGTTAAATTGTTTCTTTGGAAACTTAGGGGGCGAACGGGTTGGATTATACAACGAAACAAATGGAAATACTTTCGGACATTCGTACACTTTTGCATAAAAAAGAAGAACATTTAAAAGGACAAAATGAGAAGTTTCTTCGTGAGACAGGTATAAGTGGTATGTCTTTGTCTGAGTTACATGTTATCGAGTGTATCGGAAAAAATGGTTTGATGAATGTAACGGCAATTACGACAGAAATGGGAATGACGAAGGGGGCAATCTCTAAAATTTGTACAAAGTTGTTTCAAAAGCAATTCGTTGAGAAGATGCAAATGTTAGATAATCAAAAAGAAATTTTCTTCCGCTTAACGGAAAGTGGAAATGAAATATATAAAGCTCATAATAAATTGCATAAACAAGCTGAAGAAAAGTGGCTGTTACTTTTAGATGGATATACGAAAGAAGAGCAAGATTTTATTCAAAGGTTTATAAAGGATGTCTCCAAACATTTGGAAATATAATTGGAAGAAAAAACTCCTTTATTTCAAGTCTTTTGAATATAATTTCTAAAAAAACTCATATATAATAGAAATAGATACTTAACATAGTGAATAATTAAAGAGTCAATATATAAAGAGGAGAGAATAACATGCTTGAAAATACGGGGTTAGTATTAGAAGGCGGCGGTATGCGTGGTGTATATACGGGCGGGATATTAGAATACTTTATGGAACAAGATTTATATTTTCCATATGTAATCGGTGTATCAGCTGGTGCTTGTCATGCAGCGTCGTATCTTTCCAGACAAAGAAATAGAAATAAAACAGTAAATATTGATTATGCATCACACCCGCAATATTTATCGTATAAAAATTTATGGAGAAAACGCCAGTTATTTGATATGGAGTTCATTTTTCATGAAATTCCAGAAAAGCATGTGCCGTTTGATTTTGAAACATACTTTAATAGTCCAGAGCGTTTCCTTGTAGGCACAACAGATTGTGAAACAGGACAGTCTGTTTATTTTGAAAAAGAGGGAACGAATGATGATGCACTAAATTTATTACAAGCATCTAGTTCATTACCTTTTATTGCACCTGTAGTAAATTACCGTGGTAAGCAGTTATTAGATGGTGGGATTTCTGATCCAATTCCAGTTCGGAAAGCACAGGAAGATGGATTTAAAAAATCAGTCGTTATTTTGACGAGAAATCATGGTTATGCAAAGAAAAAATCAAAGTTTGGATGGGTGGCAGCGAAAGCTTATAAAAAGTATCCGAACCTTGTTAACACGATGTTGAATCGTTATGAAGTATATAATGAAACACTGCACTACATTGAAAAAGAAGAGCAAGCTGGGAACTTATTTGTTATTCGTCCAGAAGTACAACTTCAAGTAGATCGTATGGAAAAAGATACGGCAAAACTACAAAATCTATATGAGCAAGGCTATGAAGATGCAAAGAGACAGTTTGCAGATTTACAGTCGTTTTTGCAAAAATAATAATTAGGCTGTGGAGATGGAGTTCTCTGCAGTCTTTTTTGTATGATTTGCTTATAACGTTACTTTTTAAAAATGTATAAATGTTTAAGTTTTTAAAGAGTTTGTAAAACATATGGAACACTTATTGAGGAGAATTTACTTGAGAAGTATTATTACGATGTAGCGCTACAAAGCTATTTAATTCATGAGGTGATTGTTAATGAAGGGAAAGGTTTTTTAAATTACGACTTTAGTATTATTAGCAACATCAATCTCAACAAGTGCATTCTATTCAACTTTAAGCGGTCATAAAAGTGGTAATCTGCTATCTTACAGAGCTCAGACGACTACGAATCAAAATGCATCCCGCTGTTCAGTAGCGATTTCTTTTATTAATTCAAATGGCAGCAATTCATACATTGCAAGTGCTTCGGATAAATTAGGATCCCATGAATCTGGAAGAGCATTAAATGCTACTGTGAATAATGGTGCATATAACGCTTTTGGTGCAAAAGGACTATACTCTGAGCATTATGCTAATGAGGATAATGACTATCAAGAAGAGATACGAAAAGGTAATTTTGATAGTAATGGAAACTTACGATTGCAAAGAAACCTTTGATAGTAATAGGAACTTACGATTACAGTGATAACAAATAAAATAGTTGTCTTTATAAATATATGGATAAGGAGAAGGGGATGTTCATCATCTCCTTCTTATCTAAAAGGAGCAGGTTCATGTATTTAGCTTTTAAAAATATAAAAAGAAACAAACTATTTTCCGTAATTCTTCTTATGTCATTTTTTATTTCTTTTCTTTCTATATCAGTAGCCGCGCTTTTAACAGAGTCTAAACGAAACTTTATAGCTGCCTTTCAAATTGGTTTTCCGGAAAAGAATCAAACGTTAACTGTTCCGATAGCGAATGAAACCGAATTGGAAGCGATAATTCCTCTTATACAAGATAATTTTGTGAAAAGTGATATTTATGTAGAAAATTTAAAAGCATTGAATAGTTCAGGTGCAATAAAAATTATAGCTGTGAACTTAAAAGATGAGTATTATTGGACGCCATATATTTCTGAAGGGCAATATTTTCATCACGGGAGTTTAAATGATATGGT
The DNA here is from genome assembly GCF_051948935.1 of Bacillus sp. Brlt_9. Taxonomy (NCBI): domain Bacteria; kingdom Bacillati; phylum Bacillota; class Bacilli; order Caryophanales; family Bacillaceae; genus Bacillus; species Bacillus sp. Brlt_9. The sequence goes on along the minus strand of NZ_JAYJLO010000012.1, from coordinate 54,431 downwards.
TGTTGGTGATCAAACGAATGTAAAAGAATTATATGAATTTGATGATACATATAAAAAAATAGGAACTATATCGAGAATAGACAGTGATGTCGGTGTAGCGGGCATATACATTCCGCTTCAAAATTTACCTACTATATCTAAAAAAGGTATTATCGCTAGTAAACAATTACAGTTAACAGTTGTTAATCCTACATCAACCATCTATAACGAAATAAAGACATTTATGAATAGGAGCAAAGAAGTACTTTCGGGAGAGATTCAAATACTGAATGAACGAGATCTTCAGGAACTAAATGTAACACATATAGATCCAGCAAATAAGTACTATTATAAATTCATTCTTGTTGCAATCGTTTCGGTCATTTCCGCAGTGTTATTTTGGATTTACAAAAAAGAGAGAGAGATTTCATTAAAGAAAGCAATAGGTGCTTCTAATAGATCGATTTACTATGAACTATATATTCAAATTTTGTTTATTGCTCTAGTAGCGATGTTATTGGTTTTTCTTACGTTAGAAATATTTTCTGGAGCCATTCATACGTATTTTCAAACATACTTACTAAAACCGTTAACACCGTATGTATTCATATATAATGTTATTTTTATGATTTTTCTTACAATGTTTGTTACTGTAATTCCAATTAAGCACATTATAAATATATATCCTGGAAAACATTTAAGAACGTAGGAGGTCGTCATGTTTTTTATATTTGATTCTATACGGTCTGTGAAAAAACGGTTGTTACCAAGTTTGATGATAGTAATTTCTTTAGTGATTGCATTTTCTTCATCTATAGAATTTATTAGTAATCTTTCGGGATATCGAAAAATGATGACAGTGGCAAATAATTTATCGACTAATAAAAATTTCTATGAACTTTATGCGACGCAAGATATAACGTTATTTAGCGAAGAAAAAGCGAAAAATGACTATCAGCATTTCATTCAAGGGTTATCTAATACGATACCAATAACAAATAAAACAAATTATTTGTTCCGTAACTATTCATTTAATTTTAAAAAAGAAAATGGAACTATAAAGACTCTTATTGTTGATAAAGATATTAATAAATACTTTCATATACGAATTTCACAAGGAAGATATTTTGAGGAGTCGGAATTTCATAAATCAGTATTTGATATTAGACCTGTTATATTAGGGGCTAATTATAAAGAAAAGGTGTTTATTGGGGATATCATACCATCTGGAAAAATGAAGCTAAAAGTAATTGGCTTTTTAGAGGGAAATTCACCATTTACATATCCTCGGAGCGGTGAAATATCGGATAATCGTATTACATTATTAGATGACATGGCTATTTTACCAATTGGAACAGAAGAAATAGAGTTCTATAGTGTAGAACTTTTATACAATGGATTAATTATAGAAACAAATGAGAAGATAAATATAAATGAATTTCAAAAGAACGTATTAAAGGTAACAGAAGGTAAGGGGTATTCGTATTATGTTACAAATCCGAATAAGTTGTTAGAAAACGAAAAGCAAGGTATTGATAATATGTCATACCCTTTATTATTAAGCGGCACAGTTTTATTTTTTTCATTTCTATCTATTGTATTAACATCAATGGCAGCACTTTATATGGAGAGTAAAAATATTTCTATTAAATCAGCGTTAGGTGCAAGTACTTTTCAAATATGTCTTCCATTTATTATTGAGTATATGTTGTTATTCATTTTATCGATATGTATAGGAAATACGTATTTTCAATGGGAGAATAGTGGAGCGATTGAAATTCAAAAGGGGTTAGAAAATAGTACCGTATCTTTTTTTGGAACGTTACAAGTATCTAAAGAATCATTGATTGTTATAAGTACGATATCAATTGTAATGATCTTCATTATATATACAATTATTTATTTCAATGTATTAAAAATAAAAAATACATATATGAAAGAGGTGTTATAGATGATTCAGCTCGCAAATGTGGCTAAGGGTTTTGGAAAGAATGATTTTAGTGCTTTAAAGGATATTAATCTTACAATAGAAAAAGGCGAAATGATAGCTATTATGGGACCCTCTGGTTCTGGAAAATCTACTCTCCTTAACATTATTGGCTTAATCGATAGCCCCTCTGCTGGAAAGTATTTTTTAGATGGAATGGATACGAGTACATTAAAGGCAAATTATCATAAGTATAGAAATATGGAAGTTGGATTTGTGTTTCAGAACTTTTCACTACTCGATGATTATACAGTTGTTGAAAATGTAATGCTTCCGCTTGTATATAGAAGAATTTCTCATAAGAAACGTATGCAAATATCAAAAGAAATGCTGAAAATGGTAGGGCTTGAGGGGCATATTAACAAATATCCTTACGAGTTATCAGGAGGAGAACAGCAAAGAACAGCGATAGCAAGGGCTTTAGCACAAGATACAAAAATTATACTTGCTGATGAACCGACTGGTGCTCTTGATCAAGAAAACGGGAAGAAAATTATGAGCATCTTAAAAGAGATTAATAAACAAGGGAAAACGGTGCTTGTTGTAACACACGATCAAAAGGTAGCTGCATACTGCCAGAGGACAATACGACTACTTGATGGCAATATTCAATAAATATTATGATGTAATATGATAAGTATGTGGAGAGGTGATACATATGGAAAATGTATATAAAGGACTTAGGCATACTGGAGCAGCTTATTGAGTGTAGTGTAGGATGGTAATGGTTATTTCATCAGTTTTCATTCCAAAGTACAGTAAAGAATTACAAGTAAAAGAGAAGTGTTAAAAGTAATTCGTATGATTGTTATAAAAGGAAAGTAGAGCATCGAAATTAGATGCTCTACTTTCCTTTTATAAATAGAAAATCCCTCTTTATGAGGGATTTTAATGTGGTAAGAAAATCAATTGATAAGCGAACAAGATTCCGAATACATAAACAAGTGGGTGAACAGCACGGAATTTACCTTTTGCCACTTTCATAAGTGGGTATGAAATAAATCCAAGTGCGATACCTGTTGCGATACTTGATGTAAGTGGCATGCTTAAGATTACTAAGAATGCTGGGAATGCTTCATCAAATGCGTCCCAATCGATGTGGCGAACTGAACCCATCATAAGACTACCAACGATAATTAATGATGGTGCAGTAATAGCTGATACACCTGAAACGGCACTTACTAATGGTCCGAAGAATGCTGCTAGTGCGAATAGAACAGCTACTGTAACAGTTGTTAAACCAGTACGACCACCAGCTGCAACACCAGCAGATGATTCAATGTAAGCTGTTGATGGTGTTGTTCCGAACATAGAACCGATTGTTGCTGAGAATGAGTCAGATAGAAGAGCTCGTCCAGCTTTTGGAAGCTTTCCATCTTTCATAAATCCACCTTGTTGCGCTACGCCAAGTAATGTACCTGTTGTATCGAATAATGTAACAAGGAAGAATGAAAATACAACGCCGTATAATCCGTAGTTAATTACATCAGATACAGCAGTAATTGGATTTGAAACGATGATTCCTTCTGGTAATCCAGGCATTGATGTAACACCGTTTGAGAATGTTAATTGTCCTGTGAAGTAAGCGATAATACCAGTTAATAGCATTCCGATAAATAGTGCGCCGTTTACATTTAAAGACATAAGGACAATTGTAATTCCAAGTCCAGCTAATGCTAGTAGTACTGGAGCAGAGTGAAGGTCACCAAGTCCAACTAAGTTTGCATCGTTTTTTGTAACGATACCTGTTAAACGTAAACCGATAAAGGCGATGAAAAGACCGATACCAGCAGTAATTGCATGTTTTAAGTTTTCAGGAATTGCTTCCATTAATTTTGTACGGAAAGAAGTGAATGATAACAAAATTAAAATCATACCTGCTACGAATACAGCAGAGAATGCAATTGCGAAAGTCATGCCTTCATGAGCTTTTACAACAGAGTAAGAGAAGTAAGCATTTAATCCCATACCTGGTGCAATTGCGATTGGTAAGTTTGTAAAGATCGCCATAAATAATGTTCCGACAACAGCAGCGATAATTGTTGCTGTAAATGCTTGTTCAAATGGAACACCTGCATCCCCAAGGATGACAGGGTTTACGACAATGATATATGCCATTGTTAAGAAGGTAATAATACCTGCCATAATTTCAGTTTTAATAGAAGTTTTATGTTTTGAAAGGTTAAACATATAAACATCCTTTCTGTTTACGAATAATTTTCACAACAGTTATATATAATATTCGTTTTTTAACTATTTTGCAATAGTTTTGCATAAAAAGTTTACAACAATTCATATTTTGTGTCTTAAATTCGAATATTAATCGTAAAAAGACGTGTGAATTTCAGTTTTTATTGTGCACATATTATAAGGAAAAGGAGTTGAAAGAAGATATGCCGCAGCAAAAAAACTTTGTAACAATGCCAGCGCAACATCAAAATAAACAACCTGGTATTGAATCGTTAATGAACCCTCTACCGCAGTTTGAAGATCCAAACTATAAAGGAAGCGAAAAGTTAAAAGGAAAGAATGTACTAATTACAGGGGGAGATAGTGGAATTGGACGCGCTGTTTCTATCGCTTTTGCGAAAGAGGGAGCGAATATTGCGATTGCGTATTTAGATGAAGATGGAGATGCGAATGAGACGAAGCAACGTGTAGAACAAGAAGGTGTAAAGTGTGTGTTGTTACCAGGTGATTTAAGTGATGAACAGCAGTGTAAAAATATTGTAGAAGAGACCGTCAAGCAACTAGGTAGTGTAAATGTTTTAGTAAATAATGTCGCGCAGCAATATCCGCAGCAAGGGCTAGAATATATTACAGCAGAACAGCTAGAAAAGATTTTTCGTATAAATATTTTTTCTTATTTTCACGTTACGAAAGCAGCACTTTCTCATTTCAAACAAGGGGATGTCATTATAAATACGGCGTCTATCGTTGCGTATGAAGGAAATGAAACTTTAATTGATTATTCCGCAACGAAAGGAGCAATTGTAGCTTTTACAAGATCACTTTCGCAATCGTTAGTACAAAAGGGGATTCGTGTAAATGGTGTTGCGCCCGGACCAATTTGGACACCACTTATTCCATCGAGCTTTGATGAGAAGAAAGTTGCTCAGTTTGGGAGCAATGTACCGATGCAAAGACCTGGTCAACCATATGAACTAGCTCCAGCATACGTATATTTAGCATCTGGTGATTCATCCTATGTTACCGGGCAAATGATTCATGTAAATGGGGGCGTTATTGTTAATGGATAGTTTTCATTTATAAGAGCAAAGTAAAGTTAATTCCACTTATTATAGTGAGCGCTAGGGGGAATATAGATGAAAAAGTTATGTTTCGTCATCCTATTATTTTTCATCCTACCGGTTAGTGCTTTTGCTGATACAGATCATTTAATATTAGTGAATCTTACGACAAACCAGTTGTCTTTTTTTGAAAATGGAAATTATACAAAAACATTTTCCGTAACAACTGGAAGAGATCGTACACCTACGCCTGAAGGTAGTTTTTGTATTATAACTAAATTTAAAAATAAAGAATACCATCGAAAAAAAATAGCTGGTGGTGCACCGAATAACCCACTTGGTACGAGATGGCTTGGACTAGATAAAAATGAATATGCGATTCACGGGACAAATCGGGAATGGACAATTGGAAGTAGGGAATCAAATGGTTGTATTCGTATGCATGACCGAGATATACAGTGGCTATATGACCGAGTCCAATTACAAACAAAAGTAATCATTTCCCGTTTTCATGCGAGCCCTGAATATGAAGCGAATAAGCTTGGCTACCGCGTTGTGAGCTGGAATGGTCGTAAAGTAGAGCAAGAGCAAATTGGCGTGCTTACGTTAGTAGACCGCGTGGATATATATTGGCAAGAACCAAATGGGCAGTTAACGAAAGTGAAAACGGTATTGCCGAATGAAAGATATAAGGTGTATTCAAAACGAAAAAATGGAATATATTATATAGGAAACAATTTGTATATAGTGGATGAAACTGGAGAAAAAATTCGTTATGAGCAAATTCCTTCTTCGGTTTTAAGTAATATATATAAACGGAAATATAATGTTCCGTAATGGCTACCGTATTATAGACGGTAGCTTATTTCTACTTCGAGTTTAACTGCAACTATTGGATTTTGCTGAATATAATACAGTACAGATAGGGGGGCGGTTACATTATGAAAAGTGAATTTGCTTTTAAAGTTTTCTTAGTAACGACCTGTTTATTTATCGTGTATTTGTATGCATTTCTCGTTTTTTCTTTTTATGTTCCATATGTTGATTTAATATTGTTTTTCGGATTTATTTTGGCATTTGTGAAAGCAAGAGAAGGCGAGAAGAGTATATATCGGCGCATTACCCTATGCGGGACAGCTATTCTCGTTATTTTGTATTTTTTTATGATGCATGATTTCTGGAGAGGCATGTAAAAAAGCATACGAGTAATCGTATGCTTTTTATGTTTAATATTTTGGCTTAAATGTATGACAACAAGTTTCTACACTCGTTGTTACAGAACTTTCTAGCGTCTCGTTTGTTAAAACCGCGCTTGTATATGAATCATTTGTATTCGAACCAGTTTCTTGTGCATCTGGTTGAACAACGATTGCACTTGCTTGACAAAAGTTACCTTGTCCCCAAAATGAACAATTGGAAACAGAGCATTTTACTTCTGGCATAAAACCCCCTCCTTATACATTAGTTTGGGATTTTACGCCCATTTCATGTGTAGAAGGAGTTTCCTTTTCTCGTTATTTTTTCGTTTGCTCAAGCCATTCTTTTAATTTGTCTTTCGGTTGTTCACCACTAATACGGCTTACTTCTTTGCCATCTTTAAAGTGAATGATTGTTGGAGTTCCTTTGATTTTATATTCATCCCAAGGAGCATCTAGTTTTTCAATATCCATAACTTTCATATCAACGTTCAAGTCTTTAGCCATTGGTACTACGACAGGAGATAGCTTTTGGCAATGAACGCAAGATGTTTGATAAAAGTATACTGTTTCTTCTTTTTTCTCTTTTAAATTCTTTTGAAGATCTGAAAGAGAAATTTTGTTTGTATAGTAGTCAGGACCATTTGTTGTACTACCAGTAGCATTATCAATCATTTGGCTAGTAGCATTTTTTTCTTCCATTTGTGTGACAGCGAAAATTGCTGCAAACAAGGCGATAATAATACCACCAAATATAAGCATTTTTTTCATTGTTTCATCTCCTTATTTGTTTTTTATTACAATAAAACTACATACAGCGATTGTAATAAAGCCGATAAGTGCTAAAAACGGGATTGTAATAAAACCAAACCAGTTTATGAATTCTCCGGTGCAGGGTACACGGCCGCAAGCTGCTCCAGCAGCTGAAAATGCTGGGACTTTTTGAATTGCATAGTGATATAAAGAAATACAAGCACCAATACTTGCAATTGGTAAAGAATAACTTGCGATGCGATAATCTTTCTTTGCTACAGCGATACCGAGCCATAAAACGAATGGATACATAATAATACGTTGATACCAACAAAGTACACAAGGCTCAAATTTCATGATTTCGGAAAAGTAAAGACTTCCTAGTGTAGCGATAAAAGAAGCTCCCCATGCGGTAAGTAAAGCATATTCTTGCTTTTTTTCTCGTCCCATATTTTATACCTCTCTTATAATAGTTACATACTAAATTATAGTATGAAGTAGCACAGAAAAGAAAGAAAAAATATGTTTATCAATAAAAGTTTTATAAGGGGAAACTTTTATTGATATAAACATTTTAAAAAAGCGCTATTCTCATAAAGAGAATAGCGCTATATTTTACATTTGAATTTGCTCTACTTCATCTATATGTGACTTTTGGGATGCATGGTCAATATATTGAAATAGGAGCTGCAATTGTTTATCAACTTCTGGTAGTTCTTTACTGTATTGATAAGCGTGTAAAAAGTGTTCAATACGCTTAGAAAATAGTTGATCGTTCGTTTGAACCATAAGAACGAGTAATTTATCCCAATTACAGCAATACGTGTAATAGAGAGCTTTATCATAGTCGTTATATGTTTGCACTGTGTACCCTCCTTACTGAGGAGTTATATATAGTGTGTGACAAGCAAGGAGAAATACACTTGAAAGAATTTGTTAAGAAAAAAAGCGAATGAAAAGAAAAAACGAGGAATGTCCCCGTTTTTAAGCTTTTGGCATTGGCGTAGGTGTTGGCTTGCCGTAGCCCTCTTTGTATTTATTGTCGATATAGTTACGAATTTCGAGCGTTGATTTTCCTTTTTGTTTCATGGAAGCAGATTCAACTGCGATTTCTAAGCAATTGACGCAAGTCGTTGCGTGGGAATCCCAAACAACTTCACCATTCTTTTTAATTTCACGAATAAAGCAGTTTTTATTATTTTTATGTCCCACACTATCACCACAACCGCAGTAACATGGAATCCAATCTAATAGCTCTGCATTTTGTCCAGCGACAGTGTAGATATCTTTCATTTGTGGATCAAGCTTGTCTAAGAAGGTAGGAAGTGTGTCGACTCCTTTTGTTTTTTCTTGAATGTCAGCTTGCTGAGTATGCGATGCGTGATCATGTTCTTCCTTTGATTCAGATGATTTTTTCTCATTGGTACTAGTAGCTCCGCATCCAGCAAGAATTAAACTCAGTACTGCAAGTAAAGAAAATACATATTTCTTCATGCGCTTGTCCCCTTTACAAATGTATTAATCAAATTGTATCAGAGATTATGGTGTATCGGTTGAAGATTTTTTCGACTGATTTTTGAAGCGCCACCGCAGTGAATGAAAGAGAAATAAAATTGGGATATAGGCGTATACAATATATAAACCAGCTTGAGATAGCACTGTATTTAATGTATTGATACTTTCACGGTTTGTGAAAAGCAGAGAAGCTGAAAATATGATGAAAATAAAAAACGGTAATGTAAATTTAAATGAAATATGAAAGGAACGCTTCATCGTTTGACATGATGACCAAATGGTTAAGCAAAGGTTTGGTAAAATAATTAAAAACCAAACAAAAATAATAATATATTCAAAGCGTTGGATGAAAGGGACTTTAATAATTTTTAACATTGTTAAAGTAGGCCAAATAGTGTGATTTAATTGACCCTCACTATAATACATAAAGGATACGATAGCTAAAACTACATAAATTAAGGTGCTAAAAGCAATTCCAGCATGGGCCCATCGCTTTAAAGATTTTCCTTTTTCAATAAAGGGATAAAAGATAAGAATTGTTTCAAAACCCAGAAACTCCAATGCGGAGTGCTTTGCTGATACAAGCATGTCAAAAGGTGAATGCGTAAAAATAGGCAAAATATTACGGAAATGTGCATACTTCATTGGATAAATTAAAAAAAATATCACGAAAATAGGAAGTACAATACCCCAAAAGCATATCCCTGTCACAGAGCGGAACCCGCCTTTTATAATATAGTAAGTCACTAATAAAAACATAAGGGTAAGTTTCCATAATTTAATAGTAGGGAAAATCCAAACTTGTATTACTTCCATATATGTACGAAGAACAGTAAGGCAGAATAATAAGCAATAAAGAGTAAAAATTACGGAAAATATAGAACCGATCCATTTTCCAAAGGTCGTCGTATGAATGCTAATCAAATCTCCATCTTTTTCTAACATTTTTAGCATGCAAAATAGTACAATATGAGTTGCAATCCCCGCAATAATAAGAGAAATCCAGGCATCATAACCAGCGTTTTTTAAAATTACACGTTGATATCCAAGAACTCCTATGCCGATTTGGAGAGAATGCAATAAAATAAATGCAAAATATGGAGAGACAGTTTTTGTTTTATTCATTGTATTCATTGCTTATTTCACCTCACTATTCCCCGATTCCAGATTGTACAATGTTAATGTCTAGATTTATATCCACAGCTACATTCGGATACATATCTCGAATTTGGTTTATATTCCATTTTCTCGTATGACTTCTAATTTCATCGCGTATTCCTAAAGGATCAATTTTCTTTTGTTGAAATTGTTTTATTAATTTTTCACAGTCTTGTTCAACATTTCTTTCAATTTGTTTTTTTATATAATTGATATTTGTTTTTTTTCTTAAATCAATCCAAGTAGGGGAGTTTTTAATTAATCCATTTAGTTTCAAATGAATTTTCACTTTTGGTATGTCACCAGTTTGATCTATATCATACTTACTTTCCCCAGCTAAGTTTTGTATGACCACCATGCCTTTATGCTTATCTTTTTTTATCGCCGCTTCGTAACGCCCATTTTTTGTAGGATTAATAAGCAATTTTGCTAAAACAGAATGTCTTTTATCTGTATACATAATGACTTTATCACCTTTCAAAAAAGCAAGTCCTTTAACAGCGACGGAATGATTATCGCCCATTTTTATATAAGGGATATAGGCATCACATACAGAAGAGTAGTAATTATATAAAAAAATATTTAATGCAGTTTGTGGAATGTTTTCATTTCTTATATTTTGCTCGAGTAAATCAGCAATATATAATGATCCATTTTGTTTGCCATAATTTAAAAGCTCTTCAGCTGATCCATCTACAATTGCTAGTTGTACATCACGCCCGATATTTGGATCACGTTGTAAGTTAGTAATAATTTCCCCCATTCCTTGTTCTCCTAAATCTTTCCCAAATAGAACGACACGCATTTGACCTACAACAACATTGTGAGGTGATTTCGCATTTAATCGTGAAGCGATTGTTTCAAGTGAACGGGCAGATGTTGATTGAGTTTCTGGTTTAGACTTTACACCATGTGTATACTCTGGAAATAAGATCGTTCCTTGGAAGTTTTTGTTTTTTTTTATGTCAAATCCAGCAACATGAATAATACGTTGCGTATCCACTACATACGTTTGTGTACAGCCAGTTTGTAGAACAAAAAAGATTATAATAAGGAACAGTAAGAGTTTTTTCATTCATTATCACCATCACCATCACGTTTTTGCTTCGCTTTGTTTGGGCTATAGCGCCATTTAGATCTTGGTCTAAGGAAAGAAGGCCTTTGTGCAGTTTGGCCAAACGGTAAACGGAGAAAACCTTCTGCTGTACCTAAACCACGAAATGGATATAAAGGTAATAAATAAGGTGATCCAAGTGATCTTAATTTAATTAAATGAGCTAAAATGAATACAAATCCGACAATAAGGCCTAATCCTCCGAATGCACCGGCTAAAAGAATAAGCGGAAATCGTAACAACCGAATAGTAGAAGACATTTTTACAGTCGGTGTTGTGAAAGATGCAAGAGCGGATAAAGCGACTGCAATTAATAAAATTGTACTTGTCAAAGCCGCCTCCACGGATGCTTGGCCAATTACAATCCCGCCAACAATCCCAATCGTTTGTCCGACTTTCGTTGGTAAACGTGCTCCTGCTTCACGAAGCAATTCGATTGTAATTTCTAAAAAGAGTGCTTCTAGAATAGGCGGGAAAGGTACGTTCGCTCGCGAGAAAATAATAGGTCCTAGTAAATCAGCAGGAATCATTTGATAATGATATGTTAAAGCCGCTGTATAAATAGCGGAGGAAAAAAGAGAAAATATAGCTCCAAAAAAACGAATAACGCGAAAGAACGATCCAATCATCCATGGTAAATAATAATCTTCTGGTGAAATGAAAAAATCTAGTAACGTTGTCGGTCCTGATAAAGCATATGGAGAGCCATCTGTTAAAATTAAAACTTCCCCGTTAATTAATGCAAATACTGCTCGATCTAATCGTTCTGTAGGTAATAGAACAGGGAACGGTGAATTGCTATTATCACTAATAAATTGCTCAATCATAGTCGAATCAAATGGTACATCAAAGTCAATGTCTTCTAGTCGTTGTATTGCAGTGTTGATAAATTGTTCATTTGTAACCCCTTCAATATAAGCAACTGCTACTTTCGTTTTTGACATAGATCCAACGATGACTTCTTTGAAAATCAGTTGCTCCGTTACAAGATTTCGGCGCAATAAGTGTATATTCGTATCAAGGTTTTCAACGAAACCGATCTTAGGTCCAATTACGCTATACTCATTTTCTGTATCGTTATATAATCGTGTTCCTAAAACAGTACTTTCGGCACGAATTAAAGCATATTGATCGGGATTCGAATTGCTTTTTAAGCGCACTAAAATATATCCACCTAATAATTTCTCACGAATATCATTAATAGAGGGAGAGATAATAATATCTTCAATGGAGACAATATTACATAGGTCAGAGATATTTTGAATATGTTCTGATTCCTTTTTTATAGGAGTTAAAATAAACTGTTTAATAATAAGTGCTTCCACGACAGATTTATAATAAAACAAGCATAACGTTTCATCTTCAAGTACGTTATAAGAGACAAAATCGCTAGATTCTTTCATGGTTTTTATAAATTCTGGAATAGAACAAATTGTTTTTGTACTAGTCTTTTTGGATTTCTTAGATGATAAACCGAACATTTTCTCACCCCTAACATATATCATGTACTTGTGTTAGTTTTTGGGAAAGACGGGAATTTATACTTGAAAATTGAAAGTTCATAAAGAAAAGGAAGAGTATTGAAAAACTCTTCCTTTTTGGCGTATTAATTTGTTTTCTTTTCCTTAATAGACTTTACTAATTTAATCATTTCAGTTCGTATATCTTCTTTTTTTACATTTAATTTTTCTGCAATCTGTTTCATATCCATTCCGTCTTTTTTCATTTTTAGTACATCGTCAAGAGGAGTATTACTTTTTTGAGAGATGATTGTTAATACTGTGAGCTGACGTAATCCGATATTGTATTCTTTCATTTTTTGTTTTAGTCCGTCTGGTGTAGATTTTTGCATAGTTGCTAATTGTTGCAGTAGTGCTTTTTTCGTTTCTTTATTCATATGATGCTTTTTCAACTTACTTGGATCTACACCGAAATGTTCGGCTGTTTTCTCCCAAGATTTATTTTGTTTATAGTAAGCTAAAACGTCTTTTATTTCTTTTTTACTCATTCTTGCAATGTGAGCAGCTTTCCAAATTTCATGTTTGTTATAGCCGAGTTTTTCGAGCGACTGCATTTCTTCTTCTGAAACTGGTTTATGATGATGGAATGTTACTTCTTTTGGCGTAGCAGCGTAAGTAGGGAGGACGGTTGCCCCGAATAATAATGCTGCCATGGTCATACTTACTGCAATTTTTTTGTACATATAAATTCCTCCTAGATGGATAATGTGGAAAACTGTACACATATCATTTCCATAAAATGTGAAATACTTGTGAACAAATCAAGTTTTTTTATTCACAAGTATGAAATGATGTTTTAAAAGTTTTCCAACATAAAACATTGATTAATAGTAAAAAACTAGGGTATAATCGAAATTGAAAATCAATATCAATAATAAACGTATACATATAGATAAAAATAAGGGAGAGAAAAATATGACTACATATACTTCCATCGCAAATGTGATTAAAGAAAGACGTTCTGTTCGTACATTTACAGATAAAGCAGTAGACAAAGAGTTATTAATTGAACTATTAAACGACGCAACGTGGGCACCGAATCATAAACACCGTGAACCATGGAATTGTAAATTATACATTGGAGAAGGCCGCAAGAAATTAGTAGACGCAGTATTAAACTCTTTCACAGAAGAAGAAAGAGCGAAACGCGGTAAAATTTTATCTGATCGTTTCTTAAGCACGCCTGCACAAATCGTTGTATATATAAATGAAGATCCTCGTCAAATTCAACGTGACGAAGATTACGCTGCAACATGTGCATTTATGCAAAACTTCCAGCTTCTTGCTTGGGAACGCGGTTTAGGTTGTGTTTGGAAATCAGGCGGATTAAACTACAATCCATTATTTATAGAAGGACTGGATTTAACAAGAGGTCAACGCATCGTTGGAATTCTTCACCTTGGCTATTTCGATAAAGCACCAGAAGGAAAAGCTCGTACGCCGATTACGGAGAAGATGGAGATTATTGAGGGTTAAATAAGTAAGGCATTCTTGTGTTAAACAAGGGTGCTTTTTTATTTAAATCATTTTGGCAGGTTTGTTATGAGGAACGTCAAATACATATGGTTATGTGGATTTTAAATAGTCTTGTAGATATATGGTGTGTGCAGTTACTAGTTTTAAAATAAATTCACTACGTATTTTGAAAGGACTGTCTTCTTTATGTTACAAGCTGAAATTAAAGGGAAGTTTTATAGCAGCAGTGAAGATGTCTTGACGTCATCTGTTATTGGAAGCATGCGTTATTTATCTTCACCATCTTTTTTTGTAGAGTTATTAAATAACAGTTTTAATGGGAACGGGGAAGCTTTACATGTTGATGGGAAAATAAAGAAAATAACCTATTTATTTTGGGAAAGGTTAGAAAATAGCGAGCCAGATGTGTTAGTAATATTAGAAAATGAAGATGCTACTTACCATATTATATGTATAGAAGCGAAGTTTTTATCAGGTAAGTCTAGTAAAGAAGATGAAACAGTTGATTTGATGGAGAGAAAGAATTTCCAACGAGACCAACTTGCAAGAGAATTGGAGGATTTACATAGCAGCAATTTTTATAAATATGTTTCTATTCCTCCATCAAAAGTAAATGATATATCACTTATTTATCTGACAAACGATACAAGTATACCGCACATAGAGTTATTGGATAGTTCAGTTCATGCACGTTTACCCGATGCGGAAAAAAAGATGTTTTGGCTTTCGTGGTCTATGCTTTATAGTACGGTTTGTGAATGGATTCCGTATGGAACTGCGCAAGATCAATGCATTTTATATGACTTAAAGCTTTTACTAGAGAAAAAGGGATTAAATAGTTTTAGCGGATTATCAAGATTAGAAGAAGTCCAAAAAAATTGTTGGGTATATTCAAAGGCAAGCTCACAATACAGGTGGGATGTTTTATCTGAAGTAGTATGTGACGCTTGGAAATATAAGCGGAGAGGAAAATGATGAATGAGTACGAAAGACATTATGAAAATATCTATTCAAAATGTAAGGGAAGTTATTAATAATAGTATTTTGTTACTGCGAGATGTCGATAATATGCTATCTAGGGAAGGATTGACACCGCTGTTTGGAAATACATTAGGGACAGAGACGAGCAAGAACATAGGACAGTCAATGGACCAAAATAACTATACGACATTTTTTCCACAATTTATGTGTAGGGTGTATGTAGATAATATTGCATTACAACAAAATAGAGTTGAAAAAGTGACTATTGTGAATGTGCAATTGTATCACGCAAACTGTCCATTATTATATCCTACAGTTATAACGGGACTGTTCAAATTGCCGCGTGCTTTTACTGCGCAAGAAATTAAGCAAGAGGTAAACTATTGGTGGTTAAAATATGTTGCATTTGAATATTGTTCTTATGAGGAATTAACATTTAATGGTACATTGATTACTAAAAAACCTTGGATAGAAGAAGCTGATGAAACTGAAGTTGTGTTTTGGTGTCATGAATTACATACTTTTGAGAGCCAAGGTGATGTGGAGAAGAAAATAGTTGAGCAGATAAGAGAGTATAAGAATTTCCCCACATACACTAATGAAGGATGTTAATCCATTAGTTCAAGTATTATTGAAATAAAAAAAGGTGAATAAATTGAGTAAGTTTGTTTAGTTCTCATGAAAGCTTGTTCCTCATCATACACTTTCTTAAGGGAAAGTGTAAGGAGGGAAAATAATGAGAGCAAGTGACGATAAAGCACTGCAATATGCGATTGCGGAAATTACGGAAATTGCGACTGGATTTGGGCTTGATTTTTATCCGATGCGTTATGAAATATGTCCAGCAGAAATTATTTATACATTTGGTGCATATGGGATGCCGACGCGGTTTTCACATTGGAGTTTTGGAAAACAGTTTTTCAGAATGAAATTACAATACGATTTAGGTCTTAGTAAAATATACGAACTCGTTATTAACTCTGATCCATGTTATGCATTTTTACTAGATACGAACTCGTTAATTCAAAATAAATTAATTGTAGCGCATGTTTTAGCACACTGTGATTTCTTTAAAAATAATATTCGTTTTTCAAACACGAAACGAGATATGGTAGAAAGTATGTCAGCAACAGCTGAACGGGTGAAAGCATATGAGCATAAGTACGGGAAAGCTGAGGTAGAAACATTTTTGGATGCCGTACTTGCCATTCAAGAGCATATTGATCCGTCGCTTATGCGTCCGAAACTAGCGTGGAGTATTGATGATTTAGAAGAGGAAGAAGTGGAAAAGAAAAAGGCATCACAATACGATGACCTATGGAATTTAGATGATCGAAATAAAAAAAGGGAACGTTCCAATGTACGTAAAAAGAAGAAAATTCCGCCGCAACCAGAGAAAGACTTACTCCTCTTTATTGAAGAATATAGCCGTGAGTTAGAAGATTGGCAGCGAGACATATTAACGATGATGCGTGAGGAAATGTTATATTTCTGGCCACAGCTTGAAACGAAGATTATGAATGAAGGCTGGGCATCATATTGGCATCAACGTATACTTCGTGAAATGGACTTAACATCTGATGAAGCAATTGAATTTGCGAAATTAAATGCAGGTGTCGTTCAGCCATCAAAAACGAGCATTAATCCATACTACCTCGGTATTAAAATGTTTGAAGATATTGAAGAACGCTACAACAACCCGACAGAAGAAATGAAACGAAGAGGCGTCAAACCAGGATCTGGTCGTGACAAAATCTTTGAAGTACGCGAAATCGAATGGGACGTATCGTTCTTAAGAAACTACTTAAATAAAGATCTCGTCATGAGAGAAGATATGTACTTATTCCAGCGCCAAGGAAAAGAATATAAAGTAATAGATAAAGAGTGGGAACATGTGCGTGATCAGCTCGTAAATATGCGTACAAATGGTGGATTCCCGTACTTAGTAGTAGAAGACGGGGACTACTTAAAGAACGGTGAATTGTACATTAAACATAGTTACGAAGGAATCGAGCTCGATTTAAAATACTTAGAAAAAGTATTGCCATACCTTCATCAATTATGGGGAAGAACGGTGCATATGGAGTCGATTGTGGAGAGTAAGGGCGTTGTGTTTTCTTATGATGGGAAGATGGTGCATCGGAAGTATGTGTGATGAAAAGAACGGACATAGAATGCTATGTTCGTTCTTTTTTTATTTGGAATAAGGTTAAATATGCTATTCTTGAAAAAAGGGAGTTACATAGAGAAATGGAGCGATTCGAATGAGCAAAATAGGGGTATGCAAGGTGGATATTACGCCGCCTGTCGGTATTGATTTTGTTGGATATCATAGAGAGACAGGAATAAATAATATTGAAGAGCGTATTTATGGGACAGTTTTTGTATTTGAAAAAGATGAAATGAAAACTGTGTTTATAAGTATTGATAATATTGGAATGTTAGTAGAAGATACGAATATAATTCGTGAGCGAGTAGCAAGTAGGCTTCATGTGCCGTTTGAGCAAATAACAGTTGTTTATACACATACCCACTCTGGTCCAGAAACGGTCGGTGATAATCCGCTAGTACAGTCGTATAAAACAATTTTAGTAAATAATGTAGTGCAAGGTGCTGTTACTGCGAATAACAACTTGAAGCGATGTGAAGTTGGCTGGGGTGTTACGACAGGTGATATTGGAGTAAACCGAAGAGAGCGAACATCTGATGGAAGAGCGAAGATGGGAACAAATATTGAGGGTGTTGTAGATAAACGAATTGGTATGCTAGTAATAAGAGATGCTGAAACGAAAGAGCTATGTGGGATTGTAGTATTTTGTACGGCCCATCCGAATGTTTTAAAAGGTGATAGTGATGCATTATCAGCGGACTATCCGGGAATGACAAGAGAGATTCTTGAGAAGACCGTAAATTGTCCTGTTATGATTGTGCAAGGTGCTGCTGGTAATGTGAATGCGAAGTATCGCGGTTCAAGGGAAGCATTAAAGCAAATGGCTTACACACTTAGTGGACATGTATTAACGATGTTGCCAACAGTTACATATAGCCCAATTGTAAATGTAAGAACAGCTTCGGGTAAGGTGAAAATGAAGTTGAAAGATATTCCTGAAATGGATGAGATACGAAGCATGGCTCAATCCGCCGAGAAGCAGTGGGGCGTGAATACGGATGAATGGCTTACTATCGTTTTAGAGAAATATAAGCAAGGTATTCGGCAGTTAAGTATTGATTTAGAAGTGCAACTGTTTCAAGTTAATGATGGTACGTTCTCAGGTATACCAATGGAACCTTTTTCAGAAACTGCTTTAGAAATGAAAGAGCGTCTTCAAAATGAACTAGCTTTCTTTGGGGGATATACGAATGGATATATTGGGTATTTACCGACAAGGGGAGAATTTGAATATGGTGGTTATGAAGTGGAATTCAGCCCTGTAGTGTATGGAACGGTTACAAATTTATTGATGCCACCGAAAGAGAATACAGCAGATGTAATCGTACAGAAAGTTATGGAACTATACGCAAAAGAACTTGGAGAGATCTAGGTTCTTTGTTTATTTGTTTCGAATTTGTGAAAGAAAGCCATATTGATTGAAATTAAATTTTTTATAATTTATTATATACCCATACAGGTATAGGTTTTGCGTTTATTATACATGAGAAAATTAAATAATAAATAATATGGAGGTTTAAAATATGTCTAGAAAAATAGTTGTAGTAGGCGGAGTTGCCGGCGGGGCATCAGTAGCTGCAAGGCTTCGTCGTTTAAGTGAAGATGATGAAATTATTATGGTGGAGCGCGGTGAATACATTTCATTTGCAAACTGTGGATTGCCATATTATATTGGCGGTGTCATTACAGAAAGAAAAAAATTATTAGTACAAACTGTTGAGAGAATGTCAAAGCGTTTTAATTTAGATATACGTGTATTGAGTGAAGTGGTAAAGATTAATAAAGAAGAGAAAACAATTACGATAAAGAATGTAACTACAGATGAAACATATAACGAGGAATATGATGTTTTAATTCTTTCACCAGGGGCGAAACCAATTGTTCCACCTATTCCGGGTATTGAAGAAGCGAAGGCGTTGTTTACGTTACGAAATGTACCTGATACAGATCGTATTAAAGCGTACATTGATGAGAAGAAACCACGTCATGCGACGGTGATTGGTGGTGGATTTATTGGAGTGGAAATGGTTGAGAATTTAAGAGAACGTGGAATTGATGTTACTCTCGTAGAGATGGCAAATCAAGTAATGCCACCAATCGATTATGAAATGGCAGCATATGTACATGAGCATATGAAAAATCACGATGTTGAGCTTGTTTTTGAAGATGGTGTAGATGCATTAGAAGAGAATGGGAATGTTGTACGTTTAAAAAGTGGTTCAATTATAGAGACAGATATGATTATTTTAGCAATTGGTGTACAACCAGAGAGTAGTTTAGCGAAAGATGCAGGGTTAGCTTTAGGAGTTAGAGGAACGATAAAAGTAAATAAAAAATTTCAAACATCGGATCCACATATATATGCAATTGGTGATGCGATTGAAGTGAAAGATTTTGTTACAGAAACAGAAACGATGATTCCTTTAGCGTGGCCAGCTAATCGTCAAGGTCGTATGTTAGCAGATATTATTCATGGTCATACGGATTCTTTATATAAAGGTACGCTCGGAACTTCTGTAGCTAAAGTTTTTGATTTAACGGTTGCTTCGACGGGAGTAAATGAGAAAATATTAAAACGATTAAATATACCCTATGAGGTAGTACATGTACAGGCAAATTCGCATGCGGGATACTATCCGAATGCTGCGCCAGTGCTAATAAAATTAATTTTTAATAAAAAAAGCGGAAAAATTTATGGAGCGCAGGCGTTAGGACGTGACGGTGTAGATAAACGTATCGATGTTATCGCAACGGCAATAAAAGCAAATTTAACTGTAATTGATTTGCCAGATTTAGAATTATCATACGCACCGCCATATTCTTCTGCGAAAGATCCAGTAAACATGGTGGGGTATGCCGCAAGTAATATAGTAGATGGTTTTGTGGAAACGGTACAATGGCATGAAATAGATCATATTGTTGAAAATGGTGGATATCTTATTGATGTTCGAGAGCCTAATGAACTAAAACAAGGAATGATTAAAGGTTCTATTAATATTCCGTTAGATGAATTACGTGATCGTTTGGATGAGGTGCCGGTAGATAAAGAAATATATATTACTTGTCAACTCGGCATGAGGGGATACGTTGCAGCACGCATGTTAATGGAAAAAGGGTATAAGGTAAAGAATGTAGATGGTGGTTTTAAATTGTATGGAACGGTAGTACCAGAACGTGTTGTATATTGATATTTTTTCATCTTCCACTTCAAAATTTGGTGGAAGATGAAAGCCTATAGATTAAGGTTTCACTTTATGTTTTGCGAATATATAAGGTGAAAATTAAAAATAGGGGTTTACGAAATACCCTGCAGGGTATAATATATTGTCATAGGTTATAAATAGTGACATAATGGTAATGAGGTGATTATACAATGGAATATAATCAAGACATGAAAAATAGATTAAAGCGTATTGAAGGTCAAGTTCGTGGTGTGCTTCGTATGATGGAAGAAGGAAAAGATTGCCGAGAGGTTATTACACAGTTAACGGCATCTCGTTCTGCACTTGATCGTACAATTGGCCTCGTTGTTGGAACAAATTTAGAGCAATGTTTGCGTGAACAGTTTGAAAGTGGTAATGGTTCAAATGAAGAATTAATTAAAGAAGCTGTTCAATTACTTGTAAAAAGCCGATAATCTGTCAAACGTAAGTGTTGACAGATTTTCAAAAACATTTCAATATACCCCTACAGGTATATGTATATAAATTATGGAGGAATCGACTATGAGTATAAAAGTGGATATGAGTTTAGATTGTAAAGGGTTGGCTTGTCCGATGCCGATTGTGAAGACGAAGAAGGGGATAGAAGGATTAGCATCAGGCCAAGTGATTGAAATTAAGGCAACAGATAAAGGATCTACAGTAGATATACAAAGCTGGGCAAATAAAGTAGGGCATCAATATATCGGGACAAAACAAGAGGGCGATGTTTTAATGCATTACGTTAGAAAAGCAAATGAGCATGAAATGAATGAAATAGTGAAATATCCTCATACAATTACGAATTCGGAATTGGAAGAGATAGTATTAAGTGGTGAAGAGTGTATTGTAGTAGATGTTCGTGAAGCGGCGGAATTTGCTTTTGGTCATATTCCATCGGCTATTTCGGTACCATTAGGCGAACTGAGCAGTGCAGAATTAGATCAGACGAAGCAAATTTATGTTGTTTGCCGAACTGGTAACCGTAGTGATGTAGCTTGCCAAATGTTGAAAGAGCAAGGGTATTCAAATGTGAAAAATGTCATTCCAGGTATGATAGAGTGGCAAGGGAATGTGGGGAAATAAAATTTTTTAAATAAAAATATACCTATGGGGGTAATTATATGAGCATTAAACCGTTATATGCAAAAGATGTTGCAGAGAAAGTTTTATTCGGAGAGTTGTTTATTTTAGATGTTCGTAATGAGACGGATTATGAAGATTGGAAAATTGAAGGGAAACAAATTTCTTCTATAAATAAACCGTATTTTGATTTGTTAGATGGTGTAGAGCATATTGCAAGTGAATTGCCGAGGGAGAAAGAGATTTTAGTCGTATGTGCGAAAGAAGGTTCTTCGCAGTTTGTTGCAGAGCAATTGCTAGATGCTGGCTTCCATAATGTGTTTTATTTAGCTGGCGGTATGAAGGCTTGGAGTGAATATGTAAAGCCTATAAAAGTTGGAGATTTAAAAAATGGGGGAAGTATGTATCAGTTTAACCGTCTTGGAAAAGGCTGTTTATCTTATATGGTCGTTTCAAATGGTGAAGCAGTAGTTATTGATGCAGTCAGAACAGTTGAAGCGTATGAAGAATTTGCGAAAGAGCATGATGTTACGATTACGAATGTAATGGATACACATTTACATGCAGACCATATTTCTGGAGGACGTAAGTTAGCGGAAAAAGTAGGTGGTACGTATTGGTTACCGCCAAAAGATGCGGAGGAAGTTGTTTTCTTATACGAACCGCTTGTTGAAGGATCTGTTATTACGGTGGGGGGTACTAAAATTGAAATTGACGCATTATACTCACCGGGGCATACGATTGGAAGTACATCATTTATTGTAGATGATTCCTATTTATTATCAGGCGATATTTTATTTGTAGATTCAATCGGGCGTCCAGATCTTGCTGGAAAGGCTGAGGATTGGGTGAGTGATTTACGAGAAACTCTATATAACCGATATAAAGTACTATCTCAACAATTAATTGTGTTACCAGCTCATTATTCAAAAATAAGTGAAATGGATGAGAATGGTGTTGTGAGCGCAAAGTTAAAAGATTTATTTACGTATAATGCAGGGCTAAATATTGAGGATAAGGAAGAGTTTCGTAAAGTTGTAACAGAGAATTTACCACCTCAGCCGAATGCTTACGGAGAAATTCGTCAAACGAATATGGGTAAGATTCATCCAAGTGCGGATGAAGAGCGTGAAATGGAGATTGGTCCAAATCGTTGTGCAGTTCATGAATAATAAAAGAAATAAAAAATGGAGGAATAGATGATGAATGTAAAACAAGTATTAGATGCGAAAGGTTTAGCATGTCCAATGCCGATTGTAAGAACGAAGAAAGCGATGGATACTTTACAAACGGGAGAAGTGTTAGAAGTACATGTGACGGATAAAGGGTCAGTTAAGGATATTCCAGCATGGGCGAATAAAGGTGGTCATGACATCGTAAAGCATGTAGAAGAAGCTGATGTACTGAAATTTTGGATTAAGAAGGCGTAGTAGTTTTATAAATGTAGAGAGGTTGGTTATATGAATACAATATTAAGTACGCTTTTCGTTGTATTTGCTGTAGTAGTTGTTATTTCGCGTTTTTTACCGGTAAAAGGTGTTCAAAATATAAGCGGGAAAGAATTAAAGGGGATAGCGGGAAAAAAGGGAAAACAATTCATCGATGTTCGCGCAATAGGTGAATATAGAGGGAATCATATGAAAGGATTTCAAAATATCCCGTTAAATGAGTTAGCTAGTAAAGCAAATCAGTTAGATAAAAATAAGGAAGTAATCGTTATTTGTCAGAGCGGGATGAGAAGTAAGCAAGCAGCAAAAGTATTAAAGAAATTAGGATTTCAGCGAGTTATTAATGTTTCAGGTGGTATGAATGGTTTGTGAGGAGGAAATGTAAAATGAAAGAAATGACAGTAAAAGAATTAGAAGAAAAATTGTTACGTAAAGAAGCAGTAAATATCGTAGACGTACGTGAAGTAGAAGAAGTTGCTGAGGGGAAAATCCCAGAAGCATGTAACATTCCATTAGGACTATTAGAATTTCGTATGCATGAGTTGGATAAAAAGAAGGAGTATATTATCGTTTGTCGCTCTGGTGGAAGAAGTGCAAGAGCAGTTCAGTTTTTAGAGAGCTACGGTTTTCAAGCGATCAATATGGTAGGTGGTATGTTAGCGTGGGAAGGTAAAGTCTTATAGTACAGAGATAAAGTGAAACTTTAATCAGTGGGGGTTTTTGTCCATCCCACACTGATTATTAGTTGAACCAATCGGGCTTTTACGGGCAGTTGGTCCTTCACCTAACTTCTTCGCTTCCGCTGAATTTTGAGGTGGGGGTCTTACTGCCCGTTAATGCGGGATAAATGATTTGAGGTTTTTTATAAATAACAAAATACCCCTATAGGTAATTGGAGGGAGAACAACATGGAACAACAGAAGAAAACAACAATCGTTTTATTTAGTGGAGATTATGATAAAGCGATGGCTGCTTATATTATTGCAAATGGTGCAGCTGCTTATGATCAAGAGGTTACTATTTTTCATACTTTCTGGGGATTAAATGCTTTAAGGAAAGATGAACATGTGAAGGTAAAGAAAACTTTTATCGAAAAAGTATTTGGAAAAATGATGCCGCGCGGAGCTGATAAGATGGGATTATCAAAAATGAATTTTGCCGGTATGGGACCAAAGATGATTAAAGGTATTATGAAAAAACATAATGCGATGCCTTTACCAGATTTAATGGATTTGGCGAAAGAACAAGGAATTAAACTTGTAGCTTGTCAAATGACAGTAGATTTATTAGGGTTAAAAGAGGAAGAGATTATGGAAGGGGTAGAGTTTGCAGGAGTAGGAGCATATTTAGCAGATGCTTCGGATGGGAATGTGAACTTATTCATTTAAATCACCTTCTTTTTAGAAGGCGGGGGATATAAGGTGAGTTTAGTCGTATTACTTTTTATAATTGGGTTTATCGGATCGTTTATATCAGGAATGGTTGGAATTGGCGGTGCGATTATTAATTATCCGATGATCCTATACATGCCGGTATTGCTAGGATTTACTGGCTATACGTCACATGAAGTGAGTGGTATTACAGCGGTGCAAGTATTCTTTGCAACTTTTGCAGGGGCATGGGCCTATCGGAAAAGTAATGATATGGATAAAACGCTAGTTATGTATATGGGAGCTAGTATATTAATAGGAAGTTTCATAGGGAGTTTTGGTGCTAACGTATTGGAGGAACATACGGTAAATGTTGTTTATGCAGCGTTAGCAACAATTGCTGCCATTATGATGTTCGTACCGAAACGTAATAATGGTAATGAAGTGAAATATAATAAATGGTTAGCAAGCCTGTTAGCTTTTATTGTAGGCGGAGCATCAGGCATTATAGGTGCTGGAGGTTCGTTCCTTTTAGTACCGATTATGCTAGTTATTTTAAAATTGCCGATACGTACAACGATAGCAACATCTATCGCTATTACGTTTATTTCCTCAATAGGGATTACAACTGGAAAAGTGATAACTGGGCAAGTGGTCGTAATTCCAGCTCTTATTATTGCGATTGCAAGTATCATTGCTGCGCCGCTTGGAGCGCGAGTTGGGAAGAGGATTAATCAAAAAGCACTACAATATATGTTATCGATTTTGATTGTAGGAACTGCTGTTAAGATGTGGATTGATATGATATCGAAATAAAAGGATGGCGCTGCTTGCAGCCCATCCTTTTGTTTATGCCCAAATAACTTTCATTAAGTTTTTATATTCGTCATTTGCTAATTTATATAGCATTCTCGTATGTTCAAATACAAGTGCTGGATTAAAGTTTGGTTCTGAGAATGCAAGCGATGCTGAAATATCAATTGCATTTTGCTTGTTTAATGTGAATTTTGCAAATCGATAAGATGTGTTTAATTCATTGATAACGTGCAAAATATCATTTGTTGCTGTTGCATCTGGTACATGAGCAACATTGAAGCAGTATATATCTACAGTAGGATGTTCGTTTTGGAAAGCAGCGATAAGTTGAATTTTTGCGCCAGCTTCTGTCTCTAATCCTACTGAAAAGTGAACAGAGCCATCATTTTCATCTATATTTTCTTCCATGAATATATCGTTTGACTTTAAGTAGTCTTTAAAATCTGAGATGTTATGTTTTACTGCAGCTTTCATATGTATGAGCCCCCTGATAATTGGAATAGATTGCTACTATTTATTATAATTTAAAAATATTAAAAAAGATAGTTAGAAAGTTCTGATTTTTAGTTTCAGATAAATAAAAAGAAGCAGTACTCTACCTCCATAGAGAACTGCTTCTTTTTTATTCATTGTCGCCAGACGATGTTTCTGTGTCTTCACGGCTATTTTTTTCTTCATTGTTACTTGATTCGCGTTCACTTGAATTTTCAGACTTAGATTCTTTTGTTTTTTCTGTACTTGTTTTCTTTGAATCCGATTCTGTTTTTGTATATGCTGGTAATCCAAGATGAGCACGAAGATCGTTTGTAACTTTTGCTAATTCTTTTTTATCTGGATTGTAGTAATATGTTCGGCCGCCACCAGCAGATTTGCTGCATGTATCGTCACCTTTTTCCATATAGCAGTCGTCACCTTGAATTTGTAATTTCTCAATTGAAGAATCCGCTCCATACTTATAGAATGAAAGCATATCATCAAATGTTAAGTTTGTAACGAATTGCCCGTCAATATCATCAATGATGTTACCAACTTTTGTTACAGATCCAACGCTTGTTAGTTTCTCTAAAATTGCTTCAATAACGAGTTGTTGACGTTGTCCACGCATTGCATCACTATCGATGTGGCGCGTTCTAGCAAGAGCAAGAGCTTCTTCACTATTTAGCTTTTGAACACCTTTTTTCAGGTGAATCGCATCAGCATTATCATTACTATCTTGTTCAGTAAATTCAACTGGTACATCTACTTCAATACCACCTAAATCGTCGACAATTTTCATAAATGATTTGAAGTTAAACTTTACAAAGTAATCAACAGGAACATTTAGTAATTTTTCAACTGCATCAATACTTGCTTGTGGTCCACCATCTTTTCCGTTTTTAGTAGAACCGTATGCATGAGCGTGTGTAATTTTATCTTTTTTCTTTTCCACTGGGATATAAGTATATGTATCTCGTGGAATACTTAATAGTTTTACAGTTTTGCTATCTTTATTAAACGTTGCAAGTAATAGTGCATCCGTTCTTATAGCTTCACCATATTCTTTTCCTCGGACATCGCTTTCATCAACACCCATTACTAAGACAGAGACATTGTTTGTAATAGGTTTTACAGCTTTATCACGTAAATCAGATTTATCACCGCGCGCTAAATCGTGTGCGGCATTTCGAACAGCAGAAGATGCTTTATTTACTAAAAACCAAGTATAACCGCCACCTACTATTAAAAAGAATAGAATAACGCTTATAATAATTTTTGTTTTTTTCTTACCTTTTTTCGGTTTACTGCGTGTATTTTCTTGCAAAGATGGGTTTTGCTCCATTTCTTGTACTCCTTCATTTGGATTGAAATACGACACTCATATCCACTTATTATAATGAAATTTGACGAAAAAAAACATTACAAAACATTTACATTTCGTAAAAATTCAATATATTTATAAAAAGTCAGATTTTTTATATTTTATTTTTGAGATGTAGAATAAGTATAAGTTGTTTTGGTGTAAATGAAAATATGTATTGTGAGAAAGTAATAGAGAAGTAAGATTTGTTGAAATATAGCCAAGAAGAAATGTGTAGGTTTACTTATTTCTTCTATATAATAAAGAAGAATTTGACGGATAAAGGAGAGAGCGTAATGAATCATACATCATTCCGAGCAATCGTTGTGAACGAAACAGAAAGTAAGCAGTTTGTAAGAAACGTTGTTGATAGAGAAGTAAGTAGTTTACCTGAAGGAGACGTATTCATACAGGTTCATTATTCTTCATTAAATTATAAAGATGCGCTTTCAGCTACCGGTAATAAAGGTGTTACGAGAACATATCCTCATACGCCAGGAATTGATGCAGCAGGAGTGGTTGTGAGTAGTGAAGATGCTACCATTAAAGCAGGAGATCAAGTCATTGTAACGGGATATGATTTAGGGATGAATACTTCTGGTGGTTTCGGAGAATATATTCGCGTGCCGGCATCTTGGATTGTTCCTTTACCAGAGGGAATGTCATTAAAGGAAAGCATGATGTACGGGACAGCAGGTTTTACAGCTGCCTTATCAGTGTATAAGCTTATTGGAGCAGGTATCACGCCTAGTATGGGAGATGTTTTAGTAACGGGTGCTACAGGCGGTGTAGGGAGTGTAGCTGTTAGTATTTTAAGTAAATTAGGATTTAACGTAGTAGGAGCGACAGGGAAAATGGAAGAGGAACAGATGCTACTACGTCTAGGAGCGAAAAAAGTGATTCATCGTACGGAGTTGAATGATGAATCCGGAAGACCAATGCTAAAAGGGATATACGCCGGGGTTATCGATACTGTAGGCGGACACATGCTAGAAACCGCTTTAAAAATGGTCAAGTATGGTGGTTGTGTAACGACATGTGGTAATGTGGCAGGCCAGGAATTACAAACAACGGTATATCCGTTTATTTTGCGAGGTATAAGTCTGTTAGGGATAGATTCTGTGCAGTGCCCAGTGGATGTAAGAAGAGATGTGTGGACGCTCTTAGCAAGTGAATGGGAAAATAAAGAGCTACTATCTTATATAGAAGAATGTACATTAGAAGAGTTAGATGAGAAATTTACACTTATATTGCAAGGAAAGTTAAAAGGAAGAACGGTTGTAAATATGAAATGAAAAAAGAGACGCTAACGTAAGCGTCTCTTTCTTATTATAATGATTGTTTTAAATTGACTTTACCTTGTTCACCTAAAACACCATCAGCGATATTTACAGCGTGATCACCGATACGCTCTAAGTTACTTACCATATCAACGAAGATGATACTTGCATCACCTGAACAGCTACGTTCGTTTAGACGTAATACGTGACGTTTACGAAGAACGCGTTCCATTTGGTCGATTTTACGTTCTTTTGCAATAACTGTTTGAGCTAGTTCAGTATCGAAGTTTGTTAAAGCTTCAACTGCGTCTTGTAATGTTGAAATTGTTAACTCAAGCATTTCATTTAATTCAGCTAATGCTTCGCTTGATAAAGAAACACGATTTGAAATTTGGAAATCTACAAGCTCTACAAGGTTTTCTACATGATCACCGACACGTTCAATATCTCCAACAACACCTGCTAGGACTGAATGCTTCTCAGAGTCTGTCGGTGAAAGTGGTTTTTCTGATAGTAAAACTAAATACTCGGTAATTTTTTTATCTAAATTGTTAATAGCTCCTTCTAATTGAGTAGCCATGTTCGCGTGTTTTTTGTCTTGTGTATTTAAAAATTGATTCGCTTCTTTTAATCCATGTAATGAAAAATCAGCCATACGAATAATCTCTTTTTGAGCTTCTGTTAAAGCGATAGCTGGAGATTGTTCAATAAAGATTGGATTTAAATGTTGCGGTTTGAAATCAATAGCAGCATCTTCACCACGAATAATTTTTGTTACAATCCATGCTAATACAGCGATGAATGGGAACTGAATAATTGTATTCGTTACGTTAAATGTCCCGTGTGCGAATGCAATTGTCATTTCTGGATTTAAGTTTAATGACGTTTGGAAATATTGGATTAAGCTTGTAAATGGTACTAATAAAATTGTAAAGATGATTGTACCGATAATATTAAAGATAACGTGAACTAATGCTGCACGTCTTGCGGCAATTGAAGTACCGATTGCTGCTAATACTGCTGTAATTGTTGTACCGATATTATCACCGAATAATACAGGAAGGGCAGCTTGTAAATCGATTGCACCTTGACCGAATAGTTCTTGTAAAATACCGATTGTTGCACTTGAACTTTGTACAATTAAAGTGAAGACTGTACCAACAACAATACCTAAAATTGGATTGTCACTCATGCTAACCGTTAATTCTTGGAATGACTCTAAAGAACGAAGAGGCTTCATACCTGCGCTCATTAATTCTAAACCGAAGAATAACATACCAAAACCGAATACAACTTGACCTATAGAATGTACTTTTTTATTTTTAAAGAAGAATAGTAAGATTGCTCCAACTGCCATAACTGGAAGTGCGTATTCTCCGATTTTAATTCCGATAATAAATGCAGTAACTGTCGTACCGATGTTCGCACCCATAATAACACCAATTGCTTGTCTTAATGTCATAAATCCGGCACTAACAAGACCGACTGTTAAAGCGGTTGTTCCTGAACTTGATTGGATTAATACAGTAACTAACATACCTGCTAATACACCCATCAGTGGGTTTGTTGTAAAGCGATCTAGAATATCGCGAAGACGATCTCCAGCTGCTTGTTGCAGTCCATCGCCCATGTATTTAATCCCGAATAAGAAAATACCTAATCCACCAATGAACTGGAAGATCATATCTTGAACATTATATTCCACGCATTCCACTCCTTAAATTTCATGTACGATGTAATTATTAACTAAACCTTGAGGCACTGTAAACGGTTTGCAAGTAAAATTTACACTAAATTTACAAAGAGAAGAAAAGTTTACAATTACTTAAAGAAATAGCTGTATTTTATTGGTTTTCATCTTATATAAATCTTAATTTTGTAAAGAAATCACACTTTTTAGAATAGTATTGTTGAGCTGAATATGGAGGAAAGCGTCTGCGAGTTCATCGTATATTTTTTGATGAAAGTTAAAAAAATATGTAGGAAAATGCATGTAGTTTTATAACATTAAAAATACGATAAAAAAAGCCACTGAAATTATCCAGCAGCTTTTTCTCTGTTTTTATCTCCATGTTTTTGTTTTCTTACATTTGTGATGTAAATGAACAGGAAAGCAATAAGTAGTAGAGAGGAATAGCGATATACAGTTGCGTAGTTTGTAAAATGTGCAATGAATCCAAATATAATTGCGCCAGCGCCAATTCCAAGGTCAAATGCTGAGAAGAATGTAGCGGTTGCGACGCCTCGTCGGTGCGGTGCTACTCGGTCGATCATCCATGCTTGCAGTGCAGGTTGAATCGCTCCAAAACCACTTCCGTAACATGCTGCTGCAATAATTAAACTCGGAATAGTAGTTGTGTACGACAACAAAATAATACCTGTAAACGTAATAATAACTCCTGGAATAATGACGAATGTATGACCTTTCGCATCATATAACTTTCCAGAAAACGGACGAGTGACAGCAATTGCAAGTGCATTAAATAAGAAGAATAGGCTTATATCAGCAATTCCGACTTCCGTAGCAAATAATGTAATAAAGCTCCCGATACCTCCGTACATTAATGTAATACATAATATTAATAATGAAGGAAGTAAAGCTTTGCGCTCAATAAATCCATCGAGAAAGGTACCAGATGTTTGCTGTGGTGGTTGCGGCGATTTTTTGATTTGAAGTAGTTTCGTTAATATTAATGAAATAATCGTGCAGGAAAGTGCACATAAAAAAAGAATTGTGAAGTTATATGTTTGCATAAGCCAAAGTCCGATAAGTGGACCGAGCGCCATTGCAATCGTTCCAGAAAGGCCGAAATATCCCATACCTTCACCGCGGCGAGCTTGTGGAATTAAATCTGAAACGACAGTTCCATATGTAGTCGTTGTAATACCAAAACCAGCTCCGTGTAAAATTCGAACGGCCAGCAATAGGAAGACGGTTGAAGCGAAAAGGTAACTGCCCATAGCGAGTAAACAAATAGAAGTACCGATCATTAAAATGATTTTTTTGTTGAATTTTTGCAAGGCGTTTCCAGTTAGCGGTCTAACAAAAAGTGCTGCAACGGTAAACATACCGACAACAAATCCGATGTTGGAACTTGTGCCGCCAATTTCTTTCACATAAACAGGTAAAGTAGGAATTAACATTTGAAATCCTAAAAACATACATAAGTTGGCTAGAATTAGCGCCATAAACTCTTTCGTCCATAACGGTTCTCGTTTTACGAGTATTGCCTCTCCCATATATTCATCCCCTATATAAAATTTCTCTTTTCTTTCGAGTATATGTATTGGTCAATGTAACAGTCAAGGAAGGTGTCTTGAAAACGTATAACAATTTTCGAGGTGAAAAAACTGACAAATTTGTGTAAAAGCTACACAACTATGAAAAAAAGATGTAAAGTATAGATGTATAGACTTGTAGTTGTTATGAATGATAGAAATTGTTTTTTCTTTAAAGAAAGCGGATTCAAAAAGTAGTGAACGAGAAGGGGATATATACTTTTTCACTACATATATTTGAAAAGGTTTACAAAACAATGAAGAAAGAGGCGTGTACATATGAGACGATTAGGTATTTCTATTTATCCAGAACATTCAACAGTAGAGAAAGATAAGGAATATTTAACATTAGCAAGTAAATACGGATTTACACGTGTATTCACATGCTTATTGTCTGTAGATGGAGAGAAAGAGAAAATTATAGAAGAATTTAAAGAAACGATCTCTCATGCAAATGCATTAGGGTTCCAAGTATTAGTTGATATTAGTCCATCTGTCTTTACACAATTAGGTATTTCATATAATGATTTATCGTTCTTCCATGAATTAGGTGCGTACGGTATTCGTTTAGATGTTGGATTCTCTGGTTTAGAAGAATCAATTATGACTTACAATCCATACGGCTTAAAAATTGAAATTAATATGAGTAACGGTACGAAATATGTAGATAACATCATGAGCCATAGACCAAACCGTGAAAATTTAATTGGTTGCCATAATTTTTATCCACATCGTTATTCAGGATTATCATACGATCATTTCATTAAATGCTCGAAACAATTTAAAGATTACGGTATGAGAACGGCTGCTTTTATTTCATCATTTGATGCAACATACGGACCTTGGCCAGTAACAGAAGGATTATGTACGTTAGAGCAGCATCGTGAATTACCGATGACAACACAGGCGAAGCATTTGTTTGCGACAGAATTAATTGATGATGTCATTATTGCGAATGCTTATGCATCAGAAGAAGAATTAGAGGCACTAGGTGCATTAAATAAAGAGAAACAAACATTTGATATAGAGTTATATGATACAACGACAGAACTAGAAAGAATTATTGTATTAGAGGAACCGCATTTTTATCGCGGGGATGTATCTGAATATATGATTCGCTCGACACAAAGCCGTGTGAAATATAAAAAAGAAGAGTTTAAACCTCATAATACACGTGAAATTAAGCGCGGCGATCTTTTAATTGATAATGAGCAATATGGCCAATATAAAGGTGAATTGCAAATTGCATTAAAAGATATGGTGAATACAGGAAAAACAAATGTAGTTGGTCGAATTGTAGAAGAAGAGATTTTCTTACTAGACTATTTACAAGCGTGGGATAAATTCGGATTTACATTAAAGAAATAGATAAAATGAAAAAGGAAAAAACTACTGACCTCAGCAGCTTTTTCCTTTTTACATAATTGCGAGAGGAAGAGCTATGACAAAAATGCATCAGCGATTAGTTTCTATTTTAGAGGAGTTTTTAGAAGAGAAATCGATGTTAAATCGAGCTTTTTTAGCGAGCCGTTTACATGTATCAACGAAGACGATTCAAAAAGATATAAAATTATTAAATGATATATTGGAAGAAAACGGAGCGAAAATTGAATCGCAAAGAGGGACTGGATACGAATTA
The DNA here is from genome assembly GCF_051948935.1 of Bacillus sp. Brlt_9. NCBI lineage: Bacteria > Bacillati > Bacillota > Bacilli > Caryophanales > Bacillaceae > Bacillus > Bacillus sp. Brlt_9. Next base: position 21,379 of record NZ_JAYJLO010000012.1, on the reverse strand, counting down.
GAAATTATACAAGCGAAGAAGTTTGAAGAGTTTTGCGTGAATCTATTTCAAAAACAGACGGAAAAAATCCCAACTTCTTATGAAGAAAGGATAGCGTTCATTCTGCAGCGTATTTTAACGACAGAGGGATATGTGAAGCTTTCACAGTTAGCAGAGGAGATTTATGTAAGTAAATCGACTGTAAATTTAATTATGAAAGATGTGACAGATATATGTGGTCGTTATCAATTACAAATTGAAAAGAGACCGTATTATGGTATACGTATTGTGGGAGAGGAGTTTCATATTCGTTCTTGTTTATCACAATATGGTTTACCGCGTTATGACCATACGCCGTTTCATGAGCAATTTGAGCAGAGTGATACATATGTATCGTTACCTCATATACCGCTTATCCGTTCGATTATATTAAAGTATATCGAGGGAGGAACGATATATTTATCAGATATAGAGATTGATAATTTAGTTATTCATATTGCGATCGCGTTAAAGCGTTGTGAAGATCAACATTATATGAAAGGGCTAAATAAGGAGCAAGCTGAACTTATCATAAAGAAAGAATATACAATTGCGAAAGAGATTGTAGGGGATTTAGAGAAAGCGTTGCATCTTTCATTTCCCGAAGAAGAAGTTTTATATGTGACGATGCATTTATTAAGTACTGCTGTTACAGCGAAAGATCGTTATGAAAATGTAGAAGAACTATTAGGAAAAGATCTATATGCATTCATGCAACATATTCTTTTTAAAGTAGCGGAAGAACGGAATCTTATTTTTTATTATGATGAAGAATTATTATTTGGATTTGGTGTTCATTTAAAAACGTTATTAAACCGTTTGAAGTATAAGTTAAATACGAGAAATCCTCTTTTGGCAGAAGTGAAAAAGAATTATCCGTATGCTTTTGAAATTGCGGTTCTCGTTGGAGATATAATTGGTGAATATACGGGAAAATCGATTCCGGAAAGTGAAATTGGTTATATTGCGATTCACTTCGGCGGAGCGATGAGTCGTTTGCAGGAACAGAATCAAAAGAAAAGATGTTTATTAGTTTGTGCGACTGGTCAAGGAAGCGCCCAGCTATTGAAATATAAAATTTTATCACAGTTCCGAGATAAATTAGAGATTGTAGGGATCACAGGCTATTATCAATTGAAAGTAGAAGATCTTTATAAAGAAAAGATAGATTGTATTATTAGTACGATTCATATACCAAGTGGTTTGCCTGTGCCTGTTATAAAAGTAAACTCAATATTTGATGATAAAGAGATTAAGTCAATCGGTCAGCAGTTGTTTACGCATGTGAATACTAGTGTGCAGCAATATATGAAGGAGGATTTGATTTATTTAAATCATAGCGCCTCTACGAAGGAAGAGGTTATCCAATTTTTATGTGAGAAAGCTGCTGAGAAAAACTATGTACCAGAAAACTTTTATGATTCTGTTATGGAAAGAGAGAATACATCGCCTACAGCGGTTGGGAATTTAGTTGCGATTCCGCATCCGATGCAGTTATTAAGTGAGAAAACATTTTTGATGTTTTGTACACTTGATAAAGCGGTTGACTGGGGCGATAAGAAGGTACAAGTTATTATTTTATTTAGTGTAAAGCGCAATAATAATGAAGATTTACAAAAGCTTTATGATTTTTTATATGATATTATGTCTAGTCAAAGTGCGATAGAGAAATTAACGAATGCTGAAGGTATTGAAGATTTCCAAGAGGTGTTACTGTCTATATAAAAAAGTATGTAAAAACTTCCGTTATACAACGGAAGTTTTTTATGTTTAATTGTATGCGTTTTCATAATAATATAACAATATAGAAAAAAGATAGCTTGGGGGAATTTAAAATGACTGATATGCAAACTCCATTTGCGTTAATTTTACATGGTGGCAACGCGAGAAGCGCGTCACTGGAAGCAATTGCTTTTGCAAGACAAGGAGATTTTGAGAATGCGAGTGAAAAGATGACACTTGCTAGTGAAGAAATTTCAGCAGCTCATCGCATTCAAACAGACTTGATTCAAGAAGAGGCAAGAGGAAATCATGCAGAAATCAGTTTACTGTTAGTGCATGCACAAGATCATTTAATGAATGCAATTACAGTGAAAGAACTTGCTGAAGAATTTATCACTCTTCATAAACGAGTAGAAGAGAAAGTGACAGTATAAGATGTACATTTTATTATGTTGTGCAGCAGGCATGTCAACGAGTATGGTTGTAAGAAAAATGCAAGAAGAGGCAACGAAACAAGGGAAGGATTATAAAATTAAAGCAGTTGATTCAGAACTTGTGAAACTGGAAATAAAAAATGCTGATGTAGTTTTAATCGGTCCACAGGTGAAGTATTTGTTTCCAGCGGTACAGTTTCTTGCGAAGTCATACGATATACCGGTTGCAATTATAGAGCAACGAGATTATGGCATGTGTGACGGTTTGAAAGTACTGAAACAAGCAGAACAATTAGTTTTAGCATAATTATATTTTTTTAAATATAAACATTATAATGTTATAACTTTATTTCGTTCCTTCATTAAAAAAAGAAAGAGGAGGGGTATTGATGAATGGTTTTATGAGCTTTATGGAACAAAAGATTATGCCAACAACACAAAAGATTGCAGGACAACGACATTTATTAGCAATTCGAAACGGGGTTATTTCTACATTACCGTTAACGATTGTCGGATCATTTTTCGTTATCTTTTTAAACTTACCAATTGATGCATATATGGAGTGGATTGCACCGTTTCGCCATATTTTAGATATTCCATTCCGATTTACAGTAGGACTAATGGCGTTATACGCAGCATTTGGGGTAGGAGCTTCACTCGCGAACTTTTATCAGCTCAATCAGTTAAGTGCAGGGTTGTTATCTGTACTCGCCTTTTTACTAGCATCAGTTGAACCAATTCAAATTACGAAAGCTGTACCAGGTGTTATTGATGCAGGTAGATACATTTCAGTAGGAACATTAAGTGCAACATCTTTATTCGGCGCAATTGTTACAGCGTTAATTGCAGTAGAAATTTATCACTTTATGATTAAGCATAATATCTCGATTAAATTACCAGATAGTGTACCACCAGCGGTTTCGAATTCGTTTGCAGCATTAATTCCAACTTTAGTCGTTATTCTTTTATTCTGGGGTATTCGTTACGGTTTAAAATTTGATGTAAATACAACAATCACATATTTAATCGCACCACTAAAATCAGTATTAGTAGGAAATAATTTATTCGGCGGTTTATTAACAGTATTCTTAATCGTGTTCTTCTGGTCATTCGGTATACATGGCCCTGCGATTTTAGGACCAATCATTCGTCCGATGTGGGATTCAGCAATTCTTGAAAATATGGAAGTATTCACAGCTACAGGAAATGCACATCAATTACCAAACTTATTTACAGAGCAATTTATTCAATGGTTCGTATGGATCGGTGGATCAGGCTCAACGTTAGCTTTAGTTATTATGTTTATGTTCTCTAAATCTAAGTTCCTAAAAGAGTTAGGTAGATTATCATTTGTACCAGGCTTATTCAATATTAATGAACCGATTATTTTCGGGGCACCAATTGTAATGAACCCAATCTTAATTATTCCATTCGTTATTACACCGTTAGTGACAACGACAGTATCATATTTCGCAGTTGTTTCAGGTATGATTCCATTGATGATGGCGAAACTGCCATTTACGATGTTAGCACCAATTGCAGCGGTTATTAGTACGGACTGGACAATTATGGCTGGTGTACTTGTACTTGTTAACTTTGTTATCTCATTTGTTATTTACTATCCGTTCTTCAAAATGTATGAGAAACAACAAGTAGCAGGAGAGGAGAAAGAAAAATGCTCGGAGCAATTATCATCTTAATTACATTCGTAGCGGGGCAGTGTATTGCGCATTATTCAAAATGGGTACAAAGTAAATCTTTATTAGTTTTACTACTCGTATCAATTTTATTTATCGGTTGTTCAATGGGTGCGTATGTAATGTTAGGATTACAATCACCGTACGTAATTATTGTACCAACAATTTTATGTGCAACATGTTTATCTGCAAAATATAGATTTACGAGCATGGCATTAATACAACGTGTGAAGGAGATGCAAAAGCATGGAGCGTAAATTAGGGATTTCACTTTATCCAGAACATTCAACGAAAGAACAAGATATGGCATACATTTCGGCAGCGGCACGCCACGGTTTTTCAAGAATATTTACATGTCTATTATCTGTGAATCGTCCGAAAGAAGAAATTGTAGCTGAATTTAAAGAAATTATTAATCATGCAAAAGATAATAATATGGAAGTTATTTTAGATGTAGCTCCGGCAGTATTTGATCAACTTCGTATTAGCTATAGCGATCTATCATTCTTTGCGGAGTTAGGTGCAGATGGTATCCGTTTAGATTTAGGTTTTGACGGTTTAACAGAAGCGAAAATGACGAATAATCCGTACGGCTTAAAAATTGAACTGAACGTAAGTAACGATATTGCATACTTAGAAAATATCCTTTCGCATCAGGCGAATAAACCAGCTTTAATTGGTTGTCATAACTTCTATCCGCAAAAATTCACGGGTCTTCCGTATGATTATTTCATTCGCTGTAGTGAACGCTTTAAAAAGCATGGTATTCGCACGGCAGCATTTATTACGTCACATGCAGCTAACATCGGGCCATGGGATATTAATGACGGATTATGTACGTTAGAACAACATCGTAACTTACCGATTGAAGTACAAGCGAAACATTTATGGGCAACAGGGCTTATTGATGATGTGATTATCGGAAATGCTTATGCGAGTGAAGAAGAGTTAGAGAAACTAGGAAACTTAAATCGTTACATGTTACAGCTGAAAGTACAATTTGTAGACGAAGCGACTGAAGTAGAGAAGAGAGCCTCGCTGCAAGAATTACACGTAAGACGCGGCGACATAACAGAATATATGGTACGTTCTACAGAAGTACGTAAAAAGTACAAAGACTATGACTTCCCAGTGCGCGAAAGTGTACTACAGGAAAGAGGGCAAGTTGTAATTGGTAACAACTCATTCGGAAAGTATAAAGGTGAACTGCAAATCATTTTGAAAGAAATGCCGATAGATGAACGAAAAAATATTGTCGGTACAATTGCAGAAGAGGAGTTATTCTTACTAGATTATGTAGGAGCTTGGACGCAGTTTACTTGTGTGGAATAGGGAAGGGCAGTAAGAGGATGCTGGGGGCATCCTCTTTTTTCTGTTAGCTATGGAATCCGGCTTTCATGACGGCTTTTAATAAAGCTCGTTATTCAACTATCGCGTGTTCGTTAGCTTAAGGTACTTCTGCGATATGAGTAAACGAAGCAAACGAGGTCATTATTTACTTTTATTTAAAGGAACGACTAATTCTAATTCCTTTATTTCTTCACTAAATCCTTCACTATTTGTTCGACTTGGCTTGAGTGTAAATGATTTTGGTATGGTATCCATTGGAGGCAAAGTCAGTACCATATGATGACTATAGTTCCCAAAAGCCATGCCTTCCTGTAGTTCTTCATATACATGACCATTATCATCGACTACAGAGAAATGAAACCATGGCCAACTATCGTTTTTATCCATTTCGGCAGGATAATCAATCGTTAGGTCTATTCTTGTTGATAAAGGTGAGAATGTTACTTTGTCGGCTGTTAGTGTATACACTTCATCAACCGTTTGAGTTGTAACTTCTGGATAAAACTCAAATACATCACCTTTTATTTTTTCAAGTGGGAAAGCCACCTTCAACTTACCTTCATAGCCAAATAAATCTTCTCCATGGACCTCAATCTCAATGTTATCGCCATATTCATTATATTTAGAAAAGGTAATTTGATGATGTTCAATTATTGTTTTCGAGTTTACGTCATCTTGCCCTCCTGAACCACTCGCTGGTTTAACTTCTTGTCCATTAATTGTTATATAGCTAAAGCCGGCCTTTTCTTCTTCCATCGAAAGTTCTTTTTGACCTGTGTAAACAACTGTTACGATTAACCGGTTTCCATCATAAGCTGCTTCTTTTACAGTCATTGTTACGCCGTTTTTACTATCTTGTTTATCAATTACTGTCGTAAGTTGATTGTGTTCAATTTTATCTGAGGCAATGTCTCTAAAATCTTTATAAATTGGACCAATTAGGGGAACATTTGATAAGGCTTCCGCCATGCCTGTTGAAACAAATCCAGAACCAAGCAAAGATAGACATAACCCACATGCAACCAAGATTGACCGTTTTGTGGTTCTTCCGGATTTTCTTTTTTTCTTGGCTTGAAAGATAGCCGCCTTCTCCCTAGCCATTAGCTTTTCAACAGGTACATTTATGTTGTCGATGGATCGATTGAATTTGTCTTTATTCATAAAGATAGCCCTCCTTTAAAATGGGTCTTAACTCTTTTTTCGCCCTATTTAAGTGTGATTTCACGGTTCCTTCCGGGTAATTCATGATGGTGGCAATTTCCTTAATGGACAAATCGTGATAATACCTCAACAAAATAATGGTCTTAACAGTAGGATTTAAGAATTTAAATGCTTCTGATAAATCCATCGAATGCATGATAAAATCAACATTTTCAGAAGCGATTAATTCAGTAAAGATTTCCTCATTATCTGTAGTAAAATGGCGAGACTCTTTCCGAATAAAATCAATCGATTTAAAAACTAGAATTTTTGTAATCCAACTCGAAAAATGTTCAGGCTTTTTTAATGTCTTTATTGAAATATAGGCTGTATAAATTGTTTCTTGATAGACATCAAGAGTATCTTGTTCATTTCTAACATATGCATAGGCTGTTCGATACAGCTTTTGTCGAACAGCATCAATTAGTTGTTCAAATGCTTCATCATCACCCTTTTTTGCTTTTTTCACTAATTTCGCTATATCCATTTTGGTTCTCCTCTCCGTTACACAATAAAGTCGAATGAGGAAGTAAATTGGTTGCAAAATAATTAAATATATTAAAATTGTTATCCATTATCTTTTTCAATTTCCTTTAGCCTACGATAAAATGCCGCCTGACTGATTCCTGTAATTGCACATATCTCCTTTACAGTTTTATTGGTAGTTTTACGTAATTCAATGGCATGATTCATACCTTGATGCTTATCTGTATATTTTTTAACTCTTCCTCGATATTTCCCCTTTTGCTTGGCCAATTTAATTCCTGAACGTTGCTTCTTTTTAATCATTTCTCGATCTAGTTCACTAAAAGCTGCCATTACCGTTAAAAAGAATTTACCAGTTGGTGTTCTGGTATCTATTCCTAAGTTTAAAATAACAAAGTGTATATCTCTTTCTCTAAGTTGTTCAACTAACTGCAGTAACTGAATAGTGTTTCGACCAAGACGATCCATTCGTGGTACAACTAATGGATCATTAGGAGCTACTTTGGAAAGAAGTTCATCTACTCCGTATTTTGTAAGTTCATCAATCTGGCTATCTAGATTTTGATCTTGTGTACTTACTCGAGTATATCCATAAATCATTTTTATTCCTCTTTTAATCTATAATTTTGATAAGTTTTATTGAGAGTCTATTAAGCTAATAATATCAAGGAGCCCAAAATCATATCAATAGAGTACACTCTATTAATATATAATTGAACTAATTAACTGAATAATTATAGAAATGAGATGATACTGTATGAAAATGGCGAGAGGTAGAGAATTGCTTACGCCGGAACAGCGACAAGCCTTTATGCAAATTTCTGAAGGTGAGTGGGTGCTAGGAACCTACTACACTTTTTCAAAACGAGATTTAGAAATTATAAATAAGCGAAGGAGAGAAGGAGATGGAAGCGTGTATCGATGATTTATTAAGATGGGTGATGAATCAGAGATCATCATTGCTCTGCGTTTCTTACATAAGTTTGTTAATCAGGAAGAAGTTTTACAGACGTTTGATAAAGTGTACAAAAAACGTGGGAACTTTTTTATCCCGCATTAACGGGCAGTAAAATTCCCACCTCAAAATTCGGCTGGAGCAAAGAAGTTAGGTGGGAGATCAACTGCCTGTAAAAGCCCGATTGGTTCAACTAATAATCAGTGGGGGATGAACAAAACCTCCACTGATTAAAGTTTCATTTTATGTTAGAGAGGAAGTGGATTCGAGATGATATTGCTTACTTTCAAGAGAAAGAAAGAATGTAAGAATCATATAAAAAAGAGTCAACCTCAACAATGAGACTGACTCTTTTTTACATAGTAATTAGTTTAAAATTTTCACTGTAACTGTTTTACGTCCCCAGTTACTTGATGTACCTTTATCAGGCATTAAAACGTCGATTTTATTTCCTTTAATAGCTCCACCAGTATCACCAGCGATTGCTACTCCGTAACCTTCAACCCATACTTTTGAACCTAATGGAATGACACTTGGATCAACTGCAATAAGTTTCATGTTTGGATTAGCTGTTAAGTTATGACCCATAGCTGATTTTACTTGGTCGCCTGCTTTATAACCATTTTCAAGTGGATCTGCTGTGTAAGCTGTTGCTACAACACGTAACTCACGAGAAGATGATGGTGCACTTGTTTCAGTTTCTTTTGCAACAGGTTGTTGTGTAGCTGGTTTTTGAGTTTTAGCCGCTTCACGAGCTTTAGCTGCTTCTTGAGCTTTAGCCGCTGCTTGAGCTTCAGCTTCTGCCTGAGCTTTAGCTGCTTCACGAGCTTTAGCTGCCTCTTGAGCTTTAGCCGCTGCTTGAGCTTCAGCTGCTGCTTGAGCTTTAGCTGCTTCACGAGCTTTAGTTGCTTCCTGAGCTTTAACTGCTGCTTGAGCTTCAGCTTCTTCTTGAGCTTTAGCTTCTGCCTGAGCTTTAGCTGCCTCTTTAGCCTTAGCTGCTTCACGAGCTTTAGCCGCTGCTTGAGCTTCAGCCGCTTCACGAGCTTTAGTTGCTTCCTGAGCCTTAGCTTTTGCTTGAGTTTCAGCTACTTCGCCTGCTTTAACTGCTTCACGAACTTTAGCTGTATCTTGAACTGTAGTTGTTTTTTCAGCTTTAACTACTGGCTGAACTTTAACTGGCGCTTTACCTGTTAAGTAAGGAACATGAACATAAGCCGTTTTTCCGTTATATTCAAATTGGATCCAGTCATTTTGTACTTGGTGTGTTGTTTCAATTACGTCATCTTGTTTCAATTTACCAAGAATCTCTGAGTCTGTGTTTGCACCAGCACGTACGTTTAATACGTTAGCTGTTACGTAGTAAGTGTCTTTTGTGTAGTCAGCGCTAATGAAAGCCTCTTTACCACTATTTAATTTTACTTTTGACCATCCGTTTTCTGTATGTAAAACGTTAACTTTATATCCATCTAATAATTTTCCTACAACTTTTGATTCAGTAGTTGGGTTTTCTCGTACATTTAGTACATCAGTCGTTACGATTGTTTCTGCTTTAGCAGATGTTGTGAAAATCCCAAGACCAAAAACCGCTGCTGTTGCTATACCCATAAATTTTTTCATAATAGCCTCCATTGCATTTGTTTTCGTTGACCTCATTATAGCAACCATTATTTTCTTATTTGCGAAAAACATAGAATTACAAAGCTTTCGTAATGGGTCATTAATATTCTGTAATAATTCCAGTAATATCCTAAAAGCGCTTTCTTATAGTTTATAGGGGAGGTTAGAGCATGCAATACATAAAAAGAGGATTATTTCAATTTCTAATAGGTTAATAATGTTTCTATAGTGTTACATAGTGTTTTCTTAAGTGTTACAAAAGTGGCGTGTTTTGCTGTTGAAACAGAAAAAAAGTTATGTAAAAATAACTATTTTCGTCGTGGAGAAATATAAATGAGGTGAAAATCAATGAAATATCGCTATAATTGTTACAAAATAAGTCGAGGTATGGAAAAAATTACGCCTTGATTTTAGTCTTTCGCATGTTATTTTTGCAATAATAGGATTCTATAATAGCTTTAGTACTTTGAAATAGTTAAGGGATGTATAACGTGAAACATATATAATAGAAGAAACACGATTTAATAGATAAAGTGAAACTTTAATCAGTGGGGGGCTTCTTCATCCCCCACTGATTATTAGCCCACACCAATCGGGCTTTTATGGGCAGTTGATCCCCCCATCTAACTTCTTTGCTTTCGCTGAATTTTGAGGTGGGGGTCTTACTGCCCATTAAAGCGGGATAAATAAAAAAACGTAGGAGTGTAAATTCCTACGTTTTTGTTTATTCATATCGTAAACATTCAATTGGATCCAGTTTTGCAGCTTTGTTAGCTGGTAGTAAACCGAATATAATACCGATTAACATAGAGATACCTACTGCAAGAAGTCCAAGTTCTTTTGAGACAACGAGTGGCCATCCGGCAAAGATGGAAACGATCCAAGCGAAGAAGATACCGAGCATGAATCCGATGAAACCACCGAGTCCTGTTAAAATACAAGATTCAATTAAGAATTGTGTTAATACTTTACCGCGCGTTGCACCAAGCGCTTTACGAATACCAATCTCACGTGTACGTTCTGTTACAGATACAAGCATGATATTCATTACACCGATACCACCAACAAGTAAGGAGATAGCAGCAATACCACCGAATACCATTTTCATCATACGGATTGATTCGTCTAATTGCTTCGTAAATTCACCTAAATCTTGTGCTTCGAATTTATGCTCAAATTTAGGAGCTTTCATTTCGTTTAAAACAGAAACGGTTTGTTTTTCTACACTTTTACGTTCTGTCGGAGAGGTCATTGTTAATCTTACAGAGTCATACTCATTTACTCCTGAAATGACAGGCGCGTTTTCAAGTGACGTATAACCTTCAGGCATAGGCATTCCGAAGTCGTTTTTCGTTTCGTATACACCGACTATTTTATACGGCTTTCCTTTTATATCTGTGTATTGATTTGATTCCCAACCACTAAATAATTTATTGAAAGCTTCTTCATTTAATATAACAGCAGGAATTGCTTGGTTTAATTCGCTATCGTTTAATTCGCGACCGTGAACTAATTTTATTTTCCCATCTTTCATGAAGTCGCCTGTTCCACCTTTTAAATCAAGATTTACATCTTTTGAACCAGCAGATGCTTTTACTTTCATACTTACATCTGGATACACATCTTTAACGCCTGGTACGGTTTGAAGGCGGTTTAGCATATCAGGTGTGATTTTGGCACTATCTGTTCCATAGTCAGGATTGTTGTAGTAAATGGTTATTTCATTATCTTTTCCTTGGCCTAATTCTTCTTTAAACTTTGCATTTGTACCATCACCCATTGAAATGATAGTAATAATGGCACTAATACCGATAATAATTCCTAGCATCGTTAAGATAGAACGCATTTTATGGGCAAAGATAGAGGAAAGGGCCATGCGTATATTTTCACTCGTGTTCAAAATTAACCTCTCCAATCTTGGACGATATTTCCGTCACGAATTACAATTTGACGTGCTGCAGCTTCCCCAATTTCACGATCGTGGGTAATCATGATGATTGTTGAACCTTGTTTGTTTAATTCGTAAAAGAGGTCCATAATTTGTGTACTCGTTTTCGTATCGAGTGCTCCCGTTGGTTCATCGGCTAAAATGAACTTTGGATTATTTACGATTGCACGTGCGACTGCAACACGCTGTTTTTGTCCACCTGATAATTCGTTCGGTAAGTGAGTAGCGCGATCAGCTAAACCTACTTTTGTTAAAGCGGCTAATGAGCGCTCACGTCTTTCTTTTTTATCAACTCCAGCGTAAATAAGAGGTAGCTCTACATTTTGAAGTGCTGTAAGTCTCGGTAATAACATGAAGTTTTGGAATACGAATCCGATTTCCTTATTACGAACGCGTGCCAGTTCTGTTTCAGACATGTTTGAAATATTTTGCCCAGCTAGTTCGTACGTACCTGTCGTTGGTTTATCTAAACAACCGATAATATTCATTAAAGTTGATTTACCAGAACCAGATGGTCCCATAATGGAGGTGAATTCTCCTTGGTTCAGTGTTACGTCAATTCCGTGTAATATTTGAACGGATTCTGCACCATTTTGGAAGGATTTCGTGATGCCTTTTAAGTTAATCATTCAACGACAACCTCCATACCATCTTTTAAGTCTTTTTCAGGTTTAGAGATAATTTGTTCTCCTTTTTTCACTCCAGAAACTTTTGCTTCGCTATCAGTCTCGAATTCAACAGTAACTGCTTGTTCTTTCGCTTTACCGTCTTTTACAACGAAGACAACATTTTTGTCACCTTTTTTCACGATGCTGCTTTTCGGAACAATTGTACCAGTTGCTTCGCCAGATTTACTTGTTACATAGACGTGGAAGCCGTTTTGTAATTCTTCACTATTGTCTAATGTAACAGTGAATTGATAGTTAGAAACTGTTTTGTTTTCATCCATGCTCTTTAATGGTGTAGAACCAATTTCTGTTACTTTTCCTGTCCAAGTCTTACCAGCGACTGTTTTTGAGGAAACAGTTACTTCTTGCCCAACTTTCATACTAGCAAGCTCATATTCAGAAAGTTGACCTTTTACTTTAAATGGACCAGCGTGACGAAGTGTAATGCCGCTCATACCTGTTTTTTCATCAGCAGTTTTTACAATATCATCAATTACGCCATCAGTAGGGCTCGTTACAGAAAGTGTGTTTACTTTCTCTTTTGCAGCTTTAATTAGTTCATCAGATTTTTCAACTTCAAACTTTTTCATTTCAAGTTGTGATTCTAATTGCCCAACTTCGATTTCTGATGCTTTTAATGCTTCAGCAGGAAGGCCTGCATTTTTCTCTTTTTGTAATTTTTGTTTCGCAGCATCAATTTGTTTTTGGAACAATGTTACTTCTTTTTGTGCGATTTTCTTTTGCATTTCTGCTTCTGTTACACCCTGTTTTGCAGTTGGGTCATTGTATTTAAACAGAAGCTGTCCTTTTTTCACTTCATCACCTTTTTTTACAGCTAATTCATACGTACCTTTTGTTGGATCGAATGAAATTGTTTCGATTCCGTTTGGAATGACTTCACCGCCAAATTTTTGCGCGTTTTCAATTTGTTTTTCTGTTACTTTATATCCGCTATATGCCATTGCTACTTCTGAACTACCGCCAGCAAATGCAAAATATGATCCAGCTGCAATACCGATTGCTACTACACTAGTAATTAACACTTTATTTTTCTTCTTCATCTATTTATCACCTTTTCGTTCGTTTTAGTATCTACATTCAGTATAAAAGAGGTGAAGAATCTGACAAATCGTTTTAGCTTACAATAACCTTACAGTTTTGTAAGGTACGTATATATAAATGTAAGGTAGAGCTTGTCCAAGTGTAAGCAAATGAATTGACTCGCCGTTTCTTTCTTACAATAATATTGTATGAAAGAGAGGAGGAGGCAAGATGGAAGCTTATTTTAGTGCGCATCCATTAAAACCGTTTATTCCATACTCAAGGCAACACGTCCTTATATTATTTATTATGTTGGTGGGGATATTCTTTCTGTATCAATACCAAGATGTATTACGTCAAAGTGAGTGGAATATAACGGTTCGATATGCGATTGCATTTCTATTTATCGGAAGTGAAATTGGACTTCATATGTGGGAATGGAAAGCGGGTATTTTTGAGTTAGCAACTTCATTACCATTTGAGTTATGTACGATTAGTTTATTGTTAGCATCGATTATGATTGTAACGAAAAGTTACCGCATATATGAGATTGTATTTTTTACAGGGATTATTGGTGCATCACAAGCTATTTTAACGCCGAACGTGCAATATGCTTTTCCGCATTTTCGGTTCATTGAATATTTTATCGCGCATATATTGCTCATTTGGGCACCGCTCTTTATGACTTGGGTGGAAGGTTATCGTCCGACAGTACAATCTATTAAACGCACAATGATATTTTTAAACATATTGATTCCGCTTGTTTCGTTTGTAAATTACAAAACAGGTGGTAATTATATGTTTTTAGCCCATAAGCCAGAAACAGCTTCATTACTTGATATGTTAGGACCACATCCTTACTATATTATTTCATTAGAACTCGCAGCGCTTATTGGATGTTTTATTTTGTATATGCCGTTTGCGAAAAGAGAAGGGCATACGCATAAAGAATCACTAGGATCATAACCTAGTGATTTTTTTGTGTGAATATTTATAATTCAGAAAATTTAGAATAAAATTAGAGAGTAAATTATATAAAGAGAGAAGGGAAAACGTGGTCAAAAAAGTTTTTCTGAATGGGATGGAAGTGACGATTCAATTTATTATTTCGATTTTGGGTATTATTTGTTTAGGGACATTGCCGAAACTATTTTATGGATTTGAGCTGCATGCATCACAGTACATAAAGAGTTTACAAGAAGTGTTTGTGAATTTAATGGACATCTCCAATTTTAAATATGTGGGAGATAAATTTTTATTTCCACAGTTGTTTGTCCATTATAAAGAAACAATTATTATATTTTTAGCTGCTTTTTTCATTTCATTATTTGTAGCATTTTGTATTGTTTATGTAATTATGAGTAGTTCACCGCGTATACAACATCGAATTAAATCATTTCTTATCTTCCTAGAATCCATTCCAGATATCCTTCTTATTTTAGTATCACAAATATTAGTTGTATGGTTTTTTAAACAAACAGGTTTTTTACCTTTTCAAATTGCGTCAATTGGAGGCGAGTCGATTAGAGGATTGCCAATATTTTGTTTGAGTATACCGACTACGATTCTGTTTGTAAAAATGTTAGTACTTCGTTTTGAAAATGAATTAGAAAAAGATTATGTACTATTTGCTAAGGCGAAAGGGCTCGATCGCTTTCATATTTTAAATCGCCATGTTTTACGAAATGTGTTGCTTAGTACACTTTTCTTTGCGAAAACGAATATCTTTTTTATGTTATCTAATTTATATATTATAGAATGGATTTTTAATACGGGTGGTATTTTTATGTTTTTGAAATCGTATGACAGTATTAAGGTAGAGGTTTTCATCGTTAGTGTGCTACTTATTTATATTCCGATTTTTATTTTGTTTAAATTGTTTCATTATCTCATTCCAGCTGCGATGAAGGAGAGACTATAATATGTGGACGTATATAAAACGTGATAAAAGATTTTGGATAAGCATTGGGTTTCTTCTCATATTAGTTCTTTTGAGCATCGGAAATACGATATGGAATGATGGACAGATTAAAAAAGTTACGTTGCAATATGATGTGGCTGGAAATCCAGAAGTGCCACCGTTTTCACCTTCATTACAATTTTTACTTGGGACAGACCGGAAAGGGTACGACCTGTTACATTTAGTCATTGAAGGCGCAAAGTGGACGATTGGTATATCTATTTTAATTGCGGCACTTAGAATGGTGATAGGTGTGTTTTTGGGTGTTGTGCTTGGAACATATGTAAAAAGAGGGTTTTCAAAAATCGAGGCTTTTTTTGATAGTTTTACAGTTATTCCAACAGTTATGATTGCGTATTTTTTTCTTCACCTTGCAAATGCATTTGGGAGTGGAGAGGAAACAACAACCTTTTTTGAAAGAGCTTCGTTTCAAGTTTTATTACTTGTCATGCTTGTGATGCCAGTTATTGCACTGTATGTTGCGAAGGAAGTACGTAAATTGAGAACCGAAGAATTTATTGAAGCTGCGTGCATATTAGGTGGATCGAGAAGGCACATTGTTATAAAGCATATTTTCCCGCATCTTTATATGACGTTTATACTTGTATTTTTTCAGCAGTTTACGCAATCTCTTACTATTTTACTGCACTTAGGATTACTGGAAATATTCTTTGGTGGAACAGTTCAGTTTTTAGGACCGATAGAAGAAATAGAATCTTACACGCATGAATGGTCAGGTTTAATTGGAGTATACTTTAGGTCATTAACAGTGAATCCGTGGATCCCTCTCGTTCCGATTACATTTTTTGGACTTACTATTTTTTCAGGAAATATGATTGTAAAAAGTATAGAAGAGGCGATGATGAAAGTAAGGTTAGGGGGAGAGCTAAAGAAGGATGCTATAGAAGAGGAACAATCTGCTGTGCAGTCAAAAGAAGAGTTATTTACTTTTAAACATACGATGTGAAAATAAAAAGAAGCAAGCATGTATTTCATGCTCGCTTCTTTTCTTTATTTTGTAGAAACTTCACCTTCAGCTTCTGTTTGCGGAATAAAGTATCCGATTATACCACCGATGATTGCTGGAATAATCCACCCGATTCCTAAGTTATAAAAAGGAATGGTGTGTACGATATTAGCAACAAAACTTGGTATCATTTCCACATTATCAAGTGCGTGAATACAGCTAATAATGAATGCTGCGATCATTGCTCCGATGTAGACAGAGGGTTTACGTTTCGTATATTTATCTATAAATGATACGAAAATTAAAATAATCGTAATTGGATATAAAATAATTAATACAGGTAATGTAATTTTGATTAATAAACTTAAACCTAAGTTTGAAATCACGAAGCTAAAAATACAAACGTATAGTACGAGCTTCTTATATGAAACATTTGTTAATACTGTTGCGAAATAGTTGGCGAATGCACTTACAACGCCGATTGCTGTCGTTAAACAAGCGAAGATAATGGCGATACTTAATAAAACATTACCGCTCGTCCCAAAGAATTGGTACATAACAGTAGCTAATAGTTGACCACCGTTTTCAAATTGTCCTAAGTTGCCGTTTGAAGCGCCGATATAACCGAGTAAGAAATAAACAATTGTTAAGAATAGAGCTGCAATGCTTCCGCAAATAATTGTATATTTCGCAATCGATTTCTTCTCTTGTATCCCGTTTTGGCGAATTGCATTGACAACAATCGTTGATAATACAAGTGCTCCAATTGCATCTAACGTTAAAAATCCTTCAAGAAAACCTTTGAAGAATGGAATTTCTTTATAGTCACCAACAGGTTCTGCAAATGTTCCTGGTGAAAGAATCGCTTTTGTTGCCATAATTGCAATAATTCCAAGTAAAATTGGCGTTAATATTTTTCCGATATGATCTACTAATTTTGATGGATTTAATGATAAGAAGTAGACGACTGTAAAGAAAATCGCACTAAAGATTAACATAGAGTACCATTGGTCAGGGAAAAGTGGTGCAATCCCAATTTCGTAAGATACAGATCCAGTTCGTGGAATAACAAATAGTGGGCCGATTGAAAGATAAATAATGATAGCGAATATTGCTGCGAATTTTGGATGAACACGGCTTGCTAAAGTGTTAAAACTACCACCGGCAAGGGCAACAGCGACGATAGCAAGTAAAGATAAACCGACGTCTGTAATAATAAATCCTGTAATGGAAATCCACATATTTTCTCCGGAAGAAAGACCGAGAAGGGGCGGGAAAATCATATTACCAGCACCGAAGAAAACTGCGAATAGTAATAAACTAATCGAAAGTATTTGCGCTGGTTTTAAAGTTGTACGCATATAAAGAAAAGCCTCCTAATGAGTGTTTTTGTCGAAAATTCAAATAATTTGTCGAGTAACTGTTATTATTTTAAAGGTCTGATGACTAGAAAGCAATAGGGAATTTTGAAAATATTAAAAAATAATGCATTAAATCGAATAAATATACTATTTATATCTTTAATAGGAAGGATTTAACTTTGAACGTAAAAAAAACACATATCACTAGGATACGTGTTTTAAAAAAATATTTTTTTATCGCGTTCTTCTTTTAAAATTTCAACCGCTTCTCGGAAACGTTGTGAATGGACAATTTCTCGTTCACGTAAGAAGCGTAGGCTGTCATTTATGTCAGGATCGTCAGATAAATCAATGAGCCATTGATAAGTTGCTCTTGCTTTCTCTTCAGCAGCAATATCTTCATATAAATCTGCGATAGGGTCTCCTTTTGCTTGAATATAAGTAGCAGTAAAAGGAACGCCACCAGCATTATGATAAAATAAAGCACTATCATGATTAGCGTACTGTGCGTCTAATCCAGCAGCTTTCATTTGCTCTGGTGTTGCATCTTTTGTTAATTTATAAATCATTGTCGCAATCATTTCTAGATGCGCGAATTCTTCGGTACCAATGTCGGTTAGTAAGCCAACCACTTTGTCAGGAATGGTATAACGTTGATTTAAGTAGCGAAGAGCAGCAGCTAGTTCGCCGTCCGCACCGCCATATTGTTCAACTAATAATTTGGCGAGTGCTGGATTACAAGTACTCACTTTAACTGGATATTGTAACTTTTTTTCATAAATCCACATATCGTCTCTCCTTTATATTTGCCATGGCCACGGTCCTTTGCTCCATTCCCATGGAGCGTTAGAATAACTATTTCCAAACTGCTGAAGCGGCCCGTATTTTTCTTCAATTTTTTGTTGTAATACTCTTCGTTTATAGGAGAAATCGTTGAATTGATTTATTGCCGCAGTATCATTGGGATGCGTATCTAAATAGAGGGTAAGTTCGACTAATACAAAGTCTAGTTCTTGTAGTTCTTCAATCCATTGGTAATATTCATCAGGCAATGTTTGTGTCACTTTTTTATTCACCGTCCTTTTTTGTAAGGATTTTCATAAAAATCATAAAAAGCAGGCCATAGAGTTCCTTTTCTTAAAGCTTCTTTTGGTGGGAATTGTGGTAAGTTAGGTGGTTGAAAGCCCATAAATAGGTGTGGGGGAGTCGAGTAATATTTCTTTCCAATTGGAGGGCAAGGGTCGTTTGGGCCATGAAAAGGTATGTAAGATTTCATAAATTTATCCATGTTACACGCCTCCTTTATAAATGAAATATTCATTACTACGTATTGTATTCGTACATAATTGCAAATTATGACTCATATAGAAAACTAAAAGGGGCAGGGGGAGTGCGGATGGAAAGCGTTACAACATGTATTGTATTAGAATCTAAAAACTTAAAGGAAACATTATATTTTTATGAAGGAATTCTAGGATTTAAACCGAGTAAGGAGAGGCCACAAATACGTGTAACAGGTGTGTGGTATGATATCGATTTAACGAGAATTTGTTTTATTGTAAATAGGGGATTGGGAGAGTATCGAGAAACTGTTACATCATCAGTGAAGGAACTATTGTTCAAAACTACAAATATCGAGCGGCTAAAGAAAAAATTAGCGTTTTATCAAATATCATTTGTAGAAGAACGATGTGGGGAAGAAGTTAAAATAATATTTCTTGATCCAGATGGTTATACACTCCAATTCACTTCAATAGAGAACGTGGAATAGAGATTTTTACAATGTAATAGTCGGAATGGTGAATGAAAAAAATATTGACAAGCTTAGGCAAATATTTTAATGTGATTGTATAAAATTGTGTATATAAAGGGGAGTAACTTATTACAGTAAAGTCGTCATTACAGGGAGAAACCCTCGGCTTTATTGGCAACGTTTCGTTGTTAGTGAGACCTTTACCAGCAATGGTAAAGGCCCCTTCTTGTCTTTTTTAGGACCCTTACCATATTTGGTAGGGTCCTTTTTGTATACAAAGAGAGGAGAAATAAAGATGAAAAAACTTATTAGTAGATTAAGAGTTGTATTTCATGTTCGCCGTTTCGTTCCATTCCTATTTGACTTTTTTACTTCAAAAGAGGTTTCAATAAAGAAGAAAATCTTATCTATTGCTTTTTTAGTTGGGTATGTAGCGATGCCGCTTGATTTCATTCCAGATTTCCTGCCGTTTATCGGTATTTTAGATGATATTGGAATTGTGTTATTTATTTTAAATCGAATTGTAAAAATGGCGCCAGTTCAATTACAGGAAAAACATAACGTAAACGTAGGATAGGAGTTAAAAATATGGAGCAAATTATTTTAGATATAATCGAGTTTTTAAAGCAGTTTTCTTATTTTGGAGTTGTATTAGCATTAACGTTTGAATTTATTCCAGCAGAAGTTGTTTTGCCCATGGTTGGGTATTGGGTATACGAGGGTGATATGAACTTTTGGCTAGCTGTATTAGCTGGAACACTTGGCGGAACGACAGGACCATTAACGTTATACGCACTCGGTTATTACGGTGGTCGTCCTCTATTAATAAAGTACGGGAAATACTTCTTTATTAAAGAAGAGCAAATTCAAAAAGCAGATGATTTCTTTGAGAAATATGGACCAGTTGTAGCATTTGTTGGACGCTTTGTGCCGGGAGTTCGAACGCTTATCTCTGTTCCATGTGGTATGGCAAAAATGAACATATGGAAATTTAGTATTTATACATTTGTAGCAATGTTCCCGTTAACAACTTTATATGTATATTTTGGAATGAAATTAGGTCCGCATTGGGCAAAGGCTGCGGATGTTGTGGGGCAATATATGCTACCGATATTAGGAGGCGTTATTCTTATCGTTGCTAGTATCTTCGTCTATAAATATATGAAAAAAAGAAACAAAACGGAATCTATCTAGTTATTGGTACTGGAATTTGCATATTTTTTGAAAATAGATGAATAGTACAGGCAAAAGACTCTAAAGGACATACACATATAGGGAATATAAAAGAGAGAGGGGAAACAACTATGTCTTGTGAGTGCTCAGGGTCAGCATTAACTTGTTGTCCAGATAAAAATTATGTGCAAGATAAAGTGTGTAGTCCGTGGTCTGCTACTGTAGTTGCAACAGCAATTGATAATGTTCTCTATACAAATAATATTAACCAAAACGTAGTGGGGACTGGTTTTGTTAAATATGATGTTGGACCAGGACCAATTACTGTAGAGGCACTTGATTCTGCTGGTACTGTAATAGATACACAAACATTAAACCCAGGAACGAGTATTGGGTTTACGTATCGGCGTTTTGACATTATACAAGTTGTGTTACCTGCAACACCTGCTGGAACGTATCAGGGAGAATTTTGCATTACAACACGTTATCCACTTTCATAGCAGAATAGGAGAGGATCAAAATGGGAATGAGAAGTTCCAGTTTGTCTTGTTGTTCTAATAAAACGCTTGTACAAGATCAAGTATGTACAGACTGGTCTATTACAGGTGCTGGTACTCAAATTGTATATACAAATAATATCACACAAGAAGTATATGGTTCAGGTTACGTAAAATATGATGTAGGTGCGGCTCCAATTACAGTTGATTTTTTAGTAGGTGCTACAGTAGTTGACACAATTACTGTACAACCACAAAGTAGTGGTACTTTCACTGTACGATATTTTACGACTGTTCGAATTACTACAACAGGAACAACTGTTAATCAAGGCGAGTTTTGTATTACAGTACGTTATCCGATTTCATAAAAAAGCATACCGTAAATGGTATGCTTTTTTTATTGAAAAAGTAATGAAATTGGTATTCTATCATGCCTTTCGAGAGGACTCCCACCTCTAAACGTAAGTGAAGGTGGTGAGGTGAATCGAAAGAAATATTTTATTTTCAAGAAAAAACAGAAACATACGTTTCG
>NZ_JAYJLO010000011.1:0-161761 GCF_051948935.1 Bacillus sp. Brlt_9 | reverse complement strand
AAAAAAAAAAAAAAAAAAAAAAAAAAAAAAAAAAATCCGTAAAGGCCAAAGCCTTTACGGATTTTTTTATTTCATATCAGAAACATTTAAACGGTTCACAGCACGTTGTAATGCCATTTCTGCACGTCTAAAGTCAACATGTGCTTGTTTGTCTTGCATACGTTGCTCAGCACGACGCTTCGCTTCATTTGCACGATGGATATCGATATGGTTTGCTTCTTCAGCAGATGATGATAATACAGTTACTTTATCTGGACGAACTTCGATAAAGCCACCGCTTACTGCTACATAATCAGTGTGTCCACCATTTTTCAGACGAACTGCACTAATTTTTAATGGTGCAACAGTTGGAATGTGACCTGGTAAGATCCCCATTTCCCCACTCTCTGCTTTTACACTTACCATTTCTACTTCTTTTTCGTAAACCGGTCCATCAGGAGTTACAATACTGACTGGAAATGTCTTCATACTTCGTCCCTCCTAAGGCCTTACGCCATCATTTTCTTCGCGTTCTCAATAACTTCTTCAATGCCACCAACTAAGCGGAATGCATCTTCTGGAAGGTCATCATATTTTCCTTCTAGAATTTCTTTGAAGCCACTAACTGTATTTTTTACAGGTACGTAAGAACCTTTTTGACCCGTAAACTGCTCAGCTACGTGGAAGTTTTGAGATAAGAAGAATTGAATACGACGAGCACGATGTACAACTAACTTATCTTCTTCAGATAACTCATCCATACCTAAGATAGCGATGATATCTTGAAGCTCTTTGTAACGTTGTAAAGTTTGCTGCACTTGACGTGCTACTTCATAATGCTCTTCTCCTACGATTTCTGGAGAAAGTGCACGAGATGTAGATGCTAATGGATCTACGGCTGGGTAAATACCCATTTGCGTTAAACGACGCTCTAAGTTTGTTGTTGCATCTAAGTGAGCGAACGTTGTAGCTGGTGCTGGGTCAGTATAGTCATCGGCTGGTACATATACCGCTTGGATAGACGTGATAGACCCTTTATTTGTAGATGTAATACGCTCTTGTAATTGACCCATTTCTGTTGCAAGTGTTGGTTGGTAACCTACCGCAGATGGCATACGACCAAGAAGGGCAGATACTTCAGAACCTGCTTGCGTGAAACGGAAGATGTTATCGATGAACAGAAGTACGTCTTGTCCTTGCTCATCACGGAAATGCTCAGCCATTGTTAAACCTGTTAACGCAACACGTTGACGTGCTCCAGGTGGCTCGTTCATTTGTCCGAATACCATCGCAGTTTTCTTAATTACGCCAGAATCGCTCATTTCGTGGTATAAGTCATTACCCTCACGAGTACGCTCACCTACACCAGCGAATACAGAGATACCACCGTGCTCTTGTGCGATGTTATTGATTAACTCCTGAATTAATACTGTTTTACCTACACCGGCACCACCGAATAGACCGATTTTACCACCCTTAATGTAAGGAGCAAGTAAGTCTACTACTTTAATACCAGTTTCAAGAATTTCTACTTTAGTAGATAATTCTTCAAATGCAGGTGCTTGACGGTGAATTGGATCACGACGTACATCCGCAGAAACATCACCATCTAAGTCAATTGCATCACCTAATACGTTAAATACACGACCAAGTGTTGCATCACCAACTGGTACAGAGATTGCTTTACCAGTATCTTCTACTTCTGTGCCACGAACAAGTCCATCTGTGGAAGACATCGCAACTGTACGAACTGTATCATCACCTAAATGAAGTGCAACTTCAAATGTTAGGTTCATGCTTCCGTTTTCATTGCTTTGTTTTACCGTAAGGGCGTTGTAGATTTCTGGTAGCTTTCCGCCATCAAACTTAACGTCTACAACCGGACCCATGATTTGCGTAACGCGCCCTTTATTCATCGGGTTCCCTCCTAGCTTTCTTTTAATTAGCCAGCTTTCTAAGAGAAGTCGGCTTTTAATTTTTTATTAGTTTAGCTTATGCGACTCTTTTGACAGAGCCGCTTCCACTTTTTATTGAATCTAGTTCCAGCGGCTAGAACAGTCGGTCATTTCGCGCCTTCCTACGAGGCCAAAAGCGCCTCTTCGTCAGGAGCTCCAATGCCCTCCTGTTCTGGACGAGCCGCTTCCACTTTTTATTACTATTCTAACGCTGCCGCTCCACCAACGATTTCCGTAATTTCTTGCGTAATCGCTGCTTGACGTGCACGGTTGAATGAAAGTGTAAGTGAATCGATAACTTCCATTGCGTTGTCTGTAGCACTCTTCATTGCTGTCATACGCGCCGCGTGCTCACTTGCTTTACCGTCTAGTAATGCACCGTACACTAAGCTTTCTGCGTATTGTGGCAATAGTACTTTTAAAATTTCTTCTTCAGAAGGTTCGAATTCATAAGCTGTCGTCGGTTTGTCAGACGCCACATCAGTAAGCGGTAAAATTTTATTTTCCGTTACTTCTTGTGAAATTTTACTTACGTAATGGTTGTAGTAAATGTACAGCTCATCATAAGCACCATCTGCGAACATCGCAATTGCTCGAGAAGCAAGATCTTTAATATCAGTAAATGATGGGTGGTCAGATAATCCAACTACTTCATCAATGATGTTAAAGCCGCGACGTTTTAAATAATCACGTCCTAGTCGTCCAAGCACAATAATTGAATATTGGTTTGAATCCATATTATGACGTTCACGAACTACGTTACTTACCGTACGTAATACGTTACTGTTATAACCACCTGCTAGTCCGCGATCAGATGTAATAACGATGTATCCTGTACGCTTTACAGGACGCGCATTTAGCATTGGATGATTAATTCCTTTACTTCCTTGCGCAATGCTCGCTACTACTTCTTGAATCTTTTCCATATACGGAACGAAAGATTTAGCATTTTGCTCTGCACGGTTTAACTTAGATGCAGATACCATCTCCATCGCTTTCGTAATTTGACTCGTTTTCTTTGTCGAGGTAATCTTCGCTTTTATATCGCGTAAAGATGCCACAGGTTTTCACCACCTTTTTTCCGGAAGTTGGCACGATTAGTAAGAATCCTCTTCCTAATCTACGTTGCAAGATATTCTTGCTCATGATTGAAGGAAAAGAATAGGTGCACCTACTCTTTTCCTTTACATAACCGTCAGCAATCTCAGAGCCCGAGATGCTTTTATATATTATCTAGCTCCAGCGGCTTGAATGCTCGGTGGCTTCACTTCTTCCTGCGAGGCAAAGACCGCCTCTTCGTCAGAAGCTCCATCCCCCTCACATTCAGGACGAGCCGCTTACGCTTTTATTATTCAGAAGCTACGAATACTTTTTTAAATCCGTTGATTGCTGCTGCAAATTTGTCGTCATCCGCAAGTTTCTTAGTTGTGCGGATTTCTTCTAATAAGTCAGTTGCATTTGAATCTAACCAAGCATGGAATTCTTCTTCGAAACGAGTGATATCTACTACTGGGATATCATCTAGGAATCCACGTGTTAAAGCGTAAAGAATGATAACTTGTTTCTCTACACGTAACGGTTTGTGTAATCCTTGTTTTAATACCTCAACTGTACGAGCACCACGGTTTAGTTTCGCTTGAGTTGCTTTATCAAGGTCAGAACCGAACTGAGCGAACGCTTCTAACTCACGGTAAGATGCAAGGTCAAGACGAAGTGTACCTGATACTTTACTCATTGCTTTAATCTGAGCAGATCCACCTACACGAGATACAGAAGTACCCGCATCGATCGCTGGACGTACGCCAGAGAAGAATAGGTCAGATTGTAAGAAGATTTGTCCATCCGTAATCGAGATTACGTTTGTTGGGATGTATGCTGATACGTCCCCTGCTTGTGTTTCGATGAAAGGTAGTGCAGTTAAAGAACCGCCGCCTCTTGCATCACTTAATTTTGCTGCACGCTCTAATAAGCGAGAATGTAAGTAGAATACATCCCCTGGATAAGCTTCACGACCTGGAGGACGACGTAATAGTAATGACAGCTCACGGTAAGCTGCTGCTTGTTTTGATAAGTCATCATATACTACTAATACGTGTTTACCATTGTACATGAACTCTTCACCCATTGTTACACCAGCGTAAGGAGCTAAGTATAATAATGGAGCTGGTTGAGAAGCAGATGCAGTTACAACGATTGTGTACTCTAATGCACCATGCTTACGTAGTGTTTCTACTACGTTACGTACAGTTGATTCTTTTTGTCCGATAGCTACGTAGATACAAATCATATCTTCATCTTTTTGGTTAATGATTGTATCAAGTGCAACTGCTGTTTTACCTGTTTGACGGTCACCAATGATTAACTCACGTTGACCACGACCAATTGGTACAAGAGCGTCGATCGCTTTAATACCTGTTTGAAGTGGCTCATGAACAGATTTACGATCCATTACACCTGGTGCTGGACTTTCGATTGGACGAGTGTTTGTTGTATTGATTGGGCCTAAACCATCAACTGGTTGACCTAATGGGTTTACAACACGACCGATTAGTTCTTTTCCTACTGGTACTTGCATGATGCGACCAGTACGACGAACTTCGTCACCTTCACGGATTTCTGTGTAAGGTCCTAAAATGATAATACCTACGTTGTTTTCCTCTAAGTTTTGTGCTAGTCCCATAACGCCGTTAGAGAACTCTACAAGCTCACCAGCCATAACGTTATCAAGACCATGAGCACGCGCGATACCGTCACCAACTTGGATAACTGTACCAACATCACTAACTTCGATTTCAGACTGATAGTTCTCGATTTGTTGCTTTATCAGTGCGCTAATTTCTTCAGCTCTGATGCTCATGTGCTTCACCCCTATCTATTCTTCATTAATTCACGCTGAATACGTGCTAATTTTCCTTGTAAACTTCCATCATAAATGCGATTTCCAATGCGTACTTTAATGCCGCCTAGTAAATCTTCATCTACAACATTTTTCACGCGAATAGCATCTTTTCCCGTTCGCTTTGCAAATGCTTCTGCAACGTTAAGCTTCTCTTCCTCTGATAGAAGACGAGTAGAATATACAGTTGCATCCGCTACGTTACGTTCTTCATTAGCAAGAACAACATATTCATCTGCAATTTCAGGTAAGATATCGATACGCTTGTTATCAATTAAAATATATAACGTATTTAAAATAGATTCAGAAACAGATCCGAATACGTTTGCAAGAAACGTTTTCTTCTGCTCTTTTGAAATGTTCGGTTGCGTTAAAAAGCTATGTAGTTCTCCGTTCTTTACAAAAACGTTTTGTACAAGGCGTAATTCCTCTTCAAACATTTCTAATACGTGTTTTTCTTTTGCAATTTTAAAAAGAGCGACAGCATAACGTTTTGCTACAATCCCATTGCTCATCGCGCTTCTCCTACTTCTTTAATATAATCGCGAATTAACTTCACTTGATCTTCTTCTTTTAATTCTTTTTCAATTACTTTAGAAGCAATTTGAACAGATAAAGAAGCGACTTGTTCTTGTAAAGCAGCAATCGCTTGCTCTTTTTCGCGTTGAATTTCTTGTACAGCAGATGCTTTAATTGATTCTGCTTCTTCTTTCGCAGCAGCAACAATAACATCTTTTTGATCTACAGCTTGTTTTTTCGCTCTTTCGATTAACTCTTGTGCTTCAACACGTGATTGTTTTAACATTTCACGTTGTTCTTCTACTAACTTCTTCGCTTCAGCGTTACTTCTTTCTGCGGCGTCGATTTCATTAGTAACATGCTCTTCACGTTCTTTCATAATTCCCATTAAAGGACCCCACGCAAATTTGCGTAGCATTACTAATAGAAGTAAGAAAATGAACAATGTATAAGCAATCGTTCCAAATGGAACGGCAGCCCCTAATAATAAAGTTGGCACAAGGATTCACTCCCTTCAAAATATCTAAATTGATCATATGAAAAAAAAAGACATACGTTTCGTTCATAAAGCAATGGCGAAGAAAGTTCGGAAAAACACTCTTCGCCATCTATGTAAGGGGAGTCTCCCTTATTTGTTCATTACGATGAAAGCAATAACTACACCGATGATTGGAAGTGCCTCAACTAAAGCAACCCCGATGAACATAATTGTTTGAAGTGCGCCTTTTAATTCTGGTTGACGAGCAACACCTTCGATTGTACGTGATACGATAAGACCGTTACCAATACCTGCACCTAATGCTGATAAACCAATTGCAATTGCAGCTGCGATTACACCTAAACTCATTTAATTTGTCCTCCTTTGTATTATAAAAAAATAAATTTTTTCTTACTTAAATTATATTAATGGTCATGGCTTACTTTATGAGCCATATAAACCATCGTTAACATAACGAAAATAAATGACTGGATTGATCCAACGAATACGCTGAACCCCATCCATGCTAACATTGGTACAAGCGCACCTAATGCTCCAAGGAATGATGCCCCGCCTAACTTAGCAAGTAATCCTAATAAGATCTCACCTGCATAAATGTTACCAAATAAACGAAGACCTAACGTTAATGTGTTAGCAAACTCCTCAATAACCTTTAATGGGAATAAGAATTTCATCGGTTGGAAATAACCTTTAACGTATTCTTTCGTACCCTTCATCTTAATTCCATAATAATGGGTGAGGGTAACTACCATCACGGCTAATGTTAATGTAACTGCTGGATCAGACGTTGGTGATCTCCACCATGCAATATGTTCGCCAGCCTCAACTGTTGAATACATGAATGGTAAACCAAGGAAGTTCGATACGATGATAAACATGATAAGCGTAACGCCAAGCGTTAAGAAACGTCCACCTGTTTTCCAGTCCATCGTACTATTGATAATCCCTTTCACGAAGTCAAACACCCATTCCATGAAATTTTGCATTCCTGTTGGGCGAAGAGCTAAGCTGCGAGTTCCGATAACAGCGATTAAGAAAACAATAACTGCTGCTACAGTAACCATCATAACTGATGACAAATCGAACGTTAAACCTAGAAATTCAACTAATCTACCGTGTTCCACTAGTAATTCACCTCTCTTCCCTGCTCTTATACTCTAAATAAAGAAAATCTATGATCATGACAAGGTATCCTGTCAGCAATCCCACACCTAAGCCCCACATCGCAATTAACTCTTGATATTTGGCTGCAAATAAAATTAATAACCCAATCGTGGCGAATCTCGAATATGTACTTACCGCTGTTGCCTTAAACTTCACGTTTTCTCCATTTGTTACGCGATCCAACAGCTTGTCTGTTCTACGTGCAATGATGCGCAAACTAAGAAAACTGAAAATCGTTCCGATAATCAGCCCAAGAAACACATCCTTGTAAGAGGTGAATCCCCATCCTAGTACTAGAAGCGCAAGCAAGTAGTACATATATTTCTTTTGTCTTTGGACAAGTCCATGTACGTCTATCATCATTGCTCTCCCGAATAGTAATGTCGAATGAGTCGAATCATTGCGTATACCCCTGTTCCTAATCCGAGTAATAACCCTATAATAAGAAACAATGGAAACGTTCCAACCTTATTATCAATCCACTGCCCACCAAAGATTCCAACAAGAATAGAACCGACTAATTGAGCAAGAATACCTGACATTAAAGCATAAGCTTTTATATGGCTGCGATCGTTTTTTTGCAAGGATTCATCCCTCCAATATGTAACCCTCATTCACGATGTGTTAATAATAACTCATTTTTTTGCATAAATCCTATACAAAATAAAAAGTTTACATTTTCGTCACGGAATAGATGTAATTTTGTCACTGAAAGCCCTACCATCTATCCCCGTTGTTAGCATACAATAGGGTATTAACAGTGTCAACGAGAAATCGTAAAAAATCAAAAAATTTGAGTATTAGTCATTTCCTCCCAAAAATGAAAACGTTCCCCTTCTAAATACTGGTTAGAGATATGCAATTTCTAACAGTTTTCTCATTATAATAGAAGGAAATGTTCACAAGTTTGTCACCATTATATTTTTACGATATAACGCTTTCCTTCCATAATATAGTGCTCTTTAGACGTAAGACTTCTATATTATATGTGATGTGTATGCAACTTATGTTGTATATACTATGTATATTTATCCCCCCCTCCCCTACCTCATCAAGTTACAAAAAAACGAGAGGGGAATCCCCTCTCGTCAGTTGTCTTACTTCGTTCCGAATAAACGGTCACCAGCATCACCAAGACCTGGTACTACATATCCGTGGTCATTTAATTTCTCATCTAATGCTGCTACATAAATATCAACATCAGGATGTTCTTCTTGTACTACTTTTACTCCTTCTGGAGCTGCAACGATACACATTAATTTAATTTGTTTTGCACCGCGCTTTTTCAGAGAGTTAATTGCTTCAGCTGCAGAACCACCTGTTGCTAGCATCGGATCTAGTACGATAAAGTCACGCTCTTCTACATCCGTTGGAAGTTTCACATAGTATTCTACCGGTTGCAATGTTTTAGGATCGCGGTATAAACCAACGTGTCCTACTTTTGCTGCTGGAATTAATTTCAGAATTCCATCAACCATTCCTAAACCTGCACGTAAAATCGGAATTAAACCAAGTTTTTTACCAGCGATCACTTTTGTTGTCGCTTTGCTTACAGGCGTTTCAATTTCAATATCTTTAAGTGGAAGGTCACGAGTAATTTCAAAAGCCATTAAGCTTGCTACTTCGTCCACTAATTCACGAAAATCTTTCGTACCTGTATTCTTATCGCGAATATATGTAATCTTATGTTGAATTAACGGGTGATCAAATACATACAGTTTTCCCATGTGAATCTCTCCTTTAGATGATATTCATGCGTTTGCACGCTTTTTTACACTATTTACGATTGTAAAGAAAACGCTACTAATATTCAAGGGCAAATTTGGCAAAATCATGATTTTACGATGAATCTATCTAGTATCTTTACCAATTATGGGAGCTGTATCCTTCATTATATCGCCAAAATTTATTCATCATTTGTATACATACTTAAAGAACAATATATGTCCAAAAAAAAGACTGCTAAAACAATTACGTTTCAGCAGTCTTCTTCAATCTATTATAGATCTGTGTACATTGGGAATTTGCTCGTTAACGCTTCTACACGCTTACGTGCTTCTTCTAATGCAGCTTCATTTTCATGATTTTTTAATGTGTAAGCAATAAGTGACGCAATTTCATCCATATCTTCTAAACCGAAACCACGAGATGTTACAGCTGCCGTACCGATACGTACACCGCTCGTTACAAATGGGCTTGCTGTTTCAAATGGAATTGTATTTTTGTTCACTGTAATACCAACTTCATCTAATACGTGCTCTGCTACTTTACCTGTGATTTCTAAGTTGCGAACGTCAATCAGGATTAAGTGATTGTCTGTTCCGCCAGAAACAAGTGTCAGTCCTTCTTTTTGAAGACCTTCAGCTAAGCGATTTGCATTATTAATGATATTTTGTGCATATGTTTTAAACTCATCTTGTAGTGTCTCACCAAATGCAACAGCTTTTGCAGCGATTACGTGCATAAGTGGACCACCTTGAATACCAGGGAAGATTGATTTATCAATTTGTTTTGCAAATTTCTCTTCACATAAAATCATACCACCACGTGGGCCACGTAATGTTTTATGTGTTGTCGTCGTAACGAAATGTGCATGTGGCACTGGGTTTGGATGTAAACCAGCAGCTACTAAACCAGCGATATGTGCCATATCAACCATAAAGTATGCACCCACTTCATCTGCAATCTCACGGAATCGTTTGAAATCGATAACACGAGGGTATGCACTTGCACCCGCAACGATTAATTTTGGTTTATGTTCTTTCGCTTTTGCTAATACATCATCGTAATTAATACGGTGAGATTCAGCATCCACGCCATATTCTACGAAATTATATTGTACTCCACTAAAGTTAACAGGGCTTCCGTGTGTTAAGTGACCACCATGAGATAAATTCATACCAAGTACTGTATCGCCTTGCTCTAAAATCGTGAAGTATACTGCCATGTTCGCTTGTGCACCAGAATGCGGTTGAACATTTACGTGCTCTGCGCCGAAAATTTCTTTCGCGCGATCACGTGCGATATCTTCTACTACGTCTACGTGTTCACAACCACCATAGTAACGTTTTCCAGGATATCCTTCAGCATACTTATTCGTTAAAACAGAACCTTGCGCCTCCATTACTGCTTCACTTACGAAGTTTTCCGAAGCAATTAGCTCAATCTTTGAACGCTGTCTTCCTAGTTCTGCCTCAATTGCAGCAAATACCTTTTCATCTTGACGTTTTAAATGATCCACCAAAATCCCCCTTTTCTGAACGAATTACATCGATTCCCAATAGTTTTTTCTCATTTATTCAGAAAAAACGAAAATTCAGGTTGTAATTCTTTCGAACCTTCATGTTTTCAACTACATTCTAACATGACTTTCTTTATCATAAAAGAAAAAAAAGACCGAAAATCAGTCTTTTCTTTCTTCTATGATAAAGTCAGACAACATACCTTATTCGTAACTTTAACGGCAAGTGATAGTCTCTTCCTTCGCCGCATAAACAGCACGTGCTCCACCAATTAGTTTTCCACGTGTTTTCGCCATCGTTACATGCGCACTTCCAATTTCCTTTACACTTGTACGAACTGGAACGGCTACATGCTTTAAATGCATACCGATAAATGTATCGCCAATATCCATTCCGGCATCTGCTTTAATAAATTCAACTACTACCGGATCTTTCAAATTGTGATACGCGTATGTTGCTAATGCACCACCTGCTGATCTAACAGGCGTAACTGTTACAATTTCAAATTGATATTTCATCGCCACATCTCTCTCAACTACTAAAGCACGATTTAAATGCTCACAACATTGAAAAGCCAATTCGATACCTGTTTGTTCTTGAAATTGTTTTAACTCAGAAAAAATCGCTTCTGCCACTTCCATCGTTCCTGATGTTCCAATTCTTTCTCCTAGCACTTCGCTCGTGCTACACCCCACTACAAAAATTTGACCACTTTGTAATGAAGCTTGCTCTTGGAAATCAGAAAGCGACATTTGTAGCTGTTCTCTTACCTTTACGATTTCTGTCATTACGCCTCTTCCTTTCACAGGTTGGTTCACCAAATTATATTTCATACTGCTTCTAGTTAGAATCTATTACTTTGTTTCGTATGTTTTAATTTTTCCTACGCGGTTTTCGTGACGGCCACCTTCAAATTCAGTTGTTAACCAAATTTTTGCGATGTCACGTGCTAAACCAGCACCAATTACACGCTCGCCCATTGCTAACATGTTTGTATCATTATGCTCTCTCGTTGCTTTCGCACTGAAAGTATCATGAACTAACGCACAACGGATACCGTTTACTTTGTTTGCTGCAATTGACATACCGATGCCTGTCCCACAAACTAAAATACCACGATCTACTTCATCATTCGCTACCATTTCTGCTGCAGGAAATGCAAAATCAGGGTAATCAACAGAACCAGCTTCACATTCACAACCTAAATCAATATATTCAATATTTAATTCTTCTAATAAACTTACAAGTTCTTTACGGATATTCATACCGCCGTGATCAGATGCTACTACTACTTTCATTTTTACCCCTCCAAAATTCCAATCAATTATCTTCATTTCTCACTCCAACCTTTAATGGGACGAAGTGATCTCCAATATCGTATTATACACGAAACATCAACCTTCTGAATGTTTTTTCAGTAAAGTTTGTACAAGTTTTTCCATCTCATCTAGCGTTTCTTTATAAATAGAGAGAGATCCGCCAAATGGATCTGAAATATCCTTACTCATCCCCTCAGTTACTCCGTATAATGTATCTATTTTCTCTTCAACACTCGGATAATGCCCAAGAACAATTTGCTTATGGTTTTCCGTCATTGTTACTATAATATCTGCCCAATCAATCAAAGTTTCGTTCACCTGCTGCGCGGCATGATCGATTGCAATTCCCTTTTCAGCTAAGGCTTCCTTTGCATGTACCGACGCATCACTTCCAGGATAGGCGAAAACACCAGCAGATTGCACTTCAAACTTACCTTCTCCATAATGACGAAGTAACGCCTCAGCCATCGGACTACGGCATGTATTTCCAGTGCAAACAAATAATACTCGTTTCATCCAAACCCACCCCTTTTCTCTGTTTCTTATCCTTTATCATAGCGTACATTAGAATAGAACAAAAGAAATGTGAATATACGAAAGGCGCATTTCTCTTATATTTTTTCTAAGAAAAATGCGCCTTATCCACATATATGTGAAACCCTATTTCCAAGTGCCTAAAGTATTTTAACATACATAACGCACGCACAACAAAACAAAATAAGGAATCCATTTCATACGAAACGGATTCCTCTTATACAATCATTATTTCATTGTAACTTTCATTACTTCTGTTGAACCTTTTGTAGCAGTTACACCTACAGTTGTCTTAATAGACTCAGCTGCATCTGTGTTTGTAATAACGATTGGAGTAATTGTGCTTTTCGCTTTTTCACGAATTAATTCTAAGTCGAATGAGATTAATTTATCTCCAGCTTTGACAGCTTGTCCTTCAGAAACGTGAGCTTCGAAACCTTCGCCTTCCATTTTTACAGTTTCTAATCCAACGTGGATTAAAATTTCTGTACCGTTTTTCGCTTTAATTCCAATCGCATGTTTCGTGTGGAATAATTGTACGATTTCACCATCAACTGGAGATACAACTACACCTTCAGTAGGATCGATTGCAACACCGTCACCCATCATACGACCAGCGAATACTGGATCTGGTACTTCTTCAATATTTTTCACTGCTCCAGTTAATGGAGCTACGATTGTTTCTTCATTTGTTTTTGAACCAAGACCGAATAATTTTTTAAACATAGGATAGTCCTCCTTATAATTTACCTAAAAGTTTATAGGGCAATCTCTATTAAAGATCTGAATAAACGTAAGACCTCATACTTCGAATATTATACTGTAAAAACGCTTTCGAAATAAATTACGTCATTACTATTAGACTCTTATTGTAGCGTCTCACAAAATTCCAGTCAATTCTGATTGTCTGAATAACAATAAGAAGTTAACTTCTACTTATATTTTCTCTTTTTTTACCCAACTTGTCTAGAGGTCTTTACTACATTTTATTTTTTGTTGCTAATTTGTAAAATTTAATTCAAACTTTTTTCAAAATCAACTTGACTAAAGTAAGTAACTATTTTATTATTACTTACGTAAGGTAAGTTAATAACTTTTAGGAGGTTTTTAAAAATGATGGATTTCGGTCTTCTTATTATTCGTCTTATTATAGGTATTACATTCATGGGTCATGGTGCTCAAAAATTATTTGGTTGGTTCGGCGGTTACGGTTTAAAAGGAACAGGTGGCTGGATGGAATCAATTGGTTTACGCCCTGGTGTATTTATGGCATTTATGGCTGGCGCAACTGAATTATTAGGTGGCTTCTTATTCGCATCGGGTATTTTCACTGCAATCGGTTCATTATTTATCGTTGGAACAATGTTAATGGCAATCTTCACTGTTCATGGAAAAAACGGTTACTGGGTTACCCAAAATGGATATGAATATAACTTAATGTTAATCGCTGTTGCTATCGGTGTAGCTTTAATCGGGCCTGGCGCATACGTTTTACTATAATTTTTATCTTGAATTCGAGATTATTTAGACGGAACTTACTTCATTGTGGTTGAAGTAAGTTCTTTTTATGTAATAAAAATATTATTTTCAGCAGGAGTTTTCCACTATCATCTTGTAAACAAACAATAAGTCGTCATATTTAGAAAGGGGATTTCAAGTATGTTATCCATTAATCCAAACGAACAAACGGAAAAAGAGAATTACAAATTATTAACAGGAAGTATTATTCCACGTCCTGTCGCATTCGTTACTTCTGTAACAAAAGACGGCATATTAAACGGCGCACCATACAGTTATTTCAACATCGTTGCTGCAAATCCACCACTTATTTCAGTTTCTGTGCAACGGAAAGCAGGAGAAAGAAAGGACACTTCTCGAAATGCAATTGAAAAAGGTGAGTTTGTCGTACATATTTCTGATGAATCTTACGTAGAAGCAATTAACGAAACAGCAGCTAACCTCCCGCCAAATGAAAGTGAAATTGAACTAGCAAAATTAACACCAATTGAAAGTGATGTCATCTCCGTTCCAGGGGTAAAAGAAGCAAACATTCGAATGGAATGCGTACTAGAACGCGCAATCCCTCTAGGTGGAACAGAAGACTCACCAGCCTGCGATCTACTAATCGGACGAGTCGTTCGTTTCCACGTCGCAGAACACCTATACGAAAAAGGTCGCATTCACGCAGAAGGACTAAAACCAGTAAGCCGCCTAGCAGGACACAACTACGCAAAACTTGGAGAACAATTTGAATTGGTGAGGCCTGTTTAAAAGCGAAGGCGGCTCGTTCAAAATCGTAGGGCATTGGAACTCTCGACCTTGAAGCGCTCTTTGCTTCGAGTGAGAGAGTGAAATGACCGGAGATTTTAGCCGCTGGAGCTGGATATGTTTAAAAGTGGAAGTGGCCCGTTTAGCTCTGACCAGCTAAGGTTCTCTCGCACAAAAGGTGCTTTTTTACCTTTAGTGCGAGAGGTTCTTAGATGCGAAGAGCTGGCCACTGGAACTGGATATATTTAAAGGCGGAAGCCGCTCGCTCTACTACATCATCCAAAAAATCCCCCGCTAAAAGCGGGGGATTTTTTTTTATAATTCTTCCTTTTTTTCCTCTAAAGTAGGTACTTTCTCTTTTTTCGGTTTCCCAAGCTTAATTACGAAGAAGTAAAGGGAAAGCAATGTAATTAGAAAAACAATTAAAAACGGGTATGGAGAATAAAAAGCACGCGCTGCCTCCGTTTTTCCCGCAACAAACTTCAATGACTCAATATCTAAAAACTCAGCAAACATTTGTACACCGAGCATACTAAACCAAAATACAAAAAAACTAATAATAATACCAAAAACTTGCTTCAATCTCGTCATTCATCTCATCCTTTCTATATGTGTAATTTTTTAGCGTAATCAGTATAGTATAAATAAAACTATGCACAGAAAGGAGCTATCTTACTATTCGCGAACCAACTTAATCCAACCTAAAATTGAAATTTGCAAAATAATACCCCAAATAACAAGCAGTCGTAACCACCTCGGAAAGAAAGTTACAAAGCGAATATACCATTCCAATAACTTGTTCATAACGCCCTCCTCCTTAAAATTATATAGGAAAAAGGAGATATAATCCAAATCCAACCAAAATGATACCGCCTACTATCTCGCCGTATGTGCCGAGCATACCTTTCGCATGCCTACCAATTAATAAACCAAGCCATGCTAATAACATACTAACAAACCCAAAAAGTAATATCGTAATAAGTGTCTGCGCTCCGTAAATACCAAGACTAAGGCCTACTGAAAAACTATCTATACTAACACCAAATGCAAATACGAATAAACTAATTCCAATAGGGGCCGTTCTAGTCTCTTCATTCTCCAAAATAGAGGAATATACAATATAGAACCCTAGTCCAATTAATAAAATAGCACCTGCAAAATGTGCAATATCCCCATACTGCTCTGATAAAAAACGACCTAATACCATCCCTATAAATGGCATGATAATATGAAATATCCCTATCGTCATACCGATATACAGGATTTGTCTTCCCTTTAAGGTCATCATTCCCATACCAAGACTCACCGAGAATGCATCCATCCCTAAGGCGAATGCCATAATTGTTAAAGGTATTAGCTGTTCAAACGTCATTCATGCCCCTCCTCGGACGTGCTACTTCAAAATATGCTTATCCGAGGAGAAATATTCTGTTTGCTAATCGTACCTTATCATTCAGTAATAATTTGATGCCCTGCTGCTTTCGTTAAGCGATTCATAATGGCATTCCCTATTCCTTCATTCGGGAATGATTCACTAAAAATAACATCTACTTCACT
The DNA here is from genome assembly GCF_051948935.1 of Bacillus sp. Brlt_9. Classification (NCBI taxonomy): domain Bacteria; kingdom Bacillati; phylum Bacillota; class Bacilli; order Caryophanales; family Bacillaceae; genus Bacillus; species Bacillus sp. Brlt_9. Next base: position 145,829 of record NZ_JAYJLO010000011.1, on the reverse strand, counting down.
TGCATCAAACGTTCTAAGTACATCATATAATTTAGTCGCAACGCTAGCTAAATCGCTTCTTATACCACAAGACAATACAACATCCGCGCTATATACGTGCTGATACTCTTCTGTCGTTAATACACCTACTTTGAATCCTTCTTCCTTCTTCTCATCCACAAGGCGTTGAATAAATTCACGTGAACCTTCAACAATACTCAGTGGCGCTTTCGGTGCATAATGCGTATATTTCATTCCAGGTGATTTCGGTTTTTCCTTCTCATCCTTTAAAGCCGGATCTAAAGAAACCGTGCCGATTACCGCTTCCAATTGTTCTTTCGTAATCCCACCTGGGCGTAATATCGTCGGGACATCGCTCGTACAATCAATTACAGTCGATTCAACACCTACGCCTGTTGCACCACCATCTACAATACCTGCGATTTTCTCATTCAAATCTTCATATACGTGAGATGCTAACGTCGGACTTGGACGACCTGAACGATTCGCACTCGGTGCTGCAACAGGTACATTTGCCTCTTCAATAAGAGCAAGTGCTACTGGATGATCAGGCATTCTTACTCCAACCGTATTAAGTCCTGCCGTCACCTTTTCTGAAATTCCTTCTTTTCTAGGTAAAATAATTGTTAACGGTCCTGGCCAAAAATGTTCCATTAACTTCTCAGCAACTGGCGGAATTTCTGTCACAATCCCATCTAACTGCGATTTTGCACCGATGTGGACAATCAGTGGATTATCACTCGGTCTTCCTTTTGCTTCAAAAATTTTCGCGATCGCTTCATCATTCATTGCGTTTGCGCCTAGTCCATATACCGTTTCGGTAGGGAAGGCAATCGCCTCATTTTCCCTTAATAATTTTGCTGCTTCTTGTAACTGTGGATAATATTTTTTTCTTTCCACAACATTATCCACAACCCACATATTTGTATGCATTTTTTCCCACGTCCTTTTCTACCCTGAAATACTTGTCTATTTTTAGTTTACTATGAGATTTATCCAAAAGACAAACAAGGTTTATCCACAAAATGTGGATAAACCTAATTAATCCGTGGATAACTTTGTGAATAGCTGACAATTTAGTATTATTGCATTTGGTTCTTTTATATTTTTACAAAAGTGTTCTAACTGTCGAATTCCCTCTGGTACGTTTTCTTTCTCTATAGTAACAAAGTCAAAAAACTGAAAGATCGTTATAGATTGTGGATGATTTGTTAATAAGTACAATTGTCGAATATTTTTTTCTTTCATATACTGCAAAAACATTTCAAAAAAATATAAGAAAGTCTGCTTATCCACATTAGGTGTGAATAAACAAGAACGAATCAGTGCGTTTTCTTCACTTTGTTCATATCCGATGACAGCTCGTATTTCTTCCGCCTCTTCCAAAATCATAAATTGCGCGTACAACTCATTTATTTTATCATCTTTTTTATTAGCTTGTCCGAAAAAAGAATGCAATCTTTCCACATCTGCTTTCGTCGCAAAATATACCTTCTTCATAGTAAATCCCTCCTCTTTTTTATATATGAGAAGGGATTTACGAATAGTACTATTTAGAGAATAAAGATGTAAAAGCTTCTACAATAAATAACTTAACTTCTGGCTTTTCCTCTTCCTCCTCAACTTTTACATACTCATTTTGTTTTTCTTGTTTTTGTTCCACAGCTTCCTCCACTTTTTCTACTGTTTTTGTTTCTTCTTTATTTACAGGCGGTTCTTCTACTTTCGTTTCATTTTTTACTACTTTCGTTTCAGAAGTTGTTACTTTTTTTAAGACTTCCTGCTTTACTACTTTCTTTTCTTTCACCTCATCCTCTTTTTTCTCTTCTGGACTTACTACTTCTTCATCTAATGGTTTTACCTGCTCCTCTTCGGGAGATTCAGCCTTCACAACATGTTCTTCTTTCTTTACAGCTGTACCACTTGAAAAATCCAAGAAACACATCGGCGGAAATAATACACACCACCAGTTTGCCCCTTCACCTTCACCAATTGTAATCAATACCGCCTCATACTCCCCTGCTGGGTAAATAAAATTCCCATATACCTTTGTCGGAAACTTTACATTCTTACTGAATTTCACTTGAAACGAATCTTTACTACCTTCTTTTTTCAACGTATTTGCCACTGTTTTTTCGATTTCTGGAATATGGCTTTGAATGACTTTACGCGCCTCTTCAAATGAAGTCAAATCCGCTACCCATCCATCAATTTGTGCTTTTACTTCATCACGCACTTTGCGCTTTAACTCCTGATCTTTATCTGAATCACTATTTGCTAAAATCCGTAATCGAACGGCCTCTTTAGGAATAACTGAAGGCCCTTTCGCATCAGCTTTCATATATCCAAACTGCACAAGCAACTGTGCACCAATTAATAATAGAAGAAGATAAGCAATAACTTGTTTTTTCATTTCCTCCACCGTCCCTTCTACAAACAGTGTGGACAGACTTTCATCTTTCTAAACTATTAAATTCGAAATCTATATGAATTTTTCCACAAAAAAATAGAGTAAGGTGTGAACCTTACTCTATTTCTGCAAATACCATACGGTCTTTTCCATTAATATCAAAAACAACCTCAACCTGAGCATGTGGAAAAACTTGTTGTAACAGCCCTTTCACGTCCTTACCTTGCCCTACTCCAATTTCAAATGCCACAATTGCTTTCTTCTGCAATACATTCGGCAACTCTTCCATAAAGCGGCGATAGAAATCTAATCCGTCTTCACCGCCAACAAGTGCTCTCTTTGGCTCATGCTCTTTCACCACAGGAGAAAGGCCACGCCAATCTTCTTCCGGTATATATGGAGGATTTGAAACCACAACATCTAACTTTTGACCCGTTTTATAAAATGGCGATAATAAATCACCGTGATAGAACGTTACTTCTGCGCCCAAAGCTTTTGCATTTTCTTTTGCAACCTCAATCGACTCCTGCGCAATATCTACCGTATACACATGAAGATTTTTATTTTCTAAAGCAAGTGTAATCGAAATCGCTCCGCTACCTGTACCGATATCTGCTACATGTAGTTTCTCATCACCAAAATGGCGCTCGATTCTTTCTAATACTCCCACTATAAGCTCTTCTGTTTCCGGTCTTGGTATTAATACTTCTTCATTCACAAAGAATGATCGGCCATAAAACATTTCATAACCCATCATATATTGAATAGGAATACCTTCTACATGCTTGTGGATAAACTCTGTAAAACTTGTTTCTTGTTCCGCAGTTATTTCCTCACGCATATTCATCAACAATCCAGTTCTATTCACCTTTAATACATGACAAAGGACAATTTCTCCCGCATTTTCATCTCGTCCATTTTCCTGTAAAAAAGAAGAAGCCCATTTCAGGGCTTCATAGACACGCATTACTCAGCTGCCTCCATCTTTTGAGCCTGATCTTCCATCACTAAGGCATTGATGAAATCATCTAACTTACCTTGTAAGATTTGATCTAGCTTTTGAATCGTTAAGCCGATTCGATGGTCTGTAACACGGTTTTGCGGGAAGTTATACGTACGAATACGCTCTGAACGATCACCCGTACCAACAGCTTGTTTACGGTTTTGATCATACTCAGCTTGTGCTTCTTGTCTAAACTTATCATAAACACGTGCGCGTAATACTTTCATCGCTTTTTCTTTATTCTTAATTTGTGATTTCTCATCCTGACACGATACAACTACACCAGTCGGTAAATGCGTTAAACGTACCGCTGACATCGTTGTATTAACGCTCTGTCCACCAGGTCCACTAGAAGCGAATGTATCAACACGAACATCTTTCTCATGAATGTCAATTTCTACTTCTTCTGCCTCTGGTAATACAGCTACAGTTGCTGTAGATGTATGAATACGTCCACCAGATTCCGTTTCAGGAACACGTTGTACACGGTGAGCACCATTCTCGAATTTCAGCTTCGCGAAAGCACCTTTACCGTTAATCATAAAGATAATCTCTTTATATCCACCTAATTCTGTGTAGCTTGCCTCGATAATCTCCGTTTTCCAACCTTGCACCTCAGCGTAACGGCTATACATACGGTATAAATCACCAGCAAATAACGCAGCCTCATCGCCACCAGCAGCTCCACGAACCTCAACGATAACGTTCTTATCATCGTTAGGGTCTTTTGGTACAAGTAAGATTTTCAGACGCTCTGATAATTCTTTATCTTGTCCTTCTAATTCAGAAACCTCTTCTTTTACCATTTCACGCATTTCTGCGTCTAACTTATCTTCTAACATTGCTTTCGCATCTTTTAATTGCTCACGAACATCCTTATACTCACGATACACCTCTACCGTTTCCTGTATATCAGACTGTTCCTTTGAATATTCACGAAGCTTATTTGTATCGCTAATAACCTCTGGGTCGCTTAGCAATTCATTTAACTTCTCATAACGATTCTCTACAGCTTGCAAACGATCTAACACATCATTCACCTCTACATCCTAGTATCTAATACAAATAGTATATGGTACTTACTCAAAAAAACGCAAATTATATTTAAAAGTGGTGGTGGCTCATTCAGCTCTGACCAGCTAAGGTTCTTTCGCCCTAAAGGTGCTTTTTACCTTTCGGGCGGAAGGTTCTTAGATGCGAAGAGCTAGCCACCAGAACTAGATATATTTAAAAGCGCAAGCGGCTTGCTCAGAATCGCAGACCATTGGAGCTCTCGACCTTGAAGCGTCCTTTGCTTCGAGCGAGAGAGTGAAATGGCCGGAGATTCTAGCCGCTGGAGCTAGATAATATATTTAAAAGTGGAGACGGCTTATAACGCTCACACTCTCTATTCTGAAAAAAACCCGCCTTGCGCAGCGAGTTTTACTTATCTTTGTTTGTAGGAACTGCATGACAATGACGACAGCGTGGTTCATACGATTCTGAAGCCCCAACTAAAATAATTGGATCATCAAATGCCGCTGGTTCTCCATCAATTAATCGTTGTGTACGACTTGCCGGAGACCCACATGCAGAACATACTGCTTGTAGTTTTGTTACATGTTCAGCAATCGCCATCAGCTGAGGAACTTGTCCAAATGGTAGACCACGGAAATCTTGGTCTAAACCAGCTACAATGACACGATAGCCACGATTTGCCAATACTTGCACCACTTCCACAATGTCCCCATCAAAGAATTGCACCTCATCGATTGCAATTACATCCATTTCTTCAGTGATATGTTCAAATATATCTTTTGAAGCTGAAACAGGAACTGCTTTTACCTTTAATCCGTTATGTGATACAACGTCTTCTTCACTATAGCGATTATCAATACATGGTTTAAATACAATTGCATGTTGTTTCGCAAATTGCGTACGACGCACACGGCGGATAAGCTCTTCTGATTTACCAGAAAACATACTACCGCAAATCACTTCAATCCAACCGTTCTGATTTATTAAGTACATGAAGCTCTCCTTTCATCTACTTTTTAATTAAAAGTAGGGTAAAGGTATAATATTTTCGCAAAAAAAACAGACAAGCGAATACATACACTTGCCTGTTTTATGTTTTTATTACTTAAGACCGTATTTCTTATTGAAGCGGTCAACGCGTCCGTCTGCAGTAGCAAACTTCTGACGTCCAGTGTAGAATGGGTGAGAATCAGAACTGATCTCAACTTTTAATAATGGATAAGTGTTACCATCTTCCCACTCAACAGTTTCGTTAGATCCTTTAGTAGATCCGCTTAAGAATTTGAAGCCTGTGTTTGTGTCCATGAATACAACTTTCTTGTAATCTGGGTGAATTCCTGCTTTCATTCTTTTCATCTCCTTCCGCCCTGAATCATTTTCGAAACAGAGTTTTTCATCTTCAGCTGCATACACAACTATATTGATGAAACACATATGATGAAATTATAACAAGGCTAACTTCATTTTGCAACTACCTGTTTTTGTCTTTTTGATTTTAAAAGCGCAAGCGGCTCGTTTAGAATCCAGGACACTTCAAACTCTCGACCTTGAAGCGCTTTTTGCTTCATGCGAGAGAGCGAAATGACCGGAGATTCTAGCCGCTATCAACTTAAATCAGAGCCACCTCATCCAACTAGAATCAACTAATATTCTTCCACGCATCGCTCTTTAACATTACCTAAAAAACATAAAAAACTCGCTTACCACAAAATAAGCGAGTCCCAATCTTTTCCCTTTACTTCGTTGTTACATATCTTTTCGAATCTGCAACAATGTTTTGTAAAAATTCTTCATTTGTCTTTGTTTGACGAAGTTTACGTAAGAAACCTTCGACAAAGTCCGGTGTATCGCGCATTGTTTTACGAATACCCCATAACTTGTCTAAATGTTCTTTCGGAATCAATAGATCTTCTTTACGTGTACCAGAACGGCGAATATCAATTGCCGGGAAGATACGACGCTCAGCTAATGAACGATCTAAGTGAAGTTCCATATTTCCAGTTCCTTTAAATTCCTCGTAAATTACATCGTCCATACGAGATCCTGTATCAACAAGCGCTGTTGCTAAAATCGTTAAGCTACCGCCTTCTTCAATATTACGAGCAGCTCCAAAGAAACGCTTCGGTCTATGGAAGGCAGCCGGGTCGATACCACCCGATAATGTTCTACCACTTGGCGGAATAACAAGGTTGTAAGCTCGCGCTAAACGGGTAATACTATCCATTAAAATGATAACATCTTTCTTGTGCTCTACAAGACGCATTGCACGTTCTAACACAAGTTCCGCTACTTTAATATGATTTTCTGGTACTTCATCAAAAGTAGAACTTACAACATCTCCTTTAACAGAACGTTCAATGTCTGTTACTTCCTCTGGACGCTCATCAATTAAAAGTACAATTAATTCAGCTTCCGGATGATTTGTTGTAACACTATGTGCGATTTCTTTTAATAGACTAGTTTTACCAGCCTTTGGAGGCGCGACAATTAAACCACGTTGTCCAAATCCAACTGGTGCGATTAAATCCATGATGCGTGTCGGTAACTTTTTCGGTTCCGTTTCCAATTTCATTTGGCGATCTGGGTATAATGGTGTTAATGCAGGGAAATGCACACGCTCTTTTGCTGACTCTGGATCATCTCCGTTTACAGCTTCAACTTGTAATAATCCAAAATAGCGTTCATTTTCTTTCGGAGGTCGTACTTTACCAGAAACCTTGTCTCCATTACGTAAATCGAAACGACGAATTTGCGAAGCTGAGATATAAATATCTTCTGAGCTTGGAGAGTAGTTGATAGGACGTAGGAATCCAAATCCTTCTGATTGAATAATTTCTAATACGCCTTCCATGAAGAAGAAGCCTTCTTTTTCTGCTCGAGCTTTTAAAATGGCGAAGATTAACTCTTTTTTCGTTAATTTGCTATAATACGAAATCTTAAATTCCTTCGCAAGCTCGTATAACTCTTTTAATTTCATGTTTTCTAATGCTGCAATTGACAAATTCATTCAGACACCACACTTTAACATTATTCTCTTTTCACATGGGTAAAGGGAAAAAATACGGAAGGCAAATAATTAATAATGAAAGGCAATAAGTTCAAGTAGGGTAATATTCACTATTGTAACCCTTTTATCTAGTTTTAATCAATACGTTGGAACACAAATACAAGAAGCGAAGACAAGAAAATTTGTCTTCGCTTTTTATATTTCTTTCTTTTTTCTACTCACCTGATTTTAAGGGAGAATAGATAAGGCATTTCACTCTCTCGTTTGAAGTGCCCTGCGATTCTGAACGAGCCGCTTCCACCTTTTATTTAATCCAGCTCCGGTGGCTAGAAGGGTCAGTCATTTCACCCCTTCCTACGAGGCACAAAACGCCTCTTCGTCAGGAGCTCCAATGCCTTCCCCTTCTGAGCAAGCCACCTCCGCTTTTTACTTAAATCCAGTTCCAGCGGCTAGAATCTCCGGTCATTTCACTCTCTCACTCGAAGCAAAGAGCGCTTCAAGGTCGAGAGTTCCAATGCCCTGCGATTCTGAGCAAGCCGCTTCCACCTTTTATTTAATAACCAAGTTCGGTTTTTTATTCAAGCTGTGACGTCCGTCTACGAAGCGTACTGTGCCTGATTTTGCACGCATAACTAGAGATTGTGTTGTTCCTACGCTTCCTTTAAATTGAACGCCGCGTAATAGTTCTCCGTCTGTTACGCCTGTTGCTGCGAAGATTGCATCGTCACCTTTTACTAAGTCCTCCATGCGAAGGATGCGGTTGATGTCTTCTATGCCCATCTTTTTGCAACGCGCCAATTCAGCTTCGTTTTGCGGTAATAGTTTTCCGTGAATCTCCCCGCCTAGACATTTTAATGCAACTGCTGCTAATACACCCTCAGGCGCACCACCAGAGCCGAATAAAATATCTACACCTGTACGATCAAATGCAGTGTTAATTGCGCCAGCTACGTCTCCATCATTAATTAATTTAATGCGAGCACCAGCTTTACGAATTTCTTCAATAATCGCTTGATGACGTGGACGGTTTAAAACTGTCGCTACAACATCTTCAATATCTTTATTTTTCGCTTTCGCAACTGCACGTAAGTTATCGATAATAGGCGCATCAATATCGACCGCCCCAACCGCTTCTGGGCCAACCGCGATTTTATCCATGTACATGTCAGGAGCATGTAACAAATTGCCGTGATCTGCAATTGCAATAACAGCAAGGGCATTCCATCCACCAGCTGCCACGATGTTTGTCCCTTCTAAAGGATCAACTGCAACGTCTACACGTGGACCATATCCTGTACCTAATTTTTCTCCGATATATAGCATTGGTGCTTCATCCATTTCACCCTCACCAATTACAACTGTCCCTTTCATCGGAATTGTATCAAATACATCACGCATAGCTGATGTTGCTGCACCGTCTGCCTCATCCTTTTTCCCGCGTCCCATCCAACGCGCTGATGATAAAGCTGCAGCCTCTGTTACACGTACTAACTCCATAGATAAACTTCTTTCCACGATAATCCCTCTCCTTTAAGTCTTTATATTTCTGCCGTATTGTGTGAACCGTGTTTTTCTATAAAGTGTACTTCCGCAAGTAGTGATGCTTCGCTTCCCCCTTACGGAAGTATCACTTATGCGTTCTTCATCTCTTCAATTTCTTCGTGTGTCATTTGTTCTCGCCAAATGTTTGCGCCAAGCCCTTTAAGCTTGTCTACTATATTTTCATAACCTCGATCGATATGCTCAAGTCCAGTTACTTCTGTAATTCCATCCGCCATTAACCCGGCAATAACAAGGGCCGCTCCAGCTCGTAAGTCACTCGCTTTCACTTTTGCACCTTGCAATAAAACAGGGCCAGTTACAATTGCCGAACGACCTTCTACTTTAATTTGTGCATTCATACGACGTAATTCATCAATGTGTTTAAAACGTGCGCCGTAAATCGTATCCGTTACAACACCCGTTCCATGGGCTTTTGTTAAAAGTGTTGTAAACGGCTGTTGTAAGTCTGTTGGGAAACCTGGATATACAAGCGTTTTTATATCAACTACTTTTAACCTTCTATTACCATTCACTGTAATTTGGTCATCGTTCGTTTCAACTTGAACACCAGCTTCTCTTAACTTCGCCGTAACTGACTCTAAATGCTGAGGAATAACATTATCAACTGTTACTTCTCCTCCTGATGCAGCTCCTAAAATCATATACGTACCCGCTTCAATGCGGTCCGGAATGATCGTATGGTGACAACCATGCAGTGAATCCACACCATCAATTCGGATTACATCTGTACCAGCACCTTTAATACGTGCCCCCATGCTTGTTAACAATGTAGCAACATCAATAATCTCTGGTTCTTTCGCTGCGTTTTCAATAACAGTTCTACCTTTCGCTCGTACAGCTGCTAGCATAATATTAATCGTGGCTCCTACACTAACAACATCTAAATAAATACGTGCCCCGCGTAGTTCATCTGCTCTTAAATAGATAGCACCTTGTTCATTCGTAACATGTGCACCTAACGCTTCAAACCCTTTAATGTGTTGATCAATCGGCCTCGGTCCTAAATGACATCCACCTGGAAGCCCAATAACAGCTTTTTTAAAACGGCCAAGCATCGCACCCATTAAATAATAAGAAGCACGCAATTTTTTCACTTTTCCATTTGGTAAAGGCATTGCAACCATGTTAGAAGGATCGACTACCATCTCTTCCTCCTGTCCATAAGTTACTCTTCCTCCAATTTCCTCTAGTAAGTCTCCTAACATTTTCACGTCCGAAATATTAGGGACACCACCAATAGTTACTGGAGTATCTGCTAAAATTGTCGCTGGAATTAGTGCAACGGCGCTGTTCTTTGCACCACTCACGCGAATTGTTCCATTTAAAGCTCTTCCGCCTTCAATTAGCAATTTTTCCATATTGAGCTCCCTTCTTGTGAATGTATTTACTTTCTATATTTTTATAGAAAGCTCCCCTTAAGAATCTCAATCACTCTTTCCACCCTAACACTCAATAAATAGGAAACCATTATCTTCATTTCTCCTGTAGTACGAATAGATAAAGATTAACTATTCATCGAATTCACTTTATCAATCTAGATACGTTATCACATTTATTAATAGGACTATGCACATTATTTTCTATTTCAAAAACAAAATGATAAAATCTTTAGACTTGTTCACGCTTTCATTATACAACGAAAGGAAACCGTCTAAAAGACTAGACGGTTTCCAAAACGGAATTTTATTCTTACGCTTTACCGTTAGAACCGAATTCACGCATTTTACCAGCAACAGTTGCTTTAATAGCGTCGCGGCCAGGTCCGATAAATTTACGAGGATCGTAAACTTCTTGGTCCTTGTTTAATACTTCACGAACAGCTTTTGTAAACTCGATTTGGTTCTCAGTGTTTACGTTGATTTTTGAAGTACCTAAAGAGATAGCTTTTACGATATCAGCAGTTGGGATACCAGTACCACCGTGTAATACTAAAGGTACACCAGTGAAGTCACGAACTTGTTCCATTTCAGCGAATCCTAAGTTAGGCTCACCTTTGTAAGGACCGTGTACAGAACCTAAAGCTGGAGCTAGGCAATCGATACCTGTTGCTTCAACAAGGTGCTTACACTCTGCTGGGTCAGCGTAAATTACACCTTCAGCGATTACGTCGTCTTCTTGTCCGCCAACTGTTCCAAGCTCAGCTTCAACAGATACGTTACGAGCGTGTGCATATTCTACTACTTTTTTAGTAGTTTCAACGTTTTCTTCGAATGGGTGGTGAGAAGCGTCGATCATTACAGATGTGAAACCTGCATCGATTGCTTCTTTACATTTTTCGAAGCTTGAACCATGGTCAAGGTGAATCGCTACAGGAACAGTGATGTTCATTTCTTCGATTAAAGCTTTAACCATAGCTACAACTGTTTTGAAACCAGTCATATGACGAGCTGCACCCTCAGATACACCTAGGATTACAGGAGATTTTTCTTCTTCCGCAGCAGCTAAGATAGCTTGAGTCCACTCTAAGTTGTTCATGTTGAATTGACCAACTGCGTATTTTCCTTCTAGTGCTTTGTTTAGCATTTCTTTCATAGAAACTAAAGGCATGGTGAATCCTCCTAAAAAACGTTTTTTGTATCCGATAAGTTCTTATCGCTGGTAGTATGACCAGAATAAGGTAAAATATGTATATCTACATACCGGACTTTTTTCTACACTCAATAGGATAACAACTTGTACTCAAAAACTCAACCGTATTCACCTGCACAATAGTCCATGTAAACGCTTTTTTCCATATTTTTTATAAAAAATTCATTTTTACGCCTCTACAGCGAGCTCATTTCTCACCGCTTGACGAATTTCATCAATATCAAATGGTTTAGCAAAGTGCATTAAAGCTCCTAAATCTTTTGCTTCTTGGATCATATCAAGCTCTCCATAAGCAGTCATTAAAATTACTTTAATACTCTCATCAATTTCCTTTACATGCTTTAAAATCTCTATACCATCCATACCTGGAATTTTCATATCTAACACAACTAAATCTGGATTATCTTTTTTCACGATATCTAAAGCTTGAAATCCATTTGCTGCTTGGAATGTCTGATAACCTTCTTTTTGGAACACTTCATGTAATAACACACGAATGCCATATTGATCATCAACGATTAAAATTTTCCCTTCCATAACTCCCAACCTTTCTGTGTAAGTACAAGATTTAAAGCTTCTTATATCTTAACGATTAATTTTCGCTATTCTTTGGCAAATTCCTTCCTATTCTTTCTTATTTTACCGTTTCCTATTTGGTTATGCCACCTACGATTTCACCTTTCTAAAAAAATACACTATAATGAAAGCCGGTAAACACGTACGAAGGGAGTAACATTATGTTAAAAATTTTTTCAACTCAATTAAGTGGTTATTTCTCCAGGGTTTCTCAAAAAGAGGAAATGAATATAGAAGATAGCGCCCGTCTACTTGCTCAAGCATTAATTGGCGAAGGTTTCATTTATTTACATGGTACAAATGAAATGGAGGGCGTCGTTGCTGAAGCACTATTCGGTGCTGAACCAATGAAGCAAGCAAAACGATTATTTGAAAATGGTAAAGAAGTAGAAGTAACTTCTGCAGATCGTGTACTTCTTATTAGCCGTTTTTCAACAGATGAAGAAGTTGTAGCAATAGCAAAAAAACTGCAAGCAGATGGACACTCTATTGTCGGCATCTCCGCTATTCAAGAAGGTACTGAATCACTAGAACAATACACAGATGTACATATTGATACCAAGCTGTTAAAAGGTCTTATTCCAGACGATGAAGGTAATCGTTACGGATTCCCAAGCTTAATGATAGCTTTATTTGCATATCATGGGATCAAATTTACAATCGATGAAATGTTAAATGAATATTAAAAAAAGCGCCCTATTTCAGGCGCTTTTTTTTATTACTTGCTCTCTTTATTCGTAATAGAAGCTCTTACGAAGTCATGGAACAATGGTTGTGGACGGTTTGGACGAGAAACTAGTTCTGGGTGGAACTGTGCTGCCACGAACCAAGGGTGATCTTTTAATTCAATGATTTCAACTAGACGGCCGTCTGGGCTTGTACCAGAGAATACAAATCCTTCTTTTTCCATATCCGGACGGAATTGATTGTTGAACTCATAACGATGACGATGACGCTCATATACAACCGGCTCATTGTAAGCATTGTATGCATTTGTTTCTTCAGCAAGCTTACATGGGTATAGACCAAGACGAAGTGTACCACCTAAGTCTTCTACATCTTTTTGTTCTGGTAATAAGTCGATGATTGCATAAGGTGTGTCAGGATTAATTTCAGAAGAGTTAGCTCCTTCTAATCCTAATACGTTACGTGCGAATTCGATTGATGCAAGTTGCATACCTAAGCAAATTCCTAGGAATGGAACTTTGTTTTCACGAGCATATTGAATTGCAACGATTTTACCTTCTACACCACGATCGCCGAAGCCACCTGGTACAAGGATACCATCTGTATCTCCTACTAATTCTTGTACGTTCTCTGCTGTTACGTGCTCAGCATTTACCCATTTCACTTCTACATCTGTGTCGAATGAGTAACCTGCATGACGAAGTGCTTCTACAACAGAAATATATGCATCTTGAAGCTCTACGTATTTACCAACAAGAGCGATTTTTGTTTTCTTAGAAAGGTTACGCACTTTTTCAACTAGCGCAGTCCACTCTGTCATATCTGCAGCTGGATTGTCTAATTTTAAGTGATCGCAAACGATTTGGTCCATATTTTGCTCTTGAAGAGATAATGGAACCGCATATAAAGTATCTGCATCGCGCGCTTCGATAACTGCTTTTGTATCGATGTCACAGAATAATGCAAGCTTGTCTTTCATATCTTGAGAAACAGGCAATTCTGTACGAACAACGATAATATTTGGTTGAATACCTAAGCTGCGAAGCTCTTTAACGCTATGTTGCGTTGGTTTTGTTTTCATTTCACCCGCTGCTTTTAAGTACGGGATTAGCGTACAGTGAATGTACATTACATTGTCACGACCGATGTCGCTCTTAATTTGACGGATTGCTTCTAAGAATGGTAGAGACTCGATGTCACCAACAGTTCCACCAATTTCTGTAATAACAACGTCCGCGTTTGTTTCGCGACCAGAACGGTATACGCGCTCTTTAATTTCGTTAGTAATGTGAGGAATAACTTGAACTGTTCCTCCTAGGTATTCACCACGACGCTCTTTTTGAAGAACTGAAGAGTAAATTTTACCTGTTGTTACGTTGCTGTATTTGTTTAAGTTGATGTCAATGAAACGCTCATAGTGACCAAGGTCTAAGTCAGTTTCTGCACCATCATCTGTTACGAATACCTCACCGTGTTGGTATGGGCTCATAGTCCCTGGGTCTACGTTAATGTATGGATCAAACTTTTGAATCGTTACGTTTAAACCACGATTTTTTAAAAGTCTTCCAAGAGATGCTGCTGTAATACCTTTTCCTAAAGACGATACTACACCGCCTGTTACAAAAATATACTTAGTCATGAAAAAGCTCCCTTCTACTTTGCTGTTATATAATCACCGTTGCAAAGCGCAACGTATGTAGATAACACTGTATCCATCTTATTGTTAGACTCTTTTTATTTTCTAAACAAAAAACAAAAAAGAAAATTGCTCCCCTCATCACATAAAGTAATAAGTAGGGAGCAATTTTCTTTTATATTTACACTTTAAAAGTATTATCGTCCTTTTTTAAAGAGCCCAAAAATGATTCTACATGGACGATAATGAAAAGTCAAGAACTACAGTTCTTCCTCTTCCTCTTCTTCAGTTTCATCATACTCAAGTTCTTCTTCAGCGAAGTCATCTTCATCATCTTCATCTAAATCATCAAGATCATCGTCATCTCCGTCTTCTTCTTCAAGAACCTTGTCCAAATCTTCTACATCATCTTCTTCGTCTTCATTTCCGTCTGCATCTTCGAAGTCTTCATCTTCTTCAATGTAGTCGTCAAAACCGTCTTCTTCAACTTTACGTTTTTTCTTCGGTTTTGGCTGCGGTAAGATTTCTTCATCAATTTGCTCATATGGGTACCAGCTACGTAGCCCCCAACGATTTTCTCCTAAATTAATGAAACGTCCATCGATGTTTAAGTCTGTATAAAATTGTGCGAGTTTCGCATTAACTTGCTCTTGAGATAGTCCCAGCACTTGAGCGATTTCTTGAACCAACTCGTTGAATGTCGTTGCTTGTCTTTTATCCCCTAAAACGCTATGTACAACTTCAATCATTGAACATTCTTTTAGCTCTTCTGGTGAATATTGCTTAAAATTCACTTATGCGGCACTTCCTTTCATCAAATATAACCTTATATATAACGGTCTGCTTAAAAAAATCCATACTATTCATTATAAACAAAAGTCGCACAAATATGCTACAAAAAAAACGGGAAACTTTATATAGGAATAAAATTATAATTTGTCCATTCCTTATTTCGGAAGCATATGGGCTCCTTGTAGCACATATCGAATTTGCATTTCTGTATATTCTTCAAGCGTATATAGCTTTTGCAGCGCCCATCGTCTAAATCCCCACATCTGTCCTTGTATAAAAATATTATGTGCAAGAAGCTGTATTTCTTTTTTATTTAATATAAATGTCCCATTTTCCGTACACTGTTCTAAAATATTCTCGAACATTCCTACCATCTGAAACTCCTTTTCTAATACGTACGGGAGTGATTCTTTCGGTAAAAAGCGTACCTCTTGATACATTATTAATACTTCTTCCTGCAATTCGTCCATTACTTTAAAGTAATTCGTTATTGCTATCTTTAAACTTTCTATACTTCCTTTTTCTGTACAAACTACTTCCTCTAATCTTTCTTTTACATGTTCATAAATACTATCACAAACTAAATACAAAACATCATCTTTTGTACGAATATATTCATAAAGCGTCCCAATACTAAATCCAGCAGCCTTTGCAATCTCTCTCGTTGTCGTACGCGGAAAGCCTTTTTGCTTAAACAACTGCACCGCACCTTTAATCATTTGTTCACGTCTTAACGCGACTAATTTTTCATCTTTCACGGACGCATGTACATTATGTTTAACCATCCCCTTCACCTCTCTCTATTATTTTTTGGAAGGAAAAAGCGTAGGAAAATACCTACGCCTTTCATCCTACTTCGTTAACATACGAGAAATTACTAGCCTTTGAATCTCCTGTGTTCCTTCATAAATCTGTGTAATCTTTGCATCTCGCATATAACGCTCTACTGGATAATCTTTCGTATAACCGTAACCACCAAATACTTGTACCGCTTCAGTCGTTACCTTCATCGCTGCATCGCCTGCAAATACTTTTGACATCGCTGACTCTTTCCCGTACGGAAGCCCTTCCGATTCAAGCCAAGCCGCTTGGTATGTTAGAAGACGCGCCGCCTCCACATCCGTTGCCATATCTGCAAGTTTAAAGCCTATTCCTTGCTGCGCCGCAATCGGCTTCCCAAACTGATGACGCTCTCTTGCATATTCTACGGAAGCATCTAAAGCCCCTTGTGCAATACCAACCGCTTGCGCCGCAATACCGTTACGGCCACCATCTAATGTTTGCATCGCTATCTTAAATCCTTGCCCTTCTTCCCCTAGTAAATTCTCTACAGGAATGCGGCAATCTTCGAACATAATTTCAGTTGTTGGTGAAGAGCGGATCCCTAACTTACTTTCCTTCTTCCCAACTGAAAATCCTGGTGTATCACTTTCCACAATAAATGCGCTCGTGCCGCGCTGCTTCGATTCAGGATCAGTTAACGCAAAAACAACATAAATATCAGCAATACCGCCATTTGTAATAAATATTTTCGATCCATTTAAAATGTAATGGTCTCCATCTCGTTTCGCAGTTGTCCTCATTCCGCCAGCATCTGAACCAGAACTTGGCTCTGTTAAACCGTACGCGCCAATTTTCGTTCCTTCTGCCATCGGTCGTAAAAACTTTTGTTTTTGTTCTTCCGTTCCAAATTTAAAAATTGGCCAACCAGCAAGTGAAGTATGTGCAGACAATGTTACACCTGTAGAAGCACAGACGCGGGATAATTCTTCAATGGCAATTACATACGCTAAGTAATCGCTCCCAATTCCACCGTATTCTTCAGGCCACGGAATGCCTGTTAAACCAAGCTCTGCCATTTGATCAAATATTGCACGATCAAATCTCTCTTCTTCATCACGCTCAGCTACCGTCGGTGCTACTTCGTTCTTAGCAAAATCTCGAACCATTTTTCTTATCATTTCATGTTCTTCTGATAGTTTAAAATGCATGCCCGTCTCCCCCTTGTGCTTTTATAAAGCTCGGCTAATAACAAGTTTCTGTATCTCACTCGTTCCTTCATATATTTGCGTGATTTTCGCATCACGGAAAAATCTTTCTACTGGATAGTCTTTCGTATAACCGTAACCACCAAATACTTGCACCGCTTCAATCGCAACTTCAACAGCCGTCTTAGAAGCGAATAGTTTCGCAATAGATGCTTCTTTACCGCATGGTAATCCTTGTGCTCTTAGCGATGCCGCTCTATATACGAGTAATCGCGCCGCTTCTACACTAGTAGCCATATCCGCAAGTTTGAAGCCAATCCCTTGCTGCGCCGCAATTGGCTTTCCGAATTGCTCACGTTCTTTCGCATAATCAATCGCACATGCAAGCGCCGCTTCTGCAATTCCTAATGCTTGCGCTCCAATTCCAATTCGTCCAACATCTAAATTCGCCATTGCTACCTTAAATCCTTGTCCTTCTTCACCAAGTAAATTCTCAGCTGGCACTTTCATATCCTCGAACGTAAGTTGTACTGTACGAGAACCGAGAAGCCCCATTTTATGCTCGTCTTTACCGATAATTAAGCCTGGTGTATCTTTCTCTACTATAAATGCAGAAATCCCGCTCTTTCCTGCCTCTGGATTTGTAGATGCGAATACAATGTATGTATTTGCTTCACCACCATTTGTAATAAATACTTTCGATCCATTAATAATGTAGTGATCGCCTTTCTTTACAGCTCTTGATTTCAAACTCCCTGCATCTGATCCTGCATTTGGTTCTGTTAATGCAAATGCTCCTAAATATTCACCAGTCGCAAGTTTAGAAACATATTTCTCTTTCTGTTCTTCTGTTCCGAAATATAAAATTGGGTTCATCCCGACTGACGTATGTACAGCTAAAATTACACCAACTGTCGCGCTTACCTTTGAAATTTCTTCAATCGCTAAAATGTAAGAAATAAAATCCATTTCTGCACCGCCGTATTTTGCAGGCGCTGGAATTCCCATTAATCCAAGCTCACCCATCTTCTGCAAAATCTCTTTTGGGAACACCCCTTGTTCCATACTCGGAACAAAGGGAGCTATTTCCTTCTGCGCAAAATCTCGAACCATTTTCCTCATCATTTGCTGCTCTTCATTAAAACGAAAGTTCATATACTCCGCCTCCATTTGCTATATATCCTTTTAACAATTTGGTAAGACCACTATTTTGTAACAAAGGGGGATTTATTCGTAAACGTAGAAACCACGACCTGTTTTACGTCCTAACCATCCTGCATTTACATACTTACGTAGTAATGGACATGGGCGATATTTACTATCACCTAAACCTTCATGCAACACTTCCATAATGTATAAACATGTATCTAAACCGATAAAATCAGCAAGCGTTAAAGGGCCCATCGGATGATTCATCCCAAGTTTCATCACTTCATCAATCGCTTCTTTCGTCGCCACACCTTCATATAACGTATAGATTGCTTCGTTAATCATCGGTAATAAAATACGGTTCGATACAAACCCTGGGAAATCATTTACTTCAACTGGTACTTTCCCAATTTTCTTCGTAATATCTTCAATCGTTTCATAGACCGCATCATCTGTAGCCAATCCACGAATAATTTCAACAAGCTTCATAACCGGAACTGGATTCATAAAGTGCATACCAATTACTTTCTCTGGACGTTTCGTTACCGCTGCAATTTCTGTAATTGGTAGCGATGACGTATTCGTCGCTAAAATTGCGTGTTCTGGAGCGATTTCATCTAGATTCGCAAAGATTTTCTTTTTAATATCCATTTTCTCAACAGCTGCTTCAATAATAAGGTCTGCTTCCTTCACACAATCTAAATCAAGCGTTACTGTAAGACGACTTAGCGTAGCTTCCTTCTCTTCTTCCTTCATGCGCCCTTTTTCTACTTGGCGTGCTAAGTTTTTCGTAATAATAGCCAACCCTCTATCTAATTGCTCTTGTTTTAAATCTTGTACCTTCACATCATATCCTGCCATTGCACATACTTGCGCAATTCCTGAACCCATTTGTCCCGCACCAATTACAACAATTTTTTGTACACTCATTTCTTCTTCCCCCTTAATATAAGTCTGTAATAAATCATTTTCTCACCTTAAATTAATGAACCTCAATCATCACTGCATCGCCTTGACCACCACCGCTACAAATCGAAGCAATTCCAATTCCGCCGCCGCGTTGCTTAAGTGCATGGATTAATGTAACGATAATGCGCGCTCCACTTGCTCCAATTGGGTGTCCCATCGCTACTGCTCCGCCATTTACATTCAATTTTTCTGGGTCAATTCCCGCAATCTCTGTACTTGCAATTGCTACCGCTGCAAATGCTTCATTAATCTCAAATAAATCAATGTCTTCAATTGTCTTTCCTGTTTTTTCTAACAATGCATTAATTGCATAACCTGGCGTTCTCGGGAAATCTTTAGATTCCACTGCAATTGCTGTATGCGCCAAAATTGTCGCTAATGGCTTTCTTCCTTCTTGCTTCGCTCTGTCTTCGCTCATTAATACAAGTGCAGCACCACCGTCGTTTAGGCCTGGCGCATTACCAGCTGTCACTGCCGCTGTTTTATCAAATACCGGTTTTAATTTTGCTAACTTTTCAACCGTTGTATCCGCGCGTGGCGCCTCATCCTTTGCAACGACAATCGGATCACCTTTTCTTTGTGGAATCGTTACTGGTACGATTTCCTCTTCAAAACGTCCTTCTTTATGTGCTGAAACTGCACGTTGATGACTACGATATGCCCATTCATCTTGCGCTTCGCGAGAGATTCCGTCTTCCTTTGCAACTTCTCCGCCATAAACACCCATGTGTATGCCTGAAAATGCGCATGTTAAACCGTCAGCAACATTTAAATCAATAACTTCGTTGTTACCCATTCTGTATCCCCATCTTGCTCCGCGTAAAATGTAAGGACTGTTACTCATCGACTCCATACCGCCAGCTACAATCAATGATTGATCGCCAGTACGAATAATTTGATCCGCTAACGTAACCGCACGAAGCCCTGATGCACAAACTTTATTCACTGTTTCCGTCTGCACTTCCCAAGGGATTCCAGCAGCTCTCGCAGCTTGGCGCGATGGAATTTGTCCCTGTCCACCTTGAATAACCGTTCCAAATATAACTTCCTCAACATCACTAGCCGCAACATTTGCTCTTTCAAGCGCTGCTTTAATTGCAATTCCTCCAAGTTCTGTTGCTTTTACATCTTTTAAAGATCCTCCAAATTTTCCAACCGGTGTTCTTGCAGCACTTAAAATAACTGTTTTACTCATGTTTCTTTCCCCCATTTCTTTTTTTAACACCGAGCGCCCGCTCGGCATTGTTACGTTGAGAAGAGGTGCAATGATTGCACCTCTCTCTAAAGTTGTATTCATGCTTGCAGATTACATCGCTTCTTTCTTCTGTCCGATAACAGAGCGTTCTAAAATCTCTGTTACATCAAGCGTTTGAACGTTCTCTTCTACTTCTTTCGCCTTCGTCCCATCGCTAATCATCGTTAAGCAATATGGACAACCTGTACCGATAATGGATGGCTGCACAGCTAGTGCTTGTTCTGTACGAGCAACGTTAATACGCGAACCTGCTGTCTCTTCCATCCACATTAAGCCACCACCTGCGCCACAGCACATTCCCGTTTCACGGTTACGTGCCATTTCTACAAGATTCACACCAGGAATCGCTTTCAAAATGTCACGCGGGGCTTCGTATACTTCGTTGTATCTTCCTAAATAACAGGAATCATGGTACGTAACTGTTTCCTCAATAGCGTGAACAGGTTTTAAGCGTCCTTCTTTCACCCATTGAGCTAACAATTCTGTATGATGATAGACTTCTGCTTGCAAGCCAAAGTCTGGATACTCATTTTTAAATGTGTTATAAGCATGAGGGTCAATCGTAACGATTTTCTTCACTCCTGCTTTTTCAAATTCTTCGATATTCTTTGTCGCCATCTCTTGGAAAACAAATTCATTTCCAAGTCGGCGCGGTGTATCTCCAGAGTTCTTCTCTTTATTACCAAGTATCGCAAATGAAATGCCTGCTTCGTTCATCAACTTCGCAAATGAGATCGCAATCTTCTGACTACGATTATCATATGATCCCATTGAACCAACCCAGAATAAATATTCGAACTCCTCGCCAGCTTTCGATTTTTCTTTCACTGTTGGAACTGTTACTTCATCATCACCTTGGCGCCATGTTTCACGCTCTTTACGGTTCAGACCCCACGGATTCCCTTGACGCTCGATGTTTGTCATCGCACGCTGCGCTTCCGCGTCCATCTTTCCTTCTGTTAAAACGAGATAGCGGCGTAAATCAATAATTTTGTCAACATGCTCATTCATAACCGGACACTGATCTTCACAGTTACGACACGTTGTACAAGCCCAAATCTCTTCTTCTGTAATGACATCTCCAATTAAACTCGGATCGTAAGCGAGTGCTGTAGCCGCTGATTCCTGTTGTCCTTTCCCAGATGCCATCATCGCTAACTGATTTCCTTGTGTATTATTAAAGGCAACTACGGGAACCCACGGTGCTTTCGATGTCACTGCTGCTCCTTTATCAGTTAAATGATCGCGAAGTTTTAAAATTAAATCCATCGGCGATAACATTTTCCCTGTTCCTGTTGCCGGACACATATTTGTACAACGACCACACTCTACGCAAGCGTATAAATCGATAAGCTGATTTTGTCTAAAGTCTTCGATTTTACCAACGCCAAATGTTTCTTGTGTTTCATCTTCAAAGTCAATCTTTTCAAGTTTCCCTGGGTTTGAAAGACGGCCAAAGAATACGTTGGCTGGTCCCGCAATTAAATGCGCGTGTTTTGATTGAGGAACATATACTAAAAATGTTAATAAAATTAGTAAATGCACCCACCAAGAGAAATAGAACACAGAAATGGCTGCGGTTTCATTTATCCCCGAGAAAACGTAAGCGATCGCAGAAGCAATTGGTTCACTCCATGAAAGCTCCTCGCCGTGCCATATAATTCCCATTCCATTACCTAGTAGCACAGAAATCATTAAGCCACCAATAAAGATAAGGACAAGGCCTGATTTGAAATTACGTTTTAAACGAACTAGCTTCTCAACATAACGTCTATGAAAAGCCCAAAAGACTGCAATTAAAATAACAAGTGTGACAATTTCCTGGAAGAATGTAAATGCAGGGTATAGTGGTCCAAGTGGAAGATGTGATCCTGGTGCGAGTCCTTTCCAAACGAAGTCAATTGCTCCAAATTGGACAAGAATAAATCCGTAAAAGAACATAACGTGAATAATGCCGCTCTTCTTATCTTTCAGCAGCTTTTTCTGACCGAAAACATTGACCTTAAGAAGATCCCAACGCTCTTTAAAACGACGGTCAAATTCAATCTTTTTTCCTAACTGTATGTAGGCCATCCTCGTTCGTATAAGATACACAAACAAATATCCCGCATAAGCAATAACAGCAATGGCAGCCAGCCAATTCATGATCAGTAAGCTATTCATTTTTATGCTACCCCTCTCTTTGTAAGCCCTCTTTCTTTTTTTAGAATCTTCGAAAACATATAATTTTCTGAATTTTTTCCCCTATCTTCATTATATAATGAGTGAGCATTCAGTCAACAGTTTTTTGTTATACAACACCATATTTTTTAATAAAGCTGTTTATTTCGGTGAAACTATAAAGTGAAACTTTAATGAGTAGAGAACGATTTATTCCCTACTTATTATTAGCCCGTAAATAACGGGATAAGGTGAAAGTTTGATTGATAAAAAGCTGATGGTGAAAAGACCGTGAAGGAGTGGATTTACTCATGTTCTTCTTATCTCTCTTGTTAATAGGCAGCGCTCTCTGGATTGTAATCGATCTTTTTTATGGGAGAATTGTTCATTTAAAGCGTGTACGTTCTCGTTCTTTCCCTTTACGTCAAAGTAATTTTCACCTTTATACATATGGAAAAGACTTGTATGATGCCCTATTTACTGATATAAAACAGGCGAAACACCATGTACACGTTTTGTTCTTCATTGTAAAAAACGATAAAATCAGTCGTGAATTTTTAAAATTACTTATCGATAAGGCAAAGGAAGGAATTGAAGTAAGACTTTTACTCGATCGATTAGGAAGTCACCATTTATCAAACGAGGTCATTCATTCCTTGCAAAGACATGGTGTCTCTTTTTCATTTTGTCACAAAGTCAAGTTTCCTTTTCTTTTCTTTTCTGCAAATCAAAGAAACCATAGAAAAATTACAGTTATTGACGGGAAAATTGGTTATATTGGTGGATTTAATATTGGAGAAGAGTATTTAGGGCATAATCAAAAATTAGGATTATGGCGGGATTATCACTTACGCCTTACAGGGGAAGGAATACAAGATTTACAAAAGCAATTTTTACATGATTGGCTCGACGATACAGACCAAAATTTATTAGATTCATCTCTTTATTTTCCTAAGCAACAACCAGGAATCATTCTACACCGTTTTATCCCTACTGATGGTGCCTATTTGCAAAATACATTTTTGTATTTAATCGAAAGCGCGGAAAAAGAACTCTTTATCGGTACACCCTATTTCATTCCTGGGAAAAAAATTATGAACGCATTATTAAAAGCACGAAAACGTGGAGTTCAAATCACGATTCTCGTTCCGGAAAAAGCGGATCACGCCCTTGTGCGCGAAGCGAAATTCCCATATTGCCGAAAGTTAATACAAGCCGGGTGTACTATTTATGCATTTCAACAAGGTTTTTTTCACGCTAAAGTTATTATAGCTGATGATTATATTTGTGATATCGGAACTGCAAACTTTGATATGAGAAGCTTATATATTAACCATGAAATCAACTGTCTTTTATACGATAAACATTTTATACAAACAGTGAAAAACAAATTCCATGAAGATCTAGAAAATGCGTCATTACTTTCCTTTAAAGATGTTAGTCCTCTTTCTCTTATTGATAGAGGAAAAGAATGGGTAGGAACGATACTTGCTTTCTTCCTATAGGAGAGATAATGAATAAAGGAGATGTATTCATTATGATTATGCGTTTCGGATATGTCTCACATGCAATGGCACTCTGGGACTGTTCTCCGGCTAAAACGATGACATTTACAAGCTTTCAAAAGCTCAGTAAACAAGAACGAGAAGATAAATTATACGATGTTACACGGCAGAATCTTGAGCATACAATACGTATTCTTCATTACAATATAGCGCATGAAATTCCGTTATACCGCTTGTCTTCTTCCATCGTCCCACTTGCAACACACCCCGAAGTCGAGTTTGATTATATCGGGGCATTTACACCGCTTTGGCGTAAAATTGGGGCATTAATTAAAGAACATAATTTACGAGTAAGTTTTCACCCAAATCAATTTACGCTATTTACAAGTGACAAGCCGCATATTACAACGAATGCGATTACAGATATGACCTATCATTATAAAGTATTAGATGCAATAGGAATTGCAGATTCTTCTTATATTAATATCCATGTAGGTGGTGCCTATGGAAATAAAGAAGAAGCAGTTGCACGTTTCCATGAAAACATAAAACAACTTCCTGCACATATAAAAAAGCAAATGACGCTTGAAAACGATGATAAAACATATACAACTGCTGAAACCTTATCTATTTGCCAAAAGGAAAAGATCCCATTTGTATTTGATTATCATCATCACATGGCCAACCTTTGCGAGGAACCGCTAGAAGTGTTACTTCCTGCAATTTTTGAAACTTGGTCACATACAAATATTCCTCCTAAAGTTCATATTTCTTCCCCTAAATCAGAAAAAGAATTTAGGGCTCATGCTGAATATATTGATTTAGAGTTTATTAAACCTTTCTTACACATCGCAAAAAAAACCAATCATAATTTCGATATTATGATTGAAAGTAAACAGAAAGATTTAGCAATGCTGCAACTCATACATGAATTATCCTCTATAAGAGGGATAAAAAGAATAAATAGCTCAACATTACAATGGTAAATTGTAATGTTGAGCTATTTTTTTCAAAAAAAGTAATTTTTTCAGTAAAAAACACCCTATTTTATATGCTATGATTGGAGTTAGCATTTTCCATCTGTGATTCAACTTTATTGAAACGGAGTCATACTATGATTAATCAAAAAAAATATGTACACTTTGTCATGATGTATATAACTATATTTTCCCTTTGGATATTTCTTATCCCTAAGGACTTAAATATAAAAGAAACTGGAATTCTCTTCTTATTTTGTTTCGCTACACTCTTTTCTTGCTATTGCCTATATAAAGCTATTAAGAAAATGAAGCGCGGTGACAAACTATTTTGGATTTTAGTACTATGCACTTGCCTATGTGGATTGACAATGGAGATAACTTTATTTCTTCATTCACTTTCTATATATGACCAAGTCATATTCTCATATAAGGCATTACCCTTTTTTATCGTACAATATATTTTGCTCTTTTCTGGCTTTGCTATTAAGTTCATAAAACATTACTCTATTAGAGGCTTAGCTCAATTTTCATTCGATAGCATCTTTATCGTTATTATGAATATTTATTTTACCTTAACTTTTATTTTGGACGTTTCAAGCTTTCGTATGTTAACAACAGATACTTGGGTTTTAATTGGATACTTCATTGCACAATCATTAGTAATTTACGCCGTTATTAGTCTATATAGAAGAGAACAATATTCTTCTAGTAGAATTTCATTAATTATCGGCTTTACTATTATACTCGTGTACGGATATATACACCTGTTTCAATTAAACGCAGGGATAAAGCCCTCTTCTGAAGTCTCTTACTTAATACATACTGCTTCAATTTTATTAATCGGTTTATCGTCCATACTATATATTTGGGATAAACCAATGCAGCACGAAACGAAAACAAAATATTATCGGTTTGATTATGTACGCTTTATATTACCCTATTTCAGTATAATCATTACCTTTTCTTTTATTCTTATTCAACCTTGGGATGATAAGTTCATGTTAATCGGTCTCGTATTATCACTTATTTTATTATTCTTACGACAACTTTACATGTGGAAAGATAATAAAGTATTAATCGATACATATGAACAGCTGACTACACAACTAGAAGATGAAGTTGAAGAAGGTGCATCTGCGTTATCCAAAAGTGAGCAGCGCTATAAATCTTTATTCGAAGATCATCCTGATGCGGTTTTCTCCTTAAATATGGATGGGATTTTTCAACAGTCTAATAAGGCCTGCGAAAGTTTATTTACTGCCTACTATTGTGAAGTAACAAGCTATTCTCTTTTACATTTCATCGACCCAAAAGACCATGATTTATTAAAGAGATCGTTACAAATAACAAAAGAAGGTAGACCTCAAACTTTAGAGGTTCGTACAAAAGAAAACGAAGGTTACTACTATTACCTTCACATCACCCTCATCCCTACTTTCATAAATAAAGAAGTTGTTGGGATGTTCGGCATAGCACGTGATATTACAACTTTATATGAAAAACAAAAACAAGTAGAACATTTAGCCTTTCATGATGCACTTACTGGATTACCAAATCGCCGAAAGTTTGAAAAAGATTTAAAAAACATTTTAAATACAGCTCAAACTAGTGCAAATGATGTTGCCGTCATGTTCCTTGATCTAGATCGATTCAAAAAAATTAACGATAGGCTTGGTCATGACGTCGGAGATTTATTATTAATTGAAGTAGCAAAAAGATTACGCGGTTGCTTACGTTCAAAGGATGTCGTTGCTCGCCAAGGCGGAGATGAGTTTACAATTCTATTACCAGATATGTACTCAGAAAAAAGTGCGGCTTTTATAGCTGAGCAGATTTTAACTATTTTAAACAAACCATTCTTTATTAAAGATGAAGAACTATCTATTACACCGAGTATCGGAATTGCCATGTATCCTGATTATGGAACAGATGTAACAGAATTAATGAAAAATGCGGATATGGCTATGTATCGTGCGAAAGCGAATGGAAAAAATAGATTCGTTTTCTTCTCAAAAGAAATGAGTATCGCACAAAATGAGATTGAATTTTTAGAAGGTGAACTTTCTAAGGCATTACAACAAAATGAATTTTTCCTTGAATATCAGCCACAAGTAAGCACAAAAACAAAACAAATTATCGGTTTTGAAGCATTAATTCGTTGGAAGCATCCAAAACTCGGCATCGTATCTCCTGCCCAATTCATTCCTCTAGCGGAGGAAACCGGATTTATTATTGAACTTGGACATTGGATTTTACGTACCGCTTGCTTAGAGGCAAAAAGGTGGCATAATCAAGGTTTTTCTCACTTGAAAGTTGGTGTAAATTTATCTGTTGTTCAATTTAACCATGCAAATTTAATCCCTACTATTTCAAAAGTATTAGAAGAAACAGAACTAAAACCAGAAGCACTAGATATTGAAATTACAGAAAGTATTGCAATTAATCAAAATCAATCTGTAGTTGCAAAACTAGAACAGCTTCAAAATCTCGGTATTCAAATTTCAATTGATGACTTTGGAACTGGTTATAGTTCTTTAGCTTATTTAACAAAATACCCAATTAACACATTAAAAATCGCTCGTGAGTTTATTTGTGGAATTACAAATAGCCCTTTAGAAGAAGCGATTATCGCTTCCATTATTAAGCTATCGAAAGAATTAAATTTAGAAGTTATTGCAGAAGGTGTAGAAACAGAAGAACAATGGAAGTTTTTATATGAACAAAACTGTGACCACATTCAAGGATTCTTTATTAGCAAGCCTGTTTCTAGTAAAGACGTTTGGAGGTTACTCCACAAAAAAACAACCGTCTAAGTAAGACGGTTGTTTTTTTAATGTTCAAATGGTAAATCTGAAGCTAATTGTACCTCTTGATCATTATGAGAAATTACTTGGCTTTTCTCTAAAGCTGTATCTGTTAATGAAATACCCCATGCCATTGCTAACGTTAATAGACTACCAATAAGTAATTTTTTCATATTCCATCACCCACATCGTTTTCTTTTAATATATCATGAAAATTTATCCACAACTTATGCAATTATGCATACCCATTTTTTGGATATTCCATTACTTTTTATGGATGTAACTTACGAAATATACCACTATACATATTCCAAATCATTTTAATTTAAATACTTCTTTTTTTTTAATAACGTCTCTTTGTAAGAATGTAAATCTAATAAATCAAAGAAGAAAGACGCCTTTTCATACACTTCTTTAATATCATCTGATGAACAATCTAATTTCTCAAGGCACTCGCCCTTTTGATAATACAATTGACCGATTAATTCCATACTTCCCATATACCGAGAAGCTTCAATCGCTTCATTTACTTGATATAATGCCTCTTCAAACTGATCACTCAAATATAAAGCTTTTGCATAATTGTATCGAACTTTAACTGTGAATGCCTCATTATTATGTAGCGATTCTAACTGTTCTAAAATAGCTCGAAATGAATTTATTGCCCTATCTAATTGATTATTTTCTGCACAAATACTTGCAATGGAATTTTCAATATATAAATTTTGAAATACATCTATTCCTCCGTATGATTGATGTACAATTTTTTTCAACTCTAAAATGCAATATTCAAAATTAATTTTCTGTAAAACATATGCAGATAAGTAATAGTACCAAAGAAGAAACTGATTAAATTCTGGATGAAACTTTTCTTTTTTTAATTCATTTGAAACAATGCTATAAATTTCAGCATATTGTTTCTTCTTACTCAACATTTGAATTCTATCTTTAAATAACTTTTTTCTTTCAATATCAGAATAAATAAGTACCTCATAAAAGTGAATAATAGGAACTTGTAATTTCGCTGCGATACCTTGCAATATATCCATACTTGGGTATACCGCACCCGATTCAATTCGGCTCACTTCCGATTGATGACATATGTTCTCGGATAACTGTTTTTGTGTTAATCCCCTCATTACCCTAATCTTCTTAATTTCACTTCCTAATTTTTCTGCGTCCATACGTACTCACCATCCCATTATAACAATCTAATTTGTTAAGTTGTCATACCACTACAATAATGTGAATTCGACAATTTTTGATATGAAATAATGCATAATATATATAAAATTCGGCAAATTTTTCATACAATCCATCTCACATACAATAATAGATTAGTAGTTTTATAGATAAATTATAGAAAACTCGCCCGTGCTTTCATTACATTCGGTCTTCTTTATCCTTTATCAACAGAAGCTATTCACACCCAAGAACTAGATAAAAATGAAATAAAAGTTGAAATTTCTCAGCCTAGTTTAATGATTTAAAAATTAACACAACTTCAAAATGATACAAAAAAATATGCTAAAAAATATTTAAAGGATGATATAAACGAGGCGAAAACTCAACAAGATTGAGTGACAACTGAAATGAATGTAGATTCCCAACCTACCAATAAAGCTACAAAAGAAAATCAAAACAAAGTTCGTCTTGCACAAACTTACAAAAACTATAAAATATATAGTCAAGATCTCATTGTAAAAGTAGATAAAAATGGAGTAATTACAACTATTAGTGGCAAAGTAGTCAAAATTTAGACCAACAACTTAATCTAACTATAACAAATTTTTTGTCGAAAAATGAAGTAAATTCTTCATTACGTACTACACTTCAACTTCCAAGCAATTCAACTGAGACGGAATTCTCTAGTGAAACCATTGTTTATAAGAAAAAAGAAGTTTACCACTCATAGGTAAACTTCTTTTCATATCCATCCCTTTTCTTCCGCAATTGTAATGGCCTCAATTCTATTTTTCGCATCAAGCTTCGTTAATACTTCAGAAATATAATTACGTACTGTACCCGGTGAAAGATAAAGTGCCTTCGCAATTTCATTTGCCGTCTTTCCTTCTTTCGCAAGTAACAACACTTCTTTTTCTCGATCTGATAGTGGATTTTGCTCCTGCCATAAGCCGAACATTAAATCTTGTGATATCTCTCGCTTTCCTTTCATTACATTACGAATCGATGCAGCTAAATCTTCACTTGGGCTATCTTTTAATAAATATCCGTGCACGCCAGCTTTCATGGCTCTCTCAAAATATCCAGGGCGCGCAAATGTTGTTAAAATCATTACCTTACATGCTGATTTCTCTTTCTTTAACGTTTCCGCAACATCTAATCCGCTTTGAATCGGCATTTCAATATCCATAATACTGACATCAGGTTGTAGCGATTCAATTAGTTTTAGCGCTTCTTCCCCGTTCGCAGCTTGCCCAATTACTTCAATAATCTTTTCCATCTCTCCACCCCCGCTGTTTCTTATATTTACATTGTACGTGTCGGAAAACTTAGGAAGCAGTATGATGCGTCATGACATCGATATGACAATTGTCATGTATTCCTTATGAGAGGAATCAACTCTCATACCGCAAGCGAGTAGCAGGACGAAAATAAACATGATACAATCGGGTAAGATATATATTCGAGGAAGGACAGTGGTTTTCATGATTATTCGTAATGAACAGGATTTAGAAGGCTTACGAAAAATCGGCCGCATCGTTGCGCTTGCACGTGAAGAAATGAAAAAAGAAGCGAAGCCAGGTATGACAACGAAAGAGCTTGATTTGATCGGTAAAAAAGTATTAGATGAGCATGGTGCTATTTCTGCACCTGAAAAAGAATATGATTTCCCAGGTGTAACTTGTATTAGTGTAAACGAAGAAGTTGCTCACGGTATTCCAGGAGATCGCGTATTAAAAGAAGGCGACTTAGTAAATGTCGACGTATCTGCTGCACTTGATGGCTATTATGCAGATACAGGTATTTCATTTGTACTTGGAGAAGATGAAGCAAAAGAAAAGCTTTGCCAAGCGGCTGTTGATGCATTTTGGGCAGCAATGAAAAAGGTGAAAGCTGGTTCAAAACAAAACCAAATTGGTCGTGCCGTTTCAAACTTCGCACATAAAAATGGATATAATGTGATTCAAAACTTAACTGGTCACGGTATCGGTCTTAGTTTACATGAAGCACCAAACCATATTTTAAGCTACTTTGACCCAATGGATAAAGCGCTTCTAAAAGACGGTCTTGTTATCGCTGTAGAACCATTCATTTCTATGAAAGCTGATCACATTATCGAACGTGGCGATGATGGTTGGACATTCGTTACACCTGATAAAAGCCTTGTTGCACAATGTGAACATACCGTTGTCGTAACACGCGGCGAACCGATAATTTTAACAGAAATATAAAAAAGAACCGCTTCTTAGTAAGAAGCGGTTCTTTTTACATACTTTTTTGAAAAGAAGCAATACGGTTGAACTCTTTTTCATTTACGTATATAATTTTTAACGAAGGTTTGATGATTATCTCTCATAAAAGATGATCAAGGGAGTACCTTCTTTTTTTATTTAATAACATCAATTAAAGTAATGCGTTCTATTTATTATAAAACGCTGTCTTCACTTTAATTTATGAATTGTATACTCTTTTAGATAGTACATATTTTCTTCATTCTGACCAAATTCAAGCTACATTTTATCACTACCTCAATACGAAAGAACTTTTTACAATGGGATACATTATTTTGGTTAGTATGTATCGTAAAACTCACCTTTATAACGATTCTTTACACATTGCAAGAATACAAATCCTTATAAAATAGTTTGAGCATTTCACTGCATATTTTTTGCATGTACCTATTTTATGAAGAACCACATAACAACTCGCATTCTATAAAGGTCTGATATCATTCCTTATCAGCATTTTATTCGACATTTTTTGTCGAAATTTGTATATTCATTCCCTATATTATTAAAATATACATTTGTTTTACGTTACAAGACATCTAATATGAACACTTTTCCTATAGGAGTATACGTAGTAAAGGAGGCATCAAATAAAGCACATTGATCTATGACAAATAATCTCTTCATAAAGCATTGTTATGTAGTAGAAGGATTCATAAAGGAGGCACAATGAAAAAACTTTTCAATATATGTTTAATTGTATTCGTACTATTTTCGCAACTTGCTAGTTTTCCATACAATCAAGTAAAAGCGGAAACCTTAACGGGGAATTCATTATTTGACACTGTTGAAATGAAAGATGCAAAGAATCATATCATTGACGAAGCATTAAATCCTAAAAACTTAATACAAGTAGGATCAACCATTCACCTAGAATATGCTTGGTCAATAAAAGATCAACAAACAGACTCAGCAGTGCTCCAAATACCTAACGCATTAAAAATTAAAAGTAATCAGCAAGGAAACTTGACGGTAAATCAGCAAATTATTGGTCAATATTTTATTACAGCAAACGATAACAAAATGAAACTAGTATTTAACGATCAAGTAAAAGATTCCAAAGGTGCGAACGGAAAAATCAATTTTGATACAGTATTCAATCCTGATTTAAAATCTGGTGCAAAATCTGTTCAACTCTCGTTCCCTCTAGGTACAACAGCTAAATCTATTTCAGTTCCTGTTCAAGTAGATAACCCTGCTTCACCTACTACGAATACGGGTACTGCTCAGCAACCGGCGGAAGAGCAAAAGAATGGTGATGCTCAGCAATCTACGGAAGAACAAAAGAATGGTGACGCTCAGCAACCTACGGAAGAGCAAAAGAATGGCGATGCTCAGCAACCTACGGAAGAGCAAAAAAATGGCGATGCTCAGCAACCTACAGAAGAGCAAAAAAATGGTGATGCTCAGCAACCTACGGAAGAGCAAAAGAATGGCGATGCTCAGCAACCTACAGAAGAGCAAAAAAATGGTGATGCTCAGCAACCGGCGGAGAAGCCTGGTGATAACACAACAGAGCAACCTGTTGACAATCCAGATCCATCACCTAAGCAAATTACAGAAAATATTTTAACAGGTGTCACATTAACGGATAAAGACGGTAAACCATTTAACAATACGGATAATCGTCCAGATCCAAATTCTATTACCCAAATTGATTTTACATGGGAAGTCTTGAAATCGCTGAACGCCAAAGAAGGTGATTACTTTACTTTCCAACTCCCAGACTACTTTATTGTCCACAATACGATTACACAAGATTTAATAGATGGAACAGGAAATAAGATTGGATCATTCGTTGTTACGCCTGATGGCAAAGTAACGATGACTTTTAACGAATATATTGACGATTATCCTAATATAGCTGGACATTTAAACATTCGTACGGAGTTTAATGAAGTAAAAATTACAGGGACTACAGAAAAACAAATCCCATTCCCTATTAAAGAAAAAGACGTTATTATCGAACTCGATTTTAAACCTAAAGTAACAAAATCTATAGATAAAAAAGGTGTACCTGATAGACCAATTAATACGAATCAAATTAATTGGAAAGTAGAAATGAACAAAACGAAAGATAAGCTTACAAATGCCGTCTTTCAAGATGAAATTCCAAAAGGTACAAGCCTCAACGAAGATTCTGTTAAGGTTTATTATTTAGAGGTTGATATTAACGGGAAGACAACTCGTGGTGCAGAAGTTCCTAAGGAAGAATATGAACTTACTTCATCCTCTGATAAATTAAATATCGCCTTTAAAAAGGAAACGAATAAAGCATATGAAATAGAATATGCAACAAAGATTACAGATGAAAGTGTTACAAGTTTCAAAAACAACGCAAAAGTATCTAGTGATAATCAAGATACTGTATCAACAAATGCAACTGTAACTGTTTCACGCGGTACACATCTAGAGAAAAATAGTAGATACAATCCAAAAACACAAACGATTGAATGGACAATTACTTTCAACGGTGACCAGAGAGATATCAAACAATCTGATGCACTTTTAAAAGATATTTTGGATAAATCTCATAAAGTTGATAAAAATTCTATCGTGGTAAAAAACGCTTCTTATGATAATGCAGGAAAACTTGTTACAGGTGACAACGCCACAAACTTTACTGTAAAGGAAACCAATGAGGGGTTTAATTTACAGTTTAATGAAGATATTAATAGTGCCTACGTCATTACGTACACATCAAAAGCTGCGCGTGATGTCATAACAGATGGAGAAATCAAAAATGAAATTATCGCAGATGGTAAATGGAGTAAAACAAACAAAGTTACGTTAAAACAACAAAACATCATAAAGAAACATAATAAAAAAGATACGGATTACAATAAGAAAACAACAACGTGGACAATTATTGTAAATGATAACAACTACGTATTAAACGATGCGGTTATCAAGGATACGTTTGACTATGGTGGCCTAACATTACAGAAAGATAGTTTCAAAATTACAGACGGATCGAAAACGCTTGATCCAAATTTTGATTACACACTTGATGTAACAGATAAGGGATTTGAAGTAAAACTAACTGGTGATTATAAGTCTAATATGAATAAAGCCTTAACGATCACATACACAACAGACTTTAATTATGAAACTCTATCTAAAGTAAAAGAGGATGAGAGTGAAAATACAGCATTCAAAAATACAGCAAATTTATCATGGATAGACATAAATGATAACAAGAACAATAGTTCATCTGATGATACATTTGATCCTGATTACTACACAAAAGGAAATGGATTTAAATACGGTTCTTACAATGCCCAAACGAAAGAAATTAAATGGGACATAGGGTTTAACTATAATAATATGACGATTAAGGATCCTTCTATTGTTGACGTATTAAAGAATAATCAAAAACTTATACCAGGCTCCATTGAGGTTTACCATATGGAATTAACCGGTAGTGCGCATGGATTTAAACTAGGGGCACCCGTTTCACCTGACGAATATACGATAGAAAATCCAACAAAAGATAACAACAATACATTAACGATTCATTTTAAAAACGAAATTAATTCTGCGTATTATGTTAGCTTTAAAACTTCACTCGCAGGTGAACAAATTAATAAGCGCTACGATAATTATGCCGATTTAAAAGATGGATCAAAAACTGTTACTACTATACATGGTTCATTTGAAATCAAAAACGGTGGTAGCGGGGTTATGAAAAAAGCAAAACAAAATGACAAGTACATTGATTGGAGCGTTTCTATTAATCCAAGTCAATCAACTATTGAAAATGCAGTCGTAACGGATGAACCAACAGACAATCAAATTCTTGATGAAAAGTCCTTCCACCTATACCCAACAACAGTAGCTGTGGATGGCACTTTAACGAAAGATACAACAAATGAATTAAAAGAAGGAACAGACTATAAACTCAAGGTAATAACAGACAACAATACAGGGAAACAACAATTTAAAGTTGAATTCCTTCATACGATTCATCGAGCTTATATTTTAGAATATCGCTCACTCATTAATGCAGATCATATGGAAACAGTAAGCAATAAAGCTAATATTACTGGTCACCGTTTAGTACTAGAGGAAACGAAAACTACTGAAAAGGTCGTTGTTAAAGTATCTTCTGGATCTGGAGGTGGTTCTGCTAGTAAAGGACGCGGAAGCCTTCAAATTATAAAGGTTGATGATAAAGATCAAACAGTACCATTAGCCGGAGCAGAATTTACTTTATATGATCAGACAGGTACAACCGCTATTCGACCAATTACAACCGATGCTGACGGTATCGCTAAGTTTAACAACTTACGACGTGATAAATATATGATTAAAGAAACGAAAGCACCTGAAGGTTATGTAATTAGTAAAGAATTAAAAGAAGGTATACTTGTTGAGCTAGGTTCAAAAGAAGTTACAACTTACACCCTTACAAATAAGAAATTTGTCGGGAAAGTAGTACTCACAAAAATTGATGCTCACAGTAAGGAAAAACTTGAACATGCTGTCTTCTCTTTACTGGATGAAAACAAACAAGTCATTCCTAAACATAAAGAATTAATAACAAATGATAAAGGACAAATTACTGTAGATCATTTAAAACCAGGAACTTACTACTTACAAGAAACAAAGGCTCCTGAGCATTATAAATTAGATGATCAACTTATTGAAGTTAAAATCGAAGAAGATCAAACAACAGTAATTGAAAAAGAAGCCTCAAACAATTTGATTAAAGGATCGGCTATATTAACAAAGGTTGATAAAAATGGTGAAACTTTAGCGGGGGCCGTATTTAGTGTACGTGACCGAAAAAACAAAATAATCCCTGGCTATGGAAAATTAACGACAAATGCTCAAGGCCAAATTGAAGCAAAAGATTTACGTCCTGGAGATTATCGATTTGTCGAAGAAAAAGCACCTAAAGATTACGACATAGATAAAAAACCAATTGAGTTTACAATTGTAAAAAGTCAAAAGGAAGCAGTTACTGTTACTGCGACGAATCATCTCATTAAAGGTGGCGTCACTTTAACAAAAGCTGATGATATCGATGGTACAACCCTTGCAGGTGCTATATTTAAAATTGTCGATGCTAATGATGAAAAGAAAGTCATTCGCAAAAATGTAACAACTGGCGCAGATGGTAAAGTAACTGTTAAAGACCTAGAGCCTGGCACGTATAAATTTATTGAAACAGAAGCTCCTAAGGATTATGTGTTAAATACAAATCCTATCGAGTTTACAATCGATAAAAGCCAACAGTCATTTACTACTGTTACGGCAACTAACAGTTTAAAAACAGGAGAAGTTGAATTATTAAAAGTTGATGAATTCGGTGATAAAAAACCTCTAAAAGGCGCCGTATTTAAGATTGTTGATGTAAATAACAATGATGTTCGTACGGACCTAACTACAAATGCTGATGGAAAAACAAAAGCTGATAAGCTACGTCCTGGTACGTATAAATTTATTGAAACAGCTGCTCCTGAACATTACGTTTTACGAGCAGAACCTATTGAATTTACAATCGATAGAAGTCAGAAAGAAACTCTACTTGTGAAAGCTGAAAATGCTTTAAAACCAGGAGATGTTGAATTAACGAAAGTTGATGATATCGATGGTACAGCTCTTGAAGGTGCTGTATTTAAAATTGTTGATGCTAATGATGAAAAGAAAGTCATTCGTGAAAACGTAAAAACTGGTGCGGATGGTAAAGCTATCGCTACTGGCTTACGCCCTGGGGACTATAAGTTTATCGAAGTAACAGCACCGAAGTATTACGATAAAAATAAAAAACCTATCGAGTTCACAATTAAAGAAAGTCAAGGAACTTCACCAATTACTGTTACTGCTAAAAATAGCTTAACAAAAGGCGGTATTAAATTAACAAAAGTGAATGCTGCAGATGAAAAGGAAACACTTGAAGGTGCAGTATTTAAAATCGTTAATAGAGATACGAATGAAGATGCTCGTACGAACCTTGTTACGAATAGTGAAGGAAAGTTAGTTGTTGACGACTTACGTCCTGGTAACTATAAACTTATCGAAACAAAGGCTCCAACTTATTACGATGTAAATGTAGAACCTATTGAATTTACAATCGAAAAAGGTCAACAAAAACTCCTTCCACTTACATTTAAAAATAGTTTAACGAAAGGAAAAGTTAAACTTATTAAAGAAGATGATGTGGAAAGTAGTATCGCTCTTGCCGGCGCAGTGTTCACATTACAAGACGCAACTGGCAACGAAATCGCAAAAGATTTAAAAACAGATGATTACGGAGTACTAGTTATTCCTGATTTAGCACCAGGAGATTATCAATTTATTGAAACATCAGCTCCTGAACATTATAAATTAGATCAAGCACCTATTAAGTTCACGATTAAAAAAGGTAGCAAGGATGATCTTCCAGTCCCTGTCACTGTAACAAATAGTTTACTTACAGGTGGCGTTACTTTAACAAAAGTTGATAACGTTGATGGCGTTACTCTTGAAGGTGCAGAATTTATCATTGTTGATGCTCATGATACGAAAAAGGTGGTTCGTAAAGGGTTAACTACCGATGAGCATGGTAAAGTTTCTGCTTCTGACTTACGCCCAGGTGACTATCAATTTATTGAAGTAAAAGCTCCAAAAGACTATACATTAGGCAACGATCCTATTCCGTTCACTATCGGAAAAAGTCAAAAAGAAAACATTACTGTTACTGCTACTAACAGCTTAAAGAAAGGTGCAGTCACATTAACGAAAATTGATGACATCGATCGTACAATGCTAAAAGGTGCAATCTTTAAAATTGTTGATATGAAGGGTAACGAAGTTCGCACAAACCTTGGTACAGATAAAAACGGAAAAATTTCCGTTTCTGATTTACGTCCTGGAGACTATCAGTTCATTGAAACAAAGGCTCCTGAGCACTATGTATTAGACGAAACACCGATTCCATTTACAATTGAAAGAAGTCAAACGAAAGAGATCAATGTTACAGGTAAAAACACTTTGACAAAAGGTAGCGTTGAACTAACAAAGATTGATGATATTGATACTAATACGAAGCTTGCTAATGCTGTATTTAATTTATTAGATGCAAACGGACAAGTAGTTGAAGAAGGCTTAAAAACAAATGCTGAAGGAAAAATTGTTGTTGAAAACCTACGTCCTGGTACGTATCAATTCGTTGAGACAATAGCTCCTGAACATTACGATTTAAATAAAACACCGATTGAATTTACAATTAAGAAAAGCCAAACTGAAACTCTTCATATTACGGCTAAAAACGCTCTAACAAAAGGTGGCGTTGAACTTTCTAAAGTAGATGACATCGATGGCACTAAACTTGAAGGTGCAGTATTTAACATTGTTGATATGAACGGTACTGTAATTCATAAAGACCTTGTTACAAATAGTAAAGGGAAAATCGAAATCGATGACCTACGTCCAGGTAATTATCAATTCATCGAAACGAAAGCTCCTAAGCATTACGTTTTAGATGAAACACCGATCCCTTTCACTATTGAAAAAGGACAAAAGAAAGCTATTTCTTTAACTGCTAAAAATAGCTTACAACAAGGTAGTATTGAACTACTTAAAGTAGATGATCTAAACGATCAAATGAAACTTTCTGATGCGGTATTTAATTTACTAGACCAAAACGGGAAAGTGCTTAAAACAGATTTAAAAACAAATAATGAAGGAAAAATCGTTGTTGAAAATTTACGTCCTGGTACGTATCAATTTGTCGAAACAACAGCTCCGAAACATTATGATTTAGACAAAAAACCAATTGTAGTTACAGTTGAAAAAAGCCCAAAAGATATTGCTACTGTTACTATGAAAAATAGTTTAACAAAAGGCGGCGTGGAACTTATTAAAGCAGACGACGTCGATGGTACTACTCTTGAAGGCGCAGTATTTAACATTGTTGATATGAAGGGTACTGTAATTCGCGAGAATCTGACTACAAATTCACAAGGTAAAATTAGCGTTCCTGACCTACGTCCAGGTAATTATCAATTCATCGAGACAAAGGCTCCGAAACATTACGATTTAAATAAAGAACCGATTCCTTTCACTATTGAAAAAGGACAAGCCGAACCGATTTCTGTTACTGCTACAAATAGTTTAACAAAAGGTGCGGTAGAGCTTTCTAAAGTGGATGACGTCGATGGCACTGCCCTTAAAGGCGCAGTATTTAATATCATTGATTTAAGTAATGGAAAAGATGTTCACATTAATCTTACGACAGATGCAGATGGTAAAATCTCTGTTCCAGATTTACGTCCAGGAGACTATCAGTTTATTGAAACAAAAGCTCCCGAACACTACAAATTAGACAGTACACCGCTTAAATTTACAATTAAGAAAAGCCAAGCAGAGAAACTACACGTCACTGCTACTAACAGCTTAATTGAAGGTGCTGTTGAATTAATTAAAGTGGATGATATAAATCCAGATACAAAACTTTCTGATGCAGTATTTAACATCATTGATGCGAAAGGTAAAGTTGTTCGCACGAATTTAACTACTGATAAAGACGGGAAAGTTTCTGCTTCTAATTTACGACCAGGAGATTATCAATTCGTTGAAACGAAAGCTCCTAAAGATTATGATTTAAATAAAACACCGATTCCTTTCACTATCGAGAAAAGCCAACCAACTCACGTTTCTGTTACTGCTGAAAATGGCTTAACTAAAGGTGGCGTGGAATTAACGAAAGTTGACTCTCTAGATGCGAAAGAAACGCTGGAAGGTGCGGTATTTAAAATTACTGATATGAACGGTAACGATATTCGTACGAATTTAGTTACCAATAAAGATGGTAAAATCATCGCTAAAGACTTACAACCTGGAGACTATCAATTTATTGAAACGAAAGCTCCTACTCATTATGACTTAAATGAAAATCCGATTAAGTTCACAATTGAAAGAAGTCAAACAAAACATGTCTTCGTTACAGCTACGAACAGCTTAACGAAAGG
The DNA here is from genome assembly GCF_051948935.1 of Bacillus sp. Brlt_9. Lineage (NCBI taxonomy): Bacteria > Bacillati > Bacillota > Bacilli > Caryophanales > Bacillaceae > Bacillus > Bacillus sp. Brlt_9. The sequence continues at coordinate 105,309 of NZ_JAYJLO010000011.1, read as the reverse complement.
TAGTGTGGAGTTAATTAAAGTGGATGATGTTGAAGAAAACACAACACTTGAGGGTGCGGTATTTAAAATTGTTAATAAGGATGGACACGACGTCCGCACTGATTTAACTACTGATAAAAACGGTCGTTTAGTTGTGGATGAATTACCACCAGGAGACTATGAGTTTATCGAAACAAAAGCTCCTACTCATTATGACTTAAACGAAAAACCTATTAAGTTCACAGTTAAAAAAGGGCAAGAAAAAATCGCTTCCGTTACCGCTACAAATAGCTTAACGAAGGGCGCTGTTGAATTAACTAAGGTCGACGACGTCGACGGTTCTGCTCTTGAAGGAGCTATCTTCAAAATTGTTGATATGAACGGCAACGACGTTCGTTCTGATTTACCTACTAATAAAGATGGTAAAATTTCTGTTTCTGATTTACGTCCGGGAGACTATCAGTTTATTGAAACGAAAGCTCCTACTCATTACGACTTAAATCAAAACCCTATCAACTTTACTGTTGAAAAGAGTCAAACGGCTACAGCTTCTGTTACTGCTACAAATAGCTTAACGAAAGGCGCTGTTGAATTAACTAAGGTCGACGACGTCGACGGTTCTGCTCTTGAAGGTGCTATCTTTAAAATTGTTGATATGAACGGCAACGACGTTCGTTCTGATTTAACTACTGATAAAGATGGTAAAATTTCTGTTTCTGATTTACGTCCGGGAGACTATCAGTTTATTGAAACGAAAGCTCCTACTGGATACGATTTAAACGCTAAGCCAATTCCTTTCACAGTTACGAAAGGACAATCTCAAGTTACTTCTGTTACAGCTTTAAATAGTTTAACAACAGGTTCAATGGAGTTAACTAAAGTTGATATAGATCACCATGGAACACTTGAAGGTGCCATTTTCAATATTTTAGATCAAGACGGAAACGTAATACGAGAAGGTTTACAAACAGACGGGCATGGTAAATTAATCGTAAATGATTTGAAACCTGGTAATTATCAATTAGTGGAAACAAAAGCTCCTGAAGGCTATCAATTAGATGCATCACCAATAAACTTTACAATTGAAAAAGCTCAAGCTACACCACTACAAATTACAGTTTCAAATAAAAAAATCGATTCTTCATCAGGTGGAGATGATAAACCAATTACTCCTCCTAATAAAGAAGAGGAAACAGGGAAAGAAACTTCTGAAGAACTCGAAAAAGGAAATCCCGAAACACATGGTAAAGGAACTTCTGAAGAGCTAGAAAAAGAAAACCCTGAAACACAAATAAACAAACAGCAAGATGACCGAAATAAGGGGAAAGAACTTCCAAATACAGGTCACAAAAATGATCCTACTCAAACAGTAGGTATCGTACTTCTACTAGCTGGATTGTTAAGCATTTTAGCTACAAAACGAAAAAAATATTACTAATAGTTTTTCACACCCAATCAAGTGAACATTTGATTGGGTGTTTTTTTATACAAAAAAGAACGATACATAGAGTATCGTCCTTTTAACGGGGTGAGGCTGTCCAAAAGTACGGAAAACCTTTGAACAGCCTCATATTTTCATATGGATGCCTTACATATATCACTGATAATAAATATGAAATGCGGAAACATATTTATCATCACATGATTCAAACATGAGAAAAGAAACCCTACAGTGGATTCTTTTCTCTACATAATCTAAAGTTTGGGTACACTAGATTCATGCAATGTAGGAGCTTTCCAAGCAGAAAGCGAACCTTCATTTAAAATGATAGCATACATATCTCCATCAAAAATATGCAAATATGCATATAGCATTTTTTATTTCTCAATGTCAGAATATTGAAAAATAATTAAAGTAAAGGTAAAATGAAGTCGTTATCCGTCTTCTTTTGTCAGTCAGAGAGAATAGAAGAATAGGAGAGGAAAAAATGAAAAAATCTTTGAAACAAAAGATAGTAAGCTCTTTGCTTGCTGTATCACTCGCTGTTAGCTTAGCTCCAATTGGACAAGCCAAAGCTGATTCCACGTCAGAAATCACACAGACTTCACCTATCACAAAACAAGTTGATGCAAGCCGCGCCATCGAACACATCCGTTTCTTATCCGAAACAATTGGTCCTCGCCCTGGTGGGACAAAATCAGAAGAATGGGCTTCTCGCTACGTTGGTATGCAACTTAAATCAATGGGCTACGAAGTAGAATATCAACCATTTCAAGTGCCTGATCAATACGTTGGATTTATTGACTCACCATTATCTACAAAGCGTAATTGGCAAGCTGGCGCTGCCCCTAACGCATTAATTTCTACAGAAGCTGTTACAGCTCCTCTTATCTTTGTTCAAGGTGGGACAAAATTAGAGGATATCCCAAATGAAGTAAACGGAAAAATTGTTCTATTTGAAAGAGGAACAACAGTTGCAGACTATAATAAACAAGTTGAAAATGCTGTTAGTAAAGGAGCAAAAGGTGTTCTTTTATACAGTTTAATTGGCGGACGCGGAAATTATGGACAAACATTCAATCCTCGCCTAACGAAAAAGCAATCTATCCCTGTCTTTGGTCTTGCTTATGCACAAGGAAATGCATTTAAAGAAGAAATCGCTAAAAAGGGGACAACTCTTCTTTCCCTAAAAGCGAGACATGAATCTAATTTAACATCACTAAATGTCATCGCTAAAAAGAAACCAAAAAATAGTACGGGTAATGAAAAAGCTGTCGTTGTAAGTTCGCACTATGATAGCGTCGTTGGAGCACCTGGAGCAAACGATAATGCTTCTGGTACAGGATTAGTATTAGAGTTAGCTCGTTCTTTTCAAAATGTAGAAACTGATAAAGAAATTCGTTTTATTGCTTTTGGTTCTGAAGAGACTGGCTTACTTGGCTCTGATTATTACGTTAATAGTCTATCTCAAAAAGAACGCGATCGAATTTTAGGTGTCTTTAATGCAGACATGGTTGCAACAAATTACGATAAAGCAAAGAATTTATATGCTATGACGCCTAACGGTTCCCCAAACCTTGTAACAGACGCGGCCGTACAAGCAGGTAAACAATTAAATAATGAACTCGTACTACAAGGTAAATTTGGCTCTAGTGATCACGTACCATTTGCCGAAGTTGGGATCCCTGCTGCCCTATTTATTTGGATGGGTGTCGATAGTTGGAATCCATTAATCTATCATATCGAAAAGGTATATCACACACCTCAAGATAACGTATTTGAGAATATCTCACCTGAACGTATGAAAATGGCATTAGAAGTTATCAGAACTGGTGTTTATAACACACTTCAAAAACCTGTTTCTCAAACTGAACAGAAAGCTGCTTAATTATTTAAAAGATCACTGATTTTTATCAGTGGTCTTTTATTGAGAAAATACATATATGCATAAAAGCATATTTTCTCCTATTCATTATCATATACAATATTAACTGTAACAAAAATGATTACAACTAATAAGGAGGCTTTTCTACTATGAAAAAAATGATTTTAGCCGGTGCGTTAACTTTAGCAGGAATTACTGGTGCTACCGCGTTTATTCCTGAAACAAAGGTCGCTGCTGCCACTCAAGAACAAAGCTTTACAAAATTTTATTCTTTGCAAACTGGAAGTAGTTCTGAACAAGAACCTGTTTTCCTTCAAAAGGGACAAGAGTTAACAGTTCAACCTAACAGCAAAACCCCTAGTTACAGTGTTTATGACTCAAATCATAACCTTATTGGACGTTATTCTGATGGCTACGGCCGAATTTTCACTGCAAAAGCAGATGGGAATATGTACGTTCAATTTCATGCACCTTATGTTTACTATAGTCCTGTTAGCTTTTCGGTTACGTATACAATCCGATAAAATAAAGGGCCCTTCCCAAGGGCCTTTATTTTGTTTCCCAATTCACCTTTACAAAACCATCTTTCACCATTAAACCACTTATACTAAATACATACTTTTCATTCGCTTTCAATGTAGCTTTAAAAGTACCTTTTTTTGATTCACAGATTTCTTTTAACTCCCTTATACCTTCTCCTTCTCCTTTCCTTTCATACAAGCTAAAGCATAAATTCCCACGTTTTGCATCCGTCTCATAAGAAAATGTTACTTCTGTGTCTTTGGCATACTCAAGTTCAATACCTTTCCCAGCAATATCCCATGATGAGAATTTTGCCTCATAGCTTGTCTCTCCTTGTTGCTCACTCTCTAAATATATATCACCAGCTCTCCACATATCATCTAACGTTTGAAGAAAAGCAAAGCCGCTCAGTAATACAAACATCGCACTTGCAAATATGACAACTAATGTTATCTTTTGTTTTTTTATAGCATTCATCGTATGCTCTCCTTCTATTTTCTTGTTACTTCTTCGTATCATATATAACAAAACTCCAATAAAAAACGGCAATATAATTGCTACAACACTCCACCACTTACTTATTCCACGCGTTTTCGCATCTGTATACACCCATGATGCTACACATACTAAAAGTGCTATAAAAGCTAAAAACATTGTAATCCCAGCTATCTCAAATACTACAAATGGATTATCGAACTCTATCATGTAATTTATACTCCTTCTTTAAAAACGACTGTATGACAACATATATAGGAATGTATAGGTGCATCATAATAACTATCGTTATAATGACAGATATTTTATGCTCCAAATGACTAACAAACTGCTCTAGGGTGACTGTTAATACAATCATCCAAATAGCATGAATGAAAACAACCCATCTCTTCTCTAATTTCCGAGCATTTCGCATGCCCTGCTTCGTATTATTTATTAGCTCTTCGCTAGGAATCATCTCTTCCGCTAAACTACTTTTTATCTTTTGATCAAATTTGTCTTCCTTCATAAACGAACCCCTCCAAATGTTCTCGCATTTGCTTCTTCGCATAATTAAGGCGGTATTTCACTGTACCAATCGGTATATTTAATATTTCACTCATTTCCTTATAAGAATATTGTTCATAATAGTAGAGTACGAGCACGGTTTTATATTTTTCATTCAATAACTGTATAACTTCCCGTATCATTTCCGCTTCCACTTTTTGAATAAACTCTTCTGATATATTCACTTCATCTGCGAAATCTATTTCTCCACCATCATCTTTATAAAACAAATCCAATACACGATCTTTCCACCGTTTTTTCTTGCGATAAAAATCATAAAATGTGCGAACACAAATTGTAGTAATCCACTTTTTATAGTTATCTACGTAAGAAAGTTGGTGCCTAGAGGAAAAAACCTTTATCCACGTCTCTTGAAAAATATCTTCCGCGTCTTCTTTCGTCTTCGCTAACTTATAGCATAAGGAATATATTTGCTGCTTATATATATCAATCAATTCTTCTACCTTTTCTTCCATCATAAACCTCCTGTCATTTATATAAGACGACGCAAATTCTCCTTTTGTTTGATAAAATTTTATTTTTTTATTATCTCCATACAAAAAGGCAATCACAACATCGTGTGATTGCCTTTTATTGAAAGCGAACAGTCGGCTAGAATACTCGGTGGCTTCGCGCCTTCCTCCGAGGCAAAGTACGCCTCTCTGTCAGGAGCCCCATCCCCCTCCTATTCTGAACGAGCCGCTTCCGCTTTTCTTTATTACATTTTTTCTGGTGCAGATACCCCTACGATTGCTAGTGCGTTTTGAAGTGTAGTGCGTACTGCCTTCATTAACTCATAACGAGCTTTACTTAATTCTAAATTATCTTGGTTTAATACTTTTTCTGCATTGTAGAAGCTGTGTAATGCTGCTGCTAATTCAAATGCATAGTTTGTAATGCGGTGTGGCAGACGTTTTTGCGCTGCATCCGCAACTACTGCTGGGAATTCACCAAGTTTTTTCAGTAACTCTACTTCTTTCTCAGAAGTAACAAGTTTGTAGTTCACATCTCCGCCTGTAGCTAATCCTAACTCTTCACCTTGACGAAGGATACTGCATACACGAGCATGTGCATATTGTGCATAGTATACTGGGTTTTCATTAGATTTTGATACAGCTAAGTCCATATCGAAATCTAAATGAGAATCACCGCTACGCATTGCGAAGAAGTAACGCATTGCGTCCACGCCTACTTCTTCCATAAGCTCACGAAGTGTAACTGCTTTACCTGTACGCTTACTCATCTTCATTTTTTCACCATTTTGATACAGTTGTACCATTTGGATGATTTCTACTTCAAGTGTTTCTTTATCGTAACCTAGCGCTTGGATAGCAGCTTTCATACGAGGAATGTAACCGTGGTGGTCAGCACCCCAAATGTTGATTAACTTATCGAAACCACGCTCTAATTTATCACGGTGATACGCGATATCCGGCGTTAAGTACGTGTAAGAACCATCGTTTTTAATTAATACACGGTTTTTATCGTCACCGTAAGTCATTGAACGGAACCAAGTCGCTCCATCTTCTTCAAAGATCTCTTCACGCTCTTTTAATACTGCAAGAGCTTGATCGATTTTTCCGTTTTTGTATAATGATGTTTCTGAGAACCATACATCAAATTTAACACGGAAGCTTTCTAAGTCTTTTTGAAGTTTTGCTAACTCATATTTTAAACCGTACTCACGGTAGAATTCATAGCTTTCTTTTTCATCAGCTTTCGCATAACGATCGCCAAACTCTTCAGCTAAACGTTTACCGATTCCAATGATATCCGCACCATGGTATCCGTCTTCTGGCATTTCTTTCTCTAGACCTAAAGCTTGCATGTAACGAGCTTCAACTGAAAGAGCTAAATTATGAATTTGGTTACCAGCGTCATTAATGTAGTACTCACGAGATACATCGTATCCTGCTTTTGCTAATAGGTTACATAAAGTGTCACCTACTGCTGCACCACGTGCATGTCCTAAGTGAAGGTCACCTGTTGGGTTCGCAGATACGAACTCAATTTGTACTTTTTCACCTTTACCAGTATTCGTTTCACCGTAAGCTTCGCCAGCGTTAACGATTGTTGGGATTAAGTCTGTTAAGTAGCTATTATCCATGTAGAAGTTAATGAAACCAGGTCCTGCAATTTCAATTTTTTCAATAGAAGCTTTTGCTTTATCGAAGTTTGCAACTAATTCTTCTGCAATCATACGAGGTGCTTTTTTCGCAACGCGTGCAAGTTGCATTGCCATATTTGTAGAGAAGTCACCATTTGTTTTATCTTTTGGAGATTCTAATACAACGTTTGGAATCTGTTCTTCTGTCGCTAATTCTGCCTTTAATACAGCAGCTTGAATTTCTTCTTTAATCAATCCTTTTACTTGTTCTAAAGAATTCATTATTTTGCCTCCTTCAAATTAAGTGTAATTGTATATCTGCCAGCTTCTTGTTCACTTAGAAGCAATGCGTACGTTAAGAAAAGTTGTCCTTTTTTCTTTTCATCCGACCATTTAAAAAGAACGTTATCAGTTTTCGTTTGCAATGCAAACGTACCAAGTTCACTCGTATACGTACCAGTTGTCCATTCACCTTTCACATGCGTTTGACGCATTGAAACAGCACCTGAACGCATAATGAGAACTTGTTCATCTTGAATTTTAATAATTGTTTTCACTTCGCCTTGTTCGTTCGGCTCTTGGAATGTTACGTATGTACCTTGACCTTTTACATAGTATTGACCATTTGCTTCAAAAGCAACGGTTTCCTTCCTCGCCCCTTCACGGATTTCTGTTACGAAATGAACGTGTACCGGCAAGCCTGCAAGTTGTTTCTCCACGTCTTGCACACCTTTCAAATGTTATAGATATTAAATACTACTTATAATAAATCACTTTTCCTATCATATCAAAAAAAACCTCTGTCTGTCTGCTGAAAAATCAGGAAAACTCCATTTCAAAAAATAATTCACTTTCACTTTATTTCATATGATAAAATGTTTTTTAAATCTAAATATTCTTTCATTTAAAGAGGTGAGTTATGTGCTACCAACGAAATTGAAAAAAGGTGATGAAATTAGAGTCATTTCACCAGCTTGCAGTTTAAGTATTGTCTCAAATACGAACCAAGAGCTTGCTATAAAAAGATTAACTGACATGGGCTTTCAAGTTACGTTCTCAACATATGCTGATGAGATAGATCGATTCGCTTCCTCTTCTATTTCTTCACGCGTTCAAGATCTCCACGAAGCATTTAAAGACCCAAATGTAAAAGCTATTTTGACGACACTTGGTGGATACAATTCTAACGGTTTATTAAAACATCTCGATTATGATTTAATTCGAGAAAACCCGAAATTTTTCTGTGGCTATTCTGATATCACTGCTTTAAATAATGCAATTTACACAAAAACAGGACTTGTTACATATTCAGGACCCCACTTCTCTTCATTTGGAATGGAAAAAGGTCTCGAGTATACAACCGATTACTTTTTAAAATGCTTAACTTCTAATGAGCCTATTGAAATCCTGCCATCTGAAACATGGAGTGATGATTCTTGGTACATCGATCAGGAAAATCGAGAATTCATAAAAAATGAAGGATATGTTTCAATTCACGAAGGCGAAGCAACTGGAGAAATTATCGGTGGTAATATGAGCACATTGAATTTACTACAAGGTACACCATATATGCCAAATTTACAGGATAAAATTTTATTTCTTGAAGAAGATAGTTTAACAGGAACAGCTACCCTTAAAACTTTTGATCGTTATTTACATTCCCTTATGCAGCAGCAAAATTTTGAGTACATAAAGGGTATCGTTATAGGAAAGATGCAAAAAGGTGCGGAATGTACGACAGAAGACATTCAGGAAATGATTGCTTCAAAGCCTGAACTTGCACATATACCTATCATTGCAAACGCAAGTTTCGGTCATACAACCCCGATTTTCACTTTCCCAATTGGTGGACGTGTAAAAATCATTTCTAACAAAGAAAAAACATCTATCACTATTTTAACGCACTAAAAAAGGAGCGAATGAGTCGCTCCTTTTATGGTTTCTCTATTTTTTCCAACGCTTTTTGCGGAATTGATTCTTTTGAGATTTCAGCCCATCCTTTTCCTTGCATACCCTTTGCATAGATTTTTATAAATGCCCCCGTATGCAATTCACGGTTCATCATTCTTTTCACAACTTGTAACTTTCCGTCTTCTGTATATCCTTTAAATGTATACAAGTATTCTCCGTCTTTTTTCTCGCCTTTATCTATAACTGCATAATAATCTTGTATTTCTTTATTTGAAAAGAAGTTGTCTACAAAAGCATGTACACCTTCTGTTTTTGTGTTTAAATAATATGCTGTTCCCCCTAAAATAATGGCGAACACAGCTAAAACTTTAATTACCAATTTCATAAATGCGCCTCCTGTTTGCACTTCTTTCTCACTAACCTTATGTCTATACATGTATTATACGAAAAACAACATACTATACTCTATCGAAACGCCTTACACTTTCCTTACATTATTGTAAGAGTTTTTCCCTTTATAGCAAATTCCCATCAAAAAATTTTCCGTTTACCAAACTTTTATATTATTATTGAATGATACGAATTTTTATTACAAAAATCAAAGGAGACAGTTTTCAAATGGCTATCTTGCAAGGTTTAGCACTATTACTTGTTGTACTTTGTCTATTTACACTTTTTAGTTACCGTGCTCCTTACGGCATGAAAGCAATGGGTGCTTTAGCTAATGCAGCAATCGCAAGTTTTCTTATTGAAGCATTTCACCGTTATATCGGTGGAGAAATGTTTCATAATGACTTTTTACAATCAGTAGGAGAAGCTTCTGGTAGTATGAGCGGTGTCGCAGCGGCAATTTTAGTCGCATTAGCAATCGGTGTTTCACCCGTATATGCTGTTCTAATCGGTATCGCTACTAGTGGATTCGGTATTTTACCAGGATTTTTCGCTGGATACGTTTGCGCTTTCGTCGTGAAATTCCTCGAAAAGAAATTACCGGCCGGAGTAGAGTTTTTAGCAATTTTATTTATTGCTGCACCAATTTCACGCGGAATGGCCATGCTTATGGATCCGCTCGTAAACGCAACACTCGGTAAAATCGGTTCTATGATTTCAGCTGCAACTACTGAAAGTCCTATCATTATGGGTATTATGCTTGGTGGATTAATAACAGTTATTTCTACCTCTCCATTAAGTTCTATGGCACTAACTGCAATGCTTGGATTAACAGGTTTACCAATGGCAATTGGTAGTCTTGCCGTAGCAGCCTCAGCCCCGATGAACTTTATTTTCTTTAAGCGACTAAAAATTTGTTCAAAGAAAGACACAATCGCTGTAGCAATCGAGCCTTTAACACAAGCCGATGTTGTTTCAGCAAATCCAATTCCTATTTATGCGACAAACTTCGTTGGCGGTGCACTTGCTGGTATTATTACATCTCTGTTCCAACTCGTTAATAATGCGCCAGGAACAGCATCACCAATCCCAGGACTTCTTGTCTTATTCGGATTTAATGACGTTGTAAAAGTAACAATTGCTGCTGTACTATGTGGAATCGTTACCACTATTGTTGGATATATCGGATCAATCATATTCCGCAAATATCCAATTCGTTCTGCTGATGAAATTCGCGGCATTACTTCAGAAGAGAAAGTTGCATAAGAAAAAGAGCTATTCTCATCGTTTGAGAATAGCTCTTTTTGATGTTGCGTGACGGTAAATGAAATTATATTAGCGATTTTTTAAATATATCGGCTTACGGACACATATCGACAAAATAAGAGCCCCCTATTCATATAGGAGGCTTCACTTTTACTTTATCCAGCTACAGCGGCTAGCATGATCGGTGGCTTCACTTCTTCCTTCGAGGCAAAAAGCGCCTCTACGTCTGAAGCTCCATCCCCCTCACATTCTGAACGAGCCGCTTCCGCTTTTATTTTATTTCACCCAACCGAGCAGCATTTCCCGCACGAATTTGCTTGCTGCGACTGGTGTTTGATCACTATGGTCGTAGACAGGAGCTACTTCTACTAAGTCTGCTCCAACTACATTTATATTTGAATTTGCAATTGCTACGATGGAATCTAATAATTCTTTAGATGTGATACCTCCAGCTTCTAACGTTCCTGTTCCAGGAGCATGAGCTGGGTCTAATACGTCAATGTCAATTGTGACATAAACTGGGCGTCCTGCAAGTTTCGGTAATACTTCTTTTAACGGTTCTAATACGTCAAATTTATATAAGTTCATACCTACTTCTTTTGCCCATTCGAATTCTTCCTTCATTCCAGAACGAATACCGAAAGAATATACGTTTTCCGGACCAATTAAATCGCACACTTTACGAATAGGCGTAGAGTGGGATAAAGGCTCCCCTTCATACGATTCACGTAAATCAGTATGAGCATCCATATGGATGATTGCTAAATCCGGATATTTTTTTGCCATTGCCTTAAAAATTGGCCAAGACACTAAGTGCTCGCCGCCGAGACCTAGTGGAAACTTACCGGCATCTAAAAGTTTTGATACATACTCTTCAATCATGTCTAAGCTGCGCTGTGCGTTTCCGAATGGTAATGGAATATCACCCGCATCAAAATATTTTACCTCTTCTAATTCACGATCTAAATATGGGCTATATTCTTCAAGACCGATTGATACTTCACGAATACGTGCAGGGCCAAAGCGAGAACCTGGACGGTAACTTACTGTCCAATCCATAGGCATCCCGTAAATAACTACCTGTGACTCTTCAAAACTTGGATGACTTTTAATAAATACTTTACCTGAATAAGCTTCATCAAAACGCATATTCTTTTCCTCCTTATGTGGAACTTAAGGTATCCCAACCTTTCATTATTTCTCAAATTTGGAGCGAGCTGCTCCTCTTTCTCGATTTACCGGGTCTTCTGTTTCATAACAAGAAGACGATTTTCTTTATAGGAGTGTAAGTAGCTAGCATGTTCAAGTCTTCTGGACAAACACCTTAAATGAGCTACTTACACTTTATTTGTTCAAACTCGATTTCTTACTTAATTAAATCGCCAACAAATTTCGGTAATGCGAATGCTGCATTGTGTAGTTCTTTTGTGTAGTATTTCGTTTCGATTTCGTGGAAACGCTCTTCACTTACTTGTAATGGATCATGTTTTTTAGATCCAATTGTGAACGTCCAAAGACCACTTGGGTAAGTTGGAATGTTCGCTGTGTATAAACGAGTAATTGGGAAAATTTCTTTTACGTCTTTAAACACAGTTGTAATTAGTTCCGGTGTGAACCAAGGGTTGTCCGTTTGTGCAACGAAAATACCGTCTTCTTTTAACGCTTTAGAGATTCCAGCGTAGAAGCCTTTTGTAAATAAGTTTACTGCTGGTCCTACTGGCTCGGTAGAATCTACCATAATTACGTCATATTCATTTTCGCTTTCTGCGATGTGTAGGAAACCGTCTCCTACTTTTACTTCTACACGTTCATTGTCTAATGCGCCTGCAATTGATGGTAAGTATTGTTTAGAGTACTCAATTACTTTTCCATCGATTTCAACAAGAGTTGCTTTCTTTACGCTTGGGTGTTTTAACACTTCACGAATAACACCGCCATCACCGCCGCCAACAACTAATACGTTTTCAGGGTTTGGATGTGTAAATAAAGGTACGTGCGCTACCATTTCATGATAAACGAACTCATCTTTTTCTGTTGTCATAACCATGCCATCTAAAATAAGCATGTTTCCGAACTCTTCCGTTTCAACCATATCAAGTTTTTGGAATTCTGTTTGCTCCGTATGTAATGTGCGGTTAATACGCGCCGTAATCCCAAAATGTTTTGTTTGTTTTTCAGTGAACCATAGTTCCATCGTACAATCACGCCTTTCAATGCAAATTTATAATAGGGACATCATTAATGTCCCCTAACAAAAATAAAACAAAACATCCAAAAAGTATAGTTAAAAGTACAAAAATACCGAAAATATATTTTAGTCAGAGGGTTCTAACATATATACGAAAAGGGATTGCCCTGTAATAGGAAAGAAAACCCTTTCTTAAGAAAGGGCTTTTCTCTCTACTTCTACTGGCTTTCGAACCGGAATTAAAATCATTACGCAACCGACTAATACAACAATTCCACCGACTAAAAATGGACTTTGCGGTGAAATAGTGTGGCCGATGATTCCTGATAAGATTGGAGCAATTGCGCCACCTAGCCAACGAACGAAATTATAAACACCTGATGTAACAGATCTTTCATAAGGTGAAATATCCATTACATAACTTGTAAATAATGCATTATTTAATCCAGATGCTAATCCTGATAGAACAATTAATACAATTTGTAACCACATAACTTTCACAAAGAATAGTGCGATTAAGAAAAGCGCAAATATGAGTAAGCTACCTTTCAGCAATGCTTTCGGCTCATATTTACCTTCTAACTTATGAGCTAGAATTGCAGAACCGTAAGCTAATGCTAATCCCCATCCACAAAATACAAATCCTAATTGAATAGCAGATAAATGCATAATAAGTGGTGAATATGCTAACACAACAAAAAATCCGTAGTAATATAGCATTCCTGAAATCGCACCTTGCATAAACGGTTTATATTTCACCAGGTTAAGTAATTCTCCTACGCCTGCCGCTTTACGCTTCACTTTTCGCTCCGGTTCTTTTACAAAACAGAAAACTAAAATAAATGCTAAGAAAATTAAAATACTCGTCGCAAAAAATGGGTAACGCCAAGAATGTCCACCTAATATCCCGCCTAATAACGGGCCACCTGCCATCCCTAAACCGATAGCCGCTTCATATAACCCTACTGCTTCATGAACTTCTTTACTTAATGCAATCAATAATGTCATCGCGGTTGCGAAGAACATTGCATTTCCTAATCCCCATCCGGCGCGGAAAAGAGATAATTGAGCAATCGTTTGCGATATACCGCATATAAACGCAAATACAGTCACGATTGCAAGGCCGATTGTCATCATTCGTTTATCACCAAATCTCGATGCAAATATTCCAGCCGGTAACATCATAATGGCCATCGTTAAAATATATGCTGTAAATAACATCTCTACTTGCCAATGCGATGCACCAATTTGCTCAGCAATGCTTGGTAAGATTGGGTCGACTACCCCTATACCTGAAAAGGCAAGGAAGGTAGCCACCACTGTAATCAATCTCCCTAGTTTTTGTTTGCTCTCCATTTTGATCATTCTCCTTTTGTACTCTCCAAAAATGTCACTGCACGATGTAAGCTATCTTCAAGTTCTGCCTTTACACGCTGCATTTGCTCCATTTTCTCGTCTAGCGTTTGCACTTGTTTTTCAAGCATCTCTTTAATTTCTTGAATCACTTCGCGGTCACGAGGATTCTCACTATTTCTTCTTTGCTCCATTCTTTCTTTTAACGATAAGAAATGTTGCATTTCTTGAAGCGTAATCCCTAACACTTCTTTCGCTTCCACAATTCTTTTAATTCTGGCGATATCTCCGTCTGTATACAGGCGAATGTTCCCCTCACTACGCTCAGGGGGATGAATTAAACCAATTTCCTCATAATAACGAAGTGTACGTTTTGTTAAACCAACTTGCTTTGTGACTTCATCAATTTTATACATGTTTATTCCTCCCTTCACTCAATTATTACATTTTACGTTAACGTTAACTTTTGTGCAACTGTTAGACTTTTGTAAATGTTTATCCTGTTCAATTGTATTTTTCCAGAAGCAGTTTCATAATGAAAGAAAAGAAACGATAAGGAGATTTCCGTATGAATAAACCACTTATTTTCGCCCATCGCGGGGTAAAAGGAACACATCCAGAAAATACGATGATTGCCTTCCAAGAAGCTGAACGTATTGGCGCCCATGGAATTGAACTTGATGTCCACCTATCAAAAGATGGTGAACTTGTCGTAATTCACGATGAAACGGTAGACCGCACAACGAATGATGTAGGTCTCGTTTCTGAAAAAACGGTAGCGGAATTACAAGCTTTAGATGCTGGTAGCTATAAAGACCCTTCTTTTCATGAAGCAAAAATTCCGACGTTACGCGAAGTATTCATTTGGTTATCTACAACAAATTTACAGCTCAACATCGAGTTAAAAACAGATGTTATTCACTATCCATATATTGAAGAAAAGGCTGTTGCTCTCGTTCGCGAATACCATCTGTCTAATCAAATTGTATTTTCGTCATTTAACCACGAATCTGTTTCATTATTAGCAGAAATAGCTCCTGAAATCCCGAGAGCAATTTTATATGACACACCACTTGCTGATCCTATTGCCGAAGCAAAAACTAGAGAAGCAACTGGTTTACACCCAAACTTTCAATTATTAACAAAAGAATTTGTTCAATTTGCACAAGATCAAGGGTACGTTTTCCGCCCTTATACAATTAACGAATATAAAGATTTACAAACTATGATTGATTATGGCGTAGATGTCATTATTACCGATTGGCCAGCACGTGCCTTTGAGCTCCTTTCTTAATTGAAAGGGCTTTTTGTTTTCGAAATTTCATTGTTTAAAATAACCGAAAACCCTCAATACTAATACAATAATGTTTGTATGAATGAGGGGCTGAAAAAGATGGATCAAACTATGAATCCGAAACTTAAAAAATATAAACGTCTTTTCTTCACCGTAATGTTTTCTTCTGTTCTTTTTTTCGTTTTTTCCTTTTTTGTTATTATTATAGTCGCAAAAATTATGGGACCTCCTCCTGTTGCTGTCCCGCAAACAAGTGTCTTTTACGCTAATGATGACACTGTTATCGGACAAAGTAATGAAATGCAAAAACGCTACAATGTATCTCTCAACGAAATTTCTCCTTATGTAAAAGAGGCGACGCTATCTATCGAAGATCAACGATTCTACAAACATCATGGCTTTGATATGAAGCGTATCGCTGGTGCGATTGTTGCCGATTTAAAAGCGATGGCAAAAGTCCAAGGTGCTAGTACGATTACACAACAGTATGCTCGTAACCTATACTTAGATCATGATAAAACGTGGAAACGTAAACTATTAGAAGCGATGTACACAATCCGCCTTGAGGTGAATTATAATAAAAATCATATTTTAGAAGGATATTTAAATACAATTTATTACGGGCATGGTGCTTACGGAATCGAAGCTGCGTCCCGTCTCTATTTCGATAAAACAGCAAAAGAATTAACATTAGCAGAAGCTAGTATGCTCGCAGGTATCCCAAAAGGACCTAGTGTCTATTCTCCCTTTTTAAAAGAGGATCGTGCGAAGGGACGACAAGCTCTCATATTAGATGAAATGGTAGAACAAGGTTATATTACGAAGAAACAAGCAACTTCAGCGAAGAAAGAGTCACTAACTTTTGCTTCATTAGATACGAAAAAAGTGGCAGAGATCGCACCTTATTTCCAAGATGCTGTACAAGCTTCTCTTCTTCGTGATATCGGATTAGACGAACAGGCGTTACAAAAAGGCGGCTTGCGTATTTATACAACGCTAGACCCGAAATTACAATCGGTTGCAGAGCAAGCTGTAAAAAATCATATACCTGACACAACAAACATACAAACGGCGCTCGTCTCTATGAATCCGAAAACAGGTGAAGTAGCTGCCCTTGTTGGCGGAACGGATTATAATACGAGTCAATTTAACAGGGCTACACAGGCCGCTCGACAGCCTGGTTCTACGTTTAAGCCATTCCTGTATTATGCGGCATTAGAACGAGGATTCACGCCTGCTACGCGCTTAAAAAGCGAATACACTGTATTTACTTTAGGTGACGGTGTTTCAAAGTATAAACCGAAAAACTATAAAGACTATTATGCAGACGATTTTGTAACAATGGCGCAAGCTCTTGCGGTCTCTGATAATGTCTATGCCGTGAAGACCAATTTATTTTTAGGCGACGATATTCTTACAAAAACAGCGAAACAATTCGGAATTAAGAGTGCATTAAAGGACGTCCCTTCCCTTGCTCTCGGTACATCTCCTGTAAAACCAATTGAAATGGTTAACGCTTATAGCATGTTCGCAAATGGCGGAAAAGAAGTAAAACCGATTTTCATTCGCCGCATTATGGATCATGAAGGAAATATGTTATACGATGCTCATTTGGAGAGTAAGCAAGTTCTTGATAAGAGCAAAGCATTTGTGATGGAAGAAATGATGACGGGTATGTTTAATAAAAACCTAAGTAGTTATGCTGCTGTGACCGGTCAATCGATGTTATCAAAGCTATCCAGAACATACGCCGGTAAGTCTGGTTCTACGGAAACGGATAGCTGGATGATTGGATTCACTCCGCAAATCGTAACTGGTGTATGGGTTGGATATGATCAACCTAAATCGATTTCAAACGTAGCAGAACAAGGCTATGCGAAAAGAATATGGACCGATACGATGGAAAAAGGATTAGATGGACAACCTAAAAAAGAGTTTAAACAACCAAATGACGTCGTTGCAGTCGATATTAACCCTGAAAACGGGAAAATCGCTACAAAAAATTGTCCCACTTCAGTTAAAATGTATTTCGCAAAAGGTACAGAACCAACTGAATATTGTATGGATCATGTCGATGATAAGGAAGAATTTGAAAAGACAACTGAAGAAAAGAAAAAAACAAGTTGGTGGAAAAGATATCTTCCTTGGTAGAACATCAGGCTACTTCACTGAATGTGGAATAGCCTCCTATTGTCATTCTTTGTCGGTAAATCGATTTTTCTTGTCGAATCGGCGATATATCCAAAAAATCGTTGATATATTTTCATACAACAAACCAAAATAAAAAGGATGTCACCTAGTCAACACTCGACTAGTGGGACATCCTTTTTTTATTCACTTAATAATGCACGGCGCAATTCTTCACTAGATTCGTTCCAAATTGCTTCATTATGTTCTTTCAAGAACGTACCAAGTACTTTTTTAGATGATTCATCCATATGGTCAACCATAATGTGACGCTTCATTGATTTATCCATTTTGTTTACGTGCTCTGGAAGTGATTTATATCCGCGGCGAATTTCACGGTCAACTGTCATTTCACAAGCTGTTACACCTGCATAATAAGCACCTGTTGCCGTTCTTTCAATCGTCACCCAAACAAGCCAAAATGGTTTTCCGTTTGGAACTTCATCTTTATTTGTTAAAAACTTAATACCTTTTTCTACTGTACTACGCGCATGCATCGCACCAATATCAACGAATGCAGTTTTCTCTAGTACATCGACAAATACTGGTGAAATATTTTCTAGGCTTAATGACCCAACGCCAAAACCACCATGTCCATCTGTTGAATCATTTTTCACGATATTAAAACCGATTTTTTTCTTTTTCTCTGTCATATGTAAAGTCCTCCTCACTTAATGATTATAAAAGGCCAAAGATAGGCGCAATGATATTTTGTAAAAACATTAATACACGCGGAATAACAACTTGGAAAATAGGTTGAATCGTGTAATTGCTAAGCGGTGTAATAACAAGAATTAATAACGCGATTGCTCCATATTTTTCATACTGTGTCATTTTTGCACGAATGTTTGCTGGTGCTAGATCTTCCACGACGCGATATCCATCAAGTGGTGGGATCGGTAATAAGTTAAATACAAGTAAAACAATATTTAACATAATAAAGAGTTCAAAAAATCTTCCTAATGTATCCGCTACTGCGACTGGAATCGCATCGAATACTCCGAATACTACTAAGCTATACAAAATAATTAAACCAATTGCACTTAAAATCAAGTTACTAATCGGTCCTGCAATGGAAACTAATATTCCCGCAAGACGGGGTCTTTTAAAATTATACGGGTTAACTGGTACCGGTCTTGCCCAACCGAAACCAAGAATTAATACAGCAATCATCCCGATAGGATCTAAGTGTGCCATCGGCGATAAAGTTAAGCGACCTTGCTTCTTTGCTGTATCGTCTCCAAATTTATATGCAACATATGCATGCGCAAATTCATGCACTGATAATGCAATAATAATCGCCATTGCTACCAACGGGATTTCCTGCAATGGATATCTAAATAACTGATCCATACTCCAACTCCTCTTCAATATGTCAAAAAAAGAAAATATTTGTTTTTTCGATTGTTCTTCCCTATAATCCGCTATAATAAGAGTGTAACTTACATAAAAGGAGCGATTATATATGCCATACGTAACAGTGAAAATGCTAGAAGGACGCACAGAGGAACAAAAGAAAGCTCTTGCTGAGAAAGTAACAGCAGCAGTAAGCGAAACAACTGGTGCTCCTGAAGAAAACATCGTTGTTTTCATCGAAGAAATGTCTAAAAACCATTATGCAGTTGGCGGAAAACGCTTAAGCGACAAATAATTTCAAGTTCTTTCATAAGAAGCAGCCCTTAGCTGCTCCTTATTTTTTTCCTTCTAGTAACTCGATGATTCTCTCTTTATATTTTCCTTTTCTTCCATCTTCATAGATTAAATCGTGCGGATAGAATAATTTTTGATCCCTTCTCTTCTTACCAGTAATCGCCTCAACAATATCCGATTCGCGTGAAAGCTCTCTAAGCTCTCCATTTGGCATAAGAAGTAAGATTGGCAGACGCTCTTCTTCTTCACCAGCACGGTAAAAGTCGTACGGTAAGTCTGATGTTGAATCAACTACTAAATAGTATTCTGGATCAAGTCCAATCTTTTTGAATAAGCTACTTAATTCCATCCAATTATCTAAACCGTGCTGATCTGTAAACTCTACGTATTTAAATAGGTTTCGATTCATAAAACGGCGGCATAAATCACTTAAAATTGGATCTTCTTCGTCTTGCCATACTTGGAAGTAATAATACATAACGTTCTCGTCTAACTTTAAATAATCCTCTACCGTTACTTCTTCTTCAAATAAAGAATAGAAATGAACCGGATGATTTTTAAACGTATAATACTTCTCGTGCAATGATTTTGCACGGTGTAAAATCTTCGTTAAAATAACTTCAGCACTGCGCGTTACCGGATGGAAATATACTTGCCAATACATTTGATAACGACTCATAATATAATGCTCAACAGCATGCATACCACTATTTTTAATAACTACTTGATTGCCGTACGGACGCATGACACGCAGTATACGTTCCATATCAAAGTTTCCATACTTTACGCCAGTGAAATACGCATCTCTTAATAAATAATCCATACGATCTGCATCAATTTGACTGGAAATCATACTAATCGCTAATTTATTAGTAGATGTTTTTGCGATTACATCGGATACCTTTTGCGGAAAGTCTTTATCCACACGACTTAATACACGATTAATTTCCGTATCTCCAACGATAATTTTTTGCGTAAATTTCTCATGATCTAATGAAAATACTTTTTCAAACGAATGAGAAAATGGGCCGTGACCGACATCATGAAGTAATGACGCACATAAACATAACAATCTATCTTCAGCATTCCAGTTCGGTCTGCCATCAAACACATCATCAATCATACGACGAATAATTTCATATACACCTAACGAATGAGTAAAGCGACTATGCTCTGCACCGTGAAATGTAAAAAATGTCGTTCCAAGCTGCTTAATACGGCGCAAGCGTTGAAATTCTTTCGTTCCGATTAAATCCCAAATAACGCGATCGCGCACGTGCACATATTTATGTACCGGGTCTTTAAACACTTTTGTTTCGCTGAGTTTGTCGTTTAAATATACCACCTTCCGACATCCCCCTTTCTTTACTGCATTCTTACTATATATTATAAACGAAATAGGAAACAGAAAGAAACGAAAGACTATATTAATTGCCCTTATATAAAGAAAAAATCACTTTTACCGAAGTAAAAGTGATTTCTTTTTATACATTATTTACCTAAAACGAACTCAGCAACTTCATCTAAGATCATTTCTTTACCTAGAGGGAAGTAACCTTTGTTTAAGTCTTCGTTTTTAATTGTAAATACGTGGTTGTTTTTAACAGCATTCATATTTTTCCAAATTGATTCTTCTTGGAATTCTTTTAGACGTTGAGAACCGTCACCAGTCGTAAATACGAATAAGTAATCTGGATTGTAATCGATTAAAGCTTCTTTTTGTACTTGTACTAATGGTTTATCCGTTGGTGTACCTTTAACTGCTGGTAATTTTAAATCGTTAAAGATTACGCTACCGTAACCGTAGTCACCGTATACACGGAAAGCATTTGGATATGCAGCCATTTTCATGAATTTAGCATCGCCAGTTTTCGCAACGATTTTATCATGTAATTTGCTTGCTTTTTCATCATACTGTTTAAACCATTCTTTCGTTTCTTTCTCTTTACCGAAGATTTGACCTACTTCTTCGAATTTTGGACGCCATTGGTCTAATGGAGTTTTTAACATAACTGTTGGTGCAATTTTAGATAATTGATCATAGATCTTTTCTTGACGATTGTTTACAAGAATTAAATCTGGTTTTGCAGCAGCTACTGCTTCGATGTTAATTTTATCGCCCCAAGCAGAGCCAACTGGTTTTACGTCTTTTAATTTCTTTTCAATATGTGCATCAATTTTTTCTTGAGATGTATTAGCAGTAATAATTGGTTTCATACCAAAAATTAATAACTCTTCTGTTGAACCACTAAGGTCAGCAATTTTCTTTGGATTTGCAGGGATTTTAATTTCCCCTTTTGCGTGTTGTACAGTGCGCTCTTCAGTCTTTGCATCCTTCGCATCTGCTTTCTTCTCTTCTTCTTTGTTAGAACAAGCTGCAAATAGTACTGAAGTTACGACTAGTACCATTGCTAATAGTGCCATTTTAAAATTCTTCATGTTCCCACTCCTTCTAGCTGTATTTCTCTTATAAGTTGCAATGAATTATAAGAAACGCGGATAACAATCAATCAATATATATTTATTAACCGTTGTTAATAACCCATTCTAAAGGGCGTTCAACTTCCCATTCATATATAAGAAGCTCAACGTCCATTAGAAGTCCCCCCTCTTTAAGAGGGGGTTCTACTTATGCTTTTTTACGTAATTGATTATTAATCATCATTAAATCGTATGTTAAACAAATCGGTTTACAGTTTACTGGACATGGAACGATTTGAGCTTCAATCTCAAATACGTTACGAAGTGTTTCACTTGTCATCACTTCATCTGGCGTTCCTTGTTTCATTAACTTACCTGCTTTTAATGCAATCATATGATCTGAGAAACGAGAAGCATGGTTTAAGTCATGGATAACCATAACAATCGTTCTACCTTCTTCTTCATTTAACTTTTTCAATAAGTTTAATACTTCTAATTGATGAGCCATATCTAAGTACGTCGTCGGTTCATCTAATACGAGTAATTTTGTTCCTTGTGCAAGAGCCATCGCAATCCATACACGTTGACGTTGACCACCTGATAAAGCTTCTGCTGGGCGATTTGCGAATTCTGTCATTCCCGTCACTTCAAGTGCCCAATGAATGTAGCGATAATCCTCTTCTTTCAATGTCCCAAATCCTTTTTGATGAGGAAAGCGTCCATATGAAACAAGTTCAAATACAGTAAGACCTGTTGGCACTTCTGCAGTTTGTGGTAAGATCGCCATTTTCTTTGCGATTTCTTTTGTTGGCTGTTTCTCAATTGCTTTTCCGTCAAGATAAACAGTACCTTTTTTTGCTTTCAAAATACGAGAAGCCGTTTTTAATAATGTGGACTTCCCACAACCATTTGGTCCAATAATCGTCGTAATCTTTCCTTCTGGAATTTCAACTGTTAATCCATCAATAATTAACCCTTCATTATAGCCAACAGATACCGAATCAACCGCTAAAGTTGCCATGCAAAAAGCCTCCCTTTATTTTGTCCTCATAAGTAAGTATATAAAATACGGTGCACCAATTACAGAAATAACAAGACCGACCGGTATTTCTGAAGTTGTTAACACGCTTCTTGAAATTACGTCTGCAAATAATAGTAAGAACGTTCCTATTAACGCAGCTGTGGGCAACATAATTTGATGTTTGCCACCAACAAGGCGCCTCGCTAAGTGCGGAGCCATTAAACCGATAAAACCAATTCCTCCGGCAACAGCGACGGATGCACCCGCTAAACAAACTGCAATAAATAATAATTTACGTCTTTCTTTTTCTACATTTACACCAAGGCCAACCGCTGTGGAGTCGCCTAGGTTCATTACATTTAATATGTGCGCCTTACTAATAGCAAGTGGCAAGAAAATAACCATCCACGGAAGTACACTTAACACAAACTTCCAATCTGTACCCCACAGACTTCCAGCTAACCAAATCGTCGCAAAACGGAAATCGTTAGATGTCATCTTCATAGAAAAAATTAAACTAACAGCACCAAACCCAGCTGCAACAGCGATACCGACAAGTATTAATCTCGTTGATGAAACGCCGTCTTTCCATGCTAGTAAATAAATTATAACCGCTGCTAATATCGCACCAACTAACGCGAAGAAAGGAAGGATAAATACAGATAAAAATGTACCAGTTCCAACTTTCCCGAAGAAAAAGTAGACGAAGATAACGACTGTTAACCCTGCTCCAGCGTTAATACCAATAATACCTGGATCAGCAAGTGGATTTCGCGATAACCCTTGCAAAATCGCACCTGACATAGCTAAAGCCGATCCAACTAATATAGCAATAACCATACGCGGCATACGGAATTCAAATAAAATAACAGACTGATCTTCAGCCCCAAGTCCAACCAATGACTTTAATACGTCCATTGGCGGTATTTTAAATGTCCCTGTATTTAAACTCACTAAAAATACAGTAACGATTAATCCTACTAAAATTGTTAAAATAGAAACGTTCTTTTTTGTTAAGACACTTGTCCTCACATTTTTCCTCTCCCTTCGTTACGTGCTAAGTAGAGGAAGAATGGAACCCCAATTAGTGCTGTAATTGCTCCAATTGGTGTTTCAAACGGCGGATTAATAACGCGAGATAACATATCTGCACATTCAATTAACAGCCCGCCTAAGACCGCAGAACATGGAATAACCCATCTATAATCTGAGCCTACAAGGAAACGAGTCATATGCGGTATTACAAGACCAACAAACCCAACTGATCCTGCCATAGAAACCGCTGAACCTGTTAACACAAGAACAAGCACTGTTCCGATAAACTTAATTAGCGTCGTATTTTGACCAAGTCCTATCGCAATTTCTTCACCGAAGCTTAAAATTGTAATATACCTCGACATTATAATTGCAATAAAGAGACAAACTAGACCAATCGGTACTAACATATTAATACTTTCCCATTTCACACCAGCAACTCCGCCTGCATTCCACATACTCACCTCTTGGGCAAGGTTGAAATATAGCGCAATTCCAGATGAAATGGCCCCTAATAAAGCACTAATTGCTGCACCTGCTAAAGCTAATTTCACAGGCGTTAATCCACCTGGTGAAGAAGATCCAATTCCATATACAATGCTCGCTCCAAACGCAGCACCAATAAAAGATGCGATAACGAACATTAAATAAGGTGAATTAGGGAAGAATGCATACATAATCGCAATTCCAAATACAGCCCCATCTGTAATCCCCATTAACGATGGAGAAGCAAGTGGATTTCGCGTCATACCTTGCATAATTGCCCCTGATACTGCTAAAAAGGCACCTGCAACTACGCCCCCTATTGCTCTAGGCATGCGAAGTTCTTGAATTACGTTATGATGCGTAATAGAACCGTCAAACTGAAATACAGCTTGCCATACAGTCTTTAAACTAATATCTGCAGCACCAAACGAAATAGACAATGCCATGCTTAAAGCTAACAAAATTGTACCTGCTACTAAAATAATAGAAGCAATGAGCGGCCTGCTCTTAATCTCTTTAACATTCACATCTTGCTGTTCTATACTCCTTGCGCTCGCTTCCATCCCTCAACCATCCTAACCAACAACATATATTTAATTTAATGAAATGAAATTTATTCTCAAATAGTAATAAAAAAATTAAATGAATCGTCCTTTTCCTGATAATGATTCTCAGAATCAGACACCTTCTATTCTACCTATCGCTTCAAAAGACTGTCAACCATTATTTTGAAATACAAATTCATATAGGTTGAGACTTTAATAAATAGATAATGCCTATCTATCATTAACTATTATTATCATCAATTAAGCTCCCACAGAATAAACGCTTCCTCTTTTGGGCATAAAAAAAGAAGAGTAATCTGTTCACTCTTCTTTTTCTTATTTCTTTAACTTTGCTTCAATTTTTACAATTAATTCGTCTTCTGTTGGCGCCGCAACTGGACGATTATTTACAAATGCGAATGATTTTTTACGACCAGGGCCACAGTAAGACTGACATGCAACTTCAATTGTTGCACATGAATCTACTTTTTTTAGCTTCGGAATCAACGTTTTAACGTTCGTTGCCTGACAATCATCACACACACGAAATTCGTTTCCCATTATATAACACTTCCTCTATTTTAAACTTTTCTCAAGTACATTTAAAAATAAACACTAAATGGTATTTTACCGCTCTTTGAAGCTCGTTGCAAGTTTCCTTGCGACGCTCTTTTCTCATATAATGCTACATATTTATATGTTCTCCTACAGAAGCTTTCGTCATTCTTGGCAAAATTTATCCCGCTTTAATGGGCAGTAAGACCCCCACCTCAAAATTCAGCGAAAGCAAAGAATCTAGGTGGGGGGATCAACTGCCCATAAAAGTCCGATTGGTTCAACTAATAATCAGTGGGGGATGAAGCCCCCCCACTGATTAAAGTTTCACTTTATACCTTTCATCGAAATCTACCATATTTTTAAAAGCTTTGTATAAAAGCTCGTTTTTTTGCCCATTATAAAAATAGGAAGTTCATAAAAAGAAAGGGAGTTGAATCTATGAAAGTAAGACAAGATGCTTGGACGGATGAGGATGATTTATTACTTGCTGAAACTGTACTTCGTCACGTTCGAGAAGGAAGTACGCAATTAAATGCATTTGAAGAAGTAGGGGATCAATTAAATCGTACATCGGCTGCCTGTGGTTTCCGTTGGAATGCTGTTGTTCGCTATAGCTATGAACAAGCTCTTCAACTAGCAAAAAAACACCGTAAAGATAAAATGCGTGCTGCAAGCGGTGAACAAGCGAAAAAACGTTTACTCTATACACCACCAGCTTCAGGTCCAATAGCCGATTATGAAGAATTCGTACAAGAAGAAACAACTGTACCATATAAAGAAGCTCTTCCATATCAAGAATCTACTGTTCCTGCTGCAAAAGGATCCATGACAATGCAAGATGTTATTTATTTTTTACAAACAGTCGGATCTTCAAATATAAAGGTAACAGCTCTTGAAAACGAGAATACGAGATTGAAACAAGAAATTAAAGCACAAATCCTTCGCAATGAAGAATTAGAAAAGAAACTAGAAAAATTAGAAAAACAATCTCATACTGTACAAGAAGATTACGAAACACTTATGAACATTATGAACCGTGCTCGTAAATTGGCAGTCATGGATGACGAAGAACGTTCTCAAACATCTTTCCGAATGGATCGAAATGGAAATTTAGAAAAAATTGCAGAATAAAAAGGATGCATTACATGCATCCTTTTTATTATTTCACTTCAACCATATGTGCTTCTTCTACGTTAGAACCTTTCTTTATATCCGGGAAAATTTTTTCCTTTGGATTTTCTTTAAAGGCTGCTAAACCAATTGTTTTTACTGGCTCACTTATTTTTGCATATTCTGTATCACTAACAACAGCATACATATCTGTATATTTACGTGCATCACCAATTACTACATTACCTTCATACTTCATTTTCTTTCCATCAATTACTACATCTTTTTGTTCCTCTTTAGCAAATAAGATTCCAGCTTCATCAGAAATAGCCGGCAATGCTTTAAGTGGTTCCACATCTTCTTTCACGACTTTTTTCAGCATGTTTTCTTTTACCATCTTTTCAGCTGTTGTTTTATTCATAATTAAAACCTTTTTCTCATTAACAGTACCTAGTTTTGCTTCAAATTTATTTTGTGATTCAATTTTATCTTTATATTGATCCATTGTTTTTTGAACGCCAGTTTCATCACCGTACATCACAACACCCGTTGCCTGTGGTGCAATCATATCCATAATAGAACAGCCACTAAATACTGCTGCTGACATAATCGCTACGAGTCCTAATTTCACTTTTTTCATTTGTATTCCTCCTAAAATCATAATTACATCTCTTAGTTTAACTATCGCAGCTAGTTTAACCAATTTACTTTCCTTACAAAAACATTACAATTTAGTAAGATTTCTCCCTAAAACTACTTTCTATATTTTTGCTATAATAGAGATTGTCATTTTAAAGATAAGGGGTTAGTTATATGAGCAATTCCCGTTCCATTTTATCTCAGCCAGAGTGGCGTATTGTAGATCAGTCTAGTTTGGGACCAACATTCCATGCATTGCAGTCGTTCGCAATGGATGACACATTATGCACAAGCATTGGAAACGGTCAATCAGCTGCAACAATGCGTTCTTGGGTTCATCACAATACAATTGTTCTAGGCATTCAAGATTCACGGCTACCACACTTAGAAGAAGGTATTTCCTTTTTAAAAGAAAACAACTTCAATGTTATCGTTCGTAATTCTGGCGGACTTGCAGTCGTACTGGATGAAGGTGTTTTAAACGTATCACTCTTATTCCAAGAGACGGAGAAAGGTATTGATATTGACCTTGGATACGATACAATGTGGCATTTAATTCAGGAAATGTTAAAGGATTACGATGTTACAATCGAGGCAAAAGAAATTGTTGGTTCTTACTGTCCTGGTAGCTATGACTTAAGTATTCGCGATCAAAAATTTGCTGGTATTTCACAGCGCCGTATTCGCGGCGGTATCGCTGTCCAAATTTATCTATGCGCTACAGAAAGTGGCTCTGAACGTGCCTCATTCGTTCGCGATTTCTACAACCTAGCCATTCAAGGAGAAGAAACACGCTTTACGTATCCTGAAATTGTACCGAGCACGATGGCTTCACTTTCAGAATTACTTGGCGAAACCATTACAGTACAAGATTTAATGATGCGCCTTTTACAAACATTGCAGCAATTCGCTCCAAAGCTAACACCATCTCAATTAACAATAGATGAAATACCTTTATATGAGACGAATTTACAGCGCATTATTGATCGTAACAATAAAGCACTTGGCTTAGAAAAATAAAGACCGTCGCTATTATAGCGACGGTCTTTATTTTAATTCATTATAGAATTAAAGTGCTTGAGCTGCTGTAATTAAAGCTAACTTGTACACTTCTTCTTCATTACATCCACGAGATAGGTCATTTACAGGCATGTTTAAACCTTGTAAGATTGGTCCTACTGCTTCGAAGTTACCTAAGCGTTGAGCGATTTTGTAGCCGATATTACCAGCTTCTAAGCTTGGGAATACGAATACGTTAGCATCACCTTTAATTGTAGAACCTGGAGCTTTTTTCTCAGCTACAGATGGTACGAATGCAGCATCGAATTGGAATTCTCCATCTAAAGTTAATTCAGGAGCCATTTCTTTTGCAATGCGAGTTGCTTCTACAACTTTTTCTGTTTCTGGAGATTTCGCAGAACCTTTTGTAGAGAAGCTTAACATAGCAACGCGTGGATCAATACCGAATAGTTCAGCTGTTTTCGCACTCTCGATACCAATTTCAGCTAAATCTTGGCTGTTTGGTGCAATGTTAATTGCGCAATCAGCGAATACATATTTCTCTTCTTCACGCACCATGATGAATACGCCAGAAGTTTTTGTAACACCTGGTTTTGTTTTGATGATTTGAAGTGCTGGACGAACTGTATCAGCTGTAGAGTGAGCTGCACCACTTACTAAACCGTGTGCTTTGCCCATGTATACAAGCATTGTACCGAAGTAGTTTTCGTCTTTAAGGATTTTGCGAGCGTCTTCTTCAGTTGCTTTACCTTTACGGCGTTCAACGAAAGATGCTACCATTGCATCCATTTCTTCGTATGTAGCTGGGTCGAAAATATCAACGCCTGCTAATGTTAAATTCATGCTAGCAGCTTTTGCGCTAATTTCTTCTTTATTACCAACTAAGATTGGTTTTACTAACTCTTCTTTTGCTAAACGCTCTGCAGCGCCTAAAATTCTTTCATCAGTTCCTTCAGGAAGTACGATAGAAATGCCTTTTCCTTGAACTTTTTCTTTTACTGTTGTAAATAAGTTGCTCACGAATAAACCCTCCTACTTATGTTAAAAAAACTCTATCTTTAAGAATACTGCTTTTCCTCTCTATTTTAAACTTATAGCTCCCAAAAAATAGATAAAATGAAAATGATTATATTTTCATAAAATTCAGCCTAGAAATAAACCCACTTTAAGCCTCATCTCCTCCTATTTTCAAGTAAATTTAAATGTGACAATTTTATGTGCCAAGGCTTTATATAGATGATTTTAAAACTATATATGCTATAGTTAACGTGTAAAACTATCATTAACTGAGGTGAATAGAATGAGTGAAGCAACAACAACGTTAGATGGCTGGTATTGTTTACATGATTTACGTTCTATCGATTGGGCTGCATGGAAAACATTATCTAGCGACGAACGCGGACAAGCTGTATCTGAATTTTTAAATGTCGTTGAAAAATGGAACGAAGTAGCTACTGCAAAAAAAGGCAGTCATGCAATGTATACAGTTGTTGGCCAAAAAGCTGATATTATGCTTATGATTTTACGTCCAACAATGGAAGAGTTAAATGAAATTGAGACAGAATTGAATAAAACAACATTAGCTGAATATATGGTTCCTGCATACTCTTACGTATCTGTTGTTGAACTAAGCAACTACCTTCCAGCTGATGAAGATCCATACCAAAACCCACAAATCTTAGCTCGCTTATATCCAGAACTACCAAAAGCAAATCACATTTGCTTCTATCCAATGGACAAGCGTCGCCAAGGTGATGACAACTGGTACATGCTTCCTATGGAAGAACGTAAAAAAATGATGTACAGTCATAGTAAAATTGGTCGCCAGTATGCAGGTAAAGTACGCCAAGTTATTTCAGGATCTGTTGGATTCGACGATTTTGAGTGGGGCGTAACATTATTCGCTGACGATGTTCTTCAATTTAAAAAACTTATATATGAAATGCGCTTCGATGAAGTAAGTGCTCGTTATGGTGAATTCGGAACATTCTTCGTTGGAAACATCTTACCAGACGAAAAAGTAGAGAAATTTTTACACATATAATATTGAAAAAGGGACGAAATTCGTTCCTTTTTTTTATTTCCCCCTATATTTCTTCTCAAAAACATCATTTTTCCGCAAATTTGAACAAAAATCGACAAATCCCTTACAAAATTGTAACCTTTCTATATCCAAATTTATGCTAAAATAGTACGAGCTATATGCTAATAACGATGCGAAGGTGATAATCTATATGAAGAAAATCTTGTCTATTTTACTAGGGTTTCTATTGTCAATTTCTTCCTTAGGAGTAACAACATCCCATGCAGAAGAAAAGATACATATAGAAGCTGCTGCTGCACTTCTATTTGATGCAGAAACAGGGAAAATACTACATGAACAAAACCCAGATGAACTGCTAGCTATTGCTAGTATGTCAAAATTAATTGTTGTTTACGCTGTTTTAGAAGCAATTAAAGAAGGGAAAATTACTTGGGATACGAAAGTAAATATTTCCGATTACGCTTATGAAGTCTCACGTAATAATGAATTCTCTAACGTACCATTTGAGAAAGGACGTCAGTATACAGTAAGAGAATTATACCATTCTATCGTTATCTTCTCTGCAAACGGATCTAGTATTGCTTTAGCAGAGCTTCTTGCAGGAAGTGAGAAGAACTTCTTAAATCTAGCAAATGAACATGCAAAAAAACTAGGGTTAAAGAAATATAAATTTGTAAACTCTACTGGTTTAAATAATGCTGATTTAAAAGGGAAGCATCCGGAAGGTACTGACCCTAATGGAGAAAACTCCATGTCAGCTCGCGATATGGGTATTCTTTCAAAAACAATTATTACAAAGTATCCAGAAATGCTAGAGGATACAAAACAAAGATTTAGAAACTTCCCAGACAATCATCCAAAACCAATTCGTATGGAAAACTGGAACTGGATGTTACCAGGAGCTGCCTTCGCCTATGAAGGTACTGATGGTTTAAAAACAGGAAGCTCTGATACAGCTGGATACGGATTTACTATTACTGCGAAACGCGGTGATTTACGTCTTATCTCGGTTATTATAAAAACAAAGTCAATGGACGAGCGATTCACAGAATCCCGTG
Organism: Bacillus sp. Brlt_9; assembly: GCF_051948935.1. Taxonomy (NCBI): domain Bacteria; kingdom Bacillati; phylum Bacillota; class Bacilli; order Caryophanales; family Bacillaceae; genus Bacillus; species Bacillus sp. Brlt_9. Next base: position 74,158 of record NZ_JAYJLO010000011.1, on the reverse strand, counting down.
AATTAATCGAATATGGATTTAATAACTTCGAAAAACAAAAGCTAAAAGTTGATAAAAATAACACAATCTCTGTAGTAAAAGGGAAAGAAGACCAAGTCACTGTTACACCGGAAAAAGAAATAACAGTAATTGCGAAAAAAGGTAACAAAGATCCTTATAAAATCGGGACTGAAGTAGATAAATCCCTTGCTGAAGATGGACATTTAGTTGCTCCTATTAAGAAAGATGCAAAAGTAGGCTCAATTACTTTAGAATCAACTGATAAATATGGCTTCTTAGACGGTAGTAAAAGTATGAAAGTTACTGCAAAAACGACAGAGGAAGTTGAAAAAGCAAATTGGTTTGTATTATCAATGCGCTCTATTGGGGATTTCTTCTCAAACTTATGGTCTAAAGTGTTTTAATAAAAAAGCTGGCTCACGCCAGCTTTTTTATTTTTCTCTCTCCATGTAAAACTTCGTTTGGTTGTCATATCTGAGTCCTTTTCCTCATACGTATGAACTAGTAATTGTTACACACTTCATCTAGAGATAAACCTCTTTCCACAAGGTATTCCAAAAAGAGAGGTGACACATAATGGGTGTTATTGCTTATAACGAAGAAGATGTTAAATTATTAGCTAGATTGATGCGTGCTGAAGCAGAAGGAGAAGGACAACAGGGGATGTTAATGGTCGGAAATGTTGGGGTAAATCGTGTCCGCGGAAATTGTTTAGATTTTAAAAAAATACGTAATTTACGTCAAATGGTGTATCAAAACCCTGGTGGTTTTGAGGCAACGCAAAAAGGATATTTTTATCAACGAGCAAGGGAGCAAGATATCGCATTAGCAAGGCGAACAATTCAAGGGCAACGTTTTTGGCCAGCCAACTTTTCCTTATGGTTTTTTAGACCGGAAGGCCCTTGTCCTCCAACCTGGTATAATCAACAAAACTCTGGTCGCTTCAAAAAGCACTGCTTCTTCCAGCCATCTGGCGAGGATTGTCCTAGCGTATATTAAGGATTGATACTGAGGAGGGATTTTTGAATGGCACAGCAACAAAATCCGTATTACGGAACAGGTTTCTATCAACCATCTGGAACTTATGTACAACCGCAACAAATGACGCAACAGCAACAGCAACAACAGCAAGCAATGCAACAACAAGCAGCTCAGGCTGCGCAAGCTCAATATGCAATATCTCAAGGCATGTTACCTCTAGAACAATCCTATATTGAAAATATCCTTCGCTTAAACAAGGGTAAGCAAGCTACGGTTGTAATGACTTATGAGCGTGGCAGTTCGCTCGGTACACAATCTTATACAGGTATTATCGAAGCAGCTGGCCGTGACCATATCGTAATTAGCGAGCCGCAATCAGGGAAACGTTATTTACTATTAATGATTTACTTAGATTATGTAGAATTCCCAGAAGAAATTACGTATTTACCTAGTCAACAAGCAACTTATGCTCCAAGACCATAAAAAAAGCTGGCATATGCCAGCTTTTGTTTTTTATAACCCTTTTACAACTGCAGTTCCGACTAAGATCCATGCCACAATAAACGCTACGCCACCAAGAGGTGTAATTGGGCCAAAGAACTTAATACCTGTCGTACTTAATGCATACAAACTGCCTGAAAACATAATAATTCCAGCTACCATAAGCCAGCCAGCAGTAGTTAAAAGTGATGATTGAATTTTATCCATTAATAAAGCAACTACGAATAGTCCACCTGCATGAAACATTTGATATGTAACGCCTGTTTTCCAAACTTCTAACATTTTTGCAGAAACTTTATTTTCTAAACCGTGTGCTCCAAAAGCCCCTAAAGCAACAGCTAGTCCTGCCGCAATACAACCTAGTAAAAAGAAAATTTTCATCTTAATTCCCCTTTTTTACCTTTATCATAAGCAATTTTTTCATATAAGCCAAACGATTTATCTTCTAAAAATCAAATAAAGAATTACCATTTGCATCACTTTCTTTTATATATACAGGCTCATCAGAAACCGATGTGATTGGTTGCATCGTTATTGGCTGCGATCCGATGATTTGTGATTGAATTTGTGGCTCTCTATACGTAGAAGATTCAACCTGTTCATCTAATAGTAAATCGCATAAAGCACGCACAACTAATAAATGCTCTTTTGATTTTTGCCTTTCACTGCTTTTTGCCTTTGCAATTTCATTCGCCATTTTATTTAAAATTTTATCACTTGATATTTGCATTCCTTGTCACCTCTTACTTTGTAGTTCTTTCTCAAATTGTCCCAGCTTCTCTACTGAACCAAATACTATTATCATATCATGTTCTTGTAGTTTTTCCTGCCCCGTTGGATTATGTATAACATTCCCATTTCTCAAAATCGCTAAAATTGTTACATCAAATTGATTTCTCACATCACTCTCGAGTAACGATTTACTAGCTAAAACAGAGCCCTCGCCGACTGCAATCTCTTCAATTACAAATGACTGCTCCACCCCATACAGTACTGTATCAATATAATGAACTGTTAGCGGATTCGCAATACCTTTTGCAATATGAATTCCTGCCATGCTAGATGGATTAATCACCTTATTTGCGCCAGCCCTCTTTAATTTGTCTTCGGTTTCTGGTTTTTCTGCCCTTGCCACAATTTTAATTGCATCGTTTAATCCTCTTGCCGTTAATGTAATAAATACATTTTCAGCATCATTTGCTACGATAGCAACTAAACCGGCCGCCTTTGAAATTCCAGCACGATGCAACACTTGGTCTTCCGTTGCATCTCCATGTACATACAAAAGTTTTTCCTTCTCCAATATACTTTCATCTTTATCCACGACAACAAATGGAATTTTCTTTTCTTGCAATTCATGTACAACTTGAAGCCCTACTCTACCACAACCACATACGATAATATGATTTTGTAACTGCGCTATTTGTTTATCCATTTTCTTCCTCCGTACTGCATGAAATAAATTCCCTTCAATAATCATAGCTGCCACTACACCAATTGCATACGTAACAATGCCGACACCAACAGGTATAATAAGGAGTGCAAATACTTTCCCTACTTGCGTTACAGGAACAGCATCTCCGTATCCAACAGTTAATACCGTAATCATCGTCATCCAAAATGCTTGAAACAAACTAATCTCTTCAATCACCATAAATCCTAATGTTCCTAGAATTACAACAAAGGTCATACATATAACTGCTATCCATAATTGCTTACGTGCATTCATATCGTGTTTCAACTCTTTTCTCTATCTACAATCTTTGCCAGTGGAAATGAAATACATATATACTAGATACGGAATCTATGAAAGAGGTTGATATAATGAAAACATTTCTTTCCGCCTTACAATGGGCGCTATTTATTTTAGCTGGGAGCCTTATCGTACCAATTAGCGTCGCAACTAGTTATGGACTCGATGGTGCTGAAGCTATTGCATTCGTACAAAGAACATTATTTGTTCTTGGCTTTGCTGGCCTACTGCAAGCTACATTTGGGCATAAACTTCCTATTCAAGAAGGTCCTGCAGGACTTTGGTGGGGGATTTTCTCCCTTTATGCAAGTTTAGGTGTCGTATTATTTGGATCCAGCAATGAAACGCTTAAAGTCCTTCAGTACGCCTTCCTATTAAGTGGTATCATTTGTATTATTCTTAGCGTTTTTGGACTCATCGATAAACTAGTTCGCTATTTTACACCGACAGTCATTGGAACATATTTATTTCTTCTTGTCGCGCAACTTAGCGGGTCCTTCTTAAAGGGAATGTTCGGCCTTGACGGACAACATACAGAAGTACAAGCTGACGTATTTATTCTATCACTGATTGTTATTTTATTATCCTTTTTCATCATGAAGCTACCTATTATTGGAAAATATTCAGTTCTTTTCAGTATCGTCTGCGGCTGGATATTATTCGCATGCTTCAGATTATCTAATCCAGTAACGCCTGTGACAGATATAATCCGTTTTCCGTCTCTATTTGTTTTCGGAATGCCTCGTATTGAATGGAACATGGCCATTACGGTAGTTTTCGTTACACTATTACTTCTAACGAATATGTTAGCAAGTATTCGTGTTGTGCAAAAGGTTGTTTCTAAATATGAAGAGAATGCAACGCCAGATCGTTTCAAACAAGCCGGCATTATAACAGGAATAAATCAATTGCTAGGAGGTCTTTTTTCAGCTATTGGACCTGTCGCTATTTCTGGATCGGCAGGCTTTATTGCAACGACTAATATTTATAAACGCCTCCCATTTATGTTAGGGTCAAGCTTTATTATTCTCGTTAGCATATTCCCAAAGATTACTTCATTCTTTGCAGCAATCCCTGTTGCAGTCGGCTATGCTGCCATTTACCCTGTATTTGCAAGCATGATTGGTCTTGCGTTTCGCGAATATGAAACAGTACAAGATAAAGAACGATTATTTAAAGTAGCAGGTCTTTCAATCTTTACAGGAGTCGGGGTAATGTTTGTTCCAGCAGGAGCATTCTCTACGCTCCCACCATTTCTAGCATCATTTTTAAGTAATGGTCTCGTTCTTGGATCTGTAATGGCAATTTTGCTCGAAATACTATTTTCTCGTTCAACAGAAAAACAACCATCGTAAATTGGAAAACTTCCATTATTGCACTCTATCTTTAGAGTTGTTACGATAATAATAAAGTGTGACTAATAATTAGTTGCAAATAAGTGGATAAATTATCATGGGCAACACGCCCATGGTAATTTATACTAACAATACAGAACTTCTCCTAGCTTCATATAAAGAAGTTCGATGTCTTACTATATACTCCCCAATATCTTCATAAAACCTTATTTCTATTTCAACAAAGAGAGGAATTTTCAATATGACTTATAAAATGATTGTTTTAGATTTAGATGATACTTTATTACGTGACGACCATACTATTTCACCTCGTACGAAAGAGGCTCTAATGACTGCACAAGAGCAAGGTGTAAAAGTTGTACTTGCTTCTGGGCGCCCAACGTTTGGTATGCGCAATGTAGCGAAAGAACTTCGTTTAGAAGAATACGGCAGTTTCATTCTATCTTTTAATGGCGCAAAAATTATTAACTGTAAAACAAACGAAGAAATCTTTAGTAGTACGCTATCTCCTGAAATCGTTCACAACCTATTTGAAATTAGTAAAACTGAAGATGTATGGATTCATACTTATATTGGCGATGATATCGTAACAGAAGAAAATAATCCTTATACTGAAATTGAGGGCGACATTACTGGTATGCCAATTGTTGTAGTAGATGACTTTAAAGCTGCTGTTAAAGAACCTGTAGTAAAAGTATTAATGAATAAAGAAGCTGAACGCCTTGTTGTAGTAGAAAAGAAACTACAACAACAACTAGAAGGTCAATTAAGCGTTATGCGTTCTAAACCATTCTTCTTAGAATTTACTGAATATGGTGTTACAAAAGGAACGAGCTTAAACCAATTAATTCAAAAGCTTGGCATTAAGCGTGAAGAAGTTATCGCAATGGGTGATAGCTATAACGACCAAGCAATGATTGAATTTGCTGGTCTTGGTGTGGCAATGGGGAATGCACCTGATGATATTAAAGAAATTGCAAACTATGTAACAGATACAAATATGAACGATGGCGTTGCTAAAGTGGTAGAGAAGTTTGTACTAAAAAGCGAAGCGCTTGTTTAATATTTTCATTCACAAAACCTATTTGAAGTCAAATACTTCAAATAGGTTTTTATTTAAATTACCATGCTTTTGTGAATATATTTTGAACTTTGCACTATTCTCGTAGTGTAAACTTTCTTTTTGTATATAATGAAACAAAATAGACTATTTTATTTTGAAAAAGAATACAAATTTACTATATACAAGCATACGTTAAAGGAGGCTACTTCATGTTATCTACACCAATCGGACGATTAAGAGCGATCGGCTTAATCGAAGGGATTTCTTTCCTACTACTATTATTTGTAGCAATGCCATTAAAATATTTTGCAGGATTTGCAACAGCTGTTAAAATTACAGGCATGGCTCATGGTGTTTTATTTGTTCTATTCGTCTTTGCTTTAATTCAAGTAACAATCGTACACCGTAAATCAATTTTATGGGCACTTGGGGCATTTGTTTCATCAGTTATCCCATTTGGTACGTTTGTACTAGATGCAAAATTAAAGAACGAACAACAATAATAAAAAGGTAGTTAACGACTGTTAACTACCTTTTCTATTTATAGGTTTGGAATTTCCCAATCAATTTCTCTCTCACACATATTAGCTAAAATCGTATTTACTTTAGAATATGGTTTACTCCCAAAGAAACCACGTCTTGCTGATAATGGGCTCGGATGTACAGATTCAATAATATGGTGCTTCGTATTCGTAATTAACTTTTTCTTCGCCTGTGCATGACGTCCCCACAATATGAAAATAACTGGCTTTTCACGTTCATTTAATAGCTCAATTACGCGATCTGTGAAATGCTCCCATCCTTTCCCTTTATGAGAATTCGCTTCACTTTGTCGAACTGTTAGTACAGTATTTAATAATAAAACTCCTTGCCCTGCCCACTTTACTAAATAACCGTTATTCGGGATTTCATAACCGTATTCATCTCGAAGTTCTTTATACATATTTAACAAGGACGGTGGTGTTTTAATACCAGGTTGTACTGAAAAGCTTAAACCATGTGCTTGATCCGGCCCATGATATGGATCTTGCCCTAAAATAACGACCTTTGTATTTTCATAACTTGTATATTCTAGAGCATTAAAAATATCTTCTACTTTTGGATAAACAACATGTGTGCTGTACTCTTCTCTCAAAAAATCAGCTAAAGTAAAATAGTATTCTTTCTCAAATTCTGGTGCCAATAATGGGCCCCAATCATTTTTCAAAACATTTTTCATGCTTTCACTTCCCGTCCAATTAATTCACCATATCCTGCTTAGTAAACACTACAAACGAAATAATAAGGGATACCACGGCCCATACAGTTAAATTCATTAAAGAAAACCCCATCGATAAACCTTGTAATGCAGGTAATTTTCCTGATAGATAATCTGTTAATGATAAATTCACACTAAAAATATATTTCGCACCTTCCCAAGATGTTGCGAATGAGCTCAAAATACCACCTGCGATTAATGCGGCTAACATAACGCCCATACCAGCTGGTGTGTTTCGAATTAAAACAGAAACCATAAATGATATAGTTCCGACAACGATAGCAACAAACCAAGCTAGTCCATACGCCATTAATACGTATTGCCATTGCGGAATAAGATGTACAAAATTCGTATTTAACGTTTCCTTATCGATAACAAACCCAGTTAAAACAGGTAAATTCCATCCTGAGTATCCAAATACAAGACCTGATAATACGTAAGCAAACAGACCGACGAGGAGCAGTATGAGTGAAATGAAAAATAACATCGTTACGTACTTACTAAGGAGTATTTTCCAGCGCCGAATTGGCCGCGTAAGTAACATCTTCATCGTCCCATCACTTCGTTCCCCTGAAACAATATCAATAGCGACAATCATTACGAGAAGCGGAATAAACAATGTAATTCCTTGCTCAATGAACGCCCTTACAAAGGTTGGTGCGCCCGGTGCCATTGGGTTAATATCATGATCTAAATAATATTGTTGTTGCTCCACTCTTACCTTTAACCAATCGCGCCATTCTTCTGGTAATCTAGAGTTGTTCAAGCGGTTTTGAGAATCAACAATTTGTTGTTGCAGCGAAACTTTCCAATCCGTTGTACCAAGCCTTTTTTGTGTCGTTTCTATTTCACGATACTGTGCATATACGAAAAGTGGGATCAAGATTGCTAAAATAAGCATGACAACAAAAATACGCTTCTTACGATAAATTTTCTCCGACTCATTTAAAACTAAATTCGCAAATTCACGCATGCTGCTCACCCCTTGTGAGTTCAATAAATAAATCTTCTAGCGTAAATACAAGCTCCTTAACACTATGTACATCTATCTCGTTTTCTACAAAATGTTTATTCCAACTACTTATAGATGCGATATTCATGCGGCATAGTAATCGATCACCTTCTATACTCACTTCTCTTACTTCTTCAGCATCTTCTAGCATATCCTTTGCCTTCCCAATCGGCGTAACAATCCATTCTACGCGATCACTTGCTGTTTTAATTAACTCTTCAACCTTAGCAACTGTTATCATTTTTCCTTTATGAATAATCGCCACACGATCGCATATCATTTGTACTTCGCTTAGCAAATGACTAGATATAAACACACTCATATTTTCTTCTTTCACGAGCTTATGTATAAATTCCCTAAGTTCTCTAATTCCAGCTGGGTCTAAACCGTTTGTTGGCTCATCTAATATGAGCAATTTTGGATTTCCAAGAAGCGCTTGCGCAATGCCAAGACGTTGTTTCATGCCGAGTGAGTATGTTTTTACCTTATCGTGAATTCTTTCATCCAAATGAACCATTTGAGCAATTTCGATAATACGTTCATCTGATATACCGCCTAACATACGGGCAAATTGTTTTAAATTTTCCCATCCCGTTAAATAGGTGTACAATTCTGGGTTTTCAACGATACTCCCAATTTGACGCATCGCTTCTCTGAAATTTTCCTTAATAGAATAACCGCCGATAGAAATCGTACCTTCTGTTTCTTTAATCAATCCAACTAACATTCGAATGGTAGTCGTTTTTCCGGCGCCATTCGGTCCTAGGAAGCCAAACACTTCTCCTTGTTTTACATCAAAGGAAATATTCTCTACAATTGTCTTCTTTCCAATTACCTTCTTCACGTCTCGTACGGAAAGTATCGTCGTCATTTTACCCCTCCTTGTTCTAGTTTTAATTTACTTGCAACATTTTGAACTAATCGGTCCGCCATATATGTATACCCTACTTCATTTGGATGGAAATGGTCGGAGTATAATAAATCTTTCCCGCGGTTTTGGAATAAATCAAATGTCGGTGTAATATATACATTTTTATCATTTACCGCTAATTTTTCTAAAGATGCATTCCAGTCTACAACGATGTTTGAAGACCCTTTTAAATCTTCTACATCTTCAAAAGGATTATATAAACCCAGCCAAAAAATAGGGCTATCTGTATTTAACTTACGAATTTCTCCTATAATTTTCTTCGCTTCATTCTGGAATGTTTCCGTATCAGGACGATATGTTTCTAAATCTATCTTTCCAAGCGATTCCCACCCCGGAAATAAATCATTTCCTCCAATCGTTAAAACGATTACATCCGCTTGCTTAATTGAATATTGAGCGCCACTACTCTCCATTTGTTTTAATAAGTCAGGCATTTTCGCTCCACTAACAGCTAAGTTCGTTAAAGCAACCTTTTGCTTATAATCTTTTTGTAAATCTTCTTTCATCCGTCCAATATAGCCAATTCCTTCTTTATCACCAACACCGCGTGTTAATGAATCACCTAAACTAACGATTTGTAACGTTCCCGTTTTCTTTTTCTCTTTTGCCACTACATCGGTCTTTTTAATTAAATTTGAAGCTTCTGGATTTAATACATCATTTACACCTGAAACAAAGCCATATGCAAATAAACAGAAAGATGCAATTGTAATGAGTAGAATTATTTTTACTACTTTTGATCTCATATCAAAACCCCTTTTAGCCCTCATAGATTGTCCATAATTATACCAAACGCCATTTTGAAAAGCGATTTTCACACCTTATCTATTATGTTGTTTCCCTATGTACTAATTCTGGCAATAACTCTACGTGCTTTACATCTATTTGCTCATCATTAATCTTTTCATATAATAATTCAAATGCCGTTGCGCCAACATTTTTACTACAATATGAAATCGTCGTAATACCTAAAATATCTGCTACCTCTTGATCATCGCAACCGATAATTGTAATCTCTTCTGGAATACGAATGCCTTGTTTTTTCGCTTCCGTTACCATTCCCGCCGCAATATGGTTGCAAGATACAAGAAACGCTGTTGGTTTTACTGACATATGGGCCCATTCTCTAATTACATTACGCCCATCTTCCACTGTAAAACAGCCTTTAAACTTCCAGGCCTCTATCGGTGTTACAGCAATCTGTTGAAGTGAATCTTCATATGCTTGTTTTCTTCTCTGACTATTAATACTATTACTTCTTCCAATGCAATAACCAATACTTGTATGGTCCGCATCTATTAAGCTCTTCATCCCGCGCGAAAACACTTTATAGTAATCAATATGCACACTCGAAATGAAATTCGAGTCAATTTCTTCGCACATAACAATTGGGCCAAATTTCGTATATTCTTCAAGCTTTTCCTTACTATTTGCCCGCGAACATATAATAACCCCATCAAGCTTTTTCATTTTTAACATATTCAAAATTTCTAATTCTCTTTCCTCACTATAATTCGTCTGACAAAGCATCATATTATAATTATTCTTTGCTGTTTCCTTTGATATTCCCTCGATAATAGCACTATAATATTGATCATTTACGTGCGGTAATAACACGCCAATGACATTCGTTTTTCCTTTCACTAAATGAATGGCATTCACATTTTGCGTATAATTTAATTCTTCTATAATTGCTAAAATTTCTTTTCGTTTCTGTTCATTCACATATGGATGATTATTTAGTACACGTGAAACAGTTGAAACAGATACCCCAGCAAGTTCAGCAATCTTTCTTATATTCGTCATCTCATTTTCCCCTTCCCTGCAAAAATTCTCCCTTGACCTGGTAAGCTTTCCACAATATATCCTTTCCTAGCAAATACTTTTTGAAAGGATATACAACTATGCTTCGATTCAAATTAGAATATATATTTTTCATTGGCGGTCTACTCATTCTCGCCATCGGCATTAATATGATGACGACAATTACTTCCTTTGGGCTTAGCCCTTATGATTCCTTCTTTATTGCACTATATCAAAATTTCGGGATAAGTATCGGTTTTTGGATTTTCATGATTAACTTTGCGTTTACCCTTATCGTACTCTTTTGGAATAAAAAACAAATAACGATTGGTACAATTGTAACGATGGTTCTTATTTCTCTTTTCGTTGATTGGATTGGTTCCATTACAACTATTATGGACGCTATCCGTTCTCTTCCAAAATATATAACACTTATTTGCGGAAATCTATTCGTTGGAGCCGGTATTGGTCTTTACGTCTCTACAAATCTTTGCGCAGCACCTCAAGAAGCTTTCGTTTTAACGGTTGCTGAGAAAAAGAAATGGACATTTAGAAGAACGGAAATTTCGTTAGCGTTCTTATTTTTAACATTAAGCTTTTTATTAGATGGACCTATCTACTTTGGAACAATTATCTTATCTTTTACAACAGGCTGGATTATTCAAGCATTTATTCAAATTGGTACGAAGATTTTAAATAGAAAAGAGCCTATTAAGCAAGCTGCTTAATAGGCTCTTTCTGTTTTATGGTAAGAGATACTACTTTGCATCCCCTTCAATTCGGTAATTTGCTTTCAAACAATCTATTTCTTCATACGATTGTAATGTATGTAGAATATAATCATAATCAGCAAGTGAAGCACGATGCGTTACAATTACAATTTCAGCCTTCCCTTTCTCTTCAAGTGGCATTTGAATAATCTTTTCAAAGCTAACTCCACACTCAGAGAATAATGAAGTGATTTTTGCAAATACACCAATTTCATCTTTTACATGAAGTCTTAAAAATTTCTTCACAACAATTTCGTCTGGCTCTTTTAATACCTTTTTATACTGCGGTGATACTGCACTATTTCCGTTTACACCTAATCTAATATTTTGCATGACAGCTACTAAATCTGAAACAACAGCTGTTGCTGTCGGTAAACTTCCTGCACCTGGTCCATAAAACATCGTTTCTCCGACCGCTTCACCATACACATATACAGCGTTATATTCATTTTGTACGGCCGCAAGAGGATGTGTATTTGGAAGTAGTGTCGGTTCGACTGTCACCTCTAATTTTTCACCATCTCGCTTCGCAAGACCGATTAATTTAATCGTGTATCCTAAACTCTTACTGTATTCAATATCTTCTTCTGTAATAGAAGTAATCCCTTTTACCTTCACATCTCCAAGCTCTACATTTGTAGAGAAACCAAGGGTAGCCAAAATCGTCATTTTTCTTGCTGCATCTAAACCTTCCACATCTGATGTTGGATCTGCCTCTGCAAATCCAAGTTGTTGGGCTTCTCTTAACACGTCGTTATATGCTCTCCCTTCATCTGACATTTTCGTCAAAATAAAATTTGTCGTTCCATTTACAATTCCCATTACTTTCGTAATAAGATCTGAAGAAAGTCCTTCTACGATACTTCTTAAAATCGGGATCCCTCCAGCTACACTTGCTTCATAAAACAAGTCTGCTTTATTATCTTTTGCTACCGCTAACAGTTCCGCCCCATGTAACGCCATTAAATCTTTATTGGCAGTCACAACATGCTTCCCGCTTTGTAAAGCTTGTAAAATATATGCTTTTGCATCATCAATGCCACCCATTACTTCAATGACAACGTCAATATTTGGATTATCTAAAATTTCATTTGCATCTTGTGTTAATAGAGTAGAAGGTACCTCTACCTCTCTCTCTTTTTCAATATTTTGTACTAATACTTTCGTTACTTTTACAGGACAACCTACTTGGTGTATAAGTCGCTCTTGATGATCTGTGATGATACGAACTACACCGCTACCAACTGTCCCAAGACCTAGTAAACCAACTTGAATTTCTTTCATAATACTGTCCACCCCTCAAAAATTGTGTTTAGATGAAATTATATGAGTAAAAAATCTGAAAAACAATGTTTTTTGAACATTCGGAAAAATATAAGTTAATCTTTACAAAGAAAACGTTGCCACGTGTGACACAATTTTTTTTTATAATACATAAGGGGTTTCTTGATACACGTAATAATTCAGCCAATTAGAGAATAATAGATTCCCATGGCTCCTCCACCTTACAAGTGGTTTCTCACTTGGATTATTATGCTTAAAATAATTTTTCGGAACATCAATATTTAACCCTTTTTGGCGGTCCCGTTCGTATTCTTGCTTTAACGTATCACAACTATATTCACTATGCCCGAGCGCAAACACTTGCCTTCCTTCTTGCCCAATAACAAGGTGAACACCCGCTTCCTCAGAGTTTGCTAATAATGTTAATTCTTTCACCCCTCTAATATCACTCTCTCGTACTTCTGTATGACGAGAATGCGGAGCAAAAAATAACTCATCAAAGCCCTGTAACAGTTTCACATGTTGCTCACGGACTTCATGTTCAAATACACCGAACATTTTTTCCTTAAGAGGATACTTTGGAACGCCATAATGATGATACAAACCAGCCTGCGCTCCCCAGCAAATATGAAGCGTAGATGTTACATTCTTTTTTGAATACTCCATAATACGTTTAAGCTCTTCCCAATAATCTACCTCTTCAAAAGAAAGAGTTTCAACTGGTGCTCCTGTAATAATAAGCCCATCAAATTTCTCATTCTCAATATCACGGAATGTTTTATAGAAACTCGTTAAATGTTCCTGTGCTACATTACGAGACAAATGTGATTCCATATGAAGTAAATGAACATCTAATTGCAACGGTGTATTGCCAATTAAACGAAGTAATTGCGCTTCTGTTTCTTGCTTTGTAGGCATTAAATTTAATATAGCAATCTTCAATGCCCGGATATCTTGTGTTTCTGCCCGCTCCTTCGTCATTACAAAAATATTTTCCTCCTGCAACACTTTGCGAGCTGGTAAATCTTTATCAATTATGATCGGCATGTTGTTTGCCTCCGACTAAAGCTGCTTCTAAATCTGCAATAATATCAGAAACATCTTCTATACCGACCGATAAACGAATTAAATCTGATGTGACGCCAGCTAAACGCTGATCTTCAGCATTTAATTGTCTATGCGTCGTGCTAGCGGGATGTATAACGCAAGTTCGTGCATCCGCTACATGCGTTACGAGAGTTGCTAGTTTTACATTTGCGATAAATTCTTTCGCCGCTTCTAATCCACCCTTAATGCCGAATGTTAAAACACCACTAGCCCCTTTTTTCAAATACTTTTGTGCTAACGAGTAATTTTCATTACTATCTAGTCCCGGATAATTCACCCATTCAATACGTTCATGGTTAGTAAGCCACTTAGCAACTGCGAGAGCATTTTCACTATGACGCTCCATTCTCAAATGCAGCGTTTCTAAGCCGATATTGCTAATATACGCATTGAATGGGCTCATACAGTTTCCGTAGTCTCTTAATAATTGAACACGCGCCTTCACAATGTAAGCTGCTGCACCAAAATTTTGAATGTAACTTACGCCGTGATAACTTGGATCCGGTTCAACAAGTTCAGGATATTTCCCATTTGTCCAATCGAAGTTCCCTCCGTCAATGACAATGCCTCCCAAGGAGCTTGCGTGCCCATCAATATATTTCGTCGTAGAATGAACGATAATATTTGCTCCGTGTTCAAATGCTTGGCATAAATAAGGAGTTGCTAATGTATTATCCACGATAAAAGGTACTTCTAGCTCTTTCGCTGCATCTGAAAACTCTTTGAAATTTAAAACGTTCATCGCTGGATTTCCTAGCGATTCTGCATAAACGAGTTTCGTTTTATCATTAGCAAGGGCCACAATTTCATCAGCAGTTAAATTCGGATTAAAGAACGTAACATCGATACCGAGCTTACGCAAACTCACTCCAAATAAATTAAACGTCCCGCCGTAAACTGTGGAAGAACAAAGCAAGTGGTCTCCGCTACTACAAATATTTAAAACGGCAAGCATAATAGCAGCCTGCCCAGAAGCCGTTGCAACAGCTCCTACACCACCCTCTAAATCCGCTAGCTTTTGCTCAAATGCAGCTAAAGTAGGGTTTCCAATGCGCGTATATATATATCCTTCCGCCTCTAAGTTAAATAAGGCCGCTAAATCATCCGAAGTATCGTATTTATACGTTGTACTTTGATAAAGCGGTAAAACACGCGGCTCACCATTCTTTGGCGTATAGCCACCTTGCACACAAATCGTTCCTTTTCCCCATGATTCTCCCATCTCTCATTCTCCTTTCTTTTATACAAAATAAAAAACTGCTCCTTTCCTGAAAACAAGAAAGGAGCAGTTTGAAAACACGCTCTAAAGGCTCTTTCTTATCTTTCAGGATTTATTACCTGCAGGATTTGGCACAATTCCGTTATACGGCTGTTGCCAAGGTTTCATTGGGCCTGTCCCTCCACCTTTTCTTGATAAGACTATGCAATTACCGTTGATTTTATAGCAATAATTTCCTAATGTCAATCGGTTTTTCTGAATGTTCTAAATTAAATACAAAGAATTTGACACGCATAACAAAAGAAATATATTCCATATTCATTTGAAAAAGACCTTTTAAAACCTACGATTACTATATAGAATTAAGTAAGTAGTTTAACTGTATACATTTCAAATTCTCACGAGACCTCAATAGATTGAATAAGCCAACCTCTCAAAAAGATACTATACATATTCATTTCATTTCACAGTAGCATATTTACTCCTTTCGACATTAAAACTTACATAACGGAGGTATAACATGACAAACACAAAGGACATGCACTATATACTCGTCCTATACGGCATTCTTTTAGGCTCTATAGTAGGAGCAACAGTTTGGCTATTTTTAGTTACAATAAATATCGGCATTCACTTTATTTGGGAGTACTTACCTACTATTTTCGCTTCTCCCCCTTATTACACCATTTGCGTAACAACTATCGGTGGTATTCTCGTTGGTTTAACTCAAAAGTATTTCGGCACATATCCACGTCTTATGCCAGAAGTGATGGGTGAATATAAAAAAACAGGTAGAATTGAATACCGCTTTGTACATAAAGCTACTTTAACTGCGATTATCGTTTTAATCTTTGGAGCTAGTTTAGGTCCCGAGGCAGCACTTGTTGGTATTATCGGTGGACTTTGTACATGGGTAGGGGACCGCTTTACATTCGCCTTAAAGGGAATGAACGAACTAACAGAGGTTGGAATTGGCGCTACTTTAAGTGTAATTTTTAATGCGCCATTATTCGGTTATTTAGCTCCAAATGAAAATGAGGGTGAGCAAATTAACGAATTTTCTAAAGGAAAAAAAGCAATTGTATATTTAGCTACTACTTTCGCTGGTTTTTCCGTTTATTTATTACTTAGTAAATTCGATAATCGCGGATCCTTTATCGTTGATTTCGGAAAAGGTTCTCTTTCTCTTAATGAATGGATTGCCTTTCTCCCCCTTGCTAGTATTGGCGCTATAGTTGGATTCTTTTATTTCAAATTAGAATTCACATTAGAGAAATTAATCCATCCCTTAAAAGAATATAAACTAGCACTTGGAATTATCGGTGGTATTTTATTAGGAATTACAGGAACGTTTCTCCCGTACACGTTATTCTCAGGAGAACATCAATTAAAAGATTTAGTCGTGGAATGGAGCCATTTATCCTTCTGGGTACTACTTCTTTCAGGGATTTTAAAATTATTTATTACTGCCGTTTGTTTAAATACAGGTTGGCGCGGCGGACATATTTTCCCAATCATATTTGCTGGATCTAGTATCGGATATGCTATAGCTTCCATTATCCCGATAGATCCAATCGCTTCGGTAGCCGTCGTCACGACAGCAATTTCAAGCTATGCATTAAGAAAACCAATTGCTATAACATTACTACTACTCATGTTTTTCCCGCTCAATTTATTATTACCGATGCTTGGAGCGGCAGCGATTGGTAATGCATTTCCACTTCCTAAAAACAACGAAGCTACAAACGAATAAAAATAGGCAGTAGGGACTAAAGTTCCACTGCCTATTTTTTATTACACACGTTGCTTCAATAACGCGTATAACTCTTCAAAATTTTGCACTTCATATGTCGGCACAATCTTGCTATCATTTAATTTCTTTTCTGGATTAAACCAACAAGTATCAATTCCCGCTACATATCCACCTTTCATATCAGCACTTAACGAATCTCCAATAATGAGCCCTTCTTCAGGGGAAAAATTAGGAATTCGTTCAAAAACGTAATCAAAATACTCTTTCATCGGTTTTTGGAATCCCGTATCTTCAGAAACGAAAATATCTTTAAACAAGGCATATAATCCTGCATTACGTAAACGTTTATCTTGTGTCTTAGAAATACCGTTTGTCACTATATATAAATCATACTCACTTTGAATTTGACTTATAAATTCAAATGCGCCTTGCATGAGCTGATTTCCTTCTTCTAAGTAGCTGCGATAATTATTTTCGAATAATATTCCATCTACCTCTTCCCCGTATTCTTTCAACAAAATCGAAAAACGTGTATTTACAACCTCCTCACGGTTTATTTCACCTTCCTCAAAAGCATCCCAAAGGCTTTTATTAATTTTTTTATACCGCCCTTCAACCTCGCTAGTTAGAGGAATCCCTTTCTCTTCAAACAGCATACGTAACGCCACTTTCTCCGCCTTCTGAAAATCTAACAATGTATCATCTACATCAAATAACAGTGTTTTATATTTTTTCATAAGCCCCTCACACTCTCTTTTCTACAAAAACAAATTTACGTAAATCGTATCATTCCTTCTTGTAAAAATAATAGGAGATATCTCATACTAAACATGAGGTGAAAACATGAAAGTTAGCAAAAATAACGAAGAAATCTCTCATTACATGCAAACTTCCAACTTCCATACTCTTTTTTCTTTTAATGTCTTACCGTATGCTGAACTACATTCCTTTCAAAAGAAAGAAAGGATATGTAGTGAAGGAGTTGACGTTCCTTATCTTTATTACTTAATTTCCGGGAAGGCGAAAATATATATGAGTCACAAGAACGGGAAGGTCTCCTTAATTAACTTTATTCAAGCACCTTCGTTCATTGGAGAATTAGGGTTAATTGGGGTGGAATCTGTTACAAAAACGGTAGAAGTGATTGAAGATTGTATATGCTTAGCTCTTCCTCTTAAAGATTGTCAGCACCTTTTGTTGCAAGATACTACCTTTCTACAGAAACTATGCAAATTTATCGGCGAAAAAACAATTACCCGAACAGAAAGTTACGCCAAAAATAATAGTTATCCGTTCGAAAACCGGTTAGCAGCATTTATTCTATTAACAGAACAAAATAACAGTTATACAGAAAAACATACCGAGGCTTCGGAATACTTAAATGTTAGCTACCGTCATCTTTTATATGTATTAAACCAGTTTTGCCAACAAAATTATTTAAAAAAAGACGGCAGAACCTATTACATACACGACCGAATTCAATTAGAAAAACTGGCTGACGAACTTAAAGTATAAAAAAAGTAGCATTAACGTTTATGTGTTAATGCTACTTTTTTCGAGTGACGATTCAATTTTTAATTAAAATTTACTTGCTACTTTAGCTGCTTCTTCAAGACCAGCTGTAATGATTTCTTCTGCTTTATCTGGGAACTGGTTATGTCCTTCAATAACTACTGTTTCCATATTCGTTGCGCCGAAGAAGCCCATCATGCTTGCTACATATTTAACAGCCATTTCTACTTCTGCTGCTGGACCTTCAGAATATACGCCGCCGCGCGCGTTTAATAATGCAATCTTCTTATCTCCAATTAAACCAACTGGACCTTCTGGCGTATATTTAAACGTTTTACCAGCTCGGTTTAAATAATCAATATATGTGTGCAATACTGCTGGAATCGTTAAGTTCCATAATGGGAAACCGAAAACGACTTTATCAGCTTCTAAGAATTGATTTAAATACTTATCAGCAACCGCTACTGCTTTTGCTTCCTCTTCCGTTAAATCAAATCCTTTACCTGCTTTGAATGTACCATTAATCATATCTACGCCTACATATGGTAATTCTTCTTTATATAAATCAAGTTCTACTACTGTATCATTTGGATGTGCTTCTTTATAGTTTGCTAAAAATGCCTCGTATAATTTCACACTAACTGCTTGTTCTGCTGGACGATTGTTTGCTTTTACGAATAAAACTGTTGTCATTATCTTTCCTCCTACTACTCACTCTTCTGTTGTTATATGCTTTCAAAAAAGGTATCCCTTGTAATTGTTGTTTTGTTGCTTACAAATATATTTTATCTTTATATCAAGACAATTTCGTCCTCACATAGACGTATTTTTCCATAAAAAAAGTCCACCTTCTAAAGGCGAACTAGGTCTTACGACTTTTGTCTTATACAATTCCATTTTTCACTGCATATAATGCAGCTTGCGTGCGATCAGATAAATTCAACTTACTCAAAATACTACTTACATGAGCTTTTACCGTTTTTTCAGTAATAACTAAAACAGAAGCGATTTCTTTATTACTCATCCCTTTCGCTAATAGCTGCAACACTTCATTTTCTCTCGCTGTTAGCACATCCACTTGAATAGAGGGTTCTTCCTCCTTTTCTTCTACAGGTAATGTTTGAGAAAGAAGAGCATTTGCTATATCAGGATGTAATTGAATATTACCTTTATATGCGCTTCGAATCGCTTCAACAAGTTGATCCGGTTCTACATCTTTTAAAATATAGCCGCTTGCTCCTGCCCTTAATGCTGGTAAAACATGTGCCTGATCAGAAAAGCTAGTTAATACAATTACTTTCACATCTGGATATTCTTTTTTAATACAACCTGTCGCCTCAACACCATCCATTTCGGGCATATATAAATCCATTAGTACAACATCAGGATGTGTCTCCCCTACTTTCACTAATGCTTCTTTCCCATTACTTGCTTCTCCAACTAGCTCTAAATCTTCCTGTGTACTTAAGAAAAATGCTAATCCTTTTAAAACAACTGTATGATCATCAACTAACAATACTTTTATTTTCACGAAATTCCCTCATTTTCACATCATAATGGTACGTTTACTTTTACACTTGTTCTTTTCTTATCACTTACAACTTTAATTGTTCCACCGACTAATTCTACTCTTTCGCGCATCGTAGTCATGCCAAGTGATTTCTTCTCTTTTATATCCTTTTCTACAAAGCCGTTTCCTTGATCGACTATTTCTAATGATACATTCTTCTCCGTCACTTTGAAATAAATCGTCGCTTCTCTAACATTCGCGTGTTTACTTACGTTATTTAAAGCTTCTTGTCCAATTCTCCATAGCGCTTCCTCTACTACGCGCGGCAAATCACGAACACCTTTAACTTGTTCCCGAATTTTCAAACCCAAACTTTCACCATATTGCTTTAAAGCTGGTAATAATCCTTTCTCTAAACCCGCTGGACGTAATTGCCAAATTAACGTCCTCATTTCTTTTAAAGCTCCTTGCGCTAGTTCACGCATGTCATACAAAGATTGATCCACTTTTTCATTTTGACCTTTTAAAACTGCCTCAGCACCTTTTGTCATAAAGGTTAACGAAAATAGCTTTTGTGAGACGGAGTCATGTAAGTCCCTTGCTAACCGATTTCTTTCTTCCATTCGTACAAGTTCGCGTCGTTGCTCATTTAACCTTAAATTTTCTATCACGAAGGAAATATGATTTGTTATTGCTTGAAGTACATCTATCGTATTTACATCAAATTCACCATTATTTGAACTAACACATAAAACACCAAATATGTGAGTTTGAATCTGTATTGGTGTGGCAATAACCGTCCTATTAGAGGCTACCTTATGACTGATTTGCTGATTTAATAAAATAGGTTCACCTTTTTCTAATGCTTCTTTCGCTGCTTCTTTTATACCCTCTTGCAATTCTTCCTGGCAATAAGATGCCCGCAAGGATAATTCTTTCTCTTCCCTAATAAAAAATGCGATTTGATTCCACTGGAACACTTCACCTAATTGATTTACAACTTTTTCAGGCAATATATTAAATTGATGAATCGTTCTTAAAACTTGAATGAACCGTTCTAATTTTACATAATAATGTGCTCTTCGCTTTTCATTTTCATATAACTTTGCTCGTTTTAAAGCCGTTCCAATTTGGAAAGCAACTGATTGAAGCAATACTAATTCTTCTTCTGAAAAATGTGTTTTACCTGGGCTTGCCACATTTAACAGACCAAATTTTTCTCCTCCAGCCTTTAAAGGAACCGTAGCATGATGAAGAATTCCTTCTGTATCTCCCCAATTATATTCAATAGCATTATTAATTCTTTTACATTCAATAATATTAACTGCTCGCTCTAATTTTCCATCCACAAAGCCACGTAAACACCAACATTCCCCTTCACACATCGGGCGTTTTTTTTCATATGTAAGTGCCTCTGGTAATTGATAATCAATTAACTTTGTATATCTACCATTTTCATCTGCAAGAAATATCCATCCTGTCGTTAAACCTGTTACACTAAGTAATTTTTCTAGCACTGCTTGCAGTACATGGTACGTATCATTTGATGTATTTAATGTTTCTGCAATTTCTTTTAATATAACTAATTCATTTGTACGATTATCTCGAAACATACTCAATCTCCTACACACAAGATTTTAAAGTGCCTCTAAAGTAAATCATCTACTTTTCACTTTGTACTTATTCGTAACATTGATATAATGGTGAAAACATAGTTTTCATTATATCACCTGAGGGGGCTTTCATAATGACATTAAATAAGGCACTTACTATCGCTGGTTCAGACACAAGTGGCGGTGCTGGAATACAAGCAGATTTAAAAACATTCCAAGAACTTGGTGTATACGGAATGACATCTCTTACGACAATCGTAACGATGGATCCACATAACGGTTGGGCACATAACGTATTCCCAATCCCGGCTTCTACATTAAAACCACAATTAGAAACGACAATTGAAGGTGTTGGCGTAGATGCTTTAAAAACAGGTATGCTTGGATCAGTAGAAATTATTGAAATGGTTGCAGAAACAATCGAAAAACATAATTTCAAAAATGTAGTAGTTGATCCTGTTATGGTATGTAAAGGTGCTGATGAAGCATTACATCCTGAAACGAATGATTGCTTACGTGACGTTCTTGTTCCAAAAGCATTAGTTGTAACACCAAACTTATTTGAGGCTTACCAATTAAGTGGCGTAAAAATTAATTCTCTTGAAGACATGAAAGAAGCAGCGAAAAAAATACACGCTTTAGGTGCGAAATACGTCCTAATTAAAGGCGGTAGCAAGCTTGGTACAGAAACTGCAATCGACGTCCTATATGATGGAGAAACATTCGATCTTCTAGAATCAGAAAAAATCGATACGACAAATACGCACGGCGCAGGTTGTACATATTCTGCTGCAATTACAGCAGAACTTGCAAAAGGAAAACCTGTGAAAGAAGCAGTAAAGACTGCTAAAGAATTTATCACAGCTGCTATCCGTTATTCATTCAAGATCAACGAATACGTAGGCCCAACACATCACGGTGCATATCGTAAATTCGTTGTATCAAAAGAACTTGTCTAATATATAAATGAAAACACCCACAGAGTGTGTATTTCCTCTCTGTGGGTGTTTTTTATAAATTCTTCTGGTCATCCTATCTTTAAGATACAGAACTAACCTGATTTCTACCATTTCTTTTGGAGTAATATAATGCATCATCAGCTGCTTGAATAAATTGCTCCGGTGATTCTTCATACACTGAAATACCTACTGAAACTGTAATTTTTATGCTTGTTCCATTTAACAATTGGAATGAATGGTTTTCAACAACTGTGCGAACTTGTTCCCCCATACGTATTCCATAAGCTAATCCCTTCTTTGGTATCAAGAGCGCGAACTCCTCTCCGCCCTTTCGAAAGGCCAAATCTGGAAACGTTGAAATTTCTCTTAAAATATAACCTATTTGTTTTAGCACTTCGTCTCCTGCAGGATGCCCATACGTATCATTTACAGATTTAAAGTGATCAATATCTATAAGTAGTAAACAAAGTGAATCATTTTTCATACGCTTATTACCAATATGACGATTCATCTCTAAATCAAACTGTCTTACGTTTCCTAAACCTGTCAGGGCATCTATCGTTGCATATTGCTTCATCGTTTGAAATAACTCATTGGATTGCAATACATAATTTGCGCTTAGAAATGTGATATATGCTGCAACACTACTACAAACTACATATAATGCTACTATAGACGTATCCTTAAATAAAATAGAAAGTGGCACTACTAAAATAAATAAACTATATACATTAAACCATATCCACCTTGTAAACATAGAAGCTTTCATCCGCCAAATGAAAGTAATTCCAACACCTATCAATACAATAGTATAACAAGCCAATTCAGAGGCTAAAGAGTATTCGGTTAAAAATAATCGGGTAATTAAAATAATAGTAACTGTTATACTACTAGCTATCGGGCCTCCGATTATAATTGCTAAAATAACCGCTAAATAACGTAGATCCAACATAATATTTTCAATATGTACACCAAAATACATCAACAGTACACTTAATATTCCAGTAAGAATCCCTACTACACATTTCTGCCAAAAAGAGAACCCTTCTTCTAACGGTTTATCTCTTAAAAGCTGACCTCCAATAAAAATAAAGGAAAGAATAATTGTTGTGTTTACAAATAAGTCCCTTAACATAAAATAATCTCCCTACTTTTCTATCTATCCTTTTCCTTATTTTATTGTATACGAAATGCCTATAATTCCCAAAGGTTTTTATTTATTTTTTGCTGTTCCACGTGAAACAGCAAAAAAAATAAAAAGGACGAAAATTCGTCCTTTTCACTAACAACAGCGCGATATCTTTCCACCCTTTGCATTAAACCTAGCTTCTTGCGCTTCTGCAAAAAACTGTTTTTGACATACAACTTCTTCTTCTGGATGATGCTTTTTCATATGCTCTACATATGTTTCATAGCTTGGTACTCCAACGAGTAAACTAATAAAGTGTTTTCTTTGTCCCCATACTTGCCGCAATTTTTTAAGCATAGTTCCTCGACTCACTTTCATCTCTAGGTATATATGGTGCCTCTTTTAGTGGCATCGGCTTATTTCTTAACACTTGAATCCAAATTCGAATTGCAGAAATTAATACAGCAATTACAACAATCATAAAAATCCCGCAAAGCGCTGCATCAATATAATCATTAAAAATAATTTGTTTCATTTGAGCGACATTTTTAGCTGGTGCTAACACTTTTCCTTCATCTAATGCTCCCTGAAATACCTTTGCATGAGATAGAAATCCTATTTTAGGATTTTCATGAAATAGCTTTTGATAACCCGCCGTCATCGTTACAATAAGCAATCCGACAGTCGGAATAAGCGTCACCCAAACATATGCCTTTTTCCCCATTTTGAACAAAATTGTCGTTCCAAGTAATAAGGCAATACCTGCTAACATTTGGTTTGCAATACCGAAAAGTGGCCATAATGTATTAATTCCACCAAGCGGATCAACTACCCCCTGGTATAAGAAATAGCCCCATCCTAATACGCATAACGTTGTAGCTATTACATTTGCTAATGTAGAATCGGTTTTTCCAAATGGCTTATATACATGCCCTAAAATATCTTGAATCATAAATCGGCCTACACGCGTTCCGGCATCAATTGTTGTTAAAATGAATAGCGCTTCAAAGAGGATTGCAAAATGATACCAAAATGCCATCATGGCCGTTCCACCTATTACTTGTGAGAAAATATATGCCATACCTATCGCTAACGTTGGCGCACCACCTGTACGCGATAAAATCGTTTGCTCACCAACGTTTACAGCGAGATCTTTTAGTTCATTTGGTGTAATAGCAAATCCCCATGAAGAAATAACTTGAGCTGCCTGCGAGACATCCGTACCGATAAGCGCTGCTGGACTATTAATTGCAAAATAAGTGCCTGGTGTTAATACACAAGCTGCAATCATCGCCATTGCCGCTACAAATGATTCCATTAACATTGCTCCGTAACCGATTGGCTGTGCGTGTCCCTCTTGTTCAATCATCTTTGGCGTCGTACCTGATGAAACGAGAGCATGGAATCCAGACACCGCACCACAAGCAATTGTAATAAATAAGAACGGGAATAAGTTTCCGGAGAATACTGGACCAGTTCCATCGATAAATTTCGAAACTGCTGGCATTTGTAAATCTGGCGCTACAATTAAAATACCGACCGCTAACCCTACAATTGTTCCGACTTTTAAAAATGTACTTAAATAGTCACGCGGTGCTAAAAGCATCCAAACCGGCAATGCTGATGCGATAAATCCATATACAATAAGCATAATAGCAATTGTTTCACCACTAAATGTGAACATACTTGCAAGTGTTGGATGTTCTGCTACATATTGTCCTCCGATAAGAGACAATATAAGTAGAATAATTCCGATTGCTGATCCTTCACCAACCCGTCCTGGCCTAATGTAGCGCATATACACTCCCATTAAAATAGCGATAGGAATTGTCGCTGCTATTGTAAACATTCCCCAAGGGCTTCCGACAAGCGCCTTTACTACTACTAATGCTAATACCGCTAATAAAATAATCATAATACCTAAAATACCTATCATTGCAATAAGCCCTGTAACAGGACCGATTTCATCTTTAATCATTTCTCCTAAAGATTTACCATTTCGTCTCATCGAAGCAAATAAAATTACAAAATCTTGCACAGCTCCAGCGACAACTACACCAACAATAATCCATATTGTCCCTGGTAAATATCCCATTTGTGCCGCCAAAATCGGCCCTACTAAAGGGCCTGCTCCAGCAATTGCTGCAAAATGGTGGCCAAATAATACCCACTTATTTGTCGGAACATAATCTTTTCCATCGTTTAATGTATGGGCTGGCGTTTGCCGATTATTATCTAAACCAAATACCTTTCTCGCTATAAATCTACTATAAAAGCGATAAGCAACTGCATACACACATACCGCAGCTACTAAGAGCCACACGGCATTAATAGTTTCACCTTGCGATAAAGCTATTACACCAAAAGCACCTGCTCCTACTGCTGCAATAACTCCCCAAAGTAAAATCGACTTCAATGTTTTCACATACAATCCCCCCAATACTATTTCTTAGTGGGATTGTACTAAATTTTCTGAATATTTAACTTGAATCCTCCCTATCATGAAGGATTTTTAGTTTATCATGTTAAAAATTTCGCGTTATCTGCTACAATTCAATTTTATTTCGGAGTTTTTTCACATAATTACGACTAACTGGAATCGGTTGCTCATCATATTTATCTAAATACAAATTATATGTGCCATTATAATAAGGTTTTAGTTCTTGTACATATGACATATTAATTAAATAGCTTTTATGCACGCGTAAAAAATCATATGCATTCAGCTTATTTTCCAGCTCCTGAAGTGTATATGTTGAAATATACTGATTATTTGTTGTATAAATTGAAACCGTTTTGTTCTCCTTATTTTTGCTTACATATACAATATCTTCAGGGAAAATATACCGAATCCCCTCTTGACCTTCTATCGGTAGTTTTCGTAAATAACTCTTTGCTTTTGCGCCTTGCTCTTTACCCATTCTATATAAAAGGAATTGCAAATCTTCTTCGCGAAACGGGCGTAGTAAATAATAAAATGCTTGAAAACGAAATGCCATAATGGACTCTTCGATATCTTCACCCATAAAAATAAATTTCGTATAACAATTTACTTCACGTAATAAACTTGCATATTCAAAACCTGTTCCATCTAGTAATTTTGAATTTAAAAAAACAAAATCCGGTGTATGCTTTTTCATGAGAAATAATGATTCTGTTCCTGTATTTGCTTCAAAACATTCTACATTCCTTATATTTTCAGTGAATTTTTCAGCTAAACTTCTTCGCTCTTCTGCTTCTTCCATGATTAGTAAAATTTTCATTTCTTCAACCACCTAATTCTTTTGTCCGTATGTCCTGTTGTATACATTCGCTTTTATAAAGAACATTCCCTTTTTCTTACTATACCATTATTTATCTAAAAAAACAGAAAAAAGGAAACCTTCACGGTTCCCCCTGCCCTTTTATTCCGCTATTGGTAAGAACCCATAATCAGCGCGGGAATAAATCTCTCACTGATTCAAGTTTTACCTTATACTAATTCTCGTTGTTTCGTTTCTTGTCCAAGTAGAATGACAGCAAATACACCAATTAAAATTGATCCACAGAAAATCGTAAATATTAGTGATAGTGAAGCCTGTGAAGCAACTAAATATCCTACTAATAGCGGCCCAAGAATACCACCAATACGACCAAATGCTGCTGCCATCCCTGCACCTGTACCACGAATAACTGTCGGATACTGTTCAGGTGTATAGGCGTATAATGCACCCCAAGCACCTAAATTAAAGAAGGATAGTAACATACCTGCTACGATTAATACTATTAATGACTCTGCCACTCCAAACAAGTAAGCACTGCACGCTGTACCGATTAAATACGTAACTAAAACAAACTTCCGACCAAGACGTTCAATAAACCAAGCAGCTGTGAAATACCCTGGCAATTGAGCTAACGTCATAATAAGTACGTATTGAAAACTTTTTATTAAACTAAACCCTTTTAATACCATTACACTAGGTAACCAAAGGAACATTCCATAATAGGAAAAGACAACAGAAAACCATAGAATCCATAACATAATTGTTGCCTTACGGTATTCCCCAGACCAAACTGATTTTATATTTTCGATAACGGACGGTCTTTTTTCAACCTTTTGGAATCTCGGAGAATCCGGTAAATTCCATCTTAAATATAAAGCATATAGTGCCGGAACCGCACTCAATATCATCGCAACTTCCCAACCATATTTCGGAATAACAAAATACGAGATAAGAGCTGCAATTAGCCATCCACCTGCCCAAAAACTTTCTAATAGCACAACTATTTTGCCACGTTCATGCGCTTCAACGCTCTCTGATACTAATGTAGAAGCAACCGGAAGCTCTCCGCCAAGCCCCATACCAATTAAAAATCGTAACACAAGGAACATCGCAAGTGTCGTCGTTAAAGCAGTTAAACCACTACCGATAGAAAATAGTAATAATGTAATAATAAAGACTGATTTCCGTCCTATTTTATCTGATAGTATTCCAAAAACGAGCGCTCCAACTGCCATACCAATTGAATTAATGCTGCCTATCCAGCCCATTTCTTGCGTACTTAATCCCCAATCTTTTTGCAATGCTACCATTACGAATGAAAGCATTCCAACATCCATTGCGTCAAATAGCCATCCAAGCCCGGCTATACCAAGTAGCTTTCGCTTCGAAATTTCTTTCACCTTGCCCACATGAAGTCCTCCTTACACAGCTGTCTTTACACATCATTTTACATGTGTGAATTGTATAAGTAAAATACTTTCGTGTAAAAAATTCTCCTTCATCATTCCCGAAAAATAAAATACTTATCCCACTACCTTAGGGCAATAAGACTCCTACCTCAAAATTCAGCTAGAACAAAGCCTCACTTTATTAAAAATGGCTAAATAAAAAAGTAGCGATAGGACGCTACTTTTTTGAACGCATGACTTCTTTTAAAAATTCCGCTAATACTAACTGACGACGCCAGCGCGTTGGATTACTGCACAATCTATAAAACCACTCTAAATGGATCGCTTGAATCCATTTGGGTGCGCGTTTTACCTCTCCAGCCCATACGTCTAAACTTCCACCCACTCCAACAGCCATTTTTGTTTCTAAGCGATGCCTATTAGTTTGGATAAAGTTCTCTTGTCTTGGGAAACCAAGTGCGACAAGTAATAAGTCTGGCTTTGCTTCTTGAATACGAGAAACAATATTCTCTTCTTCTTCTTGTTTAAAATACCCATCTTGTATACCCACAATAGATACAGCTGAATACGTCTTCGTTAAATGATCTGCTGCAGCTTGTACAACATGTGGTTTTGCACCAAGTAAGAAAACAGATACTGGTTTATTCTCTTCTGATAGCTTCGCAAATAAATTACACATTAAATCAAAACCTGCTACACGTTCCTTTACAGGTGTACCTAACATACCACTTGCTTTTACAACTCCAATACCATCAGGTGTAATTAAATCTGCATTTAATAATGTTTGATGGAATGCTTCATCCTTTTTTGCACACATAACAATTTCAGGATTTGCCGTTACTACCTGAAAAGTATGCGTTCGCTCCAATTCTAGTTGAGCCTTCAAATACTGGATTGTTTCATCCATTGTCATTGTAGAAAAAGGAACACCTAGAATATCAACCGTTTTTACTTCCATGTTTAACTATCCTCTCTATTTCAGTAAAAGTTTTTTATATGCATTATAAGTATCTTCATACAAATTCTTTAGCGAGAAATGAGTAGATGCGTGAGTATATAAACGATTTCCCATCGCTTCTAATTCACCATTCAACCATTTTTCGTAAGCATTTTCTAACGCTTTTGCTAACGAATCTACATCACCAATCGGTACAATCCATCCATACGTATCATCAACTATTAACTTTTTCATATCACCTACATTTGTTGCAATAGATGTTAAACGTTGATTAGCTGCTTCTAATAAAACGAGAGGGAAACTTTCGCTATAAGAGGTTAGCAAATTAATGTGTGCAGATGCATATAGTTCTTTTGAATCTGTACGAAAACCTAGAAACATCACCTTATCCTCTAAGCCTTTTTGTTTCACCATCTCTTTTAATTCTGCTTCTATAGGCCCATCACCAAGCAAGAGTACTTTTATATTTGGAATTTTAATTTTTTGCAACGCTTCAAATAAAATATCATGACCTTTAACAGGATGAAGACGCGCTACTTGAATGGCTGTAAATACTCCTTCACCGATGCCAAATTCACTCTTATTATAAGGTTTTACTGGCGTACTATCGTACTCAATCCCATTATAAACTGTACAAATCTTCTCTTCTGGTACACCTAGTTTTATTATATTTCTCTTAAAGTTCTCCGTAATTGCAAAGAACAAATCTACCTTCCTGAAAGAACGTAAATTTAACTTCGTAAATACCCATCCTTTTAATCCCCTCTTCATAAAATCCAAAGTTGGATCACTGTGGACAGTCATTATCCATTTCGCTTTTATACCTTTTTTCAAGAGGGAGAGATAGAAATTTGCTCGTGCGCCATGTGTATGCACAATGTCAAATTGATTTTCATTAATAAATGCTTTTATTTTTGAAAGAATTGATAGGTCGTACCGAGATGATTGGGTAAAAACATGCACTTGAATACCAAGGTTTCTCGCTTCTCTAGCAATCGCACCTTCTTCAAATACCATTAATTCCACTTCTTCCTTTGAAAACTGAGATAAAAGTGAAATAATATGTGTTTTCCCCCCACCTTCTTCTGCACCAGCATTCATATGCAACACTTTCATTTCTTACATCCCCCATTTTTTTCTTTTTATTTACTATAACAAAATAAAAGCTAACATATGCTAGCTTTTATTTTTCTATCATTCAATTTCCAAGTCAACTATTAAATATGCCATGATTAATACTAAGAAGAAACTCACTCCAGGTGACATTAAAATATGACCAGCTATAAATGAGATACCTAATCCGAGAAGTATCGATGCAACTACCATTGCATATTTGACGGTGAATATTTCTTTAAACTTAGTAAATATACATGCAATAAATTTAATACCGAAGTATAAGAATGGAATTACGAGTAAAATGAACCCTATGATTCCGAAAGAATAGAACCAATCGTGGAAGTCACGTTCAATTAATTTCGGCTCGGCTTTATAGTTACCAGCATAACCCATACCTAATAATTTTTGAGACATTGGGGCTTCTTTATAGAAATCTTTATACATTTGCTCAAATAATTGACGCCCACTGAAAATAATAGCTTGCGTTTCTTCTTTTTTCTCTGCAACTTTTTCTTTTTCTTTTTCTTTCACTTTTTCTTTTTCTGTAACAGGAGGTTTATGCTCTTTAGCTTCCTCTTTCTTTTTCTCTTCCTTTTTCGCTGTCTGTTGTTCTTCAATTAATTGAACATGAATTCCCATATTTTTTAGAAATGGTGAAAAAGGTGTATATGCCATGATTCCTACAAAAACAGTCATTGCAATAAAACCATTTAATAAATATATATTTTTCTTTCCTTTTTTACCTTGTATAAAGGCTTGAATAAAGCACATAACAACTGCAATAGCCATTGTTGCATAGATTGCTCCTATACCAACCTTCGTACCAACTGCAAATAATGAAAAAACAACTAAAATAGAAGGAATCCAATAGTATATTTTGCCCATACTTTTTGTTTTTTCAATTGAATATAAAATAACAATCGGACACATGATGGCTAAAATAGATCCTAACTCATTACCTGCATAAAACCAACCGCGTGATCCTAATTTTAACCATTCATAATTATTGTAATCTGTTCCAGTTGCAATCGAAGCTACCATTACTATTCCAATAATTAATGATGCATACGTAATATAGTCACGCATTTTTGAATGGCCTTTTTCTTTTAAAGACTTAAATACAAACACATAACAAGTAAGCATAACAAACGGATATAAAGCTTTTGCTATAAACTTAATTTCTTCCGTAAGTACCATAGGGTTTTTTGTAAGCTTGTTATTTACCAATCCGATAGTGAAGACTATTCCTACTAAGATTATATACAATATATATTTTATATTTCCTTGTTTCTTCGTTTGAATTAAAATATATATCCCGCCTAGGAACATAACGAATAAGCGTGTAATAACTCCAATGGTCGTATCAATTTTTAAAACCATGATACAGAACGCTGTAAGTAAATCTAAAATCGGTTGCAACAAAATAAAGATTAGTAGAAAATTTTCAAATTTATTACTTTTACTATTTTCGCTTAACATCTAGAACCTCCATAACTATTACCTAATTTCAATCTATACAGTTAATATTTTTTTCTTATCTCAAATATTTATTATAACATATATTTTTTAATTAAACGTCTCACATTTCTCTCTAACCCTCCCCTTATAGAAAAAGCATATTTGCATTTTCAAGCGCTTTCTTTCCTCATTTTTTCTTTTTTTCTACATGTAACGAAAATGCATTGTTATTTACATAACTTTAGTGTATATTTTTTCTCTGGAACATCTTTAGGAGGAAGGGATTACAGCAATGTTATTAATCGACATATTTACGTTTCTTGGCATTATCGCCGCTGCTATTTCCGGTACATTAGTTGGTTTAAAAAAAGATTTAGATTTATTCGGTGTCCTTTGTTTAGCTGTAGCTACTGCGCTCGGCGGCGGTATTATTCGTGATATTATGATCGGTAACCTACCTCCCGTCGCATTTGTTAAACCCATTTACTTTTTCGTAAGCGTATTATCAGCATTATTTACTTGTATGTTTTTTGAACGTATCAATAAACTGCAAGTCGTTATTATGCTTTCTGATGCTGTTGGCTTAGGTGTTTTTACAGCTATTGGTGCAAATGCCGCAATGTCACATCATGTTGACGCCTCATTTTTAGTTGTTTCAATGGGAGTCATTACAGGTATTGGAGGCGGTATTTTGCGTGACATTTGCGCTCAAGATATCCCCTACGTATTCCGAAAAGAAATTTACGCAATCGCTTCTATTTTAGGGGCAATTAGTTTCCTAATCACATATTCAATGGGGGCACACGTATTAGCTTTCTATGTTTGTTTACTAGTAACATTCATTATTCGTGTTGTCACTGTCATATATAATGTACATTTCCCCGTTTTCTTTAAAACACATGCTAAAATTAATAAGGGTCATTAAGAGAATTCTACATAGAATTCTCTTAATTTATATACTATTCTACACACTAATATAGAGTAATTGTATATAAAAATATATAATTATATTAGAACTTAAAAATGAAAACGCTTTATAAACAGGGGGAAGAACGATGCTTGGGGTTTTTAAAAAACATAACAATAAAACAAATACCAGTATAATGGAATTAAGTAAGGATCAAAAAATTACTTTTAACGTGCCTACTAATTCTGAACTGAAAATTCAAATGGATATGCTACATATTTCAAGAGAAGATTTACAAATTGTAAAGGTACTACAGCCTTTTATTTATGAAGAAATTGATTGGATTACGGAAAAATTCTATGCCAATATTACAAAACAACCTAATTTAATTAATATTATTGAACGTTATAGCTCTATTCCAAAACTAAAGCAAACTTTAAAAACGCATATAAAAGAATTATTTAGCGGAGATATGCATGAAGACTTTATTGAACAACGTGTTCGAATTGCCAAAAGACATGTACAAATTGGGTTACATAGAAAATGGTATACTGCCGCTTATCAAGAATTATTCCGCTCTATCATGAAGATTTTACAAACAAAAATTAAAACAATTGACGATTTTTCTTATTCTATAAACGTAATAAACAAATTATTCACTCTTGAACAAGAGCTTGTTCTTGCTGCTTATGAATCTGAATACGAAAGAATGCAAAAAGAACATGAAAAAGAAAAAGAAATAACAGCTATGACAATTACACATATTGCAACAGAACTAGCATCTGTATCTGAGAAAACGAGCGCTTCTATTCAACAGTTAACCGCTAAATCTGAAACGATTGTAGGAATTGCCAAAACAGGTACATCATTAGCTACAACATCAGAAGAAAAAGCAAATAAAGGCAAAGAGCAATTAAATCAGCAAAATAAACGAATGGAATACATTCAAGCGAACATGGAAACGATTATTACAGATACTCATGAACTTCTCGATATTTCTAACAAAATTAACGAAATTATAGATATTGTAAAATCCATTGCAGAGCAAACAAATTTACTAGCGCTAAATGCTGCCATTGAATCTGCACGAGCTGGGGAATTTGGTAAAGGCTTTTCCGTTGTAGCTGGAGAAATTCGAAAGTTATCAGAGCAAACGAAAGAATCTATATTCAACGTTACAAAACTCGTCGAAAAAACAAATGAACAAATTATTCGTGTCTCTTCTTCAGTGAAACAAATTAGTTCCCTCGTATCTGAAGGAACGGATAGCATGTCTGCAACAGATCAATACTTCCAAGAAATTGTAAAGGATATGTCTAACTCGAAAGAACAGAATAAAAAAATTGAAAATGAGTTAGAAACCATTTCACAAGTAATGAAAGGAATTCAAGAAGATTCCTCACAAATGGCTCTAACAGCTGATAGTTTACAACTAGAATTAAACCGATAGAGTGAAGCTTATGTCAGTAGAGATTCTTCATCTCGGCTGACTCTCAGCCCTCATCTTCCATAAAAAAAGAATCCAAACTGGATTCTTTTTATTTTCGGAAGAATATTTTTTGACAGTACACATAACTCATATAAACACCAAAGCTTTGCAAAATAAACAAGGCTGGCACGATAAGGTTGTAGTATGCCATATTTACTTGGAAGAGTCTTAACAATACATAGCCGCTAATTAACAATAAGAACAACATATATCCTTCGGTTTGTTGTTTCTTAATAAGAAAGTGTAATAAAGCTATCGACATAAACAATGTTACCGCTATGTATATAAGTTTTTCACATTTAAATAGAATAGAATGTATTCCCTCACCTGAGAATTGATTTATTACTGGCTTTAAAAGTTTAAATCTTTCTTCTTCAATTTCTTTTAGCTTTTGATCAATATGCTCTGTTACGCTTTGATTCTTAGTTATTTTTTCCTCATTTTTACCTTTTCCAATTAAAACAGATTGAACATACGTCTCATTTGAAATTGTATATTGTGCCATTCCCATTGTCTGAATTCCATAACTCACACCAAAATGAGCACTATAAAATAGAATAAGTATCCCTATCATCTTTAATAATACTTTTTGCTTCATTGCTGATTGAAAGAATTCAATTAACAACACATATACAGCAATAAAAATAGGAAGAAATAACCCCATTGGGGAAATCATATTACTACATGCAAATAAAATTGCTGAAAGCACCCACATATAAGGATGATCTAAACCTTTATATAAAAGTATGTAACAAGCCAAATAAAATAAAAATATTGCAAGCGATTCTGCTGTTAATAAGGAGCTCATAAATATATTTGGTATATATAAAGCGTAAAACACAGACGCAATACGGCCGCATTCTTCTCCAAAAATCATTGCTGCAATACGATAAATGAAAAATGCAGTCCCTGTGCAAAATAAAATATTAAATAACTGCAATGCAAATACTGTATCGCCAAATACACGAATAATAATTGATTCATAAATAATAAAAGGTAATTGCGCTACATTCTCTACACTATTACCAATCGCAATCTGCTTTGCAGACTCAAACATCGCTTTCATATCACCGATTATCGGGATATCTACAAATAAAACCATACTAAGTCTCACAACTATAGATGCACTAATCAGAAAAACAAGGAATTGTTTATCTGTAAAACGATACTGTAAAATCGATGCCACTAACAGCATGAGAATAACAAAAATAACCAATACGATTGTTACACTTGTTGTACTGTCTCCAAAAAATTGTTTGCTTGTTTCAAACGCAGACCAACAACTATAAACAAAAAATGCGAGCATCGCACCGATCATTACTTTACTGAAAAAAGACGAAAAATTTGTTTGTATATGATTCATATGTCCATTGCACCTCTATTTCCATTCATAACAAAACGATTCTATCATGAATAGGCGTACCGCTGATAGGGAATTTCTATGACAAATATAGGGTCCTAATTTTTTCACTTGCAATGTAAGCGAATCCTCTTTTACACTACACTTTATATAATGATAAATTTTCTTTCAGTTACATGAATACAAATACAGAAGTTTTGCTAACCCTCTTCTGGAATTCTTTACTTCATTAAATATCTATTGATTTTTAATATTTTTGTACTCCACTTACAATACATGTCATTCTGATCGAAAACAGAAAATAGGGGCTGACCATATGGAAAAGAAATTCATGCGAGAATCCAAAGCAATTAAAACAACACGTGTTTTTCCAAATGATTTAAATAATCATCAAACACTTTTCGGAGGAAAACTATTAGCAGAAATTGATAGTATCGCTTCAATTGCAGCTGCAAGACATAGCCGTAAACATTGCGTAACAGCATCTATCGATTCTGTTGATTTTTTAACTCCCATTCACCAAGCAGATTCTGTTTGTTACGAGGCATTCGTATGTTATACAGGAAAATCTTCAATGGAAGTGTTCGTAAAAGTAATTGCTGAGAATTTATTAGCAGGCGAGCGTAGAATAGCTGCAACATGTTTCATTACATTCGTTGCATTAAAAGATGGAAAACCTTCATCTGTTCCACAGGTACTACCTGAAACGGAAGAAGAACATTGGCTACACACAACTGGTTCAGAGCGTGCAGAAAATAGAAAAAAAGGACGTTTAAAAAGTAAAGAAATGGCTGAAGTATTAACATTGAGTAAACCTTGGAGTATGTAATAACTGATTTACCTTCCTTTTTACAAATCCAAAAGGAAGGTTTTTTTTATAAAATACATAGTGTTGATTTACAAAGTTTATATGCGGTAAACTTATACAGATGTTCTTGTAATCTTCTTCCTTGCAAAAGGCCTATATAGTGTACAACATAAAAAATTTGAGGAGATAATAATTATATGATGGAACAAACTCAACTCGTTTCCGTTATTGTCCCGCTGTATAATGCGGAAAAATACATTGAAGAAACGATGGAATCAATACTGAATCAAACATATAAAAATATTGAAATTGTAATTGTTGATGATGGAAGTAAAGATCGATCATCTTCTATCGTTAAAAATCTCAAGAAAAAATACCCTGAACAAATAAAATATATCTTACAAGAAAATCAAGGCGTGTCCGTTGCTCGTAATACAGGAATTGAAAATGCAAGTGGAGAATATATTTCGTTTCTTGATAGTGACGATTTATGGCATCCAACAAAAATAGAAAAGCAAATCACAAGCATGCAGAAAAATAATATGAACGCCTGCTATTGTGGATATATGAACTTTTACGAAGAGACTGGTGAAAGAGTTGAAAACACGACAAACTTTGTAAAAGGGAATATGACAAAGGCTTTCTTAACACATCAAGTTTTTGCTCAAACAAGTACATGGATTTTCAAAAAATCTATCGTAATGGATCATAACATTCGTTTCACACCAGGTTGTAGCTGGGGAGAAGACTTAGAATTCCTTTTTAAATTAATGAGTGTAACAAATGTATGTTATGTGGATGAATATTTAACATATTATCGAATCCTATCAGGAGGAAATCTTTCTT
The DNA here is from genome assembly GCF_051948935.1 of Bacillus sp. Brlt_9. Lineage (NCBI taxonomy): Bacteria > Bacillati > Bacillota > Bacilli > Caryophanales > Bacillaceae > Bacillus > Bacillus sp. Brlt_9. The sequence continues at coordinate 37,031 of NZ_JAYJLO010000011.1, read as the reverse complement.
CAAACTATAAAGATTATGAGTTAAAAACGACAAAAGAATTAGAAGTATTTAATCGAATGAAAGATTGGATTCATAATAAATCAAAAGACTTAATCACCGATGATTCTACGGAACTGATTGAAATCCTAGAAACTTATCTATTCCCATATACAGTCATTAACAATGCTTGTATATACATTAAAGGACATCCTAAATTAGATAAATCAAAGGTCCAGCTAATTAAAAGCGATATAAAGAAATATTGTCGCAAAATCTATTCAAAAAATGGGAAACGAAGCAAAAAGTTATATGCGATGCTTTGGTTTGTACGCATCAAATTTTTATTTTCTTAAATAAACGAATATGCTTTTAAACAGTCATTCCGTAAACAAATTAAATTTACAAATAGGACAAGCCTGTCCCGACGAATAGAAAGGTCTTTTTCCATGAAAACAAACAAAATCCTTAAAAATGCCTCCTACCTCTTTGTAGGAAATATTACTGTTCGATTTGTACTTGCTATTGCGACCATTCTCTTTGCAAGATATGTTTCACCAGATGAGTATGGGATGTTTACAGTTGCATTAGCAGTTTCCGCTGTCATTTGTTATTTTACAGATGCAGGTTTGACACATACGTTTATGCGTGAAGGAACGAGAAGCGACGCTAACATTAGCGTATTAATAAGTAGTTATTTACGTATTCGTTTAGTATTAGCTATCGTAATTTCTGTACTCTTCGCTATTTTCGCTCAGTTCTTCTACACTGATGCTTACTTACGCGCCATGGTATATTGGGTCGTACTACCAACCATGTTTGGAGCCACTTTACAAGGTGTTGGGATGGCTTATTTCCAAGTAACAGAGCGTATGCAATTTACAGCAATTATTTCTGTACTACAAGGTGTGACAGCCGCAGCCGCTCTTCTGCTAGGAATGTCATTTCAATGGTCACTTATGATGGTCGCTGCCATGTACGGAATATCTAGCCTTGTAACAGGAGTCATTGCTTTTATCATGACAATCCGCTATACAACAATTCATAAAGGTTGGGATAAAGGCATATTAGATCAACTGCTTATTTTCACAATCAATGGCGTTATCATTATGCTTTTGCCACAGTTAGGTCCCATTATATTAGAAAAAGTTTCAGCGAATGAGCAAGTTGGATTCTTTGGGGCTGCCTATAAAATACCTGCTGTACTTTACCAAATACCTGGTGTAATTGCAGCAGCCTTTTATCCAAAATTATTTGCTTTTGGGAATGAAAAGAATATTGATGAACATAAAAAACTATCTCAGTTCGAATTAAAACTTATGTCCTTCTTAGGTATGGGAATTGCTATTCCATTTATCGCTGATCCAAGTTTTTGGATTATTACTTTATTAGGTGAAAAATATGCACCAGCTGGTGACGCTCTTGCAATTTTAGCCTTTATGGTCATTTTGCAATCTATCAACTATCCACTTGCCGATAACTTAACAACAATTGGACAACAGTGGAAGCGTGCGACAGTAATGGGAATTGGATTGGCTGTTGGTATCATAAGTTACATCATCTTAGGTAGTAAATTTGGAATGATGGGGGCTGCTATAGCAGCTATCCTTACTGAGGTTACTTTATTAGTTGGATTTACTTTATTTGTCCGTAAAGGTTTCGAGCTATTATTTAAAGGAATTATATTTAATAGTCTCGCATTTATAATTAGTTACGTTCTATACCGTACAATATTAATTAGCTTACCACCACTAGTAGCTTTAACGCTTACTGGTATATTGTACGGCATTATCGGCCTCGCCATTGATCCACAAATACGCGGGTTACTTTTAGGGTTCGTAAATAAAAAGCTCGGCAAGAACATAGCATAAAGCGAAACTTTAATCAGTGGCAGTTTCACTTTCCGTTCATACGGAATAAAAGTCGCTTTCTTTCTCATAAATTCGAGAGAGAAGGCGGCTTTTTATTTACTGTTATTACTCATATATAAACTTGTTTCTTTTAATCCTTCATAAATATGGAGTTTTAGATAGAACGCCTATATATTTTTCCGAAATAATAAAAAAATCTATTTTTAAAAATATACATTTTTGAAATGATAGCATTATATCAAAGAATTTAGTATCATGATTCAAGACACTATTTAGAAATGAACGGAGGACATTATGAGCTTATTAACAGTTGAGAAATTAGGCCATACATTTGGTGATCGCACATTATTTAAAGATGTATCCATGCGCTTACTTGCAGGAGAACACGTTGGATTAGTCGGAGCAAACGGTGTTGGTAAATCAACATTTATGAATATAATCACTGGTCAGCTTATCCATGACGAAGGGCGCGTTGAATGGACGCCTGGTACAAATTATGGGTATTTAGACCAACATACAATTTTAACGCCTGGTCGCACAATTCGTGAAGTATTAGCAGATGCATTTTTACCTTTATTTGAAAAAGAAAAAGCATTAAATGAAGTTACAGAAAAAATGGGAACTGCTACACCAGAAGAATTAGAAGAACTACTTGAGCAAATGGCAGAAATACAAGATGCTCTTGAAGCAGGCGGTTTCTATTTATTAGATATTAAAATTGAAGAAGCAGCACGTGGTCTTGGAATTGATGCAATCGGTCTAGATCGTGATGTTGCAGCATTAAGTGGTGGACAACGTACAAAAGTATTACTTGCAAAGTTACTACTTGAACAACCAGAAGTATTACTATTAGATGAGCCTACCAACTATTTAGACGTTGAACATATTCATTGGTTAACAAATTATTTAAAAGAATACCCACATGCATTCCTATTAATTTCCCATGATACGGAATTTATGAATAAATGTGTTGATGTTATTTTCCATCTAGAATTTACAAAAATGACGCGTTATACAGCGACATATGAAAAATTCTTAGAGTTAGCAGAAATCAATAAAAATCAACATATCAACGCTTATGAAAAGCAGCGAGAATTTATTAAAAAACAAGAAGATTTTATTGCAAAAAATAAAGCTCGTTACTCAACGACAGGCCGTGCAAAGAGCCGCCAAAAACAACTTGATCGCATGGAGCGTATCGATCGTCCTGAAACAGCTATCAAGCCTGAGTTCTCCTTTAAAGAAAGTCGTGCAAGTAGCCGATTTGTCTTCGAAGGGGAAAATGTAGAAATTGGATATACACATCCGTTATTACCGAAATTAACGATGACAATTGAACGTGGTGAAAAAATTGCAATTGTTGGATGTAATGGTGTCGGTAAGTCAACACTATTAAAAACGATTTTAGGTAAGATTAAACCATTAAGCGGGAAAACTAGTCTTGGTGACTTCTTAAACCCATCATACTTCGAGCAAGAAGTAAAAGCTGATAATATAACACCAATTGATGATGTTTGGAATACATTCCCTAGCTTAGACCAACATCAAGTACGTGCAATGTTAGCGAAATGTGGTTTAAAAAACGAACATATCTCTCGTCCGTTGAATCAATTAAGCGGTGGCGAACAGGCAAAAGTTCGTTTATGTAAACTAATGGGTGAAGAAAGTAACTGGCTACTCTTTGATGAGCCAACAAACCACCTTGATGTTACAGCAAAAGAAGAGCTGAAAAAAGCGATGAAAGCATACAAAGGAACAATTCTTCTTGTATGCCACGAACCGGAATTTTATGAAGATTGGGTAACAAAAACTTGGGATGTAGAAAAATGGTCCCAAGAAAATTCTTAATCACCTGAAACCATCCTTTTACACACCTATTGTGTAAAAGGATTTCCCCTTAAAATAGCAATTAAATTCAATAAGGAGTTTTTACTTATAATGCAAAGTCCATTTTTTCTAAAACTTAATACATTTTGTGTGAAATCCTTGTTAGTGCTATGTCTCATTATTTCTGCAGCTATTACATGGCAATCAGTATACGTAGTTAGAGGACAAGCCCACACTCGTTTACTTATTATAGTCCCAATTATTATTATGATAGGGCTTCTATTTTTATTAATCGGCTATATTTCCAACAAATATATGTCAAAACTAACATTCACTATTTCACTTATTATTTTAGCTTTCTCTATTCGATTAATCTGGGTTCTTAATATCCAAACTCCTGTCGAATCGGATTTTGCTATGATGTACAATGGTGCCGTGCAAGCAACTAAAGGAGATTTTAGTTTCGCCCAAAGTACATATTATACTTCATGGGTTTATCAACTTGGATTCACAATGTACCAAGCTTTAATTATTAATTTCTTTGGTGAAGGAACCTTCCTTCTAAAGTTCTTAAATGTATTATATTGTACAGGAACAACATTCCTCGTTTACAAAATAACTTCTCATATATTTAATGAGTGGTCTGGACGTATGGCTGGTTTACTATATGCAATCTATATCCCAAGCATCGTATTAAGCTCAGTCCTAACAAATCAACATTTGGCTACCTTCTTATTTTATCTTGGGTTTTATTTATTAATTACAAAAGGCTTAAGCCATAAATATATGTGGATTTTTATAGGGATTTCGCTTTCTTTAGGCGATATAATGCGCCCACTTGGTGCGATCATCCTAATTGCAGTAACTATTTATGTCTTTTTACAAGGTATGTTAGGGAAATCAAAACAAGATATCTTCACTTCCATTAAAAAACTTTGTGGAATTTTCGTCGTATTTTACCTTGTACATTACATTATAAGTTATTCATTTATATCTGCTGGAATTACACAATATCCGCTATCTAACCGTGACCCTCTCTGGAAATTTACAGTAGGGTTTAACCATGAAACAAAGGGTGGCTATTCTGCAGCAGATGCAGAATATATTATGTCCCTTGAAATCGGTGAAGAACGCAAAGCTGCTGAAAAGAAGCTGATTCAAGAACGACTGGCTGATCCACAAAAAGTTTTATCTTTATTTGGTGATAAGTTCACACTCATGTGGGCAGATTACGACTCCGCTCCATTATGGAGTTTACTGACACTTGGGGACACAGATAATGATATGATTACTTTAAAAGATGGCCTTACGAAATATGAAAAGTATATGTACATTACAGCTATGCTCTTTAGCACATTAGCGCTTCTTTATCTCGTGTTGACTAAGCAAAATAACACGCATTATACACTATTTTTATTATTGATAATCGGTTACATAACTGTTCATTTCTTAATTGAATACCAAACAAGATACCGATACTTCATCATTCCTAGCTTTACGATTATTCAAAGTTACGGGCTATATTTATGCTATCGATTTATATCGAACAGAAAGTCTTCAAAAGTGTAATTTTAATTAATAAAGATTTGATTATTAAAATAAACGAAAATGAAATAGAAAAGGCATGAGCCCGGTGTAATACCGAACTCATGCCTTTTTATTTATATCTATATTTTCTTTTTTATTGTAAGCATAATTTATACCAAAAGCAGACAAAATTATCATAGGTATTGTAGCCGAATAATGATATCGTGATGCCACTTCTACTAATAACTGCGCCATTGTTAACCCTATTGTATATAAGCAAATCATAAATAGGATAGATTTAGTTTTATTCTTTATCATTATTAATACACCTAATATTGAAGTCACAATTAAGAAGTAATAAAAAATATTAGATGCCACGGTATATCTTACTACATTATCTAGTGCAGGCTCGGCGTAAGAAACTGCCGCACTATCTTCACTTAAAAAGACAAAGAATTTATCCGAAAATAATTTCATAAAATCGATATTGTCGTTTAGTATTCTGTTCTTCGCCTCTTCTAGCATTTTTTGTTGAGAATCCTCAGCAGTCCACCCTGGTTTATTATTATACTCAAACAACAATTCTGCATCTGGCATATTCCATTTTCCGGATTCAGCCTGATTGAACCCTACATAAACATTATATCCTGGTGCTGATGCTATCTCTTCACCTAAACGTAATGTTATATACTGATTGATCGCCGAGGAAAAAATAACATATCCAATAACGATAACTCCTACATATACTACCTTGTTTAATAATATTTTTTTATTTCCTATGTGCTTCGTGTTAATAATAAATAGCCATATGACTAGGGCTATAATTGGAACAGCTGCAATTGGTCGTACCATATTCATTAATGCAAGTAGTGCCGCTAATAAAATCGAGTATACAAGTAATTTTTTTATACTTATATTGTGAATCTTCTCATGAACGCTTATCATAACTGCCCAAATTAATAATAGTATTGTACAATACAACGGCTCTGACAATACAAACATGTTATAAATCGTTTGTGAAGGCAATGCTATCCATAAAATACTAGCTGTTATGGCTGTTCTAACTCCACCAATTTTTCTAGATATAACATATATTAATCCCATTGATATTGTAGTTAAAACAACATTTACGATAGGCGCTACCATATGACTAGCTCCAAATATTTTTAAGAAAATACTTAAAAATGAGGCGTAACCAAAAATATGTGGAAATAATGCAATATAATTATTATCAATAACAAATTCTTTACTCAATGCTTCTGCAGTATAATAAAATGTAGCGTAATCAACTAATGGCTGAATTTTGTATGTAAGAACCCACGTTAATTTAACTGCTAAGCAAATAATTACTAACACAAAAAAGCATTTTTTCTCATTTAATTTTTCTAGATATAAAGAACTTTTTCTAAGTACATAAAACCCAATTGTACATAAAAATACGACCCCAGTTACTATCATTGTGTAATTATATTTTTGCGTATCCGAAAAATAATCCACAACTAATATTGAGGCAAAAAAGACATATATCATGTATACTGCACGTGTAGAAAGAGTCGATAACCCTTTTAAAAATAATTTCAATACAATCTACTCCTTTAAACATTGGTACAAAAATACCGTTATATACTGTATAAAACTGAAGAACTTTATCATCTTAATAAATGTTCAATTCCCCCCGATAATAACGTACAAACCACATCACACATCACTATACATGAATCAGGTTGATATTTCCATATTCAATTCTTTTCATCCAATCAATTGAATAAATAGTTATACAAATAAATATATACACATTTGATTATACGTTTAAATTACAAAAACATTAGATTTACTCAATTGCATTAACGTTTCAATATAAACTATGCTATAATTGATAGTTGTTATGTAGGATAACCTTCCTACATTTCCTGTTTTATTTATATATTTTATAAAGTTGAGGATACTATTATGGAGAAACTCTTAAAGTTTGGTTTAGTAGGGATCTTTAATACACTCATTACAATTATTAGCTTTTGGATATTATTAAAATTTGGGATGAACTACCTTATTGCGAATACCATTGCCTATTTAATTGGTGTTGCCAATAGCTACTATTGGAACAAGAATTGGGTGTTTAAACCTAATAATAAAAGCACGTCAATGTTCTTTAAATTTCTAACTGTAAATTTAATTGTATTGGCTTTTAATACATTATGTTTATTTATATTAGTAGATAAACTTACCTTTAATGCATTAATTGCACAGATCTTCGCAATTGGTGTCGGAATGGTTATCAATTTTGTCCTTAATAAAATTTGGACATTCAACCAAACTGAAAAGGCTACTAATTAAACTGAAACAACTTATTAAAATTACGGAGGATACAACATGCAAAAATTAATTTCGGTTGTAGTTCCTATGTACTTCGAGGAAGAAGTAGCACAGGAATGTTATAACCGTCTAAAGTCCGTTATGCTTCAAAATAATATTAACTATGAATTTGTCTTTGTAAACGACGGTAGTACAGACCGTACAATGGAGATTTTATCTGAGATTGCGGCAAATGATTACCGAACAAAAATCGTTAATTTTGCCCGAAACTTTGGACACCAAATAGCTGTTACAGCTGGTATTGCTGCTGCAAAAGGTGACGCTATCGTAATTATTGATGCAGACTTACAAGATCCACCTGAAGTTATTCCTGAACTTATTGCAAAATGGGAAGAAGGATATGAAGTTGTTTATGCAAAACGTAAACAACGTAAAGGTGAAACTTGGTTTAAACTTTTAACAGCTAAATATTTCTATAAATTCTTAAACTACATGTCTGATATCGATATCCCAAAAGATACTGGTGATTTCCGAATCATCGATCGCAAAGTAGCTGATGTTTTCAATCAAATGACTGAGCGAAATCGCTTCATCCGCGGTATGATGTCTTGGGTTGGCTACCGCCAAACGTATGTTGAATATGAACGCGATGAGCGCTTTGCTGGTGAAACAAAATATCCATTAAAGAAAATGATTAAATTTGCATCTGATGGCATTATTGCATTTTCAACAAAACCGTTACGTATCGTTATGACTTTAGGCCTATTATCTGTTCTCATTTCAATAATTGTTTTACTATATACAATCACTGTAAAAATTATTGGCACTAGTACGCAAACAGGTTGGGCATCTATTATGGTCGCTATTACATTCTTTAGCGGTATTCAGTTACTTGGTCTTGGAATCGTTGGCCAATATATTGCTCGTATTTATGACGAAAGTAAAAACCGTCCGATTTATATCGTAAAAGAGACAATCAATATTGAGCAAGAAGAGACTACTCAAACAAAAGAAAAAGTGAATGCATAATAAAAAAGGTAACAATGAAAACTATCATTGTTACCTTTTTATATTGTAATAGCCCATGAGCCTCAAACGAAATTCTTTTAAAGTTGGATATGCCTCTAAATTAAACAACATCCCTTGGATAACTGGAATTCTTGGATTTTGCATTCTCATTTCTGCCTCCAAGACATCTAATGTAACAAGCAATTCCTCATCTTCAAGTTGATCAGCTAATGTGCGTTTAAAAACAATAATTTCCTTTAAAAAATGTTCCTTCACCTGCTCTTTAATAAGCTCTGATTTACAAAGGAATTCCCCAAGCTTTTCTTCATGTAACACGGGTTCTTCTGAGGATTCTACCAATCCATCTACTAAATCATCCACCCTTTTCAAAATAAAAGCAGAAACATAGGATAAATCAATTTCTGGAGCTTGTAGAATAATTAATTCTAAATACCCACGGTAGATCCCTTCTACCATAATTACTAAATCTAATAAATATGGCATAACCTTTTCACCATAAATGGACAATAAACTATTCCGATAAAATGCGTGGGACTCCAATTTCATCCGCATCATAAATTCTTCCACATCTTTATTAAAAGGAATAGCATTTTCCCGTGCATGCATAATAATAAATTCTTTATGCTTTTGTATATCGTTAAACTGACAATGCAATTGCTTTGTGAATTTTTCACGCGGCAATAACGATTCTTTTTCAATATCCATCATTTTATTTTGAATCTTGTCATAATAATATCGAAGTGTCGCTAATAAAAGCTCGTCTTTCGATTTAAAATATAAATAGAAAGCTCCCTTAGATATACCGCAAGCTGTTACAATTTCCTGCACTGATGTCGCATTTACACCCTTATTCGCAAATAACTTCATAGCCAACTCTATAATTAAGCGCTCTTTTTCTTTCATGTTGTCTCTCCTAAATTTAATCTCGCATCTTACCATAAATATATCTCGCTACTTACAGATAGTAAATTATTCACTGATTAAAGTTTCACTTTTATTATACCATCTCTTTTCATTGACTACTGACCAATCAGTCAGTTATATTATGTATTAGACTGACCAGTTGGTCAATACAATACAAAGGGAGCGCAAACATGAACAAGATCATTAATTTCTCGTTAAAAAATAAGTTCGCGGTTTGGCTACTAACCATTATCGTTACCATTGCAGGTATTTATTCTGGGCTGAACATGAAGCTGGAAACAATTCCTGATATTACAACACCGATTGTAACAGTAACTACGGTTTATCCTGGTGCTACACCGGAAGAAGTAGCTGATAAAGTTTCAAAACCGATGGAAGAGCAACTGCAAAATTTAAGTGGTGTAAACGTTGTTAGTTCATCATCTTTTCAAAACGCATCTTCTATTCAGGTAGAATATGATTTTGATAAAAATATGGAAAAGGCTGAAACAGAAATTAAAGAAGCTCTCGCAAATGTGAAAATGCCAGAAGGCGTAAAGGATCCGAAAGTTTCACGTGTAAACTTCAATGCCTTTCCTGTTATTTCGTTAAGCGTAGCAAGTAAAAATGAATCTTTAGCTACCTTAACTGAAAGTGTAGAAAAAAATGTTGTTCCGGGATTAAAAGGACTTGATGGGGTCGCATCTGTTCAAATTTCAGGTCAACAAGTAGATGAGGTACAACTTGTCTTCAAGAAAGATAAGATGAAAGAATTAGGTTTAAGTGAAGATACTGTAAAGAATGTAATTAAAGGATCGGACGTATCTTTACCACTTGGCTTATATACATTTAAAGACACGGAAAAATCAGTTGTTGTAGATGGAAATATTACAACAATGAAAGCATTAAAAGAATTAAAGATCCCGGCTATACCTTCATCGCCGAGCGGTCAAGGTAGTCAAAATGCTGGCGCTAATGCACAAATGCCACCAATGAATCCAGCCGCTATGAACGGGATTCCGACAGTTACATTAGACGAAATTGCTAACATTAAAGAAGTCGGAAAAGCAGAATCTATTTCCCGTACAAATGGAAAAGAAGCAATTGGAATTCAAATTGTAAAAGCTGCTGATGCAAATACAGTTGATGTTGTAAATGCAGTGAAAGATAAAGTAAAAGAACTTGAGAAGAAATATAAAGACTTAGAGATTATTTCAACATTTGACCAAGGTGCACCTATTGAGAAATCAGTAGAAACAATGCTGAGCAAAGCTATTTTCGGTGCTATCTTTGCGATTGTTATTATTATGCTGTTCCTACGAAATATCCGAACAACATTAATCTCTGTCGTTTCCATACCACTTTCTTTATTAATTGCTGTATTAGTCATTAAACAAATGGATATTACACTTAACATTATGACACTCGGAGCAATGACAGTCGCTATCGGGCGTGTTGTGGATGACTCCATTGTTGTTATTGAAAATATTTACCGACGTATGTCGTTATCAGAGGAAAAGTTGCGCGGGAAAGATTTAATTCGTGAAGCTACGAAGGAAATGTTTATCCCAATTATGTCTTCTACCATTGTAACAATTGCTGTATTTTTACCGCTTGGATTAGTAAAAGGTATGATTGGTGAAATGTTCTTACCATTCGCCTTAACTATTGTCTTTGCTTTATTAGCATCGTTACTAGTAGCAGTTACAATCGTACCAATGCTAGCTCACTCTTTATTTAAGAAAGAGAGCATGAGGGAAAAAGAAGTACACCATGAAGAAAAACCAAGTAAATTAGCAAACATTTATAAACGTATACTTGCATGGGCTTTAAATCATAAAATCATTACATCAAGTATTGCTGTCCTTCTATTAGTTGGTAGTCTTGCACTTGTGCCAGTGATCGGTGTAAGCTTCTTACCATCTGAAGAAGAAAAAATGATTATTGCAACGTACAACCCTGAACCAGGTCAAACGTTAGAAGACGTTGAAAAAATTGCAACGAAAGCTGAGAAGCATTTCCAAAATAATAAAGACGTCAAAACAATTCAATTCTCATTAGGTGGCGAAAACCCAATGAGTCCTGGTCAATCAAATCAGGCAATGTTCTTCGTACAATATGATAACGACACGAAAAACTTCGAAAAAGAGAAAGAACAAGTCGTTAAAGATCTACAGAAGATGTCTGGAAAAGGCGAATGGAAAAACCAAGATTTCGGAGCAAGTGGCGGTAGTAACGAAATTAAACTATACGTTTACGGGGATAGCTCAGAAGACATTAAGCCTGTCGTAAAAGATATTCAAAATATCATGAAGAAAAATAAAGACTTAAAAGATATAGACTCTAGTATCGCAAAAACGTATGCCGAGTACACTTTAGTCGCAGATCAGGAAAAATTAAGTAAAATGGGTCTAACAGCTGCGCAAATTGGAATGGGACTTTCTAATCCACATGATCGCCCTGTTCTGACAACAATTAAAAAAGACGGTAAAGACGTCAATGTATATGTAGAAGCTGAAAAGCAACAATATGAAACAATCGATGACTTAACAAATCGAAAGCTTACAACACCACTTGGTAATGAAGTGGCTGTGAAAGATGTGATGACTGTAAAAGAAGGGGAAACTTCAAATACAGTGAAACACCGCGATGGTCGTGTTTATGCGGAAGTAAGCGCAAAACTAACATCTGATGATGTTTCAAAAGCATCTGCCGCTGTTCAAAAAGAAGTAGATAAAATGGATCTTCCTTCTGGCGTAGATGTTTCTATGGGCGGCGTTACAAAAGATATTGAAGAATCATTCAAGCAACTTGGCTTAGCGATGTTAGCTGCGATTGCCATTGTATACTTCGTTCTTGTCGTTACATTTGGAGGTGCCCTTGCACCATTCGCAATTTTATTCTCGCTACCATTTACAATTATCGGAGCACTTGTTGCCTTATTAATCTCCGGTGAAACATTAAGTGTATCTGCAATGATCGGTGCGCTTATGTTAATCGGTATCGTTGTAACAAACGCAATCGTGCTTATCGACCGCGTTATTCATAAAGAAAATGAAGGTCTATCAACACGTGAAGCTTTATTAGAAGCTGGTGCAACACGCCTTCGCCCGATTTTAATGACTGCAATTGCAACAATCGGGGCTCTTATCCCGCTTGCATTAGGATTTGAAGGTAGCGGCTTAATTTCTAAAGGACTTGGTGTAACAGTAATTGGTGGATTAACAAGTTCAACGTTATTAACACTTCTTATTGTTCCAATCGTTTATGAAGTATTAAGCAAGTTCAAAAAGAAAAAAGCAAAATAACAAAAAAATAACCTCGCTAACTGCGAGGTTATTTTTTATTTCCGAACAAGATTAGGAAATCACCATATCCTTCTTTCTCTAATTCCTCTTTTGGAATAAATCGAAGGGCTGCGGAGTTAATACAATAACGAAGACCCTCTGGTCCTGGACCGTCTGGAAATACGTGTCCAAGATGTGAATCTCCTTCCTTACTTCTCACTTCTGTACGCGTCATATTATGACTTACATCCATTTTTTCTTTCACACTAGCTGACATAACTGGCTTCGTAAAGCTAGGCCATCCACACCCGCTATCAAACTTATCTAAAGAAGTAAATAACGGTTCTCCTGAAACGATGTCTACATAAAGGCCTTCTTCTTTATGATTCCAATACTCATTTCGAAATGGTGGTTCTGTACCATTTTCCTGCGTTACATAAAACTGCATCTCATTTAGTTTTTCTTTTAAATGAGCATTATCTTTTGGCCAATGTTGCTTAATAAAAGCATCTCGTCCCGAGCCTTTACGGTATAGCTCGTAACGGAATGTATTTTTCTTATGATATCCTTGGTGATAGTCTTCAGCTGGATAAAACGTAGCTGCTGGCAATATTTTTGTCGCAATTGGCTTTGAAAAGCGTCCACTCTTTGCAAGCTCTTCTTTTGAAGCATCTGCTTTTTTATGTTGTTCTTCATTATGATAAAAAATCACTGTTTCGTAAGACTGTCCGCGGTCGTGGAATTGCCCACCTACATCAGTCGGATCAATTTGTCTCCAGTATATATTTAATAACTCCTCATACGGCATTTTATTTGCATCAAATGTAATTTGTACTGCCTCATAATGTCCCGTCGTTTCTGAACATACTTCTTTATATGTTGGACTCTCTTTATGACCACCTGTATAGCCAGAAACAACCTCTATAATTCCTTCCATCTCTTCAAATGGTGAAACCATACACCAGAAGCACCCTCCAGCAAATGTAGCTAACTCTACCTTTTCATTTACAGCCATTACTTCACCCCTATTCTATGTTCTTCTTACAGTATGGCATAAGGAACGTCATGTTATAAAAGAAAAAGCATCGAACATCGATGCTTTTTCTTTACTTCACCTTATTTTGTTCCAACGTCCTTCTCCATTTCATCACTTGTCACATCTAATACATCTAATAAGAAAATGAAGATTGGGATACCGATAATTAATCCCCATACACCTAAGAAGTGTTCTGAGAAGATTAATACCATAAATGTATAGAAAATCGGTAGGTTTGTTTTTTGCGACATGAACTTTGGATTTAACACGTAACTTTCAAGCGCATGAATAACTGTTACGATAACTAAAATATAAACAACGTACATAATACCGCCGATATTGTAAGCAATCATACAAAGCGGGAATAACGAAATGATAACCCCAGCTACTGGAATTAAGCCGAGTAAGAAGATCATTAACGCTAAACCTAATAATTGCGGGAATCCTAATATCCATAGTGCAATAACGGATAGAACACAGTTAACAACTGCAATTAAAAATTGTGCTTCGATTACTTTTCCGAATGAACGTGCGAATTTCTTACCGAAGTACTCAATTTCAGTATAGAAAATTGCAAGTCGGCTTTCTTTAAATTTTGAAGTAAAAGCAACGATACGAGCTTTCTCCAATAAGAAAAATAGGCTTAAAATTAAAGAAAGTAACACTTGAAGGCCAAATTTCCCAACATTCGTAATCGATTTATACAAAATGTCAACGCCTTGCCCTACATACTTAGAAAGTTCCATATGATTGACAGCATTCACTGCATACTTAATTAATTCACTATCTGGTGGGTTTCTTAAAAATACGTTAAATTGATAAATTAATTGTGAAATTTGTATCGTTAATACTGGTAAATATTTAAATAGGGTAATAGCAATTCCACCAATTAACATTACATATAGAAATGCTATAATAATCTTCCTATTAATGGGCATGAAATGATCTAATTTACGAGAAATAAACTTTTGGAATCGATCCATTAAATACGTGAGAATAAACGTAATTAAAATTAAATTTAACATACTTTGCAGCCCGTATAACACGAGAGCAAGTATTACTAATACGAGAAACCTCTGAAATCCTTTGCTTTGAAACAGGTTTTTTATTTGCATAATCGACGAGTACTCTCTCCTGTCCTATAAAGTAAAACGTTAATAAGTAGATTTTTTCTCTCTTCTCTACCTTTAATTATTCATTCATATAAAGATTTTTATAAGCTTATTATATGTCTCTCTTAGCAGACCTTATAGTAGCTTACTTCTTATTTTACAATACAATGGCCTAATTCAAAACGTATTCTCCACAGTATTAATGAAGATTTAAGGAAACTTACATTTTATTAAAATAGGTCTTACCACTACTGTAACATAAAAAGCAAGCTATCAGTAGAAATCCGTCCTACAAATAGCTTGCTTTTCTCATTTTTTTAAGTAAGTTTTACTAGCCAATGAATGGCATAAACATCGGTATGACAACTACAGTTACAACCCCAACTACTGTTACAGCAATACTTGCCATAGCTGCCTCTACTTCACCCATTTCAATTCCTACTGCCACTCCTAATGCGTGACCTGCTGTTCCAAGTGCTAAACCTTTTGCAATTGGATGTTTTACTCTAAATGTTTTTAAGAATAATGCTCCTAATGCGTATACAATAACTGCGTTAAAAATAACTGCAAACGATGTAATTGCTGGTATACCACCAATACTTTCAGAGATTGGTAACGCAATTGCTGTTGTTGCTGCTTGTGGTAACATTGAATTCATTACTGCTGTATCTAAACCAATTGCTTTTGCAACAATGAATACGACAATTACTGAGCAAATAGATCCAACTACGATAGCCGATAAAATTTGCCACCAATATTTTTTTAACTTATCCACTTGTTTATATAATGGAATTGCAAACGCGATTGTTGCTGGCTCTAAGAAGAAACTAATCATTTTTCCACCAGTATTATATTCTTCGAAAGTAAAATTACCGACTTTTAGAAAGACAATTCCTAATACCATCGCTACGAATAATGGTGTGAATAAGAAGAATCCTTTTGAATGCTTAAATAATAATGTTCCGATTCCGTATGCGATCAATGAAACTACAATTCCGAAATATGGAGTCATTGTGCTTGCCATGTTCATTCCCTCCTAACAATATATACGCTACATTGGTTACGCAACTTTTCCGTGCTTGCGTCCTTTATGTACTACTTTCAATTCTTTTTTATCTTCTGTTTGTTTGTCATCTTTTCCTAAAATAAATTGTGCAAATAGCCCTGTTACAGCGAGTAAAATAATTGTTGCTACAACAATTACAGTTAGAATTTGTACAAAATATTGTCCCATTACACCAAGAGAATTAATAACTGAAATACCTGATGGGACGAAAAGGAATCCGATAATACCTGTTAAAGCTGTTCCAAGTGATTCAACTTGCTCCAATTTAATAACCTTTAAACATAATAAGCTAAATAAAATGACTAATCCAATCACCGATGAAGGCATTGGAATTGGTAAATGTGTTGCAATAATATTAGAAACTAACATAATAGCTGAGAATATGAATGCTTGTGATAAGAAACTATATACTTTTTTCGTACTCATTTTGGCCACCTCTTTCGATTTGGTACCTTTATTGTATAAGATACAAACAAAACTGTAAGCGTTTGCATGGTGGAACGTCAAATATTCAAAATTAGTTACAAAAATAGGTAGATGAAATACAAAAAAGCTACTTCTTAAATACGAAGTAGCTTTTTGAGTTCTTTTGCATATGTACGACTAACGGGTACTTTTGAACCTTCTTTCATAATTAAATTATAAGTAGAATTGAACCACGGTTGTATTTCTGTAATATGATTAATATTTGCAATAAAACTGCGATGGACACGCATAAAACTTGCTTGCGGCAACTTCTTTTCCAAAATAACAAGTGTATCATGTGTTGCATATGTTTCCTTCATCGTTTTTACTGTCACTTTTCCGTCCACAAGTCCTACAAATATAATATCTTCAATATTCACAAGTACGATTGATTCCTCAATTGGTAATGCTAATTTATGCATCTCGTTCGTTACGTCTACACTCTTTACTTCCTGTTTTGTTTCTAATTTTATTTGTTTTTGCTTTTTATATTTCTTTAATGTCTGTACGATACGTTCTTCATCAAATGGCTTTAAAATGTAGTCTAACGCATCTACTTCAAATGCTTGCAGTGCGTATTGATCGTAGGCAGTCGCAAACACAATTGCAGGTGGATTTTTCATCTTCTTTAATATATTTGCGATTTCAAACCCGTTATCATCAGATAACTGAATATCTAAGAAAACAATATCTGGTTTGTTTTTCATTAGCTCCTCTAATGCATCCTCTACACAATCAGCCTCACCAATTATTTCTACTTCTTTCGTTTGTTCTAATAAATATTTCAATTCATCCCGCGCTAACATTTCATCGTCAACTACTAATACTTTTAACACTCCGTTTTTCCTCCCCTACTTTTTTCGGGATTACGAAGGAGATTTTTGTCCCTTGCTCTAATTCACTTTCAATTTGAAGCATTGTCTCTTTCCCAAATAACCCGATAAGTCGTTCATTAATGTTATATAAAGCCGTTCCAGTCCCTTTCTTTGATGGAACTACCATTTTTCCTAATTGTCCTAGGCGTTCACTCTCAATCCCTTGTCCATTATCTTGCACTTCAAAATGAACCATCTCCTCTTCTTCAAACACATGTACCTCAACTTGGCACACTGGCTGCTTTTTCGGAAAAGCATGGCGCAATGCATTTTCAACTAATAACTGCAGTACGAATGGTGGAACTAAGGTCGTCTTTAGCTCTTCCTCAATGTACATCTTCACTTCATACTTATTCGGAAACCTCGCTTGTTCTAACGATAAATATGCATGTACATGATTTAACTCTTGTTCTAACGGAATAAGCAATTGGCGTGCCCCTTGCAAATTACAACGGAAATACACGCTAAGCTGTAATAATAATTTTCTCGCTTTCTCTACATCTGTTCGGCATAAAGCTGATACGGTATTAATTGCATTAAATAAAAAATGCGGATTGATTTGTGCTTGTAACGCTTTTATTTCGGCATCTTGCAATAACTTACTTTGTAACTCTGCTTCACCTAACTCAAGTTGTGTAGAGAATATTTTTGCCAACCCCTCCGCTAACTCTTCTTCCACACGACTTAATTGATTAGAGTTCTTAAAATAAAGCTTTAATGTTCCTATCGTATTTCCATGTGAAGTAAGTGGAATAACAACCGCCGCCTGCAATGGACACCTTTCATGCTGGCAATTAATACTCTCACGTGATTGTGCTTTCATTATTTTCCCTGTTTTTAATACTGATTTTGATAAACCTGTTATTAAACTGTGCGAAGGAATATGATGATCTGATGCTAATCCAACGTGAGCTAATATTTTCTCTGTATCTGTTAAGGATACCGCATCTGTTCCCGTAAAGCGGTGAATAATTTGTGCCACATGTTTACAAGACTCTTCTGTTAATCCGCGGCGGAAATATGGTAATGTTTTGTCAGCAATTCGTAATACTTTATGCGTTTGCAAAGCTTTCGCATTTTCTTCTTGGCGCAAAATAGCTTGTATCATAGAAAGTAAAATAAAGCTTCCGAAACTATTTACAAGAATCATTGGTATCGCAATTGTTTTCACAATGCTAATTCCATCCTCTACAATTAATAGGATCATCATCATTTCTAAAGAAACGATAAATACACTTAAAATCGCTGAAAATTTAGGTGTAATTGCACGATTATATTTTTTAAAAATGTATCCAATATACCCCGTTATAACACCTGCCAAAATTGACGAGATTGCACAACTTAGCGCTGTCGTTCCACCAAGCATATAACGGTGAATACCAGCAATCGATCCTACTCCAATGCCGACGATAGGACCACCAAGCAACCCACTAATTCCAACACCCATAATACGTGTATTCGCAATGGTACTCGATGACGAAACACCTTGTAGCCAATTTTCATTCATAATTGTATTCCCTGCAATTTCAATTCCCGTGTAATTGCTTACAATTGTAAACACTGAAAAAACACAAATAAGCTTAAGCTTATCTACATACCCATCTTGCTTATGAAGAAGGCGCCTGAACGTTTTAATATGAGAAAGTAAAAATCCTAAAATAACAATAAGTCCGACACGTTCAATCATCATAAGTACTAAATTTAGCATCTGTGATTCATTCCTTTTTATATGAGTTAGTTTTATTATGGGAAAATAATGAAGTGGACGTCAAGAAGAATGACATACCTTTTGAAATATTTTACACATAACAATTCCCTCTTTATTTGACAATGTAATAGAAGAGTGCTAAAAATAAAGTAATATAATACAGTCCTTTAACCCAACCCCGTGAGGTTGAGAAGGAAGTCGGAATATACTATACGTATGTCCTTTTTTAGGGATACGTATGACTTTTTGGCCTTCTCATCATATCAGGTGAGAAGGCCTTTTGTTATTCTTCCATAGCGACTGTAGAAGAAAATAAGGAGGAGTAATGATGAACGTCACTACTGATGTACAATCAACAACAGAGGAGACGAAAGAGAAAAGATATAAAACATTATTTGGTTCTGCGCTAGGATATGCAGCAGAAGGTTTAGATATGTTGCTCTTATCTTTCGTACTCGTCTACATTTTAAAAGAATTTCATTTAAGCCCTGTTGAAGGTGGAAACTTAACATTAGCTACTACAATAGGGATGCTAATCGGGTCCTATTTGTTTGGATTTATCGCTGATTTATTTGGGCGTATCCGTACAATGGCCTTCACAATCTTACTATTCTCACTCGCAACAGCACTTATTTATTTCGCAACAGATTATTGGCAATTATTAATTCTTCGCTTTTTAGTTGGAATGGGAGTTGGTGGTGAATTTGGGATTGGGATGGCCATCGTAACTGAAACATGGTCGAAAGAAATGCGCGCTAAGGCGACATCGGTTGTTGCACTTGGATGGCAATTTGGCGTACTAGTCGCTTCACTTCTTCCAGCGTTTATCGTCCCGCATTTTGGATGGAGAGCTGTTTTCTTATTCGGACTCATTCCCGCTTTATTAGCTGTTTATGTACGCAAAAGTTTAAGTGAACCGAAAATATGGGAACAGAAACAACGATATAAGAAAGAGCTGTTACAAAAAGAGGTTGAAGGTAATTTAACAACTACTGAAGCAGAACAACTAAAACAAATGAAAAAGTTCCCACTTCGAAAGCTGTTCGCAAATAAAAAAGTAACAATAACAACAATTGGTCTTATTATTATGTCATTCATCCAGAACTTCGGATATTATGGCATCTTTACATGGATGCCAACTATTTTAGCAAATAAATATAACTACACATTAGCAAAGGCGAGCGGTTGGATGTTCATCTCTACGATCGGCATGCTGATTGGGATTGCAACTTTTGGTATTCTAGCCGATAAAATTGGTCGCCGTAAAACTTTTACAATCTATTATATCGGTGGTACTATATACTGTCTCATTTACTTCTTCTTATTCACAGACTCAACATTATTATTATGGGGAAGCGCATTGCTTGGATTCTTTGCAAATGGCATGATGGGAGGATTCGGAGCAGTTTTAGCTGAAAATTATCCTGCTGAAGCTCGCTCTACAGCAGAAAACTTTATTTTCGGTACAGGGCGTGGTTTAGCTGGATTTGGACCGGTTATTATCGGATTGCTTGCTGCAGGTGGTAATTTAATGGGAGCATTATCTCTCATCTTCATTATCTATCCAATCGGTTTAGTTACGATGCTATTATGTGTTCCAGAGACGAAAGATAAAGTATTAGAATAGATTGAAACTGTATCCTTCAAGAAAAATAGTTGGATAAATAGGAAAGAGGAAGTATCTCAAATGAGATGCTTCCTCTTTTTATATACATACAATTATTTATTTTGATTTACTAGCTTTTTGGAACAAGAAAGAAGTTTTCTCTTCTTCTTTTACAATACCTTGCTTTAAAGCTAATTCTCCTGCAACTTTTGGCGCTAGCCATAGCATTGGGAATAACAGAATGGATACCGGGACAGCTGTTACTACGATGAATGATTGCAGCGCATTAATACTTCCCTCACCCATGTATAAAAGAATCGCTGCAACTGTTCCCATAATAAGCGACCAAAACACTCGCAAGCTAATTCTAGGATCTCCATCTCCAGTCACTGCCATTGAAATCGAATACGCCATTGAATCTCCTGTTGTTACTACAAATAAAATTGTTAATAAAAGAAACGCGGGTCCAATAATATTTGAGAGTGGCAGTTGCTCTGTAATTGCAATCATAGCTGCTGGCATACCAGATTCACTTAATGCTGTCGATATAGAACCAGGCTTCATTAACTCATAAAACACACCTGATCCCCCTAGTATTGTAAACCAAAACGTTGTAATAATAGGTGCAATAATTCCAATTGCAATGATAATTTCTCGGATTGTTCTTCCTCTTGAAATACGGCTCACTAAAATTGCCATCATCGGTCCATATCCAATAAACCATCCCCAGAAAAAGATTGTCCACGACCCTAACCAACCTGTATCACCACGATATGTGCTCATCGGAATAAATTCATTTATATAAAATCCAAACGAAGAAACAAATGAGTCGATAATAAACCCACCTGGTCCAAACAGTAATACGAATACCATTAATAAAACTGCTAACCTAACATTTAAATTACTTATAATTTGAATCCCTTTATCAATACCAGTTACCGCAGATATAGTAGAAACCGCTACTACACAAACAATAATAGCTAATTGAGTAGTAAACACATCAGGAATATTAAACAATGCTTGTAACCCATAACTTGCTTGTAGTCCTAAAAATCCGATTGGACCAATCGTCCCTGCAGCTACCGCAATGATGGCAAATACATCGATCATTGTTCCAAGCCAACTCTTTCGCAATTTCTCTCCAAAAATAGGATATAAAAGCGTTCGAGGTTTTAACGGCATACCTTTATGATAATGTCCGTACATCATAACTACCGCACTAATTGTACCTAAAATCGTCCAAGCGAGGAAACCCCAGTGCATATAACTTTGTGCTAAAGCAGGCATTACCGCTTCTTTCGTTCCAGCAGTTATACCTTCATGTATCGGTGGCACTGTCATCAAGTGGTACATCGGCTCTGCTGCTGCCCAAAAAACGCCACCTCCAGCCAGTAATGTAGACATAATAATAGCAAGCCATTTTGTCGTACTAATCTCAGGTTTTTCTAATCCCCCAAGTTTAACTCTCCCATATTTGGAGAACGCCATACACATTGCAACAATAAATGTACCAATTAGTAAAACCTGCCAAAAGGCACCAAAGTATTTAATTGAAGCTGCAAAACTGCTATTAATAACTCCCTCTACGTAACTTTTATTTAAGAAAACTGCAATTACAAATAATAAAAGTGAGCCACCACTAATAAGAAATACAGGCCAATCTGTTTTTCGACTCTTCATCCTCATTTACACTTCCTCCTTCCTCAGCAATCTAAAAAAACAACTTTATTATGTTTTATCGTTTACACCCAAAACATAATGATTATATAAGTATAATAATTCATCAATTTTTCCACACACTTATGTTGTCCCTAAAAATATGCTAAATCCCTTATTTAAAAGAAAATTTCTATTCCTATTACATAAAAAAGCAAAATAAAAGACCTTATATTTCTATAAGGTCTTCGAAACAGAAATTTGATTATAACATAAGGAACTGCTTGGTTCAAAAAGCACCTTCCAAAAATAACCGAGCGTAAAGGCTTCCATTTGCTACATAACAGTAATTAAAAAAAATTATATTTTTACAGAAAATACCCTATACTACAAACTATTTATGAAAGAAATTCGGCTTCAAAATCTCATTCGGATACGGTTTATGATAAATATGAGTGGTAGCTGGAGATAACGGTGGAATGAGCCACACCCAATTCCCTGTTACAACCCGTCCACAAGCAGCTTCTTGTTTCTCAAATTGCTGAAATTGTTGTGCAGCAGTATGATGGTCCACAATACTAACTCCTTGTTTTTTAAAAGAGTGTAGTACGGCAATATTCAACTCAATTAACGCCTTATCTTTCCATAACGTACCGTTTCTAGATGTATCGAGATTCATCATTTCTGCAACAGCTGGCAGTAAATTATAACGATCATGATCCGCTAAATTACGAGCCCCAATTTCCGTACCCATATACCATCCATTGAACGGAGCAGCAGTATAAGAAATACCACCAATCTCTAGGCGCATATCTGAAATCATCGGTACTCCATACCACTTTGCTCCAAGTGATGAAATCGGGTATTCTGGATGTTCAATTGGTACTTCTTTCACTTCTTTTTTAGGAATTTCTTTATATACAGTTGTTTTTCCATCGATAGAAAATACAAGTGGCAATACATCGAAATTCGTACCTTCTCCTTGCCAGCCAAGCTCCTGACAAAAATCCGTGAACGCAGCGGAATGAGAGTCACCAATTACTCCCATTTCTGTTTTATATCCTGCATATCGAATCAATTGGTGATTATAAATTCGTATATTATTTTCCTCACCTTGATATTGCTTAAAAATTGTAATTGTCGGTTTCACTTTTCCGTCGTTCGTTGCATATTTAATATGATGAATTAATGCATTATATACACCTTCCTCATCATTTACTTCACGTGCATCTAATATGTGCATCTTACTCCAAAATAGTCTTCCGATACATCGATTACTATTGCGCCATGCCATGCGCGATCCATGAACAAGTTCTTCAAATGTATGCTCATACGTCCCTGTCTTCTCTATCTCAACTTGAATTTCTTTCATGCGTTCTTCTATGAATTGTTCTTTATTAAGCTCTTTGTAGCAAATCGTAATAAACTGACTCGCTTCCTCTATTAATTGTTTCGTTTTACTCATAAACGATCTCCTTCTATTTCAACAAAACGTTACTACTTTACAGTATAAGCAAAAAGAATAAGAGTCACAAATGAAAGTCGAAGTGTTACTTTTATTGTAATATTTTTCAGAAAATTAAAGAGATTACTATTGACTTGTATAAAAAATAGGTGTATTTTTGACTCAGGTAAATTATTTTTACCTAGACCAACTTTTAACGAGAAAGGAGGGAATATCATGTCTTCATTTCAATTGCCAAAGCTTTCATATGACTATGATGAACTAGAGCCATATATTGATAGCAACACACTTTCTATTCATCATGGAAAACATCATGCGACATACGTAAATAATTTGAATGCTGCTTTAGAAAACTATACGGAATTACATAATAAATCTTTAGAAGAGTTACTATGTAATTTAGAAACTTTACCAAAGGAAATTGTTACAGCTGTCAGAAATAACGGTGGTGGACATTATTGTCATAGTCTGTTTTGGGAAGTAATGAGCCCACGCGGTGGCGGCGAGCCTAATGGAGACGTTGCAAAAGTAATTGATTATTATTTCAATACCTTTGACAACTTAAAAGATCAATTGTCCAAAGCAGCGATTAGCCGTTTTGGAAGTGGCTATGGTTGGCTTGTCCTTGATGGTGAGGAACTTACTGTTATGAGTACACCTAATCAAGATACACCTCTGCAAGAAGGTAAGATTCCATTACTCGTCATCGATGTATGGGAGCATGCCTATTATTTAAAGTATCAAAATCGGCGTCCAGAATTTGTTACCAACTGGTGGCATACGGTGAACTGGGACCGGGTAAATGAAAATTATTTACAAGCAATTCAATCACAAACACATTAGTCGTGCGTATAAGGTAAATTTGGTAATGTAAAATTAGTATTTTCGAAATCCTCCAGAATCCCCCGGATTGCCACCGGGGGATTTATGATTATTCCATTGCATGTAAGTAATAACGTAATACCTTTTCTAGTTCTATTTTCAACTCTCGGAACGTGAATCCTAGTTCATTAGCTTTTCCATTATGTAATGTACAATTAATCACTTCATTATAAGGTGCTATATGATCTCCTACCTGTTGAACAAGTGCTTTTATTCCCGTATTTTCTTCTATGAAATGAATCATTTCTCGAGTAGAAACTACTCCGTTACTACAAGCATTCATTGGCCCTTCTATACTTTCTATCCCGCACCAAGCTAAAAATTCTCCAGCTTCTTCTTCATGTATAAATGACAACTCTCCATCTAGATGATTCACAGCGATAGGTTCTCGCCTTACAATATGCTCAGCATAAAATTGTAACCTTTTCGTATAATCATTTTCTCCAATAACAACTGGAAAACGCACTGCAACAACTGGGAATGTTGCTTGTTGAAATACAACAGCTTCAGCTAATCGCTTGCCTTCACCATAATTAAAATCCTTCCTATCCCCATATGTAATAACATACTCATACGGATTAAAGTCCTCTTCTAACAAGCCTATCGCTGGCTCATAAACAGCCATTGAAGATGTCATAACGTATTTCTTCGTTTTTCCTCGTAATACTTCACATATTATCTTCGCCGCATTCGAGCTATAGCATAAATTATCGTATACGATATCATAACTTTTATCTTCTAGACGCTCCGCTAGTTGTTTTCCATCTTCTCTATCTACAATAAGTCTTTTTACTCTACTGCCAAAAGAAGCCTCCGTAATTCCTCTTGTCGCAATCGTTACATCGTGTCCATTTTGCAAAAGTGCTTCTACTAAATGTTTACCAAAAAATCTTGTTCCCCCTAGCACCAATACTTTTTTCAATTTCATCATCCCCATTTTGATAAATTGTAAAATACTCCCTCTCCATTATAAATGCTAATATAAAAAAAGCATGAAATTCGTTTAACGATTCCATGCTTTTCTACAGAACATATATTAACGTACGCGATATTTATAAATACAATAACAGAAGTATAAAATAGAAATTACAGATACATAAACCCATAGCTCATATACGAATCCCTCTCCCCATACTCCCATAAAATAAAAGAGTGAAGGCAACGTCAATGTTACCCATGATTGTACGAAGGCAATTCTTCCAAGATATTGATTGATATTCTTTTTTTGTGTATTTAATACAAAGAATAAGTACCAAAGTAATGCCCACATAAACCATGTTAATGCATTAACAACATCGTGAAATTGAACAAATGAAACAACCATATAGAATAAAGCAATAATTGCTACCCAAATACAAAACCACCCTAGACCGCTACTATCCATTCCTTTTATAAAAGTAACACCTACATATAAATAGGTTAATCCAAATAAGAAAGTAGCTGCATATGAATATACCGTCCAATTGCTTTGGTCAGAAATCATGATCAAATAGAACGGAATAATAATTTGTAGTGCACCCACAAATAAATTAAAAACACCCGCACTTTTCATCTCTGCTTTTCCTAATATAACAAGACTATTTAAAAATAAAGCTGCACCCGAAAGTAATAATCCTATATAACCCATATATCCTCATGTGAAAACCTTATATTTTCACACCGTACCCTCCCTATCTTATAAAAATTATATTATTCCTTATTTTCCTTCTTACTTACAACTACATACAAAGTTTTTTCAAAAATAAGTCAGACTTCCTACCTTAAAAAACAATAAAAAAATCCCTTTCATATATGTCATACAGTAACGATTCCCATCAAAATGTACCACTTAATAAAAACGCTTTCAATAATACGTAATCCAATTAAAAAGCTAATAGGATTATTTGATTATAAACGCACTTTAACAATGATACAAGTATTGGAATATTATTCAATATTACATTTTTGATTTCTATAAAAAATTGATAGAATAATGCATTTTACCTATCTCCTTCTATCAATCATTTGCATAGAATATTGTACAAGCATATTAAATTAGAAAGGTCTGATATTTATGCCTCTTCATTATCCGCATCAATCTGTTATTCATTCAACAGGTGTATTAACAAGAGAACCTGCAACAGTTTCAGCGGTAATAAACATTGTAAATTTAGATGCATATTACGCACACTATGTAAATATAGAAGTATGGGATTGGTCTAACTACTCTAATCCTGTAAAATTACCTGTACTCATTGGTGAAGATACAGTGGTAGAATTCCCATACCTTTTACAAGGTAACAACCTAGCAGTATTTTATGCTAATTTAGATGAAGCTATTAATTTGTATGAAATTCGTATTTCTTATCCTCCTCACTCCAACATTATTGCAAATTGTTTCGGACGAAGCCTACCGCCTTATACAAGCCAAGAAGGTAATACAGTTTATCATAAACAACTTGTTCGCATTCATTAAGAGTTCTTTCTTCTATAGAACTAGTTGTTATTCAAACGCTATGGTCAGTAATATGTTCTCTTTCCTACATTGAACATATTACTGATCTCAAGCAACGAAATAAGAGGACGCTTTACTAACTACCTTAAATCATTTGATAGCCGTTTTTATTATTTACCTGCCATCTCCAAGAATCTATGCACATCTCTTCTAACCCATATTCCGCTTCCCACCCTAATTCTTGTTTCGCTTTAGATACATCAGCAAAACATATTGCTACATCACCAGGACGACGCCCAATCACTTTATAAGGGATCTTTTTACCCGAAACCTTCTCAAAAGCCTTTACCATCTCCAACACACTATACCCTTTACCTGTGCCAAGATTATACGCCTCGATTCCTTTCGTCCCAAGTACTTTCTCAAGTGCTTTTACATGTCCTTTTGCAAGGTCAACAACGTGAATATAGTCACGGACACCGGTCCCATCTTTGGTTGGATAGTCGTTTCCGAATATATTTAGCTCCTTTAACTTACCTACCGCTACCTGCGTTACATATGGCATTAAATTATTTGGAATCCCATTTGGATCTTCTCCAATACGGCCACTTTTATGCGCTCCAAATGGATTGAAATAACGAAGTAATGCAATACTCCATTCATCATCAGCTTTTGCTACATCACGCATCATTTGCTCAATCATTAGTTTTGTTTGTCCATATGGATTTGTCACACTCAGCGGAAATTCTTCTGTAATTGGTGATGTTTTTGGAATTCCATATACAGTTGCAGATGAACTAAAAATAATTTTTTTAACATTATGTTTCTGCATCACATCACATAGTATGATTGTACTTATTATATTATTATAATAATATGTAAGAGGAATTGTAGTGGATTCCCCTACTGCTTTAAATCCAGCAAAATGTATAACCGCTTCAATGTTATGTTGTAAAAAAATCTCATTCATTTTTTCATGATTTAGAACACTTTCTTTATAAAATTCAAATTGTTTTCCTGTTATTTCTTTTACTCGGTTTAAAGACTCGATTGAACTATTTGAAAGATTATCTACGACTATAATTTTATAATTATTATTTAATAATTCTATACAAGTATGACTACCAATATATCCTGCTCCACCCGTTATAAGTATCGCCATATATAGTCCCCCACTAATTATTAATTATAAAATTTTATAACCTCAATACACATCTATCCTACCACAAAATACTGATAATTCTAAAAATTTATTTTTTATTATGATTTATATAAAAAAAGAGCTACATAACCTTTACGTTATGCAACTCTTCAACATACATATGTGTCTATATCTTTTTTTATTAATCAAGAAAAATAAAAATCAATTGGAAATTTCATATCGTTAAATTACGTAGCAATATACACTTAAAAAGTGGGCAAGGCTTCCTAATAACACGAACACGTGAAAAATTTCATGATGCCCCATATGTTTAAACTCTAACCATTTTGGTTTTGTTCCATAAATAAATCCACCAATTGTATAAAGAATGCCTCCAATCACTAGAAGCACGATACCTCCTGCACTTAAGTTAGCAGCTAACGGTGCAAAAAATAGAACAATTAACCAGCCCATTGTAATATAAATTGCTGTTGATAACCATCTCGGACAACTAAACCAAAACATTTTAAAAACAATACCACAAACGGCAGTTGCATACACTAAACAAAATAATAATAGACCGTTTGCAGAATGTAATGTAATTAAACAAAATGGTGCATATGTACCTGCAATCAATATAAAAATCATAGAGTGATCAAGCTTCCTAAAGAAATAAATAACACGTTCACTGGCTACAACACTATGATATACAGCTGATGCTGTATACAAAACCATCATTCCGATACCAAATAAAATAACAGCTGTAATTGCCGCAAAAGACGGCATATTAATAGAAACTTTTACAAGCATAGCTAATAATGCAATAAATGATAATACAGCTCCTCCCAAATGGGTAAAAGCATTAACCGGTTCTCTTATATAAGCATTCATATAAACACCCCTTGTATAATTACATGTAGTTTCGATAACTACATGTAATTATATACACATTATTACTATAGGTCAACATTTACAATTCATTTGTTTCGTAATACCATATTTAGAGATAAACTAAACATTATGCTCCACTAAGTTATAAAAGTGAGGGGTTCTACGTGGAAAATATAAATAAATTACTTGAAACATTACATTTAGAAAAGAATATTACGCTTGAAGATATTCCAAATGTCGACTTGTATGTAGATCAGGTTGTCCAACTATTTGAAAATACTTATGCAGATACAACGAGAACTGATGACGAAAAAGTATTAACAAAAACAATGATTAACAATTATGCAAAAGGGAAATTATTTATTCCAATCAAAAATAAAAAATACTCAAAAGAGCATATGATTTTAATCAGCCTAATTTATCAATTAAAAGGGGCTCTTTCCATTAATGACATAAAAAGCTCCTTAGAAAATATAAACGAATCTTTATTACACGACGATTCATTCAAATTAAATACACTATATAAAGAGTATCTTTCTATTACCGAAAATAACGTCGAAAGCTTTACACAAGACGTAAATAGCCGTGTTTCAGAGGTAAGTGAACTTTCTTCCTTAGAAGATCCAAAGCTAGAAAAGTTTTTATTACTAAACTCCTTAGTGAACATGAGTAATATGTATAGACGTTTAGCAGAGAAATTAGTCGATGATTTAAAAGAATCTTAAATAAAAAACTATCCACTTATGAAAGTGGATAGTTTTTTTACTTATTTGCCTCATGAACTTTCAACTGCTTACCTTTTATCGTCGTATTTCTCATAACCTTTAAAACGAGTGGTCCTTTTCCGTTCAATATTTCAACATAAGAAACATTATCTTGTATTGTAATAATGCCTATATCTTCAGCCGAAACACCTTGGATTTTAGCAATGGTACCTACGAAATCCACCGCCCTAATCTTCTTTTTCTTCCCGCCATTAAAGTACAGTTTCATAATTCCTTTATTTATATCCGCGTTTTTATCTTTCTTTATAATTGGTTTAGCATGTATTTTTTCCTCAAATACAGCTTTCCCTTTTATAACTTCTTCTTTTGAAGGTGCCAATACTTTTGGAATTTCAAATCCGATATATTCTTCAATTTCTTCTAAAAATCTATTTTCATAAGGCGTTATAAATGTAATGGCCTTTCCGCTATTACCAGCTCGTCCCGTTCTTCCTGTACGGTGTACATAGCTTTCTTTTTCTAATGGAATATCGTAATTAATAACATGTGTGATATTATCAATATCAATTCCTCTTGCAGCTACATCTGTTGCTACTAAATAACGGAACTTTCCTTTTCTAAAATCATCCATAACTTCAAAACGATCTTCCTGTACCATACCACCGTGTATTTTGTCACAAGGATAATTAACTCGTTTTAGCTGTCTATATACATGGTCTACATTTTCTTGTGTACGACAAAAAACAATGCAGCTGTCGGGATTTTCAATCATCGTTACATCTTTAAGAAGTGAAAACTTCTCTTCTTCCCTTACTTCAAACAGAGTATGTTCAATTTTATCCGTTGTAATCCCAGCCGCTTTAATTTCAATATGAGTTGGTGCATTCATATATGTACGTGATAATTTTTCAACATCTTCCGGTAATGTTGCTGAAAATAGCATTGTCATTCTTTTTGTAGGTAATTCATCAATAATTGCCTCTACTTGATCGATAAAGCCCATATTTAACATTTCATCTGCTTCATCAATTAC
Organism: Bacillus sp. Brlt_9; assembly: GCF_051948935.1. Classification (NCBI taxonomy): domain Bacteria; kingdom Bacillati; phylum Bacillota; class Bacilli; order Caryophanales; family Bacillaceae; genus Bacillus; species Bacillus sp. Brlt_9. The sequence continues at coordinate 6,203 of NZ_JAYJLO010000011.1, read as the reverse complement.
TAAATATTTTAATCGCTCTAAAGAAAGAGTTCCCTTTTCAATATGATCCAACACACGTCCTGGAGTCCCTACTACAATATGCGTCTTTTGTTTTAGCTCTAATTTTTGACGTGCAAATGGAGATTTACCATAAATTGCAGCGGCTTTAATTCTTTTGAATCGCCCTATATTCGTAATATCTTCTTTCACTTGAACAGCAAGTTCTCTCGTTGGTGTTAAAACTAACGCTTGTGGTTTATTTTCTTCCCACTCTACCATTTCACAAAGTGGTATACCGAACGAGGCCGTTTTCCCACTACCCGTTTGTGATTTTACAACAAGGTCCTTCTTTTGCAATGCAACTGGAATAACCTCTCCTTGCACTTCTGTTGGATGCTCATATCCTAAACCAGTAAGTGCTCGTCTTACTTCTTTACTTAATGCATAATTACTAAAGCTTTTTTTACTCATATATTAACCTCATTTGATTTTATATTTAACCTATTCTATTCTTCATACCTCACTTTAGACTATAGTAAGATACTATATTAATCCACTGTTTTTAATTCGTTTCAGCCTAAATTTATCTACGTATAATTTTAAAATAGCAAAGGGCAGCCTTAATTATAAGTCTGCCCTATCTATACCATATTCATTTTTACGGAACCAGTTTTTTCACAACTGGTATTCTTTGCAATACTAACGTAATTACCATACTAAGAACAATTGTAATCGTTACATTAATAGGTATTGCCAATATTGCATGTACACGCTCATTTACTTTCGGGAAAACCATGTACAACAAGTTATTTAATAAGAAGAAGTGAAGAATATAGATTCCAAGGCTTGCTTGATTTATAAAACGGAATAACAATGGTAATTCTCTTTCTGATTTTTGGAAAGCATATTTGAAAAATACAAATAATCCAATCGCCATCAGTACAACGCCTGGCGCAAAATATCCATACCAAAAATGCTCTAATTGTCCATTTGCTTTTACTGTATAGTAATACGTAATAAAGAATGTACTAATAAATCCTACAAGTCCTCCAACATAAGAAATATTTCTCCATTTTTTCGAAATATCGTAATTGGATAAGTAATAACCAAGTAGGAAGTACCCTACATAATTCGTAACATAAAATAATTCAATATTAAAGTTGATAGGATAATAATGTTTCACTAAATTGACTATAACAGACGCATATAGCCATAAAATTAAAAAGTATTCTATTTCTCTTTTTTTAGCATTCTTCACAAAGATTTTCAGTAGAGGTGTAATTAAATATATCCCTACAATCATGTATAAGAACCATAAATGTCCCCCAATAGTATCCGTTAAAAAGTGCTTAATCCCTTGCTTTAAAGAGGCCGGGAAATAGCCTGCATATGCTCCATATGCATAAAATATAGCGCTCCAAGCTACAAAAGGTATAATTACTTTACTCGCGCGCTTTTGTAAAAACTCCCCGACTGAAATATCTTTCGTTCCTTTTAACAATAAAGCTCCACTAATCATTACAAAAATCGGCACACTCGCACGTGAAATCGATTCAAATAGATTACCAGCCATCCAGCGTGAAGCGTTATTTGCATCTAATACTGAAACATAACCAGCAGCAACGTGAATTGTAACTACTGCAATTGTTGCTAATACTCGCAACCAATCCATATATACTAGACGCTTCATTAGTACCCCTCCTAAATTTACCTATTAAACTTTTATTTTCCAAACATAATTTTACATCAAATAATACTATGTTTAAACACATTTTCATTACATGAACTTACAAAATACGTAGCTAAAATTTAATTTTCAAATATAAACATGAAAACCTTTGACTTATGAGTGAAAATAATGTAAATTATCCTTTGGACGAACATTTTTAAACAAACTGAATAAAATATTCGTATTTTAGGGGTGTAAATGATGGAAAACGTATTCGACTATGAAGATATTCAATTAATTCCTGCAAAATGTATTGTAAATAGCCGTTCTGAATGTGATACAACTGTCACTTTAGGTAAACATAAATTTAAATTACCTGTCGTACCTGCAAATATGCAAACGATTATTGATGAAAGAATCGCAACTTATTTAGCTGAAAACAATTACTTCTATATCATGCATCGTTTCCAACCAGAGAAACGTATCTCATTCATTAGAGATATGCAATCACGTGGATTAATCGCTTCTATTAGTGTTGGTGTAAAAGAGGACGAATATGAATTCGTACAGCAATTAGCTGCTGAGCACCTTACGCCTGAATACATCACGATTGATATCGCGCACGGACATTCTAATGCTGTAATCAACATGATTCAACATATTAAAAAGCATTTACCAGAAAGCTTCGTTATCGCTGGAAACGTTGGAACTCCAGAAGCGGTAAGAGAATTAGAAAATGCTGGTGCTGACGCAACAAAAGTTGGTATTGGACCTGGTAAAGTTTGTATTACTAAAATTAAAACAGGCTTTGGAACTGGCGGTTGGCAGCTAGCTGCACTTCGCTGGTGTGCAAAAGCTGCAAGTAAGCCAATTATCGCTGACGGTGGTATTCGTACACACGGCGACGTAGCTAAATCTATTCGATTTGGGGCGACTATGGTTATGATTGGTTCTCTATTCGCTGGTCATGAAGAGTCTCCAGGGGAAACAATCGAAAAAGATGGCAAACTTTATAAAGAGTACTTCGGTTCAGCTTCTGAATTCCAAAAAGGCGAGAAGAAAAACGTTGAAGGTAAGAAAATGTTCGTTGAGCATAAAGGTTCTTTAGAAGACACTTTAGTTGAAATGGAACAAGATCTTCAATCTTCTATCTCTTACGCTGGTGGAACAAAATTAGATTCAATTCGTACTGTAGATTATGTAGTCGTGAAAAACTCTATTTTCAACGGTGATAAAGTATATTAATTTTTAAATTTAACTCGAAGGACAAGCATTTGTATGCTTGTCCTTCTTTTATATATAAAAATGTAAAATATTTTCATTTTACTGAATTTTCTAGTATCATATTTTTATATACTTATACTAAGGGGGATATAACAAATGAAAAATATAATTGAGAAACGCCATATTCGCGCGGAAGTCCCTACTGAACTGACATGGGACCTCTCTGATTTATACGAATCTGATAAAGAGTGGGAAGCTGCATTACGTGTATTAACAAACGATATAAAAAAACTTGATGTGTTTAAAGGCCAATTACACACTAGCTCCACTAGCTTATTACATTGCCTACTTTTAGAAGAAGAGCTTTTAATGAAGTTAACAAAACTATACTCCTACGCAAATTTAAAAGAATCTACCGACCGTACAAATCCAGTTGTTCAAGCTAACTCTTCCAAAATTGCTGCTTTATGGACGAAAGTATATACTGCACTATCCTTTATCCATAATGAAATCCTCTCATTTGACGAAGGTACAATTGAAAAATATTTAACTGAAGAAACAAAACTCGAACCTTTCCGTAAATCATTACTAGACATACTACAAAAAAGGCAGCACACGCTCTCTCCTGAAACAGAAGAAGCTCTTGCTGCACTTGGCGAGGTACATAGTTCTCCATACAAAATTTATGGTATGACTAAATTAGCCGATATGGATTTTACCTCCATACAAGATGAACAAGGAAACGAACTCCCTGTATCATTTGCATTATTTGAAAGTAAATATGAGTTTTCCCCAAGCGTAGACATACGTAGGAAAGCATACTCATCATTTGTTTCCACGTTGAAACGATATAAAAATACAGTGGCAACAACATATGCGACTGAAGTAAAAAAACAAGTGACACTTTCTCGCTTACGCAAATTTGAATCTGTTACTCATATGCTTCTAGAACCTCAAAAAGTTCCACTTGAAATGTATAACAATCAACTTGATATTATTTATAAAGAATTAGCACCTCATATGCGCCGTTTTGCAGATTTAAAAAAGAAAGTATTAGGACTCGATCAAATGCTTTTCTGCGACTTACATGCACCGTTAGATCCCGAATTTAATCCGGCAATCACTTATGAAGAAGCTGGAAAACTCATTCAAGACTCTTTACAAGTGTTGGGCGATGAATATAGTTCTATTATCGAAAAAGGATTCAAAGAAAGATGGGTCGATCTTGCAGATAATGTAGGGAAATCAACCGGGGCATTTTGTTCAAGCCCGTATGGTTCTCATCCATACATTTTAATTACATGGCAAAATACGATGCGTGGTTGCTTCACATTAGCTCATGAATTTGGGCATGCTGGTCATTTTTATTTAGCAAATAAAAACCAGCGTATTATGAATGTACGTCCATCTATGTACTTTGTTGAAGCACCATCTACAATGAATGAATTACTATTAGCCCAGCATTTATTAGCAACGAATGACGATAAGAGAATGCGCAGATGGGTGATTCTGCAACTACTCGGCACATATTATCATAACTTTGTTACTCATTTACTTGAGGGAGAATATCAAAGAAGAGTATACACGCTAGCAGAAGAAGGCGGAGCACTTACAGCTACAACTTTAACTGAAATAAAAACAAATGTACTTTCTACATTCTGGGGGAATTCTGTAGAAATTGACGAAGGTGCTGGCTTAACTTGGATGCGTCAACCTCATTATTATATGGGCTTATATTCTTACACCTATTCCGCTGGCCTTACTGCATCTACTGCGGTAGCTCAAATGATTAAAGAGGAAGGACAACCTGCTGTTGACCGCTGGTTAAATGTACTTCGCGCTGGTGGTACGATGAAACCACTTGAATTAATGAAACATGCCGGAGTCGATATGTCAAAACCAGATGCAATCCGCAGGGCCGTTTCTTACGTCAGTTCCTTAATTGATGAATTAGAGCGCTCTTATCAAGAATAAAAAATAAGCCCTCGCTTTATGAGGGCTTATTTTCATATTTACTTTCCAAATCTTTTACGGTATCCACATTTTCTGCATAGCTCTTCAACTGCAACCCTTTTCGAAAATCCATCGACAATGTTTGTCGCTCTTTCACCTTCTATAATGTTAGAAAATGAGTCAGTATTAATATTTCCAAGGTTAATAATCCCTTCACCATCTAAACAGCAAGGAATAACTGTTCCATTCGCTAAAATTCCAGCCTGATTTCGAAGACCGTGACAGAATCCTTTTCCATCATCCTCTTCTTCATGTAATGCTGGCCACTGGAATTCATAGTCTTGATTAATAAAGACACGTTCCGCAATTTTTATACCTTTTCCCGGTGTAAGCTTCTCTTCGATTTGATAAGATAGACCAAACTCATTTTCAATGATGGATAGTAACTCTCTATTTTTCTGGATTTCAGCATTTGTTTTATTATCCTGCGTTAAATTCCATAATCTAAGTGAAACAATTAAATCTGATTGACTCGTCGCCTCTCTAATAAAGGAAAGTATACTTCTTACATAACCCTCTTTATCTTGAGAACCTGGGTGTCCATCAAAACTGTGCAATGAAAAATTCATTTGTCTTAGAGCAGGCTTATTTAACAGTCTATGCCTTCTCTTATTAATTAACGTTCCGTTCGTTGTAATATTCACTTTAAACCCTTTTTCATGGCTTAAATCTAACAGTTGATCTATTTTTGGATGAAGCAATGGCTCACCCTTCACGTGCAAATAAATGTAGTCTGTGTGAGGCTTAATTTGGTCTAATCTTTTCGCAAAATCCTCCACAGAAATGAACTGCTTCTGCCTTTCCGTCGGCGGACAAAAGCTGCACGCAAGATTACATACACTCGTAATCTCCAAGTAAAACTTTTTAAACTTCTTCACCTTTAATTCCTCACTTCTATGACTACTTATACTTTTTTCCTCTTCATATTACATCACACTTTTTTAAAAATAGAAACATACTTATTTTAGGAAATCTATATATCACCTATTCATGTGTAAAAGACCATTGGTGATTTTTGTCCAATGGTCTTTTTTACTCCTTATATACAAATGAAAAATTTATTTATAATACGGTTCACCGTTATAACATTAAGTGAGATTTTATTTGTTAAACTGCCACTGAAACAGAAAGAAAAGTAGAAGAAATATACTCAGACATTTCTCCAACTCCTGGGTGTAACTCTTGTAAAACTTCGTTATTCAATTTGATATGCTAGTATCCTTCATCTTCATCCTCTTGATAATAGTTCGTCTCTGATTCTCCAGATTCTTCTGTTTCAGGTTCTTCCTGTTCCAGTTCTGGCTCTTCTTCTGGTTCT
>NZ_JAYJLO010000010.1:0-172177 GCF_051948935.1 Bacillus sp. Brlt_9 | reverse complement strand
GTAAATTTACAATGGGAATCTGGGTGGAACCACGGGTAAAAGCACACTCGTCCCTATTTTAGGGATGAGTGTGCTTTTTATTATGAAATGGAGAGATGAAAAATGAAAGAACAGATGATTGAAATGAAATTTCCGGATGGTAGCGTGAAAGAATTTGTAAAAGGAATTACTTTAGAAGAAATTGCTGGATCCATTAGCAGTAGTTTGAAAAAGAAAGCAGTCGCAGGGAAAGTAAATGATCAGTTATATGATTTACGCCGAATTATTGAAGGCAATGCGGAAGTAGAAATCATTACTATAGATTCTAATGAAGGGGTAGAAATTGCTAGACATTCTGCGGCACATATTTTAGCGCAAGCTGTAAAGAGAATGTATGGTAATGTAAACCTTGGTGTAGGGCCTGTTATTGAAAATGGATTTTATTATGATATGGATCTCCCGAATAGTGTAAACGTAGAAGATTTACCGAAAATCGAAAAAGAAATGAAAAAGATTATAAATGAAAATGTAAAAATAGAACGAATTGAAGTCTCAAGAGCAGAGGCAGCAAAACTGTTTCAAGAAATGAATGATCACCTGAAATTAGATTTGTTAGAAGCAATTCCTAGTGGGGAAAGTGTAACACTATATAAACAAGGTGAATTTGTAGATTTATGTAGAGGACCACATTTACCGTCAACAGGCTATTTGAAAGCTTTCCAATTAACTCACGTTTCTGGTGCATATTGGCGAGGGGATAGTAACAATCAAGTGCTTCAGCGTATATATGGTGTTGCGTTCTCTTCTCAAAAAGAATTAGAAGAGTATTTACATTTCGTTGAGGAAGCAGCAAAAAGAAATCATCGTAAATTAGGTAGTGAGCTAGAGTTATTTATGTTTTCAGAAGAGGCTCCGGGAATGCCATTTTATTTACCGAAAGGACAGATTATCCGAAATGAATTAGAAGCATTTTTAAGAGAAATTCAAAAAGAGTATAAGTATCAAGAAGTACGTACTCCGTTTATGATGAACCAAGAATTATGGGAGAAATCAGGACACTGGGGACATTACAAAGACAACATGTATTTTTCTGAAGTAGATAATAAAAGCTTCGCATTAAAACCAATGAACTGCCCAGGACATATGTTAATGTTTAAAAATAGATTACACTCGTATCGCGAATTGCCAATTCGTATGTGTGAGTTCGGCCAAGTACACCGACATGAATTTAGCGGAGCATTAAACGGATTATTAAGAGTTCGTACTTTCTGCCAAGATGATGCTCATTTATTTGTAACACCAGAACAAATTGAAGATGAAATTAAATCCGTAATGGCGCAAATTGATTACGTTTATAAAACTTTCGGATTCGAATATGAAGTAGAGCTTTCTACTCGTCCAGAAGATTCAATGGGTGATGATAAGTTATGGGAGCAAGCAGAGGCGTCATTAGAAAATGTATTACATTCATTGAATTATAAATATAGACTAAATGAAGGTGACGGTGCATTTTACGGACCGAAAATTGACTTCCACATTAAAGACGCTTTAAATAGAAGTCATCAATGCGGAACAATCCAACTAGATTTTCAAATGCCAGAGAAGTTTGATTTAAATTATATAGATGAAAAGAATGAAAAGAAAAGACCGGTTGTCATTCACCGAGCAGTATTAGGATCTTTAGATCGTTTCTTAGCAATATTAATTGAGCACTTTGGAGGCGCGTTCCCGGCATGGGTGGCACCAGTTCAAGTAAAAGTAATTCCAGTTTCGAATGCAGTTCATGTACAATATGCAGATGAAGTTGTAGATAAATTAGAACAAGCTGGTGTTCGTGTTGAAAGAGATATGCGAGATGAAAAATTAGGATATAAAATAAGAGAAGCACAAATGCAAAAAATTCCTTATGTTCTTGTTATTGGGGATAAGGAAATGGAGAACGTAGCTGTAAATGTGCGTAAATATGGGGAAGAGAAATCAGAAGTTGTTGAATTAGGTGTATTTGTGGAAAGTATGAAAGAGGAAATAAATAATCGGAAATAGAGTTTAAAAAGAAAACACACCAATTTATAATGGTGTGTTTTCTTTTTTATCTTACAAAAATGTAAGGTAAATGTAAGCGAAATCGAGGGAACGAGTTTTAGAAAAATGAGAATATGAAGTAGGAAATAGGTTCATGTTACGGGTGTAACTCTTCTTGAATGAATAATTAAAAAATTCTTAAGAATTTGCATGAGAAAAAGATAAGAAATATGTGAGAAATTTAATTTATACAAAAGGGATGGAGTGAAAGAGATGTCAACAAATGTAGTTACTGTAGAGAGTGTAGAAAAAACGTATGGGAAAAGAAATGAGAATCAGTCAAAAGCATTAAGGGGCGTATCATTAAATATTAAGGAAGGGGAATTTGTCGGGATTATGGGTCCTTCTGGGTCTGGAAAAACGACTTTACTTAATGTGATTAGTACATTGGATCAAGCGACAGGTGGAAGTGTGACAATAGCTGGTACAAATATTACTTCTATGAAGGGGAATGCATTGTCAGATTTTCGATCTCAAAAATTAGGATTCATCTTTCAAGATTTTAACTTACTTGAAAACTTATCAATTTATGAAAATATCGCTTTACCACTTTCTCTGCAAGGCGTACCTTCAAGTGAAATTACTGGAAAGGTGGATGAAGTTGCGAAGAAATTAGGGATTACTGAAATTTTAACAAAATATCCAACTGCTGTTTCTGGTGGGCAAAAGCAAAGAACAGCGGCAGCTCGAGCTTTAGTACATAATCCAGCAATCGTATTAGCAGATGAACCGACAGGAGCGCTTGATAGTAAAAATGCAAAAAGTTTATTAGAAGCGATGCAAGATCTACATGAAAATCATAATGTAAGTATTTTGATGGTTACACACGATGCATTTAGTGCGAGTTATTGTGAGCGTATATTATTTATTCAAGACGGTCTTTTATATAAAGAATTAAAGTGTCAAGGAACGCGAGAAGATTTCTATCAAGATATATTAGGTGTGCTCGCTCATATGGGCTCAGCTGCTGAGTCTAAGTAGGGGGCGAGACTATGTTATTCAAATTATCACGTCATAGTATGAAAAAGATGTTAAAAGATTATATGGTTTTACTTATTGGTCTCGTTATTAGCATTAGTATTTTTTACATGTTCCAAACGATGGCGATGAATAGTGAATTTACGAAGGATAATAGTCTTATTAGTAGTATTAGACTCGTATTCTGGGTAGGTGCAATACTATTATCTTTCATAACTGTATTTTATATTATATATGCCAATTCTTTCTTACTCACATTAAGAAGAAAAGAACTCGGTATGTACATGATGCTCGGAGCGAAAAAGAAAAAAGTAGCACAGTTATTATTTATTGAAACATTCGGTATGGGTATTGTTAGTATTATTATCGGGATTTTAGTAGGGATGTTACTTGCAAGTGTAGCAGGAAACTTTTTAATGAATGGTATGGAAATTTCAGCAAAAGGTAGTTATTCATCTGTTTATATACCAGCAATCATAGTTACAGCTATTTTCTTCGTAATACTATTTTTTATTACTGGTTTAATGAATAGCATCCGTTTATTAAGAAAAACAGAACTAGAGCTAATTCGTGAAGATGAAACACTAGATGAAGTGAAGAAAAGTAAAACTCGCATTATTATAATGACCGTACTTGGTGTATTACTAGTAAGTACAGGCTACTATTTTATCGTAAATATAAAAATGTTTGCTGAACTCGGTTTTATCATAGCGACAATCGTCACAACACTTGGAACATATTTTATCTTTAGTTCATTGCTCCCATTTTTTGTGATGAAAATTAAAGGAAATAAAAAACGAAATGAAACGGGCTTAAATAGTTTTACATACGCACAGCTACGCTTTCGAGTAAATAGTTTATCGAGAGTATTAGGCACTGTAGCGATGTTAATTGCATTAGGAGCAGGTGCGATGACTGCAGGGATGGCTTTCCAAAAAAATGTAGGTATTATGACAGAGCTTTCTCGTGTATATGATGTCGTAATTCATGATCCAAATGAACAAGATACAACCGCATTAAAAGAAATGGAAATTGTTGAAGAAAGCAAGTATAAGTATAAAGTAGATGGGGAAGCGGTTTATTACTTACGTAACGATTTAACAGCGAAACCACCACTAATTTCCGAACGTTTTGATACGAAAACTTTAAAAGAGCCTGCGCGTAAACGGGTGGCTGAACCTTTAACGGAACCTGTATATTCTACTTTAGAGGCTCCTGAATCAGCAAAATTCCCTCGTATGCCAAAAGATTGGGAAGATGCGATTGTAAGAGAGATACAAATTACACATAATCAATTCAACGGAAAACCTGTAAGAATTGCAGATGAAGCGCATTATAAAGGAATTCAAGGAACAGAACACACTGTAACATTAGTAAAAGTAGATGATATGAAAAAGTATAAACCGTTGTTGATTGAAATAGATAAGAGACAAAAAGAACAAATTGAAAAAACAACAGGTACAAAAGTAGATATATTTACGAAAATGACAATTTATCAGTTAACGAGCAGTTTCATGAGCGGAACAATGTTTATGGGATTTTTCCTCGGAATTGCCTTTTTAGCAATGATGGCGAGTTCGCTTATGTTCAAAATATTGACGGGCGCTTCTCGTGATGTACGCCGTTACGAAATGTTACGAAAAATCGGTGTGAGACGCAGTATGTTAACGAAAAGTATATATAAAGAAATTTCATATTTATTCATTTTCCCGGCGATTATTGGAATTTCCCACGTTTTAGTAGGGCTTAACTTATTTAGCTTCATATTAGTTGACCCGTTTGTAAAAGTGTGGGTGCCAATTGGGATTTTCTTAGTCATTTATTTCATTTATTACTGGATTACTGTCCAATTGTATAAAGGAATGGTAATGCCGAAAGAAGAAGTAGCTAAATAGTTTATGAAAAGAGCCCTTGTTTGAAAACAAGGGCTTTTTTCAATATTTGTAATACCTGTGATTAAGTTTTTCTACGATTGATGTATTGAAAATTAAGAAAATATTAAGAGTTTATATAGCGGAATGTTAAGAAGTGTATGGGATATTAATAATGTAGTTTTATAGAATTAAATTGTTATTTTTACAAATTTATAAGAAAGGATATATCCTATGAAGAAGATAAAAAAATTAATAACATTTATTGGAGTCATAACTACACTAACATTAATCGTAGCACTAGTATTTCCTACATGGACTTCGCAAATAAAAGGGAAAAACAGTATAAGTACATTAGAACAAATAGAGATAAATGGAAGTAGTCATGAAATTATGATACGCGGCAAAGATAAGAACAATCCAGTTATTATTTTTGTACATGGTGGACCTGGTTCTTCAGAAATACCATATGCTCAAAAGTATCAAAAATTATTGGAAGAGAAATTCACCGTAGTTAATTATGATCAAAGAGGAAGCGGGAAATCGTACCATTTCTTTGAGGACTATTCAAATCTTACATCAGATCTTCTTGTAGAGGATTTATTAGCTATGACAGATTATGTTTCAAAACGTTTAGGTAAAGAAAAAGTAATATTGGTTGGTCATTCTTACGGTACATATATCGGAATGCAAGCTGCCGATAAAGCCCCTGAAAAATATGAAGCATATGTTGGCATTGGGCAAATGAGTGATACATTAGAAAGTGAGATGGATAGTTTAAAGTTTGTCATAGAACAAGCGAAAAATGCAGGCAATGAAGAGGAAGTTTCCTATTTAAATGGATTGACTGAAAAAATTAAAAATGGTGATACATACACTCCGAGAAATTATGTTGCGAAATATGGTGGAACATCAAGACTCATTGAAAATCCAGATGGTGATAACATTGGGGTGTTACTTAGCAATGAATATAACTTGTTAGACGTAATTCGTTACAACGTTGGATTATCACATTCTCAATCTGTCTTATTAGAAAAGGATTTAAAGAATCCATTGCCTACTAAGGTGACTAAAATGAAGCTACCGCTTTATTTCCTCATGGGGAAATATGACTATAACACTTCATTGCATGCAGCGAAAACATATTTTGATACGATTGAAGCAGAGAAAAAAGAATTTATTATTTTTGAGAAATCAGCTCATTATCCGCAATTTGAAGAGAAGGAAAAGTTTTATGAGTGGATGAGCGATACATTCGTAAAATAAATAAATAAATAAAGTGTATCCGAACTTTAGAACAATAAAATAGTTAGCGAGACATAAAAGATTTTAGCTACATATCATTATGTGAAGCGAAGTGAAATAAAAAGACTCTTATATAAAAGAGTCTTTTTATAATGTTCTCTATACAGAAGGAAAAGATTGGATAATAGTCGAAAAATATAATATAACTTCCAAGAAATGACTAGAACAATAAAATTTTGTCGAGAGAAAGGGTTAGAAGTATGAAAGAAATGCTACAGTTATTTCGCAACAAAGTGTATGCACGCTTTTTTCTAGCAAATATTTTAGAGCGACTCGGTTCTATGATTGCTGGAGTTTCTTTAATGTTTTATTTGTTAGATCAATACGGCAAACAACCAGTTTACGCAACGATGACACAAATTATGATGGCATTACCTGCATTAATCTTTTTTCTATTAGTAGGGACAGTAGTGGATCGTTTTGATAGACAACGTATTTGTACGGTAAGTAACATATGTTGTTCGCTCTGTAATATCGGAATCCTAATTTCGCTTTATTACGGGATGATTATACTTGTCTTTATATTTTTATTTTTGGAAAATGCGTGTATACAATTTTTCTCTCCATCCGAACAGTCGATGATACAGGGAATAGTTGAATCAGACCAATATGGTGCAGCAGCAGGTGTGAATCAAATGGTGAATAGTTTGTATGCTTTGTTTGGTGTAGGAATTGCAACGATGGTGTACTGGACTTTTGGAATTTACGGGAGCATTTTAGTAAATACGCTCACCTTTATTATGAGTGGTATTTTGATTCAAACGATTTCCATTCCAGAAAAAGTTCGTTTGCCTAATGGTAGAACAAAATGGAAAGAAGTTAATTTGAAGATGTTAATGACAGAGTTTCAAGGAGGGATTAAGTATATATACCAAAATGAAACTTTAAAAAAATTACTTTTAGGATTTATCGTTTTTGGATTATTAAACGGTATTTTAAGCGTATCCACAACTTACATATTAAAATACAAATTAGCACCAGCAACGTATGAAAGTTTAGCGATGGTCGGTGGTGTAGTTGGAGGGATTTCATTACTAATTGGAAGTATTATAGCAACAAGTGTAGGTAAGAAATATGCACCCAAACCTATTATTGTATTTGGTATGGCGGGATCAGGTGTCTTCTTCGGTATGTGTTACTTTGTAAACTACGTATGGTCTTTTTATGTATGTATCGCTTTTGCGACTTTCTTTTTACCGTTTATTAATGTTGCAATCATGGGCTGGATGTATGAAATTGTAGAAGAATCATTCATGGGACGTGTTCAAAGTTTACTTAGTCCATTAACGACAGGATTTCAGCTGTTATCTCTCGGTGCGATAGCGATGTTGTTCCCGAAATGGATTCGTGCAGATACGTTATATATTATTTTATTTGGTTTATTATTTTTTGTTACGTGTTTATATCAAGCTATTTTACCTAGTGGAAAGAAGCAGGTGCAAGGTATAGCTGAAGAAATGTAATATATCTGGTTTTTGATTTCTGAATATTCTATCGGATGGTGAGGTGAAATCGTTATGTTGATGCGAATTGCTAAATGGTGTGGGATTACTTGTTTACAACTAGTAGCTGCAATTTTATGTATAATCTGCCTAGGTGCGCTACCGCGTTTATTTAAGGGATTGCAAATTGATTTAATCGGTTTTTGGAACACGATTGTATTTCTTGGAGAGAAGTTACTTCAACCAGGTGAAATTACATATGGATTTCGGGACTCAAGAAAATTATTTCCGCAAATATGGATTCATTACATGGAAACGATGATTGTATTTCTATCAGCGTTTTTACTATCTTTGCTTATAGCGTATATACTTGTCGTTTGGGTATTGCAGCGTTCTCATATGAAACAAAAAATATGGAACGGGGTTTTTCTTACGCTGGAGAGTATACCGGATATATTACTTATATTATTATCACAACTTCTTGTCGTAATTCTTTTTCAAAAAACAGGATTTATGCCGGTCAAACTGGCTGGATTAGGGGAAGAAAAAATACGTTTGTTACCGATTATATGTCTTACAATACCAACAACATTATTGTTTATTAAACTATTGTTATTACGATTTAAAGAAGAATTAGAGAAAGAATATAGTTTGTTTGCCAAGAGTAAAGGATTAAGCTTACGGCATATTTTGACACATCATATTTCAAGAAATGTTTTATTGACGACAATTTATTATGCGAAAACAAATATTTTATTTATGCTTTCAAATTTATATATTATTGAATGGATTTTCAATACATACGGAATGTTTGTTTTTGTAAAAGAAAATTCTAAATTAGAAATATTTACAGTGAGTCTGGTAATATTATACGTACCGCTTTTTATACTATTTCGTATATTACATACGCTTTTAAAAAATGTTATAAAGGAGCGTGTGTAATATGTGGGTAGTTGTAAAAAGAGATGTAAGGTTTTGGTTTGGTGTTGTTTTTTTAAGTGTACTTATGATAATTAGTATTGGGAATACGTTGCTTTTCGATGGGAATATTCGCGAACTAACGATGATGTATAACGAAAAAGGAGAACTAGAGGCTGCTCCGTTTTCACCGTCGAGTAAATTTTGGTTCGGAAGTGATGAGAAAGGACGCGATCTTTTTCAATTAATAATAGAAGGCGCGAAATGGACAGTTGGAGCGAGTATAATTATAGCGATTTTACGAGTTATAGTTGGAGGGGGTATAGGCTTGCTTCTTGGTATGTATAGCAAACGGTCTTTTCCAGTTATATCATCTTTTTTTGATCCGTTCAGTATTGTACCTATGGTAATGGTTTCTTTATTTGTATTAAAGGAAGTTTTAGTTTTTGAAAATGGGACAGTACCAGAACCGTTTTATTTAAGGGTAATATTTCAAATGGTTATCCTTACATGTTTAGCGGTACCAACAATTATGTTATATACAGCGCAGGAAGTCCGTCGGATAAAAGGAGAAGAATTTATGATGGCAGCAACTGTGCTTGGGGGAAGTAAATGGCATAGAATGAAAAATCACGTATGGCCACACGTATTGCCATCATTTTTTTTACTTGTCGCTCAACAATTTGTGAGTACTTTATTACTTCTTTTACATCTTGGCTTGTTGGAGTTATTTTTTGGTGGAACAATAATCTCTGGTTTAGAGGCAGATAGTGTAACAAAAGAATGGACTGGTCTAATTGGTCAAAACTTCCGCCATTTAACTACACATACATGGATTGTACTTATACCGATTGCTTTTTATAGTATGACAATTCTCGCAGGAAATCTAGTTAGTAATAGTATGCAAGATGCGATTAAACTAGGAAATGTAAGAATACCTAAGAGCAGGGATAAAGAAATGAAGGAAGAGAAACAAGTACAACATACTGTGAATGATTTTTCATTCTATAAAGAAATACAAAAATAAAGAGAGGTAGCTGAAGATAAATTGTTTTCAGCTATCTTTTTTCGTTTGATTTAGTGATGACCAGCGAATAAAGTGAACACTGTTATTAGTAAAAATCCACTAGTTGCCCATATTAGAAATGTAAGGAAAGAGAGCTGTTTCTTAGCTTTCCAAAGCATTTCATGAATTGTGACATATCCAAGTGAACCGATAGCACTTCCCATAATGAGTCCTTGTAAATGTAGAGCTTTTCCTTCCATCAAAATGCCAAAAACTGTGCCAGTACCGAGAATAAGAGAAAGTAATAAGGTTGTTAATAAAAAGGAAACATATTTATGCTTTGTAAAGAGAAAGGGGATAATTAATGCTAAGCCTTCAGGAATATGGTGAACGACGATTGCTATTAAAAAAGGTATGGCAGAGTCAGCATGATTAATAAAAGCTGTACCGAGTGCAAATCCACTCGGTATATTATGAATAAATATAGCAAAAGAGAGAAAAAGGAAGGTTTGCCATGCCTGTTGATCTTTTTTATGTATCATTGGATGGTGACAATAGTTATCTAATAAGCTCATAATTAAAATACCGATAGCTATACCAAGTATAGGTCCAATCATTTCATAGCTTGAAAATGTTTCAGGAATAATTTCAAGGGATAAAAGCCCAAGTAAAATTCCGCCACATAATGCATATAAACGATGCATTTTTTCTTCAATTAGCTGGCGCGTAGCAATGCCAACAGCACCGCCTAATAATAAGCCACCAAATGAAAAAAATGTAACTATCATAGGAATCCATAATCGTTCCATCGTATCACACTCCGATTCTTCCACCTTATTTTTAGCTTACGAAAAGGAAAGTTAGATTAGTCCAACTAATTGTGTTTGATTATAGAGAAAAAACTAATAATTCGTTATAATTTATATATTAAATTTAAGTGTAAATATGAAACGAGGAATAATTTTGCAAACAAATTGGAGTCTATCTGAATATGAAAATCCAAAGCGATATGATATAGAAAATAAAAGTTTATCAGATTTTCCGTTTTTACTATCATGGGCAAAAAAACTAAATATACAAAATGAATGGATTCTAGATATTGCCTGCGGAACAGGAAGGGTTACAATTCCATTTATAGAAAATGGATATCAAATGATTGGTGTAGATATACATGAAGGCATGCTTGCTGAAGCAAAGACAAAAACTACGGATTGTAAAAAGGTAAAATGGTTACAACAAGACTGTTTACAATTAAGCATGAATGAAACAATTCCGTTAGCATTTATGGTGGGGCACGGATTCCAGCATTTTCTTACGAATACAGATCAAGATCAGTTATTAACATCTATTCATCACGTATTAGCTGACAATGGTATATTCATATTCGATACACGTTTCCCTTCAAAAGAAGAATTAATGCAACCATCTACAGAAGAATATTGGACAACTGTTAATGATGAAAAGGGAAGAAAATGTGATTTATATACTGAAATGAAATATGATTCAATTCAGCAAATACAGCACTACATAACAACAAGAAGGTTTTATGAGGGGGATACTCTAGTAGAGGAAATAAAAACAACGATAGATCTTCGTTATACGTACCCGCAGGAGTTAGAAAGATTAATAGTAGCGAATGGTTTTGAATTATTACATATATATAATGATTGGGAAGGCAATGAGTTGGGAGAAGATTGCTATTCTATGGTAGTAGTTTGCCGGAAGAAAAAATAGTATTATTTTAAAAATATGAGTGTAAAAAGCCTTTAAGGAGAGAAAAAGATGTCTTGGTACTTAGATAATGTTTATGAATTAAATAAAGGAGCACCATATACATTTTACCTTCCTAGCTCAGAAGTGTTGGAGAAATTAAAGATTGGAGATTTGATAAAGTTAATTTTTGTAACTAAAAATGAGGAAGAAGATGGATTTAATGGTGAAAGAATGTGGGTAGAAATCACTGAGAGAAATGAGAAGAAGTTTGAAGGGGAGCTGAGCAATGAACCATATCGATTAGATTTAAAAATAGGTGATAAAATTTCATTTGGAATTGAAAATATATGTGATACGGAATATAACGATCCAGCTTCAGAAGATTGGGATTTTTATTTTGATACGAAGGTAATTGTTAGTAATGATGTACTTGAAAAAAGAGAATTTAACTTTATGCTTAAAGAGGATTCAAGAGAAGAAGGTGACTCTGGTTGGTCAATATTAAGTGGCTATGAAAGTGATGACTATGTGAATGATCCTAAAAACTTTCAAATTATTTCAATTGGAGTCATATTGAATATAGATGATACTATTTTGAAATTTCTTGAGGAACCACCTTTATGTGCATATGAAAGAAATGATAAAGGTAGTTTTTATAAGATTGAAGACTATGATTGGGATACTTATTTAAATGGATAGAAAAAGTTATTACGTTTTAAAGAAAGCAATATAATTTCACCCTATGTGCTTGATAAAGGTTCTACAGATAATAATTCAAGAGAGTAATAGTAAATGGAGGAACAAATGATGCAACAAATTAAAAAAATAGGAAACTCATTTTGGTATATGACACCAGTTTCTGAAACAGATAGACCTATATTAGGAATGGTTGTTGGACAAGAAAAAACGTTAATGATCGATGCAGGGAATTCAGAAGAACATGCACAATTATTTTTAGAAATGTTAAAAGAAAAAAATGTATTGAATCCTGATTTTGTAGCACTAACGCATTGGCATTGGGATCATATTTTTGGATTATCTGTATTACAGAATGCATTAACTATTTCGCACGCTAAAACGAAAAAAGAAATGCAGGCAATAGTATCTTATGAATGGACAGATGAAGCGTTGAACGCACGCGTAAAAGAGGGTACGGAAATTGCATTTTGTGCGGATTGCATCAAAAAAGAGTTTGAAGAAAAAGTGAGAAATATTAAAATTATTCTTCCAACCTTAACGTTCCAGGATCAAATTGAATTAGACCTTGGCGAGGTGACCTGCGTGTTAAAACATGTGGGCGGAGATCATGCACATGATTCAGTTGTTATGTACATAAAAGAAGAAAAGATATTGTTTTTAGGAGACTGTATATATGCAGATATTTTTTCTTCGAAGTGGAACTATACGACGAAAAGAACGTTTGCATTAATAGATGAATTAGAAAAATTTGATGCTGAGACATATATTCTCTCTCATGGGGAAGCGATAAATCGAGAGGAGTTTTTACAAGAGATTCGTATGTTAAAAACAGTAGGAACTTATACTGAAATACATAAAGGCGATGAAGGGAAGATAAAGGAAGCGTATAAACGAGACATAGATAGAGAATTAAATGAAGATGAACTAGAAACAATAACGTTTTTTGTAAATGGTTATGAAATGAATAATCAATAAGACACGACATGAATCCAATATAATTAAATTGCACAAAAAGAGTATTGAAATTTAATTCAATACTCTTTTCAATAGTTAAATATGTAGTTTCAACCAAATTCTAAATGGGTAATCATTGTCTGGAGGGGTGTCATTCTATGTATTTTTCGTATATATAGTGGTTCAAGTAGAAGCTTTCTTTGCTAATTCAGTTATATAGTTGAAAAATCCATTGTGGTTTACATCATATACTACATTTACAGGTCGCCCACCATCAAATTCCACTGTACGCCCCTGGCTTGGTCCGTATGTATGAACGATACTATTAATCGTTTGAGTTTTTGCGAGGTTAGTGTTTCCGACAAGCGCAGTTGTTAGTACATCCCACAAGTAGTAAGTAGAGTTCGTTGAAAAGTGAACGAGGGGAGGAACCATCGCATAGCATTGGCCAAGGAAATCTACACCAATATACTTTCGTTCTTTTGCCCAACGTTCACGTATGTCTATAGTTAATGGAACTTGGTTTGTACTTTCTAGTGTCACTAAGTCGATTTCAATTTTTGATTCCCACACACGAGCTACTGCTTCAGGGTCCCAAAATGAATTCCACTCAGCTGTTCCGTCATGCTCTGGTTCATGTACATTGCCTGCGGTAAGAAATGTACCACCCATCCAAACGAGACGTTCAATTTTATCTTCGACTATGAGAGCTTCATATAATGCACGAGCAAGGTCAGTTAGGGGTCCCGTAAATAATAAAGTTGTTTTTCCTTCATTTTGTAGAAGCGTTTCTATTAAGTGATGATGTGCAGACTTTGCTGCTACAGGTGTTATAACTTTTCCAGCCTCATTTAAAATTGGTAAAGCATCTACATAAAATGCATGCATCCGCCAGTCTTTTGGAAATGGATTTTTCGCACGGGAATTTGATGCGGCTACTTCAATATATTCTTTGCTGAAGCGATCAATAATTTTGCGACTTGCAGATATTGCTGGTTCCAAATAGCAATCAGCAGGGATAACTGAAACACCTGTAAGTTTGACATTATCCATCTGAAGTAATAAAAATAGTGAAATTAAATCATCTACACCACCATCATGATTGAAGTACACTTTTTTCATCATTGTAATCTCCATCCTATTTGATTTAGTTAGAAATTAAACATGAATTGAGGAAAAGTCATCAATAATTTCGACTACTTCAATTTCGCCATTAATGAGTAGCTCAGGGAGTTCGTTATTCACATTTCCTTTCCAATATTCTCTAGCTTGTTCCATTTTTTGAGAAAAAGGAATAGCATCTTCTTTCGGTAAAAGATTCCCGTCACCTTCAAAAGAACTTCCGATTACTCGTAGTTTAACAATCTGCAAAACTTCTCGATTGTAAGAATCAAATAATGCTTTCCATTTTAAAGCATCTTCATAGCTTTTAGCAGCATATAAACAAGACAATCTTGATGGATAATCAGGATATTCTTGCAGCCTAACCATTTCCACAATCGTTTCTCTAATGGCTCTAATTGTTTGATCCATGTAATTCATAACTACTGTAGCATTTTCATTCTTTATATGTAATTCTTCATTTGTATAATGTTCTTTTAAAATTTGTATAGAATCTTCACCACTAGAATTTAAATGTTTTCTTTTAAAAAAGAAGTGGAATAGCGTATTAGTTTGATTTTTATTAAATTGAATGCTTTGTCCGATCTTCATTTTTTTCCTTGTTACGATATGATATACGAAAAATCCTTGTTCATTCATGGTTCTCCTCCTAGTAGTAATGTTTAAATTTAGTAATTCAACATTGAAATATATAAAACCTTTATAAGTAAAAGTGAGAATTTGAGTTGAAAGTAAAGAAAATATATGAAAACGTTTTAAATTTGTTCACAAAATGTTCACTTACGAAGAGGTTTCCAATATCGATATAATGACAAAGACTCAAAGAGAAAGGATGATGAATTTTGCCAACAACAAGAAAGGAAAACCTCCAATTTGGTATGATGATGTGCCTTGGGATGGTTATCGTAATGACGTTTTACAATTTACTAACGAATGGATCAGGAGGGCCAATTCATATTAAGGAGATTGCATTAGAAATACTAATTGGATTTATTATTGCGCTATTAATTGAAATATGTATCGTTGGACCTAGTGCGAAAAAAATTGTATTCATGTTGCCATTCGATAAATCGAAAAAAGTAAATATTATTATTGCGATGGCGACAGCTATGGTTATTGGAATGGTTTTCTTCATGTCGTTTTATGGAATGGCAATGATGTATTTTCATAATGGATTACATGGTGAATTTTTTGTTTCAATGTATTTCTCGATTTTTATTAAAAACTTCATTATGGCGTATCCATTACAATTAATTATTATGGGGCCGCTTGTGCGTTTCTTATTTGGAAAGTTTGTTTTGAAGAATAAACCTGTTAATGTAGCGTAATTATAATTATTAAAATTATATATAATAATAAAAAGATAAAAACACATCTCAATTATTTTGAGGTGTGTTTTTTTATGGTCATTCGCAGTTATTTTCATACTGATGTGACATTTGTCCTTTTGTTTATATAGGATTATAGCTTTTAATTAAGTCAGAAATAAAAGATGAGGAGATGATTTTTTGAAAGGCATTGTACTTGCTGTATTTGCTGGCATATTTATTACACTTCAAGGCACATTTAATGCGAAACTTAGTTCACATATTGGTATATGGTCGACAAGTATTATTACGCATTTAATTGGATTCATTATTGCAACAACTGTATTTTTGTTAAAGAAAGAAGAGAAAGTAACAGATTTAAAGAGTGTGAAAAAAGTA
This sequence comes from Bacillus sp. Brlt_9, assembly GCF_051948935.1. Lineage (NCBI taxonomy): Bacteria > Bacillati > Bacillota > Bacilli > Caryophanales > Bacillaceae > Bacillus > Bacillus sp. Brlt_9. Next base: position 156,402 of record NZ_JAYJLO010000010.1, on the reverse strand, counting down.
TATTTAGCAGCGGGTGCATTTGGTGGATTCATTATTTGTGCAGAAACTATGGCGATATATGCATTAGGAGTTACATTGACAGCTGGCACACTAATGGTTGCTCAATTGTTAACGGCAACAGTTATTGAAATGAAAGGACTGTTTCATATAAAAAAGATACAGATGGAGAGATATCATATTGTGGGAACAATAGTAATGATTATAGGTATTGTTGTATTTAATATGTAAATGAAAGGGGAAATGAATATGGAGGATAGATCAGGTTTAATTACGCATTATTTGAAAACCAATAAAACGCTCGAGATTTTTTCAGAAATAGATACAGCATATTTTCAATTAAATCACTTTGAAAAAGGCGAGCTTATTTGCAATATAGATGACGAAATGCATCGTTTATATTTTGTTGTTAAAGGTAAAGTAAAAGTTTATACGATTACACCTGAAGGGAAGAAACTAATTCTTCGCTTTATCAATCCATTGGCCATTGTTGGTGATATTGAATTAATTCAAAATAGCAAAGCACATAATGTCGTTGAAGCTTGTTCAGATGTTGTAGCAATCTCTATTTCTAATACGGTTATTAGAAACAAGTTATTACATGATCCTATATTTATGAAGTTCTTGCTTGAAAACATTGCGAACACATTAAAAATATCGACTCGTTTTACTGCTCTTAATTTACTTTATCCTGTAGAAGTACGTGTAGCTAGTTATTTACTTTCAATTTCAACAGATAGTAACGGAAATATGTATAAAGAGGATTTGGATGCAACTTCGGTAACGAGTATTGCGGATTTTATAGGGGTAAGTTATAGGCACGTAATACGGGTATTACAAAAATTTTATAATGAAAAATTAATTGAAAAGAGGAATGGAGTTATTGTAATTAAAGATTTTTCTAGAATGAAGGAAGTCGCTAAAGATAATATATATGAGCAATGAAAGGGAGAGGAAGATTTTGATTGGATTTAGTTTAGCTACATTGGCAGGAATACTAATTAGCGTACAATCTGTTTTTAATGCAAAAGTAAATGAAAATGTAGGACAGTGGTTAACGACTACATGTGTCCTTGGAATAGGTCTCATTAGCTCTATTCTATTTTATATCATTACAGAAAACAGTATTAACATTAAAGTGTATACTACAAATTATTTGTTTTATGTAAGTGGACTGTTTGGCATCGGGTTAATTATTTGTATAATGGGTGCAATAAAGAGCTTAGGTCCAGCATATACGGTGCTAATTAGTCTTATTACTCAATTGGTCGTTGCATTATCCATTGATACATTTGGATTGTTCGGAATGGAGATCGTCCCATTACAAATAAATAAGTTAGTTGGTATAGGCTTATTAATTTTTGGAGTAGGAATTTTTAAAAATATCTTTTCGAATAAGAGAGCTATTAGAATAACTGAGGATGAGATTTAAAGGTTATAAGGATGTTAATAATCAGATTATAGATGTTTATGTAGTGGGGAAGGCATTTCATACATGTTTCTGTTAGTGAAGGGTTTATATATATTCGATAAAAAACGTGAATTAGCTATTAGTGTAGTTGAAAAGAAGACGTCAATAAGTTGAGGTCTTCTTATGTATTGTTCTGAGGTTATCTGAACTTAAGTATAAGGGGATGAGAAGTGGTTTAAGTTAAGAAGAATATGACCGAAAATAAAATATTACTAAACATATATAACTAATGAATACAATGTCTTTTTCAGTTATTATGTTGTAAATCATTTTATGATAAAATCTTTTACATAATTTAATAAAGGGGCAGTATTCTATGGGTTATTTCTCAAATGGTTTATTAGTTGTGTTTGTGCTTATCGTATGTAGTTGTATAATTTTTGGTTAATAATATAATGAGAGTCTTATATAAAAGAAGTTATCTCAAGTGAGATAACTTCTTTTTATTTTATGTTGAGAAGGAATTCTATCTTTCTTATTGAAGTTTGTTCTAGTTATTTTCACGTCAATCGCAATTTTCATAAGGGGAATTTTATGGAACATTAACAAACTATAGAATAGGGAGTATTTACATGAAAAATAGTATACACTACACAAGTGAACATCCTACAAAATTTAATGAATTATTAGCTTTATATGAATCTTTAGGATGGAATTCTCTTAAATTAACAGTGAATGAATTAGAACAAATGTGTAAACAAAGTTGGTATGCAATATACGCATTTAAAGAGCAACAATTAATTGGTATGGGGCGTGTTATATCAGATGGTGTAATAACAGGTGTTATTTGCGGTGTATGTGTAATGCAGGAGTATCAGTATATTGGTATTGGAAAAGACATAGTGAAACGATTAATCCATCACTGCGAACAAAACAAGGTTATTCCGCAACTTATGTGTGTGGAAAAATTGCAATCTTACTATGAATCTATAGGTTTTGAAGCATTCTCTATTGGGATGACAAAACATATTATGAGATAGCGGTGCTTTATATTTTCAGTTTACTCGTACATATTTTCAAACTTCATTATAAAGGAGAATTGCTGTATGGAGATTGCAAAAGGGGTAGAAATGTTACAACTCGAATTTCAAGAATTTATCATTCACCCAATTCTTTTATGGAATGATGAAATGGCAGTTTTAATAGATACTGGTTTTCCTGGACAATTCGAAGAAATACAAGTAGAGATGAAGAGAGTTGGGGTATCTGTTGATAAGCTAAAAGTTGTGATTTTGACACACCAGGATATAGATCATATAGGTAGCCTTCCTGATTTATTGGAGAATGGTGTAAGCGATATTAAAGTTTATGCGCACGAGTTAGATAAACGATATATTGAGGGGGATTTACCTTTATTGAAAGATGTACATGTAGAGAATCCACCAAAAGGAAAAGTGAGTGACACAGTGATTGACGGGCAAGAACTTCCGTATTGCGGTGGAATACTAATTCTCCATACTCCAGGGCATACTCCTGGTCATATTAGTTTATATTTGAAACAAAGTAAAACTCTTATTGCAGGAGACTCGATGTATAGTGTGAATGGAAAGTTAGGAGGAATTCACGCCCCAACAACTTTAAATATTATGGAAGCACAGCAGTCTTTGAAGAAGTATTTAAATCTAGATATTGAATCTGTAGTTTGTTACCATGGGGGATTAAGTAAGGGGAATATAAAGATTCAACTTCAAAATTTGTAAAAGTCGAAGATAATAATTTTTTGATAATGGATGCTAAATTATAAAAAAACATGTTTGAAAAAAATTCAAACATGCTTTTTATTAAAGGAAATCTGTTTAATATGAATGACCTAATCCGTTCCAATAAAAAGAAACGATTTTTTGTGCTAATTCATCTATACTTACAATAATAGGATTGTCATTTTCATCTTTAAAATTCCCAATTGATAATAAAGATACGAATGCATGAGCGGCAAATTTAGGGTTTCCTTTTTGGATTTCTCCAAGTTGCATCGCTTTATCGAGTACTTTTTCTAACACTTCATACATGCTATCTTCAGCTTTTTTTAATTCCTTTAATTGTTCTTCAGATAAAGATAGTTTTGCATCTTTCATAAAATTTTTCATATCAATATCCATTGTGGCATGTAAGTAAACTTTAGCAAAGTTTAATAATCTCTCTTCTAAAGTATCGTTTGTAGAGAGTATTTGAGACATATTCTCACGTATACGGACCATCATTTGGATCATAGTAGCGGTAAATAAATCGGCTTTTGTTGAAAAGTAATAGTAGACGGTTGCTTTCGTAACTCCACAAACTTTTGCGACTTCATCCATGGAAACGACTTGATAATTTTGAGTAAGAAATAATCGTGTTGCAACTTCCACAATGGTTTCTTTTGTAGATTTTGTATTTTTATTTTGGCGAGGCCTTCCGAGAGGACGTTGTTTTTGTTCCAAATCTATTCGCTCCTGACATGTATTCTTGAAATAATTATAACATAATTTTTATTCATTCTTGATTAATTAACCGACCAGTATATATAATTAATAATGGAGGAAAAAAGGAAGGTGGGTTTTTATGAAAAAGCACCCGTTACATATGTTAGGGAGGCTTGTAGCAGGGAAGCATACGCAGTGGATAACTTTATCGGTTTGGATTCTTATTACATTAGTACTTTCATTTACGTTACCACAAGTTAATAGTACGAAAGAACCAAATCCGAAAAACTTACCCGAAACAGCTATGTCGCAGCAAGCGGAAGCACTAATGAAAAAAGAATTTCCTAATAATGCAGGAAATCCGTTGTTGGTAGTATGGTATAGAGATGGTGGATTACAGTCACAGGATTATAAGCTCATACAAGATGTTTATAAAGAGTTAAAAGCTAGTCCTTTAAAGGAACAATCAACGTTACCACCATTTGATACAATCCCGGAACAAGTATTATCAAAAAGTGCATCAAAAGATGGTACATCATTTGTTACACCGGTATTCTTTAACAAGTCAGCTGGAACAGATATATTAAAAGGAAATCTTGATGATTTAAGAAACATAGTGAATAGTAAGGTCGATGAAGATCCATTCAAACAAAAAATTAGTGAGTCTGGTTTACATGTTCGATTATCTGGACCTGTAGGTATTCAAACGGATGCAGTTAGTTTATTTAGTCAAGCAGATGTGAAATTATTAATTGCAACTGTACTACTCGTATTAGTCCTATTAATTATACTGTACCGTTCACCAATTTTAGCAATTTTACCTTTACTTGTTGTTGGCTTTGCATACGGTATTATTAGTCCTACACTTGGTTTTTTAGCTGATCACGGATGGATTAAAGTAGATGCCCAGGCTATATCAATTATGACAGTATTATTGTTTGGTGCTGGAACGGATTATTGTTTATTTTTAATTTCGAGATATCGGGAGTACTTGTTAGAAGAAGAAAATAAATATAAGGCATTGCAACTTGCAATTAAAGCTTCTGGCGGAGCAATTATAATGAGTGCATTGACTGTTGTACTTGGATTAGGAACATTATTACTTGCTCATTATGGTGCCTTTCATCGATTTGCAGTGCCATTTAGTGTTGCTGTATTCATAATGGGAATTGCTGCTTTAACGATTTTGCCATCGTTTTTATTAATTTTCGGTAGAACTGCATTCTTCCCATTTATACCGAGAACAACTTCGATGAATGAGGAATTAGCAAGAAAGAAAAAGAAAGTAGTAAAAGTAAAAAAATCAAAAGGTGCCTTTAGTAAAAAACTTGGTGATGTTGTAGTACGAAGACCGTGGACAATAATTATGCTGACTGTATTTGTATTAGGTGGATTGGCATCATTTGTACCACGTATTCAATACACGTATGACTTATTAGAATCGTTTCCTAAAGATATGCCTTCACGTGAAGGGTTTACGTTAATTAGTGATCATTTTTCACCTGGTGAACTAGCACCAGTAAAAGTTGTTGTTGATACGAAAGGAAAAGAGCTTCCTATTAAAGAAGAACTCGAGAAATTTTCTTTCGTAAAAATTGTGAAAGATCCAAAAGAGGGTAAAGAAAATAAGCAAATGAAAATGTATGAGGTTTCTTTAGCTGAAAATCCATACTCAATTGAAGCGTTAGATCAAATCCCTAAATTGAAAAACAGTGTAGAAAAAGTATTAAAAGATGCTGGGGTTAATAATGCGGAAGATCAACTATGGATTGGCGGAGAAACAGCGTCATTATATGATACAAAGCAAATTACGGAACGTGATGAAGCGGTTATCATCCCAGTAATGATTAGTATTATAGCTTTATTATTACTTGTTTACTTACGATCAATTGTTGCGATGATTTATTTAATTGTAACTGTTGTATTATCGTTCTTCTCGGCATTAGGAGCAGGGTGGCTATTACTTCATTATGGTATGGGAGCGCCGGCCATTCAAGGTGCGATACCGTTATACGCATTCGTATTTTTAGTTGCTTTAGGTGAAGATTATAATATCTTTATGGTTTCAGAAATATGGAAAAACAGAAAGACACAAAATCATTTAGATGCAGTAAAAAATGGCGTTATACAAACAGGTAGTGTCATTACATCCGCAGGTTTAATTTTAGCCGGAACTTTTGCTGTATTAGGTACACTTCCAATTCAAGTGCTCGTTCAATTTGGTATTGTAACAGCAATTGGCGTATTACTAGATACGTTTATTGTAAGACCATTACTTGTACCGGCAATCACAGTTGTGTTAGGCCGCTTTGCTTTTTGGCCAGGGAAGCTTTCAAGAAAGAGTGAAGAAGTACAAAAGGTGGATGCATAGTTAAGAAAGCCAAGGATATTTTCCTTGGCTTTTTTCTATGTAGTTTATTAATTTTTTGAAGTCAAATCTTCAGTTTCAGCGTGATCAGCATCTTCTATAGCAGTTTCTGGCATTCCATATAAGCCGTTCATTGCTTGTTCTTTGATATTAAGATTTGCAGTAGTATTATTTTGAATAGGTGTAGTGTTTTCGGTAACACTTTCTTTTTTATTTTCATTTTTGTTATTCATGAATGAATCCTCCAAACGTCAGTTGATGTATTAATAGTATGTGGTTGGATTTCAAGAAATATGTGAATGGATTTTTGCAGATGTTATATAATTAAATAAAACTTGAGAATAAATTTAAAATGTGAGGAGTGAAGAAGTGTGGTGCAAACAATAAAGTTAGCCTTCTAAAATAAAATAAAATTTTAGGAGGCTATTAAAATGAAGTTTCATATAATTGACAGAGAAAATTGGAATAGAGAGCAGTATTTTGAACATTATTTAAAGTTGAAATGTACGTTTAGTATAACTGTGAATGTTGATATCACGATGTTATTAGAGGAATTACATCAAAAGGGAATAAAATTTTATCCCGTTTTTATTTATTTAATTTCTAGAGTAGTAAATAATCATATAGAATTTCGAACATGTTTGAACGATGAAGGAGTTTTAGGCTATTGGGAGGAAATGACACCAAGTTATACAATCTTCCATAAAGATGATAAGTCTTTTTCAAGTATATGGACGGATTATTCAAGTGGTTTCCGCACTTTCTATAAAAATTATGAAGACGATATGAGATGCTATGCTAATGTTCATGGTCTTTTCACGAAAGAAAATATTCCGCCTAATGTATTTCCGATTTCTAGCATACCTTGGACTAGTTTTACTGGATTTAATCTTAATATTAATAATGATGCTGATTATCTATTACCTATTATAACTTGTGGGAAATATTTTAATGAAGAAAATAAGGTTATACTACCAGTTTCATTGCAAGTACATCATTCGGTTTGTGATGGATATCATGCAAGTCGATTTATAGAGGATTTACAGGAGTTAAGTAATAGTTGTAACGAGTGGCTTAAGTAATATCTAATTTTTAATTATACACAATTGAAAATGAAAAACAGAAGAGAACATGTTTATATAGCGTGGTCTCTTTTTTATTCATTAATATTAATAAATAGTGGAAGATATAGGGTGATTTGTAGTTTAATAGTAAATAAGGTGATTCGTTTTAATTTTCTGTATTTTATATCTGTATCATTCACAAAACATATTATTTTGTAACAATGAAGGGAAAAATAAAATGACAATAATATCTATAGAAAAAGCTACAATTTTAGATGCCGAAAAGCTAACAGAAATAATGACAAAAACATTTGATGAAGAAGCAAAACGATGGCTATACGGTCAAGGTGATGTAATTGACTATAACATCCAACCACCAGGGTATTCTTCAGTAGAAATGATGAGATATTCAATCGACGAATTGGATTGTTACAAAGTGATAATGGATCGAAAAATAATCGGGGGCATTATAGTTACGATCTCAGGTAAGTCATATGGCCGAATTGATCGTATTTTTGTAGATCCTGTGTATCAAGGAAAAGGAATTGGATCATATGTAGTGAATTTAATAGAAGAGGAATATCCAAGCATAAGGATTTGGGATCTCGAAACATCTAGTAGACAACTTAATAATCATCATTTTTATAAAAAAATGGGCTATGAAATAATTTTTAAATCTGAAGACGAGTATTGTTATGTAAAAAGAATGATTGTAGAGACAGCTGAAGTGAACCTAATTAAAAATAAAGATTTGAAAAATAGCCAATACGAAAACTGTAATCTGGTTAATACAGAATATTATCAAGTGAATTTAAAAAATAGTGCATTTGTTGGTAGTAATATAATGCATTTGAATATGAGTAATTGTAATGTAAGCCAATCTAAGTTTAGAAATATTAATTTTAAAAGGTCTTTATTTGCAGATTTAAATCTTTCTGGTGGTAATTTTAATTTGGTGACATTAGGTGGAGTTCAATTTAAAAATACAAGTCTTGGAGATGAGAAGGAACCTATTATATTCGATAATTGTGAGTTAGAAGGTAGTGTAATACATAATAGTAATTTGAAAAATGTTGAAATAGAAAATTGTGATATAACCGGTATGAAAGTAAATGGTATTCCAATTGAAAAGCTGCTTGCGTTATATAATAAAGCAAAAAGTTAACCGGTATTATATAGTAGATAAGCTGTTCGTAAATCTAATGTTATGCCGAAATAATTATGTAAAAATAATATAAAGAAATAAAGGAAAGAAGGGGTTTTATGCAGGAGGCTAGAATGAATATATTGTTATGAATATGGAGGGAAGAAAAAATGGGGATAAAAGTAAGGGCGGTAGAAATACGAGATGCTAGAGCGATTCACCATATATGCATACAAGACGATGTTTTACCTTATATGGTGTTCTTACCTAGCATGCGTGTAGATGCAATGGAAAATAGAATTCGAAATTTAGCGCCAAATCAATTTGAATTTGTTGCAGAGTATGATGGAGAAGTTGTTGGATTTGTTGGGTTAACTCAAAGTCCTGGACGTAGATCTCATTCGGGGGATTTGTTTATAGGGGTAGATAGTGAATATCATAATAAGGGTATTGGAAAAGCGCTTCTTACAAAAACGCTTGATTTGGCTGATAATTGGTTAATGTTAGAGCGAGTGGAACTAGGTGTTTTAGAAACAAATCCGAAAGCGAAATCGCTATATGAAAAATTTGGATTTGTAGAAGAGGGAGTAAAGATAGGGAATTTGAAGGCTCACGGAAAGTTTATTAATGAAATTATGATGAGTCGTTTTAGACCGGATGGTTTAATCGTACATAATGGATAGTGAAAAGCATGACAGTATACTGTCATGCTTTTTTATTAGAATTTGGCTGTAATAAAAATAATGCTAAACCAATGAAAATAATTGAAATACCTAGTGCTTGTTGTATAGAAATAGTCTCATTTAATATAAAGTACGCTAATATACAAGTTCCAATTGTTTCTCCTAAAATGCTCATAGAGATTACAGTAGCACTCATCCATTTTAATAACCAATTGAATATTGTTTGACCTAAAATCGTTGCAACAAACGCTAAGCCAATAAAGCATAGCCAAGTTTTTGTAGAGTAGTGAATGAAAGATTCATTTTGCATATAAGCAAATATACCGAGAAAACAGGCGCTACTTCCATAACTAATTACCGAATATGGTATAAGTGATACATCTTTACGAACATGTTGGCTAATGAAAAAGTAAACTGTAATAATTCCGGCCGCAATAAACGCTAAAATATCCCCGTATAAAGCTTCTCCACTAATTTGGAAGTCTTGCCATCCAATGACAATACTTCCTGAAATAGCGATGAGGCAACCAATAATTGCTCCTTTTGTAAATCTCTCTTTAAATAGAAAGTAACCACCAATCATTGAAAATAAAGGTTGTAATGTTACGATAACTGTAGAACTTGCTACCGAAGTATATTGTAATGATTCAAACCAAAGTATATAATGTGCAGCTAAAAATAATCCAGATATGAAACCGAACCCCCATTGTCTTCTTGTTACTATCTTTAGCTCGTTTCGATTATTTTTATTGAAAAGTAACAAGGGTAACAGAATGAGTGCCGCAAATAATAATCGATAAAAAGCAATGATAGCCGCAGGAGCATCTGCTAATTTTACAAAAATTGCTGAAGTTGATAGGGCAAATACGCCGAAAAATAAGATGCAATATGAAAGAATAGGTGATTTCATAGTTTGTCCCTCCAATAGAATGTTTATTATAATGAACTAAATACGATATAATGTACAATGGTTAGTATATAAGTCCCTGAGACGTTAGGAAAGGATTATTTGCCTTTGTTTACTATGTCAGCACAAAGGTAGTGAAACATGCAATATGATGGACGAAAGGAAGTTTTTACAATGATACATGATAGACTCGGACAAACTGTATTAAGTTATCGCAAGAAAAATAATATGACGATTCGTGAATTTGCTGATTATGCTGGGATTAGTACTTCATTAATTAGTCAAATTGAACGAGGATATGCGAATCCTTCTTTAAGTGTATTAGAATTAATTGCGAAAGCATTAAATGTACCATTATTTACACTTTTTATTAATGAAATCGATACAGATACTCTCATATCTAAGAAAAAAGATCGAAAAAAAGTATATCGGGAAAATAATGATCACATTGTATATGATGTATTAACACCGGATTTTATGAAAGCACGTATTGAAATGTTAATGATGGATTTAAATAAAAAAGCAAATACAACGGAAAGTCACTATTCACATGAAGATAAGGAAGAGATTGCAGTTGTTATGAAAGGGGAAGTGTATGTGGAATTAGAAGGAAAAGAATATTTTTTAGAAGAAGGTGATGTTGTACGTATTCCGCCAAATGTGAAACATCGTTTTTTAAATAAAAGTGATGAATCTAATCATATTTTATTTGTATTGACGCCATCTTTAGGATGAGTATAAAGTGATGGGGGATAAAAAGATGGAAAATAAAACTGTTTTAAGAGATGGCCTTTCAATTATTTCTCGATGTAAAAGACTAACAAATGATATTTGGCATGCACATTTCGGAGCAGCTGCAATTGCTAGTTATTTTTTCATGAAAGATAACTATATGGAAGAAGAAATAACTCGTAATATGTATTCCCAAACAAAAATAATGTTGATCAAGCAAAATCTAGGTGAAGTCATCGATAAAAAAGAAGAAATAGATTTTCAAAGTGCTGAAAGAATGATTATAAAATCATTGGAACAAACAATTGATGAACTTCATTGGGTAGGGCATAATGTCATTTATGCTGCATTAAGTTTATTAGCTATAAAAGAGTTACAAAAATGGGGAGATAATCAAGAGATTGAAGGGATTACTAATCTTATATTATCGTTTCGAAAAACAATTCCAGGCAGATCATGGATTGGTTTTACAACAAAGGAAGTAAAACAATTACATATAAATGATGAGATAGTAAATGAATTAAGAAATCCGAAACAATTATCTACATTTATTTTAAAGGAGCTCTCGCAATTTCATACTATTTATAGAGCGGAAGCACACCATGATTTAATTGGTCATCTACTTACTTTTTCTCATGCAATTAATATTATGTATGACTTAGGGCATAGAGATATATTCTACCGAGCGTTGCGTCCACTGTTAAAGCTAGTATACGTGTTACGTGCTAGTCAAAATCTTATGCCGAATACTGAAATAAACTTGCACTCACCTATAGATCGTTTACCTTTAATCGAATCTAAACGTGCTCATGTATTACCAACAGAAAATCAATTCTGGTTAAAAGACTATAGTGCATTTGATTGGGATTTCGGACATGTCTTTAAATTCTCATATAGTTACTTTGATCATATTAAGAGGGCTCCAAAATATAAAGATATAACATTAGAGAAATATCGATTTATTATTAATACGTAGTGAAGTTTAATGATTTATATAAAGGGCTCAATTAAAATTGCTTGTTGATAGTATATTATTTTAATATTTGTAATATTTTTACATGTGTATTTTGCTTTTACTAATTATGTAAATAGGCTATACTAAAATACATACATTTTAGTATTGGAGAGAGAAGTAAAACGACATGGAATTAGTGAAATTGGAAAAAGTCATTGAAATAAAGAAAGAAGAGCTTTTATATTTAGTATCGGATTATGGAATTCAACATGAAAAAGTATTGGCATTAAGCCAAGAATTAGACAAACTGATTAATTACTTTATGTTTTTAAAATAGAAAGAACTATGACATGATGTGAAAATGTTATAGTTCTTTTTTATTTGGGAATTCAAATGTATATCCTATATACTTATAATAGATGGAATATTCTGTTTCTAAGGAGGGCTATATATGATTTTACATACTCATATTTCAGGTGAAGGGGAACCAATGGTACTTTTACACTCTGGTGGTATGACAGGTTTAGTAGAATTCGAAGAGCAGGTAGCATTTTTTCAAGAAAAAAATTATCAAGTCATTCGTCCTGATTTAAGAGGGCATGGAAAGTCAGGGGGGGCATTGGAGAATTATTTCCTACGTTCTGTAAAGGATTTACATGATACATTAGTGCATTTACAAATTGATAGATGTCATATAGCTGGTGTTTCGCTAGGAGGATTAGTCGCTTTATTATTTGCAAAAAACTATCCAGATAGAGTAAGAACGTTAACTTTTTCAGGTATCTTTCCGGTTAAGAGTGGAAATTGGGAGGAGTCTCAGGAGTATGAAGCGAATTGTCATCAGCAACTGATGGAAAATGAAGAAGTAGTAACGTATATGAATCAAATTCATGAAAAAAGTGATTGGAAAGCATTGCTTGAATCGTGGCAAGTTAAAGATTGGTACCCATTCGACGAAACTGGTGATGTAGCTAATCTTCATGTACCTACACTTTGTATTGCTGGGGGAGATTCAGAAGATGAAGTTGTAGCTGCTACAACGTTCAAACAATTAAATAACAATATTCATATTGCTGTTATTCCGTTTGCCGGTCATTTAGTACATAATGATCAACCAGGAGTCTATTCGAATATATTGTCTAATTTCTTACAGAATGCGCAAGCTGCTAGTCGAATATAAGGACTTTTGGTTATAATAAGAAAGGAATTATTAATTGTATCGGTTAGGAGCGCAGCACATATGAAAACAGTTGTTGTTATCGGTGGAGGTATAACGGGACTTTCTACTATGTTTTATTTAGAAAAATTCAAAAAGGATAATAAAATAGATTTAAATTTAATCCTTTTAGAGAAAGAAAAGCACTTAGGTGGTAAGATCCATAGTGTAGAAGAAAAGGATTTTATTATGGAGTCAGGAGCAGATTCTATCGTTGCTCGTAATGAACATGTTATGCCGCTTGTTAAAGATTTAAATTTAGAAGAAGAAATGGTATATAACGAAACGGGTATTTCTTACATATATTCTGATAATACTTTACATCCAATTCCTTCTGATACTATATTTGGGATACCGATGAGTGTCGAGTCATTATTTAGCAGTACGCTAGTATCAACGAAAGGGAAAATTGTTGCTTTAAAAGATTTCATAACGAAAAATAAAGAGTTTACGAAAGATACTTCACTTGCTTTATTTCTAGAAAGCTTTTTAGGGAAAGAGTTAGTGGAAAGACAAATCGCTCCAGTGCTTTCAGGTGTATATTCCGGTAAATTGAATGAACTTACTATGGCATCGACATTACCGTATTTACTGGATTATAAAAATAAATATGGAAGTATTATTAAAGGTTTTGAAGAGAATAAAAAACAGTTTCAATCAGCGGGAAACAAAAAGTTCGTATCATTTAAAGGTGGACTATCTACGATTATTGATCGTTTAGAAGAAGTACTGACTGAGACAGTAGTTACGAAAGGCGCTATAACGACAGCTGTAAGGAAACAAGGTGATCGCTATGAAATCTCCTTTGCAAATCATGAATCAATCCAAGCTGATTATGTTGTTGTAGCAGCTCCGCATGATATCGCAGAAAATTTGTTGCAGTCTAATGAGTTAAATGAGCAGTTTCATACATTTAAAAACTCATCTCTTATAAGTATTTATTTAGGATTTGACATACTAGATGAACAATTACCGGCGGACGGTACAGGATTTATCGTAACGGAAAACAGTGATTTACATTGTGATGCTTGTACATGGACAAGCAGGAAGTGGAAACATACATCTGGAAAACAAAAGCTATTAGTAAGAATGTTTTATAAAAGTACCAATCCAGTATATGAAACGATTAAAAATTATAGTGAAGAGGAATTAGTACGAGTTGCTTTATATGATATTGAAAAGAGTCTCGGAATTAAAGGTGAACCAGAAGTAGTTGAAGTTACAAATTGGAAAGATTTAATGCCGAAATATCATTTAGAACACAATCAAGCGGTTCAAACATTACAAGAAAAAATGTCGGATTTTTATCCGAATGTATACTTAGCTGGCGCTTCATATTACGGTGTCGGAATTGGTGCGTGCATTGGAAATGGCAAGAACACTGCAAATGAAATAATTGCAAAATTAAATGAACCGTCAAAATAGAATACATATATAAATAAAACGTCCTTCCAGTATATTGGAGGGACGTTTTATTTATTTCACTTGAATGGGGATTTTTTTATTAGTTGTATTATTTTCAGTAATCGTTAATGTTATGTCCCCGGACTCTTTAAATGAATAGGAAGAGAGTTGATAAAGTTCTTTTATACCGTGTTTCTCTTTTAATGTATTAGCAGGAAGTAACGTTATGTTCGGTTTCCATGATTCTTGTTTTCCTGAAGGGTAGTTTACTATTATTTCTGGATTATTTAATTGCAATTGTTTCCAAGAAGCCAAATGTAGTTCAACTTCTGTATCTTTTTTTAGTAACTCTTCTGAGAAATATCCAAGCTCCCCAACATTACCGAAAACAGTAAAGTTTTGATTTTGTAGTGTGATATCTAAATGTTTAGGTTGGTATGTTGCTGCGTGGTAGATTCCATAGGAAAGTGAAAAGGTTGCGGCGATTAAAATGGTGATTGAAAATGTTTTAAAGCTATTTCCTTTAAAACTAGTCATCATGAATGAGTTTGGAGCGAACTTTTTTGCAAATAAAAATATGAGTAATATGAGTAAGAGGGATAAACCGATGAATATATACATAGAAAATATACACCTCCATAATAAAATTAATTTTAACTATATTTTACCATAAATGTATGGAGTAGGGTGTTGTTTTAGAAGGGAAAAGTAAGCAAGGAATCAAATTAATAAGACATATTACTATGAGCGGAGTGATGGAGATGAAAATAATAAAATTAATTTTAAAATTAGAGAATAAAGAGATGATTAAAATACTATAATTATCTCTTTATTTTTTTAATCATATAAAAGCAAGAAGGGTTACTCTTAGTTCGTATTGAATTAAGAGAATAAGCTTCTCTTGAAATATTTGATTAATGGGACATTAAGGACTTTCCTAATTATAAATATTTTTTCTGCTATAATGAATAAGTAGAAAGAAAGGAATGATTCTATGGCATTTCCTATATTAGAAACTGAACGTTTGCGTTTAGTTGAAATAGAACAATCTTATTGTCAAAAAATATATGAAATCTTTTCATTAGATGAGGTAACATGTTATTACGGTATGAATTCTTTTACGGAGTTTGGACAAGCTTCACGTATGATTGAATCTTTTTCAAAAAATTATTTTGAGAAAAAGGCGATACGATGGGGGATTGTATTAAAAGAAACTAATACTTTAGTAGGTACAATTGGATTGAATAATTTACAACTATGGAGTAAACGATCTGAAATTGGATATGACTTACATCCTCGTTATTGGGGGAATGGTTATGCGTCAGAAGCGGCCGGGGAAATTATTCATTATGGATTTCAAGATTTAGGCTTATTTAGAATTGGAGCTATTACATACCCTGAAAATGTTACTTCTTGTAAAATGTTATCTAAAATAGGATTTCATAAGGAAGGGTTATTACGTGGATATATTCATCAAGGAAATAAGCAACATGATGCACTGCTGTATTCTATAGTTCGAACGGATGTAGAGGAAATAAATTTATAACAAAAAACCCCTCTTATAAAAGAGGGGTTAAGTAAAAGTTAACCTAATTTAGGTAATAAACGTTCTCCGCTTTTCATGCTACTTTTACATAAAGGGCATTTAGGCTCTTCTTCAAATGAAAAGTTCTTTCTCATCCATCCTAAACAATCCTCTGCTTCACATTCCCAAACAGGGGTTTGTTCTGGTGGTACTTCTGCTACATCGTTCTTTCGATTGCGATACATGTAACCACTCCTTTTATGTAAAAAATTTTAGTTATATATTAAAAAGGTTGTTAACCGTGCTGGTAACAACCTTTTTATTGTTTAAATTATAGCTTTACAACGTTTTTAGCTTGAGGTCCACGGTTACCGTCTTCAACTTCGAAGCTAACTTCTTGACCTTCGTCAAGAGATTTGAAGCCGTCGCCAGTGATAGCTGAGAAGTGAACGAATACGTCGTTACCGCCTTCAACTTCGATGAAACCGAAACCTTTTTCGCTGTTAAACCATTTTACTTTACCTGTTAATGTCATGGTAATGCCTCCTAAAATTTAAAAGATTACAATATGATCGGCCTTATTTGAATGAAAAATAAAAGTTCACATATTATCAAAAACCAATAAGTAGTACAAAATGTTCCTGATTGATACTTGATAATATGCAAAGAAAATATAGTGTTAAATTGACCTTAATTACTATCTTACAACAAATGGTGTGAAATAGCAAGTGCTGGTAATACCAGTGAATAATCTTGGTGATAATAGTAAAACGCACAAAGTCATCTCTTTTATTTATATATTATTCCTAATTTGGGTTTATGCTAAACTAAGAACATTTTTATTGGGAATTTTTATTAGAAAAACAATATAAAGAATTGATATATTTGTTAAGGAGGAGAGAATATTGCAATTTACTCAATTTAAAATAATTGAAGCAGCTAAAGAAGGAAGAAAAAAAGTTCATCCGGTATTTGCTGTTATACTTGCTATTGTATTTTTAACTTTAGGTGAATTGTTCATGTTATTTATGTTTTTTTTACCGAAAGCAGAAACACTTTTAATGAAGGAAATTTATAGTGATATTGAGATGATATTGACGTTTGGCGGAGCTATATTTTTTGTTTTTTTATGGATTAGATTTGTAGAGAAAAGATCAATTTCATCCATTGGATTTTGGAGAAACGAGTGGATTAGAAAATATTTGAGAGGTGCATCATTAGGTTTTATTTTCATTTCAATACCAGTCCTTCTCCTTCTAGTAACAGGAAATGCACAATTACAAATGCAACAAATTACACCAACAGCTATACTTGGAATTACAGGATCTTTAGTTGCTTTTTTAATACAAGGTGCAACAGAAGAAATCGTTGTTAGAGGTTGGTTATTTCCAGTCCTTTCTGTTAGAAGCCGTATATGGATTGGGATTGTTGTTACTTCTTTTTTATTTGGTTTTCTTCATTTACTAAATCCAGGTATTACAATTCTTTCAATATCGAATATAATATTAGTTGGTGTATTTGCAGCTTTTTACGTTTTGAAAGACAGTAGTCTTTGGGGGATATGTGCATGGCATTCCATTTGGAATTGGGCACAATACAACGTATTTGGTTTTGCGGTAAGTGGAATGGCAATGTATTCTACACCAATTTTTAAACCTATAACAAACGGATCGGAATTCCTTCATGGAGGTTCGTTCGGGATTGAGGGTAGTATTATAACAACAATCATGCTTTCTATCGCTTCCATTGTTCTATGGAGACAGTTGTGGAGGGAAAAGCGAAGCGAACAGTTCTAAATTAATGAAAGTGGGAGAAATTATGGGGATTATAGCGTTTGAGGGAGCGAGCGCGGTTGGTAAGAGTACCACGTGTCGTGAGTTAGAAAAAAATTATGGTGCGTACATTATACCTGAAGTGAATGTATTATTTGAAAGACCAAAAAACGAACATAGAACATGGTATTTTGAAAAACAAGTAGAGCGCTGGAAAATAGCAGTGCAGAAGTCGAAGCAATATGAATTAGTAATACTTGATGGCGACATTTACCAGCCACTTAGTTATAATTGGTGTTTCCATTTTGATATATTTGATCAGCCATTATCTTTAATAGAAAGCTTTTATAAAGAAAAGCTGATCAATAAGGAAATTGGTTTTCCTGATCAATATTTTTATTTATATACGAATGATAAAGAACTTAGAAAACGGAAAGAATCTGACGAGACAAAAAGAAGAAGAAACTTTGAAAAACATTTACATATATCAAAATCGTTTCAACGTTATTATGAAAATTTAAATACCGTTACAGACGGGTACTGTAAACTGATTGACGCGAAAAGTGTAAAATCGAATGAATTAGAAATTGTAAACAGTTTAAATGTGTGTGAAAAGAGCCGTTTTGATGTTTCGCGGTTAGATGCAATTACGAAGTGGTTAAAAGAACATCGTGCATAAAAAAACAACGAGTGCCTTATAAGGTACTCGTTGTTTTTTTATGTATTATATATGGAATTTAAAATTTGTAAGTTGGCTTTTTCATTTTTTTTAATAGCATTTGTATATTTAGCTAGAAAGAGCTGAGAAGGGTAAACTGGTAGTTCACCACAAATATCGATACCATATACTTCTTTATTCTTAATAAGAGAATGAATACATTTTAAAAGTGTAGGGAGTTCCATGTGTCCTTGATCCCAATTCGTAATAGTTACTTTTGAGTCTAAAACATCTTTATCGATGCTTACATATATAGTGTTTGTATGAATATGCGAAAGTATTGTATGTGTAGATACTTCGTTTGACGTATCTATTGGGAACACTTCTACGCATGAATAATCGTTGGAATGAATTGTTAAAGAAGAAGGTCCAATCATAATTACTTTCTTTAATTTCGGGTTATTTTGAAGAGCGAACGATACCCATGACCCGCAAGAAATAAGAGTATGTTCCTTTTCTTCTTTTAAGTTTATGTCAGTGTGATGATCAAATAAAATAAGGGTAAATGGCTCGTTTATTTCTTTTAGTAGTAAATAAGATACATAGTGATAATTTCCAGAACCGATAAAAGTGACTCCTTTTTGCTTTCTACGGTTTAACTCCTGTTTTATCCGCATTAAAGAAGGGGTCTCGCAATATAGGTTCGCGTGCTCTAAATGACTAAAATCAATATCTTCATGTGAATAAGAATGAAGTTTATTTTGTAATAAATACGTATCGTCAAAGTTTAAAAAAGTTAATCCGCTATACAATAAACTCATATTTATTCATCTCCTTTATAGGTAGGCTAGCATATACTTTTATAAATTAAAAACGAAATGCTTAGAGTTGGATTTGAAATAGATGGGTTATTTTGACAGAATAATCTTTCGATTTATGAGGAAAAGAAATATAATATAAGGAAATATGTATGTGGCTCTGGGAATAGAAAATATGAAATGGGATACGTGGGAGGAAACTAGCAAGATGAAAACCTTATTAAAAATAATAAGTATAATAGCTGGTATGGCAGTAATCGGAGTAGGTTTAACATATGGTATGTTATATTATTTGAATAATAGTAAACCAGCAGCGAGAAAGGCATCACCAGCAGCTCCGGCAGCCGAAGTACTAGCTGATAGTAATGTAAAAGCTGAAGATGCAAAGCTTTTAGAAAATGGCAATCATTCATTACCGAATAGCGGTTTTAATAAAAATTTCAAGTGGACAGATGAGAACATACAGACAGCATTACATGAAATGGCTCATCAAAAAACGAAAGCTGATCAAAAGTGGGGCTATATTTTTATCACACAAGAACGAATTGAAAGTTTACTTGATATTGTAAAGAGTAATGATTTAGTACAAGGAAATACATATGCAGACATTTTAGAGAGATGGAAACAGGGGAAATATGAAAAGATGGACGCGGATCACAATAAGATTTGGAAACTACAAAGCGGGAATTTAGGCGAAGGTAAAGGAGTAATGTCAGAAGCGGAACAAAAAGAGTTAATTAATCAACTGTTTATGCAAAAAGGTACATATTCAGGTAGTAAATTAATTGCAGGCGGGGGACAGACTAATAAATAAGATAACATTGGAAGAGAGTAAGTGCTTATTAGGCAGTTACTCTTTTTTGTGTGCACCTTTTAGTCTCTTTCTAGTAAGGAAAGAAACGATTGTAAAACGGGTGAAATCCATCTAGATTTATGATAGATTGCATGGCTTTGAATAACTACTGGTGTTTCGATAGGCTGAAAACAGAGTTGCTCTTTTTCGCAACTTTCTTGTACAACGATGTAAGGAAGAATTGAAATTCCTAACTCGCACATGACAGATTGTTTAATGACTTCAACGTTGGAAGTTTCAAATGTTTTAGCTGGAATATTTCCGCTTTGCCGTAAAAAACGATCTACCATCGGTCTATAGCCGCAGCTTTGTTCTGTAAAGATAAACTGGGTATCGTTTAGTAAACGATATGGATTAGAGTGTGTTGAGTAATGTGTAGGTAAAATCCATCCAAATGCTTCATTACAAAAAGTAAGCGTAATAAAATCATTATGTTCCATACTTTCCCCAATTATGAAAATAATATCTGTTTCTCCTTCACGTAGCTTATTCATTGCTTGTTCGTTTGTATTTGTTTCCAGTACGATATTTACTTTCGGATTTTCCTGTTTGTAAGTACGTAATAATTGTGGTAATCGGTACACTGCTAATGATTCGTTAGATGTAATACTTAATGTTCCCTCTAAATTATCACTATTTTGAGGGATTTCTTGTGCTTTTTCATAAATAGCTAGTAACTCTAGGGCATAAGGATGAAATTGATGACCTGCTTTTGTAAGAAGTATTTTCTTCCCTAATCGATCAAAAAGAGGGAGGTGTAAATCGTTTTCTAATGATTTCATATGCGCTGTTACAGTAGATTGCGCATAACCTAACGCATGAGCAGCTTTAGAAAAGCTACCATACTTAACAATGGCACAAAAAGTTTTAACATGTCTCATTTCCATAAGCAATCCCTCTTTTATTATCATGATTTGTGAATGATTATATCACGTATTTCAATTTTCCAAATGATTAAATTCTTTATAAAATGAAATTATAGAAATACTAATTTAAGTTATATTGGAGGAGAAATGATGTTCAAAAAGGGCTATCATGTAGCTGTAGTTGGTGCTACAGGTGCAGTAGGACAGAAAATTATTGAACTGTTAGAGAAAGAAACTAATTTTAATATTGTTGAAGTTACATTACTTTCGTCAAAACGATCGGCTGGCAAGGTAGTTCAATTCAAAGGACGAGAGATAATAATACAAGAGGCAAAAGCAACTAGCTTTGAAGGAGTAGATATTGCCTTTTTTAGTGCAGGAGGAGAAGTTTCTAAACGATTTGTTAATCATGCAGTGTCTAGTGGTGCAATCGTAATTGACAATACGAGTGAATACCGAATGGCGCGCGATGTACCACTCGTTGTTCCGGAAGTAAATGCGCACACTTTAAAGGAGCATAAAGGTATTATTGCAGTTCCGAATTGTTCAGCATTACAGATGGTAACAGCTCTTCAGCCAATACGAAAAGCATTCGGATTAGAACGAATTATCGTTTCCACTTATCAAGCTGTATCGGGTTCTGGTATTCATGCGATTCAAGAATTAAAAGAGCAGGCTAAGTCAATACTTGCAGGTGAAGAAGTGGAGAGTACTATATTACCAGCGAAAAAAGATAAAAAACATTATCCAATTGCATTTAATGTACTACCTCAAGTAGATATATTCACGGATAATGATTTCACATTTGAAGAAGTAAAAATGATTCAAGAAACGAAGAAAATTTTAGAAGATCCTAATTTAAAAATGGCAGCTACTTGTGTGCGTGTTCCAGTCGTATCAGGGCATTCAGAATCGGTTTATATTGAACTTGAAAAAGAAGCAACTGTTGCAGAAATTAAAGAAGTATTGTTTGATGCACCAGGTGTTATTTTGCAGGATAACCCTGGTGAACAGTTGTATCCAATGCCATTATACGCAGAAGGGAAAATAGATACATTTGTCGGTAGAATTAGAAAAGATCCTGATACACCAAACGGATTCCATCTTTGGATTGTTTCCGATAATTTATTAAAAGGTGCGGCGTGGAACTCAGTGCAAATTGCAGAAACGATGGTGGAAGAGAGAATCATTTAGTATTAAGGAAACTAGGGAACTGTTAAAGATTACAGTTTCCTAGTTTTTATTTTATAACTGTTCGCTTTATTCCAGCCGCATTCGATTTGAAAGACAGTAAAAAACATCAAGAATGAATAAAGTTTATTTGGTACGATATGGATAAATTCAATAAGGGGGAATTAGATGTATCAAGTAAAGGGGTATTTTTCATCGCTAAAAGGAAGGTATTATGAAATTGGTAAGCAACAAGGGGAATTTGTAAAACAACATCCTTATCTCATTCCGCAATTTATACAGAAAGAAAATTTAATATCGCATCACCATTGGACAGAATCTAGGAATATATTACATAATTATTGTCCAGGAATTAATGAAGAGATTGAAGGGTTTTGTGAAGTATTAAAAATTCCATCTGAAAATATGATGTATTATTATCAAACACTATTAAAAGCAGGTTGTAGCCATTGTGCCGTTTTACCTAAAAAGACAGATTTAAAGCATACTTATGTATTAAGAAACTATGATTTGTCACCAGTAATAGATGATATGCGCTTTTGTTCGACTCATGTTGAAGGTGCATATGCACATAGTGGCTTTTCTACTCAATATTTTGGTCGAACGGAAGGAGTTAACGAGCATGGATTATCTGTTACATTTTCAGCATGTGGCCAACCGGTAGGAAATATTGCTGGTTTAAGAAAGCCAGCGATAAGTGGTTTACAATGTTTTGCCGTCATTAGATTGTTATTGGAGAAATGCAAAAATGTGCTGGAGGCTAAGGCACTAATAGAAGAGATACCGATTGCTAGTAATATTAATCTAATAGTAGCGGATCCTTTAGACGCAGCACGTATTGAAATATTTGACGGATACAAATCAATAAACACAATTGATGAGATAAGCCAAGACTTTATCGTATCAACAAACCATGCGACCAGTTTACCTATTCAAAAATTAAATAATAGGAGATTAGAACAATCTACAAACAGATATCACACATTGTATGAACATTTAAATCAAAATGAACAAGTGAGTATGGAGTCATTAAAAGGATTAGTAGAAAAAGAATATCCTGCCGGACTCACGGTGCATAATTATGAAGAATGGTTTGGAACTTTGCATTCTGTATTATTTGATTTACATGAATGCACAATGAATATTTGTTTCGGATCACCACTTTTAAATGACTGGTACCCGTTGGAGGTTGGGGGAAGTCTTCCTTTTTCTGAGGTAAACATAAACTTTGAAAATAAAACTTATACTGATTTTTGGAGAGAAGAGAATAATAAATTGATTCCAAAGAGATAAATGGGATAAGATGGTAGTACTGAAGGGGTTATTTATACTGGGGGGATTACCGATGCTAAAAGTTTTGTTAACGATTGTTTTTATCATTTTTTTAGCCATTTCCATGTATATTGCGTATCAAAAAAGAAAAAAAGCAGAAATAACAGGATTGAAGAGTGCGTTAACTTCAATTTGTTTCTTTTCACTTGCAATCTTTAATATGTTAGCATATTGGTTTCATTTTGATGGTATTTTTACAGTGTTATTTTCAATCGTATTATTGTTAGTCGGGGCTTATTTTACAAAATATATTCCAATTTCCAAAAAGGTACACTAAAATTTATAGGTAATATTTTACCTTATTATGAAAAGAGATTATTCTACTAGGTCGTTATGAAACGACTTCATAGGATAATCTCTTTTGTTCGTTTAATTTTGTAAAGAATATACGGTTATTTTCAATTGCTTAATGAATTCTCGAGTTGCAGCACACATATATTTATCTTTTCTGTAAATAAGTCCTATTTCAATTGTGGGAGTAGGATTTTCTATTTTAATAGCTTGAATGTTTTTATTTTGTAAAAAGTCTATATACGGTTTTGGTAACACTGTCATTCCCATTCCTTTTGAAACCATTTGGATTAAAGATTCCATCGTACTAATTTCTAAAATTGGTTTTGGTTTAAAGTTGAATTTTTGACAATGAGATGTAATGAGTTCGGTTAAAAAGAAATTTTTAGGTAAAAGAATTAAAGGGTAGTTCTGTAATTCAGCAATAGATACATGATTACGTTCAGCTAATTGATGACCGGTTGGTACGACTAATGTAAGTTCACTTTTGTATAGAGGGCTAGAAATAATCTCTTTATCTTGCACCGGGAGAAATGTAATGCCAATGTCTAGTTCATTTTGTAATAATTTTTCACGAATATCTCCGGTGCGAAGCCCTAATACAGAAAGTTCTATATTGGGATATAAATGATTAAAATTTAAAATAGTTGATGGTAGTAAATAATTTACGACAGTTAGCAAAGATCCAATTGTTAAGGCACCTTGCTGTAATCCGTTTAAGTCTTGAATAGCGGAACGAGCTTGTTCAACTTCATGAAAAATCTTTTTACTATGTAATAATAAAATCCGTCCTGCGTCAGTTAAAGATATTTTTTTACCAATGCGATCGAAAAGGGGCATTCCAACTTCATGTTCTAATGCACGTATTTGCTGACTAAGTGAAGGTTGTGAAATATTTAATTTCTCAGCTGCTTTTGTGAAATGCAATTCTTTTGAAACGGCTAAAAAATATTCAAGTTGTCGTAATTCGATTTGGATCACCTCAAGCTTAATGATAGGTTATACCTATCATTATTATATAAATAATTGGATTGAACAATGATTTTTTAGGTTTTATAATCATCTTTATATAACAGAGATAGTTGTGAAAATAAATCGAGGGAGAAATTCATGTGACACCTGTAAAGGAGGAAAAAGAATGGCTAATGAATACCAATTATTATCTTTAAATATAGGGTTACCGAAAGAGGTTACATACGGAGGAAAGGTAATTCATACAGGCATAAATAAGAAACAAGTAAAAGAACCGGTGTTTTTATCCTTTGTAAAATTTAATGGAGATGGTCAAGCGGATTTAGTTCATCATGGCGGAGTAGATAAAGCGGTTTGTGTGTATTCGGGAGAACATTATGGATATTGGGAAAAAGAGTTGAATCAAGCACTTGTATACGGGGCATTCGGAGAAAATATAACAATTAGTGATATGCGTGAAGAGGATGTTTGTATTGGGGATACATTTCAAATTGGAGAAGCAATTGTACAAGTAACGCAGCCAAGACAACCTTGTTTTAAATTAGCAAAGAAATACAATATTCCAAAGTTACCATTATATTTTCAAGAAACAGGATATACAGGGTTTTATTTTCGTGTATTAGAAGAAGGTTGGGTATCGCCTGTTGATACGTTAAAGTTAATAAAGTCTGATCCGAAAGGTGTGACAGTAGCATCTGCTAATCGTATTATGCATAAGGAAAAACAAAATATGGAAGGGCTAAAAAGGGTCTTAGAAGTACATGCGCTTTCTACAAGTTGGAGAAATACATTTGAAAAGCGAATGAGAGGAGAAGAAATTAATACGAAGGAGAGACTAGAAGGAAAAAAATAATAAAAAATATTTTTTATAAATGGTGTATTTCTATGAGTAGAAACGAAGTAGAAAGCACTATTTTTATATAATAAACTTATTAATATTCAAAAATCCTAATATTGTTTTATTCGACTTATTTTCGAATAGTCAAAACATAAAATTAATTAGACTTTTTTTTTATATTTTATGATAGTATATTGATTGGTAAGACCTATTACTTTAAGAGCAGGTTCTACAACTATATCTAATTTGATGGAATTAACGTATGGAGGGACAACATGGGGAATGTTGAAAATTTTGAAAAACTTCTTTTAGAAGAACCGAAAAGAGAGCAGTTATTTCCTTTATTTGAAGAAGTGTTTGGGATTACAATTCAAACATTGAATGATTTTTCAGAGAGAGGTTATTGGGATGATACATACAAGGCTTTATCATTTTTACATGACGATAAAGCGATTGCAAATGTTGCGGTATTTTCGCTACCATTGCTAATAAATGGTGAAAGAATAAATGCAGCGGGAATTCAATCGGTAATGACACATCCTGATTTTCGTAGACAAGGACTCATGACACAATTAATGAGTAAAATGATAGAAGAAATCGATAAGAAATGTGAATGTACTTTATTGTTTACGGAAAATCCTGAACTATATGCATCATTTGGGTTTAAAGTTGTGCAGGAGTATTTGATGACTATTCCATATGATAAAAAGAAAAATAATGATTCCTTACTTAGAAAGTTAGATTATTATATGGAAGAGGATAGAAAGTTAATACATGAAACTATTGATAGTAGCCAAAGACTTTCAAATAATTTTTCAACACTAAACTTCCATCCTTCGTTTTATTTGAATATGTATGATTTGGAATGGAATGAGAAATTGTATTATTCAGAGAAGCTAGATGCTCTAATAGTGTATGAAGTAGATAATGAAAAGTTGAAATTTTATGGAGTATTTGCACCAGTAATGCCAGTTTTAGATGAAATATGCGGGGAAATCGCTGAAAGATTTACAGAAATCGAATTTTCCTTCTCTCCTGATCAATTAGGGATTGAGGATGTGCAGTTTACAGAATTACAGTCTAATAAGTATTTAATGGTTCGAAGTAATAAAGAGTTAGATTTTAAAGGTTATAAATTCCCTGTATTAGCGGAGTTTTAAATGTTTGTATAAAGGCTTTATTATGGAGGAACTATGAATATATCATATATACCTAAACATGTTGAGCAGCTCACTATAATGAATGCCCCTAAATATTATAAAATTAATGACAATCAGGCGTTTATTGTCCGTTCGAAAGCAGAAACAGATTTTTGGCTTAAAACACATTATGGTTTTGAAGTAATGAATGGTCATGTATTTTATAATGAAATGATGACAGACTTTCAAGCTGAAGTCCAATTATGTATGAATCCAAATTCAAAATACGATCAAGCAGGTCTTTTTGTTATGATTTCGGAAAAGTGTTGGTTGAAAACTTCATTAGAGTATATTCCAGATGGCCCTTCTCATTTAGGAGCTGTCGTAACGAATAATGGATATTCTGATTGGTCAACACAAGACTATCCAACAGAATTAGCTTCCCAACAACTTCGTTTTCGAATTGTTCGTAAACGTGGCGATTATATAATATATGTAAAAAATAGCTGTCAATGGGAACAAATAAGAATCGCTCATTTGATGGAGGATATAGGGAATGCGCCTGTTAAAATAGGTTTTTACACGTGTAGCCCTTCTGAAAACAATGGATTTGAGACTGAGTTTTTAGATTTTACAATTGAACAAATATAGATAAAAAACCGTATTCTTTCTATTTAAGAATACGGTTTTTCTAATTGCGTAATATAAAGCACATTTATTGACCCGAAAGTCATAAATGCTTATCATTTAATAATGTTAAATATTAATTTACATAATATAATAGGGATGAGAAAGAAATTACAAACTATATCGCTTAAATAATGAGGGATATGAATTATTCAGTGGTAATTTCATGGGAAAAGGAGATTATGTATGAAATCATTTCGCAAGTTATTACAGTATTTAAAACCATACATGTTCTTCGCTATTATTGGACCGTTATTTATGGTACTTGAGGTTGCGATGGACTTAATTCAACCGACTATTATGCAACATATTATTGATGTTGGGATAGCAAATCGGGATTTGAATTATGTAATAAAAATGGGGCTTCTTATGATAGGAGCTGCAGCACTCGGTTTAGTAGGAGGACTTGGGTGTATGATGTATTCTACAAAAGCAGCTGTTAATTTCGCTACAGACATACGAAAAGATGTATTTGCGAAAATAGAAACATTTTCTAGTGAAAATCGTGATTCATTTGGAACTGGGAAATTATTAACGATTGTGACAAATGATATTACTTCTATCCAATCGGCGATGACGATGACATTACGTGTACTTGTTCGTGGTCCTCTGTTATTTATGGGAAGTATAATAATTGTTTTTGTAACAGCACGTGAGTTATTTCCTATATTACTCGTAGTCGTTCCGATTTTATTGCTTGCAATTATATTTATTGCAAGTAGAGCAAGCGGGACGTTCAAAAAAGTGCAAGAAGCATTAGATAAAGTGAATACAAAGTTACAAGAAAATTTATCTGGTGTACGTGTTATTAAAGCGTATGTAAGACAAAAATATGAAATCACTCAGTTTGGAAAAGTGAATACAAATTTAACGAAAATAAACATTCGAGCGGTGCAGCTTATTTCCATAATGATGCCAATTATTATGTTAGTTGTAAGCGGCGGGATTGTCGCAACCTTATGGATTGGTGGAGAAAAAGTATTTAATGGAACTCTTCAAGTAGGGGCTATATTAGCGTTTATAAACTATTTAAATATTATTTTAATGTCACTTATGTCTATAAGTATGGTATTTATGCAAATCGCGCGAGCGTTTCCGTCTGCGGATCGTGTACAGCAAGTTTTAAATACTGACGTTGATATTACGAGTGAAACAAATGCGCTTGTACCTAAGAAAATTGAAGGTCAAATTGACTTTAAAAATGTAAGTTTTAGTTACACAAAAAATAATGAATATGTATTAAAAGATATTTCATTTCGCATACGTAAAGGTGAAAAAGTAGGGATTATTGGTTCTACAGGGAGTGGTAAATCTACTTTAGCAAAACTGCTACCGCGTTTATACGATGTTGATCAAGGTGAAATATGCATTGATGGACTAAATGTTAAGGCGTATGATTTACAAAAACTTCGTGCTTCTATAGGTTTTGTACCTCAAAAGGCATTGTTGTTTTCAGGTAGTATAGAAGAAAACTTACGTTATGGTAAAGAAGATGCGACGAAGGGCGAGTTAGAAGTAGCAGCTTCAGCAGCTTGTGCGACTGAGTTTATTAATAAGCTAGAAGATTCTTATCAATATCATTTAACACAAGGTGCGACGAATTTATCAGGCGGACAAAAACAACGTGTATCAATCGCAAGGGCGCTTGTGAGAAAACCATCTATTCTTGTATTAGATGATTCTACATCTGCTGTAGATGCTAAATCAGAATCTAACATTCAATCGGCATTAAGAACAGAATATAAAGGAACTACAACAATATTAATCGCCTCTAAAATTTCATCTATAATAGATGCTGATAAAATTCTCGTTTTAGATAACGGTGAATTAGTGGGTGATGGCACACATGAAGAACTGGTAGAACAATGTGAGGTATATCAAGAAATCTATCTTTCCCAAGGCGGTAATTTATATAAAGAAGGTGGGAAAGAACATGCGTAATTTCCAAGGACAATTTGCTAATAAAGGTAGGCGTAACGCGCCTAAGGTGGGTAAAGCTAAAAATACGAAAGGAACTGTAATGCGCGTATGGAACTATATGGGCTATCAAAAGGCTGCTCTTACGTTCGTTATATTTTTAGTATTTGTTACGACGTTACTCGGGCTGTTAGGTCCATATTTAATGGGAGTAATTATCGATCAATATATTGTGCCGAAAGATTTAAGTGGTACGGCGAGAATGTGTTTGTTACTTATTGCGATTTACGGTGTAACGGTATTATTAACATGGTTGCAAACATTTGTCATGGTTAACGTTGCATTAAAAACGATACAAAAAATACGACAAGATATTTTTGAGAAAATCCAAACGCTTTCTCTACGGTTCTTTGATGTACGTTCTCAAGGGGATTTAATGAGTCGTGTGACAAATGATATAGATAATTTGAATCAAGCGTTGACACAAAGTGTGGTGCAAATTATTTCATCTGCATTAACATTTATAGGTGTAACGATTGCGATGTTCGCATTAGATTGGATTTTAGCGATTGTTACTTTAATTACAGTACCTATTATGTTTTTCGTTACAAAAAAACTAGTTACTTATAGTGGTAAAAACTTTGCGAAGCGTCAAAAAGATTTAGGAGAATTAAATGGATTTATTGAGGAAGCTATAACAGGAGCGGATGTTACAACGTTATATGGGAAAGAAAAAGAAACCGTACAAAATTTCAATAAAATTAATGAACAATTAAGAGTTTCGGCTACGAAGGCGGATACATTTTCAGCTTTCATCTTTCCGAGTATGAACTTTATTAACAACTTAGGTATGGGACTTGTAATTGGGACGGGATCAATTATGGTTTTAAATGGAATGACAACAGTTGGTGTCATTGCCGCTTTTATTAATTATTCTCGTCAATTCTCAAGACCACTCAGTCAATTTGCAACTTTAATGAATACGATTCAATCGGCAGTTGCTGGTGGAGAACGTGTCTTTGAAATTATGGATGAAGTACCAGAAATCCATAATAAAAAAGATGCATTCATCGTACAAAATTTACAAGGATATGTTGAGCTTGAGAATGTTTCATTCGGTTATGAGGAAAATAAAAATATTTTAAAAGAAGTGAGTCTTAAGGCGCAGCCAGGGGAGACAATTGCTTTAGTTGGTCCAACTGGATCGGGTAAAACAACAATTATTAATTTGTTAACACGCTTTTACGATATACAGAAAGGGAAAATTCATTTTGATGGAAAAAATATAAAAGATTATGAAATGAATTCGTTGCGAAGTAAAATAGGAGTAGTTTTACAAGATACGTACTTATTTGCTGGGACGATTATGGATAATATCCGTTATGGTCGATTAGATGCTAGTGATGAAGAAGTAATCAATGCCGCTAAGGCAGCATCTGCACATTCTTTTATAAAGCATTTACCGAATCAATATGAAACAAAAATTGTTTCAGAAGGATCGAATTTAAGTCAAGGGCAAAAACAGCTTCTTGCTATTGCACGGGCAATTTTAGCAGATGCAGATATATTAATTCTTGACGAAGCAACTTCTAATATTGATACGAGAACAGAATTACAAATTCAAGAAGGACTAAACAATTTAATGAGAGGTCGAACAAGTTTCGTAATCGCTCATCGACTGAAAACGATTGAAAAAGCAGATCAAATCCTTGTTATAAAAGATGGAAGTATTATGGAAAGAGGAAATCATGAATCTCTTATGGAAGATAGAGGATTTTACTTTGACCTGTATACGAGTCAGTTTAAAATTTAATAAAAACTTTAAAATGATGCGGTTTCTCTAGGAAAGAGAAACCGTATTTTTATATTTGTAAACATTATTATCCAAATAGTTGTTCACTAAATGTTTTAACTGCATATTCTTGTATCCAAGGTAAAACATGCATAAGGTTATGAAAACACCTTTATGACCCAATCGTTCACTTGGAATTTTTGGATGTACAAACTGTTCCAAAAAAGTGTTGCATGGTTATGAAGTAAACTATGAAAATTAATTTTAAAAATTCGGATTTTATTAAATGATCCTTAAAAATATTATGAGATCCCCTACGACAACCTCATGTAGCTTTTTGATACTAACAACTAAATCACAGTCCGTAATAAACTTGTCCAAGTATTGCTTTATCAGTGTGTGTTATAATTTTATGTTATTATATTACTTCGATTGTTTTTTCAACAATTGAGACTAATCGTTTGGAAATCGAAGTTTTTGTATTTAATAGTGAAATAATTGAACTTTAATTATACAACGGCAGTGGAACAAATAGAGCGAATGAAGACAACCGTAATGAGTGTTTCATTTTATATTTGTATGTTTTAATGAATTAATAAATAATGCAATTTGAATTTTATTAAAAACAGACACTGTTTCCAGTGTCCCAACTTATTACGAGAGTTTTATGAGGAAACTTAAATAGGTGAATTTAAGTTTCTCTATAATATATGAAACTACAATTAGAAAATCACTTATTTTTTAAAGGAGTTAATGGGTAATTGTACGTGCTAAAATCTTTATTAAAAATATCTTGTACTAATTGGATAGTTTCATGATCATAAAAACTATCATATGTTGGGAGGCGTGGGAATAAAGGATCGGTAATATCAGCATCTGCAAAATCACCTCTAAAAATCGCCCTGTCCTTCTGGTGATGCCATGATTTGGTTAGTATGTGTAAAGGAGAAGTTTTTAATTGATATGTTTGTTCTAAGCGCACAATTTCAGTAGAGAAATTTTCAAGGTAGATATACTTTGTAACAAACTCCTCCTCAGCTGGTTCATATTGCTGCATTAAATGTGGATCTACTCGTTCTAAATCTTTCATTTGCGCTTTTAAATAGTAGAGAAAGATTTTAAATGAAATAGGTTTATTACAAAAGTCATTACCATAATAAAAATTCCGAATAGGATTCCATGCTGGGTTTTCTATGTGAGGGGGGGCAATTAGTGAAAAGAATGAACTTACAGCTCTTGTATAGGGGTTTCTCACTAATTTATAGGAATCTTTTCTGTTTGTATATAAAGCTGCAGCTAGTTCAATAAAGTAGTCGGAGGAGTTTTTGTATATTTCATTTTCATAATTATGGATGAAGGAATCGTATTTTATTGCTTGCTTAAATAAATTTATTTGATAAAAAAACCAATGTGCAAGTGAAGTACAGCCACTTTTCTGACTCCAAAATAAAATCAAAGGGAAGTTAGAGTTAAAGTGCGGAACGCGTCCGTATTTAATAATATTTGCAAAAGACATAGTTAGCCTCCATTCAGTTATGTCAATTATTTTTAATTTATGAATAAACAACTCGGCATATGAACAAGAGAAGAGGAGTAGAATAGATAATTTAATAACAATATAACTTTGAAATGAAAGCGTTATTTTATAGGGGTATGAAAAGAGTACACAAAAAATGTGTACTCTTAACAATTTAAATTATTTTAAGGACCATGGTATATCATCAAGGGCTTTATAAATATAACTATACATGCGGTTAAAGAGATACTTTGGATTTTATTTTTGTTTCCAATTTATAGTGATCACCTCTCATGCAAATAGTTTAATTATATTATACAGTTATTAATTCGAATGTTAAGAAAAGATGATGTGAATTAAGGTGAATTTAAACAAAATAGTTATTTTAATTAGAAAACAGTTAGCTTTTGCTAACTGTTTCACTCATTGGAAGTTCTTTGTAGGTAATTTAGAGAAAGAAACTAGCCATAAAAAATCTTACAGAGAAAGAATTGTGTAGTTTTTCGTGATAATATCTTTTATGTTGATAATTAAGGATTATAAGGAACCCGACAGTTAGGATACCATTTAATCAGTAATATTCATTGCCTGATGTAAATTTAATATAGGAGGAATTGAATTTATAATATACTAGGAATACTGAACAGACAGTAGAGAGTACTAACAAACCATAGCAAAACTTTTCATGGTGTTCACCTCGATTTTAATCTTTAGAGATTTTTATATAATCGTACATTCAAATGAAAGGATTTATAAAAGGGAATTACTATAAGTAGGAATTATTACGAGTTTCTTCCTACTAAAATAAAAGGTGATTGGTGATATGAGGTGAGCAGAAGAAGCATAGAAAGAGATAAGGTGTTTAAAATTTATAAGGAACATAATGGTGAAATAACAAATCGTAAATGTGAGGATATAACTTTGATTTGTATACTAGTCAGTTTTAAATTTAATATAGTGCGGTTTCTCTAGGAAGGAGAAACCGCATTTTTATATTTATAAAGATAATTAGAAATATAGAATTGAAATTTTTTAGATATGCGAATTGTTAGCAAAAACTCGCAGAATCAGTGCCAGATGGAAGAATTAATTTACGCGGAATTGTAATAATCTCAAGAGCCATCTGTGCTGAATAGAGAAGTATTGGAGTTAACTCTAAAGCGTGAGTTAATAATAATATAAAGCTTGTTAGGATTGCAAAGCTCCCCCAAAAGAAACTTTTTGAAGTGTTACGGAAATCTTTTATTAGGGAAAAGAAAGAAAAAAATGCTGTAACAATGAGTATCAAAAATTTATATTTATCTGCCATTAAACCCCTCCTAAAGAACAGTAACTTATATTATAACGTATTTTTCTGTATTACAATAAAAAGATTTCTAAATGAATAGTTTAAATAGATAAATGTCGTAACTTAAAATCTTTGTTTTAGAGAATAGATTAGTGCCCTAATTATTGTTTGCTTGAGCTGTACAGGATATTTGACCGGACAATAAGACTAGCTTTGAATATATTAATAAAAAAGGGATGTGGAACAATGGCTAGATATAGTTTACATGGAGGTCACAATAGTATTGTACAAGGGGCAAATTATGGAAATCGGAAAGAACACATTATGGATCGACAAGTTAAGGATGCAGTTGCTGCTAAATTAAGAGCATTGGGTCATACAGTTTATGATGACACTGATGAAGTAGGGACAACACAAGCGCAAAATTTAAATAACATCGTATCTAAAACAAACTCACATGATGTAGATTTAGTAGTTTCATTTCACTTAAATTCATATGATACGAAAGCTAACGGTGTTGAAGTTCTGTACTATGACCAACAAGCTTTATCAGCAAAAGTAGCGGCGCAACTTTCAAAAGATATTGGCTGGACAAATCGTGGTGCTAAGGAACGAAAAGACCTTTATGTATTAGCGAATACAAAAGCACCTGCAATTTTAATTGAACTTGGATTTATCGATAATGAAGCAGATATGGCAAAATGGAATCCAGATAAGATTGCAAATTCAATTGTGTATGCTTTAACTGGGCAGTCTAGTGGGACAACTCCGCCATCTAAACAAAATATTATTCAAACAGGAGCTTTTTCCCCTTATGAAACACCTGATGTGATGGGAGCATTAACATCTCTTAAAATGACGGCCAACTTCATCTTACAATCGGATGGTCTAACATATTTTATCTCTGAACCAACTTCAGATGCGCAGCTTAAAGGAATGACGGATTACCTTGATCGTAAAGGTTGGTGGTATGAAGTTAAGTAAAGAGTTTGGTTTGAGGAACAGTATATTTAAAATACAATCGGCACAAAAAAAGAGGATTACTTTTAATGAGTAATCCTCTTTTTATAATTTTATCCCGCATTAACAGGAAGTAAGGCCCCACCTAAATTCAGCAAAAGTAAAGAATTTAGGTGGGGATCGGACTGATTAAAGACTCGCTTTTTTTCGTATGAATTAGATTAGATAAAGGAGACTCCTCCTGTCTTGAAAATTAATAAGTATTGCATGAGAGAGTTTTATTGGACATCTCAGCTTTATAGGCAACACATAGTATTAAATAGAAATTTAGAATTTGAATTTAATTGGCTAAAATTGAAATAGCGCTAAACATTAATAAAACGGCCATAATGATATTAAATGATTTCGTATGCTTTAATAAAAGTTTTTGAAACATGGAACCAAATAAGCTCCAACTAAATGTACTCATTAAGCCGACTACACCTAGAAATAATGAAAAAAGTAGATAACTTGAATATGAATTGTAGTAAGGGAGAATAAAAGTTGATACTACAGTTAGTCCGAATAGTATTCCTTTAGGATTAACAAACTGAAGGAAAATTCCCACTGTGAATAAATTTTTATTATATTTTTCATCAGGATCTGCACTAGTTTTACTAGTGAGTATTTTAAAAGCTAAATATAGCATATAAGCTACACCTAAAATTTTTAAAGGCAATTCGATTATGGGTAAGATATTGATGAGTACAATATTAAAGAAACTACATAAGGAAGTGAGGATGAAGAAACCGAAAGCGACTCCGAAGCAAAATTGCATACTTCTTTTTAACCCATGTTGATTGGCGTATGTCATAGCTAAAAAATTGTTAGGTCCGGGTGTGAAGCTACTTATAAAAACAAATAACAAAAAAGAAAATATAGGCATTTCAAAACCCCCTAATTATTTGGTGTATGTTATAATGACCGAAAAGAACAATATAACGTGTGCTTTTTATTATACATAACGGTCGTTATATTGTATATAGTGTAGGGGTGTTTTTTATGGAAGAAATTCAACTTATTTTAGCAAAAAATTTAAAAACAATACGTGAAAAAGAGAAAATGAGTTTAGAAAAGGTCTCTCAATTAACAGGTGTGAGTAAAACGATGATTGGACAAATTGAACGAGGAGAGTCAAGCCCAACATTAACAACGATATGGAAAATCGCTAATGGTTTAAAAGTGTCTTTTACTTCTTTAATCAATAATCCGCAACCAGATACGAAAGTTGTTTTACGAAATGATGTACAAGTATTATCAGAAGACAATGGGAGATATAAAGTGTATCCTTCCTTTCCTTTTCAAGATGATAGGAACTTTGAAATCTATACGGTTGAAATTGAAACAGAAGGAAAATTAAGTTCGGAAGGCCATAAAGAAGGGACCGAAGAATTTATTACGGTGTTTGAAGGGGAATTGACAATTGAAATAAATGATTGTAAATATAAATTAAATAGCGGTGATGCAATGCGCTTTAAGGCGGATAGACCACACTTCTATCATAATTCCGGAAGAACGCTAACTCGGTTAAGTATGACCATCTATTATCCGGTTATATAAATTCATTATTGCATAAAGAATATAAAGAAAAGTGCGTTGATAAACCATCTATAAAAGATGGTTTTATTTTTGAAATTCATAAAAAAAGGACACTCGTTTGAGTGTCAACATAGTATTGCTCTCGCGTATAGGATTGGAGTTTGTTTCTCAAATACATTTTGAGATGGTTTGCATTTAAGAAACTGTCTTCTTATTCAATGTAACATTGGCAGGGGGCAGTGTAAATTGATAATGTATATACGGAAAATTTAGTATAGATAATTTCTACTATGAATATAGTGTAATATATTTATTATTCCGTATTAACGAGCGGTAAAATTCCTACCTCAAATTCAGGTGGAGCAAAGAAATTAAGTGGGGATCGAACTTGACGTAAACACCCAATTGATTTAACTAATTATATATAGGTGATGGACCAAACTCCTACTGATTCAACTTTCACTTTTTTTACTTAAGTTTTTAAGATGGTTTCTTATAAAAAAATGAATCATTTTTTAATCGATTCGTATAATTGATAGAGAGACATATGGTGAAGTGGAATTATAATATTAATTTGAAGTTGATATTGTGGAATAAAAAAGTAGAGCCAGGAAGTGAAAGTTTTTGTAGTAGTTATAATAAAGATAAAAAGTTAAATAAAGTAATCACTTGGAAAGTAAAAGAAATAGCAAATAAGTTATTCTTTAATAATAGATTTATAATGATTTGAATGAATAAAAAAAATGTGGAATGAGGTATTAAATTGAACCGCAAAGATAAATCATCGTTGAATAAAGGTATGATAGGACCTGAAAATATTGGACCTACCTTTCCGGTTCTTCCACCGATTTATATTCCAACAGGAGCAACGGGAGTAACAGGAGCGACTGGAGTAACAGGGCCAACAGGCATAACAGGAGCAACAGGAGCAGCGGGCATAACAGGAGCAGCGGGCATAACAGGAGCAACAGGAGCAGAGGGCATAACAGGAGCAACAGGAGCAACAGGAGCAACAGGAGCAACAGGAGCAACAGGAGCGACTGGAGTAACAGGAGCAACAGGCATAACAGGAGCAACAGGAGCAACAGGAGCAACAGGAGCAACAGGAGCAGAGGGCATAACAGGAGCAGCGGGAGCAACAGGAGCAACAGGAGCAGCGGGAGCAACAGGAGCAGC
The DNA here is from genome assembly GCF_051948935.1 of Bacillus sp. Brlt_9. Taxonomy (NCBI): domain Bacteria; kingdom Bacillati; phylum Bacillota; class Bacilli; order Caryophanales; family Bacillaceae; genus Bacillus; species Bacillus sp. Brlt_9. Next base: position 118,890 of record NZ_JAYJLO010000010.1, on the reverse strand, counting down.
GGGAGCAACAGGAGTAACAGGAGCGACTGGAGTAACAGGGCCAACAGGCATAACAGGAGCAACAGGAGCAACAGGAGCAGAGGGCATAACAGGAGCAGCGGGAGCAGCGGGAGCAACAGGAGCAACAGGAGCAACAGGAGCAGAGGGCATAACAGGAGCAGCGGGAGCAGCGGGAGCAACAGGAGCAACAGGAGCAGAGGGCATAACAGGAGCAGCGGGAGCAGCGGGAGCAACAGGAGCAACAGGAGCAGCGGGAGCAACAGGAGCAGCGGGAGCAACAGGAGCAGCGGGAGCAACAGGAGCAGCGGGAGCAACAGGAGCAACAGGAGCAGAGGGCATAACAGGAGCAACAGGAGTAACAGGAGCAACGGGAGTAACAGGGCCAACAGGCATAACAGGAGCGACAGGTTTAACAGGACCGACTGGAGTTATCGGTCCCATAACAACAACTAATTTATTATTTTACACTTTTGCAGATGGAGAGAGGCTTATATATACAGATTCAGATGGAATAGCTCTATATGGAACAACTCACATATTATCTCCTGATGAGGTTTCATATATTAATTTGTTTATTAATGGAATACTTCAGCCACAACCATTTTATCAGGTTAGTACAGGTCAGCTAACTTTATTGGATGATCAACCACCATCGCAAGGTTCATCAATTATTTTGCAATTTATTATTATTAATTAAAAAAGACAGATTCTTAAATTAATAAAAAGAATCTGTCTTTTTGTTCTACATTAAAATAATTAACATTAAGTGACGATAAATTCAATTGTGATTGGAATTCCGCCGTCTAATGCATCTCCGCCAGGAATTGTAATAGCACCAGTAGGTCCAGTAGTAACACTGGAGTTCACACTAGGTTGAAGAATGCCGTTTACATATAAGTTGTAATACGTAAAAGTCGGAAAAGTAGTTGCAGTAGTACCGGCATCATTTAAACAAGCTGTTGCAGCAATTGCGAAAGCTGCTCCAGTTCCAGTTCCAGCACTTAGTGTAGAGGTGAATCTTCTAGATGCCATAAATGGTTGAATAATAGGCAATTAATTCTCACTCCCTAAATTGTTTTTTGGAACGAAGTATACAATAACTTGTCCACTATATTGTATGAGAGTTTTTGATAATAGAAACGGCTTTATGATAATAGAGGGAAAACAATTTAAGTAAAGGTATTATTGTTATTTATTTGAAAAGGTGGTGTTATTACTTGTTAGTTATTGGTTATATGCTAATGCTTAGTTTTAATATTTAAATTAAAATGTGCTTTTGGACCTAAGAGATAAACGTGGAAAAATAAAATAAACTCTTAAGTTTAGGTGTTTAATCTAAGCAGTCAATTATTAAAAACATATAATTAATATGTGAGTCATGAACATAATTAAATATTGTTTTAAAGTTTAATTATAATTCATGTTTCCTATTTTAAGTGAATGAAACCTATGCACGATTTTATAGTTCTTATTAATAGGAAAATACTCAATTATAAAATAAGTAAGGAGGAAATTAATGTCACATAATAATTGTTTTGGTCATAACAACTGCAATAATCCGATTGTTTTCACTCCAGATTGTTGTAACAATCCACAAACGGTTCCGATTACTAGCGAACAATTAGGTAGATTAATCACTTTACTAAACTCTTTAATTGCGGCTATTGCAGCGTTTTTTGCAAATCCAAGTGATGCAAACAGATTAGCTTTACTCAATTTGTTTACGCAACTATTGAATTTACTAAATGAATTAGCACCTTCTCCAGAAGGGAATTTCTTAAAACAATTAATTCAAAGTATTATTAACTTACTACAATCTCCAAACCCAGACCTAGGTCAATTACTTTCTTTATTACAACAATTCTTCAGTGCTCTTGCACCATTCTTCTTCTCTTTAATTATTGATCCTGCAAGCTTACAACTTCTATTAAACTTATTAGTTCAACTAATTGGTGCTACTCCAGGAGGTGGCCCAACAGGTCCAACAGGTCCAACAGGTCCAGGAGGCGGAGCAACAGGAGCAACAGGAGCAACAGGGGCAACAGGAGCAACAGGCCCGACAGGAGCGACAGGAGCAGGAGTAACAGGCCCAACGGGAGACACAGGAGCAACAGGAGCGACAGGCCCAACAGGTCCAACGGGAGACACAGGAGTAGCAGGCCCAACAGGTCCAACGGGAGACACAGGAGTAGCAGGAGCGACAGGTCCAACAGGAGACACAGGCCCAACAGGAGCAACTGGCCCAACAGGTCCAACAGGAGCAACGGGAGCAACAGGATTAACAGGAGCAACAGGAGCAACTGGTGGCGGAGCTATTATTCCATTCGCTTCAGGTACAACACCATCTGCGTTAGTTAACGCATTAATAGCTAATACGGGGACACTCCTTGGATTTGGATTTAGTCAGCCTGGTGTAGCTTTAACAGGTGGAACTAGTATCACATTAGCATTAGGTGTAGGTGATTATGCATTTGTAGCACCACGTGATGGGGTTATTACGTCATTAGCAGGTTTCTTTAGTGCAACAGCTGCATTAGCTCCACTATCACCTGTTCAAGTGCAGATACAAATATTAACTGCACCTGCAGCGAGTAATACGTTTACAGTACAGGGGGCACCTCTATTATTAGCACCAGCATTTGCTGTAATAGCGATTGGTGCTACAGCATCGGGAATCATACCTGAAGCTATTCCAGTAGCTGCTGGAGATAAAATACTGTTATATGTTTCATTAACGGCAGCAAGTCCAATAGCTGCAGTTGCTGGATTTGTAAGTGCAGGTATTAATATCGAATAACTTGTGGTAATGTATTCTGTATATAGCCTTTCCTAATTTTATTAGGAAGGGCTATATTTTATGGGAAGATAGGTGATAAATCAATTAAGAAATTCTTCATTGTTAAGTTGGTATAAAAGGAAAATTAAAATGTATGATTTACACTTTATTGTTTATGGAATAAGTTATGCAGTTAAAAAATTACCTATAAATAAAAAAGATGAATTCTATTTTTAATAGAATTCATCCATTACATAAACGGTATACAAGAAAAGTAAGGTATTTATCGTGAGCGCTGAAATGTTATAGTTCAAATTCGTAATAAACTATTTGTTTTTATTACAGTTACATCCTTTTTTCTTTACATAGCCTTGTTCAGCTAAATCTCTTTGCGATTGGGAATTGGAAGATTGAGAGTTCGAAGACTGAGAGGATGTTGATGAACTACTATTTTTATTATGAGAGTAGTTTTTTCGATAGTTATAATTACTCATAGTACTATCACCTCCAATTAAATATATAAATATTATATGTATGTACTCTATTAATTGTTACGATAAAAAATAGGAATGGAGGGTAAACAATAAAAAATCTCCTACGTATTTTCCGAGGAGATTTTTTATTGTTTATTCATGATATAAATTAATATCCCCAGTATAGAGGGAAATAATATGAATCTTGATAATATAAATTTTGTTGTGGACTAGGAGGCTGAGTTGGTGTGTCTATCATTCTACGGTTTTGATTGCAGTTTGCTGGAGGACCAATTACTGTAGTGGATTGAATAGGGGATACCGCTTGTTTCCATTGTTGTTCATCAATACAGTAAGTATGAGCCATTATATTAGCGGGTGTTAAGCGTAACATATCAGAACCAAAAATAACTTCTGGTGTTGGGGCGTTGAAAATAGCTAATAAATGTGTACCATCTGCTGTAGCGACTTCATAATGCCACCACGCTTGTGGAATGTTGGCGACTTGCCCTGGTTGTATCGGTAAGTTTAATATTTGATTTGTAAAAGGATTCAGTAAAGAAACAACTGCAGATCCTGAAATACAGTAAACAAGTTCAGCTGCATTTTGATGTATGTGTGGCTCTATAACATTTCCTGTACTTAAATAGATATCTAGTAAAGAAGTATTTTCTATAGTGTTTAATTGTTTCACACCAAGTACGTTTATATAATTTTGTGCATCTTTCTGGAAAAAATTACTTTTACTTAAATCATGAGTGAAATTAGTTGAGGGGGAAGTGTAGTCGATAGTAGAAGTCATTTGTATTACCCGCCTTTCTATAAGTAAGTTAGGTTACAAAATTAGGGTATGTGTCTAGTGTTTATTTTGTGCAATTGTTGGCAGCTTAATAAATTCGCTTATTCTATAAAGAATAAGGTATTAAGATTAAACTATATTCGTATTCACGTTCATACTTTGGATTGATGGAAAAAAGTAATGAAAGTGTTAATTTAAAATTATATCAATCATTTATAAGGAGTGAATGTCCATGTCATTTAGTGAAATGATTAGAAATGAAGTGCTCAGCTGGGCGGGTGTTTCTGAAAAACCGCATCGATTTGGTGGCATTGAAATAAATTATGGTAAGAAGGAACTTGGTCATCTGCATGGGGATAAGTTAGTTGATTTACCATTTCTAAAGTTAAAGCGAGATGAATTAGTGAACCAAGGATTGGTGAAACCACATCACGTATTACCAGAATCAGGTTGGATAAGTTATTATATAAAGTGTGAAGAAGATATTCCATTTGCAATTGAGCTATTCCGTATGCAATATGACCGAATAAAAAAGTAATGAAATAAAGTAGAGTAATAAAAAAATCTTTATGTCACATCCCTCATTAATCGTTCGTCTTGTATGTAGAACGGATAAGGAGGGATTTTATTATGAAAAATTTTGATGTAGTAATTGTTGGTGGTGGGCTTGCTGGATTAACAGCATCTATATATTTAGCGAAAGCTGGAAGGAAGGTTATTGTATTAGAAAAGTCCAGTCACTTCGGTGGTCGAGGGAGGACTATAAATAAAAATGGCATTTGTATGAATCTTGGTGCACATGCTTTATATAGAGGTGGAGAAGCGTTTAAAGCTTTTAATGAGCTAGGTGTAAATCTGCCAGGTGGAGTTCCATCTACAAAAGCACATGGAATATGGAAAGGGGATATTTTTACCATCCCAACAGATTTTCGCTCTATTTTATCAACACCGTTACTTTCTTGGTCTGCAAAAGTACAGTTCTCTCGTCTAATGATTCATTTAGGGAATTTAGATATAGGAAAAGTGTCGAAAATGAGTCTATCTACATGGGCGGAAAAGGAAATTAAAGATCCAATGGTTCGAAATATATTTTATGCATTATGCCGTACAACAACATATACGTATGCTCCTACAATACAATTAGCATCTTCGGTACTAAAGCAAATACAGCTTTCTATGAAAGAAGGAGTACTTTATGTAGATGGTGGTTGGGAGACGATCATAACAAATTTAAGGAATATTGCGAGTGATAGTGGTGTGCAATTTCTGTCTAAAAAGCATGTGTTGAAAATAGAGCATTGTGAAGGGAAACAAAGAATACAATGTTTTGACGATGAAGTATTTGAAGCAGGTGCCGTCATTGTAACAACTCCGCCGAAAGAAGCTTGTAAAATAATAAAAGGTGCAGAGGGAACAAGTTTGCAAAAATGGTGTGAACAATCTATACAAGTGACCGTGGCAGCGTTAGATATTGGTTTAAAACAATTACCGAATCCTATGCATCATTTTTCTTTGGGATTAGATCAACCAATATTTTTCACAAATCAATCGAGAGCAGCTAAATTAAGTGAAGATGGATCGATTGCAGTGAGTCTAATTAAGTATCATAACCCTGTGCTAGAATTGAATCATTTTCAACAAGATAAAGAACAGTTAGAAAGTATGATGGAATTGTTACATCCGAACTGGAGAAGAGAAGTTGTCGCACAGCAATATTTACCGAAAATTACGGTAGTACATGATTTTCCTCATATTGACCGTGTTGAAAAACCAGGCCCTAACATACATGAAATGCCAGGTATTTACGTTGCAGGAGATTGGGCAGGGCACGATGAAATATTAGCTGATGCTGCAGTAGCAAGCGGAAAACGTGCAGCGTTACACATTTTAAAGCAATTCGAAAGTGGGGCAGTACATCATGGAAACGGAGCAGTTGTATGAAGCGTATCAATCATTATTATTTTCATTAGCATACAGAATCCTTGGGAGTGTTATGGATGCTGAGGATATCGTTCATGACGTTTTTATCTCGTTAAATAATATAGAGGACGTTCAATCTATAGAAAATATGAAAGCATATTTATGTAAAATGGTAACCAATCGCTCAATTGATAAATTACGCTCGGCAGCACATAAACGGAACGTATATGTCGGAATGTGGTTACCAGAACCATTTGTGGAAGAGACTGATGACCCAACAGAGTCATTTGTAATGAAAGAATCAATTTCTACAGCATATTTATTACTTTTACAACAATTGTCAGAGGTAGAGAGGGTTGTCTTCATATTAAGAGAGGTTTTCGGTTATGACTACGAAGAAATCGCTTCAATTGTTGATAAGAGTAGTGTGAATTGCCGAAAAATCTTTCAACGAGCACGAAAAAGTATTTTAGATAAGCCGAAGCAGTCAAAGTTAAGTACGAAAAAAATGGCTGCTTATGTTGAAAAGTTTGTATCATCATTACAGTGTGGGGATGCGCAAGGCATGTTAGAAGTATTAAAAACAGATGCGATATTGAAAGCAGATGGTGGGGGGAAAGTTACAACTGCAGTTCATCCAATTTACTCTGCAGATAGAATTATACGTTTATTCTTTGGGATTGGGAAGAAGTTCCCGCCAGTGTACAATGTTGAGTATAAGATAGTAAATGGTGCCCCTGGTGTTATTGTTAAAGTGAAAAATAAAGTGACTTACGTGCTTTCATTTACATTTGAGAATGAAAAAATCGCAAACATTTATATGATGGTTAATCCTGAAAAACTTATACACTTAAATGAATAGTATAAAAAAGACGCATTTCTTTAGAAGTGCGTCTTTTTTATTATTTCTCTAACATTTCAAGAGGTACATCTTTTTCGCCGGCTACCTCAAATTTAATTTCCCCGTCTTCTTCATAAATACGTGAAATAATCGGTATAGTAATCATTAATTTTTTATGCTGTTTTCGCTTTCGAGCAGCATCTAAGCTAATCACGTTCATTGTAAGCATCCTTTCTTCTAGAAATATATAAACAAAAGAAAATGCGTCCGGAAAGGGCGCTTAATTGAATTTGAAATACCGATTCATTTAATTGGGGTTTATATGATTTAATAACTGCAATTGAATTAAAAATAGTATGAATGGAATAATTGCACGTAGAAATTAACTTTACCAAAAAACGAAACAATATGCTATAAAAAAATTTAAATCTTTGTCGTATAACGAGAAAAAGATTTTCGTTTCGCATATAATGAAAGTAGACGGGCAGCAAGAGCTTTTTCATCATATTGCTTTGGAAAGGCGATGAAAAGAATGGATACGTTAGATTCATTATTATTTCAACTTGAACAATATGGAGAAGAGCATGATCGAAATAAAAAAACAAGGGAAGAAAAATTACGGAATATTTCTCGTGAGATGGGGCAGTTTTTATCAATTTTAGCAAAAGGGTGTAGCGCAAAAAACATCTTAGAAATTGGAACTTCTAATGGTTATTCTACATTGTGGTTAGCTAACGCGGTAGAAGAAACAAATGGAAATGTAACAACTGTAGAGCTTTCTTCAGAACGAGTTGGAGAGGCACTTGTTAATTTTGAAAAGGCGAACCTTATAAAAAGGATTGATGTTCATAATCAAGAAGCAGGGGCATTTTTAGATGCGCAACTAGATCGTTCATTTGATTTTATTTTCCTAGATTCAGAGCGTACGCAATACATGTGGTGGCTTGAGCATATAAAACGCATTTTACAACCAAAAGGTATTCTTGTTGTTGATAATGCAACTTCTCATGCAAGTGAATTAGCCGAGTTTAGAAAAATGATTGAAGAAGATGAAATGTTTGAAACGGTGTTATTAGCATTTCAAAACGGAGCATTTGTAGCGCGCAAGAAGAAATAAGATAAAGCGTAATATAATTATCACATTGAAAAAGGGTGTATGTCAAAAGATTGAGTACAGTAGTATAGGAAGAACATCCTTTATATACGTAACATACGAAGAATCCGCCTTCAGCATGTTGTTCTCTAGGTCTTAAGTCTGAGGAAAATTATGTTGATTACAGGTATACTTATAGTAAGAAACAGGGAATGACTGCATAAACAGGCATTTCTAAATAAATCGATTTCAAGCAATCAGAATGAATATGAAATACGATATAATAGATGAAATATAGTGCATATAAATTCGCACATATAAATAAAGGAGCGATTTTGTTGACTGAACTCGAGAAAAAAGAACCTGTATCGATTGTGAAAGATAATAACGTAGAAATAGTGGTTGATACAGTTATAAAAGATGCGGAATTAGAGGAACTGAATAAAGAAGCTGATCTTTATGTACAAAAGTTAAATAGCGAGCAAAATACAGATTTATCAAAAGTATTGTCTCAGCTAGGAGATTTAGGGGATAAAGAGCAACAAGCAGCAGGACAAACGTTGTCAGCATTAAAACGTCCTGTTACAGCGATGATGAATGGAAAGAACGAAGAAATTCCAAATACATTGTTAGAATTACGCAAAGTGGTATCAGAGCTTGATCCGAATTCACTAAAAGCAAGTGGTATGAAGAAAATTATGTTTAAAGTATTCAAGAAAAACCCACTTGAAACATACGTGCATAAATATCAATCTATAGATAAGCAAATTGAGGAGATTATAAGATCCCTTCTAATTGGTCGTGACAACTTACAAGAAGATACAGTTGGTCTTGAAATGCTTAAAGAGCAATCACACGATAAAATTCACGCACTTGATAAGCAAGTATACTTAGGGAAAAAACTTGCTGGCATGCTGGAAGCTGAGAAACAAAATCCAGAACGTCAAAGAGATATTCCATTAATTAATGATGCATTAGAAAAGATTTTAGTGCGTACGCGTAATATGCAGCAAGCGAAGAGTGTGTTATTACAATCTATCGCATCGGTAGACATTATTAAGAAAAATAATGAAAAGTTAACGGAGGCAATTCGTAATGCCATTACGATGACGCAAAATGTTGTAACAGTTTCTGCTGCTATCCAACTAGCATTAACAAATCAACGTAAAACAATTGATGCAGTGAATGCGACAAATGAAGCAATTGAATCAATGGTATTAAGCAATTCTCAAGCATTAAAACAAAATACAGAAGAAACAACAAAACTTCTTGAAAATCCTGCAATTAGCATGGATAAATTACGCGAGTCATTCCAAAACGTATTCGCTGCAATTGAAGCATCTGAAAAATCATCAGAACGTATTATCGAGTCAAGTAAGAAGTTTGTTATTGAACTAGATACATTTAATGATGAAATGAAACAAAAACTCATTCAGCGCCCAAGAAAATAGCAGACTTTTAGAGGAGGTGAAAAAATGAGTTTCATTCAAACCGTATTAGTACTATTGGGTACATTGCTTTTAATCGCATTTACTGTCGTTGTTTTAGTTGTATATTTCGGACGTAAACTGTATTTTTCATGGGCGAAGCCATATAAAAGAGCACACGATTCTTTAGATAAGTTATCGAATAAATCATTACCATTTCTACAAGAATTTACACAACATCCACTCTTTTATCGCTGGATTCGTACGGAAGGAAAGAAAGAACAACATACATTAAACACTCTTTTCTGTGCATCTGGGCAACGTACTAGAGAGCAAGTATTTTCAATGTTACCGAAAGAAAAACAGAAAAAAGTACATGTAATGGCAAAAAAAACGAAAAAACTTACAAATGAAGATATTGATGTAGCGGCGATGAAAGTAAAAGATTTTTTAAGACAAGAAACGCAGCAAACAGTAAAACCGACAGACTTATCGTTTTATAAATTGTATTTTTATGATCGATATCCAGATGCATTAAATACAATTCAAGCGTATAAACGCTCAATAAATCCTTCATTACAACGAACGGTTGATGATATTACAATTTCAGTATTAAATGCTCTTCCGTATTATCAAGAACAACGCATGTTTGAGCAACAACATAAACTTGAAACGTTTTTAATGAAAGATTTAACAGCGATGCTATCGTTAGTCGTACAATTACCACCTTCACAACGACCAGAAAAAGAAGAAGAATTAAAAAACTACTTGCAAAATTTCCAAAAAGAAATGGAAGTAGTTGAGCGAGACATTCGTGACTCGATTGATCACGATTTGAATGTGAAGATGAGAGCAGCGACTGAGAAGTTTAAGAATAAATAAAAAAGGCGCCTTAAAGCTATAATACTGGGCTTTTAAGGCGTTTTTTTATTAGCTGTTATTTTGCTTTAACTGTAGTTTTACTAGAAGCAACGCTTTCATTATGCAATCGATCAACTGCAGTTACTACATACGTATACGTTTCTCCAGAAATAGCCGTTTTATCTACATAAATCTCTCCAAGTTTTGTTTTTCTTACAGTAGTAAGTAAATTTTTTGGGTTTTGTATATCCACTTCATTTTTTCCATTCACACGGTAAATGGCGTAATAAGCAGAGTCATTCTCTCTATTGTCAATGATACCTACAGCAATACCTTCATCTCGTGGAATCGCACCTTTTAAAGTCGGTTGTTTAGGTGGATCATGATCAAGCCAAGGCATAGGGGGGATTAGTGCAGGGTGTTTATATATGTCATTTGCGAGTCTATCTTTAACTCCAAGTGGATTTTTATTCATATCTTTTAAGCTAAAATGCATACTACCTTTTATTTCAGGATATAACCGATTTAATCCAATTTGTTTTGGGTATTCTTCTGGATCAGACCAAGCAGGGACAGAGTTATTATTAATTTTATAGGCCGCCTGACCGATGTATAGGTGAATCGGTTTATTATTTGTTTCTTTTACCCACCAATCTATTAATATGTCATATGCAGCTGGTGTGAAACCAATATTCCAGTAAATTTGCGGTGTAATGTAATCTATATATCCTTTTTGTATCCACTCACGTGTATCAGCGTAAAGGTCATCATAGTTTCTTTGACCTGCGGTTGTGTTAGAACCAGTCGGATCGTCGGCTATATTTCGCCATACACCAAACGGACTTATGCCAAACTTTACGTATGATTTTTCTTGTTTAATAGCAGTATTTAAACCTTTGACAAGTTCATTTACATTGTCACGTCGCCAATCCTCTATATTTGTAAATCTACCGTTATTATACGTTTCGTACGTTTTTCGATCAGGGAATTCTTCACCAACTACTTTATACGGATAAAAATAATCATCCATATGTATCGCATCAATATCGTAATTTTGTACGATTTCTAAAGCACCTTCTGTTATAAATTTTTTCACTTCTGGAATTCCAGGGTTGTAATATAATTTTCCGCCATATGATACAACCCAATCGGGATGTTGTCTTGCAGGGTGATTGTCTGATAATCGATTTATATCAGTATGATTCATCGTTATTCGGTATGGGTTAATCCATGCGTGGAATTCTATATTTCTTTTATGTGCTTCTTCAATCATAAATGCGAGCGGGTCGTATCCAGGATCTTTTCCTTGTGTGCCTGTAATGTATTCAGACCAAGGACCATAATTAGAAGGATAAAAAGCATCAGCGGTTGGTTTTATTTGTACAACGACTGCATTCATACCAGTGTTTTTTACATCGTCTAATAATCTAATAAACTCTTGTTTTTGCTTTTCAATAGGTAAGCCAGTTTTTGAGGGCCAATCAATATTAAGAACAGATGCAATCCATACAGCACGTAATTCATGTTTTTTGTACGTAGTATTTACTTCAGCATAAGTTGAATGAGGGGACATGAAAGGAATAAAAAAGATGACGATACAACATATCATTAATATACGTTTAACGATCATTTATACGCCTCCCTATCATATGATTATCTAATATATTATCTGAGGTGGGGTTGACCTTGCAATTGAGAAAATAAATATTGAAACATTAATTTAATAGGAAAAATATTTTTATTGAAATTTACTTTCATTATAACTAAATCGTTTCATTACTTCATATGCTTGTTAGTAAAGTGAAACTTCCTTTCATTTGAAGGGGAATAAATTATAAGTATAGGAGGATTAATAAATGAAAGTATTGTTCGTTTGTTCTGGAGGAATGTCCAGTGCAATAGTTGTAAACGCTTTAAAAAAGGAAGCGGAGAAAAAAGGTGTAAACATGGAAGTCCATGCAATTGGAACAAGTGAGGTAGAGGAAGAAGTAAAAAATGGCTGGGACGTTGTAATGGTTGCACCTCAAATCAGACATAGATTTGATTCTGTTAAAAAATTTGCAGAAGAGGAATCTATCCCATGCGGTATCATACCGCCGCAAGCATACACGCCGCTTGGTGGACCGACTTTGTTAAAAACTGTAAATGATTTAATTAGTTAGGGGGAAGCGTTATGAATAAGTTTGTCACGTTTCTTGATAAAAATTTATCTGGACCGATGGCAAGGCTTTCTGAACAGAGGCATTTACAAGCAATTCGTGATGGAGTTATTTCTGCGTTACCATTTATTATTGTAGGAAGTTTCTTTTTAATCCTAGCATTTCCACCATTACCGAAAGATAGTTTCATATCTGTTTGGGCGTTAAAAAATCAAACGAGTATATTAATACCATATCGTTTAACGATGTTTATTATGTCTTTATATATAGCATTTGGAATAGGATATAATTTAGCGAAAAGTTATAAGCTAGATGCTTTATCAGGGGCACAGCTTGCAGTATGTTCATTACTATTAACATTAACGCCTGAATTAATTGATAAAAAAGGGTTTATGCTTCCGATGACAAATCTCGGAGGTCATGGATTATTTGTGACGATGATTGTTTCTATTTTATCAGTGGAGATTTTAAGGTTTTGTAAGAAGAAAAACGTAACGATCAAAATGCCAGAACAAGTACCACCATCAGTAGCGCGTTCATTTGAAGCACTTATACCTGCGGCTTTCGTTATTATAATTATGAGTCTTATTACGGTTGTTTTTAAAGTGGATGTACATTACGTTGTGGATAAATTAGCAGCACCGTTAGTTAAAGCCGGTGATAGTTACTTTGGTGTTATCATCCCTGTATTTTTAATTACATTTTTCTGGTCTTTCGGAATACACGGTGTATCTGTTGTAGGTACTGTCGCAAGGCCGCTTTGGGATGTGTATTTAGGGAAGAACGGTGAAGCAGTAGCAAGTGGGGCAAGTCATTTTCCATTCATTGCACCAGAGCCGTTTTATCAATGGTTTATTTGGATTGGTGGTTCGGGCGCAACGTTAGGACTTGTGTTAGCTATGATTGTATTTGGACGATCAAAATATTCGAAAGCACTATCAAGAACTTGTATAGTGCCTGGCATTTTTAATATTAATGAACCAGTTATTTTCGGTTTACCGATTGTATTGAATCCCATTTTAATTATTCCTTTCGTTATTACACCGCTAGTAACAGCTACTATAGCTTATTCTGCAACTGCAATGGGATTTGTAACGCCAACACATATTATGCCGCCTTGGACCTTGCCAGCTCCAATTGGTGCATATTTAGCTACAGGAGGAGATTGGCGTGCAGTTGTATTAGTTTTAATAAATATAGCAATATCATTCCTTATTTATCTACCATTTTTTAAAATGTACGACAAAAATATGCTTGAAATTGAAAAGAATGGGGACGGAGAATCTGTTAATTCATAAGTTTTATACTGTATGTATGAGTGATAGGTATTTTGCCTATCACTTCTTTCACATGAAATTCAGAGAGGGTGAGATGGGATGAATATAAAATTTAGCTATAAAGGTGTATTTTTATTGCTGTTTGGAGTGATATGTGCGAATTTCCTTTTTGTACCTTTATTAAGAATGCTAAATCTATCACAAATGCATAGTGTGTGGCTTGTTACAAGCATCGCAGCAAGTATTTTGCTTACAGTAGTTGTTTCTTTTATTGATGGATCGTTTGCATCAAAAACTCAGTTGTTTTTTAGATTTATATTATTTTCGGTCGGTTGTACGTTCGTAACTTACATCATTGTTTTTTAGTAAAGGGGAGGTCGTTATGTATATTGCTGGGATTATGTCCGGTACTTCATTAGATGGAATAGATGTAGCGCTCGTTCATATAGAAGGGAGTGGTGTAGAGTCTAAGGTCGAACTCATCCATTTTACTACAGTTCCATTTTGTAATGATATGAAAAATGAAATACAACAAGCATTATCAATAGAAAATTCAAATGTCCAACTCATATGTAGTTTAAATTTCAAACTCGGTTTATGTTTTGCCAATGCTGTAAAGGAAGTTTGTAAAGATGTCAATTTTCCTTTGAAACAATTAGATTTAATAGGTTCTCACGGACAAACGATTTATCATCAGCCAAAGCAAGATGGTTGTATGATTCCTTCTACATTACAAATTGGAGAACCAGCAGTTATAGCGTATGAAACGAATACGACAGTTATTTCGAATTTTCGAACGATGGACATGGCAGCAGGGGGACAAGGTGCACCACTTGTACCATATTCAGAGATTATTTTGTATCGCCACCAAACTAAAAATAGACTACTACAAAATATTGGCGGGATCGGTAATGTTACCGTTATACCAAGTAAACTAAGTAAGAAGAGCGTTATAGCTTTTGATACTGGTCCAGGGAATATGATAATGGATGAAGTATGTCAAAGATTATTTCAGTTGTCATATGATCAAAATGGTAAGATTGCAAAACAGGGAGTAGTTGTAGAAGAGGTGTTAACATATTGTATGAACCATCCATTTTTGAAAATGAATCCACCGAAATCAACTGGTAGAGAACAGTTTGGAGAAGAATTTGTCAGTGAGTTATTGAAGCGGTTTGAAAAGCATAGTAAAGAAAATATATTGACGACTGTTACGATGTTTACTGCAAGTTCGATTGTTTATCATTATAAGGAGTTTATTCTGCCGTATTATGAAATCGATGAGGTAATTCTAGGTGGTGGCGGAAGTTATAATGATACACTTGTAGGAATGATACGGCATGGATTGAAAGAAGAAAAATGTACATTATTCCTTCAAGAAGATATAGGTTATTCTTCAGAAGCGAAGGAAGCTATCGCCTTTGCCATTTTAGCAAATGAAACGTATCATCGTAATCCGAGTAATGTGCCGAGCGCAACTGGTGCTAAGCTATCTGTAGTTCTAGGGAATATAACATTCCCTCCAATTTGAAATGAATGGGGCGGAATATATGAAATATATGATTGGAGTAGATGGCGGGGGAACAAAGACTGAAGCAATTGCATTTGATAAAGACGGAAACGAACTTGTAATAGCTACAAGTGGTTTTGGGAATATATTAATAAATTTTGAAGAAGCTCTTTTTCATATTATGGAAGCAATTGATCAATGTCAAAAAGGATTATTAAATGAGCATTGCGTTTGCATTTGTTTAGGATTAGCGGGTGTAAGTGGAGCAAATACAAATGAATTAACAGTACGTTTAAAAAAGAAGTATGGAACACCAATTGAAATATTTAATGACGCAATGATCGCACAAGCAGCTACCTTAAAAGGGAAAGATGGAATTTTAACAATTGGCGGTACAGGCGCAATTTGTATTGGAAAGAAAGGAGAAGTGTACGAGTATAGCGGTGGATGGGGACATATTTTAGGGGATGAAGGAAGTGGGTATTGGATTGCGTTACAAGGTTTAAAGAGGATGGCAAAGCAATTTGATCAAGGGGTTACACTTTGCCCATTAAGCATAAGGATTCAAGATGAGTTTCAACTTTTGACGTCGTCTCATATAAAAAGACTAGTTTATAGTTCTTCAAAAGATAAAGTGGCAGCAATTGCACCATTCATTATTGAGGAAGCGAGAAATGGGAATGATGATGCACATGAAATTATAGTGCAAGCGGCTAAGGAATTAACGAGAATTACGGTGAATATTTACAATAAAATGCAGTTTGATGTAACAACTTCAATTGCAATAAGTGGCAGCATTTTGCGTTTCGTTCCTGAAATATATGCTGAATTTAAGAGATGCTGTGAGAAAAGTATGGGAGATATTACATTTGTACCACAATCAGAACTAGCGGCGAAAGGAACATACTATTTAATGAAAAATAAATATTTTAAAGTATAAATGTATGAGAATTTTTGTATGATTTGTAAATATATGATGTTAAAATGTATGAAGGGATGTAGATAAAAAAGTACGATATATATAGTTCTTGAATATTGTATATGTATTCCCATGTAGAAAGTGAATGATTACATGATTAATAGTATGCAGTTTTTGTATTTGGTGGTTTCTTATTTATTTGGAAACATATTGACCGCTTATATAGTAACGAAATGGAGACATAACGTTGATATTCGGGATGAAGGAAGCGGAAATCCTGGTGCAAGAAATATGGGGCGCGTATATGGAAAAGGATATTTCGTCGCTACATTTTTAGGTGATGCAATTAAAGGGGCGATTGTAGTTTCTATTGCAAAATACCTTTTTGAAGATTCTACATTTGTAATGTTAGCTTTACTGGCTGTTTTACTTGGACATATTTACCCAATTGTATTTAAAGGCAAGGGTGGAAAAGGTATATCAACATTTATTGGAGGATTAATCGCATTTGATTATTTGATAGCGCTTACTCTTGTTGCTGTTTTTATTATTTTTTATTTAATCTTTAAAGGATTTACGAAGCCAGGTTTAATTACAATCGCTTGTTTACCAGTGTGCATGATTTTGTATTCTTATTCTATTGTTACGACTATTTTAAGTGCTCTTATCATTGTACTTATTTTATATGTAAATCGAGAATGAAATGAATTTTTAATGAGTGGAGTTAAGCTCCACTTATAATTTTTATTAAATACATAAAGGAGATACGACATGGGGTTAATTTATAAAGTTGCTGATCAAGCTTGGGAATTTGAACATATACATAGATTAAATTATAAAACATTTGTAGAAGAAATTCCGCAACATGAAGAATCGAAAGATCGTGTTCGTATAGATCGTTTTCATGAAGAAAATACATATTTAATTTGTTTAGATGACGATAAGTTAGTAGGTATGGTTGCGTTGCGAGGAAAACGACCATTCTCGTTAGACTATAAAATTACAAATCTAGATTTGTATTTGCAAGAACATGGAGAAAACGTATATGAAATTCGTTTACTTTCAGTAGAACGTGAATATCGAAATGGAAGAGCATTGTTAGGTTTAATTCGCTTTTTACATCGTTATTTGCTTCTAAATGGATATGAATTGGCACTCATTTCTGCTACAACACGTGAACTACCTTTATATGAGCAAATGGGATTCAAATCTTTCCATACGTTAGTCGGTACAGAAGAAGCAGCTTTCCAGCCAATGTATGTTACTCCTGCTATGTTTGAAGCATCGAGTGTTGGGGGTATTATGACGAAAGAGTATACGTTTTTACCTGGTCCAGTAGATATTGAAGACAATGTTCGAAAGGCATTTTCTAATAAGCCTATTTCACATCGTTCTAAGTCATTTCAAGTGACGATGGAAAATGTGAAAAAACGTTTACTGCAAATGACAAAAGTAAGACGTGTGCAGATCATGTTAGGAACAGGGACGTTAGCGAATGATGCCATTGCTTTACAGTTACGTTCTTTAAAAGGGGAAGGACTAGTATTAACAAATGGGGAATTTGGTAATAGATTAGTTGGACATGCAGCTCGTGCGCAATTACATTTTGATACGTATAAAAAAGAAATGGGAGAACCATTTATTTATACAGAGTTAGAACAAATTTTGGGAACGGGTAATTATGAATGGCTTTGGTTCGTTCACCATGAAACATCAACCGGAATGTTAAATGATCTAGACGAGCTAAATGTTTTATGTAAAAAGTATAAAGTAAAACTATGTGTAGATTGTATCAGTTCAATTGGAGCGATACCGATAGATTTAAAGGGTGTATATTTTGCAAGCGGTGTTAGTGGAAAGGCAATTAAATCGTTTACTGGAGTATCTTTTGTTTTTCATAATCACAATGTGAAAGTAAATGAGGCATTACCAGCCTATATGGACATTGGTATGTACGAAGAAAATGAAAGCATTCCATATTCTCATTCATGGAATTTAATTTATGCTTTGCAAGAAGCATTGAAGAGATTTGAGGATGAAAAAGTATATGTGAAAATTAAAGAAACATATGATTATATGGAAGAAGCTATTACTAGTATAGGGTTAAAACTTGTTTCACCTAAAGAACATGCCGCGCCAATTATACTTACTATTGTATTAAGCGAAGGTCTCTCTTCTAAAGCAGTAGGAGATGCGTTAGCGTTACAAGGATATATCGTCCATTATGAATCAGCGTATTTACAAAAGAATAACTGGATCCAAATTGCATGCCTGAATCATTATAAAGAGCGTGATATGAAGAGGATGTTGAATTGTTTGCAAATGTGTGTATTACAGAGCGGGGTTCATATATAAAGAATTGCCTTTAACGTAGATGGTTTCGTATAAAGGAGCTGCGACTTACGAAAACTTAGGAATAGAACATTAGAAGAGGTGTTAGTATGATAACTAAAAAACTACCATTACATATAGCAGACATTAAAAAAGCTCAAAACATTTTAGACAGAAATGCCCGTAAAACGCCATTAGTAAAATCTTTTTATTTGACTAGTAAAACGGGCGGAGAAATTCACTTGAAATTAGAAAATATGCAATTAACGGGTTCTTTTAAATTCCGTGGTGCATTTAATAAAATGTCACAGCTAACAGATCAGGAAAAAGAGAGAGGAGTAATTGCTTGTTCTGCTGGAAATCATGCACAAGGAATTGCATTATCTGCTCATTTACTTAGTATTAAGAGTAAAATTGTTATGCCAATTTCTGCACCTCAGGCGAAAGTTGAAGCAACTAGAGGATATGGATCAGAAGTGATTTTATATGGTGAAACTTTTGATGATGCGAAGGCAAAATGTGAGGAGATTATTAAGGAAACAGGTGAAACATACTTACATCCATATGATGATGTAGAGGTAATGGCTGGTCAAGGTACAATCGGTTTGGACATTCTTGATGATATGTGGGATGTTGATACTGTCATTGTACCAATTGGCGGAGGTGGAATTATTTCTGGTATTGCTGTTGCATTAAAATCTTTTAATCCATCCATTAATATAATTGGTGTCCAAGCAGACAATGTTCATGGGATGAAGGCATCTTATGACAAAGGTACAATTGTAGAACATTATGAGGCACCTACAATAGCAGATGGCTGCGCAGTTAAAATACCTGGCGATTTAACTTTTGAAGTAGTAAAAGAATTAGTAGATGATATCGTAACGGTATCAGAAGGTGAATTAGAAGTAGCGATGAAAGACTTATTACAACGTGGTAAAGCTGTTGTAGAAGGTGCTGGCGCATTAGCTACTGCTGCTCTACTTGCGGGGAAAGTGGATCCATATATTAAAGGGAAGAAAGTAGTCGCGGTTATATCTGGTGGAAACGTAGACTTG
Source organism: Bacillus sp. Brlt_9 (assembly GCF_051948935.1). Taxonomy (NCBI): domain Bacteria; kingdom Bacillati; phylum Bacillota; class Bacilli; order Caryophanales; family Bacillaceae; genus Bacillus; species Bacillus sp. Brlt_9. Next base: position 99,446 of record NZ_JAYJLO010000010.1, on the reverse strand, counting down.
CAGCGCATTTCCAGCGTTTGTGAGCAATTCTTTGTAGCTAATGAAGTGAAATAGTATTTTTAAAAATAGTGTTAAGAATGAGGAGCTAAGAGGATTGATCTTAGCTCTTTTTAATTATGCCTGAGCTGAAGTAAATAATGACTCCATTTTTATTTTACTCTTTTCTCGAATTTCAGCATCTGCATGGCGCATTACAAATTTATGCGCTATAGCGATTGCTAAAACATCATCTAATAAGCCAATCCCAATAATAGCAGCTATATCTGGAATGAAGTCGATTGTTAATACGTAATAAGATAAAGCGGCTAATATGATGAATTTCGCTTTAGTAGGTAACCCTTTTTTTCTCATTGTGTAGTATAAAATAATACTTTCATATACACTTGATTTCCCGAGGTTTGCTGAGCTTTTTTTGAATTTTTTCCAAAGTGTCTGTTTCTCCATATAAACACTCCTTTTACAAAAACATAGATTTTTTAAAAGGATAGACAAAGAAGTGAGTAAATAATCAATTTTATTGATTTTCTTATTGTATATTTCCATAAAAATAGGGAATTACCTGTTCGAAATAATAGAATGTTGGTTATATAATGACTTACAGTGTCTGTGTTCGTTCCAAGTAAAGGTACTACGCAGATAACGTTTGGTGGTAATGCGTAGAAAAGTTCATTTTTTACATTAATCTCTGTATGCGTACAATGTTGAATTACTTTTAAATAATCTAATGGTACATGTATTGATGAGAACTTTTGTAATTCTTGAATAGCCCCTTTTACTCGCTGGTGATTCATAAGCTTCTAATGGGATTCTTGTATTAATTGCACGATTAGCCACTTCATCTAGCATTTTAGGTGTTACTTTGTTTTGAAGTATTTTTCCCTCGCTGTTCTCCCATCTTCTTGAAGGTTTTCGCTTCGGTGATGGTTTTTTGTTTTCTCAGATAAATCTGATGAGTTTGAGTTTTGTGATTTTATCGTGGTATTATTTATATAACAAGGGGATGTCGTAAGAAAAAAATACAATTTGAGGGGGAAGATGAGAATGGGGATTTATAACTATGAAGCGAAAGAGGATTTGCAAGTAGGGGAAGTTTGTTTAGAACGAGATATTTATGAAATTATTAATTTTTATAAGAAAGGGTCAATAGTTTTATGTGATTCAGTATCTCGTTTCAGTGCGAATTCAGACAGGATGTTTGAAGTGATAAATAGGATAGAAACATATATGCATAAAAATGAAGACTATACATATCAGGTTTCGGATAGACCCAATTTGATTTATGTAGTTGAGCAGGTAAGATAAGGAAGTATCCATAACGAATGCTTTTTTCTTTGGTATATAGAAATTATGCATTAAACATGAATTTGAACTAAGTGGATATTTGGATTCAAATTATTTTTTGATATGTATAGTAAAATGTATGTGTATGATTTAGTTATTATTATGCATGTTATAAGCGGTATGGGGGAAGAAAAATGAAAATAATAGAACTACCAATTGAATTCGAATTTAACGGGCAAAAACAATGTATTTATCCAAGTTTAATTATATTACATAATGAATTAACGTTAGTCGATACAGGATATCCAAGTTTTTTACCTTTAATTGAAAATGCAATATTAAAACATGGATATGAGATGAAAAACTTAAAAAATATAATTATTACCCATTATGATGATGATCATATAGGATCTTTATATGATTTCAAAGTGAAATATCCTCACATTAATATTATTGCTAGTGAAGTTGAATCTAACTACATTAATGGTGAAATAAAATCGGAGAGACTAGTTCAAGCTGAAGAAATGTTAGAACGTATGCCAAATGAAGAAAAAGAATTTGGTAAATGGTTTATACAACAGTTAAAAAATATAAAACATATTTCCGTCGATGAAAAAGTATATGATGGACAAATGATTTTGAATAATGAATGTCAAATAGTATCAACACCAGGACATACTTCGGGGCATATTTCATTATATTTTCCGGACTTAGATAGTGTAATTACAGGGGATGCAGCCGTTCAAGATAATCGTGAGTTAGTAATAGCTAATCCGGATTTTTGTTTAGATATAGAAAAAGCGGAAGAGTCTTTAAAGAGGATTAAAGACCTTAAAGCTATAAAGTATTATTGCTATCATGGAGGGAAATTCAATATATAAAATAATAAAAACCGATCTTTCCCAATATCGAAAAGATCGGTTTTTTTAATTCATAGATTCTGCAATTTGAATTAAATCCTTTACGTTATATTTGCCTTTTATATAGCGTTTGTTACCAATTGCAATTGTGTATTGAAAACCATTTTTCTGAAAGAGGAGCTCATATGCTGAATCAAAATGAGGATTATATAATGCTTTTATATTATTTTTTAAGCTGTAGAACTTAGCTCCCCTATGTACATAGAAGCCTAATTTGTTTTGAACTGGTGAAACAGTGATTTTAAAAATCCCATTAATATCTTCATTGTAGTATTGGAGGTTTAAGTAATCGTTATAGATGTACCCTTGAAATTCGTGAATTTCGAACGGGAATTTTGTAGGAGTAAGTATATGTTCCTTACACTTTATTTCATATTCTTTTACGATAGTAGCCTCTTTCATAAGTGGATTGCCATCATAAATTTGATTCATTTGAGATATTTTATTATTTTTTGTTACTATTTCTAAAATGAAACCGATAGTAAATTCATCATTAGTGCCTTTAAAATAAGAAATAAGAATTGTAGTATCTTCTTTTGGAGATGGTACTATTTTAATTTCATGAACAGGTTTTTCCTTTTGGAAAGTAGGTAGTTCAACTCCTTCTGTTACATATGACTGCATTAATTTTTTATCATTTTTGAGTAAGGCATGTTTGAATTCACTGATTACATCTGTTTGAGGTTTCGCCATAATAATTGTGGTGGATTGAAAATATAATAAGATAAATATGCAAAAAATTTTTATGAATGTAGTGGTCAATTTTATCACCCTATAACTATATTCCCGTAACATTGAAATATATATGTATAGGAGGAGAGAAGATGAGTTTATTATTTGATCTAATAATGGACATAATTATATTTTATCCACGAAATGATATGAAATTAAAACATCATATTGCAAAGTTAAGTGAATTTGATTGGTTTCGAAAGTTACATGAAGATACAAAGTATACGAAATTAATTTGGAGTAATAGAAAAATTAAAAAGTTCATTTTGTCTACTACTAACATGGAAGCATTAATAAATTCCGAGAAAAAACAAAAAGAATTTGTCCAACTAGTACACGATGAATATAAAAAAAGAAGATAAGAATTTTTTTATTTTTCATATTTGGCGAAACAAATGGTACAATGAAAGCTAATGTGAAAAATAAGGAAAAGAAGTGGTCTATTTGAAAAACTTTTTAGAATTAGGAATTAGTGAAACTTTTAATCATACATTACGTGAAAATGGAATTACAGAAGCAACACCAATTCAAGAGCAGGCAATTCCTGTTATTATGTCAGGTAAAGACATTATTGGGCAGGCGAAAACAGGAACGGGTAAAACGTTAGCATTCGTGTTACCGATTTTAGAAAAAATCGATCCAGAGTCTAGTGATGTTCAGGCTTTAATTGTTGCGCCAACAAGGGAACTAGCACTGCAAATTACAACTGAAATTAAAAAAATGCTTGTTCAAAGAGAAGATATTAATGTACTAGCGATTTATGGCGGTCAAGATGTAGCACAACAATTGAGAAAGTTAAAAGGTAATACACATATTGTTGTTGCGACACCAGGACGCTTATTAGATCATATACGTCGTGAAACAATTGATTTAAGTAATCTTTCAACGATTGTACTAGATGAAGCGGATCAAATGCTTTATTTCGGTTTCTTATATGATATTGAAGATATTTTAGATGAGACACCTGGTAGTAAACAAACGATGTTATTCTCAGCAACGATGCCAAAAGATATTAAAAAATTGGCGAAGCGTTATATGGATGAACCGCAAATGGTTCAAGTACAAAGTGAAGAAGTAACGGTAAATACAATTGAGCAGCGTGTCATTGAGACAACAGATCGTGCAAAGCCAGATGCACTTCGTTTTGTTATGGATCGTGATCAGCCATTTTTAGCAGTTATTTTCTGCCGTACAAAGGTTAGAGCAAGTAAGCTATATGATGATTTAAAAGGGAGAGGTTATAATTGTGCTGAACTTCATGGTGATATACCTCAAGCGAAACGTGAAAGAGTCATGAAGAGTTTCCGCGAAGCTAAACTTCAGTACTTAATCGCCACGGATGTAGCAGCTCGTGGACTTGATGTAGATGGTGTAACGCACGTATTTAACTATGATATCCCTGAAGATGTAGAAAGTTATATTCACCGCATTGGCCGGACAGGACGTGCAGGTGGATCAGGTATTGCAATTACGTTCGTTGCAGCGAAAGATGAAAAACATTTAGAAGAAATTGAAAAAACGCTTGGTGCACCACTGAAAAGAGAAATAATCGAACAACCGAAGATAAAACGTGTAGATGAAAATGGAAAACCGCTACCAAAGCCAGCCCCAAAGAAATCAGATCAATATCGTCAAAGAGATAGCCGTGAAGGTTCAAGAGGTGATTCAAGACGTGGTTCGAGAAATGGCTCAAGAAGTGATTCAAGAAATAGTTCAAGAAATGAAAACAACCGATCATTTAATAAGCCAAGTAATAAAAAAGGTAGTACAAAGCAAGGTCAGCAAAGACGTGGCCGTTAAATAGTTATAATTGTAAAGAGTCGCAAAATATTGTGGCTCTTTTTTTGTTTGTATAGAACAAGGATGATAGCAAGAAAAAACAAAAATTTCATTCACCGTATTTAAAACTTATAAAGGAAATTTTATAACCCAAAACCAGTAGAACAAGGGTATTACAACCATGTCGTAATTCAAGAACAAGTGCAACTTACGTGTGGACAATATTTAATCGAAAAAAAATCGAGAGAAAGCAATTCGTACTAGCTCCTCTGATGATGATACGAATTATGAAAAAATCAATTGGTATAACGATACGAAAATATCTTTTGCTAATAAAGAATTGGATGATTTGGTGAAAGAAATTTATAACACATTCAAACGATACGGGAATGTTATGCTACAGTAAAAAGAGAACAGAACTTATAATGTCTACTATTTCAGTAGACCACTTTGGTTGAAAGAAAAGGTATTTAAGTGAGCGAGTATTTTCATTACACATTCCGCAATTATCGAAATGGAACAAGAGAAGTTTATGAAGGAATTAACTCGTATGGGGGTACGAACGTTGGAAACTGAAAAACTAATTTGTTAGTTTTGTTCGATGAGGAACTCGAGAAGCACAACTGCCATTCTTATTGGGAAATTGCTTACTTACGACGATGAAGGTAATGTAGTGTGAAACTACCAGAATGGAAAGTGATATAAGAAAAAAGGACTAGCAGTCGTACCTGCTGTCCTTTAATAGGAGAAAAAGTAATCTTGTTTAGAACTACGCATAAACAGAAAATCTGCTTGTAATTAGTTTTACCCTAAATATAAGTGTCTATACAAAAAAAAGGGATAAGTAAAAAATACTTATCCCCGGAAGGGAAATCCCAAGCACCAAAATGGCTCGTATTGGTATGCAGGTTCAAAAGTAGTATATGTAAAATGAAAAATCTCATACAAAAAGCAGACAACGATTTTTGTTGTCTGCCAGTGAGTTCAATGAGTTAGCTAATTGTGATAAATTGCATCCCCATTACGAGAAGAGTGAAGCTGCTAGTTCGAACAGCTTGTTGGTATTATTTTCGATTTCTAAAAAAATATACCGCAGAAGTAGATAAGTGAAGGACCTACCTGCTTCTGCGGTAACAAAAGAAAGAAGTATTAGCCGTGGACACGGTGGCTTGAAAATAGTATGTATTTTTATTTGGAAAATATTCAGGGGGTGAAGAAACATGGAATGTTTAATAAATGGTGTTTGCGAAATTGATCAACTAATTAGTAAAACAAAGTAGAAAAAGAATGAGCAAATATAACAATAAAAAGGTAAATGTTCAAAAGAGTGATGAGTATAAAGTAAAACAGAATAGCTATATTAAAGCTTGATTTTCATAAAAAATAAAGCACACATATAAGTGTGCTCTTATGAACGCTTTAGATTTGTGTGACTACATAGTCACCATACAATAAAATATGCTTGTTTGATATAAATGTGTGTCAAATCTATAACATATATTTTGGGGTGTATAAGGAATATTAAATGTTAATTAGCCAAGCATATTGTTTTTATTAACGAATTTGTGCAACTGTTAAAGCGGCAGAACGAATATCTACTGTACCAATTACTTCAACGGGTACAATTTGAATTAAATCACCAGGGTTTAAGTTTATTAGAATGACACCGCTGGATACATCTACTTCACCAGTGCCAATAATATTAGAACGGACTGCGGTTCCTGATCCTGCAATAATATTAGTTGATGAGTTTAGTGTTAAGAAAAAGCGCGCTGCTTCCGGGGCTACTGGAACATTATCGAGGCTGATTGTTAATGTATAACTGATTTGATAAATACCAGCTACTTGAATTCTAATACCAGTTCCTGTACTAATTGTATCATTGATTACAGGGACAGTAATGTTTGGATTTGGGCCCGTACTAGGTAGTAGTAGTGGCGTGAATAGTGTGGCAAATTGAGGTGAAGTAGCATTAAAAGCAAAACCGAGAGCTGGTAGTGTACTGGGGGCTTGTGCTCTACAATTAAAGTTTGTGAGCTTACGACTAGATGATCGCATATTTTCATTCCTTTCTTTCATTTAGATTGCGTGAGTAACAACCTCACGTTTTGGACAAGCACAATACAATATATGAAAATTTATAGTGAATAGTGCAGAAGTGTACTGTTATGGGTAACACTAATTGCCTATTGTACAAAGGAGATACTACGCTTACAGAAATAGTTTGTAACCTAAAGTTGAAAAAATAGTATGAATAGAGTTGAAAATGCTATTTAGAAATGAAAGGAAACATAATAAAAAGGAACATACATATAAGCATGCTCTTTGACAAGAAAGGTAGATTTTTATGAGTGGATTCCTCCATACAATAATATATGCTTGTCTGGTTAATAGTTGAGAAAGGGAGAATACATATGGAACGAATGGAAGCGTATAACAAAATAAAGATTTCATTTTATAGCAAAGGGGAATAGATATGTGTATTTATTGGGAAAACGTAGTTAAAGAGTTCTTTAAGAGGTAAGAACTGGAACGAAATAAAAGAGCAGCTAGCAAAAGCTAACTGCTCAATACAAGGAGATACAGAGAAGACTACTTTACATGAATGTTGGCATACAGCCTACATTCAGTATTGACCGAATATTTATTTTAAATCCAATTTATTTAAAGTAAACATCCCAACAGATAAAATGGCTGCGCCTGCTACAGAACCTAGCCAGTCTCTCCAGCTTAATGTATTTAAAGATGCATCTGTTAAATCCATAATTAAGAAGATAGCAAACATTAATACACCAAATGCTAAGCATCCCCAAAATGTTTGCAAATATTTAATCATCTTATTTTGGAACTTGCTCATATAAATCACCCTTATTAATAATTTATATATATAAAGTGCGAAATGTACAATATTGCATATTGGGACTCAACAAAATAATCCATTCATAAATAGATCGAACAGAGGGGAAACGTATCGTATGAATCAATTGTCATTTTTTGAAGCCATTGATGAAAAAGGAGATACGTATTCTTGTGGTGAAAGAGCTGAAAACATATAAAGCATTGTACGTCTGGTTGAAGAATCAAGAAGAACAGGATCAAGCGGAGGCATCGTTTTTTTCTAAAATGAAAGGCGCGATAAGAAACAGGCGTTGCGCTTAAAACAAATTGAAAGGACGTTAAAAAATAAAATTCATAAAGGAAATAGAAAGAATGATGTTGTATATATACAATAATAGGAAACTTTTTACTAACTAAACATATAATTTAAATAGACCGACAGTCGGTCTGGTGGGAAGGAGAACATGAATGCGAATTGTAAAGGAGTATGAGGAGCGAAGAAAAGAAATTTTAGAAACGGCTGAACGTTTATTTATTACGAAAGGTTATACGAAAACAACAGTAAATGACATTTTAAAAGAGATAGGGATAGCAAAGGGGACATTTTATCATTATTTTAAGTCGAAAGAAGAGGTAATGGATGAAATTATTATGAGGATTATTAAAGAAGATGTTGCTAAAGCGAAAGTAATCGTCTCTAATCCAAATATACCAGTGTTAGAAAAGTTATTTCGAGTTTTAATGGAGCAATCGCCAAAATCAGGGGATGTAAAAGATAAAATGATTGAGCAATTTCATCAACCAAATAATGCAGAAATGCATCAAAAAAGTTTAGTACAATCTATTATTCATTTATCTCCTGTATTAACGGAAGTTTTAGAACAAGGAATTGAGGAGGGGATATTTTCAACTTCATACCCACAAGAAACGATTGAACTATTACTATCCTCAGCGCAAGTCATATTTGATGATGGGTTATTCCAATGGAAACCGGAAGAAATGATGAGGAGAGCTAAAGCTTATATTAAAATGATGGAAGTATCTGTTGGAGCGAAAGAAGGATCCTTTGATTATATGATGGAGGTTTTAATGAAACAGAAATAATGTTTTTCTGTTTGTTTATTATAGACCGACAGTCGGTCTAGGTTAAATGAAGGGCGTGATTATGATATTTATTAGTATAAAACCTTCGATGAAAGATTTTTATTTAATGGTGAGTGGGCAAATTATTACTATTTTGGGTTCAACACTTTTACGTTTTGCGCTGTCATTATATGTACTAGATATAACTGGGCGTGCTGATATATTCGCAGGATTATATGCAGTAACGAGTACGAGTATTCCGTTTTTGCTAGCTCCTCTGGGAGGAGCGATAGCAGATCGTTTCAATCGCCGTAATGTAATGGTTATATTTGATTTTATAAACGCTGCGATTGTATTAAGCTTTATAGTTTTGTTATTTACTGGATCTGTATCTATTCTATTGATCGGAACAATTATGTTTTTACTGGCGATCATTAGTGCAATGTACTCACCGGTAGTCATGGCGAGTATTCCGCAATTAGTTCCAGAGAAAAAGTTAGAACAAGCGAACGGTATCGTAAATGGTGTGCAAGCATTATCTAATATAGTTGCTCCTGTATTAGGAGGAATATTGTACGGCATAATTGGTTTGAAAATGCTCGTAATAATAAGTTGCTTTGCTTTCTTTTTATCTGCGATTTTAGAAATGTTTATTACAATACCTTTTATAAAGAGGGTGCAAGAAAGCCATATCATACCGACAATTGTAAAGGATATGAAAGAAGGGTTTATATACGTTTTAAAACAGTCATTTATTTTGAAATCTATGCTTTTAGCCGCATTACTAAATTTAATACTGACGCCGCTATTTGTTGTTGGTGCTCCAATTATTATACGAGTAACAATGGAAAGTAGCCACACGTTATATGGCATTGGAATGGGATTAATCGATTTTGCTACTATAATAGGTGCATTATCAATAGGTTTTTTTGCGAAAAAGCTACAGATGAAAACATTGTATTATTGGATGATTTTAATAGCTTTATTAGTAATACCAATGGCACTATCAGTTACACCATTTATTCTTAATTTAGGACACTATCCACCATTTATCCTCTTTATACTCTCTTCTATTCTAATTGCAATGATCATGACAATTATATCCATCTATGTAATTACTGTAGTCCAAAAGAAAACACCAAATGAAAACTTAGGAAAAGTAATGGCAATTATAACAGCGGTATCTCAATGTATGGCGCCAATTGGGCAAGTTATTTATGGTTTTATGTTTGAAGAATTCAGTATGAAAATTTATTTACCTATATTAGTTATTAGTTTCATAATGATAACAATAGCGATCGTGACGAAGAAAATATTATGGAATGAAGGGAACTAGCTTCATATGATTAGAAGAATGTTAAAAAGGGATTTCTCTCAAAATAAAATGATAATTACCATTTTATTTATGTTTATCATGTTATCAAGTCTTTTAATGGCTAGTGCTTCAAGTAACGTTATAAATCTATTGAACTCAATGGATCAATTGTTTAAAGTATCAAACGCACCGCACTTTGTACAAATGCATGCCGGAGAAATAAATCAAAAGTCAATCGACTCATTTGTAGCGAAAACTCCTTTTGTAAAAAAACAACAAACGGCTGAGATGGTTCAAATTAGCGGGTCTAACATTTTTATTAATAAGAAAAATGAAGCGGAACATAATAGTGTAATGGACATTAGCTTCGTTAAACAAAATAGTAAATTTGACTTTTTATTAAATTTAAATAATGAAGTGATCGATGTTGGGAAAGGGGAAATAGGTGTACCAATTTATTATATGCAAAAATATAATTTGCGTATTGGAGATAAAATATGGGTTGTTAAAAATAATAAAGAACTAGAATTTACTATATCGGAATTTGTTCGTGATGTTCAAATGAACCCATCAATCGTTAGTTCAAAACGATTTGTAATAAGTGATGAAGACTTCGAAAGAATAAAGGGGAATTTTGAAGAAAGTGAATATCTTATTGAATTCCAGCTAACAGATGTAAATAAAATAAATGAATTTGAAACGCTATACCAATCATCGAACTTACCTCAAAAAGGTCCCTCTATTACGTATTCACTATTTAAAACACTCAATTCATTAACGGATGGAATAATAGCTGCAGTACTTATCATAATAAGTGCATTATTAATGTTAATTGCAATGTTATGTATTAGATTTACGATTACTACTTCGATGGAAGAAGATTATCGGGAAATTGGTGTTATGAAAGCTATCGGCATTACAAGTAAAGATATTCAAAAACTATATGTAACAAAATATGTTGTTATTTCAGCTGGTGGATGTGTATGTGGATATATACTTTTACTATTTGTTACAAAGATATTCACTTCTAATATCACTCTTTATATGGGGGCGGCAGATAAAAGTATTTTACACAATGTTGTGTCGTTAATAATCACAACATTGTTATTTTTAGTCGTTATCCTGTTCTGTCGTATCATTTTGCGGAAATTTAGGGGAATTACAGCAATAGATGCTTTGCAATCAAGAAATAAACTAGGGATAAGAAAGCGTAGAAACTCTTTTTCACTCAATCGATCTAAATCTAAAAATATAAATATATTTATTGGTATACAAGATGTTATAAAAAGATTTAAGTTATATCGCGTATTAAGTATCGTATTAATAATAGCTGTGTTTATGATTGTGGTACCTGTTAACTTTTTGTATACGATTCAGTCACCGAAGTTTGTTAATTATATGGGAACAGGAAAAAGTGATATTCGAATAGATTTACAGCAAACTGAAAATATAGAGAAACGATTTAAGGACGTTATATCATATTTACAAAATGATGATGAAGTAGAAAAATATGCAACATTTGTAACGAGTACCTTTAAAATGGTTAGCGCTGATGGTACACATGAAAACTTACATGTAGAAGTGGGAGACTTCACTACATTTCCATTAGACTATATGCAAGGTAGGGCACCAAAAAATGAAAATGAAATTGCTCTTTCTTATATGAACGCAAATGAATTAAAAAAGAATGTAGGGGATTATATCGTTTTATTTGTTGATAGGAAAGAGAAAACACTTAAGATTAGTGGTATATATCAAGATGTAACGAATGGCGGGAAGACAGCTAAAGCGAACTTTTCTTATAATAACGAAAACATATTATGGTATGTAGTAAATGTAGATTTGCAACCTAATGTGGATTTGCAAGAAAAAGTGAAGGAGTATAAACAGAATTTTAGTTCTGCAAAAATAACAGATACGGATGATTATTTAACGCAAACTTTAGGAGAGACAATTAAACAATTAAGACTCGTGACGCAAGTGGCTATTTTGATTGCGATATTGATATCAGTTTTAATTACTGCGATGTTTTTTAAAATGTTATTAGCAAAAGATTCTTCGCAAATTTTAATTATGAAAAATATCGGTTTTTCTTATAACGATATTCGTATACAGTATATAACTCGTTCTATTGTGATTGTATTATTAGGCATTGTGACAGGGACATATATAGCTGCTACGTTTGGTGAAATGTTAGTAAGTTGGTTAGGCTCATTTATGGGAGCAGCTCATATAAAGTTTGTCGTAAGTCCTATCGTTTCTTATGTAATATGTCCAGCTATATTATTTATATGTATGACTGCAACAATACTTTTCAGTAGTTTTACTATGAAGCAAACAAACGATGTAAAGCCAAATGGGGAGTAGGGGTGTATCACTTGAAAAAAATTGTAGAAGTAAAGCAAGTAAACAAAACATATTCAATAGATGGAAATGCAAATTATCACGTGCTAAAAAATATAGATTTAGAGGTTTATGAGGGAGAATTTGTATCGGTTATGGGGCCTTCTGGTTCTGGGAAATCGACGTTACTATATACGATTAGTGGGATGGATCAAATGTCATCAGGAAGTGTGAAAATTGGTAGTAAAGAAATATCTTGTATGAAAGAAGAAGCGTTAGCCAAATTGCGCCTGACTGAAATAGGATTTATTTTTCAGCAGAGCAACCTTCTTAGAAACTTGAACCTATTTGATAATATCATCTTGTCAGCATATTTAGCGAAATGTGAGAGTAAGAAAATAGTAAATCAACGTGCTCTGGAGCTAATGAGGAAAATGGGGATAAGTGATATAGCGTCTCATTATATAACCGAAGCATCTGGAGGGCAATTACAAAGGGTCTCTATATGTAGAGCGCTCATTAATAATCCAAACATTATTTTTGCTGATGAGCCTACAGGTGCTCTAAATTTAAAATCAACAGAAGAAGTAATGCAAATCTTATTAAATATTAATCGTGATGGAACTACTATTATGTTAGTGACTCATGATGTAAAGGTAGCAGCGAAAACAGAAAGGGTTCTTTTTATGGCGGACGGAGAAATTGTTAGTGAAATACAGTTAGGTAAGCTTAGGAACGATGATTTAAAAGCGCGAGAAAAGAAGTTGTTAAAATGGTTAGCTGTACTTGGATTTTAAAGAGAAAAACTCCTATTGAATGTAGGGGTTTTTTTTCTTTGTCTGAAAGTTCTAAAAGATATATAATAATTTTCTGATTATTTAAATTTGGAGGGGTACGAATGAAAAATGAAACGTTGCACACGCAAGAAGATATTATTAAAATGCTTGATTCATTATTAAGACCAGCAGAACCATTTTGGAATGAATTTTATGAAAATAGAGAAAAAAATGTTCCGTTTTTTGAAAATGTTCCGGATGAAAATCTAGTTTCATATATAGAAATAGGATGGGTTTCCAAAGGGAAAGTGCTGGAGCTTGGATGTGGTCCAGGAAGAAATGCAATTTATTTGGCGAATGAAGGATTTGAAGTAACAGCAGTGGATTTATCTATAGAAGGTATAAAGTGGGCGAAAGAGAGAGCGTTAGCAAAAGGAATAGAAATTGATTTTATTTGTGATTCGATTTTTAATCTAGAGTGTCAAAATGATTTTGATTTTGTATACGATTCGGGCTGTTTACATCATATTCCACCACATAGAAGGATACATTATGTGGATTTAATTAAAAAATCATTGAAACCGGGTGGTTATTTTGGTTTAACATGTTTTGCAGCAGGCGATTTAGATGAGCGAAATGGATCAGAAATAACGGATTGGGACGTATATAGAGGGTGGAGTCTACAAGGTGGCCTTGCATATTCAGAAGAAAAATTAAGAGCGATATTTGACGAGTTTGAAGTGATCGAAATTAGAAAGATGAAGCAAATTGACCAACCAAATACTATGTTTGGAGAATCATTTCTTTGGACAGCATTATTTAAGAAGAAATAAGAGAGTAGATAATTGACAAACGTATCGTTTTTATAGACAATACACTTATAAGAATGTACGTTCGGTTTTGTTGGCCGATGTATGTTTTACATAAATACATATCAAGGGGATGTTTCTATATGAGTACTACAAATCAAAAAATTACTACGTTTTTAATGTTCGAAGGTAATGCTGAGGAGGCGATGAATTTTTACACGTCGTTATTCGATCAATCAGAAATTGTAAATATCTCTCGCTACGATGAAAATGGACCTGGTAAAGAGGGTACTGTCATTCATGCAACGTTTACATTACACGGGCAAGAGTTCATGTGCATAGATAGTTATGTAAATCATAATTTTACATTTACGCCAGCTATGTCTCTTTATGTAACTTGTGATACGGAAGAAGAAATTGAAACAGCTTTTAATAAACTAGCTAAGGAGGGAGCGGTACTTATGCCTTTAGGTGCCTATCCGTTTAGTAAAAAATTTGGTTGGTTAAATGATAAGTATGGTGTGTCTTGGCAGTTAACGCTCGCTGAATAAAAAAGAAAAATTGTAGCTTATTTGTTTAATGGGTTCAGTTAAGAGCTTGAGAAATTAAATAACATTAAAAAAGGCATTTCAACTGTCAACAGGTTTGGAATGCCTTTTTATGTGTAAGTGAGTGGTTTGAAACTACCAATTCTACGGTTGTTTTAAGTAAATGGATATATAATTTTGTGAGTTTTTATAATTTTTAGTAATTATTATCATTTATCTGTTAATATAAATATAGACAACTATGTAATAACTATCAGGCAGGTTAATAGAAAAAGGAAAGCATAAATAATTAATAAGCTTACACTTAAAATGCAACTAGGTCATTAGGAGGAATAACTGTAATGGATACTACACAACAAAACAGTAATGCATGGGATAAGAAGGTTGAAGAAGGTTCTAGATACACGCAACCTGTAAGTAGTGAGGTTATTGAGAAAAGCAAATTAGGTGAATGGGAGATTACAGTGACTACGGAAAAATCAGTTCCTAGAGATTGGTTTCCAAAGTCATTAAATGGATTAAAGATACTTTGCTTAGCATCAGGTGGCGGACAACAAGCACCAGTTCTAGCTGCTGCTGGAGCAGATGTAACAGTTACTGATATATCCAAGAAGCAATTGGAACAAGATGAAAAGGTAGCAAAACGAGATGGTTTAACTTTAAAAACAGTACAAGGAGATATGACAGACCTTAATGATTTTGAGGATGAATATTTTGATATTGTTGTAAATCCTGTTTCTAATTTATTTGTAAAAGATGTTCATCTTGTATGGAATGAAGTTTCAAGGGTCTTAAAGAATAAAGGTATTCTCATTTCTGGATTTACAAATCCGTTACTATGGATTTTTGATGATAATCAAGAACAAAAAGGTATTCTTGATGTAAAACATTCAATCCCTTCATCGACATTGGATTATTTACCAGAGGATGAAGTTCAAGATTACATCGATTCAAATCAAACAATAGAATATGCGCATACACTAGAAGATCAAATCCAAGGCCAAATTGAAGCGGGTTTTATTATAACAGGTTTTTATGAGGATGATTTTGGTGGAACAAGGATATTAGATAAGCATATTAAAACATTTATTGCTACAAAAGCTATAAAGTTAAAGGTTGATTAAGAATTTTGACTTGTCACACGAGACGTTAGTCGAAGAAGGTTCTTAAAATAGTATATATAAAAGGAAAAGGGTGGCACCTTCCATCCTTTTCCTTTTATATAATTAGGTTATGCTTTTTATATTAAGAATTTTGTTGGCCGAATCTCTTCCCAAGTTTAGCTAACAATTCAGGCTGATCCCCTTGACTCATTACAACTTCAATAAAGATAAGTTGATTCTTATTTAAAGTTATATTCGTTAAAACTTCTGCTAACTCTGTTTCATTTTCTATTTTAAATGTTAGACTTTTTTCTTCTGATCCGAATACGCTTGCGAGTTTTGTGTAATGCCACATTTGTATGTCATTATATGATTCGTTTTGACCGTGAATTGCACGTTCAACAGTGTAACCATTGTTATTGATTAAAAATATAATCGGTTTTAAATTTTGACGTAGTATAGTCGATAACTCTTGGACAGTTAATTGGAAAGAACCATCACCAATAATTAAAATGTTACGCCGCGATAAATTAGCGAGCTGTGTACCAAGTAGAGTAGGTAATGTATAGCCGATCGATCCCCATAATGGTTGCGCTACATATGTAGTGTTGTTTGGTAAAGGGATAGCGGCACTACCAAAGAAAGGTGTTCCTTGCTCTGCAATTAAGACGTCGTTTTCCTGTAAGAAATGGTACATTTGCTGCCAAAAGCGTTTTTGTGTAAGCATTTGTGCTTTCGGGTTGAACTCTTCTGTTATAGATAGTGATTCTGAAATAAACGACTTAATTTCAAGTGTTTCTTCAATGCGATGTTCGATTAAATCACTTAATTGTTCTAGAACATCTTTCATTACAACGGGTCCATATTTTTTATCTATAATTTTCACAGTATAGGGATGGATTTCTATTACTTGCTCTTTCGTAAAACCTTGTGTGAAACCACCAGTAATAGTATCAGTTAATTTTACGCCAATACTAATAATACAGTCAGATTCATCAATTCTTTTTCGTAAGTATGAAGAACTAACATCACCAGTATAAATTCCTATAAATTGAGGGTGTTTTTCAGGAAATATTCCTTTTCCCATACTCAATGTTGCGATAGGAAACCCAGTTTTTTCTACGAATTGATACAAATATTCTTTAGCATGAAATCGATCTACTTCAAAATCCGCTAAAATGACAGGTTTTTTGGCACTGTTTATTTTTGAAGTTGCATGTAGAAGCATTTTATCTAGCGCATCTTTATTACTTACAACTGGTTTATGTAAAATTGGTTCCGTAGGTTTATTAATTGGTTTTTTATATACATCAATCGGTAATTGAATATGAACAGGGCGTTTTTTACTCCAACATGCACGTAATACACGGTCAATTTCTTCAGCGGCATGCTCAGGTGTTAATTTTGATTGTGCTACCGTGATTTCTCTATACATATTGGAGAAATGATCGAACTTTCCATCACCTAACGTATGATGAACGAGTGCTCCATTTTCCATTACTTTTGTTGGTGGTGTCCCTGTGATTTTTATAATAGGTACGTTCTCTGCGTATGAGCCAGCAACGCCGTTAATGGCGCTTAACTCTCCAACACCGAAAGTGGTAATAAGAGCGGCGATTCCTTTTATACGAGCATATCCATCAGCAGCATATGCTGCATTTAATTCATTACAATTTCCAATCCACTTTAGCTTTTCATGTGCTAGTACTTCATCTAAAAAAGCCAAATTATAATCACCAGGGACACCAAAAATATGTTCAATTCCTAATTCACTTAATCGATCTAATAAATATGTACTAACAGTATATTGCGTTTTCAATTGAATCATCTCCTACTTATGCAATGAATATTTCAATAGGCTAAAGAAGTTCCAATGCGTTCATTAAAATATTGATTACTGGATTGTGGTATAATTTACATACAGGGGGAAAGTAGATGACACAACATAAAGAAGAACAGATGAATGAAGCATTAGCATTATTTTACTTTGCATATAAAACATTTACTGAAAAGCCAGATGAAATTATAAAAGAGTATGGTATTCAAAGAGTACATCACCGGATTTTATTTTTTATCGCACGCTTTCCAGGGATAAGTGTAAATGAGTTATTATCACTATTAGAAATAAGTAAACAAGCTCTACACGGACCATTACGACAACTTGTGGAAAAGGGTTTAATTGAGAGTAATGAAGCTACACATGATCGTCGTGTGAAGCAGTTATCATTAACAAAAAAAGGTACCGAATTAGAGAAAAAATTGAGCGATGTACAAAGACAACAAATGGGTGCTATTTTTTCAAAATTTGGTGAATCGTGTGAAGAAAATTGGCATGAAGTTATGAATGAAATGGCAAATAGCCGATCAGGTTTTGATGCTTGGATTTCGAAACGGGAAGTTGCAATCGATCAAAAATGATAAGAAATACATCTGTTTTATAGTTTGAAAAACAACAAATTTTATCCGTACATTTGGCAACTATGGATTGGTCATAGAGTGAATAGATAAAAAGATACATTACTAGATACTTTATACGTGTACGCAATGGAACAATACAATTCACATTTCCAAGAGGGGAATTATTATGATAAAACTTGTACTTATTCGTCACGGACAAAGTTTATGGAATCTTGAAAATCGCTTTACAGGATGGACAGATGTAGATTTATCAGAGAATGGATTAAGTGAAGCGAGAGAAGCAGGAGCGATATTAAAGAAAAATGGATATACTTTTGATGTCGCTTATACATCTGTATTAAAACGAGCAATCCGGACGTTATGGATTGTACTTCATGAGATGGATCTTGCTTGGGTGCCAGTACATAAATGTTGGAAGCTAAATGAAAGACATTACGGTGCATTGCAAGGTTTGAATAAAGATGAAACTGCGAAAAAATATGGTGAGGAGCAAGTTCATATTTGGAGAAGAAGTATTGATGTAAGACCACCTGCTCTTACTGAGGATGATCCTAGGTATGAAATGAATGATGCAAAATATAAAGCACTGAAAAAAGGTGAGTTTCCATTGACTGAATGTTTAGTGGATACGGAGAAAAGAGTACTTGAATATTGGCATTCAGAAATTGCGCCGTCATTAAAAAGTGGTGAAAAGGTGATAATTTCATCGCACGGTAATACAATACGTTCGCTAGTTAAATACTTAGATAACCTTTCAAGTGATGGTGTTGTTTCATTAAATATTCCAACGAGTATACCACTCGTGTATGAATTAGACGATAATTTACATCCAATTCGTCATTATTACTTAAGTATGGACGGAGAAGTACCAGAAGGGGAAATTCCGAAACATATTTCTTTTTAACATGAAAATTTGAAACGTATGCTTGTCTACATATACAATGTAGATTCAAGATAAAAGACGTGGTACCTTCTAATGTATATGCGATATTGCTAAATTTAGAAGCTTGTCCACGTCTTTTGTCATAAAGAGAGCTGCTTGTGCATGTAATGATATCGTGAGTAGTTTTTGAATGGAGGGTGATGTCATTGGTGATCTCTAACATTCGAATCGGCTTATTTATTTTAGCAATCGTTTTTCTAGTTCTTGTTTTCTTTTACTGGAGAAATGAAGAATTGTATGAGGAAAAGAAGCAACGGATTAGAAAGACTTGGTATGGGTTGTTTATAGTATCAGTCACCGTGTATTTCATGATAAAAGGAATTGATTTAACCCTCTGGAAAAATCTTTTAATGTTCACTGCAATGGTTATTTTCGTTGATATTGCATTTATTTTAACACCTAATATTTCAGAGATATGGGGAGCGAAATTTAGCGATATCGGCAAGACTGTTCAATCGATAAAACGGTCATTAATTGCTTCTAAAGCAAGAGGAGAAATATACACAACAATTATTCAGAATGTGAATCCAGCAGTATTCGGTACGATGGAATGGCATACGGAAGAAGAATATACAAAAAGCTTAAACGCATTTTTAGATTCGTATGGAGAAAAGATTGGGGCAAAAATTGTTGTATTTGAAGCGGCAAAGGAATTAAATACAAACTTTCGCGGTATCCGCTCACAATTTAGTATTATCGTTCCATTTGAACCTATTGAGCAATTGAATGAGCAGAAAGCGGTGCAAGTAGAAAATGTCGGAATTATACCAGCAAAAATAGTGAGTGATGTTTTTATTGTTATTGATGGGAAGAAAAATAATCTGCAAGATCGGGATTTTGAAAATGTATATAATTTAACAATACATCATAGTTATTTTAGTAAATGAGGACAGGATTTTTTCTGTCCTTTTCACTTATACATAAAGACAAAGTAAATTTAGACAATCTTGTATAAAATCGGACAATCATTCCTACACTAGCACGTAGAGGTGATTGTAGTGATAAAAGATTATGACAATGATTTTTTTAAAGAAGATAATGAAGATACAACAGATTTCTCGTTAATAAAAGGAGATACATTGCAGCAAGTAGAAGAATTAGAAGATGAATTAAAAAGAAAATGATACGTGTACACCCTGTCTGCATTTGCTATATAATATAAATAAAAGGTTGTATCTTTTTGAAAAGGGGGAGAAGAGATGGCTGAAGTAAATGTACAAAAGTCTGCGTTTTTTAAAGAAAAAAAAGAAGCACCCAATACAGATTTCTCTCTTGTGAAGGGTGCATTGACTCAAAGTGTGGATAGATTAGAAAAATTTGTAGAGGCAATTCCATATAAGTATATAAAAGAGGGTAATTTAAAAGAGAATGCGTAAAAATATTCTCTTTTAAATTACCTCTTTATGATTTGTTTATGCGTTATTTCTTTTTTTGCTTAAAAATGATTTTATACATATAATACCCAAGGGCTGCAAAAATGAATCCAATAGCAGCACCAACTATTTCTTTCATAAACAATAAGTATAACGAAGCAATAATTAGGGTAAATAAGATTAAAATTAATACATACTTTGAAATAAATTCTAACCCTTTGTACACTAGTAGAATGACACCTGAAAGAACAGTGATGATAGGTAATATCCTATTTTCGAAAAAACCTTCCTTTTTTTTGCTAGAATGCTGTTGTTTATTCAATATAAATATACTCCCATCTTAAAGGATTAATGTTTTTTTAGTTTTGCTATTTCATTTTCGAAATGATTTTTGGTTAAATAGGTTATATCAAAGGAATCATTTATTATATTTCGAGTTAATAGCCATTGGGTGTTTGATGATTCAATAACAAAGAATCCATTGTCAGAAATAACCTCATTCTTTTCGGTTGTATCTAGACGCATAATAGTGTAAATAGAATGTGTTGATTTTAAATCTATTATAAAATTTTCAGCATATAAGGAATTAAATCCATTCTCTATTAACATTGTTTTCCCTTCTTGAATAGACAAAGGGAAAAACTTTTCAATACTTTGTACGATATGGTTTGGAAGAGTTCCTACAATGTTACTTCCTTTTTCCTCTTGCTGAAATACTAGCTGTAATTGATTCCAGATATGAGATATCTTGTCGAAGGTTAGTAAATTGTTCTTGCTCTTGAGCACTTTTAAACTTGTTAGCAGAAGCTTCTAATAATTCTGGAGTCACGATAATATTCAATATGGTTAACCTCCTTTTGTGAAAAATGATTTTAACCAAAAATATATTAGATTATAATCCCATTAAAATCTATTTTTTATAATATCAAATATTATAAAAAATAGTAGATTAATATTGTTAATTTTATAATAATTAACAAAAATAAAAAAGAGAGAATTCCAGGTAGGAGTTAAAGGTACATCAGTTTTCTTGTTAATAAAAGGAGATACTTTGCAGCAAGTAGAAGAATTAAAAAGAAAATCATAAGTGTACACTCTTTCTGCATTTGCTATATAATATAAATAGAAGATTGTATCTTTTTGAAAAGGGGGAGAAGAGATGGCTGAATTAAATGTACAAAAGTCTTCATTTTTTAAAGAAAAGAAAGAAGAACCGAATACAGATTTCTCTCTTGTGAAAGGTGCATTAACGGAAAATATAAATCGGTTAGAGAAACTGATGAATAATAGCAGTTCAAAATATATACGAGTGACAAAAACAAAAGAAAATGCATAGAGCATTTTCTTTTGTTTTTTATTTAGCATTTAACTTTTCTTTTACTTTTGCAGGTAAATCAGCTTCCGGAACCTCTTCATATGACTTCACTTCAATTGATGATATTTCATTTTTGCTCTTATCATCTTGATCTACATAAAGACATAAAAATGCATTTTCATTTAATTTATGTTCGTTTGATGCTTTCTTACTTCTAAATGTAATTTGTTTTTTTACTCCGTCTTCGTCATAAGCAGGCAGTGTGTAATTTCTTAAGTTTTTACCTTCAACTTTTTCGATAGTTCCCTCGCCCTGTATCTGTACGTAATATACATCTTTACCAATTCGATTTAGTGATGCTCTTTCACATCCAATAGTAAAACTAGAAAATAATAAACATAGTGTAATAATCGCTAAAAACTTTTTCATTTTCTTTATCTCCTTCAATTTGTTTCTTTACACAGTATACGGCTATTATGAAATGAGAAAAATCGATATAGATTACAAAACACTTACAATGTTGTAAGTGTTTTGTCCATAAAATGAACAATATATTAAAAAGTTAAAAGAAAGGTAAAATAATGAATCATGGTATAATGATAAAAGACTTACATATTATTTTGTCATTTTGAGAGGAGCTTAAAAATGTATTCTACTTTAGAACAATTAACAAAGCACCCTGTATTTTATCATTTTGCAGAAATTTCAAAGATTCCTAGAGGATCGGGTAATGAAAAGGAAATTAGTGATTATTTAGTGAGCTTTGCAAAAGAGCGGAACTTAGAAGTGATTCAAGATGAAGCATTGAATGTCATTATTAAAAAAGAAGCAACTGTTGGTTATGAAAATGTACCAGCTATTATCATTCAAGGGCATATGGATATGGTATGTGAAAAAAATCAAGCAACCGTACATGATTTTGAAAAAGATCCAATTGAATTACGCATCATTGGTGACATGTTATATGCAAATCAAACGACTTTAGGTGCTGATAATGGTATTGCAGTGGCGTATGCGATGGCTTTATTAGATTCAAAAGACATTCCGCATCCAGCACTTGAAGTAGTTATTACTACTGAAGAAGAAACAACAATGGGCGGGGCTTTTGCTGTTGATGCAAATCACTTTGATGGTAAGATTTTTATTAATATTGATTCTGAAGAAGATCATAAATTACTTGTAAGTAGCGCAGGTGGTGCGAAAGCTGTTGAAACAATTCCAGTAATTTGGGATGAAGCGCCAGCGAATACGGATGCATACCGTCTATATGTTGGTGGTTTAAAAGGCGGACATTCTGGTATGGAAATTGATAAACAACGTGGTAATGCGAACAAAGTATTAGGACGAGTATTACGCGATTTATCAGCAAATGTTCAATTTGATATAAGTGAAGTTCACGGCGGATTAAAAACAAATGCAATTCCGCGTGAAAGTGTAGCTACAATTGTATTACGTACAGAAGATTTAGAGAAAGTAGAAGAAAAACTAGTATCTTGGACTAGAGTATTACAAGAAGAAATGCGTGCTGTTGATCCAGATGTTCACGTTACACTTACAAAATTGGATGAGAAAGTAGAAAAAGTATTTGCAAAAGAGACACAAAAGCAACTTATTTCATCATTATTCTTAATTCCAAACGGCATTCAAAGTATGAGTTTGGATATTAAAGGTCTAGTAGAAAGTTCAACAAATTTAGGTGTTATTGAAACGTTGCAAGATGAAATTAAATTACGTAACGAAGTGAGAAGTTCTGTAAGTAGTTTAAAACAACATGTTGCAGATGAAATTAAATGTATTGCCGAATTAGTCGGTGCAACATTTGAAATAGAGTCAGAGTATCCAGAATGGCCATACAATCCAAATTCACTAATTCGCAATTTGTTTGAAAAAGTGCATCAAGAAAAATACAATAAAGATATTGAAATCTTTGCAGTGCATGCAGGTATTGAATGTAGTGCATTTGTTCAAAAGATGCCTGAATTAGATGCAATTTCATTCGGTCCAGATATATTCAACGTCCATACTCCAGATGAACATATTAGTATTTCTTCTGTTGTGAATAACTGGGGATTCTTCGTTGATGTAATGAAGGGTACGAAAGAATTAGCTAAGTAATAATGATGAAATGAAAAATAGCCTATAAAATTTTATAGGCTATTTTTTTGTATAGAGTTTTATTAGAAATTCGTTTTTATGTAAGTATTTAATTTTTGCTTTTATTTCTAAAAGAGATTGTACCAAAGATTGCTCCGGATATCGCTCCGATTAAAGTCATAATAATTGCACTCCATGCTGCAAATGACATCTTTACACCTCCAACTAATAAATTATTGTTTCTTAGTCTTTTGAATAGAAATGCTAATTGCAACAACTATTAAGAAAATAAGTGGAGACCAAGAATAGAAAGACATGTAATATTCTCCTTTTAATATCAATTTTAAATATTTTTATAGATAAATTATTGCGTTTTTAAAGAGTGAATATATAGAATATGCAATATTGCATATTAGATTGTAGAACTTTATGAGGTGAAAACAGTTGTTGAATAAAAAATATAATTTATAAAGAAAGTAAGGGTTTTTTAAACTTTAAAAAGGGAAAATAATCAAAAGGTCCTATATCTTATATAAGGTATAGGACCTTTTAAAATGGTTTTTGTCTAATAAAAATAGTATTCAATATTTTTTGATGAGGTTTAATTATTTTGAGATTTTAAAGCTGCCTCCATAATAATAATTGTCTCCAAGTTTCATAACAGCTACATATGTTCCAGGATTATAAGCCTTAGTAATAGGGGTTACAAATCTACCATAATCATGTTTTAAACCTGAGTCATAAATGGTTTTATATCTATGCAAGTTTATGTCATCATTTTCATTTCCGCTCAATTGATATATTTTTACAATACCAGTATCTTTACCACCAGTATATATAGTAACATCAAATGTATCTCCCTGTTTTAAGTCACCAACTGCTAATTCTTCTATAAAATCTGCATTATGATGTAATAAAAAATAGTTTTGCCACTGCCAATTATCTAAAAATGGCGATACTTTTTGTGTAAGTTGCGATTGTGCAGACACAGGTGTGATTGTATAAATTGTACTCGATAATAAAACTCCTCCAACAGTCAATGCACCAATAATTGTTGATTTCTTTAAAAGTTTCATCTTCTAAACCTCCTAGTTAGTAAAGGATTCAGAAATCTTTTTTGTGAAAAACAAGCTGTGAAATCTAATGGATGATAATATCTTCTATAATCATATTAACATTTATTGATTTATCTGACAAATTAATGAATAATTAAACTAAATCGAGGAAGTTACGGCTAATACAGGAAAGAAGTTAGATGTATAGTTAAGAAATCTTTATCATATGTAATTGGGATTTGTTATTTGAAAACTCGATTGTTTTAATGTTGAAATTTCAATTCACACTTTAAGTTTTAGTACATAATTTTACAATTTGACTTATGTAATTTAACACGTTATGATTTTTTTATTATAAAAGAAAGGCTTGAATATAATGATTCGTCGTTTGAGAAAGCTAAAAAATGTAGCAGTCGTAGTAAGCTTCTAAGTGAATTACAAGAATCTACAATACTTAGAAGCGAGGAATAAAGGTATGAAGCATCCATTATATAATCATTGGTCAGAAACAAAGTATATAAAAGATATAGTAACAAATCCGCTCATTGAGGTAGGAGAGTACTCCTATTATTCAGGATATTATGGTCATCAAAATTTTGAAGATGGTTGTGTAAGGTATTTGTGGGGAGATGCTAGGTCCCGAGCGCTGTTCAATCCAATTGAACAGATGGGATGGCATCTTGACAAACTCATTATTGGGAATTATGTTTGTATTGCCAGTGGAGTAGTCATTTTAATGGGTGGTAATCATAATCATCACTCAGAATGGATTACAGTCTATCCATTCGCTGAGCAAATTGAACATTCATATGAACCGAAGGGTGATACAGTCATTAAAAGTGATGCTTGGATTGGAATGAATGCTATTATTATGCCTGGCATTACAATCGGTGAAGGTGCAATCGTTGCAGCAGGATCTGTCGTAAGTAAAGAGGTTCCGCCGTATACAATAGTTGGTGGAAATCCTGCTAAGGAAATAAAGAAACGATTCACTGATACAGAAATCAATATGCTAATGGAAATGCGTTGGTTTGATTGGGATAGAGAATTAGTTGAGAAGGCAATGCCTATATTATCTAGTTCATCTATTAAATTATTATATGATTTTTATAAAAAGGAAGTAAAAAATAAATAAATCTGTGAAAAAACTACATTCTATACAGGATGTAGTTTTTTTATAATAAAAAATTAATAGTCTAGACTAAGGAAAATTCATTTCTGGTATGAGTATTGTAAATAGCTGAATTAAATAATTAAAATCTTTGATAGCTAATAAAACCAGTGTGGCTTGATATCTAATCGGGACACACTGGTTTTATTTTTTTGTAAATGTGGAACAAACTTATTCTTTAGATTGTCTATTCATTGTAATCCTAAAAAATATGAAATTACGGATCATTTTTAATAATACAAGGGTATTAAAAATAGGGATGTGTGGGGGATACTACGTATCAGTGCGCCTAAAAGGATGGAATGGTCTATATGAAAGTGATCCCAACATCTTATATGTATATAGAATTTGATTAAATTGTCTATTTTTATAGTGATTATGCTAGAATAACGTTTTTTTGAGTTCAAAGATATGGGAGGTAAGAGAATTGAAAGGTATGTTTTACAAAAAAATTATTGTAATAGTAACAGTGCTTACACTATTTTGTAGCATGGTCGTTACATTTGGAAGAGCATCAGCGGAAACAGTCCCTGTTTTAGACGTAGAAGCAGGATCAGCAATTTTAGTAGAAGCAAATTCCGGAAAAATTTTATATGAAAAAAATGCAGATGAATCACTAGCAATTGCTAGTATGACAAAAATGATGAGTGAATATTTAGTTCATGAAGCGGTGGATAAAGGAAAACTTACATGGGATCAAAAAGTTAAAATTTCTGAATATGCATATAAGATTTCACAAGATCGCTCATTATCAAACGTTCCATTAGAAAATGGTGGCTCTTATACAGTAAAAGAGTTATATGAGGCAATGGCAATTTACTCTGCAAACGGTGCAACAATTGCTTTAGTTGAAGAAATTGCTGGAAAAGAAGCCGATTTCGTGAAAATGATGAATGATAAGTCAAAAGAGTTTGGAATGAAAAATTACAAATTTGTAAACTCTACAGGTTTAACAAATTATGATTTAAAAGGACATCATCCAGAAGGGACAACTTCAGATGAGAAAAATAAAATGTCCGCAAGAGATTGTGCGATTTTAGCACAACGTCTTATTCAAGACTTCCCGAAAATATTAGATACAGCAAAAATTCCCAAAAAAACATTCCAAAAGGGTGGCAAGTATCCAATTGATATGGTGAATTTTAACATGATGTTAAAAGGTTTAATTAAGCAATATGAAGGTGTAGATGGGTTGAAAACAGGAACTACTCCAGAAGCCGGTGATTGCTTTACTGGTACAGTAGAAAGAAACGGTATGCGCCTAATCTCTGTAGTGATAAAAGCAAACTCTCATACAGCACGTTTTGATGAGACGAAGAAATTATATGAATATGGATTTACGAATTTTGAAGTGAAGAAGCTATATGGAAAAGATACTATAGTAAAAGGGCATGAAACAGTGCGAGTACCAAATGCAAAAGACAAAGATGTAGTAGTTCAAACGAAGCAAGCTGTTTCACTTCCAATACCAAAGAGCAATAAAGATGTTTATAAAAAAGAATTTAAAGTATTGAATAAAGAACAAGAAGCGCCTATTAAAAAAGGTGTAACAATAAGTAAAATGATTATCTCGCCTAAAGATAATATAGATCCTGGGTTCTTGTCAGGTAAATCATTACAAATAGACCTTGTAACAAAATCTGATGTAGAACAAGCAAATTGGTTTACACGTTTTATGCGCCAAATTGGATCTTTCTTTAGCGGTATATGGGATAGTGCGGTTGATATAGTAAAAAGCTAACTTTATCAGATAAAACTAAAAATTAATCTGAAATACGGAGTTTCAAAGTATTATGGATTTTTATGTAGATAGCTTGGAATGGTAGAGTGCATTAATTCTCAAATTTGGTTCTTCAGAACTATTTGTAGTGGTAGTGCTATCAAGCTAAATTAAATTTGTATCTATATAATCAAAAAACGCTATTTTTTTTGTAGAAATATACAGAAAGGATGGCGTTTATTATGTATTTTTTGATTCAAAGCATTCTGGTGCAAGGATAGTTTAATAAAGTTACACAGGACGAAAGAAGATTCATTATTCAATTAAATTACAATGGAAATAGATATACGCTGTAAACTATTATATAGTGTAGATATGAATACAAAAAGGGGGCATACATATGTGGAAGCGATTTGTAGCGATTGGTGATAGTTTTACAGAGGGGATAGGGGATGAAGTTGAGGGTATAGCATTAAAAAGCTGGGTAGATCATTTTGTTCAACTGTGTGTAAACGATATAGAATATGCCAATTTTGCAAAGCGTGGGTTAGTAACGAAAGAAATTCGCTCAAAGCAATTGGAAAAGGCATTAACGTTTAATCCAGATTTGGTTAGTCTAATTGCTGGTGCAAACGATGTTTTAAAAGGACGTTGGAATCATAAAGAATATAAGAACGAAATGGAATTTATGATAGATACATTAAGTAAAACAGATGCGGATATTATTATAGCGAGCCTTCCAGATTTTACAGTTCGGCTTCCATTTTCTTCTGAAAAAAAACATATGTTAAAAGAACAATTATTAGAGGCAAACGAAGTTATCCTTTCATTAAGCAGAGAGTATAAGCTTCATCATGTTGATTTTTGGAATCATCAATTAGTTAATGACAATACGCTTTGGTCTAAGGATTTCATTCATCCAAACTCAAAAGGATATGTAAAAGTTGCTGAATTAATTCATAGTAGTTTACCTGTACATGACTCTTCTAAATAAACTTTAGAGTGAACGAATCCCCCAGTCGCATACAGCACAAGGGATTTGATGCGAAATAGAAGGATATACAGCGTCTATAAATTAAAATTTAAGTAATTTTTTTGTTGAAGGCCCCTTAGAATAAGGGGCTTTTTTGTATTAAATATCTATAAAAAGGATCAGAGCTGGGAATCTAAACAAAAAGATATTTTAAATAATAGTGTTAAATAGATAGGCTCCTTTTGTTTGTAAGAATATTAATATCTTCTCCTTCGAATGGAACTTAATCATAAATTTTTTTTGTAAATGTGGAACAATTTCACTTCTTACACTGTCTATTAAGCGTTACAACATTTTTTATTTAATAGATCTAGAAAGGAAAAAACATTTTTAACTAAGGGAGAAGATTGAATTGAAAAAATTATGGATGCTGCTTTTCTTTTGTTTTGCAGTTATGTTGATAGGATGTAATAAAAGCGAACCATCAAAACAAGCATTTGAAGAATATATCAATTTATGGAATGATAAAAAGTTTGCAAATATGTATGATCATTTATCAGAACATACCAAAAAAACGATTTCTAAAAAGGAATTCACAGAGAAATATCAAAAAATTTATGAAGGTATTGGAGTTAAGAATTTAAAAGTTAAAACGAAAGGAGAGAATACGAAAGATAAGGAACTTTTTCTTTTTGAAGTTAAGATGGATACGGATGGAGGAACAGCTTCATTTATCCATGAAGCAAAACTTGTAAAAGAAAAAGAATCTTGGAAAATAGATTGGACACCAGATTTCATTTTTCCAGGTATGAAAAAAGATTACAAAGTACGTATGCAATTAGAAAAAGGAAAACGCGGAGAAATATATGATCGAAATGGGAAAGGTCTTGCAACGAATGGAAAAGCGACTGAGGTTGGAATTATTCCAGAGAAGCTAGGAGAAACGGCGGCGCAAACAAAAGAAATAGTAGCACAATTACTTGATATGTCTACAGAAGAGATCGAACAGAAACTCACAGCGAAATGGATAAAACCAAACTCCTTTGTACCAATTGGTATTTTAAAAGAGGGAGCCAGACAGAATGATTATATTGAATTAGAAGGAGTTTCATCTCGCCCAGTAAATATTCGGACGTATCCATTAGGAGAAGCAGCCGCACACTTAACGGGATATATAGGAAAGGTGAATGCAGAGGAGTTAAAATCGCTTCAAAAAAAAGGATATCAAGCAGATGATTTAATAGGTAAGACAGGTTTAGAGAAAGTATTAGAGAATAAATTGCGTGGTGAAAAGGGTGGACGCGTATTTATAGAAGATGAGAGTGGGAAAGAAATTAAGAACGTAGCAAAAAAAGAAGCAAAAGAAGGGGAAAATGTTACGTTAACAATTGATGCTGCAATTCAAGAAAAAATCTTTAATGAGATGAAAAATGAAGCAGGATCTAGTGCAGCGGTTAATCCTAAAACGGGTGAAACAATTGCACTTGTAAGTAGCCCTGCTTATAATCCGAATACACTAGTGCGAGGTGCATCAAAAGCACAAAGAGAAGCGTGGACTAACGACGCGAAACTACCAATGATGAATCGCTTCACACAAGCATTTGTACCAGGTTCCGTATTTAAAACGATTACAGGTGCAATTGGTTTGGAAACAAACGCAATAAATCCTAAGGAAGAATTTAATATTCAAGGATTCAAGTGGACAAAAGATTCATCTTGGGGAAATTATTATATAACACGTGTGAAGGATGCAAGTCCAATTGATTTTGATAAGGCGATGAAGTACTCTGATAATATTTATTTTGCTCAACAAGCTTTGAAAATAGGAAAAGATCAGTATATAAATGAACTGAAGAAATACGGTTTTCATGAAAAATTACCAATCGAATACGAATTTCCTATGTCAATCATTGCAAGAGATGGGATAAAAAATGATATTCAACTAGCAGACACGGGATACGGACAAGGACAAGTATTAATGACACCACTTCATTTAGCATTAACATATGCACCGATTGTGAATGAAGGGAATATTCCGTCGCCCCATCTTTTAAAAGAAGCAAGAGTAACGGGAAATTGGAAAGAAAATGTGGTTTCTAAAAAGAATCAAGACATATTAAAGAGTGCATTAACAAAAGTCATTAATGACCCTGATGGCGCAGGGAGAATCGCTAAGGTTGAAGGTATAACTCTTGCGGGTAAAACCGGTACAGCAGAGCTGAAAGAGTCGAAAGAAGCAGACGGAAAAGAACTTGGATGGTTTGCAGCTTTTGATGCAAATGAGCCAGATATGATTGTTACAATGATGATTGAAGATGTAAAAGGAAGAGGCGGAAGCAATGTTCCAGGTGAAAAAGTAAAACATGTTTTTCAGAAATAATACCTTAGTATAAGGGGAAATCTTTTAGTAAATTCACTATACTTTTGCCTAACTTAAAGAAAAATTAAGTATCACAAAAGCATTCTTCTTAATCGAGAATGCTTTTTCTATTTTATTATGGCTCGAGGAAGTTGATGCTTCATCATATATTGTTTAAATCAAATTCTTTGGTTTTAAATGTGATATTATGGAACCTGTCATTTAAGAGAATATATAGGTGATTATTTAAAGCTTCTTCTATGGAAAAAAGATAATCAATGGAACAAATGAAGCTTGTATCTTGTCTATATATTGAAACCATAATAAAAGTGAGGGCAGTTTTATGTTTATTCAAATAAGTTTGAGGTGTGGAAATGGAACAGACGTTTATTGAAAAGTGTAATCATGATGAGCTGGACTATATTATAAAAGATTATTGGCAAGATGTATGGAATTATTCATTTATTATTACGAAAGATCCACACTTATCAGATGATATCACGCAAGATGTATTTATAAAGGTATTTAAAAATTGGAATTCATTTCGAGAGGAGTCATCTATTAAAACTTGGATATTAAAAATCACAAGAAATACGGCAATAAACTATTTGAAATCCTCCTATTTTAAAAGGATATCTTTAATAGGATTTTTTAGTGACGATAAGCAATCCCAATCGGCAGAACAAGAATTTTTTAAGCAAGAAGAAATGAATGAAGCGTGGAAAGTTGTATTAAAACTACCTAAAAAACACCGTGAAATAATAATTTTAGACGCGAAATATGAATTATCTTATGAAGAAATGGCCGAAACACTAGGAGTATCCATTGGAACTGTAAAATCTAGATTAAGCCGAGCGAGAAGTAAGGTTTCAAAATTAATAGGGGAGGGTAGTAGTGATGAACAATAAACAAAATCCTGACTGGTATAAAAAATTAAAAAAAGGCCCAATGGAACACCGTAAAGATGAAGAAGAATATATTTATAAAATAAAGCAATCTATATACCAAAGTAATGAGGGATATTCTCCAAAACAGACAAGACCATTTCGTAAAAAAGCATTACCAATTGTAGTGGTTTTAGCTTGTACATTTTTATTTTTTATTGTTCAACAACCTTGGCTTGATGATAATAAATCACCGGTACAAAGTAGTACTCAAATTAAGCCTAAAACAAAAGATGAGTCTGATCAAGATCCAACATTAAAACAGTTTATGAATGAGTTATATCAAAGTACAAATGTAAAAAATGAAAATGACTTGTATAAAGTGTTAAATGATGAAGTTCTATTTAAAGGGAAGAGTTATAAGAAGGATGAACTGAAGTTCGATGAAGATATTTTTCATGAGTTGCAAGTCGCTCTTACAATGGGGGGAGAGTTTGCAAATGATACAAAGAAAGTATACAAAGTACCAAGTGGATTGACAGAAAGTAATCAACCAAAGCAAGCTCATTTTATATATGCAACTGTTACTGGAAATAAAACAAAAATATTAGCTGAACCAAAGCGAGAATCACGAGTTTTATATGAAGTATCTAATGAAATGGTAAAAGCTTGGATTCCAGAAAAAGTGCAGAGTGATGGATTTATAAAAATATCGACTATTAGCGGTAATACTGGATATGTACAAAAAGAGTATGTTTTAACTGATATTAAATATTCATTTATGTTCGAAAAGGATCGTGAAGGTAAATGGAAAATAACGAATATAGATTCTATATGGTAAAAGAGGAAGGTTCATTAAAGTGAACCTTCCTCTTTATTTTTAGTCTCTTTTTGAAGAGTATTCCAGTACTCTAAAATTTCTGATGTAACGAGAGCAGCAATGTTTTTTTCTGAATTACTACCAGGAATAACGACAGAAACGGCAATTTGTGGATTTTCGGTAGGAGCATATGCAATGAAAAGAGAATGATTGATCATCCTTGCTTGCTCATTCGGAAAACCTGTAATTCCTGTTTTACCTGCGACGTCAAAGGGTAGCTTTTTAATCTCTTCTATATTTTGGCTCATTCCGCCTTGCACGACATTCCAAAAGTCCGTCGGATAATGATTTGAACTTTCTAAAATTGGTTTAAAATTTTTTGTTACCTTACCATTTGGACCAATAATAGCACTTACGATTTGAGGTTTATATTTATCACCTTTACTTGCCAAAGTGGCTGCATATTGGGCGAGTTGAAGAGGAGTGTGTACTTCATTTCCTCCCCAAGAGGCATTTAATAAAGCGGAGATTCCATTTTCAAACTTGTTTGTTGGATGAAATTCATATTGTCCGTCTTCTTCAAAGGGTAAATCAATCCCGGTTTTAGAACGAAGGCCAAATTGCTTTAAGTACTCTGTCCATATATGTGCAACTTTTTCTATATTCCCGTTATTTTGGTTGAATAAGGGCAGAGCTACTTTTGCTGTCATAAATGTGTTAGATGAATTAATGATAGCCTGCCTCGGTGTAATTTCACCTATTGGTGTTCCAGGTGCATTCGTAATGTTATTTTGATTATCATACTCAAAAGTACCCTTGTCTAAATAAGTATCTTCAGGTTGAAAAAGCTTTTCGTTTAATCCAATTAAAATAGTAAGTGGTTTTATAGTAGATGCCATATTTACATAGTATTCACCATACTTTAGTTTTTGAATTGTTTTATTTTGCGAAAGCGATTTAATGTTTTCTATTTTAGGTGATACATGTGTATTTAATATATTTGGATCAAAAACTGCTGAGTTGGCCATAGTTAAAATTGCGCCAGTTTTCACATCGGTTACTACAACATAACCAGCATTAACATCAGTTATTTTCTTAATTTGAGATCTTAATGCTTCCTCTGTTTTTTGCTGTAACTTAGAGTCTAAAGCTAGCCGAATATCTTTTCCTTTTTGTACTTTTTGAATGTTCCATAAGAACTTTTTATTATTCATTTTAAAAATAAGAGTTTTACTCGGTTTTCCTTTTAAATCATTTTCGTATTGTAGCTCAATCCCGTTTTTTCCAACAGCCATATGTTTTGAATTAAAGTCATTTTCTACATACCCAATTACTTGTGAACCAATTTCATGCTTAGGATAATATCGGATCACTTCATCTTTAATTATTACATTTTTGGGTTTGTTTTTGTTTATGAATGCAAGTTCATTCTCAGTTATATCAGAGTATAACGGTATATCATTCATAGCCTGCTTTTTACAAGATTGCTGTAATTGAGATTTTATGTTCTTTGCAGAAATGTCATGTTGAAACTCGCTTGAAAATTGATTGAAAAAAGCTAATGCGTTTGCTGTATCTTGTTTCGATATCTTTTCATCATTAAAGGTGCAATATAGAGACTTAACTTTCTTATCCGTAGCTAGTATTACTCCATTTTGATCTAGTATTTTTCCTCTTTCAGCTGAAGAAGTTTCGATAGTAATTGAAATGAAATGGCTTTTTAATAAAATTATTAAAATTACACCCATAATAGAAAGAACCGCTATAAATCTCCATTTTTTTATTTTTGTATGTAACATAAAACCCTCCCTTTTTAGCCTATTCCATATTATAGTTAATTATTTTTTTTGTAAATGTGGAACAACTTTCTTATTTAGGTTGTCTATTAAGTATTACAGCATGAAGAAAGGAATAATTAGTATGAAAATTTACTTTTAATATGAGTCATTATACAGTGTAGCATTTCTAATGCGAGCGACAAAAAAAGAGAGATAACAAGACTGGAGAGTTTTGAATTACGTAGCAAAACGAAAAGAAATGGATGCTTACAAGGGTTTAGTGAAAAAGTCGAACCGATATTTATAATCGGCCATCGTTATGTAATATAGAAGCAAATATATGGAGGATTTATGGGAAAGCAAAAAGGAAAGAACAAGACATATATATCTATTCGATTAAATATAATGTTCCTTTGCATATTTTTATTATTTTCAGCTATTATTATGCAGCTAGGAAAAGTGCAAATCGTAGAGGGGGAGGCTTATAAGAATCAAGTGGAAAGTAGTCAAAATGCAACAACTAGCATTCCAGTTCCGCGTGGACAAATACTAGATCGAGAAGGGAAAACAGTTGTTAATAATAAGTCCCTTCGTACGATTACGTATACAAGGGGAAAGGGAATTACTAATGAAGATATTTTAAAAACAGCAAACGACTTAGCAGAAGTACTTGAAATGCCCGAACAAGATATAAATAAATTAACAGATATCGATAAAAAAGATTTTTGGATGCAGTTGAATACGAAACGTGCGGAGACAATGATTACCAAAAAAGATATAGAAAAGTTTAAAGAAAAGGGAATAGAGGGGAAAGAGTTAGATAAAAAAATAGAAGAATTAAGACGAAGTCGTGTTACAGAAGCTGAATTGGCAGAATTAACAACACAAGACTTAAAGGTATTAGCTATTAAAAGTAAAATGAGTTCAGGTTATCAACTGACACCACAAATTATTAAAAAAGATGTAACAGATGAAGAGTATGCGCGGATAAGTGAAAACCTTGCGGATTTTCCAGGAGTAGATGCAACGGTTGATTGGGAACGCAATTACGTAAATGGTAATTTATTTCGTTCTGTATTAGGAAATATTACGAGTAGTGAAGAAGGATTACCGAAAGAAAATTTAGATTCTTATTTAGTACGTGGATATAACCGTAATGATCGTGTAGGAAAAAGTTATATTGAACAACGATATGAAGATGTATTACATGGCACGAAAGAAGAAGTGAAAAACATCACTGATAATTCTGGAAATATTATAAACACAGAAATAATTTCTAAAGGAAAAAGTGGTAATAGTTTAACTTTAACGATTGATATGGAATTACAAAAGAAAGTAGAAGAAAGTATAGAGAAAAACTTGAGAGCTTTTAAGAGTTCAGAGCCACTATTGGACCGAGCTTTTGTTGTTATGACGAATCCGAATAACGGACAGATTTTATCTATGGCAGGCAAAAGGATTGTAGAGAAAGAAGGAAAAATAGAAATCGAGGATTTGGCATTAGGTAATATGACAACTTCGTATGAACTAGGGTCAGCTGTAAAAGGTGCAACTTTATTAACTGGATATGAGACAGGAGCAATACAACCAGGAGATCAATTTTATGATGCACCGATGAAATTTAAAGGTACACAAGCTAAGAAATCGTGGAATGTATCCGGATTTGGTAATATTAATGATTTACGAGCGCTACAAGTATCTTCGAATGTATACATGTTCCAGACAGCTTTAAAAATTGCGGGAGTTAATTACGTACCAAATGGTTCATTGGATATAAAACAAGAAGCATTTAATACGATGCGCTATTATTTTAAACAATTTGGATTAGGAGTTCCAACGGGTATTGATTTACCGAATGAAATAATTGGACAAACTAGAAAAGTAGATAGTCAGCCTGGATTTTTACTAGATTTTTCTATCGGTCAGTATGATACGTATACGCCGTTGCAATTAGCGCAATACATTTCAACAATTGCTAATGGCGGTTATAGAATGCAACCTCAAATTGTACAAGAAATACGAGAACAATCAATAAAAGAAGAGGTTGGCAAAGTTATACGCTCTATAGAGCCTGTCGTATTAAATCGAGTTGATATGAAGACAGAACATATTGATCGAATAAAAGAAGGGTTTAGATGGGTATTCCAAGAAGGTGATGGAACTGGCGTGAAGTATTTCAAAAACGCGCCATATAAACCAGCAGGAAAGACAGGGACAGCCGAAACTGTATATGGTGGAGATGATCCAATTGGTAGAAACGCAAAAGGAGAACGTATGGAATGTTACAACTTAACATTAGTTGGATATGCTCCATATGATAATCCAGAAGTGGCATTTTCTATTGTAGTCCCATGGCTTCATGATGATAAAAGTGGAATTAATTCTATAATTGGAAAGGAAGTTTTAGATGTATACTTTGATTTAAAACAGCAACGTATACATGGTGAAGCTGCTAGTATAGATAATTCTAATCAAAATTAGTAAAATGTGAGTACTTCTCTCAGGGGAAGAGACCCTGTTTATATATAAGTCTTTAAAAGTTAAAAGAAGATTTGAGATAAGAGATAGCAGCTATCATAGTTGCTATCTTTTATTTTGTTAATAATACCGATATTAGTTATAAAGTTTTTTTAGTTTATGGAACAAACTTGTTTCAGTGGTTGTCTATTATGTGTAAGTAAAAAAGTATTAAGAACTTGAAAGGAATGATGATTTTGAAAAACAAGAGGATGCTAAAAATAGGAATATGCGTTGGTATATTAGGTTTAAGTCTTACAAGCTTAGAAACTTTTACAGGTGGGTCACTGCAAGTTGAAGCGAAAGAAAAGACTGGACAAGTGAAACATAAAAATCAGGCGACGCATAAAGAATTCTCTCAACTTGAGAAAAAATTTGATGCTCGATTAGGTGTATATGCGATTGATACTGGTACACATCAAACAATTTCTTATCGACATAACGAAAGATTTGCCTTCGCATCAACCTACAAGGCTTTAGCCGCAGGAGTATTGCTACAGCAAAACTCTACTGAGAAATTAAATGAAGTTATTACTTATACGAAAGAAGACTTAGTGGATTATTCACCTGTTACCGAGAAACATGTAGATACTGGAATGACACTAGGAGAAATTGCTGAGGCTGCTGTTCGTTACAGTGATAATACTGCAGGGAACATTTTATTCCATAAAATAGGCGGACCGAAAGGATATGAAAAAGCGCTTAGACAGATGGAGGATCGGGTTACTATGTCTGATCGCTTTGAAACAGAATTAAACGAGGCTATTCCTGGTGACATTCGTGACACTAGTACAGCGAAAGCAATTGCTACCAATCTTAAATCTTTTACGGTCGGAAATGCGCTTCCGGTTCATAAGCGTAATATTCTTACAGAGTGGATGAAAGGAAATGCAACTGGAGACAAACTTATTCGTGCGGGTGTACCAACTGACTGGATAGTTGGAGATAAATCAGGAGCTGGAAGTTATGGAACACGAAATGATATCGCTATCGTTTGGCCGCCGAATAGAGCACCAATTATCATCGCAATTTTATCTAGTAAAGATGAGAAAGAGGCTACCTATGATAATCAACTTATTGCAGATGCAGCTGAAGTTATAGTTAATGCTTTAAGGTGATAGTATATGAGTTTTACATTTTTAAAAATAATGTTATTGAAGAAATAAAGTTAGAAAACGATTCTTTTTCGTGTGAAAAGAATCGTTTTTGTATTCTTATTTTGAAATGGATAAAAGTAAACAAATTCAAATATTTATTACGTAATTCATTTGAAATTTCATGTACTGCATTTTATTAACTTAAACAATTCCAAAAATGTATAATATAATTTAGGTAACATAAATAAGTGTTTTATGAAAATAAAAGGGAGAGAATATGAAGAAAAATATGAATAGAATCATATTGTTTATTGCCATATTAGTAGGCTCTAGTATCTTTTTATATGTACAGAACAATTTAATAAGCATAACTAAAGTTAATATAAAATCTAGTAAAATTCCTTCTACATTTAAAGGCTTTAAAATTCTACAAATTTCAGATTTACATAATAAAAAATTTGGCAACAATCAAGAAACTTTAATTCAAAAAGTAAAAGGTGAAAATCCAGATGTTATTGTTATTACAGGTGATTTAATTGACAGTAAATCATACGATGCAGATGTAAGTATGGAATTAATACGAGAACTTGTAATGGAGTATCCTATATATTTTGTGACAGGAAACCATGAAAAATGGTCAGGAAAATATAATGATTTAGAGAAAGAACTAAAGAAACACCATGTTACTGTTTTAAGAAATGAACATGTAACGATTCAAAAAGAGGAACAAAAAATAAATTTACTTGGTATTGATGATCCGGAATTTGTAACTGGAAACCGTGATGAAGGAAATGTTGTAAAAGATGAAATTTCAAAAGCGAAATTTGAAATGAAGCCAGCTACATATAATGTATTACTATCCCATAGACCTGAATTTCTGGCAGAGTATGCTAATGAGAAAATAGATTTAGTGTTATCAGGGCATGCTCATGGAGGACAAGTTAGATTGCCATTTATCGGAGGATTAGTTGCTCCGAATCAAGGGCTATTTCCTACATATACAGCCGGTTTATATGAAAAACAAAATACATCTATGGTAGTGAATAGAGGCTTAGGTAACAGTGTCATTCCGCAAAGAATTTTTAATAGGCCAGAACTTGTAGTCGTACAGTTAAATTGAACTGTACGACTTTTTGTATAGAGAAAAATAGGTCATATGAAATTTATACAAGTTAACATTACAATTTTGTTAAAAATTTTCTACGTTACATAAAGTAACAAAATTTGACCCGAAGAGTTTGTTATAGTGTAAATAATCAAAAAACTTAAAATTTGTCGAGTGAAAATTGTGATAAGGAATTTATAAAAAAACTTAAAGGGGTGTACACATGCATAAAGAATATGAAATTGAAGAGTATACGGCGATTGAGGAACAAATACATTATTATTGTAAATGCTTATTAGTAAGTCATCCTGATCAAATTATAAAGTATTTAGAAAAAAGGTTAGAAAAATATGCAGAAACGTTACAATATGCCCATTTATATCCCGACACAGTTATTTTACCGTTACAGCAATTAGTAATCGAATATTCTTTAGATGTTGCTAGAATTAGGAAATATATGAATTTAAAAACGTAAAATAAAATATATTATTTAAATGAAACAGAGTCGACTTTAAGAAATGATATTCTAATGTCGACTCTGTTTCATTGTTTAATATTGTTGTTGGAAATTACATACTAATCAATGAAGTTTGACATATAATTACGCAAGAGTAAAATAAAAGTGAGTACTCACTCATTTTGAAAAGGGGGAAGAAAACATGCAGCAACCTGCCATTATTTTACGGACTGTATCAAAAAGTTTTGGCAAAAAAGAAGTGTTACACAATCTTTCATTGCAAGTTGAAAAAGCAGAGATATTTGGTTTAGTTGGGCCTTCTGGTTCAGGAAAAACGACTCTTATTAAAATGATTGCAGGTATTAATGAGGTAACGGAAGGTGAAGTGTTTGTTTACAACACGAACATGCCTAATTTAAATGAAATGAAAAGAATTGGCTATATGGCTCAGGCTGATGCATTATACGAAGAATTATCAGCATATGAAAATGCAGATTTTATGGCAACAATGTATGGATTAAAGGGAAAGCATAAAAAAGAAAGAATACAAGAGGCTTTTGATCTTGTACAATTATCACAACATATGAAAAAACAAGTACAGCATTTTTCAGGCGGAATGAAGAAGCGTTTATCATTAGCGATAGCACTCATTCATGAACCTGAAATATTAATTTTAGATGAGCCGACAGTGGGGATAGATCCGCTTCTTAGAAAAACGATCTGGGAAAAATTTTATGATCTTAAAAAGAAAGGTACTACCATTATTGTAACGACGCACATTATGGATGAAGCTGAGTTTTGTGAACGATTAGGATTAATTAGAGAAGGAAAGTTAGTTGCGACTGGAACGCCTGAAGAATTGAAAAAGCGGGTATCATCAGGACGGATTGAAGATGTCTTTTTGTTGGATGAGGAGGCCCTATCATGAGAGTTACCGGTGTAATCATTCGTATTATTCGTCAATTTTTTCGAGATAAGCGTTCGTTAGCGATGATGTTTGGGGCACCAATGTTATTACTTTGGTTATTGTCACTAGTGTTTACTCAAAAAGACTATGTACCGCATATTGCTGTTGTTGATATGCCTGCTCAGGTAGTAAAAGTAATGAAAAATCAGGAAGCATCGATTTATGAATATAGTAAAGAAAAGGCAATGTCTGAATTGGAAAAACAAAAGGTAGATGCAGTAATACGTTTAGAAAATGGGAAAATGAATATTGAATTAGAAGGTAGTGATTCGTCAAAAAATCGTGCTGTACTTCAAATCTTACAAACAAGTACAGAGAAGAACGATGTATCGATTATGAAATCTGAAGTAAATTATTTACATGGCTCTAAAGACTTTACAATGTTTG
This sequence comes from Bacillus sp. Brlt_9, assembly GCF_051948935.1. Lineage (NCBI taxonomy): Bacteria > Bacillati > Bacillota > Bacilli > Caryophanales > Bacillaceae > Bacillus > Bacillus sp. Brlt_9. The sequence goes on along the minus strand of NZ_JAYJLO010000010.1, from coordinate 58,486 downwards.
ATGGGCTTGGGCCTGTATTAATTGGTTTCTTTACATTTTTCTTTGTATTTATTTTATCAGGGGTCTCTTTCGTAAGAGAACGTTTAAGTGGTACTTTAGAAAGGTTATTATCGACTCCAATTAAAAGATGGGAAATAGTTGTTGGATATATTATTGGTTTTGGGATCTTTGCATTTATACAATCCATTATAATTGTAAGTTTCTCAGTTTATATTCTAGACTTGTATGTAGCTGGTTCCATATGGCTAACGCTACTTATTACATGCATGCTTTCTTTAACAGCATTAACTTTAGGGACGTTTTTATCAGCGTACGCAAATAATGAATTTCAAATGATTCAGTTTATACCACTTGTCATCGTGCCACAAATTTTCTTTTCGGGGTTGTTTCCAATTGAATCTATGAATAAGTGGCTTCAAATGTTAGGGAAATTATTTCCGCTCACATATGGTGCTGACGCAATGAGACAAGTGATGATTCGAAATCAAGGATTTACAGAGATTGCATTAGATCTTACTGTATTACTACTTTTTTCACTATTATTTGCAATAGGAAATGTATTTGCATTAAAGAAACATCGGAAAATATAATGATGGTACAAAGGGGCATTATAGATGAAGAAGGATTGGCTGGAAGAATTAATTGCCGCAACAAATACGGATAAACGAAATGAACGTCAAATGCGTATATTAGAGGCGGCTGTTGATATGTTTGGTGAAAAAGGGTACGCTTCAACTTCAACAAGTGAAATTGCAAAGCGTGCTGGTGTAGCGGAAGGAACAATCTTCCGCTACTATAAAACGAAAAAAGATTTATTGTTAGCAGTCGTCATGCCGACACTAACAAAGTTTGCTGCACCATTTTTCGTACAAGCTTTCGCAAAGGAGATATTTAAATCGGAGTATGAATCATATGAAGGGCTTCTAAGAGTTGTTATTCATAATCGTTTTGATTTTGCAAAAAAGCATTTTCCAATGATAAAGATATTAATTCAAGAAGTGCCATTTCAGCCAGAACTGAAAAATGAAATACAACATTTAGTAGAAACTGAGTTACTTTCACATTTTAAAAAGTTAATTGTAAAGTTTCAAGAGGAAGGGGAAATTATTGAAATACCACCATCTTCTGTATTACGACTTACTTTAACAGCTGTATTAGGATTACTATTAACACGTTTTTTATTATTGCCTGAAGAAAAGTGGGATGATGAATTGGAAATTGAAAATACGATTCAATTTATATTATACGGATTAACGCCACGGAGGTAATGTAATGCGCCAATTTGCAAAACCGAAAATTGTTGTTAGTAAATGTTTAGAATTTGACGCTTGTCGTTATAATGGCGAGATGATTCCAGATGTAACAATACGAAATTTGCAGCCATTTGTTACATTTATACCTATTTGCCCAGAAGTCGAGATCGGATTGGGGACTCCTCGTGAAACGATACGAATTGTAGAAGAAAACGGTGTGAATAGACTTGTGCAGCCGTCGACACGGGAAGATGTAACTGGGAAAATGGAGCAATTCTCAAATGATTTTTTACAGACGATACCTGACGTGGATGGTTTTATTTTAAAAAATCGTTCGCCAAGTTGTGGTACGCGTGATGTGAAAATTTATTCTGGTTTTGAAAAGGCGCCAGCAAAAGGAAAGGGATCTGGTTTATTTGGCGGAGCAGTAATAAAAAAATTTTCGCATCTTCCAATTGAAGAAGAAGGTAGATTGTCGAATTTTATTATTAGAGAACATTTCTTTACAAGGTTATTTACAATCGCATATTACAAAATGATTAAACCTAATAAAAATATGAAAGAACTTGTATCGTTTCAGTCGGACAATAAATATTTATTTATGGCATATAATCAGGTAAGACAAAAGGAATTAGGGCGTATTATTGCAAATCATAAAAATGAAACGATTGAAGTTGTATTTGATAAATATGAGAAGATTTTATATGAATTATTTATGCGCACACCCCGCTATACATCGAATATAAATGTATGTGAGCATATTTTTGGATATTTTAAAACAAAGCTGAAAAAACAAGAAAAAGATCACTTTTTCGATTTGATACAAAAATATAAAGAAAAGAAAATCCCGCTTAGTAGCCTACTTACAATTTTAAAATCATGGGCTCTTCGATTTGATGAAAAGTATTTATTAAGACAAACCTATTTCGAACCATACCCTGAATCTTTAGTAGAGATTTCAGATTCGGGAAAAGGTAGAGATTATTAAACAATAAATTACATAATTCGACAAAAAAATCCTATGTTGTTGTAGAACAATGTAGGAATTTTTTTATGCATTAGTACAGAATCTGTTTTAAAATTAAGTTATGACAGAATTATAACAATTATCTAACTAATGTTTTTGTCTTTTAATTCGTAATGTTTGTAGTAGAAACTCGCACGCTGTCGAAACTCAATATTCGATAAGGGGTGTGTAGCGGAATGGAATTTACTCTAACTCGCGAAAAACAAATGATTAAAGAAATGGTACGTGACTTTGCTGAAAAGGAAATCGCACCGAAAGCTGTGTATTATGACAAAACTGCGGAATTTCCATATGAAACATTTCAAAAAATGGGCGAACTAGGATTATTAGGCATCCCATTCCCTGAAGAGTATGGAGGTTCAGGTGGCGATACTGTATCGTACGCGTTAGCAGTTGAAGAAATTGGTCGTGCTTGTGGTGGCACAGGATTAAGTTACGCTGCAACAATTTCATTAGGTGCTTCTCCAATTTATTATTTCGGTACAGAAGAACAAAAACAGAAATATTTAGTTCCAATGGCATCAGGTAAAACTTTAGGTGCTTTCGGATTAACTGAGCCGAACGCGGGATCCGATGCAGGTGGTACACAAACGAAAGCTGTATTAGATGGCGATGAATATGTAATTAGTGGTGAAAAGTGTTGGATTACAAATGCGGAGTATGCAAATACAATTATTGTAACCGCTGTCAACGGTGTTGAAGACAATGGTAGAAAACGTATTTCGGCATTTATCGTACCGACTACAAGTGAAGGGTTAACGATCACAAGTCCTTACGATAAAATGGGTGTTCGTGCTTCTAATACATGTGAAATCGTACTTGATGGTGTACGTGTACCGAAAGAAAATATTCTTGGTGATGTAAATAAAGGATTTAAACAATTCTTATATACTCTTGATGGAGGACGTATTTCAATTGCAGCATTAGCTGTTGGTATTGCACAATCTGCATTTGAACGTGCATTGCAATATGCGAAAGAACGTCAACAATTTGGAAAGTCAATCTCTAATTTCCAAGCGATTCAATTTAAATTAGCTGATATGGCGACTGAAGTAGAGCTAGCGCGTAATTTAGTACATAAAGCAGCTTGGTTAAAAGATAACGATAAACCTTTCGGTAAAGAAGCGGCTATGGCAAAATTATTTGCATCTGAAGCAGCAAGCCGTATTGCAAATCAAGCAGTACAAATTCACGGTGGATACGGTTATATGCGTGAATATGAAGTGGAACGACATATTCGTGATGCGAAACTATTAGAAATTGGTGAAGGAACTTCTGAAATTCAACGTCTCGTAATTGCTAGACATTTAGGATGTAGATAAAGGGGAGGAATCACTATGTTTCAAAAAATATTAATTGCCAATCGCGGAGAAATCGCAGTTCGTATTATGAAAACTTGTCAAAAACTTGGCATTCGTACTGTTGCTATTTATTCTGAGGCTGATGAAAATGCCCTTCATGTAAAAATGGCAAATGAAGCTTACTTAGTAGGTGGGCCGCGTGTCCAAGAAAGCTATTTAAACCTTGAAAAAATTATTGAGATAGCTAAGAAGACAAATGCTGAAGCAATCCATCCGGGATATGGATTATTATCTGAGAATCCATCTTTTCCGGTTCGCTGTAAAGAAGAAGGAATCGTATTTATCGGACCATCAGAAGAAATCATTACGAAGATGGGAAGTAAAATCGAATCACGTATTGCAATGCAAGCTGCAGATGTCCCAGTAGTTCCAGGGATTACTACAAATATTGAAACTGCTGAAGAAGCAATTGAAATTGCTAAACAGATTGGTTATCCATTAATGTTGAAGGCATCCGCAGGGGGCGGAGGCATTGGAATGCAGTTGATGGAAACTGAGCAAACGCTCACCAAAGCATTTGAAAGTAACAAAACAAGAGCGCAAAACTTCTTCGGTAACGGAGAAATGTATTTAGAGCGCTATATTGCAGATGCGCATCATATTGAAATTCAACTTTTAGCAGATACACATGGTAACACAGTGTATTTATGGGAGCGTGAATGTTCAGTGCAGCGCCGAAATCAGAAAGTGATTGAAGAAGCACCTTCACCATTTTTAGATGAAGGTACACGAAAAGCGATGGGTGAAGTTGCTGTACAAGCTGCCAAAGCTCTAGGATATACAAATGCTGGTACAGTTGAGTTTCTAGTTGACGATCAGAAAAACTTCTATTTCTTAGAGATGAATACGAGATTACAAGTAGAGCATCCAGTTACAGAAGAAATTACTGGTTTAGATCTTGTAGAACAACAACTTTTAATTGCATATGGTGAGAAATTATCGTTTACACAAGATGATGTAAAGCGTAGTGGTCATGCCATCGAGGCACGTATTTATGCAGAAGATCCGAAAACTTTCTTCCCATCACCTGGGAAAATTACAGATTTAACGCTTCCAACAAATGTACGTATTGATCACTTTTTGGAGAATCAAGTAACAATTACACCTTTCTATGATCCAATGATTGCGAAAGTCATTGCTCATGGTGAAACTCGTGAAGAAGCAATTTCGAAATTACATGATGCTTTAGAAGAATTAAAAGTAGAAGGTATTAAAACGAACACGCCAATGTTAATTCAAGTTTTAGAAGATGATGTGTTCAAAAGCGGTATTTATACGACGGGTTTTGTAACGAAACAACTTGTTAAAAAATAAGGTTTAACAATATTAAGGGGGAAAAAATGATGACGAAAGTATATGCATCGATGGCAGGAAATGTATGGAAGATTGTTGTAGGAGTAGGAGATACAGTAGAGGAAGAGCAGGATGTCGTCATTTTGGAATCTATGAAAATGGAAATTCCAATCGTTTCAGAAGAAGCTGGCACAGTTATGAAAATTAATGTGCAAGAAGGCGATTTTGTAAATGAAGGAGATGTATTACTAGAAATTGAATAGGGAGATATAGGGGGAAGCGAATTGAAACTACCTAATTTTGCTGTCATTAAAGAAGTCGGGCCACGTGATGGCTTACAAAATGAAAAAAAGATTGTTGGCACAAAAGATAAAGTAAAATGGATTCAACTACTTACAGAGGCTGGATTATCGTACGTTGAAGTTTCCTCATTCGTTCACCCTAAGTGGGTCCCTGCATTAGCAGATGCAAATGATGTGTTTTCTGAGCTGAAAAGGGATCCGAATGTTACATATGCAGCGCTTGTTCCAAATCAAAATGGTTTGGAACGAGCTTTTTTGCAAAATGTAGATGAGGTGAATGTTTTTTTATCAGCAAGTGAATCTCATAATAAAAGTAATATTAATAAATCAATTAAAGAAGCATTAGTTGTAATTGAAGATATAACAAAACAGGCATTATTCGAAGGGAAAAAAGTAAGAGGCTATGTTTCTACTGTATTTGGATGTCCTTATGAAGGGGATATAAGTCTCGTAGCAGTTGACGAATTATGTAATCAACTATTTTCATACGGCATTTATGAAGTATCTCTTGGCGACACAATCGGAGTAGCAAATCCACTACAAGTAGAGCAAGTATTAGAGCTTTTATTAAAGAAATATGATGCTTCGCAGTTTGCAATGCACTTCCATAATACGTATGGTATGGCTTTAGCAAATGTAGTTAAGTCGTTAGAATATGGTATTACAACGTTTGATAGTTCTTGTGGTGGCCTTGGGGGATGTCCATATGCACCAGGAGCATCAGGAAACGTTGCAACTGATGACTTAGTTCATATGCTCCATAAGTTAGGGGTACAAACGAATATTGATGAAGAGAAGTTATTGAGAGCGAGTCAATTTATTCAAAGTAAATTAAATATCCAATTACCGAGTCATGTGTATAGAGCGCTTCAACATAAAACGATAAGTAGGTGAGAAGATGCTACAATTACAAAACATTTCAGTTGATTATGTAACACCTCACGTTGTAAAGATTTCATTATATCGTGAAAGACAAGCAAACTCATTATCTTTAGCGTTATTAGAAGAATTACAAAACATACTAACTCAAATAAGTGAAGAGTCAAATACTCGTGTAGTTATTTTAACAGGGGCTGGTGAAAAAGCGTTTTGTGCTGGTGCTGATTTAAAAGAACGTGCTGGCATGAATGAAGAACAAGTTCGTCATGCTGTTAGTATGATTCGCACTACTATGGAAATGGTTGAACAATTACCACAACCAGTTATTGCTGCTATAAATGGAATTGCACTTGGTGGTGGCACGGAATTAAGTTTAGCTTGTGATTTTAGAATTGCTTCAGACACTGCAAGTCTTGGTCTTACTGAAACTACTCTTGCAATTATACCAGGAGCAGGTGGTACGCAGCGTTTGCCAAGATTAATTGGTGTTGGTAGAGCAAAAGAATTAATTTATACAGGCAGACGCATTTCGGCGCAAGAAGCGAAAGAATATGGTCTAGTAGAATTCGTTGTACCAGCTCATTTACTTGAAGAGAAAGCGATTGAAATGGCAGAGAGAATTGCTAGTAATGGTCCAATTGCTGTTCGATTAGCAAAAGAAGCAATTTCAAACGGTATTCAAGTTGATTTACATACCGGATTACAAATGGAAAAACAAGCGTATGAAGGTGTAATCCATACGAAAGATAGATTAGAAGGATTACAGGCATTCAAGGAAAAACGCACACCAATGTATAAGGGGGAGTAAATATGTTAGACCAAAAACAACAATCGAATACATTTGAAGAACGAGTTGAAACGATTAAACAAGGCGGCGCACCAAAATATCATGAACAAAACAAAGCGAAAGGTAAACTATTCGTTCGAGATCGCTTAGCTCTTTTATTTGATAATGGTGAATATGTAGAAGATGCATTATTTGCAAATTGTGAACAAACAGGATTACCTGCTGATGGTGTTATAACTGCAACGGGTAAAATACATGGTCGCACAGCATGTGTGATGGCAAATGATTCAACTGTAAAAGCAGGATCATGGGGCGCACGTACAGTTGAAAAGATTTTGCGTATTCAAGAAACGGCAGAAAAATTACGTGTTCCGTTATTTTATTTAGTTGACTCTGCTGGAGCACGTATTACTGATCAAGTTGAAATGTTCCCAGGGCGCCGCGGGGCAGGAAGAATCTTCTATAATCAAGTAAAATTATCAGGTAAAGTTCCTCAAGTATGCTTGTTATTTGGACCTTCTGCAGCTGGTGGTGCTTATATTCCAGCCTTTTGTGACGTTGTAATGATGGTAGAGGGAAATGCATCTATGTATTTAGGATCTCCTCGTATGGCTGAGATGGTTATCGGTGAGAAGGTAACGTTAGAAGAGATGGGCGGAGCTCGTATGCATTGCTCTGTATCAGGATGCGGAGATGTTTTATGTAAGACAGAAGAAGATGCGATTACACAAGCAAGACAATACATTTCATATTTTCCAAATAACTACTTAGAAAAGACTCCATTGGTTACACCTCAAGAACCGAAACAATTCGATAAAACGTTAGAAGAAATCATTCCAGAAAATCAAAATGCTCCTTTCAATATGAAAGATCTCATTAATAGAGTTATTGATGAAGGTTCTTTCTATGAAGTGAAAAAATTATTTGCTCAAGAACTAATAACAGGTTTAGCACGTATTGATGGTAAGCCAGTTGGTATTATTGCAAATCAACCGCGAATGAAAGGCGGCGTATTATTCCACGATTCAGCTGATAAAGCAGCGAAGTTTATTAATTTATGCGATGCATATCATATTCCATTATTATTCCTTGCAGATGTACCTGGATTTATGATTGGTACAAAAGTAGAACGTGCTGGTATCATTCGCCACGGCGCAAAAATGATTTCTGCAATGAGTGAAGCAACTGTGCCGAAAATTTCTATCGTTGTTCGTAAAGCATACGGTGCTGGTTTATATGCGATGGCAGGTCCAGCCTTTGAACCAGATTGCTGCCTTGCATTACCGACAGCTTCTATTGCGGTAATGGGTCCAGAAGCGGCGGTTAATGCTGTATATGCAAATAAGATTGCAGCTTTACCAGAAGAAGAGCGTGATAGCTTCATTGCTGAAAAACGAGAAGAGTATAAGAAAGATATTGATATTTACCATTTAGCATCAGAAATGGTCATTGATGGTATAGTTCATCCAAACAATTTAAGAGAAGAGTTAAAAGGACGATTCGAAATGTATATGAGTAAATATCAAGTATTTACGGATCGTAAACATCCTGTTTATCCAGTTTAAAAGCCCTATTTAGGGCTTTCTTGCTCAAAAAGTCAAGGAGGGGAAAACATTGAAACAAGCAGTTTGGTTTCCAACAGAAGAGTATAAGGAAAAAACACGTTTATATGGTTGGATGAAATCATTGGGCTATGAAGATTATGAAACGTTTTATAATAAATCTATTGAAGAAACAGCTTGGTTTTGGGGAGAAGCTGAGAAAGCGGTTGGCTATCAATGGATGAAACCTTATACAGAAGTGCTAGATCTAGAAAATGGTACGCCGTTTGCACAGTGGTATAATGGCGGAACATGTAACGTTGTAGAATCGGTTTTATCACGCTGGCTTGCAGATGATGAAACAAGAACACAACCAGCACTTCAGTATGAAGGGGAAAATGGAACTTCAAAATCATTTACATATGAAGAACTTGATAGCTGGGTAAGTCGAGTTGCAAACGGTTTGAGACATGCGGGTATTGAAAAAGGTGACCGTGTAACAATTTATATGCCGATGATTCCAGAAACAGTTGTTGCGATGCTAGCTGTAATGAAAATCGGAGCAATTATTTCACCAATATTCTCAGGATTTGCGTCTGATGCAGTCATGACACGTGTGCAAGCTGCAGGATCGAAAATGATCATTACTGCAGATGGTTTTTCACGCCGAGGTAAAGTTGTCTCATTAAAAGACGAAGTAGATAAGGCGTGTGAACATTGTCCAACTGTTGAAAAAGTTGTTATTGTTCGACATGCGGGAAATGAATTTACACCGCATAATTATGATTTTTCATGGAGCACGTTAGAAAAAGAAAAGCCATTTGTACATGCTGAAGAAATGCATAGTGATGATCCATTAATGCTCATTTATACATCAGGTACAACTGGGAAACCGAAAGGAACAGTACATACACATGCTGGTTTCCCTTTGAAAGCTGCATTTGATGCAGGTTTTGGGATGAACATCAAACAAGGCGACCGCGTATTATGGGTAACTGATATGGGATGGATGATGGGACCATTTCTACTATTCGGCTCTCTTATAAATGGAGCAACGATGGTTATGTACGAAGGCGTACCTGACTTCCCGGAGGCAGATCGTTTATGGAAGACAGTTGATAAATATGAAATTACACATCTCGGTATATCACCAACATTAATTCGTGCGTTAATGGCAAAAGGTGATGAGTATGTAAATAAACATTCGCTTAAGAGTTTAGAGGTATTTGCTTCAACAGGTGAACCTTGGAATCCAGACCCTTGGATGTGGCTATTTGAAACGGTTGGAAAAAGTATTGTGCCGATTTGTAACTACTCAGGCGGAACTGAAATTTCTGGTGGGATTTTCGGAAACGTCCTCATTAAACCGATTGCACCGATAAGCTTTAACGCTTCTTTACCAGGAATGGCAGCGGTAGTGCTCGATGATCAAGGTAATCCAATTCGTGATGAAGTTGGGGAATTATGTTTAGAGAAACCTTGGGTTGGTATGACGAAGAGTTTCTGGGAAGACGATGAACGTTATGTGAACACATATTGGTCACGTTTTGAAAATAAATGGGTTCATGGTGACTGGGTAATTTATGATGGTGAGCAGTATATTATTACAGGACGCTCAGATGATACGTTAAACATTGCTGGGAAACGTATCGGACCTGCTGAATATGAATCAATTCTTGTAAAGCATAATGACGTCATAGAAGCTGCTGCGATTGGTGTACCAGATGATGTAAAAGGTGAAGTTTGTCATTGTTTTGTAGTATTAAGAGATAATGTAACATTTACAGGAGAATTAAAGAAAGAATTAATGAGTTTAGTAAACTCTCATATTGGAAAAGCATTATGTCCAAAAGATATTCACGTTGTAGAGGATTTACCGAAAACACGTAATTCTAAAGTAATGCGACGCGTCATTAAAGCTGCTTACTTAGGGAAAGAATTAGGTGATTTATCATCACTTGTAAATCCTGAAGTAGTTCCGTTTATTCAGGGGTTGCAGTCTAGTAAATTATAAAGTTAGAAAGGAGCTCTATATAAATAGTGCTCCTTTTTTATTTTTATGAAAAGAGAAGAAGTGCAGTTGATGAAGAAGAAAAATTCTACTATTGGTGTTAAGTATGTTTTATAGTTTTAATCTAAATACGATATTATGGGATGTTTATTCAATGGAGAAATACTAATTTACAACAACAAGGTGAAGACAAAGCGTGACTGCTTAAATGTCTGTTTAAACCTTTACGTGTTCATATATAAAAAGCTGACTATACTCAGTCAGCTTTTTATATATTACATTCTAGTATTTATCTCGCTATTTGCCGGGCAGTAATGCCCCCACCTCAAAATTCAGCGAAAGCAAGGAAGTAGGTGTGGGATCAACTTTCCGGAAAAGCCCGATTGGTTCCAAAAGACATATTCTTACCTTTAAGTTGACATCGAAAATATTACCAATTGTTCTTTTTACAATGGCAACAAATAAAGAAACATTTACAACGACACTTATTTCGTTTAGAACTCCAATCATCATCACGATGACACTTTTCTTTAGATTTCCACCAATCATCATTACAATGTTTTTCCTGAGAACTCCAATCATCATCACAATGACACTTTTCTTTAGATTTCCACCAATCATCATTACAATGCTTTTTCTGAGAACTCCAATCATCATCACAATGATGCTTTTCTTTAGATTTCCACCAATCATTACAACAATGCTTTTTTTGAGAACTCCAGCAATCATTTTTCCAGGACATTCATTTCTACCTCCTTTCAATAGTGTTCATATTATTCTATGTTTTAATAAAAAAATGGCTTGTTTATTAACCTACTATTTTATCTTTATATGATAGAGTGTTTTCTACTCGATATAGAGTTCATACAAACTATGCTAATTTTTAAGAGAAAGTGGAGAGAACTATTATTTATGATATTGTTCAATAAACACTTGTTGAAGAAAGCGTTCTGATTACAAATAATATCTTATTTTCAAGTACGTTTTTCTGAATGTATATTTCATAATAGCGAAGGAAAATATACTATATTAATGCAAACAAAGTCTATGTATATGTGAAGCGAAGAGGAAATCTGGGCACCTTTAAGGGGCGACTTATTTAAAAGAAAAAAGATTTGTTTTAGAAAGTGGTGCTTAAACATTAAATGAAGTAGGACTAAATTCACGGCGTCTAATGAAACAAGCTGTTAATTAGGAGAGGTATGTTTTTATAGTTAATAATGAAAGAAGAGTTTAGTACAATCGTTTGTTTTTTTCTTTCTATGTGTTTGCCTCGTACCCTTTTAAGCTAGTGGACATACTTTACTAATAGAAAGGATTAGGGGGTGAGGTATTGGGTTCTCGATTTAATAATTGTAAAAAGAAGTGTACATGTAAACAGGATGATTGTTGGGAAGTATTCGAAGAGTGTAAAAAAGAACAGCATGAGAAATGTGATAATTCTTGTGTACAAGGAATTAGAGATGAACTTAAGAAATTAATTAATCGAACAGTTCAAATTAATACAGAGGGACGTACTTATGTAGGTACTGTTTCGTCTGTAAGTTGTGATGTAGTTAAGCTTGCAGCTATTCCTGGATCGGTTGGAGTAATTATTTCCATTTGTAAAATTGAAGCAATTTTCCCACCTGTTACAACGGTTACTGCTGAGTTTGATTTTAACGGTGTCGATGTAGCAAATAAAGCATAATTAGGCTATGTTTTTTGTAAAGCCATTCTTATGAATGGCTTTATTTTCATTTCGTATAAAAGGAGAATATATTTTATATATAGAAATAAGTTTGAGGATATATAGAATGGTGTATGAAAGGAGAATGGAGTTGATTAAATTAGAACCCTTAAAAAGATCCGATTTCAAACAATTAATAAATTGGATTAATTCCGAAGAATTTTTAATACAATGGTCAGGAAATGCATTTACATATCCTTTAAATGATCAGCAATTAGAACAATATATAGAAAGTACAAATACACTTGCATTCAAAGTAATAGATGAAGATAGCAAAGAAGTAATTGGTCATATTTCACTTGGACAAATTGATAATATAAATAGATCTGCAAGAATTGGAAAAGTACTAGTTGGTGATACGAAAATGCGAGGACGTTCTATAGGGAAACATATGATGAAAGCAGTACTTCATATTGCATTTGGAGAATTAAAACTACATAGAGTAACACTTGGTGTTTATGATTTTAATACGTCCGCCATTTCTTGTTATGAAAAGATAGGATTTGTAAAAGAAGGTTTATTAAGGGATTCAAAAAAAGTAGGGGAAACGTATTGGAATTTATGGGAAATGAGTATGTTAGAATATGAATGGAGAGCTAAAATATAATTGTTTTCTATAATTATATTATGTTAATTAAAAGGGGATTGGGGGAAAATGATGAATAAAAAGACGAAAATCATTACAATTGCAGCTGTTTCAGGAGGAGGTAAAACTACTGTTACTGAAAGATTAACTCATAAATTAATGAATTCAAAAGCTCTATATTTTGATAGCTATAACTTTGATAACTGTCCTGCTGATATTTGTAAATGGATTGATGATGGAGCAAATTATAATGAATGGGTACTCACACCATTAATTAAGGATATTCAGCATCTTATACGAGATAGTAATGTAGATTATATTATTGTAGATTATCCTTTTGCATACTTAAATAGTGAAATGCGACAGTTCATTGATGTAACTATATTTATCGATACGCCTTTAGATATTGCGATGGCTAGAAGAATTTTGCGAGATTTTAAGGAAGAAACAATGAGTGAAATACATAATGATTTAAAGCATTATATAACATATGCTAGAAAAGGCTATTTGGAGGCGCTTCATACTGTAAAGCCAAATTCAGATATTGTTTTGGATGGATCTTTATCTATAGATGAAATAATTAATCAAATTGAAGAAGAACTTTATCGGAGAGAAGTGATCGTCCATGGTTAAATGTATAGAGGAATATATACAAGTTGATGATTTTAAAATGTATTCAAAAGTATTTCAAGGAAAGAAGTTGCAGCCTGTTTCAGCGAATTTAATTGGGAGAGGACTATAGATTTAGAAAACGGCTTGCACTGTAAATGCAAGCCGTTTTTTATATATAAGAAGATTTCCTAGTTGAAATCCTCGGATTTTTTCTGACGTATATGTAAGAACATTAAAATTGTTATAATGAAGAAAATCAACAATGTTTGTATAATCAAATTTTCAAACTGAAGCAAAACTGCCCAAGATGTAACAGCATCTTTAAACGCTTGGAGTGCAGAGTAAGAAGAAGGATCAAAGCCGTACTGAAGTAACTTTTTTGTTTCAATAAACGTACTGTTTTCATTTTCGGCGTCTAATATTACTGAAATGAGTCTAGTATCTCCTCGTTTTGCGGTACTGACAAAACTATAATTACCATTAGTTGAAAAACTAGTTTGTAAGCCGTCAACACCTTGGAGATTAATGTTTTTATTAAGGGAATAAATCATTTTATTTGTGTTGAAAACTTTTGAATCTTTGAAGGTAAATTGGTAAGAGGTTAGTTTCGTAATATTCAATACATCTGGAAAGTCTTTTACTAGTTGTGTCGCTAGTTTCGCTACATCTATCGCTGTTGTATTTGATTGTTTATTTGTATCGTTATTCATACCAGTAGCATTTAGGAACGGGGATGGTTGTGATAACTTTAGTTGTTTTGCTTTTTCATTCATTAAAAGTGTAAAGTTATCTTCGTTTCCAGCAATGTGTTCTGCAAGGGCAAGTGCGGAACGATTATTCCCTGTCAAAAACAATGCATGAAGTAAATCGCGAACTGTCGTTTTATCTTCCGAAGTTACTTGTATAGGACTCGTTTCTGCTCGGAAAACTTCGTTACTTATTTTTACTAATTCATCTAATTGTATTTTTCCTTCATTCAGTTGTTCCATTGCGATATACTCTGTCATTAATTTAGATAAAGTAGCTGACTGTATAGGAATTTCTTCATTTTTTTTATAAACAACTTCACCTGAATTAGCATCTATTAAAATAGCTGATTTAGCTTGAATAATTGGACCATTTACATAAAGATAAAAATATAAAACGATAAGTACTGTAATAACAAAAGATAACAATAAAATTGTGAATTTTTTCAAGAATTGCATAAGTGATCCTCCTATTATGACCTCGATAATAATATTGTAAAAAGGAATGCTTAATTAGGAAGAAAGAAAAGGTAAAGAATTTCTAAAGAATTATAAAGGATTATTAAATTTTGGATGTTAATGGAAAATGAAAGGTCCAATTCCTTATATGATAAGGAATTGGACCTAAAGTTAAGTTCTATTAACATTTATATTGTTGTAGTTTTACAGTGAAAGTTGTTTTTTTATCATCACTATATACTTCAATTGTTCCTTTATGCAATTCAACAATACTTTTTGCAATTGCTAATCCGAGTCCAGATCCACCAGTGTTCGTAGAGCGAGATTTTTCAACGCGATAAAAACGTTCAAAAATATGAGGTAAATCCGTACTAGGAATAGGTTGGCCGTAATTCGTAATATCTATAGTAATCATATTATTGCTTTCATAGGCAGCAAGGTCGATATATCCACCGTCGTTACCGTAAGCGATAGCATTAATAATTAGATTTTCAAATACGCGAACTAATTTGTCTCCATCAGCTAATACCATGAGTTTTTGAGATGGAAAAGAAGGTCGACATTCTATATTAGCTTCTTGAACTTGTATACGGAATTGAACAGTTAATTGTCCAAGTAACTCTACGATATCAATGGGAACAGAATATAAGCTTAACTCTTTATTTTGAACACGTGTATATTCAAACAAGTCATTCATTAATGCATTAAGACGTGTTACTTTATCGTAAATGACTTGTATGTAATAGCGTAATTCCACTTCATCTCTATAATTATCATGGTGGATTAAATTTACGTATCCAACTATAGACGTAAGAGGAGTACGTAAATCATGCGATACATTTGTAATTAATTCACTTTTAGCTTGTTCCGCCTGTCTCTCTTCATCAATTGAGACTTTCAATTGTTCAACAATGTGATTAACCCCGGTCGCTAACTCTTCCAGATAATTATGATTTACGATAGAAACTTTATGATTGAAGTTTCCATCTGCAATATAACGAATCTCTTCTATCATTTTTTTAATACAAGTTTCATAGTATAGCTTTCTTTCATGACGATAAAAAATGTATAGGTAGGATGAGAAAATAGAAAATAAAAATAAATAAGATACAATCATCATCCATAGAGATTCCCTTATTCCTTTATATTTTTCATATCCGAAAATTCTAATGAATTCTTTGCCGAGTTCACTTAACGTAAGTGAACTTTCAATTACACTCGTAACAAGGCGATATACAATTAATTCAGTAATAGGAGTAAGTGTAATTGCTAACATAAACCAAAAAATCAACTTCCATTTTGGGATATCTTTTAATATATCAAATGCTTCATTTCTCAATTTTATATCCTACTCCCCAAACAGTATGAATAAACTTCTCTCCATTCATTCCTGTTTCAAGTTTATCCCGTAAATTACTAATGTGGACCATTACAGTTTTATTTGAACCATAACCATCTTCATTCCAAACGCGTTCAAAAATTTCTTCGGAACTAAATACTCTTCCCGAATTACTCGCAAGTAAATATAAAATATCAAATTCAATAGATGTAAGTTTAATGTATTCTCCATTTACTTTAACTGTATGATTATGTTTGTGTATTTCAGCGGAACGAATATGAATAATACCATCTTCATTCTTTTGAGACGTTGCATTTTGGAAAGATGATCTTCGCAGTAAAGCTTTCACTCTAGCTACTAATTCTAATGGATTGAATGGTTTAATCATATAATCATCGGCACCTGTCATAAGACCTAATATTTTATCCATATCTTCGGCTTTTGCACTCAGCATAAGAATAGGTACAGTATTATTCTCACGAACTTCTTGGCAAACTTCTAATCCATTTCGTTTTGGCATCATAATATCCAAAATCATAAGGTCAACTTCATATGTAGAAATCATTTGCAATGCCTCATCGCCATCGTATGCTTTATAAATGTTATAGCCTTCATTTCGCAAATAAACAGCAAGCAACTCTACAATTTCTTTATCATCATCAATAATTAATATATTTTTATTCATTATGTAGTTCCTTTCCTTACAAATCATTAACATTACTATAATATCAAACATTTATGTATTTTGTAGCAATGATTCCCCATAAAATTTCATGTAACGTATAAAAAAGGGATTAAAACATTCATAACGAATACAAATAAAAAGAATATTTAAATACAACGTTATATTGAGAGTTAAGAAAAAGGAGGACTTACGATGTTATATAAGAATATTTATTCATTTATTCCAACTGGGAAAATTGAAAATGATATAAAAGCTTTTCTATTAAAATATAATAAAGAACTCACATATAAACATTCAATTCGGGTTGCAAATGAAGCTCGTAAAATTGCAGTTAAGTATCATGTAAATGAAGCAAAGGCAGGGATTGCAGCATATTTACATGATATTAGTGCAATTTTTCCGAATGAAGATCGGATTGCAGTTGCTGAGCAATTTGGAATAGAGATATTACAAGAAGAACGAGAATTCCCAATGATAATTCATCAAAAGATATCGAAAGTAATTGCAAAAGAGATATTTAAAGTGGAAGATGAAGAAATTTTAAATGCCATTAGTTGTCATACTACACTGCGTAAACATGCAACGAAGATGGATTTAGTGTTATTTGTTGCTGATAAAATAGAATGGGATCAAAATGGGACACCATCATATTTAGTAGAAATAAAAAAAGGATTAGAAAAATCTTTAGAACATGCTGCTTTTGCATATATTTCATATTTATGGGATAGAAAAGATACGTTGAAAGTTTTACATCCGTGGCTAGAAGATGCATATTGGCAGTTAAAAGAGATTGTAGAGTAGAAAGGATATAAGAATGCAATTAAAAGAATATATGAATCAAACATTTCCTGGAGTTACATTAGTACCACATATATACTTTCAGTGGAAACATCATTTGCATTTTCATTTTTGGAAAGGGAAATGTCCAAATGTCGAAAGAACCGATGATTTAAATATGGAATATTTCTCTCAACTTAATATATATAATAATCACTTATTTGAAGATATATTTTCAAAAGAAGATGAAGTATTTTTAGTTACAAATGTTTATCGATTTATAAAGGAAAATGTGAAAAATCCGCAGAAAATTAATATATATAGACGTTTTATTCATAATAGAGAGTTAAAGTATCATATAAGGCAAGAAACAATACCTTTTTATTTGAAGAAGAAGCTGACTTGTATTGTACTTATCAATTTTCACTAAAATGTTTTGCTTGCGATATAAAGTATATACCGCTTATTCAAACTGTGAATCATGAAAATTTTCCAGGTCTTTATCCTCGTTTTGGACGCAAAAAAGAGGTTTCTTATCCAGATGTATTTTTTATAAATGTAACGAAAGATATTATCATGTTTATATACGATGATAGAGGATGTGAAGTAATTGTGAAGAATAAAGAAACAATACGAAATTTATATGAGAAATATAAAGAGTGGATTCCAGATTATGAACGAGAAGGTATAGATAAAGTATTTACATGATAACAATAGGGGAAGTGAAGCGTGTAATGAAACGTATTGCAATCGTATCCGCATGGGAACCAGAACTTACGTATTTGCATCAATATTATCCAAGTGAACGTATTGAAAAACGAGCAGCTTGGGAATTTCATTTTCATTATATGAATAATTTGGAAGTTATCTCCGTTATAACTGGAGTTGGCAAAGTAAGTTGTGCTAGTTGTGTACAATTATTAATTAGTGAGTTTCAGCCAGATGAGTTGTTTATGACAGGGATATGCGGAAGTCTATCAAATAAGGTGAAAAATGGTCATATTGTAGTAGCCCTTAATGCAATACAACATGACGTTACTGCTGCTGGTTCGGGGGAAGATGTTTTTAATTTATATAATGGTAGAACAGCACCTATTGAAACAACAAAGTCACTTGTAAGAAGAGTAAAAAAGATACGATCTTATGATCCGATTCATTTCGGTACATTTTTATCTGGAGATCAACGTATCCGTAGTTCAGAAATGAGATATTTACTCCATACTGTATATGGAGCGTTAGCGGTTGATCAAGAAGTCGCAGCATTCGCTTATGTGTGCCAAATCAATAAAAAACCTTTTCTATGTTTAAAAGCTGCTTCAGATCAAGCGAATGATAAAACGAAAGAGGAACAAAAAATCTATAAAATGTTAGCATGTGAACGAGCGTGCGAGCATTTAATTGCTTTTTTACGTGTGTATGAGATTAATGTAGTAAATAATAGATAGTAAGAGGGGTTAATATTGGAAAGTACAAATAAAATAGCTATTTTGGGCGCAAACGGAAAAGCCGGAAAATTCCTTGTAATCGAAGCGTTAGAAAAGGGATATCAAGTGAAAATATTAACAAGAAACTCTAATAATATCAAAATAAAAAATGAAAATTTAGAGATTATTAATGGAGATGCACGTGATTTTGCTTCAATACGCAAATTACTTAAAGGGTGTCGAGCTGTAATTAATGCGGTAGGTCAACCAAAAAATGAATCTTATATTTTTAGCACAGTAACGAAGCATATTTTAGAAGTAATGAAAGAATTTGAAATAAAAAGATATATTGTAATTTCCGGAGGTTCTTTAAATGTTACGGGAGATCAGAAGGGAATGGTAAATAAAATAGGAGCTACCTTATTTAAATTGTTTTTACCAAAGATGATGCAAGATAAATATAAAGAATTGCAAACTATTCAAGGTAGTGATGTAGATTGGACAATTGTTAGATTACCATTTGTTATAGATAGAAATGGTATTGGAAATATAAAAGAGAGTTTAGTTGATATGCCAGGAATCAAAATACAAAATGGTGATATTGCATCGTTTGTTATAAAAGAAATAAATAGTGAGAGATATATAGGGAAGTGTCCGTTCATTTCAAATTAAGGGATAGAATTAAAAGTTAAAGAATGATGGGGAAAGTGGAATTAGTACATTATATGTATTTGTATGTTAAGTTTAACACGAGTGAGTGGGGGATAATTTTATATGATTCAATACAAAAGGTGTAGTGAAGTAAATATAGATTTAGTGTATGAGGCTTTTAGGGATGGGTTTTCAGATTATATTATTAAGATGGAAGTTTCAAAAGAAGATTTTATAAAAAGATTTTTTGGAGCAGAAGGGAATTCGTTAGAACACTCGTTTCTTGCTTTAGATGGTGACAAGCCAGTTGGTGTAATACTTAGTGGTATTAAGGTTTATGAAAGTATAAAAACAATGCGCTGCGGAACATTAGCGGTTCATCCGAGTTACCGCGGTATTGGTGTGAGTCAAAAGTTATTTGAACTGCATAAAGAAGAGGCGATTCAAAATGAGTGTAAGCAACTTTTCCTTGAAGTCATTGTAGGTAATGACCGAGCGATTCATTTTTATACGAAATTAGGCTATGAAAAAGTGTACGATCTATCTTATTATAATTTAAAAGATATGACTAAAATAATAAATAAAGACTGCAAGGGAATTGAAGTAAAACAATTAGATTTTATATCTTTTAAACTTGAAGTTCAGAAATGGTTACACTTCCATATAAATTGGCAAAATGATATGGATTATATCGAAAAAACAAATCATACATTTTACGGCGCATATGTCAATAATGATTTAAAAGGTGCCATATGTATGAATGAACAAGGTAAAATTAGTTTTATTTTCGTAGGCAAAGATTATAGAAATCGTAGTATTGGATCAAAATTATTACAAGTAGCAAGAGATGAGTTGAATTTAGAAAGTTTATCAATTGGATTTCCAAATAACAATTTACTAGAAGGATTTTTAAAGAAATCCGGATTTGAAAAGAATTCTTTAGCACAATATGAAATGTATTTATTGATATAATAAGCGGGAGAATTTATTCTTTCGCTTATTATTTTTGTACTATATTGATATTTTACTTTGTATAATATTCTTTTTTTATGTAGAATAGATAGGATGGGAGGGAATGAAATGAATAATGTATTAAAGTTTAAGATTTTTGAGTTGCACTGTTTCGTTCAAAAGACTTATTCTGATATGAAAATATCATCTGATATTGCTATTTATCAAGAAAACACTTCTAAATATTTAATTTCATTAGGGTTTTTAAATAAATCATATATAACTTATATAGAAGCAAAAAGATTTTATCGTGAAAATGAAGAACTTGTAAGTGTAGAATTTGATAATTTCTTTGATACATATGATAAATTAGAACAGGAATTAAAAAAAGTTATTTCAACTGAAGATAAAAATCCTTCATTGTTACATAGCAGGTTTGATCAGTTTCAGCAGAAAGTTGAAAATATAAATGACCTAATAAAAGTAATGCAAAATGCTCGTTAATGAATACTTTTTTCTGTTTATATAGAAATTATGCATTAAAAATATATTAAGGATATTACATATTGAAGGGATGACTTTTGTTGATTACAGAAGTCATCTTTTTATGATAGGAATAAATTGTATGAATTTTAGCAGTTTCATATTTTAGAAAATTATATGAGGAAAATAACATGAAAAATAAAAAAGAAATAGCTATAGTTGCATTAACAACAGGATTAGCTTTAACAAGTGTAACACCATATGGGGTAGGTTATGCAGAGGAAACGGTTCAAATGCAAGTTGATGTTCAAGAGGATTCGTTCCGTACCGGTGAACTTACACAACCATCACAAAAGATGCCAGAAAATGTAGTGAAAGATGCACTTAAGGAAAAGACGGAGCATGCTTTGTCTCCAAAACAAGTTAGTGGAGACGAAGGGGTAGATTACAAGGTTCTTCAAAAACGTGGTTCATATGATGGGACGACACTTTTGCGTATGCAACAAGTATATGAAGGAAAAGAAGTATATGGATACCAATTGACTGCTCATGTAGATAAAAAAGGTGTTATTAAAAGTGTTTCAGGAGACAGTGCACAAAATTTAGCAAAAGAAGATTTAAAGAATCCTATTAATATATCAAGGGAAGAAGCAAAACAATATATTTATACGAAGTATGGAAAGGATATTAAATTTATTTCTGAGCCAGAAGTTAAGGAAGTTATTTTTGTTGATGAAAATCGTGTGCAGGCTACAAATGCATATCAAGTTACATTTGCTGCTGCAACACCAAACTATGTATCTGGAACTTATTTAGTGAATGCTCATAATGGTGATATGTTAAAAAATATGGTGCAAGAATCAAGTTTAAAAGTAAGTGAAGAGCATCTTGAATCTTTAAAGGAGAG
Source organism: Bacillus sp. Brlt_9 (assembly GCF_051948935.1). NCBI lineage: Bacteria > Bacillati > Bacillota > Bacilli > Caryophanales > Bacillaceae > Bacillus > Bacillus sp. Brlt_9. Next base: position 36,683 of record NZ_JAYJLO010000010.1, on the reverse strand, counting down.
TAAAAAAAGCAATTCCATATCATTAACTGGAACAGGAAAAGATGACTTAGGTATAACTCGCTCATTTGGTATTTCTGAGCAAAGTAACGGAAAATATGCACTTGTTGATTATACAAGAGGGCAAGGAATTGAGACGTATGATGTAAATTATAGAGATATTAATTTTGAAGAACAATATTATCCTGGTATATTAGCAACTAGTACTTCAACAACGTTTAATGATCCAAAGGCGGTAAGTGCTCATTTCTTAGCAACAAAGGTATATGATTTCTATAAAGACAAATATAAACGTAATAGTTTTGATAATAAGGGGAAAAAAGTAGTATCAGTTGTACATGCATGGCATTCAGGAGAAACAGATGATCCTAAAAATTGGGGGAATGCATTTAGTGCTAATATTAACAATGTTAGTATGCTTATATATGGTGATCCAATGGTTAAAGCGTTTGACATAGCGGGCCATGAATTTACACATGCGGTTACATCTAGCGAATCTAATCTTGAATTCTTTGGGGAATCGGGGGCAATTAATGAAGCATTATCTGATATTATGGGAACGGCTATTGAAAAATATATAAATAATGGAGATTTTAATTGGACAATAGGAGAACAAAGTGGATCAATTCTTCGTAATATGAAAAATCCATCTTCAGTCAAATTTTTTGATGGAGTACCATATCCAGATGATTATAGTAAATTTAGTGATTTAAACGGAGAAGATAATGAGGGTGTTCATTTCAATTCAAATATTATTAATAAAGTCGCGTATTTAATTGCACAAGGTGGCACTCAAAACGATGTAACTGTAAATGGTATTGGTGAAGATAAAATGTTTGATATTTTCTATTATGCAAATACTGATGAATTGAATATGACTTCTAATTTCTCTGAATTAAGATTAGCGTGTCTTAAAGTTGCAACAAATAAATATGGGGCAAATTCAATTGAGGTTGAAACGGTCCAAAAAGCTTTTGATGCAGCAAAAATTAAAGGAACAGTGAAAGAAAATGAAAAAACTGCAGAAAACCAAGTCCCTGAATTAACTGTACCGCCTACAATTACACTACATGTTGGTGATATGTTTGACCCGATGAGTAATGTAAAAGCTATTGATAAAGAAGATGGTGATTTATCAAATCGAGTAGAACATAAAGGTGATGTAGATACCTCTAAACCAGGCAAATACATTGTGGAGTACTCTATTGTTGATTCTCAAGGTGGGAATGCAACGGCAACACAGACTGTAATTGTAGAGGGAAATGGAGAAACATCAGATCTAAACCCTACATTAACAGTACCTGTTGCAGCGACAATTCATGTAGGAGATTCATTCGATCCAATGGCGAAAGTAAAAGCCATTGATAAAGAAGACGGCGATCTTACTTCTAAAGTAAAAATTGATGGTAAAGTAGATACATCTAAAGCAGGTACTTATGTATTAACGTATACAGTTACAGATTCTAAAGGTCATGAAGGAACTGCTAAACAAACTGTAACGGTCAAAGTTAGAGAAGAAGTTAAGAATGAAATACCAATATTAAAAGTACCTACTACAACTACAATTACTAAGGGGGATCAATTCGATCCAATGGCAGGAGTATCAGCTACTGATAAGGAGAACGGTGACCTTACTTCTAAAGTAGTTTATGAAGGAGCTTTAGATACCACTAAAGCTGGTACTTTTGAAATAATATATAGTGTCACAGATTCTGTAGGTAATGAGGTACATACAATACAAAAAGTATTAGTGAAGGATAAAGGTATTACTAATAACAGTAATAACGGTAATATCCCGAACAATAGTAATTCCGATAAAAAAGAATTTACATATAAAGAGCTTCCCAACACGGGTGCAAGTGAAACGAACAGTACAGCAATGGGCATATGGATGATTATTGTCGGTACAGTACTCACTTTGGTTCGCAAATTTAGAAAGGTATAAAAATAATAGTATGGATTATTTCTCACACAATAATTATTAGATGAATTTTTTACTTAATAAGATCTTAGTATGTAAGTAGTGTATTTTGCCTACAGACCTACACATATAAAGCGCGTAACTATTCTCATTCAAATAAAAGAATAGTTACGTGTTTTTTTGATTGATAAATAGCCTAAACCCAAAATGTCATGAATGTGAGAGTAATTCTAATCTTTCATTAATAAGTTACTGAAAACACTTAGTTTTCATGAAAGTTTAACTCTATATGACAACATGGGATTTCCGGTATTTACCAGGTGTTTCGTTAGTGAATTTTTTAAAAATTTTAGTAAAATAGCTTTGATCACTAAAGTTGAGCGAAGCACATATGTCTGATAAGGGATGGGTTGTGAAAGTTAATAATTTTTTAGCTTCTTCGATTCGTTCACGTTGAATGTACTCAATTAATGAAATACCGACTTCCTTTTTGAATAATATAGATAAATAATCTGAATTTACGTTTGCAAATTTAGCAAGTTGTTTAACAGATATTTGATTGTAAATATTTTCAAAAATATAGTTTTTGCAAATAGCGATAGTCTTTGAGTGTTTTTGTACTTTTTGTGCTTTTACACGGTCTGCAAAAGTATAGAAAACATTTCTTAATAAATCCCAAACAGATTCTGTGTCTTTTAAATCCTCTGTCTTTTGAATGTGTAGATCGTAAATCTTGTAAGCAATCCCGGAAGGAAGACCTCCTTTTATAGCATATCTAGTAGCAAGTGTGATGGATGAAATACAAATGTTTTTATGACGTCTTAATTGATGAAATGAAGATAAGGATGAAAGAGTCTCTCGTTGGAATTCGTAATAATATTTGAGTACGGTTTCTTTATCCCCGTTTTCTATAGCTCTAAGTAGTTGTTGCTCTATATACAAGTTATGACAAATAGATTCGTCTTTTTGCATTGAAATATATACATCCTCGTTTAAGATACTGCTATGACTTACATGAAATGAGTCACTGTTATTTGAAAAGGTACCTACATCTGAATTTTTTTTATAGAGAATGTTATAGAACAATATTGCTATATTTACAAAGAAATTTCGATCTTTGACTGACGATGGAAAATAATGGTTAATTGTTTTTTTATAATTAGAAATAAAATTAAGGTTACTATCCGTTTTACTTGTAGAAAAATTTACATGTGTTAAGGGCCCAATAATAACAGTACCGTTCATCATATAATCGCTCTTTATGTGAATTAAAATAAAGTGCCCTAAATGTTGGTGAGTTCTGAAGATAGGGAAATTATATGTATCATTTTTCTGTAAAAGCACATGTAACTGCTCTATGTTTGATGCATACCACGAATGTGAATCATTTTTTGATGTAAACTCAATAAGAATATTTTGGTTACAATCTAAAAAACAAACTGGAATTTCAAAAGATTGGAAAAACATATTACAAATGTACTCTATCTCAACTAGACTGAGCTTTTTAGTCATATTATTCCTCCTTACAGTTGTGCGTAATAGTTGAATGATTACATATTCCTTTTTTCAAAAGTAGAAACGGAAAAACTTTAGCTATAAAAATTATAAACTTCTAAGAATAATACCATAATTTAACATGAATAGCACATATTATTTGAATATACAGGTAATAGTTTTAAGGAGTAACGTAAAATATGAATCGTCACACTTATTTGCCGGTTATTGCTTATATGTAAAAATGATTAAGGTGGGATTTTAAATAGGGATAGGAAGGGAGAGAATAATGAAAATTAGCGATAGAAGTTAATATGTAACGATTTTTGAAGTAGAGATATAAGTATAATTCAGGGGAGAAAACTACATATAGCATACGGAGAGACAACGTAATAATAGAAAATAAGAAGAGTGAATAAGTGATTCTAAACAATGGATTGTTAGACGGCTATGTTTTATGTTATTCGTTTAAACCTGATACTTGGCACACTATTACTTTTAAGAAGGTAATAGTAATAAAGAGATTAATAAAATGATAGAAGTAGTAAAGGGGATAAGAGAAATGAAAAAAATATTTAGTGTGCTTTTAGTATTTTTCTTAACATTTTCTACATGGTCTAGTGTATTAGTAAAGGCAGCTTCACCATCCAAAGGTACTTTAACGATTCATAAATATGAACAAGAAAAAGATGGCGCACCAGGACTAGAAGGTGATGGCTCTGCAAATCAAGAGGTACCAACAAATGCGAGACCGTTAAAAGGTGTAACGTTTGAAGTGAAAAGGGTTGCATCGTTTGAAAAAATTTCAAACGATGGGAAAATCGTGAAAGAAGATGTGAAGCCTGTAATGGGAGCAACTCCAACTCAAGTAGTAACAGATGATAACGGACAAGCTGTATTAAAAGATCTCCCGCTAGGACGTTATGAAGTGAAAGAAGTGGCAGGACCTCCGCATGTTAACCTAAATCCAAATACGTATACAGTGGATATTCCATTAACGAATAAAGAGGGTAAGGTACTAAACTATGATGTTCATATGTATCCGAAAAATGAGATTAAACGTGGTGCAGTTGATTTAGTAAAGACTGGTGCAAATGAAAAAGCATTAGCAGGTGCAGTATTCTCTTTATTTAAAAAAGATGGTACAGAAGTGAAAAAAGAGTTAGCAACAGATGGTAATGGGCATATTCGCGTGCAAGGATTAGAGTATGGGGAATACTATTTCCAAGAGACAAAGGCGCCGAAAGGGTATGTAATAGATCCGACTAAACGAGAGTTTTTTATAAAGAACACCGGAACTATTAATGAAGATGGAACAATTACTTCTGGTACAGTAGTTAAAGTAGAAGTGAAAAACTATGAAGAACCAACTATTAATAAAAAGATTAACGGAAATTTGGAAGCGTTACCAATAAATCCGTTAACTAATTACAATTATGATATCAAAACATTAATACCAGAAGACATTAAAGAATACAAAAAATATGTAGTAACAGATACTTTGGACAATCGTTTAATGGTTCAAGGAAAGCCAATTGTGAAGATTGATGGAGCGGAAGTAAATACAAGTATTGTAGAGGTAGCTGTAGAAGGTCAAAAAGTAACAGCTACAGTAAAAGATTTCACAAAATTAGATGGTAAAAAAGAATTTCATTTGCAAATTAAATCACAAGTAAAAGAAGGAGTAGCTTCTGGTGCCGAAATTTTAAATACAGCAAAAATTGATTTTATAAATAAAAATGATGTAATTGGAGAAAAGGAATCTAAACCTGTAGTTGTTGTTCCGACAACTGGAATTATCGAGTTAACAAAAGTAGATGGTGCTGATAAGAAGAAATTAAAAGGTGCGGAGTTTGTACTTAAAGATAAAAATGGAAAAGTAGTTGTTGTGGCAGGTAAAGAAGTCACAGGTATATCAGATGAAAATGGTGTTATTAAATGGACTAACATTCCGTATGGAGACTATCAAATTTTTGAAACGAAAGCACCAACTTATACAAAAGAAGATGGTACAACAGCTTCATATCAATTATTAAAGGACCCTATTGATGTAAAGATTAGCGAAAATAATCAAACGGTTAAATTATCGATTGAAAATAATAAAAGTGGATGGATTCTTCCTGTAACGGGTGGTATCGGAACAACGCTATTTACTGTACTAGGCCTTGCGTTAATGGCTACAGCGGCATTTGTTTTCTTTAGAAAAAAGTTTGCTAATAATTAAGGTTTTAGGAACATGTAACCAAGTGATTTGAAAAGGAGAGAAGCAAAATGCTTCCCTCTTTTCGATATTTTAGTATATACAGAGGTGGAAATATGAAACGAAATCTTGTTTTAGGAGGTATTTTTTTATTTGGATTATCTATATTTTTATATCCTACTATTAGTAATTGGTTGGCGACTCGTGCACATTATTCTGAGATTAGCTCCTACGATAAGAGGATCAAAGCACTACAAAAGAAAGAAGTTGAACGTAGGGAAAAAGAAGCAACCGAATATAATAAACAAGTTCAAACTTCCATGAAAACATTTGCAGATCCATTTTCTGAAGAAAAAAGTAATCATCAAGCGTATGCTGATGCGTTAAATTTAGGTGATGTAATGGGGTATATTGAAATATCGAAAATTAATATAAAACTACCAATTTATCAAGGGACCTCTGAGGAAGTTTTAAATCGCGGGGTAGGTCATTTAGATTATTCTTCACTTCCGGTAGGTGGAGAAAATACGCACACTATTTTAACAGGGCATCGTGGTTTACCATCAGCAAAATTATTTACAGATTTAGATAAGTTGAGTGAAGGAGATCTTTTTTATATTCATTCTTTAGACAAAATTCTTGCTTATAAAGTAGATCAAATTAAAGTAGTGTTACCACACGAAACGGACGATTTAAAAATTGTGGAAAATAAAGATTATATAACATTAATTACATGTACGCCTTATGGAGTAAACACAAATAGATTACTGGTTCGAGGTGAGCGTGTAGAGTTCAACCAGGAAGAAAAGCAAGGAATCAGTACAGAGGTATCTATGTTTAATAAGTGGACGGTAATAGTTCCAATCCTATTGTTATGTACGCTTCTGGTCGTAATTTATAAGAAAAAAATAATTAGATAGAATGTATCTATCCCGTATTAATGAATAATGTATCCGAAAATTTAGGGAAAAGCACAGAACGTATGTAGGGAAGGATCACTAATAAAAGTGCACTTTATTCGACTGTAGAAAAATACGGTAAAGGTGGGAATAAAGGAATTGAGGCTACGATTAAAACTGGTAAGTATTCATTTTATGGCTTTGTTGATGTTATGTGTAAGTTTTGTCGTCTATGTACCAAAAGAAGCGTATGGATCCACGATAAACTTAGAAGGTCTAGGTGATATATCGCGTTATAATGCTGTTGTCTTTGGTAACCATAAAGCAGTAGGTGGCGATATTGAAGGCGCAATTGCAGTTCAAGGTGATATGGATGCATCTGGTTATACAATTGTAGGTGCAGCAGCGGGAACATCTAATATAGTAGGTGAAAAATGGAGTGATGAGGGATATCCATCCTTGTTATTGTCTGGAAAATTTAAAAAATCAAGAGAGGAATCTTTTATCATTCAAAACGGAATAGTCGTAATGACAAAAGAGAGTGATCCAGATCGTATCATACATTCTTCTTATGATCGTATCGTTTATAAAGAAAAACTAGAAATTGACGCGAAATTTAATGAATTTCACAACATAGTGAACCAAGTCAGTAAAAATGCAGGTCAATATAAAACGAATACCCCAATTCCAAATATGAGTTATGGAATCGGAAAAGATATAAACAATCCTAATATTTATGTTTCATCAGAATTGACAGGGAAAATCAATTTAGATATAAGAGATGTATTTTTACCCAATGCTAAAGGAAAAGATTTTATCGTTATGTATTCGGATGCAATAGAGGTTACATTTAAAAATGGGTCCATTCTATATGACACGAACAATATTGGAAGGGCTACGGATATAATTCCTACATCTCAACCCTATTCTCCTAATTCACCGTTTACTGAGCTATATGGGAAAATGATTTGGGTTTTTCCTAATGCGAAAAAGATCACAACAGAGGGGTATGGTGTTGTTGGGAGTGTGTTTGCTCCAAATGCTGTATTAGAAACAAAAGGCGGCTCAATTAATGGACAAGCATTTGTCAGTACTGTACAACAAACTGGTGGATTTGAATTTCACAATTTCAAATTTAACTGGCAACAATGGAACAAGCCTAGTACAGGAAAGATAAAAATAAAAAAAGTTGATAGTAATAATGATAATAAAGAATTGATGGGGGCAAAGTTTCATATTGAAGATTCAAATAAAAAAGTAGTTGGAGAGTTAGTAACAGATGAAAAAGGAGAAGCGATATCAAAAGAATTACCAATAGGTAACTATACTCTTGTGGAAACAGAAGCGCCTAAAGGTTACGAGTTATTAAAAGATAAAATAGCTGTAAAAGTAGAAAAAGATGTAGTAGTAGAAATTAAAATAGGGAATAAGAAATTACCAGATCCAATGGGGAAAATGAAGTTAGTAAAAGTAGATACGAGCGATAATAATAAAAAGCTAGCAGGGGCAAAGTTTCATATTGAAGATTCAAATAAAAAAGTAGTTGGAGAGTTAGTAACAGATGGACAAGGAGAAGCGATATCAAAAGAATTGCCAATAGGTAACTATACCCTATTGGAAGTAGAAGCACCCATAGGTTATGAATTATTAAAGGATAAAATAGCTGTAAAAATAGAAAAAGATACAGTAGTAGAAATTAAAATAGGGAATAAGAAATTACCAGATCCAATGGGGAAAATGAAGTTAGTAAAAGTAGATACGAGCGATAATAATAAAAAACTAGCAGGAGCAAAGTTTCATATTGAAGATTCTAAAGGAAAAGTAGTTGGAGAGCTAGTAACAGATGAAAAAGGAGAAGCGATATCAAAGGATCTACCAGTAGGTAACTATAACCTAGTAGAAGTAGAAGCACCAAATGGTTATGAATTATTAAAAAATAAGACAGCTATAAAAATAGAAAAAGATGTAGTAGTAGAAATTAGAATAGGAAATAGGAAATTACAAAATCTGACTGGGCAAATTGAAATTGAGAAAGTCGATGATAAGGATAATAATTTAAAACTAAAAGGTGCTGTATTTCAAGTCTTAGATAAAGAAGATAAAGAAGTTAGTAGATTAACAACGGATGAAAAAGGAAAGGTGATTTCCAACCAATTAGCACTTGGAAAGTATATGATTAAAGAAATAAAAGCACCAAACGGATATATGTTACTTAGAGATCCAATAGAAATAGAAATTACAGAAGCGGTAAGGATACAGAAACTAACGGTGGAAAATGTGAAAAATAACTGGATAATCCCTAATACTGGTGGCAGCGGAACAACAAGTTTTTACGTGATTGGTTTTATGTTAATGTTTGGTGTGTTATGTTTATGTATGAAAAATCGTATATAAATAGTATAAAAACCGTTGTATATTATGAACTAATTTTATAAAGTTAGACAAATCGCTGCATTAGATAGTTTTTGGGGCATGAGTTCGGTATTGTACTGGATTCATGCTAATAAATTTGTTGAAGAAGGAAGGATATTAGTAAACATAGAATATATTAATAATTAAAATGTTTACGAGGTGAAAGTTATGGCAATGATACAAGAAGACATTAAAGTAGTAGTTGGAGCTGGAGTGTTTAATAATAATCCAGGTTGGATTCAAACGCAAGAAGATGAACTTAATTTACTAGATAAAGCTACGTGGGAAGAAAGATTTGAATACAATTCTATTTCGGCTATTTTAGCTGAGCATGTATGGGAACACCTTACGTTTGAAGAAGGTGTAAGAGCAGCAGAAATTTGTTATGAATTTTTAAAGCCAGCAGGGCACATTCGGTGCGGTGTTCCTGATGCGTTTTTCCAAGATGAAGCGTACCAAAATATAGTTCAAATAGGCGGACCAGGTCCGAAAGATCATCCAGCAGCAAGTCATAAAATCGTTCATAATTATAAAACATTAACGCAAATGTTTGAAACTGCTGGATTTGAGGTGGTTTTACTTGAATATTGTGATGAAAATGGTCAATTTTATTACAACGAATGGGATGCAAACGAAGGTGTTATTTTCCGTTCTAAAAGGTATGATTCTAGAAATAAAGGCGATAAACTTGGTTTTCCATCGCTAATTGTCGATGCGATTAAGCGCTAAATCATTCAACAAAAACAAGAGTAAATTCTATCATTTCAAAAGTCGCAAATGCGGCTTTTTTTGTACGTAAGTTTATATTTAATAAGGAAATGGACATACATGATATTTAATTCCTAACAAAATATAACTTGATTTAGAAAATATTTAAGTTTTTCAGCGCCATTAACTTTAAATTAATACTTCGGTGACATAAATATTTATTTTATATTTATATTCGTGTAAAATAAAGTGAGAACATACATTCTATATAGGGGGTAATCAATATGATAGCTGAAATTGAAAAAGTAACTGATGGGTATATTGTAAAATTCGAATGCCAATTTCCATATACAATAGAGGAAGTTTGGTCTGTTTTAACAGAAAACAGTAAGCTTAAAAAATGGATGTCTAATTTGCAGATTGAAAGCCTTAAAACAGGTGGAATAATCAAGTTTGACATGATGGACGGTTCATTTATAAATATTGCTATTTTAGAGTGTCAAGTAAACTCATTACTTGAATTTACCTGGGATAAAGATCGTGTCCGATTTGAAATACATAAAGAGGAAAATGGTACTCTTTTACTTCTTAAAGAGTACATTCATGAATTAACGGATCATACTCCAAAAGATATAGCTGGTTGGCATATTTGCTTAAATCTTTTTTCCTCCGTACTAGAAGGGAAAGAAAAAGAATTTTCTAAAGATGAATGGCAACAATGGTTTGAAATATATAAGGATAAGATCCTTGAAGTGAGAGGGTAATTATATAAAAGGTTATATTAATTATGTAATTATTACACTGTAAAAATGATTTTAATGAAAAATAAGAATAGAGGTTAATATGAAAGTAAATCAATTAATTGCTAATAACATAAATAAATTAGATACAGCAATTCCATTTAATAAGTCGTTTGGAATTGCTGGTTTATCAGGATCAGGTAAAACAACTTTTTGCCAAACGATTGGCGAAGAATCAAAAAAACGATTAGTTTCTTTATTGCCAAAGGCTGAATATCAATATTTATTTCCTAACATTATGGAAACGAATTTTAGTGCTATTAAGATGGAAGATATGCCTTTAGTTCTTTTTCTAGGAAAATCATCGATTTCTTCCAATCCACGTTCAACAATCGGTACACATACTGGTGTTTTCACAGAGGTACGTGAAAAACTTGCCGATGTATTTCATCTTTCACCTGAGGTTTTTTCATTCAATAACCAGTTAGGCTGGTGTACTGGCTGTAAAGGTCGAGGTACTACTAAAAATATTGAGTGCAAAAAATGTAAAGGAAAACGTTATAGTGAAGAAATCGAACAACATACGATAGATTTATTTGCTAAACCACATACAATTTCAAATATAAATGATTTAAGTGTTGAGTCTATTCTCTCGTTAGCGGAAGAGTTAAATATTAGTGATGCGAAGCAACATATATTGCAAAATATAATTAATATGAACATTGGTTATTTAACATTAAATCGAATTATGGGTACGTTGTCAGGTGGAGAGTTAACAAGACTATATTTGGCTGAATTCATGGCAGTAAGTGAAAATGCTGTAATTATTATTGATGAGATTTCAGTCGGACTTGATCATGAAACATTATTACAAATATTAGAAGAGATTAAGCAGTTAGGGTGTAAAAATCAAATTTGGCTCATTGATCATTCAGATACGGTATTGGATACAACAGATGAGCAATTGTTTTTTGGACCTGGTAGCGGGAAATATGGTGGGCAAATTGTGAAAGAGTCACCAAGACCAAAACCAATACTGTGGGATTTAAATAAAGAAGTGCCAACAGAATATTATACATTCCAAGAATTATATTGCCGTAATATCCAAATGGTGGAGTTTCAAATTCCTAAAAATAGGCTTGTAACGGTTACAGGAGAATCTGGATGCGGGAAATCTACACTTGTTAACGAATGTTTAGCTACAGATTTCATGAAACGATATCCAAAAGATAAATTAGTTATGGTAGGACAAGATCGAAATCAATCTATTACAAGTCGATCAACTGTAGCCACTTTCCTAGATATTAAAAAGAAACTAACAAAGTATGGCGAAGAAATTGAGGATATTTTTGAGCGTTCGATTGAGGATATTATAGATGAACTCCCAAATGAAGATATTACGTATAAACGCTTAAGTCTGCTAATTAAATTAGGACTTGGTTATTTAACGTTAGAGCGAAAAACACAAACATTATCAACAGGTGAGTTTCAATGTGTTCATTTAGTTTCGGAGTTATTTGCAAACACTAGAAATCCACATACATTATTTATTTTTGATGAGCCTTCAAAAGGTTTATCACAAAATATTTTAAATCAATTTATAGATAGTGTTAGAGGGATATTACAAGATGAATCGGTCTCTATCATTATGATTGAACATAATAGCTATATGTTAGAAAACTCTGATTATATTGTAGATTTCGGGAAAAGACAGCTTGAATCTATAAAACATCTTGATGTAGTAAGTCATGAAGATTATTATCGTCAAAAAAGTAGTGTGAATCATGCTGAGCAAATACATATTTCTTCAGCACTTAAACATAAAGAAGGCGTTCACTATTTAGAAGAAAATCATATTAACTATTTTAAAAATGCGGAAAACATTTATAAGGGTGGTATTTTAAAAAGTTTATCATCAATGGCCCGTTTAATTTATGGCGAATATGAATCAGATACAATTGCACCTGTTGTTGCTATTGATCTTGAAAGACATTTATATAGTCAATATAGTTTCTTATATGAGATTGGGGGACTAATTAATCATATTGTAGCTGCTCATCCAACTAATAAAGATACGGGAAGTTTTGATTTCTATTCACAGGACAATCACTGTCCATCTTGTTCTGGACGTCTTCAAATTGAAGTTTTCGATAAAGATATTACAATTCAAGATAAAAACATTCCATTTTGGGATGGTTTATTTGATCCAGAAATCATGAAAGTATTAAAATTTTATCAATATGAAAAAATAGAATTTTTATTTGAAGAAATTAAAAATGAGCTTGGTCACGATTTATCAAAGAGCTATAACGGTATGTCAGAGGAAGAAAAGCATACGTTTTGGTACGGATATTTTGAAAAATCATTTTATGATAAAAAAGGAAAAACACGCAGAACATGGGTAGGATTTAATACAATCATCGGTGGGTATATTGTTATTTCAAAAGCAGCTATTAAAGAAGAAATTAAGTCTTCTAAAGAAATGATGACATGTCCAATTTGTGAGGGAACGGTATTAAATCATCATAAACCGCTTAAATTTGGTAACTTCGATATTCGTGAAATTATCAATCAACCAGTTGATGATTTGTTGAAAATAGTCGGTGATTTACCTGCACTTCATAAATTAAAGTCTATAGTTGGTGGCGATATGAAATTGACAGAAGATGTTTCGTTATTGCCAAGAAAAGCACAAGTTGCACTGAAAATGTTTGAATTAGAACAGGCTAGCTTTTCAAACTATGAAATGGTGTTACAAAATGTCTTACCATTTTGGGGCGAAATAAAAGGAAATATTGAATCTATTAGTGTTAATAATAAAGTAACTGTTTGTGATTTCCCGAATGTATATGAAACGAGAGAAAACATTATAGATAAGTATTTCACAAATGGTAAATATAAAAAACTTACGTATGTATACGAAGCGTTTGGATACAAAAAGTTAGTTACCCAAATTAATAAAATTAAAAAAAGTAATCCATGTCCATTTTGTAAAGGAAAGAAAGTTATAACGGAAGATAATTTACATGATGGTGTCTTTAAATTAACAATCCCATGTGTAACTTGTAATGCAACTGGTATTAATGACGAAGGGTTAAAAGAAGTTGTTGAGGGCGTAGATGTACAAACATGGTTAACTGGAAAAGTTAATGATGTTGTGGATGAGAGCTTATTAACAGAAGCTGTTTCGCAAATACCAATTTTTAATCGTATTCGCGAATTGGATAAACGAGATATGATGGCGGTTTATGAATGTCTTGAGAGTAATCAGTAAAGTTATATTAGTTTATGTGTTATTAACAAAACTTATATAAAACGTATATTCTTTATAATGTTTATAATAACGCAGTATGAGTATTACAAGGTAATGAAAGAAGATCCAATTTCTTAATGTGAAAATTAAGGGATTGGATTTTTTAGTATTTTTATGTCCCGTATACTATATTTCCAACTAAGATATGGAAGAGAGATAGAAAAATTAAAGGGACAAACAGTTGATATATTATGTAATTATTATATTATAAAAGTGGTTTTTAGGGGTGAAAACAGTTTGCAAGTAATATCTTTTGCTTATAATATCTTTGTTCTATTGTCTGATTTTTTGTATTTAACAGAAATATATACTTGAATGAAGTATATATTTCTGTTAAATTTATCCTATGGACAGAACAAGTTTAATTAAAGGTCATTTAGAAATGTGTGTATTATCTATTTTGTCGAAAAAGAAAAGTTATGGCTATGAGATTATGAAAGAACTTGAAGTAAACAATTTAAAATTGAAAGGAGTAGGAAGTATTTACCCCATATTAACTAAGTTGAAAAATCAAGAGTGGGTTAATACTTATCAAGTAGTAACAGACAGTGGTAAAGTTAGGATTTATTATGAAATTAATGAAAACGGAAAAATACGTCTTGAGAAGAAAATTAATGAGTGGTTAGAATTGCAATCGGATATTCAAACATTATTAAAAAGCGGTTTGAAAGGAGACCTTCTGAAATGAGGAATAGATTACTAGGTAAAGAAAAACAATTTTTAACAGACGTACTTAAGGAATTAAAGCAATACGATATTAGTTTAGAAGAAAGGGAAAATATTAAGCGACAAATATTAGAACATTTTCAAGAATGTCATGAACATGGTGAAGATAGTATAGATGATTTAGGTACACCTCAATTATTTGTTCAAGATTATTTAGAAATAAATGAGATTGATTTACAAGTTAAAATGAAAAAACTTAAAAATGAAAAGGGGAAATTAAACACATCTATCTTACGCGGCATATTCATCGCAATTATTACTTACCTCATCTCGCAAACTACATTCACAATATTTTTAACTAGATCATTTAATCCAACTAATAGTAAAAATACATTTCAGTATAATCTTTTATATCGTATTTCAGAAAATCAATGGTGGAATTCATTATTAATAATGATTAGTTTTATGCTCTCTGTAGTAGTATTTATTAGTTTAGTAAGTTATAAAAAAAGAAATCTGTCTAAAGCATAATGAAGAATACGATCTATAAAATGTCTCTAATTTATATTCTTTGTAATGTATTAATGTTATGTATTACAGATTCAAAAGTTTATGCTCAGCAAAATATTAAAGTTACATTAGATAAGTATATTGAAAAATTTATAAAAGAGCAGAACATTCCGGGAGCTTCTGTTGCAATTGTACATAATAAAGATGTATTCTTCACAAAAACGATAGGGATTACTGGAGAATCTGAAAAAAAGGTAACTAGTAAAACTCCATTTGCAATCGGCTCAATAAGTAAATCTTTAACAGCTTTAGCTATCGTGAAATTAATAGAAGATAAAAAAATAAAATTAGAGGATCCCGTTCAACAACACCTTCCTTGGTTTAAACTAAAAGACAATCAATTAACCTCCACTATAACAATCCGACACCTACTAACTCATACAAGCGGAATAAACACATACGAAGGTTTGGCATTATCAGATATACAATCCAAAAGTTCTTCAGCTATAAAAGAAAATGTAAAGAAACTTTTAAATGTAAAATTAAATGCCCTACCAGGAGAAAAATATCAATATAGTAATGCGAATTATATTGTTTTAGGTGCACTTATTGAAGAGGTCACAAATGAAACGTATTCATCATATATGGAAAAGCATGTTTTTCAGCCGTTAAATATGAATGGTGCGGCAGCAAGTAAAGAAACTGCATATGAAAAAGGTTATTTAACAGGTTATCAGTTTTGGTTTGGCATTCCAAGAAAAAGTGTAGTGTCCTATGATAATGCCGGGGCACCTTATGGCTATATTACTGCAAATTTAGAAGATATGATTCAATATATTATGTTTTTGAATCGTCCAGAGGATGCTCAATTTTTAAAGCAAGAAAACATGAATCTTTATTTATCACCACTTTATAAAATAAATTCAGAAAAAAGTTATGGTTTTGGATTAAGAACAACAAATATAAATGAAAGCGAAACGATGATTTGGCATTCAGGATCAACGCCCGATGCTCGTGCTGAATTATTTACTTTAAACAAAAGTGGCTGGGGTGGTGTAATTTTAACGAATAAAAATCATGTATTAGAAGAAACCGCACTATCAGTACTGAAAAATGGGATTATTAGTATTTTGAATGGAGAAGAACCGGTTAATATCCCTAAAAACACACCATTAATACAAATTGTTTTGTTGATAGTTACACTTATTCTTTTCATAATATCAATTATGTTAATTAAAAAGTATAAACATATGAAAACTGTAAAAAAGCTAATTTGGTTATTCATAGGGAGTCTATCCCTACTAATATCTATTGTTTTCATCTCACTACTTACTTATAGTACAAGTTCACCATGGCGTACGATTAAAATATTTGCGCCAGACGTAGCTTTAGTTACAAGTATTATTGTAACTTTATTAGCTGTGAACGGACTAATATCAATTCTTATAGCCTTAAGAAGGAAGAAAGTATAAGGAGAAATAATTAAAGAAATATAATTCAAGTGTTATAAACAGTTGACTCTCACACAATGTCATTGTTTAAGATGAAGTTGAGCTTCGAAGTAGATGTAACTTATAGGAGGAAATCATGTTTAAAATAGGAGACTTTTCAAAACTATCTTCAATTAGTATTCGGATGTTGAGACACTACGATAAAGTGGAATTATTACAACCAATAAAAGTTGATGAGCAGAGTGGGTACCGATACTATTCAGCAGCCCAATTAAAGAAAGTAAATCAAATTCAAACGTTAAAAGAAATGGGGTTTAATATCGCTACCATTAAAGAAATAATAGAATGCGATAATATAGATGGTATTAAGAAGCAATTTTTAAATCGTAGTGCTCAAATTAAAGAAGACATGACTAACCTCCAAAAACAATTACGTCTCCTCGAAGGTTCAATGAAAACGATGAGAGAGGATGTTGTTGAGATGAATTACCACGTTTCAATAAAAGCAATTCCAGAAAGAAATGTAGCTAGTGTTAGAAAGATTATTCCATCGTATAATTGTGAAGGCGAGTTATGGAGTATATTGATGCGAGAAATTCATATTAAAAATATTAGTATGGCCCATCCGAGTTATAGTATCGCTGTCTTCCATGATCAAGAATACAAAGAAAATAATGTAGATGTAGAAATACAACTAAGTATTTTAGGGAAGTACGAAAATACAAAAGACGTTACATTTAAAAATATTGAATCAACTCATGTAGCTTCCATAACGGTTAATGGAAGTTATGAACAGATGACAGCTGTAAATGAGGCTGCAGCAAAATGGATTGAGACAGAAGGTTACAAATTAGCAGGTCCGATGTTTAATATTTATCATGTGAGTCCAGCGATGGAATCGGATCCTAATAAATGGGTTACAGAAGTTTGTTATCCAGTTAAATGATGACAAAGAAAAAAGGCATTAATTATATGCCTTTTTTTCTTTGTGGGGTACCGTCAGGGAAAAGTGGGTTGACAACGCTAAGCCTATAGTCATGACGTTACTCTCGTTTTTAACAATGTTAAGAAAGTTTCAGTGGTCTTAAAGAATCTAATGAGATCACTTTCTCCGAATTAAAATGTTATTCTCCTAGCAAATTAATATTCCCAGCCTAAAGGTGAAATATGGTGCAATATAACGGTTATGGCGGGTGTAAACCAATTAGAACGTGATCTTATCTATATGCGACAGCGTGAAGGAATTGAATTGGCTAAGAAAGAAGGAAAGTGTAAGGGTCGGTTAAAGAAGGTACCATAAAAATTCTGCAGTAAAGCTTTATAAAGAGGGAGATATGACTGTAAATCAAATTTGTGAAATTACAAATGTGTCTAGGGTCTCATTATATAGAAAGCTATCGGAAAGGAACAGTTGATGAGTTATACTAAAAATAGGGAATATATAATAGAAAATAAATTTCATATAGAGGTGGAATTATATGCCTAAAATTGACAATATGTTAGCAATTCTATGGATGCTTCGTTCAGGTGAAAAAATTACTGCAAAACAAATTTCAGAAAAGTTAGAGATGAATATAAGGACTGTATATCGTTATATTGATACAATTTCAACAAGTGGCGTACCTATCGTTTCAGAACCAGGAAATAACGGTGGATACACTTTATTGAACAATTTTATTGAGGCTCCTCTTTTTTTTGATTTTGAGGAGCAAACTGCACTATTTCACGCTGCTGTTTTTGCAGAAGAAGCCGGATATTATGGAGGTGAAGCACTAAATAGGGCCATTTCAAAACTAAGTAAATACTCAAATCAAGAGCAGGAAACAAAGATAAACCAACATTTAGCTAGTCTTGAAGTAATAAGTGGATTAAGTTCACTCTCTATGGAACTTTTTTTGAAGGAGTTGGAGCAGGCCGTAGCTGACGGCTACTCAGTAAAAATTCTTTACTATAAAAGTGGCGAAAAGCAATTAAATTATAGATTGGTCGATCCGTATAAAATTATCTATTGGAATAATAAGTGGTATGTGATTGGATTTTGTCATCTTAGGAATGATATCCGTAGTTTTAGAGTAGATCGAATTGAAAGTCTAATGCTTACAGAAAGTAAGTTTAACCGACCAGAAAATTTTTCAGCACGTGACTTTTTTATAAATGGTCTTCTTCCAACTATAGAAGATAAGGAAGGGACTATTTATTTGGTTATTAATGGGGATAAAAGTGTATTGGCTGATATTTGCCAACATTGGTTTTTAGGACATTATTTACAAGAACGGACTTCAAATCAAGCAGTTTTTCTTCTTGAAAAAGATATATTACATACATATGTACCTTATTTACTTTTACCGTACAATAAATCTATTAAAGTTATTGAGCCAATAAGTCTTAAGAAAAGGCTTATTGAAGTTCTTTCGGAATTAATAAAATTTCATCAAGTATGATAACTTCCCTGACGTTAACTGTCAGGGAAGTTATATTATAATAGCTATATAAATTGTGATTGGAGTGTTATTGGATGCAAACAAAAAAAGCATTTCTATATGTATTTAATACAATGTCGGACTGGGAATATGGATATTTAATTGCTGAATTAAACTCAGGAAGATATTTCAAAAAAGATTTAGCACCTTTAAAAGTAATTACAGTAGGAGCCAATAAAGAAATGATTACTACTATGGGAGGACTGAGCATAAAACCAGATATTTCCCTTGATGAATGTACTCTTGAGAGTAAAGATCTTTTAATTTTACCAGGAGGGACTACTTGGAGTGAAGAAATTCATCAACCCATCTTGGAAAGAATTGGCCACGCTTTAAATCTTGGTACTATTGTTGCTGCAATTTGTGGTGCAACTGAGGGCCTCGCGAATATGGGATACTTAGATACTCGAAAGCATACAAGTAATAACTTAGAATATACTAAAATGGTATGTCCTAACTATAAAGGAGAAAAGTTCTATGAGTTGGGATCTGCGGTATCTGATGCGAATTTAGTTACTGCATCAGGAATAGCTCCTCTGGAATTTGCAATGGAGGTACTGAGAAAAATAGATGTATTTACACCAGATACATTACATGCATGGTATAACCTAAATAAGACTCATAAACCTGAATACTTCTTCCAGTTAATGAATTCAATAAATAAATGAAGTAACTGAAAAGCTCATTTTCTCTATTTCGATTTGTAGAGATAATGAGCTTTTTAATTTGGACTTTCCTTATCGTTGTAAATCCGCATTTTCCTGACGCTAGCCATTTATCAATTTATCCGTAAATATCAAGAGAAATTACTTCTTGATTCGATTCGTCAACTACTAGTACAATTTTATTTGCAAATGTACAAAATGAGCGGAGTGTAATGGACTCCTTTAATGAATCTTCTAAAATCCAACCTGTTGGTACTAAAGAAATGCAATCCTCTTTTTCAAAGAATGAATGTTTGAGGAAATATGCTATTTCTTGAGTTTCTTTTAAGAACATCGGATCAATGCAATCGAATAGTACAGAATAATATTTTAATGTTCTTCTACCGACAATTCTATTAAAAGAACAACTTCGGTATAAATCAGGCACTACAGGATATATACCGTTTGTTAGAAGTTCTTTTAAAGTTTGTTTTGATTCTTCCTTTAAACCTATCATGAAAATTTCATGCAATTCATTATTAATAAAAACTTGTTTCACATCTTTATAATGAGGGGTTAATTCATTTTTAACTATATTTAAAGTAACGTCATTTGTAATGGGAAAGGACGTATAAACGTCTTCTTTAAGTATGACATCCATGCCACTGAAAAGTTGGCAAATTGGACTTATATTAGGTGTTGATGAGACTGTTGGAATTTTTTTAATATGAAAATTTTCATCTATATTTGATTCCGAGTATTTTGGTTCATCTATTTCAATTAACCAATCAAACATTCATATAACTTCCTTTCATCATAGTTTTCTTATCGGGTACATAATGTTATAAATTTAGTAAAAGTAGCTACAGCAAATGATTGCAAGCTGAAAAAAATGATCTACTAATGTTCCCGGTGGCATAGCTAATGGAATAAGTATGTGGAAATCCTAAAATGCGTCATTGCATACTGGATGGATCAAGTCGCTTTATATAGAGGAATTTGAAAATCATCCGTCCAATACTTGTTATGTATAGAATTCTGTAATTTTTAGATGAATCCTACTTTTTAGAGGTATTTTAAAATCTAAAGGAGGAAATGAAAATGAAGGCAGTATTATGAAAAAGATTTTAGTATGAACAGGATGGGGAGAAAGCTCATTAACAAAGTATAGAAATTCGTGGAAAGAAACAGTACCTGAGTATATAGCGCAAAACCTACTTGATGCAGTGTGTTGGATTGAAGATAATTTAAATACATAATAAAATTATAGTAAACTATTTTGTTCAAAGGTCGTTAGGAGGGAAAATATTGATACAAATAGATAGGAATGTGCGAACAGCTGGTGCGTATGTAGTGTATAAAAATTTATTTGTTTTTCAAGTTGGTCCAACGAGTAAAGGGGATACATTAGGTGTAATAAGGCTGGGGGGACATAAAGAAGCCGATGAAATAGCAGTAGAAACTGCTAAAAGAGAAGTGAGAGAAGAAGCTACTATCGATATTACTATTTTGAGTTCACCAAGTACATATTATAAAGAGAATTGGAATGCGCAATCAAAGAAAATAAAGGCAGAAAATGAAATCAATCCAATATTAATTATTGATAGTGCAGATGAAACTTTATCTATTATGTATATGGCACATTCAGAAAATGAGCCAAATCCATCTTCTGAAACGAATGGGCTACTATTACTCTCTTTAAGTGATATTAGGCTAATTTGTAGTAAGGAAATAACACTAAAAGATTATATTAAGCAAGGTGGAATAGCTATATTGAAAGAAAAAATGGATATAGACTTAATCTTACAACCTTATCCGCAATTTATGTTTTTAGCAGAACTTTTAAAAGAGGATCCTGTATTACTTCAGCAGTTTCTAAATTAGCAACAAAAGCCACCTTTATAAGTGGCTTTTGTTTTACATAATTTAATGGTAAGTGTATCCTCCATCAGGAAACAGTACATTACCTGTAGAAAAACTATTTTGCATTAAATATAGTACAGTATGTGCAATTTCATCATTATGCCCAGGTCTTTTTACAAGAGAAAGAGATTTATAAGTTTCATAAGCAGCTAGTCTATTTTCATTTTGTTCATTCTCTCTTTGTATCGTTCCGGGGGAAACAACATTAACTCTAATTGGAGCTAGTTCAACAGCTAAAGCTTTCCCTAAACTTTCAATAGCGCCATTACATGCTCCGTAAGCAGGCGCTCCTTTAAGTGGCCTTTGACTAAATGCACCGGACATTAATACGATAGATCCAGAGTCTAAAAGAAAAGGAATTGCATATTTCACGGCATAATATTGAGGCCAAAACTTTCCAATGAAGCTGCTTTCAGCAATATCATCAGTAGTGGTTATTGGTCCAAGTGTGTAAGAGGCTCCTGGTGTAAATAAATGATCAAAATTCCCAACCTGTTTGAAAAAATCTTGTAATTGGTTTTTATCCTGATTATCCAATACATAAGTTTGAAGATGGTTGTTATTTATCACTTCTTGAGCAACCATTAACTTTTCTTTCGAACGTCCTGCAATAATTACATGTGCTCCTTGTTCAATTGCTTGTTCTGCTGTTGCGAATCCAATGCCAGAACTCCCACCAATGATAACGATACGGCTACCTTTTAATGTAGTTATAGACATATTTAAGCCACTCCCTTAATAAAAACTTTAAAATAAAACTGTTATGCCTTTATTATTCGCTAAAAGATAGCAAGTGAAAAGTACGCACTTTATATGTACATAGTCGCAAATTTCGTACTAATTGCTATTCATGCGGATAAGTAATATGAAAAATTGCTAAATATGGTTTATGATATCTGAGGAGAGGTGAGAAAAATGGATTTACAAGAACCAAAGTTAAAAGGGGTAATAGCAACATTACAAATAATCGGTGGAAAATGGAAGCCACTCATTTTATTTATTTTGCTAACAGATGGAACGAAACGATTTGGTGAATTAAAGCGATTAATACATGATATATCTCAGGGCACATTAGCGAAGCAACTTAGAGAATTAGAGTTAGATCGACTAATAGAACGCGAAATTTATCAAGAAATACCACCTAAAGTGGAGTATAGCTTAACTGAGCATGGAAAAACAGTAAGTGTTGTTTTGGATAGTATGTGTGGTTGGGGAAGGAAACATTTAGAATATATCAATAGAGATTAACTATAAATTTATTATGTAAATTAAAAAAACAGAAAGTTGCTATTTCAATAATTTGTATTTTATAATATGTATAATTAGATGGTATAATCTTTTGATTGAGATGGGATAGATGAAATTATGTATTGCTCAAAGAAAGTAGTTGTTTGAAACTGAAAGATGTGTACCGGATTTAAAAAGAGATTTACGAAAATATAAACTATGAGTCTAATTCGGGGGCTTCAGGATTAAACATTTCATACATAGTAACAAAGGGGAAATAATAAAATGAACGAATTAGAGTACAAAAACTTTTATGATAAAGTAGGAAGATTAAATGGATGGGATTTTAGTAAAATAAAATGTGAAACTGTAGGAGATTCATGGGACTTTTATAGAGAGGTAAAAGAAAGATGCAAACCATCACATATTTTACTTGATGTTGGTACAGGCGGAGGAGAAAATATACTTAACATAGCAACTTCGGCTAAATTGTTAATTGGAGTAGATAATTCTACCGGAATGATTGAAACAGCACATTCTAACTTGAAAAAATTAGGTGTACAAAATGTTGAGTTTCTTCAAATGGATTCTGAAGCTTTAGCGTTTCCACATGCACATTTTGATATAGCTTCAAGTTGTCATGCACCATTTGTAGCATCCGAATTAGCAAAAGTAATGAAAAAAGGTGCTCTGTTTTTAACACAACAAGTTAGCGAACATGATAAATTGAACCTGAAAGAGGCATTTGGAAGAGGACAATGCTTAGGTGAAAGAGATGGAACTTTAAAAGAAAAGTATATGGGTGAACTTATAAATGCAGGATTTGAACTCGTGCAAGTAAGTGAATATAATGTTACTGATTATTACAGTTCGCCTGAAGATCTTATTTTCTTGTTAAAACATACACCTATTATTCCTAGATTTGGAGAAGAGGAAGAGGATTTTACTATTTTACAAAATTTCATTGATGCAAATAGTTCTGAAAAAGGGATTCGTACAAATTCAAAAAGGTTTATAATTATTGCTGTGAAATCTTAATGTATTATATTAAAAAAGCTGCTTTTCATTTAAGGAAAGGCAGCTTTTTTATATGGAAACAATGCAGGAGAAAATTGAAAAAATAGAAATATGGAGGATAATTGTTTTAAAACGTTACTGTACTAACAATGAAAGAAGCTAACATATTCATACTAAAGTTGTAGTTCTTATATGAAAAATCAATCCTTCCGTTTGATTTCATCTGTTTATAAGTGTAATACAATACGAATAGATAATAAGAAACAAGGGGGAATGTAACGTGATTACACATATATCAGATATAAAACTACAAACGGTTTCCATAGAAGGGGTAAAACAAGTTTATAAGGACATATTATCTTTTCCAATAAAAAAAGAAACAGCGTCATTTATTCAATTTGAGGTAACACCTTATACAACAATTAGCTTTCAAGAAGTGTATGAGCCACTTGCACCTGCTCACTTCGCTTTTGAAATTTCATATTCAAAATTTCATGAAACTGCAAAATGGCTTGAAAAGTCTGGGTTACTTATTGTGAAATGGAAAGATGGAAATACAATTGGTGAGGAGAACGATCTATTCAATTTATACTTTAAAGACGGAGATGGGAATCTTCTGGAAATCATCGCGCATAGCTATGTTAAAGAAGATGTATTAGTACCGCATTCACCATTAAACATTTTATATGTAAGAGAAATCGGTCTTCCCGTTAAAAGTGTACCTGTATTTACGGAATGGTTAAAATCAAATCTAAATATGAAAACGATGGAAGATGGGGATATTTTTAACTTTGTTATAGGTGGCACTGCATACATTGTTGCAACTTGGTGGCAGCGACCGTGGATTCCAATTGCGATGAAAGCTTTACCACCGAAAGTACATGTTTCTTTCGCAACTCCTGATCAAGCATTTTTACAACGAATCCAAAATAAATTTAAGAAAAATAGTATTCCATTTGAGTGTAAACATAATGAAGTATCGTTCATTCAACAGGGATATTCATTTACCGTTTTGTATAGACCAGAGTTGCATTCTGATATTCCTAAACAACTAAACTTACCACTTTCTATTTAAGAATAGAAAGTGGTTTCCTTGTAGTTAAACAACAGCATTTTTAAACATTGATATAGGTATATTTAGTTTCGATCTTCATTCTATAAAGGTTCATTATCCGTACTTGTTCCTCAGTTATTTCTTCTTTATCCCAATACATATGCATTAAGCTATATTCAAAAATCTCCTTTAATTTAATAAAGATAGGCAACTTGTCTATCATCTCTTTAGATAGTTCATTTTCCTCTTGATATCCGTCAAATATTGCTTTTGTAATAGAACGCTCATAGTCTGCGATATTCCCATTTCCAGCAAATGAATATTCTATCGCACTATAAATAGGAACTGCTAAATCAAATATGTAAAAATGTTTTTCACAGTCTTGAAAATCAATCATTGTTAAGTTTGAGTTGTTTTCAACTAAAATGTTTTCTAACCATAAATCACCGTGGATTAAGCCGTAATTCGAAGTGGATTTTTCTAGCCTTTTTATAGAAGTTAAAACGTCAGATGAAATTTCTCTTATAGTAGTTTCTTCTTTAGGGATATACTTAAGAAAATTATATTCTTCATTTTCATACCAATCGTTTATATGTTTAACCGGGTTGGCCTTTTCAAAACTTTTAGAAATACGATGTAATTTTCCAATTTGTTTACCAAGGTTTTTAAATATATTAGAATTCCATTCGCACCTTGGTAAATGTATACCAGGCGCAGCTTTATATAATACAGAAAAAATCTCCTTGTCTAATGTTAACCCTTCTACTAAATTCCCATTAAGAGAAGGTATTATTGGAGGAACTGCTAAACCGTTTTCATATAAAAAGTTCGTATATGTAACTTCTTCTAACTGTTCTTCATATGTTTTGTAGTTTGTAATTCTAATGAAGTAAGTACCTTGTTGTGCGTGACATTGATACATTTCATTCGTTATAGGTTTAATGTTAATAAAATTTAATGGATAGCGTTCATTTATTAATTGGAGTATTTCTTTTTCTAGCTCGTTCATTGTAACGTCCTTTCCAAACTTTAATTTTTTTCTATAGAACGAAAAGATTCTTAATTTACAACATTCGTGTTTTATTTTTGATATCCTTTAAAATGAAGCGATGTAATGAATGGCCCATGTTATAAAACACAAGAAATATCAAAAGAAAGAAACGACTCTCTTTTATACTTATAAATAAGGAATGAAGGAAATGAATGAACATATACAACAGATGATTGATTGGATTGAGAACAATTTAAAAGAAGAATTTTCATTAAATGAATTATCGCGTTATATGGGTTATTCTCCGTATTACTGTTCTTTTAGATTTCACCAAGTAACAGACATTAGTATTAGGCGTTATATTCTTTTAAGAAGACTGTATTTATCTACGGGGGATTTGAAGAATGATAGAAAGATAATAGATATTGCATTGGATTACAATTATTCTTCGCAAGAGGCTTAAAGTAGAGCTTTCAAAAATGTTTTTGGAATGAATCCAAGGGAATTCCAACTTAACAAAATGCCTATTCAATCATTTATTAAACTAAAAATAGAAGAGGAGTTAAAAATGAATATTTCTAGAAAATTAGAGGTTGAGCAGTTACGTAGCAATAATAATGAGTTGTTTGATAAAGATGTACTTAACATATTGAATGGTCAAATGATGTATGAAGAATTTAAAACGGAGAAGCTAATGGGTGAGTCTGATTATGCCCCATTTAATGAGGCCATGTGTGTAAATAGCGCTACTGCACAAGTTTTTGATGAAGAGTTTATTAAAATAAGAGCAGAAGGTCATAACAGTTCAGTAGAAAGTTATACAAAAAAGGTCATAGATCCGTTAGAAAATCTTTTTACGAAAAAGTATAAATGCATTGTTTTATGGTTTGGTGAAGATATGTTTTGCCAAATGAATCTACTTACTATACTTTCATACCTGGAACAGTCTTGTTATGAAGGGAAAGTATACTTAAATAGTTTCAGAGAGGATGAATTTAAAGTAAATCAAATTGAACTTGAATTGGGAAATTATTCTTCCAGATATAATGAAGTATTAGTAAACCATAAAAAGACTTCTCATTAGGTACCATCTGTAATGTATCAGGCTATAGACTTATATTTAGAAATGCTAAAAGAAG
Organism: Bacillus sp. Brlt_9; assembly: GCF_051948935.1. Classification (NCBI taxonomy): domain Bacteria; kingdom Bacillati; phylum Bacillota; class Bacilli; order Caryophanales; family Bacillaceae; genus Bacillus; species Bacillus sp. Brlt_9. The sequence continues at coordinate 9,897 of NZ_JAYJLO010000010.1, read as the reverse complement.
ATAATATCGTAATGAAATTCATCTTTAAAAATCAAGGTTTATCAAATCAAGAATTATTAATAAAGTTGTTTCAACTTTTTCCAACAATCGGATATGGTGATTCTCAATACATAGAACTGATAAATAAAATAAAGAAGGAAGCTGAACCTAAAATATAGGAACAGCTTCCTTCTTACAATTGTTCAAGTAACGCTAATTCGCTCTCTATAAATAACATTAGTTCTTTAATTGTTTCGCTAGAAAAATCAAAACGAATTCCAGCTGCTTCATATACTTCCGTTAAAGATCTAGAGCTACCTAATGATAAAGCCTTTTTATAATTTTCTATTGCTTGTTTAGGATTTTCTTTATATTGTTTATACATTTGCAACGCACCGAGTTGTGCAATAGCATATTCGATGTAATAGAATGGTATTTCGAATATGTGTAGTACAGGTAACCAACCAGTTGCAATCCAATTTTCATACCCTTCAATATTTACGACGTTCGATTGGTAAGTGTTATGTAATTCTAAATACTTTGCATTTCTTTCTTTGGCAGTATGATTAGGATTCTCATACATCCAATGCTGGAATTGATCAACGATAAGCATTGGTGGTAAATACTTAACAATATCTTTAAAGAAATCTAATTTTGCTTTTATAAATTCTTCTGTATTCTCATAAAATGTATCCCAATACTCCATCGAAAATAATTCCATTGTCATGCTAGCGAGTTCTGCTGATTCAGAAGGGATTTCCAAATATTTTTGAAGTTCTAACTGCTTCATACATTCATTATGAATACTATGACCCATTTCATGGAGGAAAGTAGTAACATCATAATGTGTATGATTGAGATTCATGAAAACGAAAGATAATTGAGAAGCAGGTAAATATTCGCAAAATCCTCCTGGTCCTTTTCCTTTACGACTTTCTAAATCTAAGCAATTATTTTTACGCATACGGTCCAGTAATGTAGAAAATTCAGGATCTAGTTTGTGTAAAATATGAGAACTTTTTTCGATTAATTCACTGGCATCTTCGATTGGTTTTAATGCTTTTTGTTTTGGTGAGGTTGCTTTTACATCCCACAGACGAAGGAAATCTACTTGAAGTTCAGATTTTTTCTCATTAAATATTTTATCAATAAGTGGTACTACGTATTTACGAATAGATTCAGCAAGTTCATAGCAATCATCAGGTGTATAATCAAAACGTTCATGTTTTTTAAACATATAATCACGATAATTATCTAATTGAATGTTTTTTGCTTTTTGGTGACGGATTGTGATTAATTCATTTAATATATGTTGTAATGTATCTTCAACAGATAAGAATGTTTCAGAAATGAGTGTTTTTGCTTTTTTTCGAATATCACGATTAGGATCTTGTAAGTAAGACTGTAGTTCAGTAATTGTTTTTTCTTCACCGTCCCATAGTGCAGTTAAACCACCTGTAATTTCGAAGTACTCTGTTACTAGTTTGTCTTCAGTTATCTCTAAATCAATGTTCTTTTCACAAAATAATGTTTGCGCATTCTTAATTTTTTTATCTAGTAAGCTATATGTTTTTGGATCAAGTTCCATTCGAAAAGGAGACTCTAAATATTTATTATCAAATGAATTTTGATAACGTTTCAAAAGTGGTCTCACAAATTGCTGATCATATTCAAAAGTATCTTTTATTTTTTTATTATCTGTATTACATTGAAAGGCGATATAGTGCGATGTTAATTGTTCTTCGATTTCCCAAATGACTGTAGATTGTTTTTTTAACCAGTTTTCAAGTTCTAGTTTTGAAGAAATCACTTCATCTAATAAAGTAGAAAGAGCTTTTTCTAATTCTAATACATTATTAATATCAATCGTATTTATGCGCTGCATTATATATCCCTCGCTTTTTATTTATTCATGGAGATATTCTTTTTTTTCACTAAAATTCCTTTTTGCCCAAAAAATTTGTACCTATTACACCAAAAATAATCATTATTGTGCCAATGATATGAAAATAAGAAATTTTCTCGTGTAAAAAAACAACGCCTGCGATAATTGTAATAAGTGTAGATAAGTTACTAAAAACACTTATTTTAGCGGCTTCAATATATGATAAGGAATAATTTAATAGCAATGCCGTCAGCAAGGAAGATAGTAACCCTAAATATAAAATGGAGATAAGAAATGTTCCATTCGTAAACGGTTTAAAGTATGCTGTTATTGTACCTTTGCTTATATGGCTGGCGAACGCGATTAAATTAAAGCTAATAAAGCCGATTACTGTCATTGTGTAAGTTAAATCCATTAGTTTGAATTTCTTCGTCATTTTTCTAGCTAACACATTATAGAAAGCAGATGATAATGCCGATAGCAAAATAAGAATAACACCTATGAAACTAGTTTCATGAATCCCTATACCATTCATGATAAATATATAAATGACACCGATGACAGAAATGAGTACAGATATTTTTTGCCATGTATTTGTATACTCTTTTAAAAAATAGGAAGCTAACATCATCGTAAATATAGGAATCGCCGCTTGTATAATTCCAGCTTCGGATGAACTTGTATACACTAAGCCAAATGCTTGGAAAGCAAAAAATAGTGCTGGATAAAATATTGCAAGTGGTAATAGGGCAAGTATATTTTTGAATGACATATTTAACTTTACGAAACCGAAAACAATGGGAATGCTTGCAGCTACGAAAGCAACTGTAAAACGATGAGCAAGAGTATCAAGGGGGTTCGTAACTGTTAGTGCTAATTTCACAAACATAAAGGAGAATCCAATAATAAATGAATAGACTAAAGCTGATAAATATGCCTTTGTTGTAAGTTTCATAATTACACCTCATAGTAACTGATTTTTTACTGGCCAGTATACGTACATAGTAATCTTTATAATCTAGTGCTACAATGTGAACAAATACAAACTGTACCGGTACAAATTAAATGTTGAGGTGGTAATGATGTATAAGTATTTACATATTTTTAACGATATAGAAAACATGATTCAACATGGAGTGATAAAAGAAGGAAAGAAATTACCGTCTATACGATCGCTTGTTACGCAATATGAATGCAATAAGGCGACAGTTATACGGGCACTACATGAATTAGAAAAGCGTCATATTATTTATTCCGTCCCTCAAAGTGGATACTACGTTGTTCGAAAGTCAGGGAGTACTATAGAAAACGACGAGATAATTGATTTTGCTTCTTCAGCACCAGATCCAGATGTTTTTCCATACTTAGATTTTCAACATTGTATTAATAAAGCCATTGATACATATAAAAATGACTTGTTTGTATATGGAACGCCAAAAGGTTTACCGTCTTTAATTCCGGTTATTCAAAAGCAATTAGCAAACTATCAAGTCTTCACTAAAGAAGAAAATATTTTTATAACGTCAGGTGTACAACAAGCTCTTGCAATCTTAACTTCTATACCATTTCCAAATGAAAATGAAACGATATTAATTGAACAACCAACATATCATCTATATATTGAGTACCTAGAAATAAACAAAATTCCGGTAATCGGTATTAAACGTACGAATGAAGGTATTGATTTAAATGAATTGGAGCGTATTTTTCAAACAGGTAAAATAAAATTCTTTTATACAATACCAAGATATCATCATCCGCTTGGAACTACTTATTCTAAAGATGAGAAAGAAAAAATCATATTATTGGCTAAGAAATATGATGTATTTATAGTAGAAGATGATTATTTAGCAGATTTAGAAACGGATTCAAAAGCTGATCCGTTATATAGCTTAAATCATGATAATCATGTCATATATTTGAAAAGTTATTCGAAAATTATTTTTCCAGGTTTACGAGTTGGTGTAGCAGTTATTCCACCGGTTATTTCGAGTGCTTTCCATACATATAAAAAGATTTTAGATATCGATAGCCCAATGATATCCCAAGCAGCTTTAGAAATTTATATAAAGAGTGGCATGTTTGAACGTCATAAAAATAAAATTAAATCTTCCTATAATAATAGATCTAAAAAACTAGCAGAAGCATTAGAAAGAATGCATAGTGAAAATCCGCTTTTATTCACATATAAAAAACATAATACAATTGGAATTCACACTTGTTTAGAATTACAGAAAACAAGTATTTCTGAAAAGTTATTCCAAAGATTAAATGAAATGCAAATATGTATTGATACGATTGATAAAAATTATGTGAGAGGTTTTCCGAAAGAAAGACTATTAAAGTTAAACGTATCAAATGTGAAGGAAGATAGGATTGAAGAAGGAATTCATAAAGTAATTGAGGAAATCAAACAAGTGGAACGTCTAAATTTTCAATTTAAAAAAGAATAAAATGAATAAGGAGGATTGTTGTGAGACGCAAATTGATTCTCTTGATTGGGTGTATCGCTATAATAATTGGAGCGGTGGTTGTAACGAAATATAATAAAAAAGAGGATCAATGCATGGCAGTTGGTAAGTATTCAAGAGGTATTATCGTAGATCAAAATAACGAACCTATATCTAATGTGAAAATTTATGAAGATTCAATCGAAAGTAAGGAACACAGTATTTCAAATACACAAGGCGAATTTGAAATACTAAATGGAGTTTGTGGTGAGCTTGCATTACAATTCGTTACTCCAGATGGTGAAATCTATACGAGGAAATATGATAGCAACCATATACCGGAAGTGATAGAACTGAGGTATAAAAAGTAATAGAAATTACATGCAGCCAGTACAAGAAAAATGTGTTAAATTGATATTTTTTAGAGCACCCAATAGCTGAGTGCTCTTTTTATTTTGGGCATAAGTAATTTAAATGGAAATAAACTACCAATAAATGTTAATCTTAAAGTGTAGCATTTATTTTGAATAGGAGGGTGATGGAGGCTATGGCAGTACGTATAGTCGATGATTTACAGCAATTATCGTTGTTACTTATGTTTTTAAGTACATTTATATTTTACAGATACTTAAAGAAAGTGAAACGAGAGAGAAAATTGACTCGTTTTGAATGGACAATGTATTTTGTCACTCAATTTGCGACATTAATTTGGGCAATGACTTATTTTATTAAACACTTAGCTGAATCGTAATTTCTATTCACTCAATCTAGTTTACTGTTATCTTTTTGGAATATAAATATAGTCTGTGTCTAAATCGATGACAACATCGCTCGTGCCGTCTTCTTGTAGTGACTTTGGAATAATTTCATAATGATAGTGTAAACAAAATAAACGTAGAAGATCCTTATTAGATAACTCTTTATTTTTAACAGTTAAATACATTGTTTTTAACTTGTTAAGAGAACAGTTACGGCCAAAAACATACTCATTAATTCCATATCCATCAAATTCAATTATCATATTATCACTGTTGGGTGCTAGCCAACGTTATAGCTTAAATTTTAGATGAATTTATTATACATTGTTTGAAATGTAGTGAGAATATATTTTTATAAAATGTGAGGGTTATAAATGGAACAAAATAAATTAGTTTTAGAAGGACCAAAACGTCTTAAGTGGGAAACGCGCGAAATTAAGTCTATACAGGATGATGAAATTATCGTTAAAACAATTGCAGGTGCAATAAGTATTGGAGCAGAGTTACCACAGTATAAAGAATCGGATGTTACAGATACAAATCCTATTTATCCAAGAAAAACTGGATATGAAAGTTATGGTGAAGTCATTCAAGTTGGTAATAAAGTAACAAATTTAAACGTAGGTGATAAAGTAGTTTCTTTTTATGGACATGAAACAATAGGAATAGTCAAGGGGGATAAAGTAATTCGAGTGCCTAGTTATATAAAACCTAAAGTTGCGTTATTATCTATTCTTTCGTGTGATGCTGCTAAAGGAGTATTAAAACTAAATCCGCGAAAGGATGAAAAGGTACTTATAACTGGAATGGGAGTGATTGGTTTACTCACTTGTTATTTTTTTAAATACTATGTAGGTGTAGAGCAAGTGGATGTAGTTGAACCTAATAAAAATAGAAGAGATTTTGCAAAGAAGTTTGGTGTGAAAAACATATATGATTCAGAAGAACAAATAATAGAAACATATAATTACGGTTTCGAATGTTCTGCTACAAATAGAGGGTTTCACACATTGCAAAAGGCTGTTAAAAGTAATGGGGCGATATGTATTCTTTCTGATGGTAATATAGAAGACTTAACATTAACCGCCGACTTTTATCGAAATGAATTGCAAATCATTGGTTCAAGTGACGGATATGATTATCAAAAACATGCAGATTGGTTTTTTAATCAAATAGAACAGACGCCATGGATAGAAGAGATTTTTCAACATGAAATCCATTATACTGCAATAAAAAAATGTTTTGAGGAATTAAGTGAAGGAATAATTACTCCTTTAAAAGTATTTGTCTCATATGAATAAAATGACAACGTAATTGTCATGTAGTTCACATATATTTTGTCATTAATATGATAATAAAACGAGGGGGAGCATGTACGGGAGGTTCTTAATAGGTACAACGCGTTCTGTAAATAGAGGTTGGTTGTTGCTCTTTCATTATGTACAAATCGTATATTATCTTTCCCAATGTACATATTAAGTAAAGTGTTTAATATCATGTACATAAAAGGCGGGGTAATATGGATGAAAATAAGAAAAATGAAGAATTGAGTAAATTTAAGAAACAATGGTTTAATGAAGATAATCAACCAGTAGCTGGTATAGAGTTAGCTTTACCACCTGATATAGGTAGCATGTTAGACTTGAAATCAGTTGATGATAAAAGTGGAGAAAGTAATAATGAATAAGTATAATTTATACGCATCCATTCGGGTGCTTTTTATTTTTTCTAAATGTAAAATTGATATGTAGAATAGATATTCAACCAATCTTTAAAATAGATATAGGCTTATTAATATGCTATATTCAATGGACCTATAGTGACTGTGGTGAAAACAGCAGCGTTAAAATTAATAGGTCTTTCATGTGATGCTAAGCATGAGATAAGAATAAGGAGATAGAAATATAAATGGAATTTTGGGAATCAAGCTTTATTGAAAAACAAATGATGTGGGGATTTGAACCTACAGAATCTGCAATTTTGACAAAAGATTTTTTTCTAGAAAAGAACGTTAAGGACATGTTAGTTCCAGGTATTGGATACGGTAGAAACGCAAAGGTGTTTATCGATAATGGTATAAATGTAACCGGTATTGAAATTTCAAAAACAGCTATTGATTTAGCAAAACAAAATGGATTAGAAGATGTTCGTATGTATCACGGTTCAGTAAACGAAATGCCTTTTGATAATAAACTATATGATGGGATATTTAGTCATGCACTTCTTCATTTGTTGAATGAGCAGGAAAGAGAGAAATTTATTAAAGATTGTTATAATCAGTTAAAACCAGGTGGGTATATGGTTTTTACAACAGTTTCTAAAAAAGCTCCAATGTATGGAAAAGGAAGCGAGTTGGGTAAAGACTATTATGAGATAATGGAAGGGGTAAAAATGTTCTTTTATGATTCTGAATCTATAAAACAAGATTTTACTAAATATGGATTAGTACAAGTTTCAGAAATTGACGAACCAAATAAGATCATGGAAAATAAGCCTTCAATTAATTTCTTAATGGTAAAATGTAAGAAAAAACTATAAATAAAAGTTATTAAATATTACTAAAGATGTTTATATATTGATTATGCACAATTAAAAAGGACAAGCATATAATATAAATACCTCTTAACTTTAAGTAACCTTAACTTTCGTTAATAGGGCATCTCAAAATCCCTGAAAAGAGCACTTGCGGAAACAAGTGCTCTTTTATTTATGTATATTGAAGATGATTAAAATTCGTTCGACTGAAATGGAATTTTAAACCATTATTTTATATGAAGTGGTAAAATAAGTAGGGTAAATGTGTAAGGGGGCGAGGGATTTGAAACTAAAAGAGCTGGCGGATTTGTTATTGATTAAAGATACCATTGGGGATATGAATATAGAAATTACGGGATTAGAAATGGATTCTAGAAAAATAACTAATGGAAATTTATTTATATGTGTATCAGGTATCGATGGGTTTCTTGAAGATCGACATCAATTTGTTGAAGATGCAATGAAAAATGGCGCTGTGGCGTTAATTGTAGAAAGAGATGTAAATATTGAAATACCTAAAATAATTGTTAAAGATGCTAGGTATGCTATGGCAGTTATTGCGTCACATTTCTATGGTTACCCATCTAATAAAATTAAGCTAATTGGAATAACAGGAACAAATGGTAAAACAACTACTTCCTATTTACTTGAAAAGATTTTGACTGATTATGGATTTCAAACAGGGCTTATGGGGAATAACGGAGTGAAAGTTGGTTCGAAATGGTATCCTACTGATATTAATACGCAAGAACCACCGATACTTCAGCGGAATTTGCAAACGATGAAAAATCATAATACAGATTATTGTATTATGGAAGTTACCTCACAGGGTTTACATATGGAAAGAGTTAAAGGGTGTAACTTTAAAACCGCTGTTTTTACAAATTTAACTCAAGATCATTTGGACTACCATGGAACATTTGAGGAATATAAGCATGTAAAAGGTCTTCTATTTTCAAGATTAGGAAATGATTTTTCTACTACAGATAAAAAATTTGTTGTATTGAATGCAGACGATCCGTCGGTACAATACTTTAAAAAAATTACTTCAGCTGAGGTTATTACATATGGGATACATAATAGAGCTGATGTTCAAGCGAAGAACATAACTTTAAGCCCAAAAGGAATTCGTTTTGTAGTCGCATCCTTTAATGGAGAAATAGAAACCCATCTAAATCTGGTAGGCCGTTTTAATGTATATAATGCATTAGCAGCAATAACAGCTGCATTGGTTGAAGGTATTCCGCTTACAAACATTAGTGACAGTTTATCTAGTGTAAAGAGCATTGAAGGTAGAATGGAAATCATAGACGAAAATCAAGATTTCCTTGTAATCGTGGACTATGCTCATACACCAGATGCGTTAGAAAATGTCCTCTCTACAATTAGCGAGTTTTCAAAAGGTAAAATTATTACTGTTTTCGGTTGCGGTGGAGATAGAGATGCAAAAAAACGATCTATAATGGGTGGAATTGCTGGAAGTTATAGTGATTTTGTTTATATTACTTCTGATAATCCACGTTCGGAAGACCCAAAGGCAATCATTAAAGATATTGAAAAAGGATTTTCACAAAATAATAATTTGAATTATAAAGTAGAAGTAGATCGTGAACTTGCAATAAATCATGCAATAAACATGGCATCTTCTAATGATATTGTTTTGGTTGCTGGGAAGGGGCATGAAACGTATCAAATTTTAAAAGATTCGACTATTCATTTTGACGATAAAGAAAAAGCTCGACAAGCAATTATTAATAAAAAATGAATGGATTCAATTAATAGCTAAATAGTATTTCTAATAAAAATAATGTTTTAGATGAAACTAAAACTAATAACGAAGCAATTTTTTGAAGAATTTATAATTGAAAGGTAAGGGTGTTTCTATGAATATATGAGGGGAAAACCTTACCTTTTATCATTTCCCGACAGAAAACTCCCACCTCAAGGAATGGGTAGGACATGTTCCAATGAGTAGGTGGGAGCTGAATGACGGCTAGGCAACAGCTAAAGGTTCTTCTTGGTGAAGAATCAGTATAAGGTACCGGTATCGTAATCAGTTCGTTCCTATAGAAAGAAAATGTTATAGCTCAGAGGAATTTTTACATCTACGAAATTGTTTCATTTGTATTTTTTTGAAAGGGACAGAGGACTTTCGACAAAAAAGAAGAAATAATACGTGATCAGTATTATTTGGTTATATCATGATATCGTTCCCATGTATATCATGAAAAAGATTGTAAACAAATAAAAAAAGGAAGTGAGGTGAAAAGCGGTGCTTATCCATAAAGCG
>NZ_JAYJLO010000009.1:0-200151 GCF_051948935.1 Bacillus sp. Brlt_9 | reverse complement strand
TGTCCGCCGCTTCAGAAGCGACTTCATCATATTAACATCTTCATTTTTCGATGTCAACTAAGTTTTAAAATTTCTTTTTTGTCGTTTTTTGCGTTTCTGCATCAGCGACGTTTATTAATATACCATCATGATTTTGAAATAACAAGTGTTTTTTTAAAAAAACACAAAAAAATATCCAACCTACTTTCTTCTATATAGAAACACCTCATCCCATCTAAAGAAAACAGCTATTTAAATTGTATACCAATACACTCTAATTGACCAAACCTCATTTTATAATCCGATTCTCTTCTATATTAGACCACATAATCATTCCTTCTCTATAGAATGACAATATAGATCCTTCACTTCCTAATAAAACGAACATGCTGATTTTTTGTTCTTCCACACAAATTATTAGTTGAACGAATCGTGTGTTCACAGACACCTCGATTCCAACCGAAGCTTGAGGTAAGAATCTTATCACCGCGAATAACGGAATAAATAAAGAAATTCCAACAAAAACATTAACTTAAGATTATTGTTAGAATTTTTTTACATTTAATTAATGAAAAATATCCATTTTTTGTTATATAGTAAGAAAGGACGTACTCAACTACAAATAAACCAATGGAGGAATTACTTTATGGATAGGTTAACGAAGTTTTCATTAAAAAACCGCGCTGCTGTTATCATCATGGTTTTTCTCATTTCCATACTTGGCGTTTATTCCGGCTCTAAATTACCTATGGAATTTTTACCAAGCATCGATAATCCAGCAGTCACTGTCACAACCTTATCTCAAGGACTCGACGCTGAAGCGATGACGAAAGAAGTAACTGATCCCCTCGAAAAACAATTTCGCAATTTAGAACACATCGACAGCATCACCTCTTCTACTCACGAGGGGTTATCACGCATCGATATCGCGTATACATCCAAAGCAAATATGAAAGACGCAGCACGCGAAGTCGAAAAGGCCATTAATACAATTAAATTACCTAAAGATGCAACTAAACCCATAGTCAGCCAATTAAATACTTCTATGATTCCACTCGCTCAAATTGCTATCCAGAAGCAAAACGGATTTTCAAAAGCAGATGAAAAACAAATCGAAAAAGAAATCGTACCACAACTCGAAAGCATTGATGGTGTTGCCAACGTTATGTTTTTCGGAAAATCAGCTTCTGAATTATCTATTCTACTAGACCCAAACCAATTAAAAGATAAAAATGTAACAACCGAGCAAATATTAAAAGTTTTACAAGGAAAAGAAACTTCCACTCCAGCTGGAGCCGTTACCGTTAATAAAGAAGAATATAATCTTCGTGTCATTGGGGATATCAAAAATGTAGATGGCATTAAAAATGTCACCGTTGCACCTCAAGTAAAATTGCAAGATGTTGCTCAAATTGAACTTAAACAACACTACGATACCATCTCACATATAAACGGAGAAGAAGGAACCGGATTAATCATCACGAAAGAACCAAGTAAAAACGCGGTTGCAATCGGAAAGGAAATCGATAAAAAAATCAAAGATATAAGTAAACAATATCAAGATCAGTTTTCTATTAAACTTTTAGCCTCAACTCATGAGCAAGTTGAAAATGCTGTTACTAGTATGGGAAAAGAAGTGATTCTTGGAGCAATTGCTGCAACTCTAATTATATTAATCTTTTTGCGCAACTTCCGAACGACACTCATCGCTGTTGTCAGTATTCCATTATCTATTTTATTAACACTCTTTTTACTACACCAATCTAACATCACACTTAACACACTAACACTCGGTGGTTTAGCTGTTGCAGTTGGACGTCTCGTTGATGATAGCATCGTTGTCATTGAGAATATTTTCCGTCGTTTACAAAAAGAATCTTTCTCTAAAGATATTATTCTCGATGCAACGAAAGAGGTCGCCGTCGCAATTACTTCTTCTACTTTAACAACGGTCGCTGTTTTCTTACCTATCGGTCTCGTATCAGGGGTAATCGGAAAATTAATGTTACCTATGGTATTAGCAGTTGTATATTCTATACTATCATCCTTAATTGTCGCACTAACAGTTGTTCCACTTATGGCTTTTTTACTACTCAAAAAAACAAAACACAAAAAGCCAAGTTCTTCACCACGATATGTCACTACACTAAAGTGGGCTCTATCGCATAAATTCATTATTTTACTTACTTCTTTTTTATTATTCGCGGGGTCGATTGCAGCCTATGTATTACTACCGAAAGCAAATATAAAATCTGAAGACGACACAATGTTATCTATTAACATGACTTTCCCAGCTGATTACGCTCCTGAAACACAAAAACAAAAAGCCTTTGATTTCGAAAAGAAGCTACTTTCTAATTCGGATGTAACGGATGTTATTTTACGAATGGGATCTAGCGCAGAAGATGCACAATGGGGGCAAACAACAAAAAATAATCTCGCAAGTATATTAGTAGTCTTCAAAAAAGGTTCTGATATAGATCAATATATTAAAGAGTTAAAAAAAGAACAGAAAGCTTTTGAGCCCGCTGAACTTGATTATATAAAAATGAGTTATTCAAGCTCTGGCGGCGGCAATAATTTGCAATTTAACGTAACAGCCACTAACGAAACGAATTTAAAAGAGACTGCTACTATCGTCGAAACAAAACTAAAAGATATAAGTGCTCTCTCTAAAGTAAAAACGAATTTAGAAGACTCTAAGAAAGAATGGCAAATCCATGTTGATCAAACAAAGGCTGAACAACTAGGATTAACACCAGAATTAGTAGCACAACAAGTAGCATTGCTTATGAAAAAATCACCTATTGGTGAAGTTTCAATCAATAACGAAAAAACAACTATTATGATAGAACACAAAAAAGAAAACATTACAAAACAAGAAGACATTTTAAACACAAACATACTATCACCTATCAATGGACCAATTCCTTTAAAAGACATTGCAACTATTTCAGAAAAGCAACTGCAAACAGAAGTCTTCCATAAAGACGGAAAAGAAACGATTCAAATTACTGCCGAGGCCTCAAATGAAGATTTAAGTAAAGTAAGCAAAGAAGTAAACGAAGTAATAGCTAACTTAGATTTACCTAGCGGTGCAAAAGTAACTATTGCCGGCGCAACTGAATCTATGCAAGAAAATTTCACAGATTTATTCAAAATTATGGGGATTGCAATCGGGATTGTATATTTAATTATGGTTATCACCTTCGGACAGGCGCGCGCTCCTTTTGCAATTTTGTTCTCCTTGCCATTAGCTGCTGTCGGCGGTATTTTAGGATTAATCATTTCAGGAACACCTGTTGATATAAATTCCTTGATCGGCGCACTAATGTTAATCGGGATTGTCGTTACAAACGCCATTGTATTAATAGAAAGAGTGCAACAAAATAGGGAACACGGAATGGACACAAGAGAAGCCTTACTAGAAGCGGGATCTACTAGATTACGTCCAATTATTATGACAGCTATAACGACAATCGTCGCTATGCTCCCTCTTCTATTTGGTCAATCACAAGCCGGAAGCATGGTGTCAAAAAGTCTTGCCGTCGTTGTTATCGGTGGTTTAGCAGTCTCAACCGTTCTTACGTTAGTAGTCGTTCCAGTTATGTATGAACTATTAGATAAAATCGGGAGGAAAAGACGCTCTCGCAGAAAAATAAATACTTCTACAGAAACACCTGATATTTAAAAAAAGCGTTATCTTCATTCATGAAGATAACGCTTTTTCTCTATCTAATCATATAATCCATCATTTTTTCCTTATACCGCTCTAGAGGTTCACTAGAATCCACAATAAGATATTCACTATTTAAAGGTCTTTTACTACCATCTAACCACTTTTTAAAAGCTACCTCCGAATCCACTCGTCCAATCTGACTGACCATACGCTTACGTGTTTGCAGCCTATTATTAATTTCTTCCATATCATTAAGATAGCATTCGATATATTTATATTTTACACCATGTTTATTAGACAACTTAATTCCTTTTTCAACCATCCCATCATATAAAGTGAAACTTTAATCAGTGGGGGATTCATCCCCCACTGATTATTAGTTGAACCAATCGGGCTTTTACGGGCAGTTGATTCCCCACCTAACTTCTTTGCTTTCGCTGAATTTTGAGGTGGGGGCCTTACTGCCCGTTAAATGCGGGATAAACATGGACTATCCAATATCACACTATGCCCTTGTTCCAAATAAGAATCAATCAATGCCCATTCAACATCGTATGATACTCCCCCAACAATCGTCGATTCAATCCCTTTTATTTCTAATGATTGTAACAAAGCTGATTTTAAAACGTCATGATTTACAATTACAGCACCTGTTAACTTCGCTATATACTTAGAAACTGTCGATTTTTCCCGATCCAGGAAATCCTGACATTTGCAGAAAAAACAAATTAACTTCCCCTCTCATCCGCACTATTCATCTATATAATCAATTACAAATTCAACACTCCTTACATCCATTCCTTCTATATTAAAATACAAAAAGAACTCCCTACTTATAAATAGAGAGTTTCTCTTTGTATTTTATGCTGCTTTTACCTTCTTCGTCGTTTTACTTTTTCTTTTCGTTCCTGTAAAACGTTTGTGCAATACAGATGCTACTAAGCGTGAAATAACATTGAATAGTAATACCATAATAATTAATACAGCTGCAGATTTTGTCGCAATTAACTTCGCATCCGGAATAATCCCTTCAGAATTTAACTTCCAAATGTGAACCGCTAATGTTTCAGCTGGTCTAAATGGATTTAAAGGATGTGCAGGACTTGAGAAGTCTGCTGCAGAATTTAAAATCGGAGATGTTAAACCCGCTGTGTAAATTAATGCCGCCGCTTCACCAAATATACGACCTGCCGCTAAAATAACACCTGTAATAATTTGTGGTAATGACGACGGGATAATAATACGAGTGATTGTTTGCCACTTCGTTGCACCTAATCCAAGACTCGCCTCTTTTACATTAGAAGGAACTTCTGAAATCGCATTTTCACAAACACGTGTTAAACCTGGTAAGTTTAAAATAGTTAAAGCAAGGGCACCACCCATTACTGTGTATCCCCATCCTGTCATTGTAACGAACACTAACAAACCGAATAAACCAACAACAATAGAAGGTAAAGATGCCATTGTCTCGATACATAAACGAACAAAGTTTAAAAAACGTCCTTGTTTTGCATACTCTGCTAAATATATTCCAGCACCTAACCCAAGAGGAATAGATATAATAAGCGTTATAACAAGCATATAGAAGGAATTGAATAACTGCGGACCAATCCCACCACCAGCTCTTGTATTGCTTGGTTCTCCAAACAAGAAATTAGGATCCCAAAAACCCCATCCCTTTTGTAAAATTTCAAACACTAAGAACACCAGCAAAGCCACGACTAGAGCCGCAACCGCATAAAAGATACCTGTCCAAACTTTATTTACCGTTCTTGCATTCATTATTATCGCTCACCTCTTTGCCCAATCGCTCGAATTACTAAAATAAATAGGAATGAAATAACAAGTAAAATCATCGCTAAAGTCCATAGCGCATTGTTCCAAGCAGTTCCGTTTAATGTATTTGTCATGTCCATTGTCAAAATACCCGTTAACGTTGCTGTTGGGCTATATATTCCTTCTGGTAATTTAATCGTATTCCCAATTACCATTTGAACCGCTAATGCTTCACCAAAAGCACGCGCTAAACCTAAAACAACACCTGTTAAAATCCCTTTTTTCGCAGCAGGAACAATCACTCGGCTAATCGCTTGCCATTTCGTTGACCCTAAACCATAAGAAGCTTCTAAATAATCAAATGGAACAGAGCGTATTGCATCAGAAGCGATACTAGCAATAGTAGGTAAAATCATAATACTCAGGACAATAATACCTGCAATTAAACTAAACCCTACTCCTCCAAACGAATCACGTAATAGCGGTACTAAAATCGTAACCCCTAATAATCCGTATACCACCGAAGGAATACCAACTAATAATTCTAAAACAGGCTTCAATACTTTATTTCCAAACTTCGGCGAAATTAAATTCATGAATATAGCAAGAGCTATAGCAATTGGTGCACTAATAATAACTGCACCTAACGAAACCACCGTTGAACCTACAATAAAAATTACAGCCCCGAAACTTCCCTCATCAGCATTTGGACTCCATTGTTTCGATGTTAACATCTCAGTAAACGAGATACCACTTTGCGTAAAAGATTGAATCCCTTTACCACAAATAAACGCAATAATAGCTAATGTAACTAAAACAATAAAAATACCACAAAACGTAACAAGTGATCTTCCTATATATTCACTTTTCACGTAATTAATTTGTTTTTTCCCCTTCATCACAGGACAGACCCCACTTCATAAATTGAAATGAACAGGACTGGCCTTGCAGCCAGCCCCATAAATTTTATTACTTATTTAATTTAGACATTGGGATGTAACCCATATCTTCTACTTGCTTTTCAAAATCTTTACCTTTTACATAGTCAATATAAGCTTTTGTTGCTTCTTTTGCCTCACCTTTCGTTACCATGTACTCGTAAGACCAGAATGGATATTTACCAGACGCAATGTTTTCAACTTTTGGTTCAGCACCATCAATTTTCACTGTTTGTAGCGCACCTTTTTTCTCGCCAACCATGTAAGACATTGCTAAATAACTTACTGAACCTGGAGTAGAGTTAATCGCTTGCTCTACTGCACCGTTAGAATCTTGTGTAGTACCAGTTCCATCATTGATTTTCGCGTCTTTCATAATTGTTTTTTCAAATGTAGCACGTGTACCAGAAGAAGCCGGACGATTAATTACGTTAATTTTTTCATCTTTCCCCCCTACTTCTTTCCAGTTTGTGACTTTTCCAGTAAAGATATCTTGTACTTGTTGTACTGTTAAATTATCAACTTTTACATCTTTATTTACGACAAGTGCGAATGCAATACCCGCTACCTTGTTATCTACTAATTCTTTCGCCTTATCAGCATCTTTTATTTTATCTGCAGATGGAACATCTGAGTTACCAATTTGGACTGCACCAGAAGCTACTTGGTTAATTCCAGTTCCACTACCGCCACCTTGCACTTGAATAGAAACGTTTGAATTTTTCTCCATAAATTTCTTTCCAGCTTCCTCTGCAAGAGGTTGAAGTGCTGTAGAGCCTGCAGCTGCTATTGTACCTGACAATTCTTGTTTTGCATTATCGCTTCCTTTAGCATCCTTACCTGATGTCTCTTCTGCTTTCCCACATCCAACTAACGCTCCCGCTACCACTAAAGCTGCTAAAGAAAATTTAATACCTTTTTTCATAACCATGTCTTGTACCCCCATTTGGATTATCACTTTTCGAATTCATTTTCTTTCGAACACAAATTCATTGTAGGACAACAATATTATGTGAGTGTTAAGCAATTTTTAATTTTAAGTAAATGACGATAATAACCTTTAAAAGCTAGGAATCCCAACATTTATAGTTAAAGAACCCAACAAAATCCACACTAATTAAACAGTAATGTAAATTTATTCTTAACAATGTAAATTCATTGTAAATGTTTTTCACCCTTTTCCCCTTTTAGTTAAAAATATATTTACAAATCCATTTTATTTTTTAACTTTTACACTCTTACTTTATTTACATTAAACAGAATTTCAGTAATATTTTTTAGTACAACTAAATAAATTGGAACAATTCTAAAAATAAATGAATATTTTTAAAGTACCAATTGACAGCATCATCCAATGTAGTCTACTATATTACTAACAAAAAGTTTACCTAAGGAAACTTTTTAAACTCAAACTAACAATATAGAGATGAGGTAACTTTTATGGTATCGGCTAATACAAAACCACTTTCCGAATTCAAGACAGGAGAGTTTGTACAAATTGAGAAGATACAATTAGAAGGAACTATGAAACGACGTTTATTAGATTTAGGATTTATCCCTGGAGCAACAATTAAAGTATTACAGCGCAGTCCACTCGGAGATCCGGTCGCTTATCAAGTCAGCAACACAACTATTGCACTACGTAAGGAAGAAAGTTCCCTTATTTTCGGGGTATTACTAGGAGATGATTTCAGATGAGCAAACATCGCATTGCTTTAGCTGGCAACCCGAACACCGGGAAAAGTACATTATTTAATACTTTAACAGGCTTAAAACAACATACTGGAAACTGGACGGGAAAAACTGTTTTAAAAGCTGAAGGGGAATATGAACATAACGGCAGTAAATATACATTAATAGATTTACCTGGAACTTACTCACTATATTCAAATTCTGCGGATGAAGAAGTAGCAAGAGATTATATTATATTTGAAAAGCCAGAAGTAACTGTAGTTGTTATTGATGCAACTGCAATGGAAAGAAATTTAAATTTAGCACTCCAAGTGATGGAAATGACGAGCAACGTAGTCATTTGTATTAATTTAATTGATGAAGCGGAGAAAAAAGGCATCGTTATTGATGAAAAGAAATTAGCGAAATCACTTGGTGTACCGGTAGTTAAAATTTCAGCTCGAAACCGAGTTGGTATCGGGCATTTACTAAGCGTCATTGCTAAAATAGCAAACAAAAAGCTAATTCCAACACCAATTAAAATTTCTTACAGTGAAAAAATCGAAAGTATGATTCAGGAATTAGAACCACAAATTTATAAAGTGTTCGGCGATACGTATCCAGCACGTTGGATTGCGTTACGTATATTAGATGGAGATAAAAATTTCTTAACTACACTTCAAAAACATCATAACGAACCACTTGTAAGGGAGGTCGTAATAAATGGAATCTCACTCAGCCAGTAAAGCTCTTCCACTGGACTATATTATTCAACATGCACAAACACTTTCAAAAGAAGATATACGAGATGATATTGTCGGAGATATTTACCGAACATCTGCAAGCATATGTAAAGAATCTGTTCAATATACAAATACTGATAAATTGTATCGTTCCGAAAAACTAGATAAAATTTTCACATCTCCAATCTGGGGATTCCCAATTATGCTCGGTATTTTATCTATCATTTTTTATCTTACGATCGCTGGTGCTAACGTACCGTCTGATATGATTGCCGAGTTTTTCGGATGGGTCGAAGGATATTTAACATCTTGGTTCCAAGCTGCTCATGCACCTGAATGGTTACATGGTATTTTAATACTTGGTTTATTCCGTGGTATCGGTGCTGTTATTAGCGTTATGTTACCACCTATGGCAATCTTCTTCCCTATGTTCGCACTATTAGAAAACTACGGATACTTACCACGCGTTGCATTTAATATGGACCGCTTATTTAAACGCTCTGGTGCACATGGCAAACAATCTTTAACAATGGCAATGGGCTTTGGTTGTAATGCAGCAGCCATCATGTCAACGCGTATTATTGAATCACCACGTGAACGTATGCTTGCAATCTTAACAAATAACTTCGTTCCTTGTAACGGTCGCTGGCCGATGTTAATTTTAATGGCTTCATTATTTATGGCTGCTGGTTATACAGGTAGTATGCAAACATTAGTTACTGCTGGCGTTGTAGTTGGGATGGTTGTAATTGGTATTATTATGACATTAACTGTTTCTTGGGTACTATCAAAAACAGCTTTAAAAGGTGTTCCAACTCACTACACACTTGAGTTACCGCCGTATCGTAAGCCAAAGGTTTGGAATACAATTGTGCGTGCAACACTTGATAAATCAGTCTACGTTTTAAAACGAGCTGTAGTTGTAGCTGCCCCTGCGGCTGCATTAACTTGGTTACTCGCTAATATTTTTATCGGTGACACAAGCTTACTTATGTATTTTGTAAACTTCCTAGATCCATTTGCTAAAATGTTAGGACTTGATGGTTTTATTCTAGCTGCGTTCATTCTTGGACTACCAGCGAATGAAATTGTTATCCCGATCTTATTAATGTCTTATTTATCAACTGGAGCTTTAACTGAAATAGATGATTTTAATCAAATTAAAAATCTATTCTTAGAAAATGGTTGGACTTGGTTAACAGCGTTAAACACAATGTTGTTCTCACTTCTTCATTTCCCATGTGGAACAACACTGGTTAACATATATAAAGAAACAAAAAGTGCCAAATGGACATTCTTATCGTTTGCAATCCCTACCGTTATCGCCATTGTTGTTACATTCCTCTCTACACAATTGGTACATTGGTTAGAGCTTGTATAAGCAAAGCAAATGTGAAGGTATCCCCCTTCACATTTGCTTTGCACGAAAGAAACCTGAATTTATTCGGGTTTCTTTTTTTTCGCATTAGTATTCCAAGGCTGCGCTCCATACACTGTGAGCTTCTTATGAATAAAGTATATGGCTCCCGGAAGAACCGCCATTAATATCGTGCAACTAATTCCTAATCCAGTAAACAACTTCCATCACCTTACTTCACTTTCTTCGGTAAAGCTGAGCCTGAATGTTCAATTGTCGGATCAACATGAACATTAATTTCAGCATTACTAAAATAATTTTGACCTTGATCCCAATTCTTACTAATTTTCTTCCACTCTTTATAATTATGCCTCTTATATGCCTCTCCTAATTCCAATACATCTACCTTATATTTTTTTTGAACAAGCTGTATAGACTTTTCAATACGCTTCTTCATTTCCTTTGAGATCTCTTTCTTTAAAAGCTTTTCATTCATCACTTGTTTCGGTTCATTAAAATGTAATTCAGCTAATATGCCTTCTGTGGACAATTGAATATCAAACTTCGGTTTTGTAGCATTTTCAGTAGACACCTGGATCTTTCGGCGCAACTTATGAATTTCATATGTAATGAGCTGATTCTTTTTACGAACAGTAAAGAAACCTCCAATTTTTTTACCTATTACATAGTTCATTCCTAATGTTTGTTCTCCACTCAAAGTTCCAACGCACTTATTATCCTTTCCACGGATCAATGCCGCTCCTTCCATTTGTACCCCTTGTTTAGTTAATCCTAAGAGAGGTAATGCAAAACTTCGATCTGCGATCATTTTCCCTTGTACCTCACCAATTCTCGCCGCCTCAATCATTTGAGCGTTTTTCGGAGGATGTTCAGCTAACATATCAATGTACTGCGCCGGTAAGTTTTCAGGTTTGGCGCTCTGTTTTAAAATAGATTCTGCATTTTTCTTGGAAACGAACAAACGAATATTTCTTCTCATTTCATGATCACGAAAATATACATCTAACGTATTTTGCAAAACATACGGATTCGCTAGTAATTCATCCGAAAAAATAATGACTTGTATATGCGGAAAAAATAATGTTCGACTAATTTTTTTAGCAATTATTCTTATTTGCTCAAAGACGCTATCTGCTTTCGCACTTACGTTAATATAATTTTCACTATCTCCATCGCCCTGTCCACCTTGTTGTGCTAACTTACTGGGAAGTACCATCTGATACGTCCCTTTCATAATCGGATTTGATTTCTTTTTCTTCACAATATCGTAAGCTGCGCCTACTACAAATCCTCTTTCTTCTATTTCTTCTAGTTCAGAACACCCACTTATAAATCCAGCTAAAACCATAACCATTATAATTTTAAGAAGGTTTTTCATTTCTACCATTCCTTCTTTTTATTTTATATACAATAAAAACTAGCAAAGGAGCTAATACGACAAACCCCATATCTATCCACGCTAAATACGTTCCGTAACTTGATAACGTATCTAAATTACCAGGGAGCATATTCAGCATAAAAATCAGAGGCGCGCTTCCGAAAATAAAAATATGTTTCTTCACTTTCGGAAACATGGCACAAAACAATAAAGATGCGACGTCATAATACATTGCTGTAGTGTTATAAATAGTAATAATCCAAGTCGTAAAAAAAATTGCATCGAACCTTTCTAAAAAACCTCCACCAATTTCAATTTCTTTCCCTAATTCAATTGTTGGATATGTCAATCCACGAGTTGTCATATACGTAAAAACACTAATACAAGTTACATAAATTAAAATATATGAGAGCACATTTACTATCACGGCTTTTGCAACTGCCATTGGTGCCTTTTTCGCTGTCTTATCATTCAACAACACAGCATAAAACAGAGCTACCTCAAATCCAATAAATGTGAATATGGAATTTTTAACCCCAACAGCGTACTGACTTACTTCCGTTTGAAAAGCTGGAAATAAATTGTTTATTTCCATTAAATTTATATTCAATAAAGAAAGAAGCACTATCGCAATTAAAACAATAGGTAAAAATAGAACATTTAACCTTAATAAGGCCGCTCTTGATCCTGCTATTCCGTAAATAACAACTAGTAAGAAAAAGAAAGACAGTAGTTGTATCGGTGTCTCACTAAATAAATACGTTTGAGAAATAATTGAAATCATTCTCGATTCATATGCTGTCAAAGCAGCAAACGTTAATACTAAAATGCTACTAATTGTGTATGCAACAGGCTTTGTCAAATACGCACTTGTATATTGAACAAAGTTTTGTTTCGGAAATAAAATAGCTATCCTCGTTACAAACCAACCTAAAACTGCACATACCAATCCACCCAAAAGTAAAATAATCCAACCGTCCGAAAATAAAGTTTGATTAGCAATATCTCGTGGCATAGACAATGCTCCTATACCAATAATGGTCGATGATACTGCAAACCCAATTTCCCGAGATCCAATCTCTTCATCGCCATACTCAAATGGTTTCAATTATTTTCGCTCCTTTGGACGTATTGTAGAATCTTTCGTTTGTAAATATTCTGGTCTATCTTTCAACATCGATTTTGGCATACGAATAAACTCTTCTTTCCAATCTTTATAAAATGCAGGAGCAATTGGAGTCGTATACGGTACACCAACACTTGTTAAATTTGTAATATGAATAGCAAGTGCAATAAGAGCTAGAATGATTCCATACAACCCAAAAGCAGTCGCTGCTAATACAAAGACGAAAAGTAAAATACGAAACGTAATCGTAATGCTATATACAGGGAGAGAAAAGGTAGCAATAGCTGTAACCGCAATAATGATAACTAAAAACGGATTTACAATTCCTGCGTTCACTGCTGCTTCTCCAATTACAAGACCACCTACAATCCCAATTGTTTGCCCCATCGGTTTCGGCAACCTAATCCCCGCTTCTCGTATTAACTCCATCGTTAATGCCATCATTAACGTTTCAATATATGCAGGAAACGGAACACCTTCTCTTGCCCCAGCAATTGAATAAGCCAATTTAGAAGGAATAAGGCCTTGATGATATGAGACGAGCGCTACATACATCGCTGGCATTAAAATCGCAATTATACCAGAACCCATCCGCAAAATTCTTAATAAAGTCCCAATTACCCAGCGCTCATAATGATCTTCCACAGATTGAAAAATATCAACAAATACTAGCGGAGCTATAAGGGCAAACGGTGATCCATCCACCAAAATAGCTGCCTTTCCTTTCGCTAATGAGGCCACAATATTATCAGGCCTTTCTGTATTCAAAAACTGGGGAAACGGTGACAAATTATTATCTTGAATTAATTGCTCAATCGTACCAGTCTCAAAAACGACATCTGTCTCTATTGATTGAAGACGCCGATCTAGCTCTTTTACAATGTAAGGATTAATAATGTCTTCTATATATACTAACGTCACTTCTTTTTGTGATCTCTTCCCCATAATATAAGATTGAAATCTCAGCTTTGGGTCACGTAAACTACGACGAATTAACATTTTATTCACGTTAATATCTTCATTTAATCCAACCCTCGGTCCACGTATTAAATCTTCTGTTACTGGCGGTTCTAAACTTCTTTTTTCCCAAGCTCTACTATTAATCACGATAGCCGTTTGAATGTTATCAATTAATATAACCGTATCTCCCGCTAAAATCGCATTTATAATATCCGGAAACGTTGTCTTCTTACCAACTTCCGCAATAGAAATAAAACGATCCAATAACGTCTGAACGACAACTTCTTCTTTTTGTACTTCTTCATATTGAAGTGTACGAACTACATATTTATAAACATTATCCTTATCTGTTAACCCACATAAAAAAATAACAGCACAGCGTGTAAAACTACCAGCAAGGGCGACCTCCCTAATTGTTAAATCATTAGGCGAACCTAACTCATCCCTAATTTCTTTCATAACTTCAAATAAGTTACCTTTTAACTCTAACAAGTCCCCCACCTAACTTCCTTTTCAACAAGTTTTTAGTTAGATTCCGCTAATAGAAGAAAATATATACAAAAAAAAGCTATCTCTTTTCAAAGATAGCTCTAGCTCACGGATTACTTTTCTACTATTATATTGTCTGCTTTTATAGACACGTTTTTCGTGAATCCACTAACGATAAACATCACAAGCATATTCATTAACAATGCGACTATTCCTACATTTAAATCTTTTATATATTGAGGAAACCCCGGAAACATCGTAGCTAAAGTTGAACCAGATAAAGTAATATATGCAACCACTAACAACCCAATCCCCATTCCTGCAATTGCCCCTTGTTTCGTAACAACTTGACGTGGAAACAAACTACATACAAGCGCAGGGAAAAGTTGTGTCACGATACTATATCCCATTAAAAGAAGTGCTCCTATCGTTTCTCCACCTTTAAAAGTGAACAAAACAGCTACAAGCGTTACTACAGGAACAAATAATTTCGCCGCTTTTGCAACTTGTCGATCCGAAGCAGCTGGGACCATTGTTCGGTAAATATTTTTTGCTAACAATGTAGAAGCGGCCATAACAAGCATAGAACCTGGAACTAATGCTGTTAAAACCCCAGCACTACCAATAATCCCAATAAACCAAGGATCAAAAGTTTGAAGAGCCAGACGGAATAACGAAAGGTCTACATCTCCTCCCTTTAATCCAGGAACTTGCAAGATAGCTGCAAACCCTGCAAAGAACACGAAAAGTAAAACTAAAGAATACAGTGGCATAATTGCCGCATTTTTACGAAATACTTTTTCATTTTTTGCAGAGAAAGCAGAAGCGAATGTATGGGGCCACATATAGAAACCGAGAGCCGTTAATACAATAGTAGAAACAAACCAAGAAATACTCATTCCTTCATCAGGTAAAGATAAAAACCCTGGTTTTGCTGCTTCTACAGCTTCGAACATCGGCTGGAATCCTCCATAATAATGGTACGGTAAATATATACCTAAAAACATAACGATAAACAGGATCATAATATCCTTCAAAGCCGCTGTCCAAGCAGAGCCGTGTATACCTGAAACCATTACATATATCGTTATGACAATTGCACCAATCCATACCGCAATAACTGGCGATACCCTTCCGTAAGACGCTTCCGAAACGATAATGCCTAATCCTTTTAACTGTAAAACAAGATAAGGGATAATCGAAATAACCCCAATGATAGAAACGATAATACCAAGTGTCTGACTCTTATATTTCTTCACAAAAAAATCTGGCTGCGAAACAAGATTATGCTCTTTCGCATACTTCCAAACTGGCGGCAATAAAAAGTAAGATAAAATATAAGCTAATGCACCATAACCTAAAATATAAAAGGTAGGTGCTCCCTTACTATACGCCCATCCACTTCCGCCTAAAAATGTGAACGTCGTATAAATTTCACCTGCCATAAGAAGAAAAACAAAAATAGTGCCAAATCCTCTTCCACCAACTGACCATTGTTCTAAATTCATATCTTTTCCATGTTGTGCCCGAATTCCTAAAAATAGTGCGAGAAACAAAAATAAAATAATGATAAGTAATGCGGTCATTTTACATCCCCCTTATTCGCAGGATCAAATACGTACACAAGACCCATACAAAGAGACGTAATGAGCACCGATAATAATATCCAAAATAATAAAAATGGCATCCCTAGTACGTAAGGAGTAACTGAATTAGCAAATACAGGTCCAATAACTAAACAGAAAACTGGCATAAGCGCTAATACATGTATTTTCTTCATCTCATTCTCCTTTACTTATAAAATTCATAATGGATGCTACAAAGACTTCCACGCCAATTGGTAATGCATCTTCATCAATCGTAAAACGAGGGTGGTGGTGAGGATATATAATTCCTTTCTCATTATTTCCTGCTCCGATAAAAAAGAATGTCCCTGGCGCCTTTTGTAAAAACGCTGAAAAATCTTCCCCAGCCATCGTCGGCTGTAAACGAGTAACTCCTTCCCGACCATAAAGTTGTAATGCTGTTTGCTCAATAACCTCTGTAACTTCATAATCATTTACTACCGGTCGATATCCATATTCATAAGAAAACGTATATTTCGCCCCGTAAGCTTCCGCCACATGCTTCACAATCCGTTCAATCCTTTTCTCCGTTTCTTCTCGCAACTCATGTTTTAAACTCCGCACGGTCCCTTCAATCTCCGCTTGTTCTGGAATCACATTATGGGTTGTCCCAGCATGAAATTGCGTAACAGATACTACAAGAGAGTCTAGCGGATTCGTTAGGCGAGATACAATGTGCTGAAGTTGCGAAACGACTTGTGTACCGATTGCAATACTATCAACAGTTTCATGAGGGATCCCAGCATGTCCACCTTTTCCTTCTATTGTAATTTTAAACACATCTGGAGCAGCCATTGCAGGACCATAAATTACACCTATTTTACCAACCTGTAACGATGCCCAAAGATGAGCACCAATAATATAATCCACACCTTCCATTACACCCGCTGCAACCATTTCCTCTGCACCACCAGGAAAGTTTTCTTCTGCATGTTGGAAGAGAAAACGAATCTCCCCTTCAACTTTCTCTCTTGCCTCTACTAACTTATGTACAACTCCAAGTAATATCGCTATATGACCATCATGGCCACATGCATGCATCACACCTGGTTCTGTAGAAATAAAGTCAAACTCATTTTCTTCATGAATAGGAAGAGCATCCATGTCAGCTCGAACCGCGATGGTTTTACCAGGTTTCTTACCAATTAACCTTGCCATTACACTATATTTAGTAGGTCGAGACACTTCTAAATATGTGATTTTCCGCAGTATATCGAATACAAACTGTGACGTTTTTTCTTCTTGAAAAGATAGCTCTGGATACTTATGAAAATGCCTTCTCCACTCAATTAATTGATTTTTCGATACAATCAATTCCTTTGCAACATCCATTTCTCTTCGCCCCTTCTTCACCAAGTTAAATGTTATTATAACGTGAATTGTTAACTTTTAAAAGAATCTTCTGAATTTTCTATTATAATAACTTAAAAATAAAAAGCCATCAAAAAGATGACTTTTTTTCTTATTATAAAATAGTAATTGCTTGTTTCCCCATTTGCTCCCAAGCTTTCTCAAATTCCGCCCGAGGAACAGCCAAACGTGGATTATTTTTCAAAGGATCATTTACATACACAAAGTTTTGATCATATCCAATTACAACTACACTATGCTCAAAATATGTAATTTTCACTTCGCCAGAGCTTGTATTCCATGTTTCAAAACTACCCTCAGCTAGTGGTTTAAACGTTGTATTAATAATGACCCATACTGGCGAACCGGCACTAACTACTTTATACATATCTTGCACGTCTCTGCCTGTTAAATTAACTACTTTTTCAGGAATATATTTTTCTGCTAACTTAAAAATAGGTTGATTATATACACCATATCCCGGCTCTGCCTTCGTGTAAATATTTCCAACAAATCCCTCATAAGGATTTCCACGTAAACCATTTTGTTCAAATGGAACACGATGAATTTCGCTAGCAAGTTGCATCTTATCTACTTGTATACCATTGTATTGCAGCAACATAGCCAAACTTGTAACTTCACATCCACGAGGTAATTCTGGTAATTGCTTTATAAACGGAACATTTTCAATCATAGTCGCTTCTTTCATTTCAGGTAGATACTCTAAACGGAACACTTGCGCCTTTTGTATTATTTTATCTTTCGCTATAAAAAACGCGGCAGCAAATATAATTCCAAAAACAAAAAGATATTTTAACTTTTTCATTTTAAACAAAACTCCATTAATGATTATTTTACAGACATGCCTCTTATCATTGTACCTTTCTTCTTACTAGTTTGCTAGAAAGATTCTGTGAATTATTGTTCACATTTGTCGGTTTAGCTTTCATTCCAGATCAGAGGATTGCTCTTTATTGCGGTATTCCATTTATGATTATTTATTACATGTTATAACAAGTTAAATATAAAAAAGTTGTCACATTTGAACAACAAATAAGTCTAAAAAAAGAGGTAAACTAAATATACAAAATATTCAGCTATCTTTCTTATGATAAGATAGTTTTTTTCTATTTCTTGGATATCTTGGTATAACTTTATTTATCTTAAAATTTTCACAATCACGTTTTTCTCTGGAAAATAGTTTACAATGTAATCAAGTTACAAATGATATTCACCTTAAAAAGTGTGCATTTGTGTCTATTTTTTAACAATATCACAAAAACTATTGCCATCTATAAATTAATAGGTTTATATTGTTTTATTGGCATAGTTTCAATCCAAGGAGAAAGGAGATTTTCAATCGTGCAACTAAAGAAAACGTTTTGGAAGCTGGCTTCGCTTCTTCCGTTATCATTACTTCTGTTCCTCGGTGGCTGTGATAAGAAACTCGCAGTATTAAATCCGCAAGGACCTGTTGCAAAAGCACAGTATGATTTAATTGTTTGGTCATTCTTGCTTATGTCATTAATTATCGCAATTGTATTCATCTTGTTTACAGTCATCTTGATTCGTTATCGTGAAAAACCAGAGAATATGGACTATGAGCCACCTGATCAACACGGTAACACATTATTAGAAATCATTTGGACGCTTGTTCCTGTTATTATCGTTATCGCATTATCGATTCCAACAGTAAAAGCAACTTATGCTTCGGAAGAGGTTCCGGAAGAGTCCAAACATATTAAACCAGTTGAGATTTATGTTACATCTGCAAACTGGAAATGGTTATTCAGTTACCCAGAGGAAAAAATTGAAACCGTTAACTATTTAAACATCCCAGCTGGTGTACCAATTCAATTCAAACTAACTTCTGTTGGTCCAATGAATGCTTTCTGGGTACCAGAACTTGGTGGTATGAAGTACACTATGGATGGCATGATTATGGATCTTTATTTACAAGCTGATAAGCCAGGTTCTTACCTAGGCCGTAGCGCGAACTTCTCTGGTGAAGGATTCACTCACATGGAGTTCGAAGTTGAAGCAAAAACTAAAGAGAAATATGACAAGTGGGTAAAAGAAGTACAACAAACTGCTCCAAAACTAACAGAAGATAAGTACAACGAAATTGTTAAACCTGGTGTAGTTGGTCGTATGACATTCTCTAGTCATCACTTAAGTTATGTAGATCCAAAATCACTTGAATATTGTGATTACAACTACTACAAAAACAAAAAATAATAGCTAGTATTCCAACAGATTGGAGTGAACACAGTGAAGCTTGATGAATTCTTTGTCACAGGTGACCCGATTATTTACGGTGCAGACGCTTCTATCGTTCTTGTGACATTAGCAATCATTTTCGTACTAACAAAGTATAAAAAATGGAAATGGCTTTGGGACGAATGGTTAACAACTGTTGACCATAAAAAGATTGGGGCCATGTATATTATCTCTGCGGTTATTATGTTATTCCGTGGTGGTATGGACGGTTTAATGATCCGTGCACAGTTAACATTCCCAGAAACAACTTATTTAAACGCTGAACACTATAACGGAATCTTCACAACACACGGTACAGTTATGATTCTTTTCATGGCGATGCCATTCGTTATGGGATTAATGAACCTTGTAGTACCATTACAAATTGGTGCTCGTGACGTTGCATATCCGTTCTTAAATGCTTTAAGTTTCTGGTTATTCTTTGTCGGAGCAATGTTATTCAACATCGCTTTCGTAATTGGTGGTTCTCCAGACGCTGGGTGGACTTCTTACTTCCCAATGGCAGGTACAGAGTTTACTTCTGGTGTAGGAAATAACTACTACGCAATTGCATTACAGATTTCAGGTCTCGGTACGTTAATGACAGGTATTAACTTCCTTGTTACTATCTTAAAAATGCGTACACCTGGTATGACTTTAATGAGAATGCCAATGTTTACTTGGTCAATCTTAATTACAACAGTCATCATTATTTTCGCTTTCCCAGTATTAACAGTTGCTCTTGCATTAATGACATTTGACCGTCTATTCGATGCTCACTTCTTTACGATGGCGAGCGGCGGTATGCCAATGTTATGGGCCAACCTATTCTGGGTATGGGGTCACCCTGAAGTATATATCGTTATTTTACCGGCATTCGGTATTTTCTCTGAAATCATTAGTACATTCTCACGTAAGCGTCTATTCGGTTACAGTGCGATGGTATACTCAATGGTTGCAATTTCTTTACTAAGTTTCGTCGTATGGCTTCACCACTTCTTCACGATGGGTGCAGGTCCAGCGGTTAACTCATTCTTCTCGATTTCGACAATGGCGATTTCGATTCCAACCGGGGTTAAGATCTTTAACTGGTTGTTTACACTGTATAAAGGACGTATTCGTTTTACAGTTCCAATGCTTTGGTCATTGGCATTTATTCCAAACTTCGTAGTCGGTGGGGTTACAGGGGTTATGCTTGGAATGGCAGCAGCTGATTATCAGTACCATAACAGCTACTTCCTAATCGCTCACTTCCACTACGTATTAATCGCAGGTACAGTATTCGCTATGCTTGCTGGATTCACATTCTGGTATCCAAAAATGACTGGTCATATGTTAAATGAACGCCTAGGTAAATGGACATTCTGGATCTTTATGAGCGGATTCAACATCTGTTTCTTCCCAATGTACTTCTTAGGTTTAGACGGTATGACTCGTCGTATGTACACTTACTCTGAAAGTCTTGGATGGGGATGGCTAAACCAAATCGCATCTGTTGGTGCGGTAATGATGGGTATCGGCTTCCTAATTCTTTGCTACAACGTAATTTGGAGTGCACGTCACGGTGAACGTGACACAACTGGAGATCCATGGGATGGCCGTACACTTGAATGGGCAACTCAATCTCCTGTACAACATTACAACTTCGCGAAACTTCCAGAAATCAAAGAAGCTGATGCTTTCTGGTTCATGAAAAAACGTGGAGAGACAGTTACACCAGCAGCAGAAGAATTAAAACCAATTCACATGCCAAGTAACTCTGGTGTGCCTATTATTATGTCTGGATTCTTCGGTCTTGCAGGTTTCGCATTAGTATTTAGCTGGTTCTGGATTGCAGCAATCGGCGGCGTTGGTATTTTAGCTTGCTTAATCTATCGTTCATTCGATTACGATGAAGGTTACTATATCAGTGTTGATGAAATTAAAAAAACAGAACATGTAGCATGAGAGGTGAAATGAAATGGCGGCTTTAGATAAAAGCTTACCTTTGGAATATCAATCCGAACAAAGCAGATTGAATATCCTAGGATTCTGGATTTTTCTTGGGGCTGAAATTATGCTGTTCGCAACACTTTTCGCCTCTTATCTAGTACTTGCTGGTCGTACGGCAGATGGCCCAACACCAGCACAATTGTTTGAAGTTAAAACACTTTTAATTCAAACGCTACTACTTTTAACAAGTAGTTTCACATGTGGTATCGCAATTCATGAAATGCGTAAGCACAACCAAAAAGCAATGCTTGGATGGTTCATCCTTACATTACTTTTAGGTGCAGGTTTCCTATTCTTCGAGATCGAAGAGTTCATTATTTACGCTGGTAAAGGCGCTACACTTCAAACAAGTGCTTTCTTATCAGGATTCTTCGTTCTACTTGGAACGCATGGTGCCCACGTAACAGGTGGTATCATTTGGGCAACTTGTGTTATTATCCAAATTTTAAAACGAGGTTTAACACCAGTTACAGCTCGTAAAGTATTTATCATCAGCTTATACTGGCATTTCCTTGATTTCGTTTGGATCTTCATTTACACACTAGTTTACTTGAACGGGATGGTGGCGTAATAATGGGTCAAAACAATACTCAAGCAAATGGGCATGCGCATAGCGGATTCCCTTGGTCACACGTTTTCGGATTTATTTTATCGCTTGCACTAACGTTTCTAGCGTTATACGTGGCACTTTACACAAGCTTACCACTATCAACGGTTTTAACGTCTATTATCGCAATGGCGGTTGCGCAAGCATTATTACAATTAATCATGTTCATGCATTTAAAAGAAGGAGAAGGACGCATTCAAATCCTTACTATGATCTACAGTTTCTTCGTTGCAACAGCAACAGTTGGTTTAACTGTATGGATCTTCTTCTCAATGTAATGTACATGAAAAGACTGCTGAGGTTTCTCAGCAGTCTTTTTTTATTCCCTCCCCTATTACATCCACTTTACAGAATTAACAACAGAATCATGAAAAATATACTTATTATGACAAATGTTAAGAAAACTCTTTCTTTATGAAATCGAATCCATATGCGTTGCTTTTCTACCTATTATATGGCTAAATAGGTACTATATTTATTTGAAGGGAGAGAACGCAATGGAACATCACACTTCTGTTCTATCACTTATGGTTGTCGTTGCAATCGCGTTTTTCGTTCCCCTTTTGTTACAACGCTTTAAATTAAAAGCACTTCCTGTCGTTGTTGCAGAAATCATCGCAGGAATCTTTGTAGGTAAAAGTGGGTTTAATATTATTGAGCCAGATATGTGGCTTCAAGTCTTATCGACACTAGGATTTATCTTCCTTATGTTTTTAAGCGGTTTAGAAATTGATTTTTCTATCTTTAAACAAAAAGGGAAAAAGAATACGACAAACGAACCAAACACATTCCAAGCAGCAAGCATTATCTTCTTATTTATTTTCATCTTATCTTATGCCCTATCATTACTATTCGTATGGCTAGGATTTGTAGATAATGCAATGTTCATGACTTTAATCATTTCAACTATTTCTTTAGGTGTTGTCGTACCAACATTAAAAGAGAATAACTTAGGAAAAACGGCAATTGGACAAATCATTTTATTAGTCGCTGTTATTGCAGATTTAGTTACAATGATTTTACTCGCTGTATTCGTCGGATTAAATTCCGAAAGCGGCCAAAGCATGTGGCTCCTTCTTCTTCTATTCGGAGCTGGTATTGTTATTTACTTCATTGCAAAACGCTTTAAAAACATTCCATACTTAGATAGCTTAAAAGCTGGTAGTGTACAAATTGATACACGAGCTGTTTTTGCACTCATCTTAATATTAGTTGGGTTATCTGAATCTGTTGGAGCTGAAAATATTTTAGGCGCCTTCTTAGCAGGTGTCCTTGTATCGTTATTATCACCAAATGAAGATATGGTTGAAAAGCTTGATTCCATCGGATACGGTTTCTTCATTCCTATTTTCTTCGTAATGGTTGGTGTAAATTTAGAGGTTTGGTCTATTTTCAAAGAACCTTCTAGCATGTTAATGATTCCAATTTTAATCGTAGGACTCTTTATTTCAAAGCTGTTACCATCACTTGTTTTACGCAAATGGTATCCACGGAATATCGTACTAGGAAGTGCCATCTTATTAACATCGACACTTTCTTTAGTTATTGCAGCTGCACAAATTGGTGAAAAACTAGGGATCATCAGTCCAAGTTTATCTGCTTCGCTTATTTTAAGCGCAGTTATTACTTGTATTTTTGCACCTATATTATTTAAAAAGATGTTCCCGAAAGTAGAAACACCAAAACCAAAAGTTTCTATTATTGGCGCCAGCAGAATTACCCTTCCGTTATCACTTGATTTAAAACGAGAAGATTATGATGTAACACTTTATATGATGCGTCAAAATAAAATAAATGATGAGGAAGCGACATCACATGACTTTCCTATCATAAAATTAGATGACATCACAATCGCTTCATTAACTGAACAAACAGCATTTAACGCAGACCGTGTTGTTGTTGCAACAAGTGATGATGAACAAAACTTATTATTAGCAGAACACGCAAAGGAACTAGGTGTTGAACATGTTATTGCAAGTGTAGAAGATCCTCTTCTACAAGAAAAAGCAACGCAAGAACATATCGCTGTGTTCTCAACAATTAACTCTACACGTATTCTATTACGTGCACTTATTGATAAACCAAGTCTCGTTCGCTTAATTACAACAGCAAACGAAACAGTCCGTGAAGTTGAACTACGAAGCAATAAATATAACGGCGTGGCACTTCGCCGCCTTCCGTTTTTAGGCGATGTACTAGTCATTCAAATTTATCGCGGGAATAAAGCATTAATTCCGCATGGTGATACGAGACTACAGCACAGTGATACATTACTTGTAACAGGTTCAAAAGAACATATCGATACACTAAAAAACATATTAGAATAGAAAATGCCCCTCACATAATTGAGGGGCATTTTTTTCCATTTTATATGGTAAAATGTTACTATCACATATTATGAGGATGGATTATATTATGTCTATTGTAACTTTAGCTCTTTTATTATTAGCGGAAATACTCATTGCCATTATTCTCATCGGTGTTAGCATTGAAATTTGCAGTTACGGATGGAACAAATCGAATGGAATAAAATACTCTTGCCTCCTACTTTCACTCCTTCTCGGAACTGCTAGCATACTCGGACTTTTCGCCGCACCTGCCTATTTCTTTATACAATTAACAGAAACCGCCTTATAAGAAAGGATGTTAATATGATTACCGTGAAAAATATTGAGGGATCTGAAACTTACGTATTACGTCAAAAAATTTTACGCCCGAATCAAACATTAGCAGATTGTAAATACTCTTCCGATTATGAAACAGACACCTTTCACTTAGGCGCATTTATAAATGATGAACTGATTAGTATCGCTTCCTTCTCAAAAGAACTATACCCTGACTTACTAGCTGGTAGCCATTATCGTCTACGAGGAATGGCCACATTACCTGAATTTCGAAACAACCGTGCTGGAAGCTCCTTAATTCAGAAGGCGGAACAAATCTTGCAAGAACGCCAAGCAAATATATTATGGTGTAATGGCCGAATTACTGTAGCTGACTATTACAAGCACTTAGGCTTCCAGGAATATGGTGAAGTCTTTGAAATTGAACCGATTGGCCTTCATAAAGTACTATATAAAAAAATATAAGAAAAGCTTTCCGCAAATATCGGAAAGCTTTTCTTATACTTCAATCTTCACTTTTTATTCTTTTCATATATATGTATATAAACAAACTAGGAACTAAAAAACAAGCAAACATAATAAGTCCTGTTATACTAATTTCTTTTATCGAAATATCTGGTGTTACAACGATACAAATAGCTAAAATTCCAATAACAATACCCACAGGAATTAATAATAGTTTCATGAAATAACTGTGTGATACTCCCCCTGTATGCTCATACACTTCCACCGAATTTTTTAAGTTTAAAAAGTTAATAACTATTATCCCGCACATAAATACCATTAATAAATCTGAAACACTTTCATATCCTGCATCTTGCAAAACGTAGCGATAAAAAACAATACCTAGTATGACGATATTTTGTAAGATGAAAACAAGTCTAATATGTTTTAGCCCCTCAATCATTAAACGTTCATCTTTCACAATCCTCATCCCCTCACTCCTCTTCCTCCCAAAATAAATCATTCAATGTTTTATCTACCGCATAACAAATTTTTAAACATAAATCTAAAGACGGATTGTATTTCCCCTTCTCAATTAAACTAATCGTTTGCCTTGTAACGCCTACTTTTTCTGCTAATTGTTGCTGTGTTAAATCTAACTGAACACGCGCGACTTTTATTTTACTTACAGCCATTCATGTTCCTCCTCCACCCTTATTGTAACATATATATTCCATTAAGTAATTTATATTTTGCTTGATTGACTATAATTTCACTTTATCCCGCTATTTATAAGCAGGAACACCCCTACTTCAATATTCGGCTAGAGCAAAGTAGTTAGGCTGGAAATTAACTGCCCCACTGATTATAGTTTCACTTTATTATACACAAAAAAGGAGCCTCTCATAAGAAGCTCCCTCTCCTATATCTATATTATAAGAATAAATGACATCCAAATAAAATTGTAAATAAGTATAGTAACGGATGTACTTCCATCCCTTTTCCTTTCACAATTTTTAAGACTGGATACACTAAAAATCCAATTGCAATTCCATTCGCAATACTAGACGTTAACGGAATACCAACGAAGATTAAAAATGCTGGTAATGCATCATCAAATTCATTCCAATTAATATCACGAAGACTTTGCGCCATTAAACTACCTACAATAATTAATGAAGGAGCTGTAATAGCGGCTACACTTGATAAAGAAGCAATAACAGGGCTGAAGAATGCCGTTATAACCGTTAGGCCAACTACTATAATACCTGTTAATCCTGTTTTACCACCCGCAGCAATACCAGCTGATGATTCAATCGTCGCTGCTGTTGGGCTTGTCCCAAAGATAGAGCCTGTAGTCCCGCCAATTGCATCCGCAATAAACGCTTTACCAAAACGCTTCTCTGTATTATCTGTAATTAAACCTGCTTGTTTAATTAAACCGAGTAATGCGCCTGTTGTATCAAATAACAGTACAAGTAAAAATGAAAATACAACGCCATATAATCCATATTCAATGACATCTGAAAAGGCGTTGATTGGATTTGAAACGATAATCCCCTCTGGTAAATGAGGCATCGCAACAATTTTATCTGTAAACTTCAGTTGCCCTGTAAAGAAGGCGATAATTCCTGTCACAATCATACTAATAAATAATGCACCGCTCACACGCAATGCCATTAATACCGCCGCTAAAATCAAACCAATTAAAGTTAAAATAACGGCTGGAGAATGGAAGTCACCAATCGTAACTAAGTTAGATGGATGATCAACGATAATTCCAGATAGACGTAATCCGATAAAAGCAATAAATAAACCAATCCCACCTGCAATCGCATGTTTTAAACTGTCAGGAATTGCGACAATTAGCTTTTGCCTAAATGAAGTGAATGATAATAAAAGAAAAATGATACCTGTTACAAATACTGCTGAAAACGCAATGACATATGTAATCCCCTCTGTCTGTTGAACAACAGAATAAGCAAAATACGCATTCATTCCCATAGCTGGAGCAATAACAATTGGATAGTTAGCTAAAAACGACATACATAGCGTCCCTACAACCGTCGCAATAATAGTTGCTGTAAAAGCTTGATCAAATGGTACACCTGCATCAGATAATATTTTCGGATTGATGACAAGAATATACGCAAATGTAAAAAAAGTTGTGATGCCAGCTAAAAGCTCTTGCTTCACAGAAGTGTTATATTTTTGTAATTGAAACATGGTTATGTACCCTTCCTACATCTGAATTATTATCACACATTCTTTTCTTACTAGTATGTGAGAAAATATAATACTTAATCTTAACAATCAATAAAAAGAAGAGTCAATATATTCGCTAATAGTTCGAATTTTAAGTTTAAGTCTGACAAGTATAGATGTAGTACAGTTAACTATGTTTATTTTTGTAGCATAACAGATAGAAATGTTTTATAATTTGAAATAGTTAAATATTTAGTAAACGCATTCAAATATCGTTCACTCTACAAGGGGGATTCTTCTTATGCAGCACACAAACAAATCTGGAACTTTGAACCGCGGTTTAAAAGAACGACATATTACTTTAATGTCACTCGGTTCAGCTATTGGCGTTGGACTATTTCTAGGATCCGCTTCTGCTATTAAGCTAGCTGGCCCTTCTATTCTACTAGGCTATATGATTGCTGGACTCGTTATTTTTTTCATTATGCGAGCACTCGGAGAAATGGCAATTGAACAACCTGTTGCCGGTTCCTTTAGTAAATATGCTTATGATTACCTTGGACCACTAGCTGGCTATATTACCGGTTGGAACTACTGGTTCTTATGGGTTGTTACTTGTATGGCTGAAATTACAGCAGCTGGCATTTACATGCAATACTGGTTCCCAGATATCCCGCGCTGGACTTGGGCTTTACTCGCTCTATTATTAATGAGTGCTTTCAACTTTTTATCCGTAAAAGTATTTGGAGAACTTGAATTTTGGTTTGCTCTCATCAAAATTATCACAATTATTTGTATGATATTGGTTGGAGCTGGTATTATTCTATTCGGATTCGGAAACGGTGGTATCGCTACCGGCATTTCTAATCTTTGGTCACATGGCGGCTGGTTCCCAAATGGTTTTTCTGGGTTACTACTCTCCATGCAAATGGTGTTATTCGCTTATTTAGGCGTTGAATTAATTGGAGTTACAGCGGGTGAAGCGCAAAATCCGAAAAAAACACTCGCAAAAGCAATCGATAACGTATTTTGGAGAATATTACTGTTCTACGTTGGGGCTCTATTCGTTATGATGGCAATTTATCCATGGAACGAACTTGGTGAGAAAGGAAGTCCATTCGTATTAACATTTGAGCAAATCGGTATTGCAAAAGCAGCAGGGATTATTAACTTTGTCGTATTAACAGCAGCTCTTTCTTCTTGTAATGGTGGTTTATTTAGCACAGGCCGTATGCTGTATACATTGGCTCAGCAGAAAAAAGCTCCTGAAAGATTCGGCCGTTTAAATAAAAACGGTATTCCAAGTCAAGGAATTGTAGCAACAGCTACCGTCTTACTCGTTGGTGTTATATTAAACTATCTTGTGCCCGCAAAAGTATTTACATGGCTCACTAGTATTTCAACTTTCGGAGCAATTTGGACTTGGGGCATCATTTTAATAGCTCAAATTAAATTCCGTAAAGGATTGCAAACAGATAAAAAGGACAAGCTAACATATAAAATGCCTTTACATCCATTAAGTTCATATTTCTCACTCGCTTTCCTTGCACTCGTATTAGGTATAATGGCGTATTCAGAAGATACAAGAATTGCATTAATTGTTGGCCCACTTTGGCTTATTGGTTTAGCAATCGTGTATTATATGAAGGGGTTCCATAAAATTGATGAAACGCCTAATTCAAAAATTAGTTAAGCTCAAAATCTCTTCCTATTTACTAGGAAGAGATTTTTTCATTATTCTCACAAATATTTCTCAATTAAATTAACGCTATCTTTACACTATTTAATATTTTCTATCTTTCTTTCCTAAAAAAAATAGATTACATTATTAAAGCAAATATATTTATTAGGGGGATTCTTCTATGAAGAATAAAAAATGGATTACATTTTCTTTAGCAACAGCAATCACACTTAGTATAGGAGCTTCTTTCATTCCATCTACTTATGCGGAAAGCTCAGTAGACCCAGCTCCTGAAATTGCTGCAAAAGTTGTAAATCAAAACAATGGGAAGAAAGTATTATTTGATAATACACATGGTCAAACGGCCGGGACAGCTGACTGGGTTATTGATGGCGGATTTTCTGACTTCGGAAACGGCATTGCCCAAAACGGATATCATGTAAAGGAACTCCGTAAATCAACACCGATTACGTACGAAGATTTAAAAGACTACAGTGTATTTATCGTTCCAGAAGCTAATATTCCTTACAAAAAATCTGAACAAGATGCAATGTTACAATATGTGAAAAATGGCGGTAGTATCTTCTTTATTGCCGATCATTATAATGCAGATCGTAATAAAAATCGCTGGGATTCTTCTGAAGTATTTAATGGATATAGACGCGGCGCTTGGGATAATCCATCAAAAGGAATGTCCAGTGAGGAATTTAATTCACAAGCTATGCAAGGAGTAGAAAGCTCTGATTGGCTATCTGACAACTTCGGTATTCGCTTCCGCTACAACGCAATCGGTGATGTTTCCGCTAAAAATATTGTGTCACCTGAACAATCATTTGGAATTACAAAAGGTGTTTCATCTGTAGCAATGCATGCTGGTTCTACTCTAGCAATTACAAATCCAAAACTAGCAAAAGGACTTGTTTATCTTCCAGAAAACCCGTCAAAATGGAATAACGCTGTTGATAGCGGTGTTTATAACGGCGGTGGTGTTGCAGAGGGACCTTATGCTGCTATTGCTAAAGTAGGACTTGGAAAAGCTGCCTTTATCGGTGACTCTTCTCCTGTTGAAGATGCATCACCAAAATACGTTCGTGAAGATTCTGGCCAAACAAAGAAAACTTACGATGGATATAAAGAAGAAAACGATGCTATCTTACTAGAAAACATCGTAAATTGGTTATCGAATAAAGAAACATTTACAAGTTTAGATCAAGTAAATGGTTTACAACTTGATTTACCTACTACTTTACAATCATTTGAGCAACCAAGCTTATCAACTGAGCCACAACCTGAACCTTGGAGTGCGCCAAATGCAGGTTATCAATGGTTTAATACAAATACCTTTAAACCAGGTTCATATGGCTATAACGGTGCCGTAACAGCAAATGACTATGTAGTTACACACCCTAGCACTCTACCAAACAATGAAGTGTTCCAAATGAAAATTCAAGTAAATAACTTATTACCAAACACGACATACAATAATTATTCTTTAGGTATATTTACTACTGGCGGTACACAAGTAGCAAAAGTTCAAAATACAAACGGCACTTGGCCATCTACTTTCGGATATAGTAGTGTATTCTCTTTCACAACAAACAGCTTAGGTTCTGCTGAGAAGATTGTAAATGTACAAATCAATCCAAATACGACTGGACAAGCAACACTTCGTCTACGCCAAAATACAACAGCGAAATATAGTGAGAATGTAACAATTGATAAGAAATAATGAAAAAGGCAATCCGCATCCGGATTGCCTTCTTTTTACTTCTCTTCTTTTGAGAAAAACATTCTTGAAATAACGATACCTATACTACCTACTATTAAGAATAAAACTGCCCTAATCATCATCGATACTTCTGGTAAGTCCAGAAGGAATAGCTTCCCTATCGTTACAACTAACACAACTAAGCCGGCATACAATATTTCATTCATATTTTTATTCCGGCCAAGCCAAACTGCAAATAATGCATATACCATCCATAATAAGGATACAGATACGCTTATTATACTTCCATCTGTAGAAAGCACTTCACCGACTCTAGTAATTGCAATAAATATGATAACCATAAACCAATAGAGCGCTATAGAATATACATATTTTCCAAAGCTCATTAACACATCTTTCGCTTGTTTCATGCAGTAATAAAATGTACCTATTAAAATAATATGAGCAACGAACCCAGCTGAAAGAAAATGATCAAACGGGCTAAAAATAGTCTGTATCATTCCAATCGCATAAACCGTCGCACTAACATACAATTTTATTTGTTGTTTTACTTTAATAGCAGTCACCATACCGAGGAAACCTTGTAATAATAATACAATCGCTGCATTCACTAAACTATACTCATATAAAATTGCTAAACTAAATGCACCCATTGCGAAACCAAATAAAAGATTTGTAAATGTAGAATGTCGATTCTTCCTATATTCAAACACGAACATAACAGCATGCACAAGCGCACTAATCATTAATCCCCATGTTGTAAATTCGGGTATTTTTGAAATGGCTAATATAAAGAAAACTGCATTCGCACTAAATATCGCCAAGCGTGGCTCTAATATAAAACTTCTCTCCGTAAACATATGCCAAAATAATAGTAAGTGAATCAAACCATAAACAACTGTTAGCTGTACTTGTAAATCCTCTACTAACATTGACATAACAGCAAAGAAGACGAAAAGGACAATAGCAGCAACAGCATAAGAAATCATATATAAATACTGATAACGATTTTTCAGCGCATACCATAATAAGCTAATTGTTAGTATCGTCTCATATCCAAAGAAAATATACAGATTAGGAGTCGTACTATTTAATAAGAATGGCACGAAGAAAGCTCCTACCGCTACGAAAATAGTAAGATATTCCGATTGATACCTCTTCGCTACATAAATACCTAAAATGACCCATGCAATATTACACACAAATGCAACACTTGCTGGAATAAATCCATATAAATAATGTGCCGCAAATGTCGTTAAAACTATACCCGTAATACTTCCTCCTGCTAATACTAACCCTAACGCTTGTCGCTCTCGTTTAATTTGAATATCCCCTATATAATAAAAACCGATTGATAAGACAATACCAAACACAATTCGTATTGCTGGCGTTAATAATCCAGCATCTACCCCTGCTTTAAATAACCAGATTACTCCAAGTAACATAATACCGACAAATATGCGTGGTAACCACGTTTGGCAAAACTGAATAATATTAAATGGTTCTGGTTTAAAAGCAGATATATCTACTTGTTTTACCTCCCGTTCTTGCACGGGCTCTTTTATTGTAACTACTTCTTCTTTTGGTTTTTCTTCCGTTACCGTTTCAATATATTCTTTCTTTTCCTTACTAACATGTTGCTGAGCGTTTTCTACTTCTATTTCTCTTTGTTTTGCTTTCAATTCAAAAAGTGCTTCTTGAATTGTTTCAATTGCCGTTTCGAGCGCTTCTATTTTCTTATTTAAATCTTCCTTCATACGCTCCCCCCCTCACCCTTCATTCAAAACCTATATATTACCAATTAACTTTATCATACTATTAGTCTATTCATTTTCAATACCATTTTTCCCAAAAAAGAAAGGTGTTTCCCGAAATAGGAAAACACCTCTTACTTATTTCTTCTTATTGAAAACACTACTCACGATAACGCCAATGCAAGCACCTATAATAGCTGGAACAATCCATCCTACACCTTCTATATAAAACGGAATGTATTTCAATACCGATGTCCACTGATTCATCATCACATTTTTATTGAAAATATCGATTGCACTAAATACGGCTACAATCCCAACAGTTACTGCATATACGTATGCGTACTTTCCAATATACTTATGGAATAAACCTAAAATAATAAGCGTTAATGCAACTGGATAAATAAATCCAAGAATCGGTACTGATACTTTTAAAATTTGTGTTAATCCTAAATTAGCTAAAATCATACTAACAAAACTTAATATAAATGCCCAAACTTTATACGCTACTTTCGGAAATGCACTCACGAAAAATTGACTACACGATGTAACAAGTCCAATTGAAACACATAAGCACGCGATCGTAAAAATAAGACCTAATAAAACGACTCCACCTTGTCCAAATAACGTCGTCATCACTCGTGCTAATACGTTCGCCCCATTATCAAATGGACCTAACGAACCACTAATTGAACCAACATATCCAAGTATGACATAAATAATAGATAATAATAGTCCTGCCCCAATTCCAGCAATACTCATATATTTCGCTAACCCTTTATCATCTTCAATACCTTTTGTACGAAGAGCATTTGCAATAACAATCCCAAAAATTAAAGCTGCTAATGCATCCATCGTTAAATACCCATCTAAAAACCCTTGGAACATAGGAGCTTGTCCATAGTTTCCAGCAGCCTCTTTCACACTACCTACTGATGTAAACATGCTCTTTATAAAGATTAGGGCAATCATACCTAATAATAACGGTGTTAAAACCTTTCCGAACAACCCCATTAATTTAGATGGTGATAAACTTAACCAGTACACGATACTAAAGAAAATAACCGTGTAACATAATAAAGCTATGCTTCCTGCTTCTGGCAAGAACTGACCTGGCCCCATTTCAAAAGCTAAACTTCCTGCACGTGGTATACCAAGTCCTGGTCCAATAAATAAATACACGATACACGGAAAAATAATGGCAAATGAAGAATGAACCCTACCCGCTAGCGCTTGAAAACTTCCTGCTTTCGCAATCGCAATAACTCCCAATATAGGAAGACCTGTTGCTGATATAATAAACCCTACTAATGAAATCCATACATATTCTCCTGTTTCATACCCAAGGAAAGGTGGGAATATAAGATTCCCAGCGCCAAAGAACATCGAGAATAACATAAGACTAATAAGTAAAATTTCTTTTTTCTGTAACAATTTCATTTCTTTCTCCTTCTTTAATTTCATCTTTTATGAAATCAATTTCACATATAAAAAAAGTGCAATAAACCGCTTCCCTACAAAGA
The DNA here is from genome assembly GCF_051948935.1 of Bacillus sp. Brlt_9. Classification (NCBI taxonomy): domain Bacteria; kingdom Bacillati; phylum Bacillota; class Bacilli; order Caryophanales; family Bacillaceae; genus Bacillus; species Bacillus sp. Brlt_9. Next base: position 166,241 of record NZ_JAYJLO010000009.1, on the reverse strand, counting down.
AAACATAGTCCATAGTCTAACATAAAAGAAACACCCATTCTATAGCTATCTCTCTTTTCCAATTTCTTCTGAAAAATCAACCTTTATTGACTTATAATAGTTAATAAGGTAAAATATTAAATGTACAAAATTATTAACTTTGTTTTTGTTTGTGTCAGGAGGAAAATAACATGGAATCAGCGATACAACTAGAAAAAGAACAACAAAGAAAAAAGAAACATCCTCCAGGTTTATACTTACTCTTCTTTACAGAAATGTGGGAAAGATTTAGTTACTATGGATTACGAGGATTATTAACATTATATTTAACGACAGCTTTAGTAAGCGGTGGTCTTGGGTTTAGTCCCGCATGGGCACTCTCCATTTACGGATTTTATACTGGAGCCTGTTATTTCACACCAATGATTGGTGGATACTTAACAGACCGGTTCCTAGGTAGACGAAAAGCCATCACAATTGGTGGTATAACAATGGCAATCGGTAACCTTACACTATTCGCCATGCAAAACCAAGTCGGTCTATACCTCGGATTAGCGCTTATTATTATCGGTAATGGATTCTTCAAACCGAATATCTCTACACTTGTTGGAGAATTATACGAAGAGAATGATCCAAAACGTGATAGTGCATTTACTATTTTCTATATGGGTATTAACGTCGGGTCATTTTTAGCTCCACTCGTTTGCGGGTTTTTATCAGAAAATTTATTCAAAACAACAGTTGATGGCGTTGTACATTACGGATTCCGTTACGGTTTCTTAGCCGCTTCAATCGGAATGATTATTGGACAAATTTTATTTACAACACTATCAAATCGCTTCCTTGGTGATATCGGTAAAAAACCAACTCGCGATTTGCAAGCTGCTGCTGGGCAACCATCAGTAGGAGATACACCGTTAACAAAAAAAGAAAAACAACGCACCGCAGTTATCGTCATTTTAACATGCTTCGTTGTCTTCTTCTGGGCTGGCTTTGAACAAGCTGGTAGCTCATTAACATTATATACAAACAAATTTGTAGACCGATCTGTGTTCGGATGGGAAGTTCCAACATCTTGGTTCCAATCGGTCAATCCATTATTTATTATTTTACTTGCTCCAGTCATTTCAGCATTATGGGCAAAACTTGCAACTCGTAAGCGCGGGGATTTAAAAATCCCAACTAAAATGGGACTAGGTATGATCTTGCTTGGTATCGGTTATATCATTCTCGTTATCGCCACATTAAAAACAGGTAGTGATGAACATAACATTACAGAAAAAGCAAACTTACTATTTATCGTCTTTACGTATCTTTTCCATACGTTAGGTGAGCTATTCTTATCACCTGTTGGACTATCAATGGTTAGTGCACTTGCCCCAGTAAAACTTGCTTCTTTATTAATGGGAGTATGGTTAGCAAGCTCAGGTATCGCTAACATTTTAGGCGGACAACTTGCAAGCTTCACAACTTCACTTGGATATGCTGAAGTATTTACCGTAATCGGAGCTGTAGCAATTGTATTAGGTTGTGTTTTATTACTAATTTCTAAGAAATTAGTGAAATGGATGGATTAAAAAAAGATGAGGGAAATCCCTCATCTTTTTTACTTCTTCGCCTTCGTTCCTACTAAATCACCAGCAACAACGTAACGCTTAGAATTATCCTTAACAGATACACATGTAATAAGCGTTATTTCATCTTTCCCATGATCCTCAACAACTTCCCACTTATCAGGCGTTACTTCAGATACACCAGTAACCGCATATTCATATTCGTTTTCATTATCATACAAATAAATTTTGTCGCCTTTTTTTAAAGAGGCTACATCACTAAATAAAACACCTTTTTTAGACATGTTATGTCCTGCTAATGCATAATTCCCTTTTCCCATTACTTGATTTTCTTTTACTGTTGCTGCACCTGATAATAAGTTTTTCTCAGTGGAAGATTTTAAAACAGGAAGTTCTAATGAAACACTCGGGATCGAAATACGACCAATTACTTGTTTCTTATCTAATGATGCATTCGCTACTTCTGCCAAGTCTGGCTGATTAATTTTCGAAGCATCTACAAATTCCGTCTCATGTTTTTCATAATCCATCTTTTGAACAGCCTGCACATTTTCAGTCTGTTTCTTTTCAGCCTGATATCCATCATAGAATGGTTTTCCAATTAACACACCACCTACAACAAATAGAAGGATTGCTACTATACTATAAATTCTTTGTTTATTCATATACAATTCCTTTCCCTTACAAAATCTTACTCTATATAAAATGATAAGATAATATTGCTATATGTACAAGTGTAAGCTGAAAAGAAAACCTTCTTGCATCGGCAAGAAGGTTTCTTTTTAAGCGATTTTATTTCGATATAAGGATACGTGAAAAATCGTCATTTGAATAAAGAAAATACTAAATGCAATATATACCGGATATGCAGGAACATATAGATTAGCAATTGGAGAAAGAGTTAAAAAACCAACCGCACAAGGCAACACGTACCATAAGGACATAAATGTGGTACGACAAGCTTTTTCTGTAATTGCCTTTTCTCGTTCATCTTCTTGAGGAAATAATAGTGGAAACATCCAATACGAGAGCTTTTTATATTTTTTCTTTTGAATTTTATAAAGAATAGCCGATACAATACTAAATATTAAAAGTAATGTTAGCGGCATTAAACTCAATGAAACTTCAAATGGTACTCTCTCCGTTTGAATAAAGTTAGCGACTTCGATAGTAAAATAATACAACTCAACAAACGCCCAACCTGCTAATACCATTAAAAGTACATTTAACATATAAGAAAATACAAGTCTATTCATCCTCTTCCCCCTCCTTATTCAAAACAAACACATCTTCCATCTTTAACTGAAATACATCGCAAATTGTAAGTGCTAATAACAAAGAAGGAACATAATCCCCTTTTTCAATTGCAGCAATTGTTTGTCTCGTCACTCCAACCTTTTCTGCTAATACACTTTGCGAAAAATTAAAGCGAGCTCTTAATTCCTTCACTCTATTTAAAATGGTCAATTTTACCACCTCTCACCTTCATTGTATGCTTTCCTTAACAAAATGTAAACTCAACTTAACATTATTTTCACAAAAAAATCCAACTTTACGTATTGCAAAGTTGGATTTCATTTTAACCTAAGATTGTAACTTTAACAGTTCTTCTACCCCAATTGCTAGATGTACCTTTATCTGGCATTAATACATCAATTCTATGGCCCTTAATCGCACCACCAGTATCTCCCGCAATTGCTTCTCCGTACCCTTCAACATATACGCGAGAACCTAATGGAATAACAGCTGGATCCACCGCAATTAATTTCATTCCTGGGTTTGCTGTTAAATTATGCCCCATTTTAGATTTTACAATTTGTCCTGGTCCATAACCATTTTCAGCTGGATCCGCTGTATAAGCTGTAGCTTCTACATATATCTCTTTTCCACCAGCAGCTGGCTTAGGTGCAGGTTCTACATTTGAATTATTATTTTTAGATTGAGCTGGCTTACTAGCTTGTTCTTGCTTTTGTTTTTCAGCAACTTCTGCCTGTGCTTTAACTAAAGCTTCTTGCTCAGCCTTTGCAGCTGCTTCTGCTTTTGCACGCTCTTCTGCTGCAATTCTCGCTGCTTCTTGTTCACGAGCAATTGTTTCTTGTACTGCCTTCATATTTGACTCAATTTTAGCTTTCTCTTCTGCTGCTAAATTAAGTTGGCTTGCAACCTGATTATATTTAGCTTGAACTGTTTGCAAGTTAGCTTGACGTTTCTTCAAGTTATCTTGCAACTCAGCTTGCGCTTTTGCTAATTTTTGTTTGTCTACTACTAAAGATGCTTCTTTTTCATCAATTGTTTTCTTATCCTCTTCAATTTGACGAAGATCTTGTTCTTGTAGACGTAAAATTTCTTTATCAGCTTCTAGAATAGTAGAAACTGCGTTCATACGTTGTAAGAAATCTGCAAAGTTTTTTGACTCTACTACAACTTCTACTACTAAACTTGTATTTGAACTGTTTTGAACAGAAACCATACGTTTTCTCATAATATCTTTACGAGCAAGGACTTTATCCTCTAAAACGACAATTTCGTTCTTTTTTTGCTCAATCTGCTTATGTGTTTCATCGATTTTACGTTGAATAGCAGCTTGATCCTCTTTATTTTTTGCAATTGTATTATTTAAATTATGTAGTTCGTTTTCGATACCTTGAATTTCTTTACTAACAGCTTGCTTCTCTTGCTCTTTCTTTTGCATTTCTGCATCGTTTTGCTGCAATTGCTGTTGCATGTTGTTAAGTTTCTCGTCGTTTGACTCTGCTTTTACAGCGACTGTACTAGAAAGACCTATAATTCCTGCTAATACTAGACTACTGATTCGCTTAAAATAGTTCATAATCCGACTCCCTTCTTATACAGTTATACATGATTTATTTTACAGTTTGTTTACAATACCATTAAATACAGTTTATTTTTCATGACGAAAAAAAGGGAATTATGCATAAAATGTAATAGATTCTTAAATATTTAACAATTCCTATATTTAAAAATTATAAAAGATGCTAAAATCCAAATATAGAGAAAATATAACTTCTAAAGGCGGTTGAAATAAATAAATGTTTACTCAAAAGAAATCACTCCAACATAAAATTGATCAATTAGAAAATCGTATACAAGAACTAGAAGCAGAATTAAAACAAAAGGATATCGAACAACAAGAGACTATTTCTTCTATCCACACTCGTGTACAAAGCGTTATTCAAGAACATAAACTTGTAAATAACCAGCACAATACACTTCAAACATTAGTTCAACAATTAAACTCATGTTTCGAAAATGTTTCAACGCGTACAACACATTCCAATGAATTGAATAACGAAATGTTACAAAAAGAACAAAGCTTAATTCAATCTATTGAAGAAATTATTGACTGTTCTAATGAAGGTAAAGAATCTGTTCATCGTTTACTTATCGTAATTAATAAATTAGGTGAACAATCTCAGCGTACGTCTAATAGTATGAATCACTTGAGTGAACGCTCAAAAGAAATCGAGCAAATTGTAGAAGTTATTCAAAATATTGCAGCACAAACAAATTTACTTGCTTTAAATGCAAGTATTGAAGCTGCGCGTGCTGGAGAACACGGTAAAGGATTCGCTGTCGTTGCCAATGAAGTAAGAAAACTAGCTGAAAGTACAGCCGAAAGTACAAAAAATATCGGTAACTTAACGAAAAAAATCCAAGAAGAAATTGAAAAAGCATACGATAATACAAAAGATAATTTGCATTTAGTCGATGAAGGTGTAGAAATGAGTGCTGATACAAACGCTAGAATTGAAAATATTTTAATAATGATTCAAACGTTACAAAATGGTGCTACAAATGTTATTAAAGCAATTGAAAACCAAAAGTCTTGCAATGATGATATATTACGAGAATTCGCTAATACACAACAAATGTTCCAAAAGTTAAATACTACTATTATGGACCATATTCATGATGCTGAGAAAGTCGATGTTCAATTAACGAAAAGTCTTGAAGAAACAGAAGTTTCTCATTAATAATAAAAATCCCTTATACTGTTATAAGGGATTTTTATTATATTTCGAATATTTATTTCTTCTCAATATTGATCCGTATCTTTGTTATAATGGACAAGTTGTTTCTTTCAACTATTAAACAAGGAGGTTATTATGGAACAATTTTACTACATTTTAAAATATTTAATTCTTGGTCTATTCCAAGGACTAACAGAACCGATTCCGATTTCTTCAAGCGGTCACCTCGTTTTAGCACAACATTTGCTAGGACTAAAAATAGAAGGGTTTAGCTTTGAACTACTTGTTAATTCAGCTTCATTATTAGCTGTATTACTTATTTATAGAAATGATTTAATTCGTCTAACGAAGAATGGTCTATCTTATATCTTTACAAGAGCAGAGGACGCAAAATCAGATTTCTTCTTTATTATTTACCTTGTTATTGCAACCATTCCAGCAGGTGTTATTGGTGTTTTATTTAAAGATTATATCGACCAGTACTTAAAAGGTGTGAAAATGGTTGGGATTTCCCTTCTTATTACCGCTGTCGGCCTTTGGATTATTAGAAACTTGCGTGGACGTAAAAATGATGGTGATCTTTCTATGAAAGATGCAATTATCGTCGGATTAGCACAAGCTTGCGCACTAATTCCTGGAATAAGCCGCTCAGGTGCAACAATCGTAGCAGCGATGTTACTTGGTATGAAGCAAGAAACAGCTCTTCGTTTCTCATTCTTACTATATATCCCCGTTAGCTTAGGTGGTTTATTACTAAGTATTACAGACATTGCAAAAGATCCAAACCTAGATACATTATTCGTACCATATGTCGTTGCATTTATCGCAACATTTATCATGACGTATGTTTCGTTAAAATGGTTTATGAACATTATGGCAAAAGGAAATTTAAAATATTTCTCTTTCTATTGTATTATCGTAGGTGTACTTACTCTTATTTTCTTATAAAGTGAAACTTACAAAGCGAAAAGTGAGTCATTCTATTAAACTAGGAAGACTTGCTTTTTTTATACCTTTATAATGATAAAGCCCCTCTTACTTTTTTATACAGTAAGAGGGGCTCTTTTATGCGTATACTTTCTTTTCTTGACAATACAAACGAATAACATGTTTATTTTGTTGAAATACATCATGCGTTAGGCGGATAATAATAAAATTTCGTTTCGTTTGATCATCATGAACAAAAATCTGTTCTCCCTCCTGAAAACGCCATGCACTTTCAAAAGTTGTAATATGATCTCCACTTACAGAAAAAAGCTCATATCGCATATCTTGTACCCTCTCTCAACTTATAATAATCATAATATCCTTATATTAAATTTAGTATAACTTAATTCCTTTGAATTTTGTAATTTTTTCTATTTCGAAATATTTTAATTTTGTTTTAAGTTTTTTTTAGCGTTATAATGATAAACGAATTCTCATTGAAAGGAGCCTCATTTTGACAGCATATTTATTTCCAGTAAAAACAGCATTTCTTTTATTTCCTATTTTAGCAATGTTTCTCTTAATACCTTTTTTAATATTTAATTATCGAAAGTATGGTTATTTAAATAAATGGCGTTCATTTATTTTGTACTCATTATTACTTTACTTATTAAATGCCTATTTTCTTGTGATTTTGCCGTTACCACAAACATATGATACTTGTAGCCTACAACCGGCTAATACGCAGCACATGCAACTCTCGCCATTTTATTTCATACAAGAGATTAGTAATCATACCTCGGCAATTTTAACGAAGCCAGCTACCTACTTCTATCTATTAAAGGAATCTGCGTTTTTACAAGTCGCTTTTAACGTTCTACTAACCGTTCCATTTGGTATATACTTGCGTTATTATTTCCGACGTAGCTTCTTACAAACAGTGTGCATTTCTTTTTGCCTTTCACTGTTCTTTGAATTAACACAAGTAACTGGATTATATGGTATTTATAATTGTGCCTATCGCTTATTTGATATTGACGATTTATTTTTAAACACACTAGGCGGCGTAATTGGTTTTATTATTGCACCAATATTTACGTACTTCCTTCCGAAAGCAAACGAATTAGATAGTCATATTGATTTGGAAACGAAACCAGTCGGATTCGTTCGTCGCTTTATCGCGATGCAAATTGATTGGATTTTCTTATCCATCATTGTACCTGTCATTAAAAACAAAGGAAATTCTTTCTTTGTTTCTAATATTCAATCTTACACGAACATATACGAACTCATTTTCATAACGTGTTCGATCTTTATTTACTTTATTATCATTCCATACTTTACGAATGGAAAGACAATTGGTAAAGCATTACTTCGTATTTACGTGAAAGGAAAATCAGATCGTATTACGTTGAAGGAACTATTCATCCGTTACGGTATATTCTATTTCATTTTAGGCGGAATCAATTATATTCTTTCGAGTAGCTCTATCCTAAATCATACAGAACCTTTAATATTACTAGTTACATTACTATTCCTATTCATCATTAACGGTCTATTTATTATTCACGTTTTATTACATGTATTTAGCCGTGATAAGTTACTATTTTATGAGCGCATTAGTCAAACAAGAAATGCGATCATCCTAAAAAAAGCTGACAAGTAATACTTTGTCAGCTTTTTTTCATAATCGTAAATAATTTTTCTGTGTAAGGGTTTGAAAACATTTCTGCTTCATCTAATAATTTCCTCACTTTTAGAAACGAATGCAATTCTGGATATATATTTTGTAATCTTTCGTACGTTAACGTATGCATTTTCCCCCAATGCGGGCGTCCCTCATACTTTAGAAAAATTTTCTCCACCTCACCAAAATAAGCAGCATACTTCATACCTTTATACATATGAACGGCTATATACGCAGAATCTCTCCCATACGCTGGACTCAGCCATATGTCATCCCTTTTCACATAACGACATTCAATTGGGAAGTGCACTTTATACTTTTTCTTTTCAATAAGGTTTGAAATTTCTTCTACAACGGGCTGCATATACTTTGAAGGAACACTATACTCCATTTCATAAAATGGAACCGCACGCGATGTAGCAAATACTTCATAACTCGGACCAATTATCTTTGTATTCGGTACAGCTTTAGCTGATAATCGACTTACTCCTTTACTTATAGAAGGAAACCATTTACATCCTTTAGATAACAAAGAGAACATCTTATTTTCAAGTAACTCTACCTTTAGTTTATGCCATTTCAAATCACTTTTTTTACCCGTTGTTTCATTTGTAAATTTCACTTGTACTTCATCAGAATAAGGAAAAACAAAAAACTCAAAATGGCGATTCTTCTTATATTCTTCTAGCTTGTTCATTACAGTAGATAATGACCGTTTTTCACTTTTATAAACAAGTGAATAGGCTGGAATAACCTTCAATTTTATTTTTACAATGATACCTAACATTCCAAGTGATAACTGAAAGGCTCTCCAATATTCCACATTCTCAGTTTCCGAACAAACTATACTCTCACCTGTAGATAAAACTGCCGTAATCTCTATAACTTGTGTTGATAAACTTCCAAAGGTAATACCCGTCCCATGAGTCCCTGTACTAATCGCTCCTGCAATAGATTGTGAATCAATATCCCCTAAATTTTCTTGTGCATAACCTTTTTCTTCAAGTAACTTCCCTAGTTCATGTAGCTTTGTTCCTGCCCATACTTCGGCAATCATATTCTCCGCATCAATATTCACAATGCCCTTCAATTCATCTAAAGAAACTAAAATTTCTTCCGTTTGCACAAGAGGTGTAAACGAGTGTCCTGAACCGACAACACGAATTTTCTTCTCTTTCTTTCGCGCAAGCTCTATAACTTCTACTACATCTTGTATACTTTCTGGATACATCGTATAATGCGGTGTTCCTTGTACATTCCCTGTCCAATTTCTCCATTTTTGTCCTTTTATAGAAAGCATTGACCATCCCCCCGATATGTTGAATACTCCCCAACAATCTCTCCATCTTTCACACGATATAAAATAGGAAAACGCTCACATAACTCTCCAGCTTTACTATGGCGAAACAAGATAGAATCTCCTATCTCGACTCGTTCCTCACCGTTATAAAAAATCGGTGTTTGTACCTCACCAGCACCTTCTAAAGCTAATAGTTTCGCACCACCCGGCCTCCAAATCTCAGGTTCTTTATCTTTTCCAATTGCGCCTGAAGCAATATATCCACCACCTAGACAAGTGTAAATAGATGGGGCTGGTTTACGCACAACTGGTAAAGCAAATCCGACAGCTGGATGAAATTGCACCTCTTTATAATAATCAAACAGCTTCGGGGCATAAAAAGCAGAACCTATTGTAATCTCTGAAACTGAATGATCTTTCTCAGTTGTTTTTATACTTCCTGTGCCTCCCCCATTTACAAACCTTAATTCAATACCTAGATTTTGTATTTCTTTTACGATATGTCCTCTTCTTTCTTTAACTTCTAACACTGATTTCTTCTTTAAATGTGAAATCACTTTACTTTTCACTCGTTGATTCGGTATGTGATCTCCTACCCCAGCAATTTGGGCTTCATATCCCATTACACCATCTAGTATTAAAAATGGTGACTCTTTCAACCTTTTTACTATTTCCAAAGCACTTTGCACATCTTTTACCGGTGATCTTTTGACCCCAAAATGAAACTTAAAAAAACGACTACTCATATCAATATCTAAGCAAACACGAAAACATCCTTTAGACTTCTCAGCAATTTTTTCTAAATAAACAATATGATCTTCACAATCCACCATACAAGTTATAATGAGCCCTTGCTTTGTTAGCAAACTTATTTCATGTAACGCTCTTTCATCATAAGCAGGATATCCGAGCAATAAATCATTGAATCCTTGTTCAATTAAAAACAAAGCTTCCCTAGGTGAAAAACACATGATACCTTGAAATCGATCATTTGCAGATAAAATCTTTTTCATAACCGGAACAGAACGTAACGATTTACTCGCTATACGAATCTTCTTATTCCCGCTTAATTCTATAATCGATTGAATATTTCTATCTAAAGCCACTTCATCCAAAAATGCACACGGTAATGGAAGTTCTTTAAAAATTCCTCGATCCACATTTTTTCTCTCCTCTTTTCAATATGTCTTATACATATTGGAAAGAAAGTTGAAATTTCCTCTACAAAATAAAAAAGTTTCTTCCTATTAAGAAGAAACTTTTTAGGACTACTTCATAGAAATAGTTGCCTCTACTGGATAATGATCTGAATAATCATCATACGTATATTTTTTGAGCCATGATGTAACAGTCCACTGTGGAGATTTCGGTTGTAATACTTTATTCTCTATAAATGACGGATTCGCATGGTCCTTACTTGCAATAATATAATCTAAATACTCGGCAGGGCTATCAGGGAAATTATATTTCGCAATACTGTTTGTCGTTGCATCCCAAGTTGCTGTATGTCCCGTATAAGATGGAATTGACGCATGTAATGTTTTAAACATGGATGCGTACTCTGAGTCACTGTTGTTCTCAGCGTTTATTTTATTCACGTTCATATCACCACCAAATAGGACATACTCGTCATTTGGTATATTTTTATTTTTAATAAAATCTTGAATTTCTTTTAACTGGTTTGTACGTACAGATGCAGGTGAAGTTTTTCCGCACATACTATCTTCAGCCTGCAAATGCGTCCCAATTACATGAACAAAACGATCATTTTTCTTAATTTTCGTGTATACAAATCCTTTATTCGATAAATTATCTGGCCCGCATCCTTTCGCAAATACATATTGAATCTTTTCAACGATCGGCCATTTACTCACGATTGCAACGCCTCCATCTTCAGGAGTTGAAGATGAATAGTTCCCTAACGTTTTATCCCATTCACTTCCACTACTACGACCTAATACCGCTGTTTGATTTGGATATTCTTTCTTCAAATTTCCTAACAAACGATCTGATGCGCTATTATCAAATACTTCATTTAATATAACAACGTCTTGATTCTTAATATAATTTGCTGCCCCAATTAAATCAGCACGCTCACTTTGTCCCCAGTTCGGATATAAGTTAGTTGATAACATGTACACATTATGCGTCATCACTTTCAAAGTGTTGTTTTGATCTGTAGACGTGTCTGCTTGAGCTGAAGATCCTCCATATAAAACTCCTAAACCAATCCCAAAACTAAGTACACCTTTTAGCAATTTACCTTTCACGTTCCATACCTCCATGTGTATAGTAATAAAAGGTCAAATACTCTATTGTGAGATTTGACCTTTTTTAAATACTTAACGATCTCCGTACGTATCAAACCAAAGCTGAATGTATCCAGCAGTTACACGTTGTGCATCCATTAATCGCTTACCTGTCATTGGTGTAACTTCAGCGCGCCATTTATCTGCATATTCTTGTGATACAGCCGCTTTTACGAACCAATCTTTCGTATTATCATTTACAATTCCAGAGTAATCTTGTTTCGCTGCTACTGCCGCCCCATGAATCCACTCTTCTGGATTTGTACCTTTCCAGTTCCAATATCCATTTCCATCCGTTACTTTATAATTATCTTTTATCGTATCTACAAAGTTTTCATATTTAGAATGGAATCCTTGTGGATACGAAAGATTTGTAAAGTTTGCTGCATGCATCGGTTGGTTTACATCTCCTAAATAATGAAGAGATAATCCTAAATAGAAGAAGGCTTGTTTCATATCTTTATTTTTGTATGATTCACCAGCTAATTTAAAATATTTAGCCCCAGTTTCTTTTGCCTGCTTTGCAAATGGAATATATGTTTTTCCATTGTCTGGATCATAGAAATGTGAAGCAAATGTGCTATTATCATAATAAGGATTTTCATAGTCAGCAGCATAAATACCGTTCTCTAACTCCGTACGCCATTCATTTAATTGTGCAACTCGATCTTGTTTTACAAGTGTTGTATTGCGAGACATAATATCAATGGCACGGTTTACAATCCATAAATGAGAGTTTACACCTTCTTTATGTTTATCTTCAGCAGACCAGCGGTGAACTATTTTTATTTTACTTCCCCCATCATTTTCATGAGCAAATGCAACGCTTTGTAAAGGAGCTACTAATGTAATAGCTGCTGCTAAAGCAAGTACTTTCTTTTTCATCTGAAATCCTCCATTTTATAATCGAATTATTGTAAACTTTTTGTTAGGATCCTATGATGCTGTCCGGTTAACCTATGACTAGAATATCCCACCTTTCATAAAATTTCTATCAATAAATTAAAATATGCAAATGTTCATATCATTATAACTTTATACATAGTGAATATAATGAATGAATACACTTTCATTTTAATAAACTATTATTAAGGCTTGTCTAAACTAATGTAAAAAAAGAGTAAAGCATCCACATGCTTTACTCTTTTTTTCTATTCGATAATATACTCGGCAGTTGTACATTAACTGCCAACTTATGAATAAATCCAAACACCAATCCTATCCCAATAAATATATATAATATTGTAAATATCTTTCCGAAATCAGTTTGCGGACTAAAATTCGCATCACCGACAGTCGTCAACGTGACCACACTAAAATATAAAGCGTCAAGAGGACGTAATCCTTCAACTGTACTATAAAAAATCGTACCGGATGTTAATGTTAAAAATGTTAATACGAATAATACTTGAAATTCTTTATCTTTCCACGCTCGTAAACAAGCTTTTAGCATCCGTTTCAATGTCAACATAAATGAAAGCATTCGACTTCCCCTTCCAAACAAAATACCTTTAGTTACAGGAAAGTCTATCACCTTTCTGTATAGAAAAAAAGTAGCCCTCTTCTATTTCTAGAAAAGAACTACTTTTTACTATTCTCTATTATTTAGGTGAAACAAGAATTTTCACTTGTGTTTTATCCTTTACAAGTGCTTCAAATCCTTCTTCAACAACTTGATCCACTGTGATTTTTTTCGTAATTAATTTCTCTGCTTGAATTTGGCCAGAGCTAATTAATTTAATAACAGCTGGGAAGATATGACGGTATCCAAGAATACCGATAACTTCTTTTTCTTTTAGTACAAGGTTGTTTGGTGTAATTGTTGCGTCTTTTTCCCATACACTCACAATTACAGTTTGTCCTTCAAAGCTTGTACTTTCAATCGCTTGACGAAGTACTACTTCAACACCTGTTACTTCAAAGCTTACATTTACACCTAAACCATTTGTTAAGTTACGAATTTCTGCTAGTACATCTTGAGTAGCTGGATTTAATACGTAATCCGCACCTGCTAATTTTGCTAACTCTTGACGTTCTTTAGAAAGTTCTACTGCAATAACAGGAGTTGCTCCTGCTGCTTTAGCTGCTTGAATGACAAGAAGTCCAATTGGACCACAACCAAATACTGCTACAGCTTCCCCTTCTTTTAATTTACTTTGACGTACTGCATGAACAGCTACTGCTGCTGGTTCTACAAGAGCACCTTGTTCATACGTCATTTCATCTGGAATATGGTGAACCATATCTTCTGGTACTACTGTATATTCAGAGAAACCGCCGCCTTCTCCGCCAAGACCGTGGAAAACAAGTTGTTCACAAACATTGTAATGTCCATGTTTACAAGCTTCACATTTACCACAAGAATAAATTGGTTCTACAACGACGCGGTCTCCCACTTTATGAGATGTAACGCCTTCACCGATTTCAACTACCTCACCGCTAAACTCATGACCTAAAATAACAGGTGCTTTTACATGTGTTAATGGATGTTCTTCTGTCGGAATAAAAATAGGTCCTGCTAAATATTCATGCAAGTCTGTCCCGCAGATACCACACCATTTCACTTTAATCTTAACTGCTCCTGGTTTTACAGTTGGTTCTGGTACTTCTTCTACTCGTACATCACGTTGATTATGCCAAAGTAATGCTTTCATTTTATACATCCCTCTCTACGTATATACTTAACCTGGTGAAGTTTACAAATCTATTATAATACTTCTATCCATATATTTCAAAAAAACAATCTCATTCCCACTAAATTTTAACAAATAACGTTCAATATTTTGTCACTTTGTACTTTTTTCCACATCTGTTAATTCAATTTCATTGCGGTTGAAATTAGCATTATGCCATAATAGCATAGGAGAGGTGAATATCGCTTGAAATATTTTATTTACTTTATTGTTATCGTAGCGTTTCTAGATACATTTTCACAATTACCTATTATGAGTACGTTCGCTCAAAGTCTTGGAGGATCCCCTCTTATTATTGGGCTAGTTGTCGGCATGTACTCATTCGCTAATATGATCGGTAATATTATTGCTGGCGCTGCTGTCGATAAATTTGGTGCAAAAAAAATACTTTATATAAGCATGGGACTTACGAGTTTCATAGTCTTGTTATACACCGTTGTTCAAAGTGGTGAACAACTATTAGTTGTGCGCTTTATGCATGGCTTTAGTGACGGGTTTTTAATTCCTGCTGCCTTTACGTTTTTATCAAAACAAACAAATGCAGCAAGACAAGGTAAGGCAATGGCTCTATCTGGTGCTGCTGTTGGGACAGCGGCAATCGTAGGACCTGCTTTCAGTGGTATTATGAAAGCTACTGCTGGTATAGAGTGGGTGTTCATTACCATTTCTATTTTAATGGTCCTTGGTACAATCGTATCTCTATTCTTCTTACCAAATAACGTATCAAGAAAAGATACTTCCAGAACACAAATGATGAACAAAGAAGATATGATTGAACTATTGAAATCAGAACCGTTATTACAAGCATATATTGGCGCGTTCACGCTAATGTTTTCACAAGGAATTGTCACGTATATGCTACCAGTGAAAGTTGAGGCATTAGCACTTAAAGCATCTACAACAGGTATGATGTTAAGTGTATTCGGCATTACCGCTATCCTCTTCTTCTTACTGCCAACAAATCGTATTTACGATCGATTTAATCGTTCAAAACTCATGCTAATTGGGATTGCAGTAATGGCATCCGCGTTATCTTTACTTGGATTATTCGCAACAAAAGGTATGCTCTTTATCGTTATGATGATTTATGGCATTGGATTCGCTATCCTTTTCCCATCAATAAATGCGTTACTTGTTGAAAATACGACAGATGATAAGCGCGGAAAAGCATTCGGATTGTTTTATGCTTTCTTCTCATTAGGAGTTGTTGCTGGCTCCTTTACAGTCGGAGCAATTGGAGCATCACCTAGCGCTAGCTTCGTTATCGGAAGTGCATTCTTAGTAACATTTGCTGGAATGATTTATGTCCGAAGCAAAGTAAAAGGCAAGGGCAAAGTAAAAAAGACAATGATAGGATAATTCCATCATTGTCTTTTTTTCGCCTAATATATTACTTTTGTGTATAATCAAGTAATACTGTAAACAAACTTATGTATGAAATCAATACTACCTTCTTCCTAAAAAAAAAGAAACTGAATAAATACCGACGATACTTCGACAATTTCCTCGGAAATATTTCCTTTCCCCACATAATTTGATACAATACACATGAATCAACTGTTGTATTACATGAGCTAAAATAATAACTTACTGTACAAATTTAAAAAGCACACTCTTCCTACGAAGAATGTGCTTTTCGTTTATTAACGTTTAATCCAAACTGCGCCCGCTGACTTATCATCTGCTTGTCCAACAACCTGGAATTTAAGTCCAAGGTTTGGAACTTTTCTACCTGCGTCTGCAATTTGTTTGTTACTATATACTTTTGAATCATCAAAAGTTGTAACACCTTGTAATCCAGAATAGTTAAACTGTCCACGTGTTAATGAATTTACACTCCATGCTGGTGTTTGATCAAATGAAAATGCAGCATCTGCAATTTGCATACCTGTATTGCCGTACGCTGGTTTCCCATTTAAATTACCAACAAGTGCTTCTGGATGCGAGTCTACAACACCAAGGAATCCTTCACCTGGATGTACCCCAACCCAGTTATCTTTAAAGCTATCATCTGCATACCAAACGACAAGACCTGTATTATACACTGGACCTTTTCCTGCTTTTAATCCATTATCTGACCCCGCATAGTTTCTCCACTCTAAGTAGTAATAATGAGCTTTCTTCTCTGTTCCATCAGAAACAACAAAACCATTTACATTCATTTTAGACTGTCCTTCTGCATCATCAGAAAATACAATTTGTCCATCAACAGTTACATTTACATTATCCATCGCGAAACCTTTATATGTTACAGCTGGATCTGTAATATAATCGAATTGCAGTTTCACTTTCTTCCCTTTAAATTGACTTAAATCATATGATTTATCAATCCATTTTCCATCTGTTGTATCTTTATCTCCTTGGACTACTTTTTCTCCAAGTCTATCAATTAATGTTTTCGTTCCATCTTCTGTTACTGCATGTACTTCAACGAAATCGCACTCTGCTTCTAACTCATAATTTGCTTTATAATCGAACTTTGCATTTGTTCCTTTTATTAAATCAAAGAACGGTGTTTCTAATGTTGTATGCATATCATCGCCTCTTGTACTATAATATGCATGCTTTCCAAACTCCGGTTTAATTGTTTCAACACTTTTACCTGGTAAGTTAACACGTACAACACCTGGACGATTAGATTTCGTAACACTTTGATCAATATATGTAGGAATGCCTACACCACGCTTAATTTTATCGTAATCTACTTCTAAAATTTTTGCCCAGTTGCCGCCCATATTTTTTTGCAAGAAGTCTTTATTTTGTGGCGAAAAACTAGTTGGCTCTGTTCCTGCAATTTTCCCTGTCCAACTACCTCCGCTCATTAATGACCAAGCTTCGACAGGTGAACCAGTTCCAGTATATTTCGTGTCATATTCATCCGGTAAGCCAAGGTCATGTCCAAATTCATGCGCAAATACACCTACTGCTCCATCTTCTGGTTCAATTGTGTAATCATGCGCTGCTACTTTTCCACCAAAGTAATCTACATTTGATTTTGTACCTTCAATCGTTACCGGATCTACCGCTAATTTTGAACGGTGTGACCAGATTGCATCATCACCTAATTTACCGCCACCTGCCTCTTGACCAACACCAGCATGGATTACCATTAAATGATCAATTACACCGTCAGGTTCATTTTGATTCCCGTCACCATTTGTATCATATCTATCAAATTGGTCAAACTGAGATAAATCTAATCCTTTCTCAGCAGCTGCATGTAAAGCTTCTTTCACTAAATCACGTGCACCTTTTGGACCTTTGTTATCATGACCACTACTACCATCAGCACCGTAGTCAGATGCTTTTCCTGGAACAGTTAGCCATTCTGTTACATATCCATCAGTCGTATAACTACCGCCAGACTGCTCTTCGTAATATTGTTTAAATGTTTTTACTTTCGAACCATCAAATAATGTATAAGGCTCATTACCAAACAACATCTTTTGATAATGCTCTCTACTAAAGTCATTCGAATACATATACCCTGGTGTTTGATCGATATTATTATGTTTATAATCACTAAATTCAACGAGTAATACTAATACTTTATCAGTTCGAACAGATCCCTTATACGGCGCTTGCTTTGCTTTAGAAGTTGGGACTTGTCCATTCAATTGCTTTTTATTTGGTTCTGGCTTTTGCTCAGGACTAACATTTTTTTCAGGTTTCTTTACCTTTTCTTCCATTTTTTTCTCTTTTACTTTTTTCACAAAATCAGATGCCTCTTTAGCAGTATCCGCTGGAAGAATTTCTTTATTTGCCTGATCGCCTTGTTTCTTTTCAATATACTTTTCTACAGCTTTTTTCGTTTCTTCTTTAGATGATGCTGGATTAATTGTTCCTCTTTCTTTCAACGCTTCCGCTAAACGATCTTCTTGAATTAAATTGTAATCAATTGGTGTTGTAGATACATTTTCTTTCTCTTTTTCTGACGTTTCTGCGTATGCTAATGGAGCACTCATTACAGATGTGCATCCGATAATTGCCGCAATTGCTAATGACGATAACACTTTAAATGGCGCTTTTCTTCTCATTCCATTTCTCTCCTTTTATAAAACTTAAAATTCAGATAAATAAGTGCATTTAAATCAAAAGCTCTACTTTCTGCCCTCCCTATATAAAAAGGCATAATTCTATAAACATTAAAACTTTCTGTTATAGAATCATGCCCTCCAGTTTTCTGGTCAGACCCTCTATCTTTTTATCCCGCTTTAACGGGCAGTAAGACTCCCACCTCAAAATTCGGTGAATGCGAGAAAGTTAGGTGGAAGATAACTGCCCGTAAAAGTCCGATTGGTGAAGGCTAATAATTAGTGGGGGGATGAACAAAACCCCCCACTAATTAAAGTTTCACTTTATATCAAAATATGAAAAATAAAGAGTGATTTGTATATATTAAATAGTTTATATAACAAATTTAAAAGACAATATGCAAAATTGCATGAAAATTCTTTTAAATAAAAAGAATCCTAGTCAATTAAACTAGGATTCTTGATTTTCTATTATTTCTCTTGTGTTTTTTCCCAATCAGCTAAGAATTTCTCAATTCCTTGATCTGTTAATGGGTGCTTCACTAATGAAGCAATTACGTTTGCTGGGATTGTTGCGATATGTGAACCGTTTAATGCAGCTTCTGTTACGTGAACGCTGTGACGTACAGATGCTGCAATGATTTCTGTTTCAATGCCGTGAATTGCAAAGATTTCTGCGATTTGTCGAATTAAGTCCATACCGTTATGACCGATATCGTCTAAACGACCTAAGAATGGTGAAACGTATGTTGCACCAGCACGAGCTGCAAGTAATGCTTGAACTGCTGAGAATACTAATGTAACGTTTGTACGAATTCCTAAGTCAGAGAATGCTTTTACTGCTTTTAAACCTTCTGTTGTCATTGGAACTTTTACAACAACGTTTGGAGCAATTTTTGCTAACTCTTTTCCTTCTTCGATCATTTTGTCAGCTTCTAAGCTAATTACTTCTGCACTTACAGGTCCTTCTACAACGTTGCAAATTTCACGAATACGCTCGTGGAAATCTACGCCTTCTTTTGCTACAAGTGATGGATTTGTCGTTACTCCAGCTAATACTCCTAATGCATTTGCCTCTTTAATTTCGTTAATGTTTGCTGTATCAATAAAGAATTTCATTTGTTATTCTTCCTTCCTAATTTTCATTTTATATTTATTTGTTTTTCTTAATAAGCTCTAATTCAATCGGAATAGATTTGTCCACTTTTTTACCTTGTGTTATCTCTTTTGCTGTTTGCATCGCCTTCTCCCCGATTAATTCCGGTTTTTGAGCAACTGTTGCAGCCATACGCCCATCTTTAACCGCTTTTACAGCATCTTCCGTTGCATCAAACCCAACAACGACTACATCCGTTTTTCCAGCAGACTTCAATGCTTCAAGTGCGCCTAATGCCATCTCGTCGTTATGCGCAAACACGGCTTTAATATCACCATTTGCTTGTAAAATGTTTTCCATAACAGATAATCCTTTTGCTCTGTCAAAATCAGCTGCTTGTTTGGCAACTACTTTTAAAGATTTATCCGCTACGTTATGGAATCCTTTCCCGCGCTCACGAGCAGCAGAAGAGCCAGGGAGTCCTTCTAATTCAGCAACATTTGCTCCCTCGCCGACTAATTCACGAATGTAATCACTAGCCATCTGACCACCTTCAATGTTATTAGAGGCAATGTGAGAAACAACTTTACCTGAATTTGCAACGCGGTCTACTGTAATAACAGGGACATTCGCTGCATTTGCCGCACTTACTGCTGAGGCAACAGCATCTGAATCGGTTGGATTAATAACAACTACATCGACACCTTTTTGGATTAAATCTTCAACATCATTTGTTTGCTTTGCTGCATCATTTTGCGCATCAACAGCAATCAATTCAATGCCGCTTTCTTTGGCCTTCTTTTCTGCCCCTTTTTTCAAAGTCACAAAAAATGGATTGTTTAAAGTTGAAACAGAGAATCCAACTTTAATAGTTTTATTTCGACCTTTATCGCCAGAATCCTTTGCCCATTCTGGTGGTTCCATTGAACAACCAGCAGTAATGACCATAATACATGCAACGAGTATAAGTAACCATTTCTTCATGAACTGTCCCTCCATTACGCTTCTTTTCGACGATCAATTAATACAGCTAGTAAGATTACAAGTCCTTTTACAACTTGTTGGAAGAAAGAAGATACGCCTAATAAATTTAAACCGTTATTTAGTACACCGATAATAAGTACACCGATGAATGTACCAACAATCCATCCTCTTCCCCCAGAAAGACTTGTTCCACCTAATACAACTGCTGCAATTGCATCTAGTTCGTAAGAAGTACCTGCAGTTGGTTGTGCAGAATCTAGTCGTGATGTTAAGACAATACCTGCAAGCGCTGCCAAAATTCCGGAAAGACCGTAAATCATTACTTTAATTCTCGTAACATTAATACCTGATAGTGCTGCTGCTTCTTCATTTCCACCAATTGCAAATGTACGACGACCAAATGTCGTTTTCTTCAAAATGAAGTACAGTACTGCGAAAGCGATCATCATTGTAACAGCTGGTACCGGAATACCGAGAAAATAACCGCGGCCAAACATTTGGAACATTAAATGATCACCAAGACCAGTGATCGGACGTCCGTCCATATAAACAAGCGTCAACCCACGAAAAATAGTCATTGTTGCTAAAGTTGCAATAAATGGAGCTACTTTTCCCTTCGCTATGATGATACCGTTTACAATTCCCATTACAAGACCAGCTAATAATCCAACTGCCATTGCAAGGAACGGGTCCATGCCACTTGCCATCATTCCAGCAACAAGTGCACTTGATAATGCTAAAATAGAACCTACCGATAAGTCAATACCCCCTGTTAAAATTACAAAGGTCATTCCGAATGCAATAAGCGCATTAATCGATACTTGACGCAGTATATTAAATAAATTTGGAATTTCAATGAATGCTGGATTTAAAGCTGTAATTACGACGATAATTAATACTAAACCAATTAAAGAACCAAGTTGTTGTAATACATTCCCCTTCTTAGCCATCCTTACTCTCCCCCTGTAGCTAGTGCCATAATAGACTCTTGTGACGCCTCATCTTTCCCTAAAATACCGCCCACTTTGCCTTCATGAATGACAAGAACTCGATCACTCATTCCTAAAACTTCTGGAAGCTCAGATGATACCATAATCACGGCATCTCCTTGCTCGGTAAGCTTATTCATAATAGAGTAAATTTCTTTTTTCGCTCCCACATCGACACCCCTTGTTGGCTCATCTAAAATGAGTAACTGCGGGTGGATACCTAACCATTTTGCAATAACAACCTTTTGCTGATTCCCACCAGAAAGAGATTTCACCGCTTGCTCTCCACTAGCTGCTTTCACATTAAGTAGCTTCATCATATCCCCTGTAAACTGTTGTTCTAGTTCGTTACTTAAGACACTTCCCTTTGATAGACTTTCTAAATTCGGTAAAGCTAAATTTTCTCGAATTGAGAAATCTAACACTAATCCTTCAGATTTTCTATCCTCTGTAATGAAAGCTATTCTTTGTCTAATTGCATCTATCGGACTATCAATCTTTACTTCTTGTCCATTTATGAAAATTTGGCCAGAATCTAAAGGTTCGTATCCAAATATCGCTTTCATAATGTCTGTACGGCCAGCTCCCATCAAGCCAGCAACACCGAGGATTTCACCTTTTCTCACTTGAAACGATACATTTTCAAACTTCCCTTTTTTCGTTCCATTACGCATTTCAAAAATAACATCGCCAATTTGACTATTTCGTTCTGGGTAACGTTCACCAATGCTACGCCCCACCATCATACTCACTACTTCATCAAACGATGTTTCCGGAATCAATCTCTTTCCGACGTATTCTCCATCACGTAAAATCGTAATCGCATCACATATTGAAAAAATTTCTTCCATTCGGTGTGAGATATAAACGAACGAAACGCCTTCTTTACGTAATTGATTAATAACAGTAAACAACGTTTCAATTTCACGATCTGTTAATGCAGCTGTAGGTTCATCCATAATAATAACGCTAGCATCTGTCATTAACGCTTTCGCAATTTCGATAATTTGCTGCTGTCCAACCGATAACTCTCCTGCCAACATAGCACCTTTTACATGTAGCCCTAACTTCGCCAGTTGCTGCTGCGCAATCGCATTCATTTGACGCGTACGCAAAATACCTGTCTTCCCATACATCAACTCTTTACCGAGAAACATATTTTCAGCTACTGTTAAATTCGATAATATGTTCAATTCTTGATGTATAAATGCAATGCCGTACTCTTCAGCTTCTTTCGCATTTTTAAAAGTTCGTTCTTGTCCATCGATCGTGATCGTTCCACCATCTCTTTTATATACACCTGTTAAAATCTTCATGAGCGTTGATTTCCCCGCTCCATTTTCCC
Organism: Bacillus sp. Brlt_9; assembly: GCF_051948935.1. NCBI lineage: Bacteria > Bacillati > Bacillota > Bacilli > Caryophanales > Bacillaceae > Bacillus > Bacillus sp. Brlt_9. Next base: position 143,332 of record NZ_JAYJLO010000009.1, on the reverse strand, counting down.
CCATCAATGCATGGACTTCCCCTGTTTCAATCATAAACTGTGCACTCTTCAAAACAGGATTTCCATTGAACGCCTTTGAAATATTTTTCATTTCAATACGCATTCTCATCACTTCCCTTTATTAAAAAATCACGCCTGCATGTAAAATTACATTGGCATAAGGAGTAGCCTCTCCTGTACGAATAATCGCCTTCGCTTTCTTCGTATGCTCTTTAAATTGTTCATGCGATACATATTCAAACGCTGGCTCTATTAATTTCAGCTCAATCTCTTTATTTACTTCCGCATTAGTGTTAATGACTTCTTCTGCTAACGTTACTTTTTCAATTGCCATATCATCAGCTACCACTTGCAATACATCTAAAAAACTAGGTTTTCCAAGCTCAACAGCTAAATCAATTCGCTTTACTCCGTCAGGAATTGGTAGCCCGCAGTCTGCAATTACAATCGTATCTGTATGCCCAAGTGAAGCAAGGACAGATGCAATCTCACTGTTTAATACACCGTGCTTTTTCATCCGACAATCACCTGCACTTCACGTACTTTATCTCTCGTTGGCATACCACCTTGCGCCCCAAGCTTTGTTACAGAAAGACCACCAGCAATATTCGCAAAACGAATTGCTTTTTGAAGTGTTTCTCCTTCAGAAAGTGCAACTGCTAATGCCCCATTGAATGTATCACCAGCTCCAGTCGTATCTACTACATCAACAGCAATGCTAGGAACATGAACAATCTCCGTACCATTATGGAAACGAACACCGTTAGAACCTTCTGTCATCAATAGTTTATTTGGATATTTAGCCAGTAACTCTTCAATTGGTGATGTGAAATCATCTAATACGATGCGGCACTCATGTTCATTTGGCGTAATATAAGTTGCCTTTTCTAATATATCTTCTGATAACACTTGTGCTGGCGCTGGATTTAACATAACTGGGATTTTGTGCTCCTCACAAATAGCCAATACATATTTTACTGTTTCAAGTGGAATCTCTAGTTGAAGAACAACCATATCTGCTTTTATAAGAAGATCTTTTGAACGATTTACAATCGAATCATTTACAAGAGCATTCGCTCCTTGCACGACAACAATACTGTTATCCTCTTCTGCTAAAACGATATGAGCAATTCCTGTCGCTGTATCTGTAACCGGTACCACATAGTCGATAAAAACACGTTCGTTCTCTAAATTTTTCCTCACTACAGTTCCATAATTATCGTTTCCTACCGCGCCAACCATCGCTACATTTGCGCCTAATCTAGCTGCAGCAACAGCTTGGTTCGCTCCTTTTCCTCCTGGAATTGTATGAAATGCTTCACCAATTACTGTTTCTCCTGCTTTCGGACGTTTTTTTGAAACGGCCACTAAGTCCATTGAAATACTACCTACTACTGCAATATTTGGCATCTGTTTCATCTCCTTACTTCGTTGTATTTCGTTCTATAATTTCAATCGGTAAACGATAGTGTTTCTCTCCTAATACGTTTCCTTCCATCTGCTCTAACAGCAGTTCTGTTGCAATTTTCCCCATTTCATAAATTGGCTGTGCAACAGTTGTAATAGATGGATACATCATCTCTGTTAAAGAAATCCCATCGAATCCGATAATTTGTAAATCATCTGGAATGGAAATTCCCTTTTGAAGTGCAGCCTTTACAATACCTATTGCAATTAAATCATTACCAGCAACAATTCCATCGATATGTGGGTATTCTTCTAATAATTCCACCGCTACACGCTCACTATTAGTTGGATCAAATGTACTCTCTGCAATCATATAAGAAAGATTATTTTGCGTAATAACGTCTACAAAGCCTTCAAAACGTTCATTAGCGGTGCTTACGTCACGCGGTCCGCGAATATGTGCAATATGTTTACAACCTTTATCTATTAATAACTTTGTTGCTGCCTGACTTCCCGCATAGTTATCTGCATATACAGCAGGTATACGCTCATTAAACATACGGTCAATTGCAACGACTGGTACTGACAAATTCATGTAATTAACACTATTTTGTGGATTTGTTGCTACAATAAATCCGTCCACATTATTTTGCCTAAGTACATCAATATATTGCTTTTCTTTCTCTAAATTTTCATCAGAGTTACAAAGTACAACTGTGTATCCTTGCTTATGAGCTACATCTTCTACGGCACGTGCAACTTCTGGAAAGAATGGATTCACGATATTTGGGACAACTAAGCCAATTAAACGAGATTTTTTATTATACAGTGAACGTGCTACTGTACTAGGTTTATAATCTAGCATCTCAATCGCTCGTTCTACTTTCTTTAATGTATCTTCATGAACATATCCATTTTTATTTAACACTCTGGAAACGGTCGCAACAGATACTCCCGCTAATTTTGCAACGTCTTTAATCGTACTCATTCTTTTCCCTCTCCATTTCATGTAACCGTTTACAGAAAATAATATAACGTATTTCTAGAAATACGTCAATCATTTCTCACGAAAAAGCTTTTAAGGTTATACTCAAAAAAGCACCGCCATAAGGCGATGCTTTTTCATTACGAATATGATACAGTTTGTTCTTTTTCCTCTGTAGCTGGCTCTTCAGCATCCTTCTTACGATCTGACAATTTAATCTTCTGTAAGAAGATCGTAAAGATAGCGCCTACTACGATAAATACTAATCCTGTTAAGAATACAGTATGAAGTGAGTCTACTAAAGAGTTTTTCAAAATCGGTACAATGCTGTTAGCGAAAGCTTCTGGCATTTGTTTTAATGCCTCTGGACTAAATAACATTGAATATAAACCTTGTGGGTCTGTATGAATCATATCTTTAAATTTCGTTACCATTTGTCCCGCTTCTTTCGGGAATGTATCTAATACAGGTACTAAATTCTTTGTTAATGTTGTACCTGAAGTGTTATTCATAATCGATCCTAAAATTGTAATACCAAATGTTCCACCGATTTGACGGAAGAACTGACTTGATGACGTTACGACACCAAGGTCTTTTTTCGGGAAGCTTTCTTGTAACGCTAATGTTAATGTTGGCATTACAAGCCCCATCCCTAAACCGATAACCATCATATAAGACGTTGCAGTTAATTTAGTTGTGTGCATATCCATCGTTGTTAATAACCAGAATCCTCCGGCCATTATAAGCATTCCTGTAATAATTTGTGGCTTTACACCAACTTTTAATACAAGTTGCCCACCGATAATACTCATCACAATCATAGTAATCATCATTGGCGTCATAATTGTTCCTGATTCAGCCGCACTTACTCCTACAATTCCTTGCATGAAGAATGGTACGAACATAATTGCACCGAACATTCCGATACTCATAAAGAATCCAATCGCATTTAATAATGTAAATGTGCGATTTTTAAAGAAATGCATCGGTAAAATCGGTTCTTCTGCTTTCGTTTCAACGATAATAAAGCTAACAATACCAATTAGGGCTAATGCAAATAACCCGATAATTTGCCAAGAATCCCATGGGTAATCTTTTCCGCCAAACGTTAATGCAAGTAATAAACTTACAACACCGAGAATCATCGTAAAGATTCCAGCGATATCAATTTTAATTGGTCCTGTTTGTTTATGTGACTTTAATCCCATTGCAATAAAGATTGTTGCTAAAATACCAACTGGCAAGTTAATGTAGAATACCCATCTCCAGTTCACTGCATCTACAATCCAACCACCAACTTGTGGCCCAATTACAGAAGCAAGACCATATAACGCACCAAAAATCCCTTGCCATTTTGCACGTTCTTTTCCCGTGAACATATCTCCGATAATAATCATAGCCATTGGCATCATAATACCGCCACCAAGACCTTGAATACCACGGAAAATAATTAATTCTGTCATACCATTTGCCATACCACATAACGCCGAACCAACCATAAAGATAACTAGCCCTGTTATATATACGTTACGACGGCCAAGTAAATCCGCTAATTTACCTGCAATTGGTACAACTGTCGTTGATGTTAACATATAAGCTGTTGTTAACCACGTCATTAAGCTTAATCCGCCTAGTTCACCGACGATACGCGGCATTGCTGTACCAACGATTGTTCCATCTAATGCAGCAAATAGCATCGCGATTATTAAACCGATCAACAGCAACTTTCTATTTATGTTGTCTTGTTGCTCCATGTAATCTCCTCAATTCCTCTTAGTTATTCTCTTTTTTCTCTTGTGTCCCGCAAATGATTGTTTCTAACTTCTCAAAGAGACGTAACAAATCTTCTCTTTCTTGTAATTCTAAATGTGAGAAATACTTTGCAATATGCTCATTACGAGCCGTCATTGCCTCTTCTACTCTAGCTTTCCCCTTTTTTGTTAACTCAATGACGACAACACGACGGTCATCTTTGTCGTGATAGCGTTCTACAAGCTCTTGGTCAATTAGGCGATCAATCATCACTGTAATTGCGCTAGGCTTTACATACATCTTTTTTGCTAATTTTGTCGCTCTTGAAGCACCGTAATGATCTAAAATCTTTAAAATATAAAACTGCGGTGGTGTAAGTCCTGTTGCTTGCATTTGTTCTAATAACTCCGTCTGCATTTTCTTTCCAATCGAAAACGCAAGAGCTTGAATTTTATCGATGTGCGTCATATCATTTGGCATGTTATCCACCTCTTATTTAAACAATAAAATATTTAACGTATTTAAATATTAATCCCACGAACAAAATCCGTCAACACTTTTTATTTATAAAAACGTTTACATTTTTGTCACAAAGTTGTATAATTTTCGACGAAGTTAATATTGACAGTCACGGAGAATCGGAGTACACGGCTATGAATCATAAAAAAGGAAACTTTTTTATATTTCATGGCCTTTTTATATTCTCTCTGCCTTACAACACTTCGAATTCATTAGGGGAGGATTTTCATTTTATGTTTTTCACACAATTCTTTAAACCTGCGCCCCACGCGGAACGCTTACCAGCTGATCGTGTTGATAGTGAATACCGTAAATTACGTTTACAAGTATTCTTAGGTATCTTCATCGGCTATGCAGGTTATTATTTTGTTCGAAAAAACTTTTCACTAGCAATGCCATACTTACTCGAACAAGGCTTTAGTAAAGGGGAACTTGGGGTTATCCTTTCAGCAGTTTCTATCGCTTACGGATTAAGTAAATTTCTTATGGGTATCGTATCCGACCGCTGTAATCCTCGCTACTTTTTAGCAGCTGGGCTATTTTTATCAGGTATTATTAATATTATTTTCGGCTCATTTTCTTTCATTACAACAAGCATTATACTTATGTTTGTACTGCAGTTTTTAAACGGATGGGTACAAGGTATGGGATGGCCTCCTTGTGGCCGTACAATGGTTCATTGGTTCTCTATTAGTGAACGTGGTACAAAAATGTCTATTTGGAACGTCGCTCATAATGTCGGCGGCGCACTTATGCCTTCCCTTGTAACATTAGGGTTATATTTCTTTGCAAATGACTGGCATAGTATTTTTTACTTCCCAGGTATTCTTTCAATTTTAGTTGGTATTTATGTGTTAATTACGATGAAAGATACACCTCAATCTTGCGGATTACCTTCTATTGAAGAACATACAGGAGAATATCCACCAGATGAAAAAGTACAAGACCGTGAACGTGAACTTTCAGCAAAGGAAATTTTATTTAAATACGTACTAAACAATAAATTTTTATGGTACATCGCTATCGCGAACGTTTTCGTTTATTTCGTTCGCTACGGTGTTGTAGACTGGGCTCCTACTTATTTAGTAGAAGAAAAAAGCTTTACTCATAGTAGCTCACGTACAGCTTACGCTCTATATGAATGGGCTGGTATTCCAGGTACACTTCTTTGTGGCTGGATGAGTGATAAACTATTTAAAGGACGCCGCGCACCTGCTGGTATTTTATTTATGGTTGGTGTATTTATCGCCGTTCTTGTTTACTGGCTAAACCCTCCTGGTAATCCAATGGTTGATAGTATCGCACTTGTTGCAATTGGATTTTTAATTTACGGACCTGTTATGTTAATTGGTCTACATGCACTTGACTTAGCACCAAAGAAAGCGGCTGGAACTGCAGCGGGATTAACTGGCTTCTTCGGTTACTTAGGTGGAGCTGCTTTCGCTAGTGCTGCTATGGGCTTTATCGTAGATGCATTCGGATGGGATGGCGGGTTCATCTTATTACTTGCATCTTGTGTACTTGCAATGTTCTTCCTTGCTCTTACTTTAAAAACAGGCTCTGCAAAACAAAAGCACGCTTAAATACTAATATTATTCTTATCAAAAAAAGAGAGACTGTTCTTTCCAGAACACCTCTCTTTTTTCTACATATAATACTTTTTTCTTACAAAAGATTTATTCTCCCAACCTATATATGTTAGCGTTTTCAAATCACTTCAACTACTAATACAACTGCATTCAATTATTGTATAAAAAGATTTTTGAATATTTTCTCAACTTTTTCTTGTCAAACATTGTCAATTTATATTAAAATAATAACAACATACAAAATATTTAGTCTTTTCTGAAAAGATGGAGGGATAGCCATGAAGAATCCACTTCTTCGCATTGAAAACTTACAGACTTCCTTTCGCATACAAGATCACTATCATGCAGCAGTTGATGATGTGTCGTTAACAGTCCATGAAAATGAAATTGTCGCGATAGTTGGTGAATCAGGTTGCGGAAAAAGTGCACTTGCCCTTTCAATTATGCGACTGCATAATGAAGCAAATACAAAATTACAAGGGCAGCTTAACTATAGAGATAAAGATTTACTTACTATGTCAGCCGCAGAAATGAATAAAGTACGCGGATCAAACATCGGTATGATTTTCCAAGAACCTCTTACAGCACTCGATCCTCTTATGACAGTTGGAAAACAAATCGAAGAAAACTTAGACTACCACACAAACCTTTCAAAAGTTGAAAAGAAAGAACGCACCCTAGAACTACTTCATCAAGTTGGTATTCCAAAACCAGAACTTACATATAAACAATACCCACACGAATTATCTGGCGGAATGAGACAAAGAATTGTTATCGCAATTGCAATTGCTTGTAACCCAGCACTCATTATTGCGGATGAGCCAACAACGGCTCTTGACGTAACCATCCAAGCACAAATTTTAGACTTACTAAAATCTATTCAAGAACAAACGAAAATGGGCATCATTTTAATTACTCATGATTTAAGTGTTGTCGCAGAAACGGCCGATCGTATCGTCGTTATGTACGCTGGACAGGTTGTAGAAACAGGAAAAGTTGAAGAGATTTTTAACAATCCTCTTCACCCGTATACTCGTTCTCTATTAAACTCCATTCCATCTGCTTACGCTGAAAAAGAAAAATTGCATGTAATTCAAGGGGTGGTTCCTACATTGGCGAAGCTTCCTCGCACAGGTTGCCGTTTCCAGGCTCGAATTCCATGGATTAGACCGGATCAACACGAGGAAAATCCAATTTTACATGAAGTAAAACCAGACCATTGGGTACGTTGTACGTGCTACAAACATTTCAACTTCCAAGATAAGAAAGGAGATGACGTAACTCATGGCACTGCTTAAAGTAGAAGATTTAAAAGTACATTTTCCAATTAAAGGTGGTTTCTTCGGCCGCACATTAGATTACGTGCGTGCTGTCGATGGTGTAAGTTTTGAATTACAACCTGGTGAAACATACGGAATCGTTGGTGAATCAGGAAGCGGCAAATCAACAACTGGTAAAGCAATTATGCATTTAACGAAAGCAACAGAGGGCAGCATTCATTTTAATAATAGAGATTTAACAAAGTTAAGTCGCTCTGAGCTACGTGAACAGCGAAAAGATATTCAAATGATCTTCCAAGATCCATATTCATCATTAAATCCGAAGAAACGTGTTCTCGACATTATTGCTGAGCCTCTTCGAAATTTTGAGAAGCTCTCACCTGATGAAGAACGTAGAGCTGTTCAAGAATATCTTGATAAAGTTGGTCTAAATCCAGAGTCAATTTATAAATATCCACATGAATTTTCCGGTGGGCAAAGGCAGCGGATTGGTATTGCACGGGCTCTTACATTAAAACCGAAGCTTATTATCGCTGATGAACCTGTATCAGCACTAGATGTTTCTGTACAAGCTCAAGTATTAAACTTCTTGCAAGATTTACAAGCTGAGCTCGGACTAACGTACTTATTCATTAGTCATGATTTAGGTGTAATTCGTCATATGTGTGATCGTATCGGTGTTATGTATCGCGGACGTATCGTCGAAGAAGCAACTAGTGCAGAAATATACAGTAATCCGCAACATATTTATACGAAGCGCCTAATATCAGCAATTCCTGATATTCGTCCTGAAAACAGAGAAAGACAGCGTAAGCTTCGTCAACAAGTAAGCTCTGAATACGAGAAATCATATGAAAATTATTTCAATGAAAACGGTCGGGCTTATGATTTAAAACCAATTTCGCCAACGCACCGGGTGGCATTACCATAAGGGAGTGATAAAACATGTGGAAGTTTATATTACGGAGATTTTTAGTAATGATCCCGCAATTATTCGTGTTAAGTGTACTTGTCTTTCTATTAGCTAAGGCAATGCCAGGCGATGCCTTAACTGGCAGAGCAATGAATCCAAAAGCGGATCCAAAAGTAATTGAAGAACAACGTGAAAAACTTGGATTAAATGACCCAGTTACAACACAATATGTTCGCTGGATTAAAAATGCCGTCCAAGGTGACTTCGGTATTTCCTATGCACATAAAATGAAAGTAACTGATTTAATTGGAGAACGACTTGGAAATACAGTATCTTTAGCACTTGTCATTCTTATTCTTACTTATTTAATTGCTATACCACTAGGAGTTATAAGTGGGCGGTGGAATGATACATGGGCTGATCGACTCATTACCATTTACAACTATCTAGGATTTGCTACACCACTATTTATATTTGCATTAATTATGCTCTTCCTATTCGGATTTAAGTTTGCTATATTCCCAACCGGTGGTAGCGTAGATCCTCAAGTTGCAACAGGTACATTTGCTTACTATTTAAGCAAATTGAATCACCTTCTCTTACCAGCTTTATCCGGCGCATTAATTGCAACAGTTGGTACTGTTCAATATTTACGAAGCGAAATTATCGATACGAAGCATAAAGATTTTGTTCGTACAGTAAGAGCAAAAGGTGTTCCAGAATCAAAAATCTATTCTAGACATATTTTACGAAATTCATTCTTACCAATTGCAGCCTTCTTAGGCTATGAAATTACAGGATTGGTTGGCGGTGCCATCTTCTTAGAAAGTATTTTTAGCTATCCAGGAATTGGACAACTATTTATACAATCTATCTCTCAACGCGATTTTAGTGTAATAACTGCACTCGTTATGTTTACTGGATTTGCAACGTTACTTGGAACTCTCCTTTCAGATATTATTCTAAGCATCGTCGATCCACGTATTCGTATTGATTAAAGAAAGGAGCAGACGTTATGTTAGCAAACCCTGAAAAACAAACTGAAGTTGTTCATTACGAAAAAAGCCCTTCTGGTTTCTCTATTATGTGGCGAGAACTTCGTAAAGATAAATTAGCAATGTTTTCACTTGTTTTCCTAGCAATCTTATTACTAGCAGTCTACGCAACATCTTTTATTATGAAACAAGAAGATATTGTACGAGTTGATTTATTCGCTATTTATGCTCCTCCCTCTGCTGAACATTGGTTAGGAACAGATTATGGAGGACGCGATATTTTCGGCCAACTTATTATTGGTACACGTAACTCCTTTACAATCGGATTAGCAATTACTATTCTTTCTTGTTTCATTGGCCTTTCAATTGGATTAATTGCCGGTTATTTTGGCGGAGCAATTGATAATATCATTATGCGCATTATCGACTTCGTTATGGTTTTACCATTTTTAATGCTTGTAATTGTTTTTATTACACTTGTTCCTACATTCAATATTTTCACTTTCATTTTAATTATGAGCGTGTTCTTATGGACAGGAAAGGCAAGATTAATTCGCTCAAAAGTATTAACTGAAAAAGAACTCGATTATGTCTCTGCATCAAAAACTTTAGGTACACCAAACTGGAAAATCATTCTTTTCCAAGTGCTACCTAACTTAAGTTCCATTATCATTGTTAGCATTACATTAAACCTTGCTGGAAACATCGGTATTGAATCTGGTCTAACTTTCTTAGGATTTGGTTTACCAGAAAGTACACCAAGCCTTGGAACACTTGTTAGTTATGCTAGAAATCCAGATGTATTACAAGAAAAATGGTGGATTTGGTTACCCGCATCAGTCATGATTTTAACATTGATGCTGTGTATAAATTTTATTGGTCAAGCGCTACGCCGTTCGGCCGACGCAAGACAAAGAAAAGGATAAGGGGTGGAAGAAATGACAAATAAGCCAAAATTTTTCAAAGTATTAAGTACACTTGCGGTTTCAACATTACTACTTTCAGCATGTGGGGGCAGCGGTAGTGGTGGTAGTGAAAAAACGAGCAGCACAAAAAAAGTAGATACAAATAAATTTAGTGCATCTGTTAAAAATGATAAAAAAGAAGTTAAAGATGGTTCATTAACATATGGTCTTGTTTCTAACACACCATTTGAAGGACTTTTAAATTTCGCTGTATATGAAGGAGATCCTGATAACCAAGTCATTACCATTTTCGATGAATCTTTATTATCAAATGACGAAAACTGGGAATACACGAATGATGGCGCTGCTACATATGAAATTTCTGAAGATAAAAAGACAATTACACTAAAAATCAAAGATAATGTAAAATGGCATGATGGAAACCCTGTTACTGCTGAGGATTTAGAATACTCTTATCTAGTGATTGGTAGCAAACAATATGCCGGTTCTCGCTATGACACTCAAATGCAAATGATTGAAGGTATGGAAGATTACCATAATGGAAAAGCTGAAAAAATTTCAGGTATAAAAGTAACGGACCAAAAAACAATTTCGATTACATTTAAAGAGCCGAATCCTTCAGTGAAAACTGGGCTTTGGGCATACCCTCTTCATAAGAAATATTTAGGAGATGTACCAATCGATAAATTAGCAGAATCTGATAAAATCCGCAAAAACCCAATTGGTTTCGGACCTTTTAAAGTGAAGAAAATTACTCCTGGAGAATCCGTTGAATTTGAACGTTTTGATGACTATTATGGCGGAAAACCAAAACTGAAAAGCATGGTTTTAAAAGTTGTTAACCCTTCTGTTGTTAACGCGTCCTTAAAAAATGGTGATATTGACATTGCTGAAGTAAGTGCAGATCAATATCCAAATGTAAGTAAATTAAAAAATGCACAATTAGTCGGTAAAACCGATTTATACTATAGTTATATCGGCTTTAAATTAGGCCATATGGATAAAGAAAAAGAAGAAGTAGTAATGGATAAAGAGAAATTTAAAGATGTTCGTGTACGTCAGGCGATGGCGTATGCTATCGATCGAAAAGAAATTGGTGAAAAATTATATCATGGCCTACGTTATCCGGCTAACTCACCAATCCCACCATCTCTACCAAAATATCATAACAATAAAATTGGTGCCTATGATAAAGATGTAGAGAAAGCTAAAAAGTTATTAGATGAAGCTGGCTATAAAGATACGAACGGGGATGGATTCCGCGAAGATCCGAATGGTAAAGAATTTAAAGCTAATTTCTTATCAATGAGTGGTAGCGATGTAAGTGAACCACTTGCAAAATTCTTTATTCAATCTTGGAAAGACATCGGTCTAAAAGTAGAGCTTCTTGATGGTCGCTTGCATGAATTCAACTCATTCTACGATATGATTAAAAAAGATGATCCAAAAGTTGATCTTTTCGCGGCAGCTTGGGGAACTGCATCTGATCCAGACCCTTCTGGTATTTGGGCTAAAGACGCATCGTTCAATTACACACGTTGGGCTACTGACAAAAACACAGAATTATTAAAAGATGGTATTTCTCCAAAAGCTGCTGATGAAAAGTACCGAAAAGATGTATACGATAAATGGCAAAAATTAGTTCACGATGAAGTACCATTAATTCCACTTCATTATAAATTTGACTTAAAAGGTGTAAATAATCGCGTAAAAGATTATAAATATACACCAGAGGATCAATACAAATGGGGTAACGTTAGCGTAACAAGCGATAAAGCAGAAACAGAGAAATAATAAAATAGCTCCTGGCGCTAAGATACATGCCAGGAGCTATTTTTCATTTATAACCCTTCTCTTGCTATTAATAACAATCAATTCCTTCCCTACTCTAAAATTAAAAGATTTGATGAATCATCTTTATTACAACAGCTAACGTAACAGATGCAGCAAATCCTCCTAAACAAATAAGACCGACACCTTGACTATATGATAAATTTTGAAATGCTTTCATCTTTTTCATCCTCCCTCTCTCCCCTTCGATATTTTCATTTTACCAATGGAATAATTTTCATAACATCGATTTCACTAACAACTAACTTACAAATTTGTAAGTTAACGATTTCTCTTTAAACTTATATATCTAGTATGCCCGCACTCCCCCTCTTTATACGCAAAAAAGACCTCGCATTATATCAAGGTCTTGCTTACACTACAGAATATATCGCTCAATTTATTTAATAATCATTACCGGGCATTTCACTCGTTTCGCTATTTTATGACTGACACTACCAAGCACCATCTCTTGTAGTGTATTTAATCCTCTACTTCCAGCTATAACAAGATCTATATCTCCTGTATTTACATATTGAACGATCGTATCTCCAGGATCACCATGTAATATCGTAATTGTATAAGGAATGTTCTCTTTCTTTAATAAACCTTCAATCTCTTTTAATTTATCTTTTCGGCTAGCCGATATTGTTTCTAAATCTGTTTGGCCTTGTATAATATCTGATTTTGCTGTTCTATTATCTACTACGTACACAACTTCAACATTTGTTTCTTCGCTACATTTCGCAATATATGTTGCATGCTCCGCTGCTCGAAGTGCATGTTCAGAACCGTCACATGCTAATATAATTTGTTTGTACATATGCTGAATCCCCTTTTCGTTATCCTACTCATATTATATAGTAAAGCCTCCTAAAAAGGAGGCTTCTAACTAGCAATTCTTTTATTATAAGTAGCTAAATTTGCAACAAGTTTTGAGCTACGTTCATTTAATCCCGTTATGCTTACTTTCACGCCACTTTGTTCATACTTCATAATAACTTTATCAATTGCGGCTACTGCTGAATCATCCCATACGTGTGCGTGAGAAAAATTCAACTCAATTTCTTTTACATCTTCCTCAAATGAAAAATGATTTATAAAATCTGCCGTAGATGCAAAGAAAAGTTGGCCGTGAATTTCGTATATTTTCTTATTTTCAATATATAAATGTTTCACGTGAATCTTTGTCATATTGAATGCAAATAAAACCGCACTAATTACTGTTCCGATAATTACACCTAATGCTAAATTATGTGTAATTAAGACAATCACAACTGTTACGATCATAACTAATGCATTTCCTTTTGGTACTTTATGAATTGTTGTTACAGAGTTCCAATCAAATGTTCCGATTGAAACCATAATCATAACTGCAACTAATGCTGCCATCGGAATATGAACGACATAGTCACCTAAAACAAATAGTAATACGATTAAAAATCCGCCCGCTACAAATGTTGATAATCGACCTCGTCCACCTGATTTAATATTAATAACAGATTGTCCAATCATTGCACATCCTGCCATTCCTCCGAAGAAACCAGCGACAATGTTTGCAATACCTTGACCGCGTGCTTCCTTATGTTTATTACTTTCCGTATGCGTCATATCATCTAAAACTGAAGCTGTTAATAAAGACTCTAGTAAACCGATAATTGCAAGCATAACTGCGTACGGTAAAATAATCCCTAATGTTTCAAGTGTAAAAGGCACGTCAGGCATGCTAAAGAACGGTAATTCTTTCGGCAGACTTCCCATATCTCCTACTGTTTTTAGCTGTAATCCGCTCATAAGTGCAATACTTGTCACAATAATAATGGAAATAAGTGTAGACGGTATAGCTGTCGTAATTCGTGGAAATACATATATAATTACAAGTCCTAATGCGACAAGTGCATACATTTGCCAAGTTGCATTTTTAAAATGCGGCAGTTGTGCTGTGAAAACTAAAATTCCAAGTGAATTTAAAAAACCACTCATAACAGATTTCGGAACAAACTTCATAAATGAGCTCAGTTTGAACACGCCAAAAATAATTTGGACAATACCCGTTAATATTGTTGTAGCAAATAAATATTGTAAGCCGTGATCTTTAACGAGCGTTACCATTAATAATGCCATTGCACCTGTTGCAGCTGAAATCATTCCAGTTCGTCCGCCAACAAATGAAATGGTAACCGCAATACAAAAGGCAGCGTATAACCCAACAGTCGGATCTACGCCTGCAATAACTGAGAAAGCGATCGCTTCAGGAATTAACGCTAAAGCAACAACAATTCCCGATAGCACGTCCCCTCTCACGTTGGAGAACCAATCATTTTTTATCGTTTGAAACAAAATACCACTCCTCTACTCTTTTACCCCGCTATTTGCCGGGCAGTAAGACCCTACCTCAAAATTCAGCGACAGCAAAGAAGTTAGGTGGGGATCAACTGCCCATAAAAGCCCGATTGGTGAAGGCTAATAATCATTGGGGGATGACCCCCCCAATGATTAAAGTTTCACTTTATCATTTGATTTTCTCCATAAGAAAATCTAAGCCGACTGCACGAAGGCTATTATATAACGAGTAGAGAGATTTTTGCTATGTAAAAGTTTCCTAAAAAAAAAGACGCTACCTTCATAGCGTCTTTTTCTTTAATGTCCACCGTGACCTTGACCACTTTCCTGAACAATCTCTAACCTCTCATCCAGTACACCTTGCGTTTCAAATGAAATATCACTCGTACTTCCTAATAAGAAGCCGTGGTTATATGGCCCAAGTGTTGGGTCATCTTTAAACTTCGGCTGAATAGTAGCAAGGAAGTCATACACTGGTTGTGAAGCTTTCCCTTCTTCTAACAATACAATAGGTGCGTGTTTACCCATATGCGAAAAAGGTGCTCCTGCAACTGCTAAGTCTGGTGTTTTGCTTGAAACAAATGATAAACCGTGACCTGGTTTTGTGAACCCCCAGCCAAATTTCGTTTTTTCATCTTTAAATTTCGCAAAGGCAACCGAATTTTCTGTTGGAGTTTCACCACTAATACGCGTTACTTTCCCGTATTTACTTAATTCTTTTTCTACTTCTTTTGAAATAATTTTTTCTGGTCCTAATACATATATATTCGCTTTATCTTTTCTCACCTTTAATGCCTCTATCGTCGCTTCTGGCACCTTATCTTTCTCTGTATATAAAAGCGGTTCTGGCATATGAGAGATCCAATTTACAGCTGGTGTTGTATATAAACGTCCTTCTTCTTCAGACGAACCGATAATAACACTATTTGGGTAGCTTCCTGTTATATCGGCATATTCTTTATCCACATCTTTAGCAAATATAGCTGGATCCTTTTCTTTTATTTGCTTTACTTTATACTCTTTCAATTGCTCAAGGATAGATGCACCTACATCCCCCATCACCATAATTTGTGTTCCGTCTTTCGTTCCGAGCGGATTTAATCGTTTTATTTCTTTTAACGTCATTTCGGGTACCTTTTCTTTTTCTATAAATAAAATTGGCCCGTTATTCGGATGATGAATAAGATCCGCACTCGCAATACCTAATTGCCACTCGTTTACTGGTACTAAAATAATAGCGCCGGGCTGATTCTCTTTATGCGTTGCTGGCCATATCGTTTGCGAAGTTAATACTGCCATTTGCAGCGAATCTTTTGTGTTTAATCTCGTTACATTTTTTAAGCTTGTCGTTAATAAATCATTCGATGCACCTTCGTTCATTTCTTCCGGCGCAGTTACCTCCTGATTCATTTTCATTTCCTTTTGCTCTGTTTTTTTCTCTTCTTTAGTTTCATGATTTTTATGATCCGTGTTCGTTTGCCCACACGCCGCAAGACCAGCCACCGCAATTATTGTTATCCCAAAGATTCGGGTCATCTTTTTCACTATACCGCCTCCGTATGAATCATTTTTGAGCCAATATCATTACCTAAAATGGAATTTCAACTTTACAATAACAAGCAATTCTGAAGAAATTATGCAGATGAATGATAATCTGCACCATTTCTTCATGATTTTGACTTACAATTTAAGTAATAACTACAAATGCGGAGGTACTCTATGGTCGATATACTACTCGTAGATGATGAGCCGAGAATGCTTGAATTATTAACGCTTTATCTTACTCCAATCGGATACAACTGCGTATGTACAGTATCAGGGGAAGAAGCTATTTCACATATAGAAAATCGAAACTTCAAATTTGTTTTACTCGATATTATGATGCCAAAGATGGATGGGTGGGAAACGTGCAAAAGAATTCGATCATTTAGTAACGTTCCTATCATTATGGTAACTGCTCGTGATCAAACGGTAGATATCATTCAAGGGTTAAAACTTGGAGCGGATGATTACGTAACGAAACCTTTCCATGAAGAGGAGCTTTTCGCAAGAATTGAAGCTGTTTTAAGGCGAACGAATCAACACGCGCAAATCCAATATCACGGCATTTTATGGGATGAGGCAAAGCATTTCGTCTCTGTCGATAATGAAGAACTTCTTCTCACCCCCATCGAATTCTCTTTACTCGGATTATTTTTACGCCATGTGAACTACGTATTAAGCCGCGATCAACTCATTGAACGAATTTGGGGATTAAATACAAATACAGAAGATAGAACAGTCGATTCGCATATTCGTAATTTGCGAGATAAATTACGAAAAGCAAATTTCCCTATTGATCACCATTTAAAAACAGTTTACGGAGTCGGGTATCGATGGGTTGATACTCTAGATTAAGGAGCAAAACGATGAAGCGAATTTCTATTCAACTCGGATTTTATTTTTTAATTGTTACACTTTTAATCGAAAGTGTTCTATTTGTCTTGCTTTATTATAGCCTTGTCAACAATAGAGTAAATGAAGAAATGACAGCTTTATTAAAACGCGGGAATAGTCACCGAGATGTCCTTGAAAAATATTTTGATAAGCAAACAATCTCCCATGTTGCACTAATGGAATCCGAAGCCGAAACGACTGTCGTTATTACAAATGCAAATAAGGATGTACTAGCTAAATCTAATGAAATTAATACTACTATAAAAAAGCATATTGAAAAGATGCAAACACGGACAGATCATGACGGAGCAATTATAGAGAATCATTGGAAAACATCTAATTATATATGTACAGTTAGCCCCATTATAGTGGCAGGGAAAACGGAAGGCTATGTATATATGTTTCTCGGAACGGAATCAATCGAAGAAATGGTTAACGGGCTAACAAAACAATTCATTATTGCCGGAGTCATTACTTTTCTATTAACAGTCATCACCATCTTTCTATTATCACGGTTGTTAACAAAACCATTGTTACACATGAAACATGCCACTGAAAAAATGAGTAAAGGCGATTTATCCGTTTCGTTAACGACTACTCGAAATGACGAAATTGGTGAACTAGCGTCATCTATTCAAACGCTTGCTAATGATTTACATTATATGAAAACAGAGCGAAGTGAATTTCTAGCAAGTGTTGCTCACGAATTACGAACACCGTTAACATACGTAAGGGGTTATGCTGACATTGCATTAAAAGAAAGTACACCTCCTGAGCAACGTTTACGATATTTATCTATTATAAAAGATGAGTCTGATTACATTACGAACTTAGTTCAAGATTTATTTTCACTTGCCCAAATGGAACAACATAACTTTTCTATTCAAGTAACGGAAGTATATTTGCACACCTTCCTTACTCGCATAGCCGAAAAAGTAAACGCGATGTATAAAGAAAGACACATTAAAGTTTCTTTCTTTTGCCCTTCTATACTACTAGTAAACTTAGATGAACAACGCTTCGAACAAGTTATAGTGAACATATTAAATAACGCTTATAGACATTCAAAAGAACATTCTCATATCAACATTTCTGTTATAGAAGAAAATAAACGTATCTCTATTACAATTGAAGATAAAGGCGAAGGTATTCCTCCTGAAGACCTCCCTCACATTTTCGACCGCTTTTATCGAGTTGATAAAGCAAGATCACGAGCTACGGGCGGAACTGGTTTAGGGCTATCTATCGTAAAAGAAATTGTAGAACTACACGGCGGGAATGTTTCTGTAACGAGCGAAGTCGATCACGGGTCTTGCTTTATCATTTCATTACCATCTATACAAAAACACGACTACTGATGGTAGTCGTGTTTCTTTATCATTTTACTTTATAATATAAATTTACAAATTGCCCAAAACGTTTCGTATCCGTTAAAGTTAAATTAATTTCTGGATTCTTGTCTTGAAATAACGGAACTCCAGAACCTAATATATGTGGTGTAATCGTAACAACATATTCATCAATTAGATTATTCTTAAAAAACTCTTTCAATAAACTTCCTCCACCAACCATCCATATTTTAGATCCTTCTTGTGCTTTTAGCCTTTTCGTAAACTCCACTACATCTTCATTTACAAACTCCACGTTTCCGTCTGAGCCTTTTTCTGAACGAGAAAAAACATAACATGCTTTATCTAAGTACGGAAATGTTTCTGTATGCTCTACTACATAATCATACGTTCGTTTTCCCATAATTATTGTATCAATCGTTTCATACATTTCTGTATAACCGTTATCTCCCTCTCCTTCGGTTTCCATTAACCACTCTAAATCATCATTTTCTTTCGCAATATATCCATCCAAACTAGCGGCTATAAATAAAACAACTTCACGTGACATCTCTTTTCCTCCTTACAACGTATATTGATAAAATCACCTTATACGCACTATACTATCCTTAAAACATGACAATTTATGTCATATTAAAAAAGAAACGAGTGAGATAGTTGTCCAAAGCAAAACGTTTACTAGACATTCTTATATTCGCCTCTGCGAAAAGAACATTTACAGCTCAGGAAATAGCTGATGAATTTAACATTTCCGTTCGTACTGTCCATAGATACATTTTGGATTTAAGTGATATGGGATTACCTATTTATGCAGAACAAGGCCGTAACGGAGGATATAAAGTATTAACGAATAAAGTCATCCCCCCTATTTTATTTACGGAAGAAGAAGCGGTCTCCATCTTTTTTGCTTTTCAATCTTTAAGTTACTATCGAGACTTACCTTTTAACACAGAAATCAATTCCGTTACGCATAAACTGTATAACTCCCTACAACATGATGCGAAAGTAAAAGTTGATAAAATACGTTCTTATATCGCCTTTTGGAATCCGAAGAGAATAATTGATACACCTCTTTTAAACGAAGTGTTAACCGCGGCTATTGAAAATAAAAATTTACATTTTCAATACGAATCTAAATCGGGGGTAAAAACAAAACATGTTCATCCTATAGGTGTATACGCTCATGACGGGCTATGGTACTTACCATCCTATGACTTCAGCAGAAAAAAAGTATTACTGTATCGCGTTGATCGTATTCTTTCTATATTATCAACAGAAGAAAATGAAAGTACGTTCATGAATTTAGAAGAATGGTTCGACTCTAACTCTAGCGTCATAAACATTCCTACCCAGTTACATGTCTCATTAACAGTAGAAGGCGTGCGCCAATGTAAAAGTGTTCCTTACCTTGAAGAATTCGTGGTAGTCAATGAAGACGGAACAGGATATATACATTCAACAATTGATAAAGGTGAAGTTAACTTTATTACCCCTTTATTTTATAGACTCGGGAAAGATGCACGAGTTTTAGAGCCGAAAGAATTGATAGATGGTTTACGTATGCGTGCGAAAGAAATTTTACATATGTATGAAGATGAAAAAAGCTGCTAACTATAAGCAGCTTTTTAGTCTTATTGTTTTACTATTGACGAATATCAAACCACCAACGATTTTTCGAATTCATATTTTCAGTGTCACCACTCCCTCTGTAATTGAAAGCATCCAGAAAGATTGAATCTAGTTTATCCTCATCTACAAAATAACCTAAATTAACTTTTACTGTTTCTCCTTGTCGGATACTGCCAATATTGTAGAAGCTTTTCCCATCTCCATGAGGTTCTAAATAATCAACTTCGCCTGTCATAATATTTTTTTCTGCAATTCCATCTTTCCCAGCATACTTCCATGCATTTCCTTTACCTTGAAGCACTTGTATGGATGGATGCATATAAATTTCTTTCGTCTCCTTTTTACCTATATTTTTCACTGTTGTTGTCAGGTAGACAAATTTAGGGGGAACTAATTTCCACTCTATCAATTTATCAATTGACTCTTTACCATTTCCCACTTTATATTCATCCCGCCTATATGGTATCAATTGTCCTGCTCGATCCAAAGCTTGATTCTCTCTTAATCTCCCTAATCCCATTTCGCTAAAGTTTTCTTGCTTAAAATCTTTAATTGAATCAAAAACTTCAACTTTTTCTATCACATATTCAATTTGGCTGTTATCCATAGATATCGTTACTGGAACCTTTTGCCCTATATGAAATAGTCGTTTGCTATCTTTTTTCAAAGGAATTACCTTAGTTGTTTTACCTTCTTGGCTAAAATACTTTTTATCATAATCGCTTATATGTGATGACTTTTCTTTTGACGTGGGCTCAAGTGAAATGCTCCCTAGCACATCCATCATTTGTTCTTCGTTTATATCGTTTCCAATGTAACTTTGTAACATAATTCCTTCTTCCTCA
The DNA here is from genome assembly GCF_051948935.1 of Bacillus sp. Brlt_9. NCBI lineage: Bacteria > Bacillati > Bacillota > Bacilli > Caryophanales > Bacillaceae > Bacillus > Bacillus sp. Brlt_9. Next base: position 122,534 of record NZ_JAYJLO010000009.1, on the reverse strand, counting down.
AAATAGAGAAAAATTACTCTATTAAACATTAAATCTTTATTTCCAGTGTCTCTATGTACAATTACTGCCTTCTTACCATTTATTTCTTTTTCTTCATAACTTTTCGAGTACAGAGTTGGAAAGTCTGAATTCCCCTCTACTCTCCAAAGAACGAATGAAAATCCGCCTAGTGCGTAGTTATCTTTAAAGGAATATTTCATAGCAGAGTCATCAATTGCTTCCATATTTTCTGGTAATTTATCGATTTTTAACTTATACCACTTATCAGCCTTTTTCGAATCCTTGTTTGTTACCGAAACATTTACTTCATAATTTTGTTTTTGAACAATCATATTATAGACTTTTACTGCTCCAAAAACGGTTGTCGGCATGCCGATCAATAAGCAAGCAGCAGCGATTAACATACGATGTCTTTTACGCTTTTTCTGCGGTTGTCCATCTTTCAGCTTCATTTCCTCCATAAACAATTTCTTATTACGCGTATATGTATGTGAAAATTCATGTTGTTCTTCGAGTTTATCAAAATCATCTAAAGCAATTTTTTCAGCAAGTTCATATATTTCTTTGGAGTTCTTTGAATTCGTCATGTTGTATACCTCCTATAATAGTTTGTACTCGTTTTCGAGCGCGTTCAAACTGCTTGCGGACATTAGCCTCCGTTATCCCCATGACATTTGAAATTTCTTGATACGTTAAGTTATAGAAGACTTTGTACTTAAACACCTGTCTGTTAGATTCACTTAACTCTTTTAGCAATGCATCAATTTGAACCTCAGACATTTTACGTTTTTCCCACTCTTCAATATTTTCATCTACTGTTTCTATTGATTCTCTCTCATATTCTTCTAAAAATGTTTCATGTCGTTTATTTTTCCTGTAACTATCAATCGCCTTGTTTTTCGCGACCCTCAAAATGTAGCGTTTAAGCTCTTGAGTAGCCAAGTTATGGAGCTTTTCCAAGTTCTTATATAGGGTAATAAACGTCTCTTGAACTGCATCTTCTGCCTGCTGAATATTATTTAAAATAGAATAAGCTACATAATAAATTTTTTGTTCGTACAACTCGTATAGCTCTTCCATCTTTTCATAATCGTTGTTTGTGACTTTCATATAACTCCTCCTCTCACTCTATATAACGAATGGGCGATATACTTTGTGACAATAAAAAAATCTATTTATATATAAAATTTAATAATAAAATAAACAAAAGCCCAATTTCTCTATTTTAACTGAGAAATTAGGCTTTTTAATATTAGAATTTTCCTGACTGCTACGCCTTTTCAGTAAACAGCATTTGCTCTATCACTTCTTTTAACAAACGCTTTGTCTCTTCCAAGTTATGATTCTGCTTTTCTCCCGGTTGTACCGTATAAAACTCAGCAAACGAGCGCTCTTTATATCTTGGTACGACATGCATATGATAATGCGTTAACTCGTTAAAGATTCCACCATTTTGGCAAATCGTAATTCCATCTGGTTTATATAATAGCTTAATCGCTTTTGCAATCAGTTTAGAAGCATCCATAATTGCTTTTGCTACAACATCATCTAATTCGTCTACTTCTACAACATGTTGCTTTGGCACAATTAAAGTATGACCTGTATAGAAAGGTTCATGATCTAAAAAACATGTTACATAGTCATCTTCATATACTTTATATATCATTTCCTCTTCGTTTGCTAATTTACAACCTAAACATTTCATAATACTTCCCCCTCTGTTAAAAACATAAAAACGTGAGATCCGTATTCTCACGTTTTTATATTTCACTTTATTAGTTCAATTGTTTCCGTAACTTTTATACTATCTTTTACAGATTGAACAATCGTACAATTTTTAACTGCAAGTTGAAGCGCTTTGTCCAACTGCTCTTCTGTAATGTTTTGTGCTTTAATTTTATAGTGCAAATGAACACTTTCAACTGGTTTTGATAAAGCTTCACTTCTACCAATTTCCGTTTCAATTGTAAACGTATCATATGTAATACGTTTCTTTTCTAAAATTGTTCGAAAGACAATTGCACTACATCCTGCGATAGAAGAAACGAGTAATTGTAACGGTGAATACCCATTTTCTTTTCCAATCGCTAATGGACCATACGATAAATCTGCTTCTATATCATCGTGTTTGATTGTTAGTTTCATTTGTATTTTCCATCTCCACTTTCATCGGTTTCTGCCGTTTCTTATTTATATAATAATATATGTAGCAGAAAATGATAAATGGAATACCACAGTATAACGCCATTCTTTGTTCTGGAATAAACGCTAAACTAATAACAACGATACTATTTGTAATTAAAGCTAAAATAGGAACAATTGGATATAACGGTGTTCTATACTTTAAGTCCTCTAACTTTCCTCCGCCTTTTATATACTGGCTTCTAAAGCGTAGTTGCGATAGAGCAATAATGATCCAACTTGATACAGCTGATAAACCAGCTATAGATAATAAATACATGTATACTGTATCTTCTGCAAGGAAGCTTGTGAATAAAGAAAGACCAGCTACAGCAATCGTTACGACTAGCGCTGTAATTGGAATACCACGCTTATTTACTTTCTGGAAGGAAGTTGGTGCCATTCCTTCATTTGCAAGTGACCATAATATACGAGTTGCCGCATATAATCCTGAATTCGCTACAGATAGTAACGCTGTAATAATAACGAAGTTCATAATATCAGCTGCGTATGGAATACCGATTTTATCAAATACGACTACGAATGGACTTTCAATTACGCCTGCTTCTTTCCAAGAAATTAATCCTACTAAAATTGTCATTGTTAAAATGAAGAATAACATAATGCGCCATACTGTATTACGAATCGCACGTGGAATTGTTTTTTCAGGATCTTTACTTTCTCCTGCTGCAATCCCGATTAACTCTGTTCCTTGGAACGAGAAGTTAACTGTAATCATCGTAAGTAATACGGCAGCTAGTCCATTCGGAAATAATCCGCCATCGCTTACAAAGTTAGAGAAAAGAGGTGCTGCTTCTTTTCCGTCATATGATATAAACCCTAGTAATGCACTACCACCAAGAACAACAAATGCAAGAATTGTAACTACTTTAATACTAGAGAACCAAAATTCTAATTCAGCATAACTTTTCGCCGAAATTGCGTTTGAAGCATATAAAATAACGCCGAATACGAGACACCATACCCAAACATCAACATTCGGAAACCATCTTTTCATCATTAAACCAATTGACGTTAACTCTAAACCTACTGTTACTGCCCAGCCAAGCCAATATAGCCAGCCGATCATAAAGCCCGTTCCTGGTCCAATAAACTTCGTCGCATACTTTTGGAAAGAGCCTGAAACTGGCATTGCTACCGTTAACTCTCCAAGACAAAGCATTGTTAAATACATAATAAATCCGCCTACTAAATATGAAAGGATGGCTCCCCCTGGTCCAGCCTGATTAATGGTGTAACCTGAACCTAAGAAAAAACCAGTCCCGATTACACCACCTAGTGCGATCATAAATAAATGTCTACTCTTCATCGTACGATGTAATTTCTCATTTGTTGGTTGCTGCATCTAAATCCTCCCCCTACCGATACCCCTATATCTTGTTAAAATTTTCTGATAATAAAAATATACACGAAAGCGATTACAATTTCTATATAAAATTAAAACTTTTCTGATAAAACGATATAAAAAATCGAATTATCGCGAGATTAAGATTCTAATTAGAGGAAAATAAGGAGAAACAAGGAAAAACTCTTACATATATTGTAAGAGTTAGCGAAGTTCTAATCTTCTCGATAAAATTGATAAACTATAATTGACGATAAAGTACATACAAGCTACTACTATAAACGTTGGAATCATATAATTTACATTCTGTCCGCTAATAATTTGAGCATTATGTATAAGCTCTGGCAGTGATATAACAACTGCTAATGCTGTATCTTTCAGCAATGAAATAAACTGACTAACAAGCGGCGGGACCATTCTTCTTAATGCTTGTGGTAAAATAATGTGCCAAAGCGCTTGAACGTACGTTAATCCTGAAGATCTTGCAGCCTCAATCTGCCCTTTTTCAATCGATAATAGGCCACTTCGAACGATTTCAGATATCATTGCTGCTTCAAATATTGTTAAAGCAACAATTACAGCTGTTATAATTTCTAATTTCAAGCCTGCTTCTGGAAGTGCAAAATACGTGAAAAATATAATTAAAAGTAGTGGTAAATTTCGAATTACTTCAACGATAATTCCTAATACTTGTGAGACGACAGGGATTTTCATATAGCGCAATATCCCTATTACACTACCAATAATAAAGCTAAGTACAATTGCTACGAGCGCTACCTCTAACGTTATAAGTAATCCTTTTAATAAAAACAGAATATGATCTCCTGTTATTGCTCCCTGAAAGTCCATTTACACCGCCTCCTTTGCTAAGCGTTTTTCTAAATAACGCACTAGCATACTGAGCGGAATTGTTAATATTAAATAAAACATCCCGACAAATATATACACATCGAACGTAACAAAAGTCTTCGTTGAAATTAAATCTCCTTGATACATTAAATCAGTACCCGCGATAATTCCGAGTATGGAAGAGTTTTTTACTAAATTGAGAAATTGATTTCCTAGAGGAGGAATTACGATTTTCATCGCTTGAGGTAAAACAACATAATACATCCCCTGTATATACGTTAATCCTGAAGACCGTGCTGCTTCCATTTGCCCTTTTGCAACGGATAAAATACCAGCGCGAATGACTTCCGCAATAAACGCTGCCGTATATACAGTAAGCGTAACTGTTCCTGCTACAAAACCATTTAAAGTAATTCCTACTACAGGTAAAGCGAAATAGAATATAAATGCAATTAATACGAGCGGAATATTTCTTACAAACTCCACAAAAGCCGTTCCCAACCAATTTAAAATACGAATAGGTGCAATGCGCATTACAGCCAAAATTACTCCCAAAATAAAGCTGCCTATTAACGCAATTACACTAGACATAACTGTATATTTAAAGCCCTCTAAATACATATCAATGTTATTTGTTAATATAGAAAAATCAGGCACATATTCTCCCCTCTTTCTTTACAAGAAGAGGATGAGCGTCCCTCATCCTCTTACTATTTATCAATGGGAATACAGCTCCGCTCATTAAAATATCACTTTACTACTCTTGCTTTTGTCCAATCCATTTCTCATACAATTTGTCGTACTCCCCGTTCGCCTTCATATCTTTTAGCAAGCTATTAATCTCTTTCGTTAAATCATCTGCACCTTTTTGCACTGCAATTCCGTACGGCTCATCCGTGAAAATTTTTCCTACAACTTCATAATTCGTATCTTGTTTTGCCATGCCGTAAAGAATTGCATTATCTGTCGTTAAAACATCACCTTTCCCTGCTTTTAACGCCGTAAATGCCTCACTGTAATTTTCAAATTCTAATACAGTCGCTTCCGGTGACTTTTGACGAATATTATTTGTAGACGTTGAGCCTTTTACCGCTAACACTTTCACACCTTTTTTCACATCATCAATACTTTTAATATCGCTCCCTTTTTTCACAAGTAACGATTGCCCTGCTTTAAAATATACATCTGAAAAATCTACTTCTTTTTTACGCTCCTCCGTAATTGTCATTGTGGCGATAATTGCATCAATATCACCATTTTTCAGTAGTGGAATACGCGTTTTAGACGTTACTTCTTTTAATTCTAGTTTCTTTTCATCTCCAAGGATTTTTTTCGCAAGCGCCTTTGCGATGTCAACATCAAATCCTTCTACCTGCCCTGTCGAAGGATTTTTCAAGCCGAATAAGTTCGTATCATTCTTCACTCCAACTACTAGCTTCCCGCGCTTTTTAATTTGCTCAACGGCTCCGCCTTGCTTCGTATTCGTTTCTTTTGCCTCATCTTTTTTACTTCCGCACCCGGCAACGACAAGTAAGAATAAACATGAAAATACGATTAACGTAAACAACTTTTTCATTTTAAGCATAAAACTCCCCCTTTAATGATTTAACACTCTTCTTAAAAATAGACGAGCTCTTTCTTGTTCAGGGCTTGCAAAGAATTGCGCCGGTGTTGTATCCTCAATGATCTTGCCATCATCCATAAATAAAATCCGATCTGCTACTTCCCGCGCAAATCCCATTTCATGCGTGACAACGACCATCGTCATCCCTTCTTTAGCTAGCGTTTTCATAACATCAAGTACTTCCCCGATCATCTCTGGATCAAGAGCAGACGTAGGCTCATCAAATAACATAATTTCTGGCTGCATTGCAAGCCCTCTAGCAATTGCTACCCTTTGCTGTTGCCCTCCAGATAATTGATGCGGGTATACACTAGCCTTCTCCGGGATTCCTACTTTCTCTAAATAAAACATCGCTGTTTTCTCAGCTTCCTCTTTTGAAACCTTATTTACTTTAATAGGTGCTAGTGTAATATTTTGAAGAACCGTTTTATGTGGATATAAATAAAAATGTTGAAAGACCATCCCGATATTTCGGCGTAATTCATTCATATCTGTTTTGACATTGTGTACCTCCGTATTTTGTACAATTAACTCTCCATCTGTAATTGTCTCTAATTGATTTATACACCGAAGCAACGTGCTTTTTCCTGATCCTGAAGGCCCAACAACTACTACCACTTCACCTTTTTTCACTTGCACATTAATATCTTTTAAAACTTGAAAATTTCCATAATATTTATTTACATTACGAAACTCTATCAACATACTCCCCCCTTCCACTAACAAAGCATGTACATTCTTTTTATATTCAAAAATAGGCAAAAAAATAACTTCCTGCCTCATTTTGCCCATAAAAAAAGCAAAGGGATTTTCCCTTTGCTTTTTCACTTCTATTTTATTAAGATACTTCTTCTTTCTTATCTTTTCCGTATTCATGCTCCCAGAAATCAGCATTTTTAATTCCTAATGGCCCTGGATCGAATACCGGATCTTTTCCTTCTTTTTTCTGCTTTTCATAATCCTTTAATGCGACTAATGCAGGTTTTTGTAATAATAAAATCGCAATGATATTTACCCATGCCATAATTCCTACACCGATATCACCTAAAGCCCAAGCTGTTGCTGCTGTTTTGATACAGCCGTAGAATACAGCTCCTAAGAATACAAATTTTAATACCATAGACAGCCATGGACGGTCTTTATCGCGATTTAAGTACGCGATATTCGTTTCTGCAATGTAGTAATACGCCATAATTGTTGTAAATGCAAAGAATAATAACGAAATTGCGACGAAACCGTTTCCAAATCCAGGGAAAACAGATTCTACTGCTGCCTGTGTATATCCTGGTCCTGGCTGAGCACCATTTAATTTATTTACGATAAAGTTTTTTCCGCTTGCATCAAATACGTTATACATGCCTGTAATAATCATCATAAATGCTGTTGCTGAACAAACAAATAATGTATCAATGTAAACGGAAAATGCTTGCACTAAGCCCTGCTTAGCTGGATGTGATACTTCCGCAGCAGCTGCTGCATGTGGTCCAGTTCCTTGTCCTGCTTCATTGGAATAAATACCACGTTTTACTCCCCAAGAAATTGCTAAACCGATAATACCACCGAAAGCCGCTTCTAATGCAAACGCACTTCTTATAATTAACATAAATGCTTCTGGTAATTTTTCAATATTCATAGCAACAATAACGCAAGCTACTAAAATATAACCAACTGCCATAAATGGTACGACAACTTGGGCTACGTTAACGATTCGCTTTACTCCCCCAAAAATAATAAGAGCCAATACAATAACCAATAAAGCCCCTGATACTGTAGTATTAATTCCAAAAGCTGTTTCTAAACTGACTGCAATACTATTTGCTTGCACACCTGGCAGCAAAAGCCCCGTTGCAAGAATTGTCGCTGCAACGAATACTAATGCATACCATTTCACACCTAAACCTTTTTCAATGTAATAAGCAGGTCCACCGCGAAACTGTCCTTGATGTTTCGTCTTATATATTTGCGCGAGTGTTGATTCTACATAAGCTGATCCTGCTCCTAAAAAGGCTACTGCCCACATCCAAAATACAGCTCCTGGTCCACCGAAGGCAACCGCTGTTGCTACCCCAGCAATATTTCCTGTTCCAACGCGCCCTGATAATGAAAGTGCTAACGCTTGGAATGAAGAAACACCAGCCTCTGATTTTTCACCTTGAAATGTCAGCTTCACCATTTCTCCTACATGCCTTACTTGTAAAAACCTCGTTCGAATGGAAAAATATAAACCTACTCCTAAACATAAATAAACAAGTGCTGGACTCCAAACAATATTATTTAACCAATTTACGAAAGCTTCCAACATTCCCCCTCCTTTTTTATAAAGAATATTCAGAATATATATAAAATTATAAGTGTATACCGAATCTAGGACAATATTATTTTAATAAAGCAAACATATTTTTGTATAAAAAAACAAAGTATACATTCATTTTGTATACTTTGTTTTGAACAAAATGTATTATATATTCACAATTGCTTCTTTCCTTATAATTCTTCCATATAATTCTTCTGATAATTTCCGGAAGTTATCTGGCATATCTTTCCCCTTAAACTTCTTTTGAAGTGTACCGTATAAACCAACATCACGTAGACGTAAGAACAACGGTAACGATTCATACCAACTATCAGCCAGTCTGTGCTCATACTCATAGCCTTTTCGTAAAACTTGTAGCTGTTTACGAGCAAATTCCGTCTTCTCTTCCGCTGTCCACGGTGTAAATAGAACAGAGTAATAGAGTACCATCGCTAAATCGTGTATAAAGTAATTATAAGCCGCATCATCAAAATCAAAGATAGTTAGCTCTTTACCATCATAATGAAAATTACCTGGATGAATATCACCGTGCATAAGGCCGAACGTTTCTCTTTCAATTGGAAGAGCCTTTATTTCATCCATTAATACCGCTGCAATCTCTTTCACTTGATCATCTTCTAATTCATTCACAATCCCACTCTCGTCCTCTTCCCACGTATCACGATAGTCTGTTTTAGGATAGTTCATTGTTAGGCGGTGCAGTTGACCAATCGCTTTTCCCCATGCTTCAAAGTAAGCATCTCCCCAATAAGGCGATTCTTCTCCTTTTACTTGTTCGCCTTTTGCGTATGTAAATAAAGAAGCAAAAAAGAAAGTGCCATCTTCCGCTCCTATTTCTTCTACAAGATTTTGAGACGCTGAGGAAAGAGGTCCTGCTACCTTTGCCCCATTCTCCGCAACATACCGTAGAAAACCTAGTTCAGCTTCGACTTCTTTTCTTGAACGATGGGAAGAATGGGTTAAACGTAATACGTAATCTTCACCACGATCACCCTTCGCCTTAAAAATATAATTCTCAAAATCTCCAAGCGGCTTTTCTTCCACTGCTACATGAAACAAACTCGCCGCTCTTTTTAAAACCTCTTTTGTAAAAACTCGTTCTACAGCTATTTCCATATGTATCCCTCCTATATATCTTCTTAATTCGACACAAATGTGAGAAGTACTGCTATGAAATTGAATAATGCGTGGGCAATCATAGCTGATAAAATAGAATTTGTTTTCTCATATAACCACGCAAATACTACTCCACTTAAAAAATTCACTGGTAATGTGTTATATGTTGGAATATGAACAACAGTAAATATTATAGAACTTATAAGCACTCCACCCCATATGCCATATTTATCACGGAAAAATGTATAAAAAACACCTCGATATAAAATCTCTTCATAAATTGGTGATATAACTGCTGCTCCAATTACCGCGATACAGAACGAATAGATTGATTGATCATTTTGGACTGTCTCCGTTTTACTATTTTCAAAGGAAATACCCATTTTCTCCATTATCATTAATACAGCAATACTAACTACAATTAAGGTAATCAATGCTATAACTGTCCATAAAAAATCTTTCCATGAAAGCTTGCGAATTCCAATATCTTTCCAAGACAGTTGATATCTTTTTATACAAAAAAGATAGACTACAGTAGTAAATATCACCGCCATTATAAATCCCATTAATACTCCAGCATATAATGAGCTCCCTATTATTTTTAAAGCATATTCATAAAAAAGAGATTCAACTGTTATTGGGACAATAACAAATACGAAAACTAATAAATATAAAATTTCTTTCCATCCCCACATATGCCTCAAAGTCATTTATATCATCCCCTATATCCTATTTTCTACAGTATAAAAGATGACGTAACGTAACTTTCAAGCTATTTTCCCAAAAATAATCCAAGCATAAATTTCTCACAAACAACAAAAATTAACAGAAGTAACTTTATTCTAAAAGAGGTGGAAATTATGACAGAGCAAAAAGAACAACAAGAGAGTAAAAACCAAAAGCATATGTTTCCATCACTTCCGGAAAATATTAATTACATTGACAATAAGCTCTGTCACTCAGATGATATAAAAAAATTAGATATCCCTTTTCAAAATGGAAAAGGGACAATCTTATATATCGAATCTTTAGCAGATCCAAATTTAATTCATCAATTAGCTCTTGAGCCATTATTAACGCGGTCAGATTTGTCTTTAGATAAAGCTTTTTCCACATTAAATATGAAAAAAGAAACAAATTTAATTTATGGTGTACAGCTTTTATTACAGGGTAAATCATTATATTTCCATGAACATGTCGACAGTTTTTGTATTTTCGAAACAGCTTTATCTTTAAAAAGAGATATAACCGAACCTGATAATGAGGGAGTTGTCCGTGGACCGCATAACGGTTTTGTAGAAGATTTAGCAACCAATTTAGCTTCTATTCGTAAACTCATAAAAAGCCCAAATTTCGTCGTTAAATATTTCACACTTGGTGAAGAAATGCATACGAAAGTGGCTATTGCTTATATGCAAAACATAGCCAATGACGATTTAGTTACAGAAGTAAAAAGAAGGTTAGAAACGATTAAGACAGATGCACTTATGCCTCCAGGATATATACAAGAATTTATAGAGGATACGTCTTTCTCACCATTTCCGCAGCAATTAAATACAGAGCGTCCAGATAGAGTCGCAGCAAATTTAATGGAAGGACGAGTTGCTATTTTATCTGATGGAGATCCAACAGCGCTTATCGTTCCTGTTACGTTATTTGCCTTCTATCAATCACCAGACGATTATAATAACCGCTGGATTGTCGGTTCTTTCGTTCGAATGATTCGCTTAGTCAGTTTTTTAATCGCCTTTCTCTTACCAGCTATATATATTGCAACCGTTGCTTTTCATCCTGATGTGTTGCCACTCGAACTTGTGTATACAATTAAAGCTTCATTAGAAAAAGTGCCACTCCCTCCAATTTTTGAAGCTCTCTTAATGGAATTGATTTTCGAATTATTACGAGAAGCTGGTATTCGCTTGCCTAGCCGTGTTGGACAAACAATCGGTATTGTAGGTGGTTTAGTAATTGGTGATGCAATTGTAAAAGCTGGACTTGTTTCTTACACAATGATTATCGTTGTAGCTTTAACTGCCATCTCATCTTTTCTCGTTCCATCAAACGATATGAGTTCAGCAGTTCGAATTCTTCGTTTTCCATTAATGCTCCTTGCTGCCATATTTGGATATGTAGGAATATCATTCGGTCTCATTATAACTTTCGTTCACCTATGTCAGCTTCATTCTTTTCATACACCATATCTTTCTCCTGTTGCACCAATGCGGATAAAAGATATGAAAGATTCTTTCGTAAGACTACCAATTTGGTCATTTTGGGAACGACCACATGATCCAAAACCGAAAAAAATGCAACGACAACATGTAACGAGAGAGGATGAGAACGGTGACAAACACGCAAAGTAAAATTTCGCTTGTTCAATTTACCTTTTTCGTTATTCAGTGCCAAATCGGGGTTGGTATACTTTCTTTACCTAACCGTCTTCATCCAATAGCAAAAGGTGGTGGATGGATTTCCGCGCTCATCGCCGGGCTTGCGATTCAGCTTATTATTTTACTTATGTGGCTTTTCTTAAAACGATTTCCTGATGCAGATATGTATGAAAGTGTTTGTATGCTATTTGGTAATAAGTTTGGAAAACTATTAGGCTTTGCTTATGTTTTTTATTTTACTCTTATCGGTATGACAGTTATGTTAAATGCTTGTAATGTCATTAAAGTTTGGATATTACAAGCAACTCCTTGGTCTGCCATTCTCATGCTATTTACAATAGCTTGTTGTTATGTAGCTTATAACACTTTTAAAGTCATCGTACGATTTTATGTCATGGCCTCTATCCTCATTATTCCAATGGCACTTTTAATTGCCCTAGGGCTTTCCCGAGCTGATTTCTCTTATATTTTTCCCATTTCAGAAGCCGGCTGGTGGAATATAATTCAAGCATCAAAGGAAACAATTACAGCCATGTATGGTTTTGAAATTATTCTTATCGCTTTCCCAAAAGTAAATGGGAGTTCTATTGCAAAACTAAAGGCAATTTCTATCGCTAATGGATTTGTAACCCTTTTTTATACTTTTACTGTTTGGATTTGCTTTATCGTATTTAGTCCGAAACAAATTGAACTTATTCCAGAACCAGTTGCTTACTTATTACGCTCCTTGCATATCGGGATTATAGACCGAACTGATTTACTATTCATACCAATTTGGATGATAACTGTTGTTGCTTCTATCGCTAGTTATTACTGCGCTGCTTCTATAGGAATTGGACATATATTCAATCTTGCTAATCATAAAAAAGCTGTCCCAATCGTTGGTATTATTGCCTTTAGTGTAGCCTTATTTATCGATACACCGGAAGAATTAAAAGTGATTGCAACTTTCACTGATAAGTTCACCTATATTTTCATCGTTGTCCTCCCTCTTTTATTTCTACTTTATTCAGTAATAAGAAATAAGAAAGGAGAACAGTATGTTCAAAAAAAGAGTTAAATTACTTTTTGTATTATGTACTAGTGCATTCCTTTCTGGCTGCTGGGATCAAGAACCATTAAGGGAAGCAAGGTTAGCTTATAGTATTGGATCTGATATTACGGAAGAGAATAAACTCCAGCAAACAATTGAGCTCGTAAAAAGTTCAAACGGAGAGCAATCTTCATTTGAGAATGAAATACATTCAGCAACGGGGCATAACATAAGGGATACAAGCGATGCCCTAAAAAAAAATGTGACTGGAAATATCCGCTATTTTAAATATGGTGTTCAATTACTAGGAACCAAAATTCTAAAAAAGGGTATACTACCCTATTTAGATGTTAGTTTTCGAGACCCAACAAATCCAACTGCTTTAGTAAAGCTTATTGCAGTAGATGGTGAAACATCGGAGATACTAGAAAAAAAGAAAGTAGGAAATTTACTAATTGGAGATTTTCTAAAGAAAAAAGTGAAAAGCTTAGAAGATATGAGTGTATTTCCAAAAGAAACTTTAGAAACAGCTGCTACAAAAATGTTAGATCCCGGTAAAGACTTTACCCTCCCTTCTATAAAAATAAAAGGAAAAGAAGTAATTACAAACGGGTTAGCTTTATTTAACAATGATAAATTGACTGGGCATTTACCTTTGAAACAATCTGTTTTATTCGTATTATTAACCGGAAAAATGGGAACAAGTGCCCGTATAACCCAAAAACTTACTAGCGATGAATCAGAGAAGACATCTGATTATTTAACAATGGAAATTAGCAACCGAAAGTTAAAACGAGACTTAACAATAACAACAGATAAAAAAGGAAATGTTTATGCTCACATTAAGCTTCAATTAAAAGTTATCGCTCTTGAAGCTCCGAGAGATAATCTTTACAAAATGGACGAAAGAAAAAAACTAAATAAAGAATTATCTAAACAGCTGACGAAAGAAGCTAAAAAGATAACGAAAAATTTACAAAAAGCAAATTGTGATGCTTTCGGTATCGGAAGACATCTTATCGCATATCATCCTGACTTATGGAAGAAAAAAAATTGGAATAAAGATTATGCAAAAGTAAAATTCAAACCTGAGGTAGAAGTAAGCATTTTGTATAGTGGTGTCTTAAAATAAAAGGTTGTATGCCGCGTGGGCATACAACCTTTTATTTTACATATCGATATACAATTGATTCATATGGTCTTAAGTTAAGTTTTATAAGATCTTTGCTGGAATCTTTATAATTCGACAGTAGTACTTCTTGTTTCATTCCATCTAATTGAACATGGGCTGGTACAGAATACGTTATTCCTTCTCCGTAGAAGTTACTTATAACGAGTAGTACTTCACTCTTTAAAGTACGAGTATATGCCCAAACCTTAGCATGATTTTCATCTAAAATAGCATATTCTCCTTCTGTAATAACATCATATGTTTTTCTTAGCTCGATTAGTTTTTTATAATGATAAAATACAGAATCCTTATCTTCTAATGTCTTTTCTACATTAATCTCTTTATAATTATCAGCAACTGTAATCCACGGTGTACTTGTTGTAAAACCACTGTTCACCTCTTCATTCCACTGCATTGGAGTACGGGAATTATCACGAGATTTTTGTTTTAAAATCCCGATAATCTCTTCTTTTGATAATCCTTCTTCTCGCTTGATATCGTATATATTTAACGATTCTACATCGCGATATTGCTCGATGAATTCGAATTTAGGATTTGTCATACCGATTTCTTCGCCTTGATAAATGTAAGGTGTGCCCTGCAACATATGCATAGCTGTCGCTAACATTTTTGCAGATTCATTTCGGTACTTTCCGTCATCACCAAATCGTGACACAATACGAGGCTGGTCATGATTACACCAGAATAATGCGTTCCATCCCCCGCCCTTTTGCATTTCAGTTTGCCAATTAGACATAATCTCTTTTAATTTAATGAAATCAAAATCAGCTTGCGTCCACTTATCCCCATTCGGATAATCTACTTTTAAATGATGAAAACTAAACGTCATACTTAATTCATTACGCTCAGGATTTGAATATTTAATACAATTATCAATTGTCGTAGATGACATTTCTCCAACTGTAATTACATCTTTCCCTTCAAAAACATTTCGGTTCATCTCTTGTAAATATTCATGAACGTGCGGGCCATCTGTATAATATTTACGCCCATCGCTTGTCGCCGTACTTCCGTCATCATTCAAGAAACTTTGATCTTTTGAAATTAAGTTAATTACATCTAATCGGAATCCAGTTACTCCTTTATCCAGCCAAAAACGCATCATATCATATACTTCTTCACGAAGTTTTTCATTTTCCCAATTTAAATCAGCTTGTGTCTCATCAAATAGATGTAAAAAATATTGCTTTGTCTTCTCATCATATTTCCAAGCAGACCCGCCAAACTTAGATTGCCAATTATTTTTTTCATCACGCCAAATATAGTAATTACGATATGGACTATTTTTATCTTCCTTCGCTTCTTTAAACCACTTATGCTCCGTCGAACTATGATTTACAACGATATCGAGCATAATTTCAATATTACGTGCCTTTGCTTCTTCTAAAAGCTCTTCAAACTCTTCCATCGTTCCGTAAGATGGATCAATGCTATAGTAATCACTTACATCATATCCATTATCATTTTGTGGTGATTGGTATATCGGTGTTAACCAAATATAATCTACTCCGAGTTCTTTTAAATAATCTAGTTTCTCTGTAACCCCTTTTATATCACCGGTTTCTTTATTGTAATAGCTATTAAAGCTCTTCGGATAAATTTGATACACTACACTTTTATGCCAATCCTTCATGTTTAACTTCCTCCTACTTCTGTTTTACTCGTTTTGCAAATAACCATGTTAACGTAAATGGGATTACAACTGCGATAATCATTCCGACAATAAACATT
This sequence comes from Bacillus sp. Brlt_9, assembly GCF_051948935.1. NCBI lineage: Bacteria > Bacillati > Bacillota > Bacilli > Caryophanales > Bacillaceae > Bacillus > Bacillus sp. Brlt_9. The sequence continues at coordinate 106,738 of NZ_JAYJLO010000009.1, read as the reverse complement.
GGAATCGATTTCGGAATGATAGAAATAAATGCTGGTAATCCACCAATTCCGATAGCAGGTGCTAATACACCATTTGACGTAATAAATATAGCTGCAATAGCCGATCCTATAATCGCTGCATAGAACGGGAATTTATTTCGTAAGTTCACACCAAACATAGCTGGCTCTGTAATACCGAAATATGCTGAGATTGCTGATGTAGATGCCATACTTTTATCATTTTGATTTTTAGAAATCCAGAACATCGCAAGTGCGGCACTACCTTGCGCAATGTTAGAAAGGGCAATCATTGGCCAAATGAATGTACCACCGTGCTGTGCAATTAATTGTAAGTCGATAGCAATAAACATATGATGCATACCTGTAATTACTAGCGGTGCATATAATGCTCCAAACAATATTGCTCCAACTACTGGTACTGTTTCATATACACCTACTAATCCAGCTGTTAATAAATCTCCAATATGACGTGTAACTGGACCAATAATTCCTAAGGCTAACACACCTGTTACGACAATCGTTGTAATTGGTACAACTAATAATTGAATTGCATTTGGTACATGTTTCTTCAAGAAAATTTCCACTTTACTTAACACAAATGCTGCTACTAAAACCGGCAAGATTTGCCCTTGATACCCTACCTTTTCAATTTGAAATAATCCTAAAATATCAAAGTACTCAATCTTTTGTCCATCTAAACCGGTTGCTGCTTTTCCATAATCCCACGCGTTTAATAAGGATGGATGCACAAGCATTAATCCCATAACAATCCCGAGTATCGGACTACCACCAAAACGTTTTGTTGCTGACCAACCGACAAGTGCTGGTAAGAATACGAATGCTGTATTCGCCATCATATTAATTAAATCCCAAAGCCCACTTAAGTTTGGATACACATCTAATAAATTTTTACCTTCAAAGAATAAGTCCTTCGCCCCTAATAGGTTGTTAATTCCCATTAGTAAACCAGCTGTGACGATTGCTGGTAATATCGGCATAAATACATCTGAAAATACTTTTACAAATTTTTGAGCTGGGTTTAACTTTTGATTTCCCGAATCTTTTACGTCAGCTACTGTCGCTTCCTTCATATCTGCAAGCGTTATCAATTCTGCATATACTCGATCAACATCTCCTGGACCAATTACGATTTGAAATACCCCAGCGTTATGAAACGCTCCCTTCACTAATGAAACAGACTGCAATTTATCGTTATCTATTTTACTTTCGTCTTTTAAAGCGATACGGAGTCTCGTTACACAGTGTGCAGCTTGTTCAATATTGTCTTTCCCACCAATATACTGCAACACTTCCTCTGCTGTTTTACGATAGTCTTTCCCCATATTCCCGTCCCTCTTTTCTTTTTTTGATACCGTTTACAATTACATATTAACTCGTATATATAAGTTAGTCAACACTCGTATATACGAGTTTGTATTTTTTTATAAAAAAATAGATGAAACGTTATTACGTTCCATCTCCTTATTTTCTCCGCGCCACATCTGAAAAATGAAAAATATCTAATCGATGGCGGGATTCTGTATATTCAAACTGACTTCCATCATAAAAATGCGTAAAGTTTTTCACAACGACAACATAATCTGTTCCATTTAAATCTAAATACTTTCTATCGTCCTCTGTACATGGCTGCACTTCAATTACCCTCTGTGAGTAACTAATATGAAGACCTAGTTCTTTCTCAATGTATTTATAAATAGACTCCGCTGCAATTTCACTCGTTAATCCAGGAATATATTCCGATACAAAATGATTAATATCCAAAATTACTTTTTCTCCATCAATATTTCGTACGCGTTTAATATGATCTATTTCTGTTTTCTCTTTCACATTTAATAGCTTTGCAACCTCTTTTGTCGCTTTTACTTTCTCCATTTCCACGACTTCTGTAATACAATGGCGTCCTAAACGTTCATTTTCTTCTTGGAAGCTTACAATACCACCAAAGTTAAATTCAATGTTTTTTCGCTTTAAAACAAAGACACCTTTTCCATGTATTTTTTGAACATATCCACGCTCTTGTAATAAATCTACAGCTTTTCTTACCGTACCGCGGCTCGCTTCATACTGCTTCATTAATTCAGTTTCTGATGGGATTTTGCATCCCTCTTTTAATTGTTTATTATCAATAGACTTGCTGATTGCTGTATAAATTTGTTCATACTTACTCATCATCTACAATAGCCCCTTGTCACCTTCTAATTCTATATGTATTATACCACGCTACACTCTTCTGCCAATCTCTCACTTATTTTCCAGTATAGGAAAAATACAGGTAAATATTTAATCTCTAAAATGTATTTTTATAAAAATTTTTATATTTTTCTTTTCATTCAAAAAAACATGTAGTATACTAACTTCAAAATCAGAGGAGAAAGGGAGCAAAGAACTATGCTTACTTATACAACAATTGTAGTTACATTTGCACAAAAACATCATCATCATACGTAACCCTTGAAACCTAGCGGAAAAATTACGCGTAGGTACAAGGGTTATTCCCGTTGTACCTACGCTTTGGCGAAGAGCCATGTAGGTATTTTTTATCTACATGGCTCTTTTTTTATTGCCAAAAAGCTAGTAAAAAATGATGTTTAAGCAAAACTTACTACAAAGGAGTTAACAAAAATGGAAACGAAAAAATGGGGATTATGGATTTTAACAGCTTTTGTAATCGGAAATATGGTTGGCGGTGGCGTATTTATGCTCCCAGCAAATTTAGCACAAGTATCAGGTCCAATGGGTTCTACTCTTGCATGGAGTATTACAGGACTTGGCGTATTTATGATTGCACTCGTATTTGGAAATTTAGCAGTTCGCAAACCAGAATTAAAGGCAGGACCACAAAGTTATGCTCAAGCGATGTTCCCCTCAAAAAAAGCTGGGAAAATTGCAGGATATAGTATGGCATGGGGCTATTGGGCTGCGAACTGGGCTGCAACAGCATCTGTTATTATTTCTTTCGCTGGATATTTATCAACATTCTTTCCAGTTTTACAAAGTAAGCAAATTCTCTTTTCAACAAACGGATTTTCACTAGAACTCGGCAAAGGATTAACTTTCCTCGTATGTAGCCTTATGCTATGGGGAATTCAATATATTCTTTCTCAAAATATTGACCGAGCTGGAAATATGAATCTACTTGCTACCATTGCAAAGATTATTGGATTTACAATGTTTATTGTAATCACATTATTCATTTTCAATGCATCTAATTTCGGAGACGATCAATCATTTATGAATGAAGCAGGACACTCAATTTCGTTAGGTGGACAAATCAACTCAGCTGCTATTGCAACACTTTGGGCGTTTATCGGTATTGAATCAGCAGTTATGCTTTCTAACCGTGCAAAATCTCAGCGCGATGTAAAAAAGGCTACCATTTTCGGATTAATTATCGCTCTTCTTATTTACATGTCAATCACTCTACTTACAATGGGAGCTCTCCCGCAAGATGCTTTAAAAGAGTCTCAAAAACCATTAGTAGATGCATTAAATTTAGCAATCGGCAATAAAGGTGCCTATATCATGGCTTTACTTGCACTTGTATCTTTATTTGGATCTACAGTTGGCTGGATCGTTGTTAGTTCAGAAGTACCTTACCAGGCAGCAAAGAATGGACTTTTCCCTAAGTTTTTCGCGAAAACAAATAAAAAAGGTAGTCCTTCAAAATCATTATTTATTACAAATGTGATGACGCAAATTTTCTTATTCTCAACGATTTCTGGTACCGTATCAGAAGCTTATAATTTCGCTATCGTTGTAGCAACATTAGCTTATTTAATTCCATACCTTGTTTCTACGCTGTACCAATTCAAATTGGTTATTACAGGAGAAACGTATGATATAATGCCTGGCTCTCGAATAAAGGATGGGATCATTACTACATTAGCATTTGTATACTCTATTTGGGTTATCAAAACCGGAACTGCCGATTTAAAAACATTCTTCTTAGGAATCGGATTGTTCGTATTAGGTCTTATTCTTTATCCAGTGCTAATGAAAAACTCACAAAAAACGAATTAAAAAAAGAGAAGCTACCGGCTTCTCTTTTTTATTCAAAATCTGTAATTAACTTTTCTTTTAACTCTCCTACAGATAAAGGTTTCGCATAATAAAATCCTTGTACGTAATCACAATCCATAGATTGTAATAAACTTTCTTGCTCTACTGTTTCTACCCCTTCAGCAACTACTGCTAAATTTAAGCTATGGGCAATTTCAATAACAGATTTTACAATCGTTCGCTCTGGCTGTGCATGATCATAATGAAATTCACGAATAAAATTACGATCAATTTTTACTATATCCAGTGGTAGTTGTTTTAAATAATATAAAGAAGAATAGCCCGTTCCAAAGTCATCTAAAGCAATTAAAATACCCATATTTCTTAATTCTTGTAATGTAGCAATAATATAATCAAAATGGCGAACAGCAATGCTTTCCGTTATTTCTAAAATTAAACGATTTGGTGGAAATCCCGTTCTCCTCAAAATGCTACGTACAGATAAAATAAAACGCTTTTGCATTAATTGTTGTATGGATAAATTAACAGATAACTTTAATCCTTCTTCGTAATCTGGCAATGTTTTAAACAAGCGACATGACTTTTCTAATATCCAGTCCCCTAATTTTATAATAAGTCCAGATTCTTCAGCTACTGGAATAAATTCGCCTGGCGAAATCGGCCCTTCTTCTGTCGAACAACGTGCTAAAGCCTCTATACCAGTATATTTCTTCGTTTTCAAATCTATAATAGGCTGCAGTGCCACGTCTAGCTCTTCATCACGAATTGCCTTTTGCAAAGCGAATTCAATTTTCATTCTACGATTTATTTTCGCACGTAATTCATCTGTAAAGAAACAAGCAGCATTTCTGCCCTGCTCTTTCGCGCTGTACATAGCTAAATCCGAATTCTTCAATAGAGTTTCTACATCTTGTCCGTCTTGCGGATATGCGCACAGTCCTAGACTAGCTGAAATGTATACTTCATGACCTTCAAGCATAAATGGTGCCTGAAAACATGACAACACAGATGTCGCAAGCTGCCTCATCGCATCTTGTGTATGACTTTTTGTTAACAACACAAATTCGTCGCCACCCAGCCTAGCCAGGACGTCTTTCTCTCCTAGCACATAATGCAACCGTGAAGCAACTTCGCTTAAAAGTAAATCCCCTATCATATGACCTAGCGTATCGTTTACTAATTTAAAACGATCTAAATCAAAGTAAATCATACCAAATTCTTTTTTGCCTGCAATCATCTCGTTTACAGTCGTTATTAATTGCAATCGATTCGGTAAACTCGTTAAAGCGTCATGATACGCAAGTTCCCTATAACGACTTTCGCTTAACCGCAGCCTCTGTTCCGCTTCTTTTCTACTACTAATATCATTTCGGATCGCAATAAATTGATATGGTTCTCCTTTTTCATTTAAAAATGGAACAATTGTTGTTTTAACCCAATAATATGTTCCATCTTTTGCTCGATTTCGAATCTCACCTCTCCATACTTTTCCACTCAAAATACGCTTCCATAGAATTTGAAAAAATGTTTTCGGGTGATATCCTGAATTTAAAATACGATGATCTTTCCCTATTAACTCTTCTCGTGTATATTTGGAGATTTCACAAAACTTATCATTTACATATGTAATACGACCATTTCGGTCTGTAATCGCAACAATTGAAGACTCATCTAATGCTAACTTTAAATCTCGCAATGAAGAGTCATATAATGCATGACCTCTTTGTTCTAGCATGCGCATCTCTCCTTGCTTCCTATCTGACTAAAACACAAATTGTTTCTTTTCATAGAAATAGAGATATTTCATTTCCTAATAATCGCCCTTTACATAAATCACAGTTTGAAATATGCCGATTAAAATAACATAATATTATTTGTAATAAAAAGCAATATAATACCGTTTCAATTATAAATAGTCGTTTCTTATCGCTATAATTAGCTTACTTTATTATACCTTATTTATCCCCTTATATTTCCTTATAACTAGCTCTATACAACACTAGTTTCCTACTATTTCTGCTTATATCTAACCACTTTACTTTACTAGCGAAATAGAAATTCGAGCACACTATACAACTATTCACGAATAATAATATAAAAATTAAAATTAGTATATATGTTTTTGAATTACAATAACAAAATATTAACATATTTTCACCTTTATTTTGGAAGTATTTAATAAATACTTTATTAAACTAAAAAAAAAGAGGAAAGCCTCTTTTTTTTTAGTTTAATACGGATATGGTATTTGCTGATAACCCGGATATGGCGTTGGATATGGTACTGGGTATGGCGCTGGATAAGTGACTGGATACGGTGCTGGATAGTAGCCTCCACCTGCTGCACCCGTTAATGCACCAGCTGTAAGCCCACCTAACACACCTCCAGCAAAACTTCCAGGGAAAAATCCACCACCCCATGAGCCTCCACCCCAGCCCCATCCGCCTCCATGATGGTGGTGATGATCATGGTGATTGTGTCCACCATTATGGTGATGTCCGCCATTATGATGGTGCCCTCCATGATTATGACGATAATACAATCCGTTATTGTCTATATAATTCATGTTTCCCCTCTCCTTTTCCCTTTTCTCATCTTAATAAGTATTGTATGAATAGTACGGACCTAGCTGGTAACCTATATTAAGAAAAATCTGTATAATACGGATAACCATACCTTAGGCTTCATCATGCATCTGCTACAATTCTAGAATATGGTTATCTCTCTTCCTATATATAAGAGGAAAGGGTTTTGTCCCTCTTACACTGTTTATTAACCAGCAATTAGCGGGATAATACCGTAACAATATACTGTATGTAGGACAAATGCGGAAAGCATGAGGAGAATGCCTATATTTTGTAAAAAAAACAAAACACTTTATAATAAGAATGTCGGATTGTACCTTTTTATATAAAAAGTCTATATTTAAGAAAGATTAGAGGAATTTTATAGCAATGAAGAAGCCTATCGTTCAATTATTATTGGTATTTATAATTGTATCTATCGTACTCTTACTTTTAGATACGTCTATCCTCTCACTATATACCTTTTTCGGTGTATTATGGTCTCTTACAATCATAGGAATATCTTTCGTTATTTTTATCGAAAATAGATCTCCACAAAGCACCTTAGCATGGTTTTTAGTATTAGCACTTCTTCCCGTTGTAGGTGTGCTTTTATACTCTATTTTCGGGCGTAGCCGTTGGAGAAGAAAAAAACATCTACATCGTTCAGAAGAGCAAAGAAAATTATTCCGTGAAATATTAGAAGGAAGACGAGTAGAATTATCACTCACAGTCCCCTTACATGAACGTTCTACACATTTAACAAAAGTCGTGCAAAAATTTGGAGGCGGACCTGCCGCAGATAAAACAACTACAAAGCTTTTAACAAATGGTGATCAAACATTCTCAGAAATTTTGCAAGCTATCGAGCGAGCAAAACATCACATACATATTCAATACTATATTTATAAATCTGATGAAATTGGTACAAAAGTTCGAGATGCTTTAATCAAAAAGGCAAAAGACGGTGTTATTGTACGCTTCCTTTATGATGGACTCGGAAGTAACACTTTAAGAAGACGATTTTTACAGCCTATGAAAGAAGCTGGTATTGAAATTGTAGAATTTGACCCTATTTTTTCAGCTTGGTTACTTGAAACTGTCAATTATCGTAACCATCGTAAAATCGTTATTGTAGATGGAGAAATCGGTTTTACTGGTGGACTCAACGTCGGTGATGAATATCTTGGCCGTTCAAAAAAATTTCCCGTTTGGCGTGATAGTCATTTAAAAATAGAAGGAAAAGCGCTATATAAATTACAAGCAATCTTTCTAGAGGATTGGCTTTATGCATCTAGTGGATTGAATACTTATTCCTGGGATCAATTTATGAATAGACAATACTTCCCAGGTAAAGAAATTTCAAGTGCAGAAGGTGCCGTACAAATTGTAGCGAGCGGACCGAGCTCGGATGATAAAAGCATTCGCAATACATTATTAGCCGTTATGGGATCTGCAAAAAAATCGATTTGGATTGCTACACCATACTTTATCCCAGATCAAGAAACTTTAACATTATTACGTTTAAGTGCAATATCTGGTATAGATGTACGCATTTTATATCCTGGTAAAAGTGATAGTATTATTAGTGACCAAGCATCTCAGTCCTACTTCACTCCACTTTTAAAAGCCGGTGCCTCCATTTACAGTTATAAAGATGGTTTTATGCATGCAAAAATTGTACTTGTTGATGATCAAATCGCTACAATCGGAACAGCAAATATGGACGTACGCAGCTTTGAATTAAATTACGAACTTATTAGCGTACTATATGAATCAGAAACCGTTCATGATATTAAACGTGATTTTGAAGAAGACTTTAAGCATTCCACTGAAATTAAATGGAACGCTTTCCAAAAAAGAAGTATAAAAAAGCGAATATTAGAGTCTTTCATGCGACTCATTTCTCCTTTACTATAAGCAATCAATGTATTATTGATTGCTTTTTCTTTTATATTTGTCCCTCTCCTTTTCTTTGCATACCATATTAAAACAAGTTATCATAAGATGTATTGCTTTATGAAAATAATGTTAGGTGGGAAATACATGTTAGAACAATTTCATATACATGCTGATTTAAAACAGCAGCTTTCTACAATTCATGAAAAGAATAAACAAAAAGCTGGTGAAAATGCACATTTAATCGGTAAAAAAATATATAAAGCGTCTGATAACAGCATTATCGAAGACGCTATTACAGCTCTTCTTCTTGGAAAAAACATTCTATTAAAAGGACCGACTGGTAGTGGGAAAACAGTACTAGCGGAAACTCTTTCTTCTTTATTCCAAAAACCAATGCATAGCATTAACTGTTCTGTCGACCTAGATGTAGAAGGTATTTTAGGATACAACACATTGCAAACAAAGGATGGTGCATCTGAAGTTACCTTCGTTAATGGCCCTCTTATGAAAGCAATGCAGAACGGTCATTTCCTATATATTGATGAAATCAATATGGCAAAACCTGAAACGTTGCCACTTCTTCACGGTGCATTAGATTACCGTAAAATGATTACAAATCCTTTTACACAAGAAGTCGTATACGGTGATGACGAGTATCGTGTAATCGCAGCAATTAACGAAGGGTACGTTGGGACAAGCGAACTGAACGAAGCACTAAAAAACCGTTTCGTTATTATTGAAGTTCCTTACATCCAAGGCGACACATTAAAAGAATTATTATTAGCAGAATCAAAATTGAAAGACACTGCAACAATTGAAAAGTTCGTTGCATTTGCAAGCGACCTTATGCCTTTAGCTCACGATGGACGTGTAAGTGAAGAAGCAGCAAGTATCCGTGGTATTATCGACGCATGTGATTTAGGTGTATATATTCCTGTTATGCGCGCTATTGAACGAAGCATTATTGCAAAATTAAATGATGAAACAGAACAAATGACTGTCCGTGAATTAGCAGAAAGTTATTTCTTTGAGGGATAATTCATGAGACAAATTTTTAGTGACAAAAAAATTGATGCGTCGCTGTTTCTACAAATGGAAAACTTAATGTATGCCCTTCTAAAAGAAGACGATGCCTATCTTGAATATGGCTATAAAGCATACTACGACGAAATTGAAAAGAAAGTTGTCATTAGTCACTTTTGGGATGATCGAAAAGAAGAAGATACAGTAATCGGATTAAAAAGCGAAGTGTTTTTAAAAGCACTTGGTAATAAACATTACTCGGACATGACTTTAATTCGTTCTTATGCGATTGAATTACAAGAATCGCCCCTAAAAAAGTTTTTAACACAATTATTTGTTCTATTAGAAGATTTACGCGTTGAAGAAATCGTAAAAAGCTTACGCCCTGGCACAAAGCATATTTTTAGACGCCGAAAAGAAATGTACCGCAATTACTTCGGCTCACAAAATGAAATAAACCGTGTTCGTAACTATCATGGTGATCGCCTATTTTGTCTCTGTTATCTTTCATTAACGAGCGACAAATATGAAATGTTTAATAATGAATATTTCGAGCAAATTGAATCAATTTTACATGAAACATTCCAAGCACGTAATACAGAAGATATTATGTATATCGTTGAAAAAATTCGCTATCGCTTAGAGGAGCTTCTTGAAAGTGATATGCTTAACAACTATTTCGGGCATGCACCCCTTTATTTATCTGTCATTGCAGACGAAAAGAACTGCCGCGTCGAAGATTTAGCAAATGATGATACGCAGCTCATAGATGACGATGAAAATAAAAACAAAATGGACGAAAGCTTCTCAACATGGCATCGTGAAAATAAAAACAATGAAAACGAGAACTTTTTACGCTTTGAATTAGAAAGCGGAACAAAAACAAATATGATGGGTGATACTGCTCGCGAATCGGAAGATGGCGATCAAGCACTAGGTTCCGTACAAGGTACTTCTCAAAAAAGTACACAATCCAACTTTGATGGTGCTGACACAGAAGAAGCAAGAGCTTCACACGCTTCTACCCAACACGACGGTGCATACGGTAAGTATAACGCTGGCGCTTCTCATACATTTAAAGAAGCACGTAAACCAAATCCTGACGAGAAAAAAGATTACCAAGCTATCAAATCAGTCGTTAATAAAGATGTAAAAGAATTAAAGAAAATTATCGAAAAAACGATTGAAAATAAAACAAACGCAAACAGTGATAAATATTATGGAAGACTTCGTAAGAAATTCCTTCGTATTTATACTGAAAAGCAGCCACGCATGTTTTATAAAAAAGGACAAGAGTCACAAGAACTTGATGTTGCATTCCAACTATTAGTTGACTGTTCTGGTTCTATGTATAACAAAATGGAAGAAACGAAAAAAAGTGTTGTACTATTCCATGAAGCTTTGAAATCTTTAAAAATCCCACACGCGATTAGTGGATTTTGGGAAGATGCTTCTAGTGCTAAACCTGAAGATAAACCGAACGTTATCCATGAAGTTGTAAATTACAAAAGCTCAACGTTACCAAACGTTGGTCCAGAAATTATGCAACTTCGTGAAGAAGAAGATAATCGCGACGGATATATTATTCGTATCGTTTCTGAGAAACTCGCGAAAAGACCAGAAAAACATAAATTCTTACTTGTCTTCACAGATGGTGAACCTTCTGCGCTAGACTATCAACAAGACGGGATTTTAGATACACACGAAGCTGTCAAACTTGCTCGTAAAAGTGGTATGGAAGTAATCGGGATCTTCATCGAAGAAGGCGAAGCGAAAGAAGCAACTTATCAATTAATGAAGAACATTTATAACCATCACTTCTTAGTTGCAAATCACGCTGAAGATTTACGTCTGAAGATTAAACCACTATTGAAAAAATTATTACTGAAGACGATTGAATAGAAAATAGGAGCCTTGTGGCTCCTATTTTTTCGTTCAATTACTTTGTTTCTGATTGAAACTTGTATGGAATGGCTACTTCTAATAATGCCTCGAATCCGCCATCGTAGAATGGGAATCGTTCATTTGCGATTGTTCGATCCACCCACTCTATTGCAGAAATTTCTTCTTCATCTTCTGCAATAAGTTCACCTGTTACTACATTTGCTCGGAATGTAAACAATAACGCATGATTCCCTGACTCTTCAAAGAATTTTTCATTGATCGCAACAAGCCCACCTGCCACAGCAGTTAAACCCGTCTCTTCTTTTATTTCTCTTACTAATGCTTCCTGCAATGTTTCACCCTTTTCAACCGCACCCCCTGGTAATGACCAGACGTTTTGCTCTACATTATGTACCATTAATATTTTATCTGTTTCTTCATCATGTATGAGTGCGTATACGACATCCACTCTTTGCATAAGACTTCTCTCCCTCTAAAAATAAGGAAGAGCCAATTCCTAAGAATCGGCTCTTCCTATTAATTCATCACTAACTCAGCTGTGAGCTTTTTTTTTAACTTCGCCAACATGTCAGTTGTCATTTTGTCTAAATCGTATTCTGCTTTAAAGCCCCACTCTTTCATTGCTGCTGTTGCATCAATAGAGTTTGGCCAGCTATCAGCAATCGTTTGACGAGCGGGATCTACAGCGTAATCCATTGTAAACGTCGGGATGTGTTTACGAATTGATGCCGCGATTTGCTCTGGCTCAAAGCTCATTGCTGTAATATTAAATGCATTTCTATGCACTAGCTTACTTGGATCAGCTTCCATTAATGAAATGATTGCTTGTAAAGCATCTGGCATATACATCATATCCATGTATGTTCCTTCAGCAATGTATGAGGTGTATGTGCCTTTTTTAATCGCCTCATAATAAATTTCAACTGCATAGTCAGTTGTTCCGCCTCCTGGAGGAGCTACGTAAGAAATTAAACCAGGAAAACGTACACCGCGCGTATCAACGCCAAACTTTTGATGATAATAATCACATAGTAATTCTCCTGCTACTTTGTTTACCCCATACATCGTAGTCGGACGCTGAATTGTATCTTGTGGCGTATTATCTTTCGGCGTTGATGGACCGAATGCACCGATAGAACTTGGCGTGAAAAACTTACAGTTTAATTCACGAGCTGCTTCTAATGCATTTACAAGTCCACCCATATTTAAATTCCATGCAAATAACGGATTTTTTTCTGCTGTTGCTGAAAGTAAAGCTGCTAAATGAATAATTGTATCTACTTCATTACGCTTTGCGATATCATGTAGTTTTTGTCCATCTGTTACATCTAACGTTTCAAATGGACCAGACGTTACTACTTCACTATCTGTTTCACGAATATCTGTTGCAATAACATTTGATGCACCGTATACATCACGAAGTTTCATTACTAGTTCAGAACCAATTTGCCCTAAAGAACCGGTTACTAGAATTTTTTTCATTTTCCCCACTCCTCATTTGCAAGCTATTCAAAAGATGCCCTTACTTAAATGATGCCCATTTCTTTCCCTACTTTTTCATACTTACGAATTGCTTCATCTAACATTTCTTTCGTATGAGCTGCTGTAGGCATATTACGAACGCGTCCTGTTCCTTTAGCTACAGTTGGGAACACGATAGATTTTGCATATACGCCTTCTTCATTTAGACGTTTACTAAATTCTTGTGTTAACACTTCGTCACCAATAATACAAGGCGTAATTGGCGTTTCACTTTCTCCAATATTAAAGCCAAGTTCTTTTAACCCTTGTTTTAAATAGCGACCGTTTTCCCATAAACGATCGTGCAACTCTGTGCTTTCCATTAAAATTTCAATTGATCGCATACATGCAGCTGCATCAGCTGGTGTTAATGCTGTAGAGAATAAGAATGGACGTGAACGAACTTTTAACCAGTCAATTAAGTTTTGCTTCCCTGCTACATATCCACCAATTACCCCAATTGCTTTTGATAATGTACCAATTTGGAAATCAACTTTATCAGATAGACCGAAATGCTTTACAGTTCCTGCACCTTTTCCAAGTACACCTGAACCGTGTGCATCGTCTACATATGTCATTAAATCTAATTCTTCTGCAATCTCAACAATTTCTGGTAATTTCGCAACATCTCCATCCATTGAGAAAACACCGTCTGTAATTACCATTAATTTATTGTAAAGACCTGATTCTTTCGCCGCGATTGCTTTTTGGCGTAAATCTTCCATATCCGAATGTTTATAAACAATAATTTTTGCTTTTGATAGACGACTACCATCAATAATAGAAGCATGGTTTAATTCGTCTGAAAGAATCGCATCATTTTTATCCATAACGGCTGAAATCGCTGCCATATTACAGTTAAATCCTGATTGGTAAGCAATTGCTGCTTCTGTATGTTTAAACTTTGCAATTGTTTCTTCTAATTTAATATGCAAATCTAAAGTACCGTTAATTGTACGAACAGCTCCTGCTCCAACACCGTACTTATGAATAGCACCAATTGCTGCTTCTTGCAAACGGCTATCTGTTGCTAATCCAAGATAGTTGTTTGAAGATAAGTTAATATATTCTTTTCCGCCAATTGTAATAATCGGTCCATTTGAACTCTCAAGCGGATCAATTACGTTATAAAGCCCCTTTGATTTTAAATCCTCTAAATTTTCTTCTAAAAATTTCGCAAGTGTTTTACTAGACATCGTGAAGCCTCCCATCGTTCATGTAAGCGAATTATTGTCTTAATAGTTCTAATAATCCCTCTACTAGCTTAACACGTTTTCAGAATTTATTATAGAAAAATAGTTTAAAGTAACCGCTTACAATTCTAGATTATATATGATTCATTACAAGAAATCTATCATTTACTTTTAGCGTTCAACACCCTATTATTACTTCTTCATTTGAAAGCTTGCAAACGAGCGGAAAAAGAACGAGCTGGCTCGTCGATGATTATTTTAAAACGGGAAAACGCATTGAACCTTGGATTGATCAAGAAGTTATTAAATATCATCGTACAACGGAAGAATATTTTACACTATTACAACAAGCTAGATTTACAATTACAAATTTAAAAGAAGCTACACCAGATCAAACTTATTTTCAAAGTGCGGAAGAATATGAACGTCGTTTACGTATTCCCCTCTTTCTCTTATTCTCTTGCCGAAAATAAAAAAGACGATGAACCTCTCATCGTCTTTTTCATTATCTTATTGCCTGAGCAACCTCTTTACGTACACGTCTTCCTTTTCCATGCGGAATACAAAGTGGCGTCCCAAATAACGGATCCGTACTGATTTGACATTCCATTCGGAATACATCACGTACTAGCTTCTCATCCACTACTTCTTCCGGCTTACCTTGTGCATATATTTGTTTATCTTGAATGGCTACAATATTGTCTGCATAACGGCATGCTAAATTTAAATCGTGTAATACCATAACAATTGTTCTTTGTTCTGTTTCATTTAATTCAAATAATAAATCTAACACTTCAATTTGGTGAGTCATATCTAAATATGTAGTAGGCTCATCCAGTAAAATAATATCTGTATCTTGTGCAAGCGTCATTGCAATCCAAGCACGTTGACGTTGTCCACCTGAAAGAGCATGCACATCACGCTCAGCAAATTCTGTCATACCTGTTGCGGCAAGTGCTTTCTGTACCATTTCCTCATCTTTTTCTGACCATTGTTTCAGCCATGTTTGATATGGATAACGTCCTTGCTTTACAAGTTGCAATACTGTAAGGCCTTCTGGCGCTTGCGGTCCTTGCGGTAAAATTGCCATTTGACGAGCAATTTGCTTCGTTTGCATACTTTGAATGGCTTGATTATCTAACAAAATGTCACCAGTTGTTGGTTTTAATAATCTAGCTAGTGAACGTAATAAAGTTGATTTCCCGCAACCGTTAGAACCGATAAAGATTGTAATTTCGCCTTTTGGAATTTCTAAATTCAACTCATCAATAATAATTGTTTCACCATAAGACAGCGTCAAACGTTTCGTCTCCAATGCTTTTTGCATATTCATCTCCCTTTATGAATTCCGACTTTTATAAAGTAAATAAATAAAATAAGGTGCACCAATTGCTGATGTAAATACCCCTGCTGGAATTTCAAGTGGGGTGAAAACTGTACGCCCAATTAAATCAGCAGCAAGTACTAAAATTGCACCAACAATCGCCGCAACTGGGAGTAATGCACCGTATAAAGAACCAACTAGCCTTCGTGAAATATGAGGCGCCATTAAGCCGACAAATCCAATTCCTCCGGCAAAGGCAACCGCACCGCCAATTAAAGCTGTACTCAGTAATAACATGAATACGCGCGATTTCGTTAAAGGAACACCAAGTCCTACCGCAATATCATCCCCTAGCTCTTGCGCATTTAAATGTCTAGCAGCTATAAATGATATTACCGTTAAAATGAGAACCCACGGCGCAAGTACCATGACGTTTTGCCATGAAGACCCGTACACAGTACCTGTAATCCATACATTCGCTTGACTCGCTTGATAAATTGGCGCTAACAACATAAACAAAGTCGTTGCCGCTTTCGTTAATGCCCAGAACCCAACACCAATTAAAACAAGACTAATTGGTGATAATCCATCATTTCTCCATGCAAATAAATATACAAAAAGAGCTACAATCGTTGCCCCTAAAAAGGCTGCTAACGGCATATAATGAATGCTTACGGTTAGCGCATTATTTTTATCACTAAATATAGCTAAAAATAATACAACTGCAACACTAGCCCCGCCCGTAATCCCGATAATATCAGGAGAAGCCAGTGGATTTCGAACGAGACCTTGTAAAATACATCCTGCTACAGCAAGTGCGATTCCTACAAGGATGGCAATTAAAATACGCGGCATACGAAACTTATTTACAACCATATTTGACATCGCATCGCCATTTCCAGTAATCGCTTGCCATACATCATAAGGGGCTATTTTCATATCTCCCATACCTGCACTCGCAAAAAATAATCCTATTAAAACAACTAGTAAACTGAATAAGACGAGACAAGCTCGTTTATACATTAAAAACGAGAGCCCACCTTTTCCTATACGAAACGGAATATACTTCTTCATTTGCTAAGCCCTCTCTTACGTGCAATATAAATAAAGAATGGGGCCCCGATAAATGCTGTCATAACCCCTACCGGTACTTCTTGTGGCATAATGACATATCTTGCTGCTATATCTGCTAATATTAATAGTATTGCACCTAACAACCCGCTATATGGTACTCTCCACCTGTGATCTACTCCAACAAGAAACCTAGCAAAATGTGGGATAATAATACCAATAAATCCAATTGGACCAGCAACCGCAACTGAACCACCAGACAACAGGACAATAATAAGTAACACGAATGATTTCATTAAAATTGTTCGTTGTCCAAGCCCTTTCGCGACGTCTTCCCCCATCATCAATGTATTTACTTTCCCTGCCATCATAATAGATGCAACCCATCCTACTAATAAATACGGGAATACAGATTGTAAAATTTCTAACTTTCTTCCTTGCACAGATCCGGCAAGCCAAAATAATACTTCTTCAAGCGCCTTTTCATTTAAAACAAGTAACCCTTGTGTTAATGATGAAAATAATGCACTAATTGCGACCCCTGCTAATGTTAACTTAAGAGGCGTTGTCCCCTCTTTTCCTAAAGAACTAGAAGCAAATACAAGTACAGCTGCAACTGCTGCCCCTAAAAAGGCAATCCACGTAAAAGCTGATAATGATGTCACGGAAAAAATAACAATTGCTACAACTATGAAGAAAGCAGCACCTGAATTTAATCCAATAAAATCTGGAGATGCAAGTGGATTCTTCGTTAAAGTTTGCATAAGACAACCTGCAATGGCTAAACTAGCACCAACACTCGCTGCAATTAATGCCCTTGGTAGACGCACATTTTGAATAATAATATGTTCATTGGAACCATTAAAATGGAAAAAAGCATCTAACGCTAATTTCCAACTCGTATTTGTATATCCGAAAATAATACTTCCCCAAATACAAGTAATGACTGCAATGATCCCAACAAATAATCCAATCCATTTTGCTCGATTTGTTTTTAATAACATGCAGCGTTTCCCCTTCAATGTATAATGATACGTTGTAAGTGTATTTCAACTTAATTCTCATTGTCAACGGAAATGAGAATTATTTTCAACCGTATGTATTGACAATCAAGAGATAAAGGCTTAATATCATGCTTGCTATTGAAAAAACTTCTCAGTATGTAGGGGGTACATAATGAAATTGACTCAAAAGAAATCGTTTACAGTATTTGTATTTTTACTAGCCTTTTCACTACTTTTAAGCGCTTGTGGAAAATCAAATACGAAAGAAGATACAAAAGAAGATACAAAAAAAGAAATGGTTACTGTTGAACATGCAATGGGTAAAACAGAAGTTCCTGCTAATCCAAAACGTGTAGTTATTTTAACAAACGAAGGAACTGAAGCTTTACTTGAATTAGGTGTGAAACCAGTTGGGGCTGTAAAATCTTGGACTGGTGATCCATGGTATCCACATATTAAAGATAAAATGAAAGATGTAAAAGTTGTTGGTGATGAAGGACAAGTGAACGTGGAAACAATCGCTTCTTTAAAACCAGACTTAATTATCGGTAACAAAATGCGTCACGAAAAAGTGTACGAGCAACTAACAGCAATTGCACCTACTGTGTTCTCTGAGACGCTACGTGGTGAATGGAAAGACAACTTCAAATTTTATGCGAAAGCATTAAATAAAGAAAAAGAAGGTCAAAAGGTTTTAGCTGATTACGATAAAAGTATGAAAGATTTAAAAGCCAAACTAGGCGATAAAGTAAATCAAGAAATCTCTATGGTTCGCTTCATGCCTGGTGATGTTCGAATTTATCATGGTGATACATTCTCTGGTGTTATTTTAAAAGAACTTGGATTTAAACGTCCTGGTGATCAAAATAAAGATGACTTCGCAGAGCGTAACGTATCTAAAGAACGTATTTCTGCAATGGATGGCGACGTATTATTCTACTTCACATTCGATAAAGGAAACGAGAAAAAAGGTTCTGAATTAGAAAAAGAATATATCAATGATCCTCTATTTAAAAATTTAAATGCAGTAAAAAATGGTAAAGCATACAAAGTTGACGACGTGATTTGGAATACAGCTGGTGGTGTAATGGCCGCTAACCTACTATTAGATGATATCGAAAAACGATTTGTTAAATAATATGTTTCTAACCAGCTCCCCTTCTATGGAGCTGGTTATTTTCTATTTCACGTAAATGTCATATTATTTCGTTTTGTATTTTTATTCCCAATATGTTATATTAAAAAAGTAAATAAAATATATTTTCTCTATATCGGAATAAATATTTTAATCTAAATTTTCTGATTAATCACTATTTTATTTTCTTTTAGAATTCAATTATTACATTTGAAAACGCTTATTATATAGTTTTCAGGGAAAAATACAGTAACGGTTGAAGAAAAATAGAACTTTTTTAGAAATTTTCTTTCTATTTCCATATAATTCTATTGACTTCCAAATATTTTGTAAATTAAAATGATTACATAAATATCCGTTATACAGGATTAGGGGGAAACAAAAATGGATGCAGCTTTAAAATTAGACAAAGCTGGAGAGCAACAATCACCAAAAAAACATCCACCAGGATTATATTTGTTGTTCTTTACAGAGGCATGGGAAAGATTTAGTTATTACGGAATGCGTGGCTTATTAGTTCTTTATTTAACAACGAGCTTAGTAAGCGGCGGTTTAGGATTTGATAAAGCAGTTGCAGTACAAATTTACGGTATTTTCACAATGCTTGTATATTTCACACCTATTATTGGTGGCTGGTTAACTGACCATTTCATTACGAAACGCCATGCCATTACCATTGGTGGTATCATTATGGCACTTGGTAACTTTGTACTATTTTCAATGAACACTAAAACTGGACTATTTTTAGGATTAGGATTATTAGTTATTGGTAACGGATTCTTCAAACCAAATATTTCGACTTTATTAGGTCAATTATATAGCGACAACGATTCTCGTCGTGATAGTGCATTCACTATCTTCTACATGGGAATTAACTTAGGAGCTTTTATCGCTCCATTCATTTGCGGTTATTTCGCAGATTATAAATACGGATTCTTAACAGCTTGTATCGGTATGATCATTGGTCAGATTGCATTTAATACATTAGCACCTCGTTACTTAGGATCAATCGGAACAACTGTTGTCGGTAAAAAGTCTAAAGAAAAAAATGCACAAGTAATTGAGAAAAAACCTTTAACAGCACAAGAGAAAAAACGTACAGCTGCAATTTTAATTTTAACTTGTTTCGTTGTATTCTTCTGGGCAGGATTTGAACAAGCAGGTAGTTCTTTAACACTTTACACAGATAAGTTCGTAGATCGTACAATTGGTGGATTTACAATTCCAACACCTTGGTTCCAATCTATAAACCCATTGTTCATTATCTTACTAGCATTACCGGTTTCTGCATTATGGATTAAACTTTCAAAAACAAAAAATGGTGACTTAAAAATCCCAACAAAAATGGCATTAGGTATGATTTTACTAGGGGTTGGATATTTAGTTCTAACTTTAGCTGTATTAAAAACTGGTAGCGATGAAGGTAATATTGCAATGAAAGCAAACTTATTCTTCATTATCTTCACTTACATGTTCCATACAATCGGTGAATTATTCTTATCACCAATCGGATTATCTATGGTAAGTGCAATCGCTCCTCTTAAATTAGCATCATTATTAATGGGTGTATGGTTAGCTGGTACTGGCTTCGCAAACTTATTAGCAGGACAATTAGCTGCTTTCACTCAATCTTTAGGATACTTAGAAGTATTCGCAAGCATCGGTGTTATCGTAATCGTGCTAGGATTAATACTTCTTATGTTCTCTAAGAAAATTGCACATATGATGGAATAACAAATAAAAAAGACGCTTCTAAAATTAGAAGCGTCTTTTTTATTACTTCTCCTCTAAAGCCGTCACGTTCACGTGAACGCTTTCTCCGGGATTAGATACATCATACACTTGAGCAACCCCGCTCTGCTCGTCACAGCTCTCAATCCATACTGGTACGCCTTCATATGTAACGTCGATTCTACTTGAAGAAGATAAAATTTGTTTCACACGTTTTACATCCATTCTACTATCCCTCCTTTTACTTACTACACTCCTTTCTATCTTTTCTTTTCCCTTTAGAATATATTCCATAAAACAAAATGTTAATTAATAGCCTATTCTTCCTTACATACTAACATTTACTCTCATATCACCTTTCTGACAAATAAAAAAAGACGTATATCCCACACGTCTTTTTCCATAATATTCAAATTTTAAGAAAATAATGTTTTTACTACTTCACTTACTTTATCATTATGAATTTGATAATACACTTCTAGTCCTCGTCGTTCAAAGCGTACTACTTTATTTTGTTTTAATTTCGTTAAATGTTGCGAAACTGTTGATTGCGGAATTTCTAACACTTCCTGTAATTGTGTTACATTACATGTTCCACGTTGCATTAGTTCCATTACTAGGCGTAAACGTAACGGATGCGCTAGCGCTCTTAACATTTGTACATCTTCTTCTGAAATACGACATTCGAATTGATTTTGGCTCATAAAGTTCCCCTCATTTTCGTTTTTATTTTCTTTTTATTTATTTATATATCTGTTCTTATATTTCCTGTTACGACATAACTTTATCAACTTATAAAGCCGAAATTTTTTTCCATCTTAACCAACAAAGAACTCAGGAAAAATTCCTTGCTGATTTTGAATATTATACTATATGATATAACGAAAAAGCAAAACAGCAGGCTGTAAATACTTTGCTTGCAAACGTTGTTTTATCAGGCTTTTTGTTATATTTTCACCTCATTGCAACGCGCAGTAATAATATCGTAAAATACCATCTATAATTGATAACCTTTCGTAAAGTAGTTGGAGTATATTTAACCTCTTTGTTACACTAAAAGGAATTTTCAGTAAAAAAAGATACCGTAACATTAAAAATTAACTTATTTCTTTTTAATTTGTATTTAATCGCTTGAACTGTGACGGAATACTTCCTATTAAATGTATTCACTGTCCCCTAGCTATACCAAGCAACTCTGTATCCTTCCCTATTCGATACAAAGACGGCTTCTAATATAGAGCTGTAAGATCAATAATAAAAGAAAAGAATATGTAAATAATGTATCTAGCCCGCTCAAATCTATTTGAGTGGGCTTTTTGTCTACTTTATGAACAAAGTATTTCTTTTAACACTATTATGGAATAATTATACTTTTTTACGTTGACAATAGTGTTGAAGGAGAATATACTAAGCATGTAAGTTGATTGTGAATAGTTTCACAAATAATGTGAATTTCTTCACATAAAATAGATAGGAGTTGTCATTATTATGAGTACTTGGACACAAATTTATGACCCATTAAACAACATTTGGTTATCTGCACTAATCGCAGCACTTCCAATTTTCTGCTTCATCATTTGTTTAATGGGACTAAAAATGAAAAGTTATATCGCTGGTCTTTACAGTGTAATCGTCGCTATTATTCTTGCTATATTCGTTTATAAAATGCCAGCAACTGTAGCTGTAGCATCTGCCGGATTCGGTGTTTTATCTGGATTTTATCCAATTTGTACTATCGTTATCGCAGCAATTTTCCTTTATAAATTAACTGTTAAAACAGAGCAATTCAATGTCATTCGTGATAGTATTTCAAGCATTACAAATGACCAACGTTTACAAGTATTATTAATCGCTTATTCTTTCGGTGCTTTCTTAGAAGGCGCAGCTGGGCTAGGGGTTCCAGTTGCTATTACAGCTGCATTACTTGTAGGTATGGGCTTTAATCCATTAACAGCAGCAGGTATTTGTTTAGTAGCAAACATCGCTGGTGGTGCTATGGGTGCTATGGGTATCCCAGTTACAGTACCAGCGCAATTAACTGAGCTAGACGCATTAACTATCGGTCGTCAAACTGTTCTTATTTTACCATTCATTAGTATTGTTTTACCTTTCCTACTTGTTTCAATGGTGGATGGAATTAAAGGTATTAAAGAAACTTGGCAAGGTATTCTTGTAAGTGGTATTTCTTTCGCAATTACTCAGTTCGTCGTAACTTATTTCTTAGGTGCAGAACTTACTAATATTTTCGCAGCCGTTGTAAGTATGGTCTCTCTTGCATTATTCTTACGTGTTTGGCAGCCAAAATCTTCTACTAAAGAAGAAAAACAAGAAGAAAAAGAATCTCATACATTCAATCAAATTCTATATGCTTGGTCTCCATTCGTATTCTTAACTGCATTCGTAACAATCTTTAATTTAAAACCAATTAAAGCTTTATTTGCTCCGGATGGCGCACTAGCAAACTTAGTATTTAACATTCAGTTCCCTGGTCTTCATAATGCTGTTATGAAAACTACACCAATTACAAAAGCTGATACACCTTTCGCAGCTGTTTTCAAGTTTGATGTATTCTCATCTACAACTACTGCAATCGTATTAGCAATTATCGTTTCACTTATCGTATACCGCGTAAAAGGAAAAATGGTTAAAGAATTAATGGTTGAAACAATAAAAGAACTAAAAGCTCCAGTATATACAATCTGTAGCGTTATCGCTTTAGCTTACGTAGAGAACTACTCTGGTATGTCATCTACACTTGGACTTGCATTCTCTTCTACTGGTAATGCATTCCCTGTTCTTTCTCCAATCTTAGGATGGATTGGCGTATTCATTACAGGATCAGTAGTATCAAGTGGTTCATTATTTGCACCGCTTCAAGCAGTAACTGCAGATCAATTAAACATCGTTCCTTCTACTCTTGTTGCATTAAACGTAGTAGGTGGTACAATGGCAAAAATGGTTTCACCACAATCTGTAGCAGTTGCTTGTGCAGCAGTTGGACTAGTTGGTAAAGAATCTGTCCTATTTAAAACAGCAATGAAATACAGTTTAATCTTCTTAGCTATCATTAGCTTACTTCAATTAAACGCTGTATTTAATATCTTTTAAAAATAAAAACCCGATCCAAATGGATCGGGTTTTTTTCACATTACATCTTCTTATTCTTTAATAAAGAAGCACCCGCAATTTCAGGGTGTGTCATTTCGAATGGATCTAAAATAATATCCAATTCTTCTTCTGTCAGTACACCATGTTCTAAACATAACTCCCTAACAGATTTTCCTGTTTCAATTGCTTCACGCGCAATACGAGATGCTGCTTCATAACCAATATGAGGGTTAACTGCCGTAATAATTCCAACACTTTTCTCCACATATTGCTTCAGCAATTCTTCATTTGCTGTAATTCCTTTAATACAATATTCACGGAATACACGGAATCCGTTATTCATAATACTAATAGATTGAATTAAATTAAATACGAGTACAGGCTCCATTACGTTTAACTCTAATTGTCCTGCTTCTGATGCTAAACAAATAGTATGATCATTACCAATTACTTGGAAAGCAACTTGATTGATTACTTCTGCCATAACAGGGTTTACTTTCCCTGGCATAATAGATGAACCTGGTTGACGAGCTGGCAATTGAATTTCCGCCAATCCAACACGGGGACCAGATGCCATAATACGAAGGTCATTCGCGATTTTAGACATATTCATCATACATACTTTTAATGCCGCAGATACTTCTGTGTATGCATCTGTGTTTTGCGTTGCATCAACTAAATGCTCTGCACCAACAAGTGGGAATCCGCTAAATGTTCTCAAGTGTTTAACCACTTGTTCAATATACATAGGGTTTGCATTTAATCCCGTACCAACAGCTGTCGCCCCCATGTTCACTTCATATAAATGTTGGCGAGACTGTTTAATTCTCTTTATATCACGCTCAAGCACGCGGCTATACGCTTCGAATTCTTGTCCAAGACGAATCGGAACAGCATCTTGTAAATGTGTACGCCCCATTTTAATAACGTGATCGAACTCTTTTGCTTTTGCACGGAAAGCTGCATGAAGTTCTTCCATTGTAATAAGAAGTTCTTCTAACATCATAAGAGTTGCAATATGAATTCCCGTTGGAAACGCATCATTCGTTGATTGAGCCATATTCACATGCGTGTTTGGACTAATCTTTGCATACTCGCCTTTTTCATATCCCATACGTTCTAACGCTCGATTAGCGATTACTTCATTTGTATTCATATTAATAGAAGTTCCAGCACCGCCTTGGATTGGATCTACGATAAATTGATCATGGAATTTCCCGTCAACAATTTCTTGTGCCGCCTCTGCAATTTCATGTCCAATGTCTTTCGCTAAGTAACCAGTATCCATATTTGCAAGTGCCGCCGCTTTTTTCACAATTGCCATTGCCGTAATGAGTGACGGATGAATGCGATATCCTGTAATCGGGAAGTTTTCTACAGCACGTAATGTTTGTACACCATAATAAGCTACACTTGGTACTTCCTTTTCACCTAAAAAGTCTTTTTCTATACGTATATCCTTCGTTGCTATCATTTTCATCACCTATACTTTTCATTCTAAATCCTTATCTAAAAAATTCGCCCTCTAAAAATACGAGTATCATGCAGAAGAATTTTTCAGTATCCACCTTCACTATATAGCACCTTTTTTGAAAGCGCAAACATTTATTTTTCTATATATATCTTTTATAAAAAAATATAGAAAATCATCCTTCTACCCTCTTTATTTCCACTCGTTTAATTTGATGCATATCCTTTTCAAGAACTTTAAAAGAAAAGCCGGATTTTTCAATAACATCTCCTTCAGCGACGATTTGCTTTTGTACCATAATCCAGCCACCAATTGTATCTACATCATCAGCGATTAAGTGTATGCCAAATAAATCATTTACTTCACTAATAAGCACTTTTCCATCTACGATCTTACACCCTTCACTTATATGCTCTATAGGCGGGTGTTCATCTTCATCGTATTCATCTCGGATTTCTCCAACAATTTCTTCTAAAATATCCTCTAATGTAACAATCCCTGCTGTACCGCCGTATTCATCATATAATACAGCTAACGGAATTCGTTTTCTTTGCATTTGTAATAGTAAATCATGGATAGGAATATTTTCTAACACCTCAATAACTGGCCTTGTATATGGTGTAATCGAGCACTCCTTCTCTCGATTACCATCCATATAACGAATAAATAAATCCTTTACATTAACCATCCCAATGATTTCATCTTTATCTTCACCAAATACAGGATACCTCGTATATTTTTCTTGTGCGATTATTTTAATATGCGTTTCAAATGGTTCGTCCTCATATAAACCTACAACTTCCGTACGAGGTACCATAATTTCCTTTGCGACTCTATTATCAAATTCAAAAATATTATTTACATATTTAAATTCTCTTTGATTAATCTCTCCACTTTCATAACTCTCAGATAAGATTAATCGTAACTCTTCCTCCGAATGAGCAACTTCATGTTCAGAAGCCGGATGTAATCCGAATAACCCTGTCACAAGCCTTGCTGAACCATTTAAAGCCCAAATAAACGGATACATTACTCGGTAAAAGTAAATAATTGGCTTCGATAATAATAAGCTAACTTGCTCTGCCCTTTGTATAGCGAGCGTCTTCGGAGCAAGTTCACCAATCACAACATGTAAAAACGTAATCACTGCAAAGGCAATAATAAATGAAACTGTACTTGCAATTGCAGGAGATAAATGTAGTTTTAAAAACAACGGCTCGAGTAAATGTTTTATAGTCGGCTCTCCTAACCACCCAAGCCCTAAAGCAGTAATTGTAATACCTAACTGACATGCTGATAAATACTCATCTAAATTTGAAGTTACTTTTTTAGCTGCCAATGCTCCACGTCGTTTTTCACTAACGAGTTGGTCAATACGACTGCTACGCACCTTAATAATTGCAAACTCAACGGCTACAAAAAAACCTGTTAATGCAATAAGGATGGCCACCATCAATAATTTTATAATATCCACATATACCCTTTAGCTTTCTTAGCTAAAGTTACACCTCCTTTAAAAAGAAGTTTCACTTTAGTTTCTTCATTTACACAAAAGCAACCCTATATAAAATTCACCAATTTCAAACCTCATACAATTCTAAAGGTAGGCCATCAGGGTCTTGGAAAAAGACGAATTTTTTCCCGGTTATTTCATCCATACGTATCAACTCAGTCTCAACACCACATTGATTTAAATGTTTCACAGCCTCTTCAATATTTGTAACAGCAAATGCTAAATGTCTAAGGCCAGCGGCTTCTGGGAAGCTTGGGCGATTAGGCGGACTTGGAAATGAAAATAATTCAATTTGATACTCTTCCCCTACACATAAATCTAACTTATAAGAATCTCGTTCCTTTCTATATACTTCATTTATCGCTTTAAAGCCTAATATCCGAGTATAAAAATCCTTTGCCGCTTCATAATTCGAACAAATAATTGCAACGTGGTGCACTCTACATATATTCATGCTCTCTCTATTCCTTTCTTTACCAAAGATGCATATTCTCCCTTGAAATGAAAAACATATATAGCAGAATATCTCTTCTAGGAGGCTTACTATGAAATTTATTACTTTTTTCGTGGGACTTATCGTTGTTTTCTTCCTTGCTTATATTGCTAGCAACAATAAGAAACATATTAAATTTAAACCCATTTTCATCATGCTTATTATACAGTTGATTTTAACCTATTTATTATTAAATACAGAAATCGGCCTCATACTTATTCGTGTCATTTCCAGTCTGTTTACAAAGCTACTCGAGTATGCTGCTGATGGTATAAACTTCGTATTTGGCGGTCTTGCTAATAAAGGTGAAATGTCCTTTTTCCTTACTGTATTATTACCAATTGTCTTCATTTCGGTCTTAATTGGTATACTACAACATTTCAAAATACTACCATTTTTTATTCATTGGATCGGTTACTTCCTTAGCAAAATAAATGGTCTTGGGAAATTAGAATCTTACAACGCTATCGCCTCTGCCATTGTCGGCCAATCCGAAGTTTTTATTACAGTAAAAAAACAATTATCTCAAATTCCAAAACACCGTCTTTATACACTTTGTGCTTCTGCCATGTCAACTGTATCTATGTCTATCGTAGGTGCCTATATGACAATGATTGAACCTAAATATGTAGTAACCGCACTCGTTCTCAATTTATTTAGCGGTTTTATTATCGTACTCATCATTAACCCTTACGACGTGAAAGATGAAGAAGATATTTTAGAAATTAAAGACGAAAAGCAAAGCTTTTTTGAAATGCTTGGAGAATACATTCTAGATGGCTTTCGCGTAGCCATCGTTGTCGGCGCTATGCTCATCGGATTCGTCGCATTAATTAGTTGCATTAATGACCTATTCCTCATTATATTCGGCATTACTTTCCAGCAATTAATCGGCTACGTATTTGCACCTGTCGCATTCCTTATCGGTGTACCAAGTTCTGAAATTGTCACAGCTGGTAGCATTATGGCAACGAAGCTTGTAACGAATGAATTTGTAGCAATGATGGACCTTAGTAAAATTTCTAATAGCCTTTCTCCTCGTACAGTTGGTATTATTTCTGTCTTCCTCGTCTCTTTTGCCAACTTTTCTTCGATCGGCATTATTTCCGGTGCGGTAAAAGGATTAAACGAAGAACAAGGAAACGTCGTTGCCAGATTTGGCCTTAAATTACTATACGGAGCTACTCTCGTTAGCATTTTATCTGCAATTATCGTAAGCATTATGTTGTAATTAGGTAAAATTTTATCATTTTCTTATCCCTATCTTTTGTATACAATAACGAATAGATGTCTTAATAAATAATCAAGACATCTATTTTTTATACATGTACAATCGCTTTTATTTAGCGTACAATATTTTTTATGTGTTCGAATGTGCTTCTAGATGTATACACTTTGATAGTTTTAAAGGAGAAAAAATGATGAAATCCGATATGAACAAAGATACCCGAGCCAAAAAAGGACGCTCAAAGAAAAAACGTCTACTTTGGTTCCTTCTTATTCCATTACTGATTATAGCACTTGGAGCAGGAGGTTACTCCTTCCATATATACAGTAAAGCAAAGTCTGTGTTAAGTAATGCCTATTCTGAACTGAGCCGCGGGGATAAATCCAGCAAACGTGAAAAAGCCGTGAAACCTATGACTGACAATATTTCCGTACTTATTATGGGTGTTGATGAAAGTGAAATTAGGGACAAGAATTATGGAAAAGCAACTCGCACGGATGCGCTATTACTTGCCACAATTAATAAAAACGATAAATCAGTTAAGCTTGTCAGTATTCCACGTGACTCACGTGTCTACATTAAATCACGTGAGAAATACGATAAAATTACACATGCGCACGTATTCGGTGGTGTGGATAGCACAATTGATACGGTAGAAAACTTTTTAGATGTTCCAGTTGATTACTATGTAAAATTCAACTTTAAATCATTTATTAAAATTGTTGATTCGCTTGGTGGTATTACTGTCGATGTTCCGGTTGAATTTACAGAACAAAATAGTAAAGACGAACCAGATGCAATTCATCTGAAAAAAGGACGTCAACATTTAAATGGAGAAGAGGCGTTAGCACTAGCTAGAACTCGTCATATCGATAGTGATTATATGCGCGGTCAAAGACAACAGCTTGTTTTAGAAGCTATCGCTGAAAAAGCACTATCTCTTAATTCCATTAATAAAATCGGTGGTCTATTAGACGCTGTCGATAAAGACTTAAAAACAAATTTAACTTTTGATGATATGATGACCATTGCAAAAAATTCAATGGATTCCAATTTAAAAATGGATAAAATGCAAGTAGAAGGTACTGATAAATATATAGGTGGTATTTATTATTACGTTCCAAATGAAAAAAGCGTCGATAATATTTCGACAACGCTACAAGAACATCTCGGTGTTACGAATAAAAATGAACATAAAAAATTATAATAAAAAGGCTGCTAGATTTTTCTAGACAGCCTTTTTATTATAATTTTCAACATATTTCTCGTACACATTGTGACAAAAAGAGACAATTATTACAACAGTGTAACATTTTTTATAAAAACATTACACACATAGTGAAAATAATAGTATACTAGTACGTACATAATGTTATTTTCATCATTTTTATACAAAAAATGTAATACATATATTTATACCAAAATTTCTGGGGGGAAATAAATGAAGCTAAGTAAAATACTGATCGGTTCTGCAATTGCTGGAGGCATATTACTTTGTGTAGGCGGTGTTGGCGGATATCAATATGTATCCAAACTAAATAATCAATTAGATACTACTGCATTACCCAATACTACATTTGAAGGTATTTCTCTCGATGGAAAAAATAAAAAAGATATTCAAGCTATTATTAATCAAAAAATAACTGAATTAGATCAAAAATCCCTTACCTACATATTCCAAAACGATAAACAAACTTACACATGGAAAGATTTAGGGGTAAATTATAAAGAAAAAGATATTATCAACAAAATCTTTAAAGAACAAGAAGGCAACGCAATAAATCGTTACAAAATGCGGAAGCAAGCTGAGAACGGTGAATTAAAACGTGACTATAAATTAACACCTCAATTAAATACAACTGCTTACGAAAGCTTTATGAAGGATAAATATAATGAAACATTAAAAAATCCTGTTAATGCAGAATTAAAAGTTGAAGGCTCTACCGTAAATATTAGCCAAAGTCAAAATGGAGAAAAAATTGATAAAGGAAAATTAACTGAATTAACAAAAAATTCCATCACTGCTGGTACATCAGACGTTACATTACCAGTTACACTCATAAAACCTGAACGCTCTACAGAAGATATACAAAAAATGGGGATTAAAGAAGTAATCGCTGAATACTCAACTCCAATGGCTGGCCGTAATGGCAATCAATCCTTTAACGTAAATAAGTCAGCTAATACTTTAAGTGGAGTTATTGTAGCACCTGATGAAACGTTCAGTTTTAATGGCCGCGTTGGCGTAACTGATGCTGCACATGGCTATAAATCCGCTGCTGTATTTTCACAAGGTAAAGTTATACAAAGTGCAGGCGGAGGTGTTTGCCAAGTTAGTAGTACTTTATATAGCGCTGCTTTAAGAGCGGATTTAGGAATTGTTTCTCGAAGCAATCATTCTATGCCTGTAAATTATTTACCACTAGGGCAAGATGCAGCAGTGGCAGATTATGGTCCAGATTTAAAATTTAAAAACAATACAGGCAATCATATTTATATTCAAGCATTTTCAAATGGAGGTAGTATTACTACACGCATTTTCGGTACAAATACTGGTAAAAATGTTGAAGTTTCTTCTCAAGTAATTAGTAGAACTAACGATAAAATAACAGCAGTTACGTATAAAAAAGTAACACAAAACGGTGAAGTAATATCTAATGGACAAATTTCAAAAAGCGTATATAAAAGCGCTCCAAAACAATAAAACACTAACAAACGGATAAAGTGAAACTTTAATCAGTGGGGGTTTTGTTCATCCCCCACTGATTATCAGCCCTCACCAATCGGACTTTAATGGGCAGTTGATCCCTCACCTAACTTCTTTGCTCTCGCTGAATTTTGAGGTGAGGGTCTTACTGCCCATTAAAGCGGGATAAATTCAAAAACAAAAAAGGCGTGATCTACTCACGCCTTTTTCTTTTGCAATAATAATAAAAAGTTTGCAAGATGGTCTTTCGTTTCTTCTAACGACCACATACGATTCCCTTGCTTCGCAGCTAATACGCACGCCTCTTCCCAAGCATCCTTTTTCTTCATATATAGTAATTCATCGCGTAATTTCAAAACAATTTCTTCGTCTTCTTGCTCTATAAACTCTTCCATCACGCCTACTATTTCATCCTCATGAACACTTAACGTACAGTACGATTTAAGAAAGTATTGTAATGTCGTATACATATGTACTCCCCCTTCTTATTTGTCAGATGGATAAGAAGTAATGATCTTATACCCTAAATCTCCTGACTTATCTCTCGCTAAAACCGTAACAGTTTTTACTAACTTGTCTTTTACATTCATATTTTTCTTTATTACCGTTTTTCCAACCGGGAATGAATGCGTTGCATTTAATACGAGACGAGCCTCTTTAGAATTTTTTAACCAATCTTGAATTTCTTTATCATGCTGCTTCAAACTATCTTTTACAGCTTTCGTTGCTGTTTCCTTGTCATAGTATGTACTTGCCGCTGATACTTTATCTGTCTTCAAGCGATTCTTCAAATCTTCCTCTGATTTGCCTACATGTCTTTCAATCGTATGACCATTTTTAGGTGGCCCTTCCATTTCATCTAAAATATTATCACTAATTTTTTCTACTGATGTCGATTGATTCCCTGTTTGTTTCTCTGTTTTTTGTTCTTTTCCTGCACATCCACTTAAGATCAGCATTAGTGCCAATAAACTACTCAAGAAAAGACTACTTATTCGTTTCATCATATCACCTCTTTCATGATTATTATCGTAACTCCACTAAAAGTCAATTTCACACCGAAAAAACATACACATTTTTTAAATTCCTCACCAATTTTCATGAAACCACTATTTTTGACCTTCCCATAAATATACCCCTATGTTTTTCTAATTATTTCCCGAGTTAAACCACCCCTAAAACCACCGAATAAACCCTATATTTAAAAGGTTTATTCGGTGGTTTATTAAAAATTAAAATATACCCCCAATTTTATATACCCAATACCCTTATAAGGTATATAAATGGTGTTTTATCGACGTTTTCTACATTATGTAAATTTGCACTTGCCTATACAATGGAAATATGGTGTAATGCAAAAAAAGATAAAGGATTTTAAACGATGGCTGAAACAATTCAAAACTTCTTAACAGACTATTATTCAATCGCAATTCCACTTAGTATCTTAATTAACATCATCATCAGTCTTTTAGGTTTTATCCCTAGTATTTTTTTGACCGCTATTAACATACAGCTCTTTGGCGTAACGAACGGAACCATTATTTCGATCATAGGTGAAGCCTTAGGTGCTATTATCTCGTTTTATATTTATCGTATAGGCCTTCAAAAACTCACTCACGATAAAGTAAATAAGTATCCTAAGGTAGAACGTCTTCTTTACGTAGAAGGTAGAGAGGCCTTTCTACTCGTCCTCTCTTTTCGTTTTATTCCATTCATTCCGTCCAGTATCGTGACTTTATTTGCGGCTCTAGGCAAAATGCCATTACTATCCTTCAGTATTGCCAGTACAATAGGTAAAATACCGTCCTTATTGATTGAAGTATATTCTGCATACCATGTTATAAACGGTACAAACGAGGCAAAGTGGATTGTAACAATCGCAGGTTGTATTGGATTGTATTATTTGTGGAAAAAATGGAGAAAAAAATAAAGAAGGAGCATAGGCTCCTTCTTTATTTTTGAAGTATTTTATTAATAATTTCCCTTAAACCCTTAGTTTACACCAACAGCACTATATGATTGCTTCACTGCTGCTACCTCTGCAGAATTAGCACCATATAAATCAGCTGCAGCTTGTACTAAACCAGCACGAGCTTGACTAAACGTAGTAGATTGAGTGAAATATTGCGTGTTTGCACGGTAATAAATCGCTCCTACCTTGTCTTTACCAATACCACTTACAGTAACACCGTAATGTGTACCACCATTCGCTAATAAATAAGCTGCTTTGTTAATAATACCGCTATTCGTATGAACGCCGCCGTTATCACCAGAACCAGTGTAGCGCTTAGAATAATGGTCTGGATCACCATACTTCGTTGGATCACTCATAGAACGAAGCGCATCTCCTGCTTTACCAGGCGTGTAAATATCTTCACCAATCTCCCAATCTGGGTTACGATTATCATAATACTCTACTAATGTACCAAAAACATCTGAAATCGCTTCATTTAATGCTCCTGATTCATTTTGATAAATTAAATCTGAACTATATTCCGTAACAGCATGCGTTAATTCGTGACCAATTACATCGATACCACCAGATAATGAAGTGAATGTTACACCATCACCATCTCCGTAAACCATTTGTGAGCCATTCCAGAACGCATTATTATACTTACTTCCGTAATGAACTGTTGATTTTAATGGTGCTCCTGCATCATTAATAGAGTTTCTATTAAATGTAGCTTTATAATAATCATATGTTCTACCTGCATAGTAATGAGCATCTACTGCCGCTGCATCATACGCTGCATTGAAAACATTATCTGCATCTACCCATAATGTTCCTGGTAATGTTGAACGATTTTTCGCATCATATGTAAAAATCGTTGCTCCGCGCGTATTATCTTGCAAGTAGTAAGATGATCCAGATAACGTTGTATTAAGCGACTTTGTATCTCCTAATACACCTTTACCAGTTCCTACTTTATTCGTTCCTGTTACAGCTGGCTTTGCTTCCTGTTTAGGTGCCTCTTGCTTAACTGGTGACTTATCTTCATTTGCTACATGATCAAGTTTATTATATTTATTTAATACTTTACCGCTATCTGCTTCAATGAAATAGTAGTAGTTTCCTGGGCTTGGCTCTAAGAAGTTTAAATTTACAACGTATGCATATGTTGTTTCCTCACCGTTTTGATATACATATAAGTCCGCTTTTGGTTCTACCTCATATTTAGGTGTAACCCCTAAATCTTTTTGCGCAATTTCAATTGCTTTTGCGCCTTCGATCTTATTTTTATTTTTCAACTTGTCCTTTTTGTCTAAATCAGGCGCAACTGTTCCAGACAATACTTTTAAAGAACCATCTTTACTTACGTGAGCTACTTGCGTAGAACCCCATACAGGTACTCCTTCATACACTTGTTGCAAACGTAATACTGTTGAATCAGTTACAGCATCTTTCTTCACTTGTTTCACTTTGAAAGAATCTTGCGCACTCTTTTCCCCTAGCTTGTAATCACCTTTTGCCGCGTTTAAGTAATCAAACACAACAGATTCTGCTTTCTTGCCAGTTGCTCCAGTTAAATCCCCAGAAACAAACTCCGGTGACTGCACTGTCTCATTGTACTTCTTCGTAGAGAGCACATTTTTAGAATCCGCAAATGCAGAGCCTGTCCCTCCAAACGTTGTAACTGCCATTCCTGTCGCTAACACTAATGCTAAACTTTTCTTTTTCATGAACCTTCCCCCTAATAAATTTTTTTGAAAAAGAGTAGTTTCATATTAGCATTATGTTTTCACTATTAATATACTAAAAATTCAAATAATTATTTTCTCAAGTATTGTAGAATTTTGAGGAACAAATATTGAAAAACCCCTTTCCGGTTGGAAAGGGGTTTTTCAATATTATAAATTTACTTCTTGCGATGCATTAGCATCTAATGCATAAGTATCTGGTTTATTCGTATATTGTACTCCACCCACAATTGTGAGCACTACTGCCAATGTTAAAATTCCAGCTACTACTTTTTTCATTTTTCATCCTCCTTATGATCTTCTAACATTTCAATAACTAATTTATAATATTGATTACTTTGCTCAAATTTTAATGATTGAGAAAAATATTCTGCAAGTTCTATATATACTTTCTTTAATTCAATTTTATTTCCTGCTGATTTATAAAAAGGTATCGCTTCTAATTCTAAAAATTCTTTGTACTCTTTCGCTTCTTCAAAATACTTATGTTGAAGCATAAGAATCGAATACAATTTTGTATTAAAACGCTCTTCACGTTTAGCAGCAATAACACCTTTATTAATCCATTCTTTTGCTTCTTCAAATTGTTCTAATTTAATACACGATAGTGCCATTTCGTATAATGTATCTATATAATTTAAATCTACTTGTTTTTGAAGTTGTAAACTCTTTAAATAGTGTTCTTTTGCTTGCTGATATTTTTTCTTTTTGTAATATATATTGCCCATATTACTTAGAGTAATAGACATCAGAACATCTTTATCTGCAAAAGCCTCCGCTTCCCTCAATATATTCTCATACATTTTTAAAGCTTCTTCATATTGCCCTTGCTCTGCATAACTCAATGCAATGAGAATTTGACAATTTATCACATTTCGAAATTTATACTCATTCCTAAATGCCTCTAATGCGATATTTGCAAAATGTAAAGTAAGATGCTGAATTTCCAAGTGACTATAAGTAAGTGCAATATTATAATAAATTCCTGTCTCATGATATCCAAGTTCTTTAGCCATGATCTCTGTCTCAAGTAAATCCTCTAATCCTTTTTTCCACTTATATTGTAAACAGCATAATAACCCCTTACTATACGTATATAATAACTTCTGAAAAGGTGAAAATTTCTTATATGCCTTCTTAAGCTTCTCTAATTCTTCTGCGATTGCTGGTAAATCTCTTTTCATCAGTAAATAGCGTATATTAAGTAGTTTATAATAATTTATGATTTCAAAATCTAGAACACTTTGCATATCATATTCCAATTCATTACGTATGCGTTCAATCTGCGCCTTATCCAAACGAATTAATGCATTTAGCCATTCATCCAGCTTCCCCTTCACATCTTCCTCTACATCTCTCAAATCCGTCACGGCAATTTCTAACCTTGTGCAGAGCAATTGTAGAATTTCTTCTGATGCTTCGATCTTTCCGTTTTCGATTTTACTTAAGTATGAGACAGAACAAATGCCCTGACATAATTCTTCTTGTGTCATTTTTTGCTGTAGCCGTTTATAAAAGACTTGTTTGCCTATTTTTTCTAATGTTTGTTGCATTGTCCTCCTCCATTCTCATTACCCCCATTACTCTAATAATACATAAAATCTTGAGAAATATAAATTGATAAATGTTAATTTTCTAAAAAATATGCAATATTTCATTTTTTTCCCTCTTGACTATACTTTCATATCCATTCTTTGCTACGAGCGTTGAAAAATTGGTATACTATAACCAAATTATGGAGGTGTTTTCGCGATGACTTATTATAAAGACGATAGCTATGCCTTACATACAGATTTATATCAAATAAATATGGCTTATACATATTGGAAAGATGGTATTCACAATCGCCGCTCGGTGTTTGATTTATACTTTCGAAAGCTTCCATTCGAGAACGGTTATGCTGTTTTTGCTGGCCTTGAAAAGATTGTAGAGTACATAGAAAACTTCAGCTTTACAGAGAGCGATATCGCTTATTTAGCAGAATTACAATTTGAAGAAGAATTCCTTCAGTATTTACAAAATATGAAATTCACTGGGACGATTCGAAGTATGCAAGAAGGTGAAGTTGTATTTAATAACGAGCCTTTATTACGTGTCGATGCACCGCTCGGCGAAGCACAAATTATTGAAACTGCCCTGTTAAACATTGTGAATTACCAAACATTAATTGCAACAAAAGCAGCTCGTATGAAGCACGCTGCAAATAATGATGAACTTTTAGAGTTCGGCACACGGCGTGCCCACGAGTTCGATGCAGCCCTTTGGGGCACACGCGCTGCCTTTATTGGCGGTTTCTCCTCTACGAGTAACGTACGGGCCGGGAAGCGCTTCGGAATACCCGTAGCCGGCACACACGCCCACTCTTTCGTCCAAGCATATCGCGATGAATATATCGCGTTTAAAAAGTACGCTGAAACTCATAAAAAATGCGTCTTTCTCGTTGATACATACGACACTTTAAAATCAGGTGTTCCAAATGCGATTCGCGTCGCGAAAGAGTTTGGGGATCGTATCGATTTTTATGGTATTCGCCTTGATAGTGGTGATATGGCTTATTTATCAAAAAAAGCAAGAAAATTGCTTGATGATGCTGGATTTACAAATACAAAAATTATCGCTTCTAGCGATTTAGATGAATACACAATTATGCACCTTAAATCCCAAGGAGCAAAAATTGATGTATGGGGCGTTGGAACAAAATTGATTACGTCCTTTGAACAACCTGCGTTAGGAGCTGTATATAAACTAGTTGCGATTGAAGATACTGATGGAAAGTTAAATGATACAATTAAAATTTCATCTAACCCTGAAAAAATTACGACTCCAGGACTGAAACGAATTTATCGCATTATTAATCGAGTTAATGATCATGCAGAAGGCGATTATATTGCATTAGATTCTGAAGAACCAGGAAAAGAAGAACGATTAAAAATGTTTCACCCTGTTCACACGTATATAAGTAAATTTGTAACAAACTTTGAAGCACGCGAGCTGCATAAAGATATTTTCGTTAACGGTGAAAGAACATATGAACTACCAGACATATTAGATATTCAAAAATACAATGAACAGAGTCTCGCGCTATTTTGGGAAGAGTATATGAGAACTTTAAATCCCGAAGAGTATCCTGTCGATTTAAGTCAAGAATGCTGGGATCATAAAATGAATTACATTCAAACTGTTCGAGAACAAGTTGAAAAAAATATACAAAAATAAAGTGAAACTTTAATCAGTGGGGGTTTTCTTCCCCCCCACTGATTATTAGTTGAACCAATCGGACTTTAATGGGCAGCCCGACCCCACCTAACTTCTTTGCTTTCGCTGAATTTGGAGGTGGGGGTCTTACTGCCCATTAAAGCGGGAAAAAACAGAGAAGCTCCCTCTTCCCTGTTTTTTCAATACTTTATGTATCTTTATGGAAAGTATATTAAAGTAATAAGACAAATATTTTTTATTTGTAAATTTTAATATTACGTTATTTATTTATAAAATAATATTTGTTATTATTTTATTGAGTCAATTTCAACAAAATAACCTAAAAAAGAGGACGCGTTTGCGTCCTCTTTTTTATAAATCTTTCACTCGTAGTACACGCATTGCATTTAATACTGCAATTAACGTCACACCCACATCTGAGAATACCGCTTCCCACATTGTTGCAATACCGAATGCACCAAGTAATAAAACTAATCCTTTAACACCTAATGCAAATATAATATTTTGCCATACAATGCTTCTTGTACGTTTTGCAATTTTTACAGCTGTCGCGATTTTCGAAGGTTCATCAGTCATGATAACGATGTCTGCCGCTTCAATTGCTGCGTCAGAGCCTAAACCACCCATCGCAATCCCGACGTCTGCACGCGCTAATACTGGCGTATCATTAATACCATCACCAACGAAAGCAACTTTTTCTTTTCCATGCTTCGCTGCATCGATTTTTTCAATTTCTTCTACTTTTTGTTGTGGTAGCAACTCTGCATGAACTTCATCTAAACCTAATTCTTTACCTACAGCTTCACCAACTGGTTTTGCATCACCAGTTAACATGACTGTCTTCTTAATACCTAATTCTTTTAACTTTTGAATTGCTTGTTTTGAATCTTCTTTTACCTCATCCGAGATAACAATATAACCTGCGTATTTCCCATCTACAGCAACATGAACAAGTGTACCTACTGTTTCTGGTTGCTTAAATGTAATGTTTTCTTTTCTCATTAATTTCGCATTACCTGCAAAAATTTCTTTTCCTTGTACTTTTACAACCGTACCATGACCAGAAATTTCACTATAGTCTTCAATAGCATTTTCATCGATTGATTTTCCGTATGCATTTCGAATAGATTGTGCAATCGGATGATTTGAATACACTTCTGCAAATGCTGCATATTCTAATAGTTCTTCAGCCGTAGTACCTTCACTTGGCTGCATCTTCGTAACTTTAAAGACACCCTTTGTTAATGTTCCTGTTTTATCAAAAACGATATACTTCACATCATTCAATGCTTCTAAATAGTTACTTCCTTTTACTAAAATACCACTTTTAGATGCCCCGCCAATTCCTCCAAAGAAACCAAGAGGAATGGATACAACTAGCGCACATGGACAAGAGATAACCAAGAATACTAATGCTCTATAAATCCACTCTGAGAATGTAGCGCCTTCTAAAATAAGTGGTGGAATAAACGCCATGATCGCTGCTGTAATAACTACGACCGGCGTATAATAACGTGCAAACTTCGTAATAAAGTTTTCTGTTGGTGCTTTTTTGCTACTTGCATTTTGTACTAAATCTAAAATTTTTGATACAGTAGATTCACCAAATTCTTTTGTCACTTCAATTGTTAATACACCATTTTGATTTACAAAACCACTTAATACATCATTTCCAACTTCTACTTCACGTGGTACAGATTCCCCTGTTAACGCTGAAGTATCCATCATCGATGTTCCTTCGACTACTTTTCCGTCTAATGGTACTTTCTCACCTGGCTTCACAATAATATAATCGCCGATTTGCACATCTTCTGGTGATACTTGTTTCGTTTCATTCCCAATCTTCACATTCGCATAATCAGGACGAATATCCATTAATGACGTAATTGATTTTCGAGAACGATTTACCGCAATACTTTGGAATAGTTCCCCTACTTGATAAAATAACATTACCGCAACGGCTTCTGAATATTGCTGAATCGCAAAAGCTCCTACAGTTGCAATTGCCATTAAAAAGTTTTCATCGAACACTTGGCCGCGAGTTATGTTTCTTATCGCTCTCCAAACGATATCTCCACCTATTAATAAATACGCAAGGACGAATAATGGAATTGTTATCATTTGTGGTAAATCAGCTAAGGCAGCAATTCCTGTCAAAATTCCACCGACTACTAATCGCCCTATCATCTTTTTCACATTAGCTTCACCATGGTCGTGACTATGTCCGTGGTCATGACCACCTTTTTCTTCACGAACAACTTTCACATCTGGTTCTAACTTTTGTACGACATTTATTATATTTGCTACAGTCGCTTCTAATTCTCTTTTATTCGCAACTTCTACTCGTAATTTCTTTGATACAAAATCAACAGTTGCTGCTGAAACAGTCGGCATTTCTTTCACTTTATTTTCAATCTTCATCGCACAGTTTGCACAATCTAAACCTTCTAATATAAACACTTCTTTTGCTACTTTTGTGCTTTTTTCTTCTTGTACTTTAATGTGCGGTTCTAATTTTGTAACGAGTTGTTTTGCTTCTGTAACAACTTCGCTTTCTTTATTTTGTGCTGTCTCTAAAATCATTGTTTTTGTCGCGAAATTTACAGAGCAAGAATTTACTCCTTCTATATTTCCAACACCTTTTTCAATTTTCATTGCACAGTTCGCACAATCTAAACCTTCTAACATCAGTTTCTTTTTCACTAATGCTTCAGCCATCGTTCTCCCTCCTCGCGTTTTTTATTCTTCCTCGTTTACGTGTTCAAACGCTTGCTCGAAGATATGAATTACGTGCTGGTCAGCTAACGAATAATAAACGACCTTTCCTTCTTTACGATTCTTTACAAGTTTCGCTTGCTTTAACACACGGAGCTGATGTGAAATAGATGATTGTGTCATTCCTAATAAATACGCCAAATCACAAACACACATTTCAGCTTCAAATAACGCATGTAATATTCTCGTACGTGTACGATCGCCTAATACTTTAAATAATTCTGCTACTTTACTTAAACTTTCATCAGTTGGAATTGTTTGTTTTACTTGGTCAACAACTTCTTCATGAATTATCGTTTGAGAACATGTCTCTTGTTGTGTTTCTACTTTATTTCCAGCCATTATAGCTCACCTCTTCATTTGAACATATGAACAATCATTCATATATCTTATACTCTTATTATATGAGCGATCATTCATATGTGTCAATGAAATCTCATACATTTTTTCGAACATTTCGTTCACATTTTAATAAGGCTTACACATATTTTCCGCATCCATTACATTCTCATACAAAAAAGAATGTACATTTTACCCAAAAGAAAAAAGCCTTGCGCGCTCCCTAGACGCACAAGGCTTACTATACTTATATCCCTTTTAATTAAGCTTTTAATTAGCTTGTTCTAAATTATCCTGCGAACTTCCATCGTCTTTTAAATGACTATGTTTTTTCGAATAAACAAAGTATACAACTACTCCAATTGCTAACCAAATACCGAAGTAGATCCATGTTGTTAACGGTAGGTTAAACATTAAGAATAGACAACATGCGATTGAAATAAGCGGTAGCGTTGGTACAAGTGGTACCACAAAGCCACGTTTTAAATTCGGATGTGTTTTACGAAGAATAATAACTGACACACCAACCATCGCAAATGTTAATAACGCTCCAATATTCGCTAAATTTGACAATTCTTTTAAATCGACAAATCCAGCAATTAAAGCACTACCAATACCTGTTAACCAAGTTGAGAATACTGGCGCTTCTGTTTTCTTATTAATTTTCGCAAATGATTTTGGTAATAAACCATCACGGCTCATCGCGAAGAATACACGTGTTGTTGCATAAATGTAAGCAAAGATTACAGCCATAATACCAATTACAGCTCCAACTGCGATTACACCTGCTACTTTATCTTGTCCTACAACCTCAAGCACATATGCCATAGCTTCTGGTACATCTAATTCTTTATAAGAAACCATACCTGTCATAACAAGACAAACTACAACATAAATGATTGTACAAATAACTAACGAAGCAATAATACCAATTGGTAAATCACGTTGTGGATTTTTTACTTCTTCAGCAGAAGTTGCTAATGCATCAAATCCTAAGAAAGCAAAGAATACTGCTGCCCCTCCGGCAAAGACTCCGCTAATACCGTATGGCATAAATGGTGTCCAGTTTTCTGGTTGTACGTAAAACGCACCAACTGCAATGAATAAAACAACGATACCAATTTTAATTAATACCATTATGTTATTCACACGCTTACTTTCTTTCGTACCTCTTGATAGTAACCAAGTTAAAACTAATGTAATAACGACTGCTGGTAAATTAACAATCCCACCTTGTGATGGAATCTTTAACAGCTCTGTTGGAATTTCTAATCCAAATCCACTCACTAAGTTATTGAAATAACCTGTCCATCCACCAGCTACTGCGGCAGTTGTTACGACATATACAGATAGTAATGTCCATCCCATTAGGTGGGCAATAAACTCACCAATTGTCGCATATGAATATGTGTATACACTACCTGAAACCGGAAGTGTAGATGCAACTTCTGCATAACATAGTGCTGCAAATCCACAAACGATCGCTGCAATCATGAATGAAAAAATAACTGCTGGACCAGCATCTCTTGCTGCTACTAATCCTGTTAATACTAGTACTCCTGTACCGATTATCGCACCAATCCCTAGCATTGTTAGGTCAAATGCCCCTAGCGTTTTCGTTAAAGTTTTACTTTTACTTTCCCCTAACAATTGCGTAACGGATTTCTTTTTAAATAGGTTGGCCACGATGTATGCCCCCTTTTGCCAAGAAGAGCTAAGAGATATTCACTCTTAGCTCTTATCATGTTGGTTTATATATTGTTCGATTTTGTTTTGTATAATGCTTCTATTAGCAAGATACTGTTTCTGCTTCTAATAATTCTTTAGCACCTTTGTACTCTACACCGTGAGCTTCTGCAACTGCTTCAAATGTTACATAGCCATCTAATGTGTTAATACCTTTTAGTAACGCAGAGTTGCCTAGGCAAGCTTCTTTGTAGCCTTTGTTAGCAATTTGTACTGCATATGGTACTGTTACGTTTGTTAATGCAAGAGTTGATGTACGTGGAACCGCACCTGGCATGTTTGCAACTGCATAATGAACAACGCCGTGTTTTTCGTAAGTTGGGTTATCATGAGTTGTAATACGGTCAGTTGTTTCGAAAATACCACCTTGGTCAATCGCGATATCTACAACAACAGAACCTGGTTCCATTGATTTAATCATTTCTTCTGTTACAAGTTTTGGCGCTTTTGCACCTGGGATTAATACTGCACCGATTACAAGATCAGACTCTTTTACAGCTTCTGCAATATTGTAAGGATTAGACATTAAAGTTTTTACTTGGTTTCCGAAAATGTCATCTAATTGACGAAGACGTTCTGCACTTAAGTCGATGATTGTTACATCCGCACCTAGTCCAACTGCAATTTTAGCAGCATTTGTACCAGCTTGTCCACCACCGATGATTGTTACTTTACCACGTTTAACCCCTGGAACACCTGCAAGTAAGATACCTTTACCGCCTTTGTTTTTCTCAAGGAATTGTGCACCAATTTGTGCAGCCATACGACCAGCTACTTCACTCATAGGTGCAAGTAATGGTAGAGAACGGTTTTCTAATTGTACTGTTTCATATGCAATTGCAACAACTTTCTTCTCGATTAATGCTTTTGTTAATTCTGGCTCTGGAGCTAAGTGTAAGTATGTGAATAAGATTAAACCTTCACTGAAGTGTTTGTATTCGCTTTCAATTGGTTCCTTAACTTTCATAACCATTTCCATGTTCCAAGCTTCTTCAGCTGTATCAACGAT
The DNA here is from genome assembly GCF_051948935.1 of Bacillus sp. Brlt_9. Taxonomy (NCBI): domain Bacteria; kingdom Bacillati; phylum Bacillota; class Bacilli; order Caryophanales; family Bacillaceae; genus Bacillus; species Bacillus sp. Brlt_9. The sequence goes on along the minus strand of NZ_JAYJLO010000009.1, from coordinate 63,017 downwards.
TTTTGCTCCTGCTTCAACATACTGAGCATCTGTGAAACCAGATCCTAAACCTGCACCCTTTTGAATGAATACTTCGTGATTGTTACGAATTAAATGTACAACACCTGCTGGTGTCATTGCCACACGGTTTTCGTTGTTTTTAATTTCTGCTGGTACCCCAATACGCATAATGAAATGCCCCCTTATAATTAACAGAAAAAAGAAAGTCTTTTTTCTTTTTGTAATAATTAATAACTTATGTCCTTATTCTAGCATAACTTAAAAGTTATGAAAACGCTAACATATCATTTTTTTAAAGTTTATATATTTAGAATAGTGTAAATATATGGAACATTGATTCTATTAACATCTTCGTTACATTTCACTATCTATCACTCTATTTTTATTATACTCCTGAAAAATACGCCTCAATCATTTATTATTCGACAATAATGTAACAATGTAAAAAACACCAATGATGCCGTATACATATACAGTTATTAATTTGCACAATACTTTAGGGATATATTCTTTTCATAAAAAAAACAGCTGCGGGCATTTAGCCAGCAGCTGGGTAACTGATAAATAACTTAGAAAATAAATCATCTGTTGTTTCAGTAATTTTATCAAACAGATCACTTTCTTCCGCTTCTTGCTCTTTTAACATCTTAATTGTTTCACGTGCCGATTCAGGATAATCGGTAATGATACCATCTACATTTAATTTATAATATCCCTTTAAACTTTCCATATCATTTACTGTCCATACGTAAATTGGCTTGTTTAACTTCCTTGCTTCTTTTACTAATTTCTTATTTAACATATATTCTTCTGCTACATAAAAATCAGCCTTCACATTCTTTAAGTGAGCTCTACTTGCATACAGTATATATCCTACTTTTATATTTGGATTTGCACGCTTAAATTCTTTTATAAGCGGATAGTGTAACGTTTGAATGACACATTGCTTCTCAAATTCATTGTCTTTAATCGCTTTTAATACTTTGTTTACAAAGTCTTTTTCGCCCCCATGAAGCTTCACTTCAATATTGAGTTTGATTTTACCCTTTGCCAGCTTAATGATTTCATCAAGTGTACTGATTTGTCCTGAAAAACCATCTTGACTAAGAGTAAGCTGCCTTAACTCGTCCATCGTTAAATCTGACACATGAACGTTAGCATTAGCAAGACGTTTTAGCTTCAAATCATGTATAACTGCTAGTTCACCGTCTTTCGTTTGCAGTACATCAATTTCAGCATAATCTGCTTTCGCATCAATAGCCCCCTGCACAGCTTCTTTCGTATTCTCTACACCTTTTGAAATATAACCACGATGAGCCATAATAATTGGCTCTTTATATGTGTTTGTAATAAAGGTCACAATGAAGGCAACTACCATTCCCGCCGTAATAATTCCTACAATATATACACCAATAAATTTCCAACGATGTTTTTGGAAGAAACATTTATCTGCTTTTGTTTTCGAATAATCTAATCCTTCTTCTAATAAAACATCTTCAACTGGAACCTTTTGTAAATACAACCTTGTTAACGCCATAATATAAAACGGCGTCATAATAAAGCTAAATAGATACAATGTACTCGTTAAGAAGACTGAAATAGTTGACTCTGCTAGTAGTGCAAATGTCCCTTCGGGGTTTGTAAATTCATATACTCCCCACAGACAAAGCAAATAAATTCCTACACATAAAAGAAAGACGATTCCTACAGATATGAAAAAACCTACTAAAAAGAACAATACTTTAAAGAAGCTTTCTTTTACTAAGTTTGCGCTTTTGCGTGCTGCCGTGCGAAACGGCTTTTCCTCTAAAACAATAATAGGTAAAACAAAAATCCAACGAAGATTTAAATAGGCAACTACAGCAAAGAATGTATAATACCCAACTTGCCCCATCGTTGTCTTAAATAGTTCACCTGTAATAAAATTAGGAATTTGAATTTCAGGAATCAATGCAGATTTATACCCCATACTTAATAGTGGTAATAGTACAACTGCATACAAAACAAATCCAGGTAAGCAATATGTAAACAGGGAAGGTAAATACGTTACTGTTTTATACAGAATTGGACGTAATCTCACCTTTTGCCTTTTATGAGCGAAGTACGAAATGATAATAAGTACTGCAAACTCTGTAAAGATAAGAAACAATGCCAATATAGATAAAATTACAATCGCCAAAATCCCGTATGGTGTTTTTAAAAATGCTAATAACTCATCATTTGTTGCATTTGCATACCCACCAAAGTACAACAACTTATTGAAAATAATACCGAAAAGTGGGATAAACACAATCGCTGCTAACAATTTATAAGCAAGTTGGAATGTTAACACATTCCAAAAAGCAAATCTAACAGTTTGAAAGGAATGTCTCATTACTCCTGGTATAGATAGTCTTTTACGGTGTTGCATATATTCCTCCACATTCTAAAACGATATTTGAGATGGATTCCATATTTCCATTTCTAATCCATCTTTTTAATAATAATATATTCCGCCTAACATGAACACTCTTATACATACAATGAAAAAAGTGATGGCTACTTCCCATCACTTTTTCATTTCACTCTATTTTTTCTCTAACCCTTGTCCAAATGCTTTCAAGAAGCTAAAACCGAATGTAATGGCTCTATTGATATCTGGATCTTTTAACACTTTAAAGAAATCCATTACTTTTGTTTTTTTACCACTATTTAATTCATCTGTTGCAAATTGCAATCCAGTGACTAAACTCGATGTGATTTGCTTCGTTACTTCTGGGTCAACTGCGGATAGTGCTTCCCCCGCCCCCATCATGTTGTTGAGTGCATTTTTAACTGGTTCACGATTTAATTGCTCCACAGCAATTTTTGAAACATCTTCCTTCGCAGCAAGTAAACTAATCGCCGCATCTAATATACCAGCCTTCTGCAACTGTGCTAAAAGCTGCATCGTTTCTTCTACTGCTTCACGATTATTAGATAGCTCATTTAGAAGTTCATCTGCTACTTGCCGTTTCTGTTCTTCCTCTGTTACAACTTTCTTTTTAATTAACGTAATTTCCTTCGCCACTATCTCCGCCCCCTAGTCCACAAGTGATACGTATTGTTTTCTTTGCCATTTTTGCTCGATTTCAACACCATTTTGCGGATTACGCTGTTTATCTCGCGGGTTTGAAGATGGTAACGGACGGTTTCCTTTCTCACGTAATACACGCATTTTCACCATCGTTTGTTTATACGCCGGTGTACACGTATACAAGTCTGTTGCCGTCCCAGTTAAAATATTAATCGCTTCTTCATTTATCGTTGCATGCATCGGTAAATATAGCTCTTTCCCCGTTACACGGTCAGTAATAAGCGCTTGTACTTTAATTTTTCCAAATGGTGATGCTAATTCTACAAGACCACCATCTTTCACATTGCGCTCTATAGCGAGTTCAGGTGAAATTTCAACGAATACTTCAGATACTTTAGATAAAATACCAGCTGATTTATTCGTCATATTCCCTTCATGGAAATGTTCTAGCATGCGTCCATTATTTAACAGTAAATCATACTCATCTGGCGCTACAACCGGTGGTACCCATTCATCTAATGATAAACGAGCAAGTTTATCTGGGAAGTTAAATCCATCTACATATAATAGCGGTGTATCACTACCATCATGACTACCCCAACATAAACTATTCCAGCCTTCTAGACGGTCGTACGTTGCTTGAGAGTATAACGGTGCAAGTGACGCAATTTCGTCCATAATTTCACTTGGATTTTCGTAATTCCAATCCCCGCCTAGTGCACGAGCAACTTTTTGTAAAATCCACCAGTCTGGTTTTGAATCACCAAGCGGTTTCAATACTTCATATAATCTTTGAATACGGCGCTCTGTATTCGTAAACGTTCCTTCTTTTTCTAAACTTGGTGCCGCTGGTAAAATAACATCGGCGAAACGAGCTGTTTTTGATAAGAACATATCTTGAACAACAAGGAAGTCTAAGTTTGCTAAAATATGTTGCACATGGTTCGCATTTGAATCGACTAAAGCCATTTCTTCACCCATGACATACATACCACGTAGTTTTCCTTCTTCTGCCGCAAGTAACATTGCAATATTGTTTAATCCTGGTGCTTTCGGAATAGTTGTGCCGTATGCTTTTTCAAACTTCGCACGAAGCGTATCATCTGATACTGCTTGATAACCAGGAAGCCAGTTTGGTAATGTTGCCATATCACAAGCACCTTGTACGTTATTATGTCCACGTAATGGATATGCACCTGCACCAGGACGACGATAGTTACCCGTAACAAGCAGTAAATTTGAAATTGCTGCAGATGTTGTACTTCCTCCTGTATTTTGCGTTACACCCATTCCCCAAAGTACACAAGTACCATCAGCTTCATATACCATACGAGCCATTTCTTTCAGTTTTTCTTTTGAAATCCCCGTAATTTCTTCTGTATAATCAAGCGTATACTTTTCTAACATTTTGCTGTATTCATCAAAGTTCTTCACATTTTCAGCTAAAAACTTTTTATCGTGCCAATCTTGATCAATAATATATTTCGTAATACCAGCAAGCCATACGTAATCCGTACCTTGGCGCGGATGAATAAATAAATCCGCACGCTCTGCCATTTCATGTTTACGAAGGTCTGCTACGATCAGTTTTTGCTCGTGTAATTTATGAGCACGTTTTACTCTCGTCGCAAGTACAGGATGTCCTTCTGTTGGATTCGCACCAACGATAATGACAAGACCTGCTTCAGCTATATCTTTCACTGTTCCAGCATCCCCACCCATACCGACAGTTTTAAATAAACCGTCTGTTGCTGGAGATTGACAATAACGAGAACAGTTGTCTACATTATTCGTGCCATATATTTGGCGAGCTAGTTTTTGCATAAGGTAATTCTCTTCATTTGTTACTTTTGAAGAAGAAATAAATCCAAATGCATCGCTACCGTATTCAGATTTAATATGCTGCATGTTAGAAGCAACAACTTCTAATGCTTCTTCCCATGAAGCTTCAACAAACATATCTCCTTGGCGAATTAATGGCTTCGTAATTCGATCTTCACTATTTACAAAATCCCATCCAAATTTACCTTTTACACATGTAGAAATACCATTAACCGGTGCATCTGAAACAGGTTGCACTTTTAATATATGGCGATCTTTCGTCCATACTTCGAAGGAACAACCGACACCACAAAATGTACAAACTGTTTTTGTTTTATTAACTTTCGTCTTACGCATCGCAGCCTCTACTTCTGAAACCGCTAAAATACTACTATATCCAGGCTCTACATCCTTTACAAAATCAATCATCGGATCTAACACATCTGGTTTTAATCCTGTCATGAACCCAGCTTCACCTAACATTGATTTTTCCATTAACGCATTACATGGACATACTGTTACACACTGCCCGCAACTTACACAAGATGAGTCATTAATGCTTACACCACTATCCCATATAACACGTGGGCGATCTAAGTTCCAGTCTATCGATATAGTTTCATTAACCTGTAAGTTTTGACATACTTCTACACACTGTCCACAAGCAATACATTGATTTGGATCATACCGATAAAATGGATGTGACATATCCACTTCACAAGCACTTACTTTCGGCTCATACGGATATTTCTGTTCTTCAATTCCCATCATATGTACGGTGTTATGAACTTTACAGTTACCATTATTGTTATCACAAACGGTACAATACAATAAATGATTCTCTAATATTCGATCCATTGCCTCAGTCTGTGCCTCTTTTGCACGCTGTGACTGTCTTTCAATATGCATACCATTCTCGAGCTTCGTTGAACAAGCACGCATTAACTTCCCATCTACTTCTACAATACACGTATCACAAGTTTGAATTGGATCTACTTCTGGTACATGACAAATTTGAGGATGTTCCAAATTACTCTCGTTAAATAATTGTAGTATTGTCTTTTCACCTGATGTGGAAAATTCTTTACCATCCACGGTTACACGGACTGTCTGTTCTGCCATAGTTTCCCCTCTCCTTACAACCAACTGTACAACACAATTATGAATCCGTTTTCAAAATCGCATTACTGTACATATTTTTGAAACGCTCTGTCCAAATACTTTTCTTATGAAGTCGATTCTAGATGTTATAAGGTATAACTACGAAAGCTTGAAAATATCACTATTCTACAGTTCTATTATATCGTACATATACAATAATAACCAAAATAATCTGTGATTTTCTTCCTAATAGGTGTTTTTATTTCCCCATTGTTTTATGATAAATATGGGAGAGAAATACATTTAAAAGGGGGATTTTATATGGGGCCTACGCAAGAGACTTATACAGTTGTACGCTATCAATCTGGTACATTTTCAAAACAACTGGATGAGATTGTTACAGAATCTCCTATTACTATTAAATTAAACGGTGAGGAATATGTAACAGTCGTATGTACACCAAATTACATCGAAGATATGGTAATTGGTTTTTTAATTTCTGAAGGAATTATTTCTTCCTATAAAGATGTTGAAGAAATATGGGTTCAAAAAGATAACGGAATTGTCCATGTAACCTCATCAAAAGTAAATCCACTCTATCAAACTTTATATAATAAACGATACATCACTTCTTGCTGCGGAAAAGGTAGACAAGGTTTTATTTTCGTAAACGATGCGGCAAAAGCAAAAGATTTACATGATATACACGTGAAAATTACTCCTGAAGAATGCTTTTACTTAATGAATACGTTACAACAATCTTCCACTACCTTTCGCCAAACCGGCGGTGTTCACAATACCGCACTATGTGATCGAAACAATATCCTCCTATCAAGAATGGATATTGGCAGACATAATGCATTAGATAAAATATATGGTCATTGTTTGCGCAACGATATATCTGTTAAAGGAAAAATCATTGCATTTAGCGGACGTATTTCATCCGAAATTTTACTTAAAGTTTCAAAAATCGGATGTGAAATTGTTCTATCTAAATCTGCTCCAACAAAATTAGCATTGCAACTTGCTCACGATTTAGGCATTACAGTCGTAGGATTTATTAGAAATGAATCTTGTAATATTTACACACATCCACATCGAATTGATGGTTATCAATCGAATAACTAAAATAACTCCTCAATTGAGGAGTTATTTTAGTTATGAAAATGTAATATATTAAATACTTGAATAGTTAATAAAGTTAATATATAATTTCATTACATATTAAAAAAACAAAACATTGTAGCATATATCTTTTCATTCTTTTACAAATTAAAAGAGACTGCTCACAAAACACATATACAATCTTATAAAAGTAATGGATTTATTTGAAATCGACCAAGGAGGTTACAACTATGGAAATTCGCTTATTAACGACAGAGGACGCAGAAATATATTTAAAAGTTTGTATGGAAGGTTTAACGAAGAACCCGGAAGCTTTTAGCTCTTCCTATGAAGATGTTCTGAAACATGAGGATCCTGTAGCTGCTATGGCAAAACGATTAAGCAATCCGGATAAGTATACTCTAGGGGTCTTCAAAGATGATGATTTAATCGGCATTGCTACTTTAGAAACAAAGCCTTTTATTAAACAAGAACATAAAGCAAAAATCGGTTCCGTTTTCGTTTCCCCAAAAGCGCGTGGCCTTGGAGCAGGACGAGCTCTTATTAAAGCAATTATTGAAAATGCCGATAAATTACATGTAGAACAACTTATGCTCGATGTTGTAGTTGGTAACGCTGGTGCCAAAAAATTATATGAATCATTAGGTTTCCAAACTTACGGCGTACAAGAGCGTTCATTAAAACATAACGGTCAATATTGGGACGAGGAACATATGGTTCTGTTCTTAAATGATTAATACTTCAATATAGTTTGTAAAAGCATCTTTTTATTAAGAAAGATGCTTTTTTCATTACAACAATGTAATCTTCATGTCACCTTTATCGATCGTACCAAACCTTTCCATTCATTATACTAAAAATATAAAGTGACACTTTAGTTAGTGCGGCATCAATTATGAAATGAACGTATAGCATTCAATTGATAGGTAGAGGAGAATGTGACATGAAACAAAACAAACGAGCTATGCTTTTAATATTTACTACAGCAATTGTAACTTCTGGGTTAGCAATTTTACCTTGGTTTATCATATGAACACTCCCCCACTTAGCAAAGCTTGAAGTGGGGGTTTCTAACGTTTCGACCTAACGGACGATTAACGTCAGGGGGGTTAACACATTAGCGAGCTGTTTCACGCCTTCCCCCTAACAACGAAAAAAGCTTATTACTTCTTAAGAAGCAATAAGCTTTTTTTATATTATAAAATCCCCAAAATTTTATTTACACAACTTATAATAATAACCATAGATACGGCAATGCACATGACAACCGTATTACGATCTTGCTTTTCTTTTTTTGAAATTTCTTCTTTTGGATTCATGTGTATGATCTCCTTTTAAAAAAAGTGTGAGATAGGAAATTTTTCTTATCCGATGCGAGGTGAATACGAAAACCCTCTCTATCTCACATACACAATAGAATGGAATTGTCATTTTATAAATAAAATGACATGACGTTATGTCGCAACATAGGGTATTTTGTGTCGCTACGTTTTCTATTATAAAAAATAGTTGTGCAAAACTAGTGCATTTTTTATGTCAATTACTCTGAGCGTAAAAATAACTCTTCCACTCAATCACATAAAAAGAGTTTTTTATTATTTTCATGTAAACTATACAAGTAGAATGAACAGTTTGGGGTGCACAAGATTATGGTAAAAATTTTATTAGTAGACGATGAAGAACGCATGTTACGATTATTAGATCTGTTCTTAAGTCCTCGTGGCTATTTTTGTATGAAAGCTACCTCTGGCCTTGAAGCACTAAAGTTAATAGAACAAAAAGACTTCGATATTATTTTGTTAGATGTTATGATGCCGAATATGGATGGATGGGATACTTGCTATCAAATCCGTCAAATTTCCAACGTTCCAATTATTATGCTAACAGCTCGTAATCAAAATTACGATATGGTGAAAGGCCTCACTATGGGCGCAGATGACTATATTACAAAACCCTTTGATGAGCATGTATTAGTTGCACGAATTGAGGCTATATTACGCCGTACAAAGAAAGATGGATTTGTTAGCTTCAATGGTATCGAGTGGGATAAAACGAAACATACTGTCACAGTATATGATGAAAAAATCTCACTAACTCCTATCGAGTTTTCGTTGCTTGGACTATTTTTACAAAATACAAACCGTGCTTATAGCCGAGATGATTTAATTGAAAAAATTTGGGGTTATGAAACAGACATTGAATATAGAACAATCGATTCACATATTCGCAATATCCGTGATAAACTACGCAAAAAAGGATTTCCAGTTGAAAATTACTTAGAAACTGTCTATAAAGTCGGATATAAATGGAAAAGTGAATAATTATTTCGGTCAGTGAGCAATAGTATATCACTGACCCTTTATATGAAATAAGGTATGGTGAGAAAATGAGTAAACTTTCACTTAAAATTGGGACATACTTTTTAATATTAGCTTTATGTATTGAAACAATTGCTTTCGTATCTTTTTACAAAAGCATTTCAACAATGCGGATTGAGGAAGAAACACTTGCTCTTTTAGAAAAAGGTAATCGCTATAGTAAAAAAATTAAAATTCGCGAGAGACGGGATGAATATTATAAAGAAATGCAACACGCTGAACACAATAAAAATCCTAAACGCCCCGTGTACCCTGAGTTCGAGATTGCAAATGCGGCTGCACACTTAGTTGAATCGGAATCAATTTCTAACTCCGATATAGCTATCATTATTACTGACCATAACGGCAAAATTATTTCCACCTCAGAACCCGTAACAAAAGAAATGCAAAAACAACTTACTTGTAAAACAGAATCTGTCCCAGAAAGCGGATTAATCGTCGAAAGAAACTGGAAAAAATCAAAATTCATCACAACAGTAAGCCCACTTAACACAACAAAGTTTCAAGGAAAGTTATATATGTTATTAAAAACATCTTTCTTAGAAAATATGTTACTTAAACTCATGAACCAATTCCTTATCATTAGTGTTTTAACAATTATTTTAACAACTATTTCTGTCTTTGTTTTTTCTCGTGTTATTACAGAACCTCTTATAAAAATGAAGAGGGCCACAGAAAAAATGTCAAAATTAAATACGCCAATTCACTTAGGTATTAAACGGAATGATGAACTTGGGAGCTTAGCAAAAACGATTGAAGATTTATCAAGTGAACTAACTTATATGAAAAAAGAACGCAATGAATTTCTCGCTAGTGTCGCCCATGAACTATTAACTCCATTGACCTATATGAAAGGTTATGCGAAGGTAGCAAAGAGAGACTCTTTAACGAAAGAAGAGCGAGAAGAATACTTGCAAATCATTGAGGATGAAACAGATAGTGTCACTGATCTCGTCCAAGATTTATTTATGCTTGTACAGTTAGAACAACACCAGTTTGTTATCAAAAAACAAAAAGTAATCCTTAAACCATTTTTAGAACGAATGATTGAAAAAACAAAAACAACATTAACAAATAAACAAATGCAACTCCATGTATATTGCAAAGATGATTTAGAAGTTTGCATAGACGAAAGACGTATGGAGCAAGTTATGTTAAATTTATTACACAACGCTTATCAACATTCGCCAGAAAACACATCTATTACGATACGTGTACTCACGGAAACTGATTCTTTCACAATAAGTGTAGACGATGAAGGCGAAGGTATTCCTGAAGAAGATATCCCGCATATTTTTGATCGTTTTTATCGTGTTGATAAATCCAGAACGAGAGCTACTGGAGGAAAAGGTATTGGGCTAGCTGTTGCAAAAGAAATTGTAGAATTGCATAACGGTTCCATTCTAGTAAAAAGCCAATTAGGAGTAGGAACAAACTTTATAATCGAGCTACCTTTTGAATAAGATGCGTGTGAAAACACCAGTAGTAGTAAACACTACTGGTGTTATTTTGTTCATAAAATCAGTTCATATAAGCTAAGCTTTTGAAATTATTCTTATTTCAATATAAAATAAAGGTACATTTGCAAAGATTTGGAGGGTGATATAATTGGATATCCATGTATTAACAAAAGACGAAGCGGAAATTTACTTAGAACTTCGTGTAGAAGGATTAAAGCAAAACCCTGAAGCTTTCAGCTCTTCTTATGAAGATATTATTAATAAAGAGTGTGCGATTGAATATAAAGCACAAAAATTAGCACAAGATGAAAACTATACGCTAGGTGCATTTAAAGATGGACAATTAATCGGGGTTGCAACACTGGAAACGAAACCATATGTAAAACAAGAACATAAAGCTAAAATCGGTTCTGTATATGTGTCTCCAAAAGCACGCGGACTTGGAGCAGGAAAAGCACTTATTAAAGAATGCCTTGAACTTGCTAAATCTTTAGAAGTAGAACAAGTTATGCTTGATGTTGTCGTTGGCAACGATGGGGCAAAAAAACTTTATGAATCATTAGGATTTAAAACATTCGGTGTACAAGAACGTTCATTAAAATATAACGGACAATATTGGGACGAAGAGCATATGGTCTTATTCTTAGATGAAAATAAATAATAAAAAACATCCTCATGCTTGGAGGATGTTTTTTTACTTTCTTGTATACCATGCCTTATGTAATAATTGAATCGCTTTCGCAATTTCTTCTTCTGATAAAATCGCAAACCCAAGTAAAACTACATTTTCAGGCGCAGTACCGTCTTGATAGTACGTAGACACAGGATATATTTTGATACTATGTTTCGCAGCTTCTTGAATGAGTTCTTCTTCTCGCATTCCATTATGCACTTGTAATAAAATGTGTAATCCCGAATCTTCTCCTATTACTTCAACCTGACTAGAGAAATACTTTTCTATTTCAAAAACAAGTCGATCTCTCTTTTTCCGGTAGACGACACGCATTTTATGAATATGTTTTTCCCAATAACCTTCATTTAAAAACTTTCTAATCACTTCTTGGTCCATTCTTGAAACACTTTGCGTATAAAACAAATATTCCTTTTGATACTTGTTAATTAAATTCTTCGGTAATACTATATAGCTCATCCGTAATGAAGGTAATAAAGCCTTTGAGAGCGTCCCCATATAAATAACTTTCCCATCTGTATCTAATCCTTGCAGTGCCGGGATTGGCTTTCCTGAATAGCGAAATTCACTATCGTAATCATCTTCAATAATATATCTACCTTCTTCTTTCTTCGCCCATTGTAAAAGCTGCGTCCTTCTCGTAATAGACATAATCATTCCATATGGGAATTGATGAGAAGGTGTAACAAATACAACATTTGCATCGCTATTCTCTAAATCTGCCATACAAATTCCATCCCTATCTAAAGACAACATTTGAACCTTTTTTTCGCCCTGTTCAAAAACGACCATTTTCCTATGATAACCTGGGTTTTCAACTGCATAATTGCTTCCCTTTAACAATTGAAACAGCAGCTTTACTAATATTTGTGTTCCTGCTCCTAATACAATTTGACTAGCTGAGCAACGTACACCTCTAGATTCATACAAATAGTTCGCAATTTCCTCCCTTAAGCTCAATTCCCCTTGAGGGTGTCCAAGAAAAAGCAACTCATTATTATGTGGCTGCCATACATCATTAATAAGCTTACGGTACGTAGTGAACGGAAAAGTGTTCGTATCAACCCCTGTTTGTGTGAAATCAAATGTATAGTTCTCCTCCCGAAACGATACTTCTTCTACTTTCGCTTCGCTTCCTTCTACATAAATCATTTGTTCAATTTCACATACAAAATAACCTTTTCTAGATGCTGATTCAATATAACCTTCTGCAAGTAATTGCTCGTAAGCCGCTTCTACTGTATTCTTACTCACTTGTAAATAGCTCGCCAGCTTTCTTTTAGCAGGTAATTTTGTAAAAGCCGGAATCGTTCCATCTTTAATCTCTTTTTTTATATACTCATACAATTGCACGTACAATGCCTTTTTACTATTCATATTTAAATTAGGCGTTAATTCTAACATAATATCTGACCCCTTAATAAAACCGAAATCTGATACTTTTTACAGTACCAGAAATTATATATAATTCCTTTTATCATGTCACACATAAAAAATCAAATACTCGAGAGGGGATGCATGATCATGAACAACAATAGACAGATTGGACTCATTATGATTATTACAGGAGCTACCTTATGGGGATTATCTGGCCCGATGATTCAGTGGCTATTTCAACATACTAACGTATCATCAGTTGATTTTTTAACAATTCGCTTGTTGCTTGGGGGAATATTTATTTTATCTTTCTTACTTATAAAGAAACAAAACATATTTCAAATTTGGAAACATCCTAGACATTCTATACAACTTATTATTTTCTCTATTCTCGGCATGCTCGGTGCGCAATATGCCTTTATCGAAACAGTTCATATTAGTAATGCGGTCACAGCGACATTATTTCAATTTCTAGGTCCTGTTCTTATTACCATTTATGTCGCATTTGGACAAAGAAAATTCCCTGCTTCTATGCAACTACTCGCAATTATTACTGCCCTAACGGGAACGTACTTTATTATTACAAACGGCTCAATTGAAAATATTGTTTTATCAAAAGAAGCCATTATTTTCGGCCTATTAACAGCAATTGGCTTTGCATTTTATACCCTTCATCCAGCTTCTCTTATTAAAGAATGCGGAACAACTGTAGTAATTGGCTGGGGAATGTTAATTGGCGGCATTGCCCTGCTTATTTGTAATCGCTCGTTTGAATGGGATCAGCTTTCACAAACTTTTACACCAAAAACTTTTTCTATGCTTATTCTTATCATCATAAGTGGCACCCTTTCTTTCCTCCTTTATATCGGTAGTCTGAAATATTTAGCAGCAACAGAAACGAGCATTTTATCTAGCATTGAACCACTTGTAGCAGCTATCGTTTCAATCGCTTGGCTAAATGAATCATTTGGAGCGTATCAATTACTAGGCGGCGTATGTATCGTTCTTTCTGTTATTTTCTTAACGATGCCTCAAAAAGAACGAGAACCAACCTTTTCAACTGAACAAATATAAAAAATGTCAAAAGAGGTCGTACAAAACTTACGACCTCTTTTTATACTTTAAAGGAATTGTCCCTCTTTCTGGCAAATACAATTACACTAACAGTAAAAATTAGGAGTGTGACACCATGAAAAAAATTGGAACTATGCTACTTTTCTCCTTTCTCATCGCTGGATGCACACAAGCGCAGCCTGATTCAGAAGCACCTAAAAAAGAAGCTATCGCCACGTCATCCACCCAAGTTAATGCACCTTCCTTCTTTCATCTTAGCGTTTTAAAAGATGTAAATTGGGAAGAAACACCCTCCTTCATACAAGAAAAAACACCTTTAAAAGGTATCGAAGAAAAAATCGCAATGGCTGATAGCCCTATTATCGCAAATGAAAAAAATGAAATCATGTGGTACTTTTTAGATTCTGAAATGCCAACTGGAAAACTATCTATTATCGCACTAAAGCAAGGATCAGTAACTCCAACACCCGTACTCTTTCAAAAAGAAACTTCCAAACCAAATTGGACTACTTCAAATACAATTGATTCCACTACACACGAACTCCCTCTCACTATGTCACTACCTTCATCTGGATTATGGGTATTAAACATATATGTAAATGAAAAATATTATGATCAGTTTGTAATCACCGCTGAGTAAAGTGACAAAACTAAAACACTTTCTTACAACAATGTAATTTCTACGTCATATACTTCGATAGTTTAAGTATCTCTCTTCTCTTATACTTAAAGTAAGAAATGACACAAGGAGAGATGAGAGATGAAAAAAATGATAGAAGTGATCGTAGCAGTAACTGAGGTTTTAGTAAATGGTAAACAAGTTGCAATTGAATTAAATAAATAGTGAGGAAACACAAATAAATAATTTTACACTTCTTCATTATTTTGATTTCTTATCTCAAAAAAGCAGTGCCTTTTAGGCACTGCTTTTAGCTATTAATAACTTGGCATTTCTGTAATTTGTGCCACACCTGACTCGATGGCTGCTTTCGCTACAGCTTCCGCAACACTTGGAACAACTCTTTTATCTAATGGATTCGGAATTACATAATTCGCATTACGTTCTTCGTCCGTAATGATGTTAGCAATCCCATATGCTGCCGCTAATTTCATCTCTTCTGTAATATCAGTCGCGCGCACATCTAACGCACCGCGGAATATTCCAGGGAACGCCAATACATTATTTACTTGATTCGCATAATCCGAGCGCCCAGTTCCTACTACAACTGCCCCAGCCTCTAATGCATCCTCAGGGAAGATTTCTGGAATTGGATTCGCCATAGCAAACACAATTGCTTTCTCATTCATCGTTTGTACAAGTTCTTTCTTTAATACGTTAGGAGCAGATACGCCAATAAAAATATCCGCTTGATGAATTGCTTCTTTTAACGTTCCACGCACATATTCTCGATTTGTCTTTTTTGAAACTTCAATTTGCGCTTCGTTCATCCATGATTCACCTTCACAAACAATACCTTCTAAGCTAACTAACGTAATGTGCTGTGCACCAGCCTTTAATAATAATTTTCCAATTGCAATTCCTGCCGAACCCGCACCGTTAATAACAATTTTTACATTATCCATTTGTTTGCTAACAACTTTTAATGCATTAATAACAGCTGCTAATACGACAATAGCTGTTCCATGTTGATCATCATGGAATACAGGAATATTTGTTTCTGCTTTTAATCGCTTTTCAATTTCAAAACAGCGTGGTGCCGCAATATCTTCTAAGTTAATTCCTGCAAACGTAGGCTCTAAATTTTTCACAAGGGTAACGATTTCATCCACATCAGTCGTACCTAAACATAACGGGAAAGCATCTACATTCGCAAATTTCTTAAATAAAATACTCTTCCCTTCCATAACAGGCATAGCTGCTTTCGGTCCAATATTCCCTAAGCCAAGTACCGCTGTTCCATCTGAGACAACTGCCACCATATTACCACGTGCTGTATAGTCATACACTGTTTCTTCATCTGCTGCAATTGCTTTACAAGACTCCGCTACACCTGGAGTATATGTCAGACTTAAATCATCCGCTGAATTTACTTCTACTTTACTTGTAATCTCAATTTTCCCTACTAATTCTTTATGCAATAACAATGATCTCTCATTAATTTGATTTTCTAACATACTTATAATCTCCCCTTAATTTGACAAGCTAGCTATATGAATATAGCTAGCTTGTTTGATCATGAAAACATTTTTAATAAGATTGTCGCTGTTACAACCATTGCTGCCCCGCCTAAACGAGTCGAAATTTGTGCGAATGGCATTAATTCCATACGATTTGAAGCTGATAAAATAGCAACATCTCCAGTTCCACCTAAACCACTATGACATCCCGTTACAATTGCTGATTCAACTGGATACATTTTCATCACTTTCCCTACAAGAAAACCTGATGCTACCATTGTAAGAACAACTGATGCGCACACAACAACATATCCTACTGAAAGAACTGCTGCTACGTCTTTTAGCGGAATATATAGCAATCCTAGTCCAACCATTAACGGCCAAGTTAAATTCTTCGAAATAAATTTATATAGATGGAATGCTCCTTGCTCCATTTTTGCTGGCATTAATTTAAAGTATTTCACAAGTGCTGCTGAGAAAATCATAATGATTGCCCCAGGAATACCAATGAACTTAGAAGCAAATCCTCCGAAGATGAAGAACGTACACGCAATTAATAAACCCGCTCCCATTAATGAGAAGTCAATTGGCTTCTCTGTATTTTGTTCTTTTAATAACTCCGCTTGATTGTCTGTTTTCACTAATACACCGTTACCACTAAGCTCCGGTTTCTTCTCACCTAAACGCTTCATATACCCTGCACTCACAATTGCGAACATATTTCCAATAATAGCCGCTGGAATAAGCTGTGATACAAACGTTGCTGATGATTCGTTTAAAATATCACTATAAGCTAGCGATAATGGTAAAATCCCTTCTCCAATACCACCGCTCACAATTGGTACGATGATGAAGAAGAATGTTTGCTTCATTTCAAATCCAAATAATGAACCGACCAATAATCCTACTGCTACCGAAGCTAAGGTCCCTACTACTAAAGGTATAAACATACGAACGAAACCTTGTACTAACACTTTACGGTTCATTCCTAAAATACTTCCGACTACTAAACAAGAAATATATAAGTATAAAAAGTTCGATTTTTTCATTAACATAGTCGCAGCTTCCATTGAAGCTGGATTCATCCAGTTAAAAAATACAAGTAATGATGGAATAAATAATGAAAGTATTGCCGGACCGCCGATATTTTTTAAAATTGGAATTCTCATCCCAATGTCTCCTAAGAAAATACCCATGATCATAATAACTGCAAATCCACCAATCATATCTGCTGGCAATTTATTATATACAGATGCCCCATAAATAATAGCAGCCAATACTACATATAACGGTAAAGGTATAACACCGATTTTTACATTCATAATTTTAGAAGCGAAAGATTCTCTTTGTACTTCATTTCCTTCAGTAAATGATACCGCTTCCACATTCTTTTGAATTCCCATATGGCACCCCCTTGTTTTCTTAATAACAATATTAAAACGCTTTCAATAGTAAAAATAGTTTTTGTAAGTTTTGTAATTGATTTTGTAATTAAAAAAAGTATAAGCGACTTATAATAAGTCGCTTATACGTAAAACTCTATTTTATTTTGGTCAATACATCTTAATTTACTCACTGGTCTTCCTACATGTTGATACACCATTTCGTTTTCTAATACTCCAATTTCAGTTAAAAACATTACATACTTTCGAATAGAAACCCTTGAAACACCAACTAATTGCGCCATTTCCTCTGTTGTAAATGCTCGTCCATTCAGCGACTCAATCTTCTGCCAAATTAATTGCATCGTTTGCTTCGTTAATCCTTTCGGAAGCTCTTTAGTGACAGTAGGCTCTCTTTTTTCTTTTTGCAAAATTAACGAATCTAATTCCGATTGACTAATTTTTTGTTGTTCTTTCATGAAAGTAAGCTTTTCTCGATATATAGTTAACGCCTTTTTAAATCGTTCAAATGTAAATGGTTTAATTAAATAATCTACTACGCCATATTGTAATGCTTTTTTAATACTCCCCATATCATGTACAGCTGAAATCATCATAATATCGATTTCTTTTTCTTGATTCCGAATATACATTAAAAGCTCAAATCCAGTCTCTTCAGGCATAAAAATATCAAGTAATACTAAATCTACTCGTGATCCCTCTAATACTTCTATCGCCGATTTTACGGAGTTAACTGCTTGAACAAGTTCAAATCCTCCTACTTGCTCTAAATAATGCGTATTTAACATTGCTACCATCGGGTCATCTTCTACAATTAAAACTTTAATCATATTTGCCTCTCATCCCTACCTTTAGGTATCTCAATTGTTATCTTTGTTCCCTTTCCTACTAATGAATGCACATAAATTTCCCCATTTATTCGCTGTATACTTTCTTTTACAAGATACAAACCATAACCACGGTTATCTCCCTTTGTGGAATAACCTTTCGTAAATAATGCCCCTATTTCTTCTTCTTGTATACCTTTTCCCGTATCTTGTACTGTAATGGTTAGTGTATCCCCATAATGTATCTCAACTTCAACTTGCTTCTTTTCACAATTCGTCACTGCCTCTAATGCATTATCAATTAAATTTCCGACAACCGTAATTAGTTCATGAGTAATACTTTCATCATCTATTTCCGGCATATGAGAATCTTCACTAATAATTAATTTTATATTTTTCTCTCTAGCATAGCTAAGTTTTCCGAGTAAAAAACCAGCAAATACTGGACTTTTTATTCTTTTCATAACCCCACCAATTTCATATTGATGCTCTGATACCATACCGCTTATATATTTCTGTAATTCTTCATACTGCTTCATGTGTGTAAGCCCTAATATGACATGCATTTTATTCATAAATTCATGCGATTGTGCCCGTAACGCTTCCGCATATAGCCTAATACCAGTTAATTCTTCTGCTAATTTTCTAATCTCTGTTTTATCACGAAATGTTGCAATTGCACCAACTATTTCTCCTTTTACATATAAAGGAACACGATTCGTCACAATCGTAATTCCATAAATATTTTGTTCTTCGTTTAATTGTACCTCTCCCGTTTGTAATACTTCTTTTATACGTGAATTAGGCATATACAACTCAACATCTTTACCGATAAAATCTTCTTCAAGTCCACTTTTCTTAAATAATCGTTTTGCCTCATTATTTATTAAAGTTACATTGGCTTCTTTATCTACAGCAATAATACCTTCCTTTACAGATTGTAGCATCGTATTTCTTTCTTCAAGAATTTTCGCTATCCTGTGAGGTTCAAGACCGAATAAACTTTTCTTTATATGTCTAGCTAGTAATATTGCTCCTATAATTCCGACTAGTACTCCAACTCCGACACCAATGTAAATGATATGTCTACTTTCCTTAACTCTCTCTTTTACATTATCTGCTGAAATACCAACGGCCACCGCTCCAAGTTGTTCACCTGTTTCAGAAAATACAGGTACAAACACTCGCATTGAAATACCTAAAGTTCCTTCTGCCAGCGATACATGTTCCTTTCCTTTCAGTGCAGGCCCTTCATCTCCCCCAATAAAATGATGGCCTATTTTTTGAGGATTTGGATGTGATTTTCTTATTCCATTCATGTCCATAACTACAATAAATTGAACACCTGTGTTTTTTAATATTCTATTTGTATGCGTTTGGATTGCAGAAGTATCTGCCTTCCCAATCAAACCATCGATTACAATTGAATCGTTCGCCACAATGTGTGCAATTGTTTTTGCTTTCTCTGCTTGGCTATCCTCCGTCGTCCGTTCTACATTATGACTAATTAATATATCTGTCACAAGTAAAGAAAAAATTACAACTGTACAAACTAACAATGTAATCGTTTTCCATAAATTCCATAGTCTTTTTCTTTTTATCATCCCGTTAATGACTCCCCTAATTGCTGAATAGAAAAATAAGTAAGGTGAAAATAATATCACCTTACTTATCTGCTGTTATTATACTTTAAATTTACTAGTCATGGCTTGTAGTTCTTCGGCCATCCCAGCTAAGTTTTGCGAAGCTGAACTAATTTCTTCCATTGAATTCACTTGTTCTTCTGTTGAAGCAGCAACACTTTGCATACTAGCTGTATTTTCTTCTGCAGCCGCTGCAATTTCATCAATAGCATTTGTCACTTCATTTGCATCTCCAGCAATTCTCTTCGTTGTTTCTACCATTTGATTAACTTGAGAAACAATATGTGTAGTAGAACTTAAAATTTCTGTAAAGCTTGCTTTCGTTTTTGTTACAACATCAAGGCCTTGTTGAACCTCTCCATTCACATTATCCATCGCTTTAACAGTATGTTCAATATCCGCCTTAATTTCTGCAATTAAATTTGCAATCTCTCCAGATGATTCTCCTGATTGCTCCGCTAATTTTCTAACCTCATCTGCTACAATAGCAAATCCTCGGCCCTGTTCGCCTGCTCTTGCTGCTTCAATAGCCGCATTTAAAGCTAAAAGGTTCGTTTGAGTAGCGATGTTTTGAATTGCTTCAGAAATAGCTCCTACCTGCTTTGATTTCTCATCAAGAAGTTTAATAATAGCATCCGACTCGGATACCGACCTAGAAATAGACTGCATTTGTGTTGCAGTTTGTTCAACCAAGTCTTCACCCTCTTTAGCTCGCTCTCTCGCATGTAATGAGGAGATAGAAATTGATTCCGCACTTCCAGTTACATCTTGAATTGCTGTATTTACTTGTTGTAATGTAGCCGCACCTTCTTCAACACCTTGACTTTGTGATTCAGCCCCACCTGATACTTGTTCCATTGCAATTGTAATTTGATCTGTCGCATCATTTGCTTGCTGTACGCTCGCTGTTAACTCTTCAGCCGATGCCGCCACATGCTCTGCTGAAAAACTAATTTGAGTAATCACATCTTGTAAAGAGGCAGACATTTCATTAAATGAATTCCCTAATTTCCCTATATCATCATTGGAATGGATTGTAATTTTCTCTGTCAAATCCCCCTTACTAATTCTATATGCCGAGTCAGCTATTTTTCTTAATGGTCTTGTAATAGACTTTGTGATGAAATAAATTAATACACTACCAAATACAATAGCGATAGCAATGACAATAAAAGTCTTATAAAAAACTGGATTCGCAGCTTGGGTAATTTCTTCATCAAACATAACTCCAACTACTTTCCAGCCCGTCTTCTCATTTGTTGCAAAAATTAAATTCTTTTTATCATCTTGTTCTGTATAAGAAACATTCCCTTGTTTTTCTTCATAAATTGGTTTAACCCAAGGATCAGTAACTTTTGCACCTGGTTTTCTAGATGGATGACTAACAATTTGCTTATTTTGATCTAAAATAACTGCATAACCTTTTTCCCCTATGTTAATCATTTTGGAGATTTTCAAGATGTTATCTAAATTTAAGTTAATTCCTATAACACCTTTACCATCTTTTACTTCTTTAGCAATTGTCACTACCATATTTTTTGTAGATGCTGATTGATATGGTGCAGTAACAATTACTTTCCCTTTATTTTCATGTGCTTCTTTATACCAATCTCTATCTGTTGGATTATATCCATCAGCCATTTGGATAAATGGTTCTCTTATAAACTTTCCCGTCTGCGTTCCAATATAAATGCCTTCTACTTCTGGATGAAGCTTTATATATTGTGCTAATTTAGTTCTTACTATTTCTTCTTGTCCGTTTGGATATGTATCCTCTGTTAAAATGTCTGCAAAATATGCTGCATCAACAAATTTCTCTTCTATATTTTGAGAAATAACAGTATTTAAAATCGAAATGTTTTCCTTTGCTTTACCTGTAATTTGTTGTTCAAAATTTGTTTTGGCAGTTTGATATGAAACACCACCGATAATAAGTCCTGGTATAGTTAAAATAAGAAAAAATGAAATGATTAATTTTTTCTTGATACTCATACATTTAACCCAGTTAAATATTTTTTGCATAATAAGCCTCCTTTATGTAATGTGAATACTTGTGTAATTTTATACAATTAACATATATAAAACAATATATAATGATAACATGTAATTTTTTTGTCAATTATGCATTTTTACATATTCACTACTTCTAAAGATTTAATCATAAAAAATAAGAGAACTTCAGTTTATATAATAAGCTGAAGTTCTCTTATTTCTTAACAAAAAAACTTACAATTCCTTACATCTCTTTCCTTACTACTTCATTTAGAGCTTTTCACATAACTAATCGCCTGACTCCCCATTTGCATCCATGCCTGTTCAAAGCTTTCTCTGGATACTTTTACATCTAAACTATCACTTAGGGGATCTCGAATATATACAAATTCCTTATCATATCCAATAAGCACTACACAATGTTCATTATACGTAATAGAAACATCTCCACTATTTGTTTCCCATGTAGTAAATTCATCTTCATCTAATGGCTCAAATGTTGCATTTGTAATCATCACTACCGGTTTTCCTGATTTTACACTCTTATAAAGTTCTTCTATACTCTTCCCTGTTAAGTCCACAGCTTTGTTAGGTAAATACTTTTTCGCTAATTGAAAAAGTGGTCCATGATATACACCATACCCAGATTCAGAAAAGGTATAAATATTTCCTACAAATCCTTCATTCGGGTTCCCACGTACACCATCGTTCATAAAATCAACTTTCTTTATTTCATTTGCTAATTTCATTTTATCCACTGTAATGCCTGCGTATTGTAACATCATCGCTAAGCTCGTCACTTCACAGCCTCTATCTAGCTCTGGTAATTGCTGAATTAAAGGTACATTCGATAAGATAACCTTTTCATCACGATCAAACTCCACTTGTTTTCCACTTTGTATATTGAAGAATGTTAACTTCTCCACATACTTTGTAATTCCATTTGTATATATCCCCCATACTGCTATACCGAGTAAAACTATACATATATACCACTTAAACTTCCGTATCACTTTCACGCCCTTTTTAGTTCGTTAAATAAGAATAAAACGCGTCAGCATCCGTGCGAATCACTGGTACAAAATTTAGTTCTTTTCCTTTTTCAGGCTGATCTTTTTTTATTTTTTCTGCTAGTTCTTGAGCGCTCATATTCGTTTTATCTATATTAAGCTCATCTGCCATTTGTAATACTTTTTGCTCATTAATTTCTTTTAATACTTGATATATATCTTTCCCATACAAATCAATATGATATTTTTTTGCTTCTTCCTGTACTTTTTGTTCATACACTTCTTGTGCTAACGTTTCTATCTCTTTTCCTTTTTGGGAAATACCTAACTTCCCTGCTTCCTCTCTTACTTTCGTTCCATAGATTTCTTCCTCAATGTCCTCCATTTCTTTTCCATTTGTCAAAATGCCTAATTTATCCGCTTCATCGTTAATTTTAATCGTATTAATTTGATTAATTAAATTTACAATCGTTGTATTCTCTATAGATATGCCTAGCTTTAACGCTTCTTGCTTTATTTTTGTTTCATAGATTTCTTCTGAAAGAGTTCCAACATCTTTTCCTTCAATGGAAATTCCTAACTGTTCTGCTTCCCTTCCTACTTCCGTCTCATGGATTTCTTTTTCTAGCGTAATTTGTTCTTTCCCTTCCGTTTCAATCCCTAGATTCTCCGCCTTTTCTTCTGTATGTACCGCATGTATCTTCCCATTGTTCAATTGTTCTTTGCTGCGCTGCTTATAATCTGTCTTTCCTTTTGATGTTTCAGAAGGAGAGGCACCGCCTAATATACTTAAACTCATTACTCCAATAGTGAATACCGTCATCATTTTCTTTTTCAAAATTAATTCCTCCCTCTTACACTTTCTTTCCCATCATTCCCTATACATAATCGAAATAACGTTATGATCGATATAATCTGCTCAAATACCTTTTTATAATCGCTTCTTCATAGGGCGAACTTTCTGTATAGCATACATGTTATAAATAGTTTCTTAACTTTCCCTTAAAAAAAGACGACCTTGTAAAAACAAGATCGTCCTCTCACTTATATTCTTTGGTTTTTAGGAAGAATTACTTCAAAACAAGTGCCCTCTCCCCATTTGCTCTCTACTAATATTTTTCCATAATGCTTTTCTACAATCCAATTTGCAATTGAAAGACCTAATCCAGCTCCTTCTGACCCACTTCTCGCTTTATCTCCTTGATAAAAACGATTAAATAGTTTTGGGATGTCCTCATCTTTCACTCCTATCCCATCATCTTTCACTCGTATACGAATCGAGCTGTTCGTTTGCGTACAATCGATTTGTATATAACCACCTTCATTCGTATACTTCATCGCGTTATCTAACAATATGACCATCATTTGATGAATTCTCTCTCTATCACCCATAAATGATATACCATGCTCTACTTTCAATATCATCTCTTTTTCTTGATAGGAAGCAATCTCCTTATACGGATCTACTATTTCTTCTAACAATGTATCCATTTCAAATGTTTTCTTATCCATCTCAATTTGATTAGAATCCGAACGTGCTAACAATAATAAATTAGCTACAAGCTTAGATAATCGTCTACACTCCTTTGAAATCGTAGAAATATCCATCGCTTTTTCTTCTATTGTCGCAGATGGTGATTGAAATAATATATCTGTTTTGGATTGAATAACCGCAAGTGGTGTCCTTAATTCATGCGATGCATCCGAAACGAATTGCTGCTGTTTTTCCCATGAATTTTGAATGGGTACGAGCGCCCTGCCAGCTAAGAAAAATCCAATTCCTATTGCACATAAACTTCCTACGCTACAACCTATAACAAGAATTAAAAATAAAGTATTTAACATTTCTTCTTCAGCTGTTATATCGCGTACGATTTGAACTATTTTTCCATCTTGTTGAAATGCAAATGTCCTAAAATATAGTCCTTGCACTTCTATATCTCGCAAAGTTCCTAATTTTTTTGGCGAAAACTTTTCCAAATTTTCTTCAAAAATCAAACGTCTTTTGCCGTTTTCAACACCTATCTCCACTGTGTTTCCATTCCAAGTTAACTCCATTATCCTTGGATCCCCAATTGGAGGATATCCCCTCATTTTTTTAGGTGGTTTTTTATCATCTGCATTTTTTCTATACTGAACGGCTTTTCCTATCGATTCATTTACTCCACTATAAATACGCTTATATGTGTACGAATAAATAATACTGCCTAATACACCTATCAAGATAATAAATACTAATGAATTCAATATAGTCAATCGAATGCGTGTCTTCTGAAACATGCTTCCTTTTTTCATTGTTCTTTTAATATATATCCAATACCTCGAACGGTTTGAATATCTTTCTGATAACCGAATGGCTCTAATTTTTTACGTAAATGATGTACATATACTTCTACAATTGCTACTGTCGTATCTGAATCAAATCCCCAAACACGATCAAAAATTTGTTCACGCATTAAAATCTTTCCGCTATTTTGAACAAGGTACTCTAGAAGCTCATATTGTTTTAATGTTAGCTTCATACTTTGTCCATCTACTTGAACATCTTTATTTTTTCCAAACAGCTCAATCCCTTTATAACGAATAGTCTGCTTTGTTGTTAAACTACCACTTCGTCGTAACAACGCACGAATTCTCGCTTTTAATTCTGGAGCCTGAAATGGCTTAACGATATAGTCGTCCCCGCCAAAATCCAACCCCTTCACGCGATCTTCTAAAGAATCTCTCGCTGTCAAAAATAGGACTGGTGTTTCAATCTTTTCATCACGTATTTTTTGAATTACTTCAAAACCGTCCATTTCTGGCATCATCACATCAAGCAAAATGGCATCATATATGTTTTGCAGTGCTAGAAATAATCCATCTTCTCCATTCAATGCTGTATCTACTTCAAATTCATCGCGTAATATTTGGACAATAGACTCTAATAAAGAAGCATTATCTTCTACTACGAGTAAACGCATATTCTCACCTTCCACCATATAGTTCAATTCTATTTATAACTACATTTTAACGTTTTTTTCGATATAAAATTGGGAAGATTTATTATAAAAGCTCTTCCTTAAATTTTGCTTAATAAAAAATTGAAAGAAATAAGATTCCTCTTATCTCTTTCAATTTTTTACTACGTATACCTTTTTACTCGGCAACTCCAAACAATTTAGCTGACCACCATACACAGCTCCGCCATCAATTCCTATAATACGATTACTACCAAAATACACGCTGCAATTCTCACTACCATGAAGTGTTTTTGTTTCCGTATGACCAAATACAACAACCTTTTCCCCGCTATATCCATTATGAAACTCATTACGAATCCACATTAACTTATATGGTTCACATTCCGAAACTCGCTTCAATGGCTCAACACCAGCGTGTACAAATATATACTCTTCTGTCTCAACGTAATGATCTAATTCTTGAATAAACTTTACATGTTCCTCTAAAACATGAGATTGTAACATTGGTTTTCGGAAGACTTCCTCATTGACCACAATATCTTCTTCTACAAAGCCATAGCTGTATAAAGTCTTATCTCCACCATTCCTTTTTACCCAATGGTTCCATGAACGTTCCTCATCCGTCGTTAACGCTTTAATCATCATGTCTTCATGATTGCCCTTTAGAACGAGGGCTCCCTCTTCTTTTAACGCTTTTACCTTTTCAATTACTGCACGCGCATTTGGACCACGATCTACATAATCCCCTAATAAAATCAATTGATCCTGTCTTGCATCGTATTGAGCTTCTTCTAATAACTTTTCGAACTTTTCTATTTCTCCATGAATATCACTAATAACAAGAATCCTTTTCATATTATCCCCTTCTTTCTAAACCACTCTCTTTCTAATTATAGTTCAAAACAACAGAAAATTCCGAACTCATATTTATTACAAACAAAACGATTATCCTTACAACAATGTAAGTCTCTTGTCATCCAATTCGATAGTTGCAATTGCTATATTTCCTTATACTAAAAGTAAGAAATGAAACAAAAAACAAGGAGAGATGAGACATGAAAAAAGTGATGGAAGTTGTAGTAGCAGTGGCAGAGGTTTTCGTAAATGGGAAACAAGTTGCAATGGAGTTAAACAAATAATGAAAAGGACAAGATTCATTCTAGACCCTTTACTCATATAAAAGAGATAAGACTTCTTCATTTTTTTGATCCCTTATCTCCTTGTAAAGAAAGCCGTATCCTTTTTCAGGATACAGCTTTCTCTTATTACCATGTTTCATTTACACACTTTATTATTCCTTTTACTATGTATCTATCCCCTCAAATAATTTTTTCAAAACAAAAATCCCATTTACATACACATTACTGAATCCATCATACGAAATGACTTCTTCATTCTGTCTATCTAAATGGGATTATTTCATACTTGTTATTCCACCGGTTGTGGTTGTGGCTGTATTACTTCATTCGCTCCAGCTACCCTCAACATATTTGCAATATCTTTAAAGCCTCTTTTTTCAGCATATTGCAATGGCGTAATATTTTCCTTATTGGCCATATTTACATCTGCCCCGTGGTCAATAAGCATTTGAATTACTTTCTTATGATTTTCACTACCATTTCCTAATACGATTGCTTCTACTAAAGCTGTTCCACCACGAGCATTTCTATAATTCACATCAATATCTGTATGCTCTAACAATTCTTTTACGACCTCTACATGGCCACGTTCAGATGCAGAAATGAGTGCTGTTCCACCTGATTTAGTAATTTCTTTCGTATTAACCCCTGCATTAATTAGTAGCTTTACAATGTCTGTATACCCTTCTCTACTTGCATAAAGAAATGGATTACTTTGTTTCTCATCTTTACTTTCAATATTAGCACCTGCACTAATTAACGCTTTAACTGTCTCTACGTGATTTTGATATGTTGCTGCAAGGATAGGCGTTTCTCCGTTGTCACCTTCTACATTTATATTGGCTCCATCTTGAATCAGCTTCATAGCTGTTTCTGTATCTCCAAGAGTCGCAGAAAGTAGCAACTGTTTGTCCATTAAATTTATACTTTTTTCTTCTTTAGATTCTTCCTGTTCTTTATGCTTTTCTTTTTTCTTTTCGTTTTTCACATGAACCGGTTTCGATTCTGGCTCCTCTTGCTTATCGCAAGCCACTACCGTCATTAAAAGTCCTAATAACATACATAATAAAATTTTTTGTTTTCTCACAACTACAGCTCCTATGAAAGATAATGTTTTCTTAACCATTCCTCCATCACATACAATAACTCTTCTTGATTACATTTATCCATAAGCCCTTTATATTCCTTCTTTAATCGGATTATCTAAACTTATACCTATGTTTCTCAACCTATATTAGCGAAGCAATTAGTTTAGCACGATTTTACCGCATTTGTATACATTTCTAAAAAGTACATACACGATTGCTTTAGGTCACTATATTCCATTGTAACCGTTCTTCTAAAAATTTTACACCTTTTCTATATTTGCACTTGAGTAATACTAAAAAAGACAACTATATAGTTGTCTCTTTCTAGTCTTAATGATGACCACCGTGATTTCCCTTGTTCGGATTCCCCATCATCTCTTTATTCATTTCCCATTTATGCTCTGCTAGCTCTTTATATGAAAGAACTTTCCCTTTATAGTTAGACACGAAGCTTTCCGCATCCTTTTTATTTTCAAATGAAATGACATTATAAGCCATCGGTGTCGTTATTGTTTTATCATATACGTAAGTCGCATATTCTAATGAAATCCACTCTTTCGAATCATAATCTCGAACAAATTTTTCTTTCGTCTTTTCACCCGGATTAATCTCCATCCATTTATACATACAACCGATATCATCAAACTTTAACGCTTTTCCATTTTCTAAAATAACTTCTGTTGCAAATTGATTATCCATTACCCCAATTTGGCAAATATCACACTTATCATGTTTCTCATCAATTGCCACAGCCTCTGCTCGTTTCTTACCACATCCTACTATTGTAAAGACAAGGAATAAGCATATAACAAGCATCGCATACTTTGTTCTCATTTGATTTCCTCCCTAACCGTATCTTCTACAAGGAGCATATCAAAAACTTGTGTGCGATTTGTGAAAAAACAATGTGGCTTTTGTAATATATGGAACAAAAAAGATGTGTAGTCATTTCTACACATCTCTCATCATTCACAACCTGTAATTAATAAATCATCTTCTAACGTAACTAATAACGTTTCTGTATTAATTTGCTGCCCAGCAACTACATTTACTAGTCTTATATTTCCACTGATACCGACCACAACTTTTTCAAGTTCACCGTTATTTTTTCGGATCATCATTAATTTTTCCCACTCATATACGTAAGAAGATTTATTAACAAAAATTTCTTCTACTGTTCCTTCATAAGAACTATAAATCTCTTCCATTCTCTTTTTCATATAAAATCTACTCCCTATGTCACACTTCAATATTTTCATCTTATTCTACCATTCTTATGGAGAGCAGCTTACTTTTTAAAAATTCAAATTAACTTTCGTGAACAAAATGACCAAAATAAAAATTATGCTTCTAATGATGTTATTTTTCAAATTATTTACCATTTGGATGGATGCTTTTATGATAAACAAAAAAACTTTTTTTCTGAATTTTTATTTTATTTTGAAAGCGTAATCATTTTTAAGGGGGAGATTACATGTTAGCACTACTTGGATTTGCGATGGTATTTGTCTTTATGTTTTTAATTATGACGAAACGTATGTCAGCACTAGTAGCATTAATATTAATTCCAATTACTTTCGCATTAATTGGAGGCTTTTATGCAGACATGGGGCCTATGATGTTAGAAGGAATTCAAAAACTAGCACCTACTGGTATTATGCTTATGTTTGCTATTTTATATTTTGGAATTATGATTGATAGCGGTTTATTCGATCCTGTCATTAGTAGGATTTTGAAATTTGTAAAAGGAGACCCTTTAAAAATTGTTGTTGGCACAGCAATTCTTACGATTATCGTTTCATTAGATGGAGATGGAACGACAACCTATATGATTACTGTTTCCGCAATGTACCCACTATATAAACGCCTTGGAATGAATCCACTTATATTAGCTGGGGTTGTTATGTTAGGAGCAGGCGTGACAAATCTTACACCGTGGGGTGGACCGACAGCTCGTGTTATGAGTGCACTTGGACTAGACGCATCAGAGCTCTTTACACCACTTATACCAGGAATGATTGCTGGTGCACTTTGGGTAGTTTTCGTTGCTTACTATCTTGGAAAAAAAGAGAGAAAGCGTTTAGGAATTATGGATGTACAATATTTAAAACAAATGCAAACAATGGATGAACAAGCTGCAACAGTAGAAGCTGCGGTTCATAAACGTCCTAAACTTCTATGGATTAACTTTTTATTAACCGCTACCTTACTTGTTTGTCTCATACTAGAAGTTATGCCGTTACCTGTTTTATTTACAATCGCTTTCGCTATTGCTGTTATGCTTAACTATCCGAACTTAGAACAACAGAAAGAGCGTATTGCTTCTCACGCAGGAAACGTATTAGCGGTTGTTTCTCTCGTATTTGCCGCTGGGATTTTCACTGGAATTTTATCAGGAACAAAAATGGTAGATGCAATGGCTAAAAGTGTAGTCACTCTTATACCAGACGCTCTTGGCCCACAACTACCAATTATTACAGCTCTTCTTAGTATGCCGTTCACATTTTTCATGTCCAATGATGCATTTTACTTCGGCGTATTACCTATTTTGACGAAAGCTGCTGCTGCTTACGGAATTAGTGCAGCTGAAATGGGACGCGCTTCATTACTTGGTCAACCTGTTCACTTATTAAGTCCTCTTGTCGCATCCACTTATTTATTAGTCGGAATGGCCAAAGTTGATTTTGGTGAACATCAACGCTTCACTTTATTGTGGGCAGTTGGAACGACAATGGTAATGTTGATTACTGGAATTGTAATTGGGATTATTCCAATATAAGATAAAAAACAGTAGCGGACACATATCCTCTACTGTTTTTTTATTATGAAGAAACAAGAAAATACCTTCTTTCTGGTCTCCCAACACTTCCATATATAAGCTCGGCATGAACTTTCTTTCCTGATATTAAATATTCTAAATAACGCCTCGCTGTCGATCTGCTTACTCCTACCATTGCACTTAACATTTCTGCTGTAATTCCTTCTTCATTCACTGTTAACATATGCTTTTTTATTTTTGCTAAAGTTAAGGGATCTATCCCTTTCGGAGCATACTCTATTTCATTTCCCTTTACGCCTCTTTGAGACCATAAATGTTCTATTTGTTCTGTAGATAATTGATTACTTTTCTTTAATTGCACAAACTTTTTTTTATAACTTTCCAAACTTGCCTTAAATCGATCAAACATAAGTGGCTTCACGATATAATCTGTTACTCCGCCTCGTAAAGCGTGCCTCACTATATCTGTTTCTGATGCAGCTGTAATCATAATAATATCTGTATCATGTAAATTACGCCTAATATACGTGACAAGTTCCGTTCCTTGCATATCAGGTAAGTACACGTCTAATAAAACGAGTTGTGGCTTCACAAGATCGAGCCATTCTTTCGCTTGTTCTCCAGTCGTTGCTGTTCCAATTACTTTAAATCCCTCAACCTTTTCAGCAAAACGCCGATGAATGTCCGCAATTCGAATATCATCTTCTACAATCAATACTTCAATATCCTCACCCATTACAATTCGCCTCTCTTTTTTGGTAATGCAATAATAAATAATGCACCACCTAAATCCCCTTTTTCTATTGCGATACTTCCATTTAAATCTTCCACTAACTCTTTCACTTTTGCTAATCCATAGCCTCGCTTCCCGCCCTCTTTCGTCGAGAAGCCTTTATAGAATATGCTAGTAATGACTTCATCATGAATTCCTTGTCCTGAATCTTCCACTTCAATTACTATTTCTTCTCCGATATCAGTTACAAACATCCTTATCTGCTTATCATTCTCTTCATTTCTTTCAATTGCTTCAAATGCATTCGTAATTAAATTCCCTAAAATAGAAACGACATAATTACTCTCAATGTGCGGGCTTAATTTATCTAAGCTACTTTCTCGATCTAGCATAAAATCAATCTTTAACTCTCGTGCTCTATTATAGAATCCAATTAAAATTCCACCTAACCATGGATTTTGAATTCGCTTCATAATAAATTGAACAAAATCTTGATATACCGCTGTTTCTTCATGAATAAGCTCTAAAGCATCTTCATATGATTCTAACTGGATAAGACCTGAAAGCGTATACAACAAATTGTTATATTCATGTGTTTGCGCTCGCAACGCCTCTGTATATTGCTTCGTCTGAGATAACTCTGCTGTTAACTGATCCATTTCAGATTTCAAACGTAAGCTCGATACAACGCCAGTTACTTTATTTTTCACTTTAATAGGTAGACGGTTCGCAATCACAGCTTGCCCTTTTATATTTAATTGACGATCAAACTGTTCTTCACCAGTTTGAAGTACATCTAGTATCGTTGAATTAGGAATTACATTTAAAATAAATTCTCCAATAATATTTCGTTGTTCATCTAGCGAAAGAATATCATAAGCTGCTTGATTGACTAAACTAATCATGCCATTTTGATCAATAACAATAATCCCTTCACGTACAGATTGAATCACTGTGCTATGTTCTTCATATAAAGATGAAATTTCTTCTGGTTCCATTCCAAACATCATTCTTTTTATACTTCCTGCTAAATATATAGAGCCAATGATCCCAATCAACAAACCTATTATTGTAATCCAAAACACACGCTTACCATACACTTCTACCGCTCCATGAATATCATCCATTGAAAAACCAACAGATACTACACCAATGATTGCATTTTCCTGATTACGAATTGGAACTTTTCCACGTAATGAAGGTCCTAATGATCCAGTTGCTTTCGAAACATAAGATTTCCCTTCCAACAGAACTCCTTTATTATCTCCACCAATCATTGCTTCTCCTATTTTATCTTTCTTAGGATGTGCATAACGAATCCCATCTTTATTCCCAACTACAATGAAATCCGCCTCTGTATCCATTCGAATTCTTTCTGCAATCGGTTGAATAATAGAAGCTGGATTTTCTTTTTGAAAAGCTTCCTTTATTTCAGGTATAGCAGCAACTGTTTTCGCAACATGCAAAGCCCGTTTCCCAATTTGCTCTTCTACCGTTTCAGATAATATGTAATAAAATAAATAACTCGTTAGCATAAGTACAACTAAAATAAGTGTACTAATAGTTAATGTAATTCTCGGTTGTAGTTTTAATTTTTTTAATTTCAAAACCATTCCCCTAACATGATTAAAGATAGAATTTAAAGAATATACAGTCTCTTTAATTATACTTAATCATAACATGGTTACTCTATATTTCTTTCCTTTTCTCTTCATAAAAAAAGAAACGAAGTAAAATTATTACCTCGTTTCTTAACATTCGTTATTACACTTTAAACTTCCCAATCATCTCTTGTAATTCTTCTGCCATTTGCGATAAATGAACTGCTGCTGCATTGATTTCATCTACTGAAGCTAATTGTTCTTCTGAAGAGCCGGCAATATTTTGAACACTTGCTGCATTTTCTTCAATCGTAGCTGCAATTTCATTAATAGATGCACTAACTTGTTTTGCATCTACTGTCATTTGTTTCGCTACTTCTACCATACTATCAATTTGTACAACTGTATCATCTGTAGACTTCAATATTTCAACAAAGCTTTGCTTCGTTTCATTTGCAACTACAAGTCCTGATTGTACTTCTGCCCCAACTTGCTTCATAGAGCTTACTGTTTCTTTTATGTCAAATTGTATCTCTTTTACTAGTTTTCCAATTTCCGTAGAAGACTGTCCTGATTGTTCTGCTAACTTTCGCACTTCATCTGCTACAATTGCAAATCCTCTTCCTTGCTCTCCAGCTCTTGCAGCCTCAATTGCAGCATTTAATGCTAATAAATTGGTCTGCTCTGCAATATGTTGAATCACCTCAAGGATTGCTCCAATTTGTTTCGATTTATCATCTAATAAAACAATCACTTTATCTGATTGTGAAACAGAATCATGGATTAATTGCATTTGATTCACAGTTCGTTCAACTAACTTCCCACCATCTTCAGCCTTTTTCTTCGTATACATAGATGCTGTGGATACTAATGAAGAACTATCTGCAACACGCTGAATTCCTTCTGTAACTTCTTCTAATAATGTTGCGCCTTCTTCGACTTCTTTCGTTTGTATTTCCGCCCCACTCGACACTTGCTCTATTGCTTGTGTAATTTGTTCTGTCGCTTCACTCGTCTGCTTCATACTAGCTGTTAATTCTTCTGAAGATGCCGCTACATGACCTGCTGAAGTATTTATATTGGAAATGACCTTCTGTAAAGATGTTGCCATCTCATTAAAGCTTTCTCCTAGCTGTCCAATTTCATCTTTAGAATGAACTGTAATGGATTCTGTTAAATCACCTTCACTAATCTTTTTCGATGATATAACAAGTTGTTTTAACGGATTAATAATAGAAGCAATTATGAAGTAAATTAAAATCCCGCCAATTATTAATGAAATACCAATAACAGTTATCGTTTTATAGAAAATAGGATTAGCTGCTTCAATAATTTCTTTTGAAGGCATAATTCCTGCTATTTTCCATCCAGTCTGTTTATTTGTTATAAAGGTAATATTGCGATCATCACCATCGAGTTTGAATTTAAATTCACCTGTTTCCTGTTTGTACAATTCCTTCTCCACTTTTTCTTCTATCTTGTCACCTGGCTTCATCGTCGGATGTGCTATTACATGTTTAGATTGGTCGAAGATTGCTACAAATCCTTTTTTTCCGATATTGACCATTTTTGAAGTATTTACAATATCATTAATAATTAAATCAATACCGAGAACACCACTTTTATCCTCATTTTGTTTTGCTATTGTAATAACAATATTCCCTGTTGTACTTGACTTATATGGAGCTGTAATAACCACTTCTCCGCTTTTTTTCGCTGCTTCTTTATACCAATCTCTTTCGGTAGGATTATACCCATCTGGCATTTGAATAGACGGTGATTGAATAAATTGTCCCGTACTAGATCCCGTATAAATTGCTTCTATTTCTGGATGTAATTTATTATATTCTTCTAATTTATTTTGTACATTTTGAAGCTGATCAGTTCCGTAACTTACCCCATTAAATAACTTTGTAAAATATACTGCGTCTACCTTTTTACTGTCTATCTCTTTGTTAATAACATTATTTAAAATCTTTACGTTATCTTCCGCTGATTGTAAAATTGTTTCATTAAAATTTGTCTTCGCTTGTTGATAAGACGTCCAACCAATTACAATACTTGGAAGAACTAAAATGATAACAAATGATACAAGTAACTTTGCTTTTAAACTACTTCTCCTTAATTTCCCTTGAAACATATCTCTACCCCTCCATACCGTTTCAAATGTAATTATCTTACATTTAATTTCTTTATATAAATTATACGATTAAAATGTATGAACTCTTTTCTACTAAAGAGTTCATACATACCTTTTTCATTCTATATAATTTATATAATTAAAACAATATATAAAAATGTATATTATTCGAAATATTATAATTCACAGAAGAACCTCTAGTATCTCACTTACTAGAGGTTCCTCCCACTTTGCTATTCTTTATCTTTTGCTACTTCTTTTTTCTCATCTTCTACTACAGATACAACTGGTTTATCGTTGGACAATTGTTGTACTGCTCCTTTTCCAGCAAATCCTTCTAATAACTCTTTTAAGTCTATGCCAGAAGAAGCTTTTAATGTTTCTTGCATCGTTGCCATTAAATCAGTCGCATAACCTGCAACTTTTCCGGCGCCGCTATTTTTACCACCGCCACCTGTATCGACAACTGTAATTTTATCAATATTGCTAAGTGGACTTGCAACTTCCTTCGCATAACTTGGAAGCATTTTAAGAACCATATCCATAATTGCCGCTTGGCCATATAATTCAAATGCCTCTGCAATTTTTTGTTTCGCTTCTGCTTCTGCTAAACCTTTTAATCTAATAACATCTGCTTCCGCTGTACCTTGTGCTTTTTGTACTTCTGCTTTTGCTTGACCTTGCGCTTTTTCGATTTCCGCCTTCGCTAAACCTTCTACACGTACTTCTTCTGCACGAGCTCTCGCTTCTGCTTCAATCTTATATTGATCCGCATCTGCCTTTTTAATTTGTTTTACTTTTTCTGCTTCCGCTGATTGCTCAACAGCATAGCGATCTGCATCTGCTTTTTTCTTTACTTCTGCATCGTATTGCTTCTCACGACGCGCAATCTCTTTTTCTTCTAATTCAATTTGTTTCTCACGCTCAATGATTTTAACGCGCATTTGCTCTTCTGTAACACCTTGTTGTGCTTTCGCTTGTTGTAATTCGTAAGAAAGATCCGCGTCTGCTCGAGCTTGTTCTTGCTCTCTCTTATAAGATTGTACTTTTAACTCTTTATGTTTTTCAGCTTCAGCGATTTGGGCATCACGTTGATATTCAGCTTCTTTCGCTTCTTTCTCAGCACGAGCTTTCTCAATACGAGCTTCTTTTTCACGCTCTGCATTCGCAATAGTTGCATCACGCTTAACTGTCGCAATTTGCGGCTGACCAAGTGCATCTAAGTAACCGTTCTTATCCATAATTTCTTTAATTGTAAATGAAACGATGCGAAGACCCATCTTCTTTAAATCTGTAGAAGCTACTTCATGCACCTTTTGAGCAAATTGCTCTCTATTACTATACGCATCTTCTACTGTCATAGAAGATAAAATCGCACGTAAATGACCTTCTAAAACTTCTTTTGCTTCTATCTTTAACTCTTCTGTTTCTTTTCCTAAATATTGTTCAGCTGCTGTAGATACTTCTTCAATGGTAGAACCTACTTTAATAATAGAAACACCGTTTACTGTAATCGGAACACCTTGCTTCGTATACGTATCACGTGTACCAACTTCTAATTTGTAGTTTAATAGACTTAAAGGCTCGGCTCTTTGCATAATTGGAACTACGAAAGTACCGCCACCGCGAATAATCTTAATCTTCTTTCCATCATCAGTGGTAACTACATTTTTCCCGCCACCAAGCCAGTTCCCTGTAACAATTAATGCTTCATCTGGGCCAACTGTTCGATACTTCGTAATGAATACTAAAATGAGTAGAATTAAAATTGCGAGTAAAACTCCACCAATAATTAATGGAATTGTCATGTGAATTCCCCCTTATAATTTTGGTTTTTTTAAAGAATAAGCGATGTTTTGTACAAGCAAAACACCATCTTGGACTCCCTCGATAATAACTTCAGTTCCTTGTGAAATATCTTTTCTCCCAATTGTTTTAGCTGGAATTGCATTACTTCCAAATTGAGAGGAGATTAATACTTCTCCAAATCCTTCTGTAGGAATTGTCGTAATGACCTCTCCCTTGCAACCAATGAATTCATCCATACGTTGCACAGTATTTTGTTCTGCTTCTGCAATCGGCTTTAAAATTAGTATTTTCATTATGAATACACCAATAAAGGATATAGCACATGCAGCCCCGAAAATAAGAATGCTATTAAAGGAAAATAAATATTCTCCTATATAACTAAGTCCACATAACATGGCGAAGAAACTAAGTAATAAAGTAACAACGGATACCGAGCCGCCTCCAAAACTAAATATGGATTCAAATATATCTCCAAAAAAGATATAAATCACAGTGAGTATAGTAGCAATAATAAATCCATATAAATAAATTGTCTCAAGTGGATAACCAAACAAAACCATTTCTTATCCCCCTCTCTTAAACAATCCCTTTTTTGTTATGTGTATGCCCCACCTCTTCCAAAGATTATTGTTCTTAATTTTCAGTTATTTATCCTTTAAAGAAAAGCCTGTAAGACAGGCCCCCTAAAAAAGAACAGGAGAAACCTATTGTGACAGGCTCCTCCTAGTAAATAACCGATATATTATATATCTATATAATATACTATTTTCCACAAAAAGTAAAGTTAAACATACATTGGAAAAGCACTTATTTTACTGATAATTCGTACGTCCCATCGCTATTATCATATTTATATACATACAAATAATACTTACCTGGTTTTGCATTAAATTTTGCCTCTATATGATTTCCATGAGCTTGACCGTAAGCAGCATAATTTTGCATATCTGATTCATGGTGAAGCACCCATGTCATCCCGATTCCATACTCATTTAAAACGGAAATATCGATATCTTTCGCTGATGCTACATTAAATGTATAAACATCAGTGTGATCTCCGCCGATAAGGCTACCTTTTATAGTAGTGTTTAGCCCAATACGATTTGCTTCCTCTGGACGATTATTTGGTTCTGATTCTGTTAAACTTCCATCTTTAATCGTAACAGTTGTTTCACTTCTGCTCTCTTTACCTTGGTCATCTTTTACTCTTAACGCTACCTTATAAGTTCCTTCTCTTTCATATGCATGGACTGGATTAACCTCTGCACTTGTGCTCCCATCTCCAAATTCCCATAAATAAGAAGCTATTTTTCCATCTTCATCGTTTGAGCCATCACTTTTAAATTGAATTCCTTCTTTTACAAGTCCATTATAAGGGCCATTTATAGTAGCTGTTGGAGCTTTATTTTCTCCTTCATCTTTTGCGATACCATGGAAAACTACATCATATTCAAATTGATTTGAGCCATTCACACGGTAATTGACGAAGTATGCTGTAACAGTTTTGTAGCCACTCCATTCTTTTTGTGCCAGTTGTTCTAAAGCTTCATTTACTTTCTTACTCATTGCTTTCCAATCTTCTGACTCACCTTTTGTTACACTACCTGTAAATGTACCTTCTAGTGTAAATGTATTAAAGAATTGGGAGCTATGTTTTGTCATTTTTGCATCTTTCATCGGTAACGTATCACTAATTTCCTTCTCTACTGCTGTTAACGATTTTGGTGCATGTTCAGCTAAATAACCATCTGCTACTTCTGGTACATTATACGTATCTTGATTATCAATTAGCTGCTGCATATACTCTTGATACTCTTTATTTAGTTTAGAGTCTTTACTTAACTTCTCACGATAGGCATCATAATTTTTTACATCATTCGCTCGAATTAAATCTTGAATTGTATCAAACGTTTCAAATTGATGTGTATATAAGTAAGATTGCAATGCGAACGAGTAATTATAGAAATCCCAAGAACCATATTTCGCAAATAATGTGCGCTCTGCGGTATAACGGCTTGCAGGATCAGATGATAATCCACTAATGATGCTCTTTCTCGGTACTACATTATTTGTACGAGTAGACCCTGCGAAAAATTCTGCATTTCCTTCTTGGAACCAAGTTAATCTTTCATTTTGATACATATCTCCCCTTCCAAATAAACCTGGCACTTCATATCTCCCTTGAAGATAATGAGTAAACTCATGACGGAATAACTCTTCTAAACTATAAATGCTTTGTTCTGATGTACGCTCATATGTAAAAAATGTTCCTGTTTCTTCAATATAAATTCCACCGTTGTTTGTTTCATATCCATACAATTGTCTATTTAACTGGTACTCCTCTGGACTGTTATAAATCACTATCGTTAATACATCATCTGCATTGCCTGGCTCTAACGCTTTGTCATTCCCAATTACACGATGATACTGTGCTTTCACTTCCTTTGCAGCCCAGTATAGTCTCTTAATTTTTTCTTCTGATACTTTATCTCCTGTTTTAAATACGATAGATCCATCATCGAATGTGTACATTTTTGGTAAGTACTGTTCTTTTCCTTCTTTACGTATTTGCTCTAAATCTACTACATTGCCGCTATAATCTTTCCCGTTATAATTTGTTGTAATTTGTTCTACTGCAACAAAATACGGCTCACTTAAACGCGGGTACATATGCATTGCTTGTGTAACAATCTCTAATCCTTTATTTGGATTACTATGAAACTTTCCTAAACGACTAGCGAAATAAATTCCATTATTAACGAGCCACTTATTTTCTGGTGTTACTTCATTTAGAAGAGCGATACGATTTATTTCATTAATAAACCCATCTACTTTCCCATACCATATTGTATCTTTTGCCTCTTTACGAGTTTCAAATAAATAAGATTGCATATCATAATCAATACCTTGCATCATATCGTATACAGCCTGTCCTTTCATACGATCGTCTACATACGTACGAAGATTATCATTATATTGTTTTAAAATATTAGCTGCGTATTGAACCGTTTCTACATCACTTGAAGCATTGCTGATTAATTTACCGTATGCAGATACGACTGAATCTTGCTCATATGTACCGAGCTTAAAGTTTGGATTTGTTGCGATTGCTTTTAAAGCAGGTAAGCATTTATCCTGGAAGCTTCTCTCATTTAAATCGCTTAATTCATTATTGTAAAATGCAAGATAAAAAGCTGAACGTAACACTTCCGTAAACGTTTGAATTCCTTTTGAATCATCTTTCGTAAATGTACTACCTCGATGAGCTAATTCATCTATAACCACTTGTATTTTTCCATTGTCTTTATAAAAAGCCTTTGCATCTTCATTGAACTGGAATAAGTCTGTAATTTGATTCCACTTAATACTTCCTAACGTTTCAACTAATTCTTGATCATTCATTTTATTTAAATCAGCCATTGAATAGCTTTCTTTAACTTGCTTAACTTCTGAGCTCTTCATAATAGATGCTGGTCGCTGTGAAAAGTCTCCTACTTTTAACCGTTCTTTAAACGATAATGTCTCCTCTGCTTTAGAAACGTACCCAATCTCATCTACTGGCTTTTCAATTCCAACCGGTTTCGAATGCAATACATTATATGGCACCTTTTCTTCTGCTGATACATGAGTTTGAATTGCCCCCAGTGATAGAGCCATTGTACTAATGCTAAGCATAACTTTATTAATCTTTGATTTCTTGTTCATATCCTTGCCCCCTATTCAAATATTCCATTCACGAATTTAACATAAAATCTGGATACAACAATATAAAATGCAATATTTCATATTATTTCTTCTTACATTTTGTACATATCGTGAACAATTTCCCCACTATCTAACTTCCAATAGTTATGAATCTATAGCGATTAAACTGGCCTTTTACACATGTTAAAAATCGAATTTTTTGACAATTAACCCTTCAATTGTTATGATTAATATAATTGTTAACTTTATTAAACAAGGGTGGGATTCTATGATAAAAAAAGAAAACAGTGTATTCTATATCTCCATCTTGCTAACAACATTATTCATCATATGGGGAATTACCCCGGCAAGTTGGATACAAGGCTATGATTTACAAAGCGTTACATCTTCTTTAAACTCATTTATCCTCAATAAATTTGGATGGTTTTACTCTCTACTTATGACTGCAATGATTATTTTAGCCACGTATTTAGCATTTTCTAAATACGGTTCTATTCGTCTTGGTAAAGATGGAGAAAAACCAAAGTATAGTTATCCATCTTGGCTATCCATGTTGTTTGGGGCAGGAATGGGAATTGGACTCCTCTTTTATGGAATCGCTGAACCGATTTCACATTTTACAGATCCATTAACAGGAAAAGCAGGTACAGAGGAAAGTGCCAAACTCGCTATGCAATATTCATTTTTCCACTGGGGCCTCTTTCCATGGGCACTATACGCAATGGTTGCTTTAACAATTGCATATTTCACATTCCGCAAACAAAAAGGTAGCACAATTGGGGCTACAGTTACTCCATTATTTAATCGATCGAAAAATTCTCCTATCGGAAAAACAGTCGATATTTTAGCTGTTTTAGCCACAGTATTCGGTATTGTACCATCTGTTGGGATTGGTGCTCAACAAATCGCCGGAGGATTAAGCTATTTATTCCCTTCTATTCATAACACTTTATTTACACAGCTCATACTTATCGCCATCTTCGCTGTTTTATATTTAACAAGTGCACAAACTGGCTTAGATCGTGGGATTAAATATTTGAGTAACTTAAATTTCTCGCTTGCAGGTATTTTACTCGTCTCTTTCTTAATTTTAGGACCAACTGTATTTATTATGAAATATTTCACATCTACACTCGGTTCTTATATCGGCGCTTTACCTAGTATGGGGTTAAATTTAGGAGCATTTAATGAAAAATCTTCTGCTTGGATTGAAAACTGGACTATTTTCTATTGGGGATGGTGGATCTCTTGGTCTCCATTCGTCGGTACATTCATCGCTCGTATTTCTAAAGGACGCACAATAAAAGAATTTATTTTTGGAGTTGTATTAGTCCCAACTCTTATCTGTACATTTTGGTTTGCAGTATTTGGCGGTACCGCTATCCATATGGAAATGTTCCAATCGCTTGGAATAGCTGATGAAATTGCCAAAAATGGTACAGAGATTGGATTATTTGCTGTTATTTCACACCTACCATTCTCTACATTTTTAACAATTATCGGATTAATTTTAGTAGCGACATTTTTTGTTACTTCTGCCGACTCGGCAACATTTGTTGTTTCCATGCAAACGAGTAACGGAAGCTTATCACCGAAAAATAGTTTAAAACTTATATGGGGATTAACAATCGCGATAATCGCAGCTATTTTATTACAAGCTGGAGGATTAAATGCGCTACAAATTGCAGCGATAATCGCAGCACTACCATTTT
The DNA here is from genome assembly GCF_051948935.1 of Bacillus sp. Brlt_9. Lineage (NCBI taxonomy): Bacteria > Bacillati > Bacillota > Bacilli > Caryophanales > Bacillaceae > Bacillus > Bacillus sp. Brlt_9. Next base: position 20,252 of record NZ_JAYJLO010000009.1, on the reverse strand, counting down.
CTATCGTAGTCGTTCTTATGGTCATTTCGCTCTTTAAGGAGCTTCGAAAAGAAGATGTTAATTTGCAAACAAAAGAAGTATCTCAAAAAATAAAAAAGGTTATGTAACGATTGGCACCTCAAATTACTTCTAAATCCGTGATAAATGAGGAAAAGAGTAGATTAATAAAATCCATGCATATGAAATATCATTTTCATATGCATGGATTTTTTACTCTATTATATAGTGCTGTAAACACGCCTTCTCCTCAAAACCTACTTTCTTGTACAACTTCATCGCACGATCATTATTCGTATTCAAACATAGTTCTATCTCTTTCATCTCTTGGAAGGAGAAAATATACTGAATTGCCCCTTGTAATAACTGCTCTCCGACACCTTTTCTTCTACTATTTTCAGCGGTTGCAATAAATTCAATATTCGCTTCGTGAAACTCCGGATTTACTTCAACATATACATAACCCTCTAACTTACCATTCTTCATACTTACAAATAATTTATTCGTATCACTTAAACGTTCGATAATTTCATTTCCTTCATAGTATGTATTAGGAAAAACATGATTGTGTAAAGCGATAAACTGCTCAAACACTTGTGGTAAAGCCTCTTCTACATTACATATAATACGTTGCTCCACAATATTATTTAAAATGAAAATACTATGTCGATCTTGTTCTTTTGCATATAATTTCTTCATTAAACGGGCACAATTATTATTTTCCACATGATAAAAACCATAAAATTTTTCAATATGAAAAGGCACCTTTTCTATAAGTTCCTTCCACATAAGTAAAGCAACCTCTTCCCAATTCTCTGCTTTAATAAACGGTCCCCATATTTCCGCACATTTCTTTACTTCATCCACATCAAACCCCAATACACCAATTATTTTATTGCCCTCATAAGTAACAACAAAAGATTTTTCCCATCCTATATCAGAAAAATCATGAAGAATTGTATGTAACAACTCCTCTTTCTCATCTCCACAATAACCAACATGATGAGTAGCATCTTTATTCATACTTGCTATAAATGATGCAATCTCTTCAATCTTTAAAGTAGAACTAATATACATACCCTCCCCCTCCTTCTTTAATATTATTATACTTTTTCCATTCATATCCTTCCAACATAAAAAAGACGTTATCATAAGCACATTTCAAAATGAAATCGCCATGATAACACCTTTTAAAAACTATATAATAAAATAAAACGTTATTTATTTTTTAAATATATTTTTTCTAAACACAAACATACTCAGTGCAGATAAAACTAATGCTAGGCCACCAAATAAAGATACATTATTTTCTTGCCCACCTGTTGCTGCTAAAGATTTTTCACTTTCTTCTTTCTTCTTGCTAACTTGTTTATTTGACACATTTTCTTTCGTTGCTTGCTTCACTACTCCCTGTTCTTGTGCAGGTACTTGTACCGCTTCATTCTTCTGCACATTAGCTGTTCCTAATTCATTTGAGTCCTCTGTTTGTTTCTTAACGTTTTCTTCTGGCTTATTTATATTTTCACCCTCTGTTACATGTTCACTTGTCTCTTCTTTTGGCTTCTCTACTTCTGCCCCTGGCTTATTTGTTTCTTCTTTCGGCTTCTCTACCTCTGCCTCTGGTTTATTTGACTCTTCCTTCGGCTTCTCTACCTCTACCTCTACCTCTGGTTTATTTGTTTCTTCTTTCGGCTTCTCTATCTCTGCCTCTGGTTTATTTGTTTCTTTTTTCGGCTTCTCTACTTCTGCCTCTGGTTTACTTGCTTCTTCTTTCGGCTTCTCTACTTCTGCCTCTGGTTTATTTGTTTCTTCTTTCGGCTTCTCTACTTCTGCCTCTGGTTTACTTGCTTCTTCTTTTTCTGGTAACTCAATTTTTTCTACAATATTTTGAATCACTTCTCCACTGAACCATATGCCAAGTTCATAATAATCCGTTCCATCAAAAGCAAACTCATATTTTTTCTCTCCTGGAGTACTCCACACAATTGTACCCTCTTCGTCATTGAATGTTCCGCCTTCACTTTTCAGTGTAATATCTTCAAGAGGATTATCTTCCACATCATGAACAGGAATTTTCACCGCTTGATTCACTTGAGCATCTTCTAACATAATTTTTTGTTTTCTAAGATCAATTGTACTCCATTGGGATAGTTGGATAATTGGTTTTACATCACGAATTTCATTCCCAGGCAATTTTAATTTAATAAGATCTAGCATCGAGCTAAAAATTGTTATATCTTTAATTTTATTATCTGACAAATCTAAAAACCTTAATTCTTTAGCTTTCGTTAATGGCATTAGATCTTCTATTTTATTCTCTTTAATCTCTAGTTCAAATAACTTAGGAATATTACTGATTTCATCCAAATTACTAATATTATTATGATTTACTATTAATGAATCTAAATTCGTTAATTGTTGAATTCCTTGTAAAGATTCATTATTAATTTTATTAGCTGAAACATTTAACTTCTTCAACGAATTTAATGTAAATAATGTTTCTATATTTTTGGCATTATTGTTACTTATATTTAATGCCTCAATTTTTTCTAGCTTAACTAGCGGCTCTAAATTTTCTATTTTATTATTCGCTAAATTCACTGACTTCAAGTTTTTCAAATTCGAGATAAAATCTATATTTTTTAACTCAAATTTTTCTAATGTGAGGTCTTCTAAATTTGTCATATACTCTAATCCGGATAAATCGGCTATTCCATTATTCTGTCCATCGGTTATCTTTAATGTTTTAACCTTTAATAAATCTTCTTTCGTAATAGGAGTATTTACATCCGTCCTACCTAAACTATTTTTATTAATATGCTCTTTTAGTTTTTTATCTGGAATAACACTTAAATTTTCTTGTGTTGGAACTACAGTTTGAATGATAGTTCCATTAAAACGTAATTTATGATCTGGAGAACCTGTTTCTAAATTAAATTCATATGCCTTCTCTCCAGGGCTATTCCATTTCACAAAACCATTATTATGTGTGCCTCCTTCACTTACCCATCTAATATTTTGAAGAGGCTCTCCATTTAAATCATATACAGGAATCTTAATGTCCTCATTTACTACTCCTTCATTTAAGAAGATTTTTTGTCTATGCACTTTAACTACAAAACGCTTTGCAAACTCTTGAATAGGTCTTACATCAGCAATTTGATTCGCAATTAAATTAAGTTCATATAAATTCGTCAATTCACTAAGAGGTGATATATCAGAAATATAGTTTTCTTCTAAATCCAATGATTGTAAATTTTTCACTTTAGCTAGGGGTGTTACATCTCTAATCTCCGCATCATTAATTGAAAGTTCGATAAGGTTTTCCATTTTACTAATAGAATCAAGGTTATTAATATTAGTACTACCAGCCCACAATAACTTCACTTTATTTAATTGCTCAATCCCCGTTACGTCACTAATTTTATTATTAGCAATATATAATTTCTCTAAAGAAGGCATCGTAAATAAAGGTTTAATATCTGTAACTTCATTTCCTATTACATCTAACTCTTTCACCTTTTTTAACTGACTCAATGGTTTTAAATTCTTAATTTTATTATCTCGTAAATATAGAAATTGAAGTTTTTCTAACTGAGCAATAGGTTCAATATTTTCAATTTGACTTCTATCAACATTTAAGCTTTTTAATTTTTTTAAATTTGATATAGGGGAAATATCTTTCACATCAGATTCGAATATTACGAATCTCTCTAAATTAACCATATGTTGTAAACCTTCTAAACTATTAATACCTTTTCCAGCATATATTAATATTTCTTTAATTTGAGCAGCATCCTCCTTCGTGATAGGTGCATTAAGATCCTTACGTTCTAAAACAAGCTTGTTAATATACTGTTGTAATTTAGTATCAACTATTACGTTTTTCGCTTCTTCATTTTGTTCCGTTTGATTTTCTTTTTGCTCTTCCTTATTAGTATTATCACCATTAGCTAATTTCACTTCAAACTGTACCTGATACTTTTCATCATATCCCATAGATGGAATTAAAACATGCAGTTGCATTTTATATCTTTTTCCTAGTTCTCCAACTTCAAACTGAATAACTTTCGTTCCATTTTTCCTTTTATCTTCTGATAGTACTTTCACATCATGAAAAGTACCAGGATTTTGACTATCTTCTATTTTGAGATATTGGAAAAAATCACTATCATTTAGCGTAGCTGTTATAGTTTTTTTACCGTTCTCAATTGTTACTTTTGGTTCCTTTATATAAGATGTAGCTCTTGATTCTTCATTTGTTGCCCCATTATATGCTTTTAAAACAACATCATAAGTTCCATCCTTTAACGTGGATCCCGATTTATTCGCTTCACTTACTACAGCCGCCAATGCCGGCGTAGAATATGTAGCAAACGGCAACGACAACGTCGCCGCTATTAACATTGCATTTATATGTTTTCTTTTATTGTTCTTCAACCTTACATCTCCTCCAAAATATATAAATCTGAATGTAATCATATCTCGAGTAAATGATAATGATTTTCATTTTCAATGTCAACTGGAAATATAAATATTTTGCAAAAACTTCTTAAAAATTTCACAAAAAAATAACCCCTTTTAAAGGGGTTATTCCATATTTCATCTGATTCAGTTTCAAAAAAGCTTCTTATCGCTGAACAATATTCTTTAAACCTTTTAAAAAGCGACTAGATGCATAACAAACTTCACCATTAACCATATATACTTCACGCTTTTTCATATCAATTTCGGCAATATTATCTTTGTTCACCACATAAGAATTATGACAGCGATAAAAACGACTATCTAACTCGACTATCTCCTTTAACTTCCCATAAAACTCCACCTGTCTATTCATACCATGCAAAATAATTTTATGCAGTTGAGATGAAGTTTCAAAAAAGAGAATTTCATCATAATTAACACTAATTACTTTATCCCCCAGTTTTGTTTGGAATATTTTCTTGTTTCCATGTCTATTTGTAATATAACGCTTATTGGCTGTATCAATACAATCAATTACTCTTTTTTGAATATCAGTGAATTCATCTTTCGTAATGTAATCCATTGCTTCAACTTTGTAAGCGAACGTTAAGTAGGTCAATTCAGAATGTGTCGTGATAAACACGATAGAACCTCTTGTGTCATAATGGCGAATTTCTGCACCTAAAGCAATTCCACTTTTATCTGCTTGTAAATCTACATCTAAAAAATAGAGTCCCGTTGAATTATTTTCCTTTAAATAATCAATAACTTCTTGTGGTTCTCCAGTACAAACTACAATTTTCATATCTAAATTCTCGATCATAATATAATTTTCTATGTATTTTTTAAGACGCTCCCTTTGTTCTATTTCATCTTCACAAATAAATATTTCTAACATGTAACTCTCCCTCCTACTCAAATATTTCTAATTCCTGTATAAAATGTTCATCTTTTGTATATGTATCCAAAATAACATACTCGTACTTTGCAACTATTTCTTTCAAATTACTTAACCCTAATCCACGCTTTTCTCCCTTTGTTGAAAAACCTTTTTGATAAATCTTATATAGTGGAGGTACATTTGAACGACAAGTATTCGCTACAACAATAAGGACTGATCCTTCCCTTTTCATTACAGCTGCACGTATAGTCGGATTTTGGCATAACTGCGCTTCATCAATTGCATTGTCAAGCACAATACCAAGACATCGACATAAGTTAATAGAGTCCATATTTATATTTTCAATCGGTTCTACTACTTCAATAACAGTATCGATATTCAATTCTTGAGACTTGATTAATTTTGAAGACAATATCCCTTTTACTTCTTGAATCTTCAAATTTTTCAATGCTCCAAGTTTGTAATTATTTGATCGCATTCCTTGACTAATCGGCATAATTTTATCGTTAAAATAGCGATCTAAACTTTCAACATCCTTTTCACGAATATACTCAGACATAGTAGAAAGAATATTAATATAATCATGCCGGAACTTTTGCATATCTGTATATAGTTCTTCTAGATTTGCTGTATATTCTTGTAATCTTTCGTATTGTAATTGTTGATTCTTAATATTATTTTCTTTTATTATAATTCGTGTCAAAACAAAAAAAACAACAAGCAATAAAAGAAAATAAAAAGAAAATAATATACTATTGATTTGAATATTTTCCTTTGTAAATCCCTGCTGTTCTCCCATCAATATATTCACATAAAAAATGATAAATGTCATAATAACTAAAATTGCAATTAAAATACCATATCTTTTATTAAATATGTCATATATTTTCAATTTTCCCCATACAGCTTTGACAGCTAATGTTAAGAGAAGGAGTATCACAAAAATTTCTAATCCTAGTAATATCAAGTCCATCGAATTACTTTTCATCATAACTACCGTTTTTTTTAGAAAATAAAAATTGACCAATTGAGCCACATATTCACTTATAACCAGTAGAATAAATGAAATAACAGGAATAATAATACTCAAAAAGATACTTCTTGTTTTTATGACTAAACTAATAAGAATAAATAATATTATAAAAAAGACACCTAAAATACCCATTTTACTATAAATAAAATATCCTATAATTTGAGTCACTAATACCATACTTAATGTAAACTTTATATTCAATCTATTTTCATGCAAAATATGAATGGATAGGCCGATTGCTAACATTTCCATAAATATAATGAAAAAATCATACAAACAATACCACCTCTATGTTTTTTCATATCATTATATCACAATTCTTACCAATTAACTTCAAACTATCCACTCAAAAAAAATCTTTTCAGAATATTAAATCTTCAAAATAATCTTTTTGGAATTAACACTATTCTTTTTCTTTATTTAGTTTCAGTAATTCAGTAGGGACGCTCGGTTCATATCCAAATCCTATACACAACTTCTCAGTTGCTGCTTCCCCACTCTTGATTGCAATATATCCAAGTGCTTTTGATACATTATACTTCACTTCATCCATTAATCTCTTCTTCATATTTTTCATAATTATTTCGACCCCTTTTTAATAGTTTGTATGTAATCGGTAAAATAAACACTATTTGTAGAGCGATACCTAAAACAAGTAAAGACTTGATCATTTGATTAGGAACAATTAACGCAATAAATATAATAAATAAACATGTTACAATAGCTTCTTTTCTTAATTTTTTTCTTCTATCTAATCCTATTAAAGGATTTTTTTCTGTATCAGCTGGTGCATAACGATATAAACATAGGATAAATATGAGGCTTAAGCCTAAAATTGAATAATTACTTAACACAATATACGGAGCTATTAAAGACATACCAACAAGCAAAATGACACTAATTATTGTACAATGAGCGCTTGATTTCGCATGTAATCCAAAAGAGACTCTTCTTACTGCAAAATACGCACTATGCAAAATGAAAGTCTGAAACAATACCCCACACAAAATAGCCATTCCATAAACAAATATAGCTTTTGAAAAATTAATGAGAATTGTCTCAATACCTAATTTCATTTTTAAATATTCAATTTGTCCACCTTTGCAGTTGTTATTGGTCCAAAGGGCTATTTTACTAGCAATTTCTTCCGTCAAATTAACTTCAATTCCTACCTCTTCCTTCATGTTTATCACCTCTGTAACCAATAATACAAGCTGTATACTAAAAGGATTGATTTTTATAATATGTTAGTTTTTTTTCATCCTAATTGTGAATTCCTTTTTTCTATTCATTTCATAAGTGTATTAAAAATTGACTTATCTGCTAAAATACAAAAAAATCCCTCATTAAGGGGTGCTCCTTAATGGGGGATTTTAAGTTTACTATTTGGCTTTTAGCACGTCTCATTACGATAGAAAACTATATCCTTAATCAAAAATTTTCTTTCATATATGTTTACTAGATCTATTTATTCTCCAATGAAGTGAGACAACAACTATGTTGTCATACTTCATTGGAGAATAATACTATAAATTAAATCGTTTATGAAGTTGAATCATTTATATTCTACATACTTTCATATACGCCAATGTTAATCAGGCAATAAACGCTATACTTATATCATTACATTCCACCTTATACTAAAAAGAGTCCCCTCTTCCTTGAATCTATCACTAAATTTCACAATTTTTAGGGAACCCTTACTTTAAAGTTCTATTCATATTTCTCTTCATTTTGCTAAGTACATCTCTCTATGATATTCAGTTTTAGGATATAAAATTATATTTTTACTATATCCCTCCAAAGTTAATTTGTTAATACTCAACTGACTTCGGATTGGTACTTGAATATTTTCTGCAATTTCATTATACAATTCAAACGCATTAATAAATAATATTCTTTGAATAAAAAAGAACAATAGTGCTTCATCTGAAAATTGAATTGAGGAAAGACTTTGTTTCTTAAATTCTAATTTAGGTAAAATAAATGTCTCTGTAAAAACTATTGGTCCAACTTCAATGTTTTCTTTATCTACATCAAATACCAACACCTTTGTTTTCAAGTGTTCCATTTGCTGTAGAGACTCATAATGTGTTAAATCACTCATTACAATCCCATAATCTTGTAAAGATTCAAAATCTACCTTATCGTTCTTTTCAATTTCTATAAAAGATATTTCTTTTAACATTTTAAATAAAGATTTATACTTATCTTCACTCGTAATTAACAATACTTTAGAACTTCTTTTTCCTTCGATATATTCCCCTAAATATTGAAATGTTTTTTCGAAAGATCTTGATGAAATAAATACATCCTTCATCGTTAATAAATTTTGTCTTACTGCTATACATATTTCTGCTTCCTGTGTTGAATTACAAAAATAAAATAATTCTGGATATTTCATTTGAACTTGTTTAACAAAATAATGTTCCTTTATTTCCTTTGAATACACAAATTCTTTCCCTATGCCCATATAAAATAATTTTTCTAAAATATTATAATTTAATTGTTTAGCACGGAAAGCACACACAATTTTTTTAGCAATAATATCTTCAATAGTAATAACACTATTATTCTCTGTTAGAAAATATTTTTGTTTTAACATGTACATATATTAGCCACCTACCCTAATAAAAGTGTATATAAAGTTGTTTTAGAATTCCCTATGAGTTTATTCATTGCATTATCATAAAAGCCACCTAGGGGCAAAGATTTAATATTTAAATACTCAGCTACGAGTTGTATATTTTGTCCAATATGTCCCGCTTCTTGCTGAACAAGCTTATATGAAATATCCGTATATTTCTCAGAGATTTTCATTAAATCTACACTTAATACTATGGCGAACTGTGCTGTAGCTGCTCCTGCTTGTGCAATAAATGCTTTTCGAATAATATCCCAATCGACAAATCTTTCACCTATTAAGGTGTGATTATCCATATTAAGTCTACAAATAGTTCCCGCTTGTATAACATCCTGATCTACTCGGTTATTATTAAACAAATAATGAATGTTGACTAAATATTGCGCTCCACCTGAAGGATAATTACGGTTCCTTTTAGAATTTCCAATAAAGGCCAATTGCGAAAATTTTGCTATCAAGTCTAAATTGATATGTTGGTTGTTTAAAAATGGCATAGGCCATGAATGACGATTTAATAATATTTTTTCAAATTCATTTTCTTCTTGGATTTTATATTCTAAAGGGACACTATTAGACTGTTTCTCGATAGTAGGAGTTCGTTCCCGATGTTTATAGACTTGCGTCATTGTATAAGCTGGATCATTTATTGATGCATAATGATAGTCAATAAACTTTGGTGCTACATCTACCTTAAAGTCCCATAACTTCATTTGAATAATCCCCTTTTTTCAAAAATACCCTTGATAGTAAGTATTCATTTTGTGGTGATAAACCTAGACGATTATTTAACATATGAATGTGAGAAATTAAAATGTAATACATCGTTTCTTTTGTATAAACATTTTGATGTTCCATAATTAATTTAAGATTATTCTCCATACTCTCAAAATACTTATTATATACCTTGGGAATACTTTCTTTGTTCTCAAGCTGCTCTAATCTTGTTTGTAATAAACCTTGTATCTTACTTAATTCTTCTCTATCTTTAAAAGAACTCCAAACTTGATTATAGTTACTAAAAAATACTTCTCTTGCTGGAGCAATTCCAAGCTTTTCAGCCATTTTATAACTATAAAACATCACATCAAACGCTATAATATACCTCTTAGGCCAAGCTATCTCCTGAATTACATAACTCGCCAATTCAGAAGAATATGAGAATAATTCTTCTGAGAATGAAACAGCCTCTTCTCCACCATACCTCGCTACTTCTGGAACATATAAAATATCTTGTATAGAAAAATTAGGATATACTTTTAAATCCTTGACCCCTTCTAATTGAACAACTCGATCATCATAAGACACTTCAGAGAATTTTTCATTCTGATACTCCAACTGAAAGTCTCTTAATGTATCTTCTAATTCTTTTTCAAAATCATGTTTCACTTGCAGTTCCTTAATCTTATACCTCAAACGTATATGTGGTCCCCCTTGCCAATACCGAATAAAAAACCACTTATCTAAAGCGTATCTATTAATTAATGGTAGAAGATTCTCCTGTAGAAACACATCCACTAGCTTATAATCATGAATAAAAATATGTTTTGATGTCCACATTCTCTTTCACCCCTTCTATTTTATTTTAATTAGAATTTTTATATCTTTATATATAGAATGAACCTACTTCTCCTCTATTTTGAAACGCTACTACCGAATAACCAATTAAATCATTAGAACCCAAACCTACTTTTAACTTTATATATCGATCATTATAATTTTTTAAACATCTAGAAGAATACCCCGCCTTTGCCATATAGGTAGAGAGAAATTGTGCTAACATCCCCATTGTATGGAAAACAATTTGTATATCCTTTATTTCTTTATAGTCAGGAATATTCATAAAACACCAGAAATTAATTCCGGTAAAGTTTATATACTCATGATACTCTTTCAGTATATCTTTATATTCCAAATGACAATTTGCTTTACTTACAAAAATTAAGCCTTTCCTATTCAAACGATAGTACCCTCTTTTGAAATTTTTAACATCATTAATGTAAAAATACAGTTCAATTGGTGTACTATTTATACATTCCTTCAAATAATAAATTATACTTGTAAATGATTCTTCCGATAAACTTCTATTAAAAATAACATCTCCACTTCTCACTTGATTGGATGATCTAGCCCGAAAATCCGATATAGTAAATAGATTCATCATTTCCCCTAGATTAGTTAGATTATGAGACGAAAAAGAATGATTCATATAATTTTGATCGTGATTTATCGGTTCTGTAACGTTATAATTATTCAAATTTACTTTCATTGCAATCGGAATTGTAATATAGTTACCTCTAAAATACTCTTTCATTTCAGTTGTCATTAATAATTCAGAACAGTAATCATACGATACGTCTATTTGCTGCATTGCGTATTCAATGTTAAACATGGCATGTCCCACACTTAGAGCCGAAAGCATCTTATGAAATTCACCATACAAAAATTGAGTCTTACTATCATCAGAAAACAATAGAATATACGTTTCTCCCGGGTTAACTTTCACTAAATTGTTCTTATTCATTATAATTTCGTTTGTGATTGGGCAAAAAGAGTACATTGTATTATGATGAACCACGGCTACACGAATCGATGGATGATTCCTAGCCTTTGGTGTTAAGGTGTGAAAATAATATTTACTAGCAAAATCTACTCGATGAATAACTTCTAACATATTGAACACCCAATATAAGAGTTTTTCGAAAGTATCTGCTTCCTTTAATTCGATTTTTCTTTCTAGGTTCTCGAAATATCTTTGTTCTTTCCTTCTATAAAAATATCTATGTGGAGAAATCCACTCTCCATACGAGAAATACTCATACCTATCATCGGAAAATTTAGATAAAAAAGACTGATCCATTCTCATACATCTCCTTATGGAAATGGATGTGGGATTTTTTCCATCCACTCTGTATCCACATACCCTCTTCCCTTATACGCTATTGCTTTTTCCACTCTTGATTTCACGATTCTTCTATTTTGATGCCCAAATGTCATTGTTAACATTTTAGGGACAACATATTTCACATTAACAAACCCTAATTCATTTAAATTCATATTTTCTGTAGCTGCTCGGTACGCCTTATCTGAAATTTCTAATATTTTTCCATGGAAATACTCTAATACTTCCGTATATTTCCCGTTAAATTCCAAATAATATTTTTCTAATTCATCATCTGTTATATGATATGGCGTATTAAGTGCAAATTCTAAATATGATCTCATTTCTTGATTAGAATACAGTAATAAATGATCTTCTAGTCTACTTACCTTAGTTGGATCCTTTAAAAGCATTTTTTTTCTCTGTTGAAAATCTTCTCCTCGGAATAAATTAGAAAATACAGAAATGGCAGTTGTTGCTTCAATTAATGCTTTTTCAATTGCATCTTCTAAATCAAACGATGTAGCTGCAGCTGTATAAAATGCCATATCACTTTCTTTAGGATCCTGCTTTTCAAGTAATACCCATATTGTAGGAATTTTTAATTCTATAGAAATATCAAAAACATGAACTTTAATACCTTTCTTTTGCAAAGCTACTATATAGTTTTGAATCTTTGATGATTTTAAAGACTCTGTTTCAATGCGGATTGGCGGGATTTTTCCATACCATGTACATAAGAAAGAATCACGTTCAAACAATTCCAACATTGCAAATAAACTTGCCTCTTCAAGAGTAGATCCTAATGCACTTCCATTCGAGCTTTCAAAAATATATCGCTTCTCATCCGAAGAATGATGTGAATCAAAATACACAATTTGCTCTGGGATTAATGCTTTCTTTCTCTTATGCAAGGCATCTACCTCTGTATAATAGATAGGAGTATCCGCACTATATTCACCCGTCTCAAGATTATTTAACTCAATGATTTCTGAAATCTTTAAATCAATATTTTCATTCTCCTTCTCCCGAAAATGGTAAGGAGATCTTTTATATGGAAAAGCAGTTGCATAACGTTCTAATGATTCTAAAATAGCTGTGTAACGCGATTTTTCATATGTACTTGTTCTACCATAAGATAGCATAGAAACATTTTTATAATATACCTCTGTTTCTACCATAGGTAATCCATAAGAATCACCAGATCTATTGATTCTATTAATTAAAGAGAACCTATTTTTATAAAGAAGTGGTTTAAACTTCTGTAATCGATTTTTTACATTCTCCCATTTATCTTGACGAGGGTTTAATTTTTCAAATAGATATCCTTCTTTCTTACTATCTCTCTTTACATAATTGATATCGTCAGATGAACAGTGTAGACAATCTCCTCTTTTAAATGTGCTTACTAATTCACATTCTTTTGTAATTCGATTAAAAATATAAATGATGCCTTGTTCTTCTTCATCTGCAATTTTTTCTAAATATGATTTTACGATCTCTTCTTCCACATCATTAAGTGCCAAATGCTTAGCAGTAGAAAAATAATATTCACTTAATTTCTGCTCTTTTACTCGTTCTTGAAAACAATTAAAACAAGCAGAACTATAGGTGCGAATAGGACCAATAAATATAAATTGTTTATTAAAGTAAACTGATATTTCTCCAATTCCTACTTCATGATAATTAGCTAAATCTGTTATATATTTTACTTTCATGCTCTCATCTCCCAAACATTATATGCGAATCCTATTTCTTTAAGAATAGAGCTTATATTCGTATGATTCCATGAAATATTATTCCTATTAAGTACATTCACATTATGCTCTGCACTTCCATAATTTCCATTTAGCCTTCTTTGATTTATAAGTTCTAATTCAAAAAATCCTGCTTTTTCTAACTCAATCCCATTCTCAATTGAACTTATAAATGTATAAATCACTCCTGGAATGTACTCTAGCTGATAAATAGGAATCTTATATTGATAAACCTTGTCTAGCTGCTGATCTGTAATACGAATACGATATTTACCATCATCTTGCAATTCAATAGAAGTATATACTGCAATATTTCTCTCAGCTAACAATTCTTGGATCGTTTCAAACTCTTCTAACTCCTCTAACTCCACTTTCTTTACAACTTTATTTGTATAACTATTAACAGTGTCATGAATTATCTTTTCATTTTGCAAAATTGTATAATGGTTTCCATAACTTTCCCTTAATACTTCGGCAAAAACCACTTCAGTTACATATTTACTAAGTCGCTCATAATTTAAGTCAGCTAAATACATATTTACAAGTTTGTTATCAGTAGAGTAATACTGTATTGTAAATACTTGTAAAGGCAACTGATTGTAAATACCGTACTCAGGATTCCCATTAAAAGACTGAATCCTTGAGCAATACGTATCTAAGAAAATCTCCAAGGCATTTAATGATTTAATAGAATCTGAATCACTTAACTCTTCTGTAAGCTGCTCTTTCGTATTAAAAGAATTAAGGTTAAACCACTTTTTCTTTTTCACTTCTAATTCATCATTAATTAGAAATACGGATTCTTCTTCTCTCAAAATGATTGCTTCAATTAAACTATAAAAATTGAATTTTGATAGTAATTTCGGTGTGATTTTATCGCGACTCACACTTTTTTCTCTCATATATAGGAGCTTACTTTTTTCTTTAGGCGCAATAATTATTTCATTATTAGCGTTTAAAAAATTATTTATTACTTTTATCCTTGAATTATTAATTGAAACAACTAGATCTTCTTCACTATGTTTTAGTAGTCTATATGATACATCATTCATGTCACATAAATTAGCAATTTCAGTAGCAGCTAAAAAATCCTCTCTAATTTCTACTGTACATGCTTCAATTACACTTAAATCATCTGTAATTGAATTTGATTGTGTTTCAATAATTGGATAGTATAGTTTATCTTGATGTTTCCTTAGCAATGCCCGATCAATCGAGTAGATCATGCCAATTTTTCTTAGAAAATCTATAATCTTCTTATATTGAGGATATGCTTCATATGCCTGCTTTTCCTCTAACCCATCTGCAAAGACTCCTAACATTCGATGAATTTTCACATATTCTTCTTCATCAATTTTAATTGTGAATTTTTGATTGTGACTCACAAAAAACATTTTATTATCTTTATAATAGAATCGAAAAGCACTTCTATACTTTAAATAGTTCAATTATCTCATCCTCTCTGTTTTTTAGCTCTCCCTACAATTACTCCTAATGCGATTAAAAAGACTACGATAACATAAGCGATAGAGTAAACTGTTTTACTGTTTAACTCAAACATTTGGTTCCAAATATCAATGAAAATATGGTTAATATGGTAAACTGGATTCGCTTTTGCAATATATTGTACGAACTTAGGGCTGCTTGCGATTGGCATTGTAAAATCTCCAGTAAACATGACTACTTGGAAAATAACAATTGAAAATACTAATGCACTTTTCATTTCATTAAAGAATGAATAAATAGCTGAAGATATTGTTAATAAAATCGCATTAATTCCGATAAATGCAAGGTAAGAAAATAATAAAGTTTTCCATTCTAATGATAGATCGTATACAGTCATTCCAATTATTAAAATTGTTGTAAATCCTAAAGATGTAATAATAATAGATTTTAAAATATTTGACATGAGTAACAATTGTGCATTAACAGGAGCTACACTAATTCGCTTTTCAATCCCTAATGAACGATTCATTACTTGATCAAAACCAAATGCGAAGAAAACAACTGAAAATGTAATTAAGATAATAAATGATGGTGTGTAAAATTGTACATAATTCAAATTGTCTCCATAAACCTTATTGTCAAATAGCTGTCCCATAAACACATATGATGCTGGTGGCATAATAACTGTGAAGACTAAATAAAAGAGTTCTCTAAAAAACATTTTAAGATCATATTTTAATTGTGTAACAAGCATATTTACTCCTCCTTTTATACTCCTACTTGTGATAAATAAAAGTCATTAATTGATTGATGCCCTTCATTCTTCAAAATATTCTTTGGCGTATCAAATACTTCATCTACTCCATTATTAATAAGAAGTACCTTATCACAATAACGTTCTACCTCATCCATATAATGTGTTGATAATAATACTGTTCCATTTTGTTCTTTATTGTATTTAATAATGTTTTTCCATAACACATCGCGCATATGTGGATCCAGCCCTGTTGTTGGTTCATCTAAAATAATAAGCTTAGGATTAGTCATAAAAGCTATTGCTAATGCTACTCTTTGCTTCCAACCACCAGATAATTTATCAAAATATGTTTTTCGATGCTCTTCTAATTGGAAATTTTCAATAATTTCATCAACATTTATAGACTTACCATAATAAGATTTAAATAGATGTAATAGTTCTATCACCTTTAAATTTTTATAAAAATTAGTAGATTGTAACACAATAGATATGTTTTCCTTTATACTATCTAAATCACTTCCACTTAATGCTTTAAGATTCTTATTAAATAAAATAACTTCTCCGTCATCATACTTTCGGATTGTCATAAGTGTTTCTAAAAAGGTTGATTTTCCTGCACCATTCTTACCAATAACAGCAATAACTTCTCCTTGTTTTGCTTCGAAATTTAATCCCTTTAAAACCTTTTTTTCTCCATATGATTTGTGAATATTTTTTACTTTTATATTTAACATTTTTATCTACTCCTTTTTGAACGAATATTCAACCAAATATTCATTAAGTGGGATATTTGCTTCTGGCAAAACTTCTTCTATATATAATGCTCCTGAATTTTCAATCGCATTTTGGATCTCATGTATAAAGAACTTCATGATGACCGGTGATTCAATATCAAAAAAGATTGGTTTTTCTACCATAAAATCTCCATTTTGACGATAATGTTTAAGGAAAAATTGTTTTGGTAATTGTTTTTGCTTGAAATACCCATTTAATTCCTCGTATAATTCATGTGCTTCTAGTTTTGATTCTAAAATGCCCTTTAGATCTTCCATTATCACCTTCCATTTTTTCCTTGATAAAACTACATTACCAAACGTAATTCGTGGCACATAATTTTCTTCTTTTACCAGCGAAGTAATATCAAAATTTAATCTCCCTGATTGAAATAGATACAACATAACAGATAAAATACCAGGTAAAAACATTGGAACAAGTGATGATTTATACACTAAATTACATATTTTGTCATTATCATCTAAAAATTCTATTTTTTTCTTTTCTGTGTTATAACGTACTTTAAAATCTCTTACTTGCTTCGCATCCTTATGATTAAATCGTTGATAACCTACATCTAAATTGACGATATTATGAGATTTTCTTTCATGAATTCCACCGTTAAATCCAAATAATTCATCTACCTCGTAACAGTTATCTTCATTAAGTACACGCTCTATATAGTTCGAATATTCCTTTGTTTCATAATGCGGCATGAAAAAATCTTTAAATCGTGATATGAATTTTTCTTGGCCATCATATACATTATTAAGCACAATATTTTCATCAGTTGTTTCTTGCAAAAATAGTGTATAAGAAATATTACTATCCTTTTTTATATATTCTGGAATAAGGCTCGTATATTTTTCGATTAACAGTTCAATATCGATTACTTCTACTGATTGATCTACGTTTAAAATAAGCGATTCAAATTCTTTCAAAAATTGATCTCGAAGTTCATCCAACTGCTGAATTTCTTTTGCTTTCGCTTCTTTATAACGATATTTCTGGTTTTGATAATATGGATAAAATTGATGAATTTCACGAAAGAAAACTTCATTTAACAAATTACTATTCGATAGTTTTTCAGTACTTTTTCCATATTTCTCATAAAATAATTGAGCTATCTCATATTGAACACGCACATTGACATCAAATAATAAGATGAAATCAGCTAGCCCCTCTAAAAAAGATTTACGAATCTTAGGTGTAATGGTATCTTTTCGAACATCTTTAAAGATTACATCTTCATATATAATCTCACTACCAATCTTTTTATCCCCTTTTTGTAGTAATGAGAGAATTCTTTTTATTTCATTCCAATCATTGATCCGCTCAAAAGAACTACTTTTCTCAAAAGAATGTAATGCAGCATGTAGCTCTTCTAATAAAGGTATTATTTCTTTTCCTACTTCATATTCTTCTAAAAATTGAATGATAGAAGTAATGATCCCTCTATTATTTGGAATTGTTATACACTGTCGTAATAACTTCAATTCGACTAACTTACGAAATAATTGAAGTTCTTTGCCTTGGTAAATCGTAATCTTGCTTGCTATTTGTTTAAATTGTTCAAACCCAATTACTTTCTGTTTATTTTCATGTAAAAATTGAATTAACTTTTCATCAAGTTTATATTCAACAAATTTATCGCTAGTCTCTAATACTTTCTTTGATTGTTCCACATCATTTTGTGTCACATAATAAATACCTTGTTCTTTGCTTCCAAAGTTCTCTACTTTCACTGGAATACGTTGTAATGCTTGTTCATTACTTCGTAGATAACGGTGGATCGTTTGTAAAATAACCGCATGATTCAATTCACTATACGATGTTTTTTCAAATTCAATCTCTTCCGTGTTAGAGACCAGTCCTGTTTTTGTTAGATGAGAAAATGGACTTGTTTTCATTGAAGAACGAACTAACATTTTCAGAAGAAAATAATCCAATTTCTTTAATTTCTTACTATGTTTTTCAACTTCTTCACTTGTATATTTCTTAATTTTTTGATAAATTTCATTATTATAAAATACGATAGATTTTAAAACTTCTTCATCATCTATACTTTTTTGCAAAATTTCTCTATTAGCTTTCAATACACGTGTGTATTCCTCAGCAAGTTCTTCAGTAAGTTTTGCATTTTGTGCTAATAGGTCAACAAAATTCCCAAGCATAGATTTCAATTCAGTATTTTTACATATTTTAATATATTTCTCTATACGACCTATCCTTATGTTATGAATATCTCTTTTTAAATTTAATAAACTCATCTCTTTTACTAAAGCAAATTCATTTTCAATCTTAACAATTAGTCTTTCTTTAATTATTGCTAATTGATCTTCATTTTTTTTTATGACATGTAATACATCCTGTAATGAAGCTGATGTTGCCATCATTTCATTGTACCAACCTTTTGTAACGTCACTTCCTCTATACAGAACTATTGGGTTTTTTAAAATCTCATATTTCAAGAGAAATCTCCTTTCTCCAATTTATGTTATAGGTTGTTTCTGTAAACCGATAAGCCATATAAATAAATAATTGTTTCTTTAATGCGCTGATTTTCAAAAAGGGAAACGAAAGATAGAGAATATTAATTAAGAATCGATATACTGTTGCATTTTGGTTTGAAGCAAAATTTGTATTCTTAGCATACATAGCAAACTTGCTATGAAAATCATTTTTAAATTTCCCTTCTAATTCCGAAAATGTTGTTTCTAGATCCTTAAGATATTGTTTATCAATATTTTCAATAATTTTTTCTGCATAACTTTCAAATATTAGTTGCCACTCTCGTTGCCATCTAGCAATAAAATCTTGATGCTCGTTAGCAAACGTTTGAACTTCAGAAATGTTTTTTTCAAAAAACATTTCAAATCCACTCTCTGTATATTTTAATGATTGATTTTTAGAGAGCTCTAAAAATCCTTGAACATGAGATATAAAAGAGAAATACCCTTTATTTGCACCATCTACTTTGTAACATTCTGAAACAGCATGAAATAAAGCTGGATACATTACTTCAGGTTTTATTTCATTTTCATATAGATATAAGTATGTCTCTTCTAAAATAGGTTGTAACTGAATACGAGCTTGATGTATTACATTAGTTAGTTCTTGATTGTAGTATACAAACTTATTTTCTTGAATTTCGACAGTACCATGTTCTTTTAAAACGTTACCCGCTTCTTTTTTTTCTAATAAAGCGATGGTCTCTAGACTTTTCTGATATTTACTCTTTATCTCTTCATACTGCTCTGGGTCTATTGAAATTTGATCTATTTGTTGTTGTATATTATTTTTCAATACAAGTATCTGTTCCAAAGGCACCGTTTCACTAAAAGTTACAACTATATGTGGACCATGTTCCCACGAGCGAGCAATATAATATGCTCCTATGTCTTTAGTATATTCTCTTAATAAACGAATAATATAATGATCTTGTGATTTTTTGTAATTATATATTCTTATATCTTTCATTTGAATTCCCTTCATAATCTTTAGGATATTTGAAACCTTAGCATGAACCGCAGCACGACGATGATCCACATGTTGATGACGCTGAACAACTACTTGTTCCACTACTCGCTGTTGTTTC